>DASUKK010000022.1:0-198469 GCA_036278795.1 Steroidobacteraceae bacterium | reverse complement strand
GGGCTGAGAGCTCATAGTAGTGCTCCGGCTGAGAACAGAGGCGGATTGCCTCCCTTCCCAACTTACGGAACAACGCCAAAGAGCTCACATCCGGCACCGCCCCCGATCGAAGCCACCCCTACCGCGCGAGCGGTTTAGTCCCCTGGCCGGATCCAGTCCCCCTGATCCGGCGTCGTTAAGCGACCTCTGCCTCAGCGACAGCGGCCTGCGCGGATTAAGATAGAATTTTGGCAGGGCTCATTAAGGACGTCAAAAGCAATGAAGAAAGTGCTATCCGCTCTGATTTTCATCAGCGTGTCTGCTGCATACGCCTCTAACTATCGCGGCATGGTGCATGAGATCCGAATTTCTGCCAGCTCGGCTGGGGGCACGCGAGTATCCGTTTTGACCTCAGGCACGACGGATTGCCGCGACAATTATAACCACTGGTACTCGTTTGAGTATTTGAAAACCGGTCCCGGCTCAGCCTGGCTCGCAGCACTGTTAAGCGCCAAGGTAGCTGGAGAAACCGTCGTCATCCATGGCGCCGGCACTTGCAACGATGGAATGGAGAGAGTCACCGAAATTGATCTCCCTTCCCCTTCAATGTCCCTATCCCAAGAGCCTCCTCCGGTAGTCATCCGGCCGGTTCCTGGGTCCCTGCGTAGCTGTTCGGAGACTTCTGTATCCGCAAAGTTACTGAATCTCAAGAGCCCGACACGAGTGCCGGGGCAGTACATGGTCATATTCAAATCGCCAACCGCCCTCGCCTGCATCAGTAGTTCGAAACTGAACTCAGTGCGGATACTCCCGGGGGTTATGCCAGACTCTCCGCAGGCTACTCGGAGACTCGCCGACGCGCTCGCTCAAAGCATTCGTGCGACAGTAATCGGGGCGTGGGACGTGGGGAGTACGCCGACATTCGCAATTAGAGGCGCGACTGACCAGAGCGTTGAAATGCTGGCACGGGATCCGCGGATAGCGATCATTGAGGCCGACCTCAGAATCAAGGAACAGTAGCCTCGAGCCGGCCCGCGACCGCGGCTTATCCTCCTGGAACGACAACACGGACCGGTCGAGTGACCGGTATCGGAAAAATCGAGCGCGATGCTTGACGGTCTGCTCTCGGCCGACACGCGCCGCAACCCAATGTCAGGCTCTATGGCCATAGAGAGTCCCTTTCACAAAGAAATACATGGCTGCAAAGCAGGACGATCATTGTCACAGCAAATGCAATCATGACGTCGCGATGGGCTCCTGCGATCAGCATTCCCATCGCAAATGCAAGCGCGGCGACTAAACATGCCGCGGACACAGCAAGTGCAAAGATCTCGATTTGTCCGAAGGGCCAAGCCCTACGCGGCAGCAGCCCGCATTCGATCAGATATCCGAGAAGCACCAGGTAAAGGACCGTCAGTATCAGTCCGACCAGATCTGGTACTCCGATACTGTATACGAGCACAATCGCGAGACTGGCAGCCGCGAAAATGATCTGTGCACCACGTCGGCCTAACCTCACCTCGGGGCCTCCTGATCGGCGCTGTGCATAAGACAGCAGGCGGTCCTATTGTAGTCTCAACGGCAACGACCGGGACATCCCCGAGACCGTTTCGTCGTAACCCTTCGACTACACCCGAGAGGAGCCCCCCTCCTCCAACCGACACGATCACCGCATCGAACGCCAGATTTGCCCCGGCAACCTCGTCGATTACTGTTGCATGCCCGGCCCACAGGGTCGGATTGTCGAACGGGTGAACAAAAGCCGACTCGTGTTCGAGCATCCGGGCCAAGGCGTTGGCCTCCATCCAGGACGCTCCATGGACGATCACGGACGCACCCTCCTGCTCGATGAGCCCCTTCGCTCTCGGTGTCGTCGTCTCTGGGACGACAACGGTAACGGGGATGGAAAGCTGACGCCCGGCATAGGCGACCGCAATCCCCGCATTACCACCCGACGAAGAAATGAACCGCCTCTTCCCCTGACCGGCATACTCCTCGCAAACCGCGCCATTCCTCGAAGCTTGAACGAGCCGGACGGCTGCAGCGCGTCGTACTTCAACCAGACAGTCTTGCCGCTCAGGATGCTCAGCGGCCTGGACTGCAGCAGGGGCGACGCGATGTGGAGCGGCATTTAAGGTCCTCGACCAGAAACAGCAATCCGAATTCTATTCGCATCGGCACTCGCGTTAGCGGTTCCTCGGTTCCGTACTCCGGTTGACGTCGCTACTGCTCCGGTGCTATACGCTCGATAAACGGGGGCGACGCAGCGCGTACGGCGCGCTTCCTACGGGGCATCCGATCGCACGGACCGGATGGATTCGCCAGAACACCAAAAAAAAGACATCCGGTATGGCCGTCTCAACGCATTCCCCAGTGTCCCCGCACGGATCCTCCGCGCAATCTCCGGAAGACGCGGCCCTCGTCCGTGGCCTCGGGCCTTGGCAGGCGACGGCCGTGGTGGTCAGCACAATCATCGGCACCGGAATTTTTCTGGTCGCCGGACCTATGGCCCGGGTGGCCGGATCTGTCGATCTCGTCTTCATCGCGTGGCTGGCCGGCACCGTCATCGCACTCAGCGGGATGCTCTGCTTCGCCGAGCTCGGCGCGGCGCTTCCCCACACGGGCGGTCTCTTCGCGTATCTCACTCGAGGCCTGGGTCCGCTCTGGGGATTTCTGTTCGGCTGGGCGGATTCGTTCCTGATGGGTCCAGCTGCGCTCGCGACTCTGGCAGCCGGTTTCATGGAGTTCGCCGGCTTTCTCCTTCCCGGACTCAACGCCCCCTGGCTCACAGTTCACTCCGGCCACGTGGCTTTCACGCTCTCCGTTGCCCAACCCCTGGCCGCAGCGCTCACTCGGCGTTCTGGTGATCCTTGTGGGCATTCCGTTCTACTTCTACAAGTCCGCACTGACTCCACGTGCCGCCGCTCCGGAGTAACGATGGCGGCGCGGCATCAGACCCCATTCATCCTCGGATCTTTGGTCTTCGGCTCATTCCTCTTCGCAACCGCGGCTCAATGCGCCGTTCCTCCACTCTGGGCCTTCCCCGGCATGGGTGCATCGAGCCCGGCGATCAGCCCCATACGAGAAGAGCATCTGCCGGGCAGCCGGCAGAGTTTTACCGCCGCACAGCTCGTAAACCGAGGCGAGGCTGTCGACTGGTTTCCGGCCGCGCACCCACCGATGCCCACCCCGGTGAGGGGTGATGGGGGGCGCGCTTTCGGGTGCGGATTCTGCCACCTCCCGGAGGGCGTCGGCCGCCCCGAGAATGCGCCGCTGGCCGGCATGCCTTTCAGATATCTATTGCAACAGCTTCACGATATGAGCGCAGGCGCGCGCAAGCTCGTCAATGACCATTTCGTTCCCGGTGCATTAATGCTGCAGGTCGCTCGTGAGACCAGCACCAGCGATGCCGAAGCGGCGGCCCGATACTTCTCCCGATTGCGCTACACCAATCGGGTGAAGGTGATCGAGAGCGATCGAATTCCGCGTCCAATCGCGCATGGCTTCGTGTATTTCTTCGACCGAACCTCCCCGTCAGTGCCCCTCGGCGAGCGCATTGTCGAAGGCCCCGACGACCCGGGGCGCTTCGAGCTCCGCGACCCACGCACGACCTACACGGCGTACGTGCCGATCGGATCGGTCGCGCGGGGCGCCGCTCTAGTGAAGGGCAACGCAACGCGACCACGCTGCGCGCTCTGTCACGGACCCGAGCTTCGAGGTACCTCGGTAGGTCCTCCGATTGCGGGCCGACATCCCACATACATCTTTCGCCAACTGTATGCGTTCGCTTCCGGTACTCGTGACGGCGCTGACGCAATGTTGATGAAGCCGGTGGCTGAAAGCCTCTCGCGGCGGGACATGATTGCCCTCGCCGCCTACGTAGGCTCGTTGCCCCCCTAGCTGCAAACCTTCGACGTCCGCGCCCCCATCCCGTTGGGTGGTACGTCGCGTCGTTCCTACTGCGCTTCATCGAGATTGGCCGTAAAGGCGACAATGACCCGAATCGTCGATTCATTTCGTGGGAGAACACGGTTCTGGTTAAGGCGAAGAGCCTCGACGAGGCCTACTCAAAGGTTTTGAGAATCGGAAGCGGTAGGTGTCTAGGTAGTTGTAGCCTAATCAGGGATTGGGTGCCTCGGAGACGCCGGTCGGATTGAGCGTCACGGCCTGCACTGGCGTCCAGTTGCGGGTCGCTCCGGTCCGTCGCTCGGGATGCACTGAGCGCCAACGGATTTCAACGATTTCCCGCATCGGCGCGCCCGATACTGCATCGCTAGCGGACCAGAATGATCTTTCCGTAGCTCTTGAAGTCATCTTCGAACACCAGGGCTTCGGTGATTCCGAGCTGCTCCATGGCGACAAAGCTAAGCGCGTCGCAGAAGGAGTATCGCTTGTCGGTGTGCAGCCTGAGGAGATCGCTTGCTCTCACCTCATCCAGAGCCCGCACGCGTTCGACATCGCAGAGCCCGTCCTGAATGTCCTCGAGGAAGCCAAGAGCTCTCGCCCGTTGCGCGCACGCATCCTCAGGAGCGTATAGCTTTCCCACACCACGGCATTGGTGGTGACCAACGTCCAGGATTCTCGGCTCGCCCGCTCGAACAGTCGTCGGGCCTCAGCGTGGTGAGCATCCTCTGCGACGAGGTGGGCGAAGAACGCGCTGGTATCGACAAAAACGCGTTTCACGACTTGGTCGCGTAGCTCTCCGCCAGGTGATCGTTCTTGTGTGTCGAGATGTCGGCAGCGTCCGCATGGCCGCTGCCCGCTCGGGCAAGCCAGCGCTTCATGGCATTTTGCCGACGAGTTTCGGTCGGGACTGCAACTTTGCCGGCCTGAAGGTCAGCAATCAACCGTTGCTTCTCGTCTTCGGGCAAGCGCTGCGCCTGCGCCAAGATCTCTTCGAGCGTCTTTCAAGAGGACGTACTCATAGGCTGCATTCTACCGCATCAGGTTTCCCGTCGCACTCGGCGCGCCAAGCACCTCGACGTCGTCATCCCCTTTCTTAGCAGGACGCCCTCTCCTGCGTCCGGCGCGCGGCTTGGCACGGCCGCTCGAGCCGAGAAACCAAGCCAGGAAGGCCGGCTCATGTATCAGTAACTCCCCGCACGGCGAGTCAAAGACGGCGGCCGAAAGCCCGTTCTCCTCACGGCACCGGAGCGCCCAGGTGACTCGATTGACGCTGAGCAAATGCGAGTGTCGGGCTACGAGCTGAGCTTTAGTGACGAGTTCCGTCATTGGCGGGAGGGAGGGCGAAACAGCGATCATCGGTAGCTCCGCCTGAATAGGTGGCCGTTCGTGGATTTTCACCTTGATCGGAATTCGTGCGGTCATCGAGTACGCTCCTCCAGCCATTCCCGCTCGCCAGCGCGTGTCCGCTCCTCGAGGTTCGCTGCGAGTTGTTCGTCAGTGGTGAGCGGCCGGTGCATGCCACCGATGAAGCGCCAGATTTTCTCGGCAAGCGCGCCCTTCCCTGCGGCCGCCAGGACATCGGCCGCGGCGTGCCAGCCAGCGATCACATCACGGCGGGTTTCGAGAAGCTTCGTCTTTCCGTAGTTTGGCTTGAGGCCTCCGTCACGGAGCTCCTCGGCAATACGCTGGACGCGCTCACGCAGATATCGGGAACTGCCCCGTAGTGATGCGCGATGGATGCCATCCTTGAATCCTGACCGGACCTGGCCCCGCACCGCGCGTTCGGTCGCGTTGGCAGCGATACCGTGAGCACGTAGGCGCTGCGCGAATGATCCTGGTCCGTATGCATGGCTAGGGCATAGCGATGCTTAAGGGCGAACTGCTCGCGTGCGAAGTCCCGGCTCGCAAGCAGCAGCCTCTCGGGCGGGGTCCCCTTCGGCATCGAGAGGATGATGTTATGAACGAGCCTGGCCGGTTTGCGACCCGCCTTGCCGCGGTACGGCCCCCGGCCCTGCGCATTCGCTGAGTCGAGATCCCAGTCGTCGGTGAGCTAGCACCTCTTGCCGTCCCGGCACCGCCTGGCGGCTTCCTGCTGCAGCAGCCGGGCCATCGTGTTCAGGTTTCGGCCAATAGCTCCGAGCTCCCTCACAGATGCCTGCAAGCTCGAGAGTTCTCGGTCCGGTAGCGGCGCGACTCGCCGCAGATGCGCGCGGACGAGAACCGACACGTAGGTCGCGGCAGGCATGGTCCGGGCGGTCGCCCGTTCGCGCAGCAGCGACCGATCCTCGGACACCAACCGTACCGTCAGACGGGCATCCCGCGGATCGACTGGAGCAACCGGCTCGGCAAAATCATCAATATCGGCACCCGCCGGCATTTGCTCGACCAAGCGCTTGAGCAAAGCCGATTCCGAGAGACTCTGACGGGCAGCCGCTGCGGCAAAGCGCTGCTTCGCCTCGTTGCTGATCCAAGTCGACAGGTGCGTATTACCGATCATCGAGCAACATTTGAAACCAGAAAATGACGCGCCGCAAATAGATTGACCGGTAGATCCTGATAGACACCGGTTGACTGAATGAAGTAGCGCCGTACGCCAAACACTGCACGATGACGTGACTCGGAACAGATCGTGTGGGCGTGGGTGGCTGACCTCGCCGACCGACCCCCGCAACCGATTCTGCGGCGCCCAACCGCAGTTACTGGTCGAAACAAGTCGACAGTTTTGAATCAAACAGCAGCCGAAAGGCTATCCTGCATCGCGTCCAACTCTCGTTGCAACTCAAGCGCATCGCCCGTCGATGCCGACAGTACCACTCAAAGCACTCCGGCCCTCCGGAAATCCGTCAGGGCGGGATTTGAGAGTTCCGCCGAGAGCTCGTTCCGGAGATTGCGGTCTGGTCCGCGGCGTGCCAACCGCCCCGACCTTCACCCGCTCCAATTGCAACCAACTAGCCGATGCGGGCCTGGTCGTCGCCGAGCGGGAGCGCGCGGCCATGTGCCGTCATTTCACATGAAAGGCGAAATTGCTGCTCAGCGGGCCCTCCGAGGACGGTACGAGGCATGTACAGAATCTAGGGCGGCAGGCCCGATTGCCTGCCGCCACTTTTCCGGTTCAGTACAGCCAGATCACGCTGGTACTAAAAAGCAAAAGCATGAGGCGGTCTTGGGGAAGACCTGCTTTCCCGAACGCCGGTGCGCTGAGCGCGCCGCAGGACCCATTGGAATTGGTGCGAAGTCTCCGTAAGGTCGAGACATGAGCCCCGTCAGACAGGGATGGGTTACATCGGACGGCTCACCCGTGGACGCTTACAGGCAGTCAGCGGGCAGCTCACAATCCCTTCGCCACGATCATCTTCTCGATGACTTTGGCTTTGTGATCGACCACAAGGTGGGAATAGCGTTTCACCATGGCGAGGGTCTTGTGTCCGAGCACATCGGCAATTTCCAGCAGGGATGCGCCCTGCGCCGCAAGCATTGACGCTGTGGTGTGGCGCAGGTCATGAAAGTGAAAATCGCTGATACCCGCTGCTTCGAGTGCCGCGTACCAATGTGCATCGAAGTGTTCATAAGGCCCGGCCAATCCTGACGGCTGCGGGAACACGTTTTCGCTGCGCGAGGAGTTCTCCAGCTTGAGCTCTCGCAGCGCGTCCAGCGCCTTACCGGCGAGCGGCAGGGTACGCTGCTCGTCGTTCTTCGTCTCGCGGACGAGTGCCCTACCCTTCTTCAAGTCAGTATCCGACCACCTTAGGCGGATCAACTCGCCCTTTCTCGCGCCCGTCGTGATCGCGAGCAGGACGAGAGTGTGGAGCCGCCGCCATTCAGACTTCGCGCAAGCATCGAGCAGCGCGCCCCGCTCCTCATCGGTCAGGAACCGAGTGCGCCCCCGCGGCTCCTTCTTCCGACTAACGTCGCTCACTGGGTTGCGATCGAGGAGCCGACGCTCCTTCACCGCGAACGACAGCACATGCGAGAGGCAGGCAATGTAGCGGTTCACCGTACCGCCGCTGCGCCTATATTCTTTCGGCAGAATCGTCTCGTCTGTCTTCCGGTCCTTGCGCGGCTTGCCGCGCGTGAACGTCTCAGCCGCGAGACGGTCGCGCGCCCGGGAGATGGCATCGGCGGTGATCTCGGCCAGCGCCAGGCCCGCGAACTGCTCAGCCCACCATTTGAGCTGGCGCGTGCGCGTCGCCCTCTCCTTCTCGTCGAATTCCGCGAGCACCGTCTCGGTGTAGTCCTTCGCGAGCGCATCGAAGCTCGTTCGCCGGGCTGCCGCGTGCGGGAAGTGCCGACCCTCGCGGATTGCAGTCTCGATCGACTGCGCCCACTGCTGCGCCTCTTTGCGGTTCGCGAAGGTCTCGGACTGTGCGGGGCGCCCTTTTACTCGCACCTGCGCGCGGTAGGACACCACGTTGGTCAGCGGACTGACGATGCGTTGAATGGAAGCCATACGCGCCTCGGTGCACTGCATGCAGCGATGAGTAAGCCCACTGCACTGAGTGTGCACGAAACAACGACGACAGTGAAGCTTGCGCCGGCAAACCGCGCGCAGTGCATTGTTTTTTAAGCGTTTAATTGGGGCGTGACGGAATCGAACCGTCGACCAGCGGATTAAAAGTCCGATGCTCTACCGACTGAGCTAACGCCCCATGGGAATTGCGGCGGCCGGGCCGGATCGGGCAGGCGCCGCGGGGCGCAGATGATACTATACCCGTCACCCCACCGCCGCATCGGGTGCCGCCAGGCACGCGACTGCTCTCGCCTCGGCCTCATTCCAGGTAAAAGGCGCCTCGAGACCCTTTAAATATGAGGGACCCACTGTCTCGGCTCGCGGCGGCGCGACCCGGAACGCATCGCCGTCGTCCGTACCGGACAGTGCCAACGCGACGGCCAGCGCCGAGAGGACATCGAAGCGGCCGCCGCGGACCCGCTCCGGCTCGTGGTGATGGGCCACGGCTTCGACCACCGGATACGGCAGTCCCCAGAGCCCGAGCAGGTAAGCGCCGATCTCCGCATGCGAGGCCCCGATGACGCGCACTTCCGCGCGATGCAGCGGGATCCCCACTTCGACCGCGACGTGGAGCGCGCGCGCCAGGTGTTCGGGAGCTTCCTGGCTCAAGACCCAATAGCCGATATCGTGCAGCAGCGCCGCGAGGATCGAATCATCGCCCCAGATGGTTCCGTGCGTCAGTTCCGCGGCGATCGCCACCGTCCGATGGGCGTGAAGCTGCAGCAACTCCAGGTCCACAGCCGCGCTCGCAAGCTTTCCGGGCCAACGCCCGAACACCTCGGCGCAGAAAATCAAATTGCGCACGCCCGCCAACCCCATGTACTGCACGGCCTGCTCGACGTTCGTGATGCGACGCGCCGGGCGAAAGAACGCTGAGTTGACGATCTGCGTGACCTTGGCGGCGAGGACGGCGTCACCCTTGATCAGCTGCCCGACCTGCTGAAACGACGCGCCGTCACTCGAGGTCGTTATCTTGAGCTTCGTGAAAATCAGCGGCTGCGCGGGCAGCCGTCGCACGCGACCGATCAATGCGCGCAGCGACGGCTCCCCCAACACCTCGTGCAGTTTCAGGGCGCGCTCGATCACTTTCTCGAGCTGCGGCGCCGGACAGGGCTTGCTCAGGTACTGGTGCGCGACAGGCAAGAGCCGGACGGTGTTGCCCAGATCCGCGGCACCGGAGAGTGCGATCCGGATGACGCTCGGCCAGCGCTCGCTCGCGCTCGCGAGCACCGCCGTGCCGTCCAATCCGGGCATGCGCACATCGCTGACGATCACATCCCAGAGAGAGCGTCCGAGCTCCTGCAGCGCCTGCTCTCCGCTTTCCACGAAGCCCATCTCCCATTGGGCCTGGCGCGAGCAGAGCCCGCGGCGTAAACCATCGAGCAGCTGACGATCGTCGTCGACGAAGAGGATGCGTTTCTTGTCCGGAGCGGCCGCCATCGAGGTGTCCTTGAAAGAGCCCGTGGAACGCCGGTCCATTTAACGCCGGAGTCGTCCGCACGCCCCTGTGGCAAGTCACATTTTGCGAGTCCCGGCCACGATATGGCCCGATGACATTCGAACACGACTCGGGCTCGCTTATAACTCGTACATAACAAACATTTCGCAACGACTTCCAACCAGATCCGATGGCGGTAGCCGGTCACAGTTTGACATATCACCCGCAACGTCGCCCTGGATTGCGACGTACGCACGCCTTACCTGCAATATCAAGGCGTATTTTCGTGACGTCTCCTTATGGCGTCACCGCGTAATCAGACACTCGAGGGTATGGCATGGAACCATTGAGGCATGACCGCAACATCAAGGTTCTGCTGATCGGGCCCTACGACCCGCTCTGCGGGGAGTACACCTTCCTTGCGCCGCCGCTTGGCGTCTGGCGCATCGCAGGCACCTTGCGCGCGCACGGAATCGACACTCACGTCTTCGACCCGAATTGCTGCGAGCTTCGAGTGACTGCCGCCCTGGAGGCGACTCTGCGCTCCAGGAACTGGGATGTCATCGGCTTCTCCACGACGGGCATGACATTGCGCCACGATCTCTCGCTGGCGCACTTCGCCCGTCGCCTGGCTCCCGGCACGTGTCTCGTCGCAGGCGGCATGGAGGCGACCTTCAGGCCCGAGCGGCTGTTCGAGCTCGGCCCGCCTTTCGACCTCATCGTCCTCGGAGAGGGCGAGAAGCCGCTGCTGCAACTCGTCGCCCGGTTGCAGCGCGGCGCCTCGCTCGACGGCATCCCGGGCACGGCGCTGCGCACCAACGACGGCAAGGTCGTGCGCTTCCACCAACCGGCGATGACGCACTCCGAGCTCTGCGAGGCTATCGGCTATACGCCCTATGAGAGCATGCCTTACCGCAAGTACTGGGAACGGCTCGAAGAGGCCTATGAGATCGGCCGCCTGCCCTTCAAGGCGGACCGGGAGGCGCGCCTCGCCGAGATCCGCGCGGTGCGCCTGATTACCCTCAACTACTGCCCCATGGCGTGCTCGTTCTGCTCCTCCACGAACTTTCTGCGCGAGGCTCAGGGGAGTGTTCCGGGAGTCGCGCGCCTCGACACTTCGGAATGCCTCACCATGCTCGAGCGCATCGTCTCCATCCATTCCGACGTGCGGACGGTCATCTTCCAGGACGACATATTCGCGTTGACGCGGGACGAGCGGGTTCTGCCTCTGTGCGATGCAATCCTGGACGCCAAGGCCCGCGGACGGCTGCCGCGCGAGCTGCAGTTCATCAGCACCAATCGCATCGACGCCATGAGCTTCGACCGGCTCGAAGCCATGCGCCGCGCCGGCTTTCGCGTGCTCGGCTTCGGCATCGAGAATTTCTCACGCGGGGTGCTCGCGGAGTTCAACAAGAGTCAGATCCACCGGCACATCGACCCCGTGCTGAGCGCCGCCCTGCGGCTCGGCATCACGCCCTTTCTCGATCTGATCCTCACCTCACCCGGAAGCACGCTGGCGGACCTGGCGGAGAACGTGCGCCAGGCCTCCCGCTGGCTCGCCGCCGGTTGCGAGGTTGGCATATACCCTTATGTGATCCCGTTTTCCGGCGCCGCAATGGCCCGGGATGCGACCTTTGCGCAGCACACGGTATACGAGACCGTCGGCGTCCCGGGCACCGACCTCGTTTGGCGCCAGGCAACCAAGATTCTGCCCGCCGACCCACAGACCCGCAACACGATCCTGGAGATCGAAGAGCAGTTCGAGATGGCGAGCGCATGGCACGCGCGCCGGGGCGGGCATCTGCCCTCCCGGGTGCGCTCCGTTCTTTGGCTCGAGGCGGCACGACGCGTCTTGAGCGATGGCGGCGAAGCCTGCGACAACCGCCTGGAGGCGCTGGTCGCGAGCGCGTAGCCGGATGAGCATCCCCATGGCAACAGCAGCCGAGTATTGGGACGAGCGCGCGCGCCGTTATGCCCTCCAGGGACACGGGCTCGCGGCCGTCTGCTCTTACGGCATGCCCGCCTTCTACAACAGCTACATCGACATCTGCCAGCGCCGGGCGCTCAGGCGGTGGTTGAGCAGGGCCGCGCGTCCGGGAAGCACGGCCCTCGACGTCGGCTGCGGGGTCGGCCGCTGGAGCCTGGAGCTCGCGCGCCGCGGGCACGAGGTCACGGGGGTCGACCTGAGCCCCCGCATGGTCGAGCGTGCCACGGCTCGCGCGCAGGATGCGGGCCTCACCTGCCAATTCGCGACCGGGAATGCCACGACTCTCGCGTTGGATCGCAAGTTCGATGTCGTCCTTTGCGTCACCGTGCTCCAGCACATCATGGAGCCTGAGGCAGCCCAGACCGCTGTCGAGCGCCTCGCCGCGCACTTGGCGCCCGGTGGGGAGCTGGTGCTGCTGGAGGCGGCGCCCGCTCGCGCTATCAAGAGCTGCGACACGGCCGCATTCAATGCGCGAACGCTCGTCTGGTATGCGGACGCTCTGAGACGCGCCGGGCTCCGTCTCACCGAGCATCACGGAGTCGACCCGACACCGCTCAAGGCCTGGCTAATGCCTGCCTATCGGCGGATGCCCGTCCCCTTGCGCGTTATCGCGCTGGCACTGACCACCGCGATCTCACTGCCGCTCGACTTCGCGCTTGGCCGCGCGCTCACCCGTTTCTCCTGGCACGCCGTCCTCGTCGCGCGGCACAGGTGACACGGTGCAAAGTACAGGGGGGCCAGCCTTGCTCCTGCCGTTGGCCGACGTCAGCGTGCTGGCGCTGGTGCTGGCGCTCATACTGGCCGCTCACCTCGTCCTGCGGCGGCTCCGGCGTCTCAAGCGATACGCCAAGGCGGCTCGCCGCTACCGCGATCGGATTGCGCGAGTCAGGCGACGGAGGCGCCTGAGCCGCCTCTCGGCGGTCGAGGTGTACTTGGCGCGCACGCGCGAGGCCGCGGCGCCGGTGGTGGTGACCACGCCCGAGGGGGCCATCGCCGCCGCCTCGCGGTCGGCCCTGGACCTCTTTGGCTACTCGAGCGAGGAAGAGCTCAAGCAAATCTCCATCAAGGATGTCTATGTCAGTCCCGCGGACCGAACGCAGTACGTGCGCACCGCGCTCGAGGAGGAAGGGCGCATCCGCAGCCGCGAGTTGCGCCTGAAGCGGCACGACGGCCGCGAGATCCAGGTGTTGGCGAGCGTGCGCGTGGTCTCGATGGAGGATGGCGCCTGCTATTACGAGACCGTCCTCACGGACATCACCGAGCTGCGCGAGGCGGTGGAGCAGCGCCGACAGCTCGAGGCACAGCTGCACCTCGCCCGCAAGCTCGAGCTCGTCGGACAGCTCGCCTCGGGTATCGCGCACGAGATCAATACGCCGCTGCAGTTCATCGGTGACAATGCGGTGTTCCTCAAGTCCGCCTTCGAGCGCCTCACCGCCAACACGGCCGGCGGCGATCGGCCGCGGCTCCTGCAGGACGTTTCTGAGGCGTTCCGCGACAGCTTCGAGGGTATCGAGCGCGTGAGTGAGACGGTGCGCGCCATGAAGGAATTTGCGCACCCGGGAGATCTCGAGATCGCCTCGACGGACTTGAACCAGGCGATCCGCACGACGCTCATCGTGGCGCGCAACGAATACAAGCATGCCGCCGACGTCAAGACGGTATTCGGGGATATTCCTCCCGTCGACTGCCGGCGCGCCGAGATCAACAAGGTACTGCTCAACTTGATCGTCAACGCCGCGCATGCCATCGAGGGCGCCGGGAAGCCGGGCCGCGGCAGCATCACCATCACCAGCCGCAGCGAAGGCGAGCACGTCTATATCGATATCGCCGACACCGGCTGCGGCATATCGCATGCGGTGATGCCGCGCATCTTCGATCCCTTCTTCACCACCAAGGCGGTGGGCAAGGGTTCCGGCCAGGGGCTCGCCATCGCCCGCAACATCATGAAGGCGCATGGCGGCGAGCTCACGGTCGCGAGCACCGTGGGTGAGGGAGCCACCTTCACTCTGAAGCTGCCCGCCGGGGCCGAGGCCCGGGGCGGGGATGCGAATTCCCCCAACGTAGAGGCGCTGATCGGCTAGAGGAGAGCTCCGTGAGCGATTCGAAATTCAAAGTGCTTTGCGTGGATGACGAGCCGCGAGTCCTCGACTCGCTGCGGCGCCACCTCCAGGACACCTATGAGGTTCTGACGGCCGCGAGCGGTGCGGAGGGCCTCGATGTCCTGAAGACGCATCGGGACGTGGCAGTCGTCGTCTCCGACATGCGCATGCCTGCGATGGATGGTGCGACCTTCCTGCGCCATACACGCGTGTTGCGCCCCTCGTCGGTGCGTGTGCTCCTCACGGGCCAGGCTGACATGGCGGCCGCGATCAAGGCCATCAATGAGGGTCAGATCTTTCGCTTCCTCACCAAGCCCTGCGCGCCCGATCAGTTCCTGAGCATGATTGGCGAGGCCATTCGCCAGTACGAGCTCGTCGCCGCGGAGCGGCTGCTGCTGCAAAGAACGCTGGTGGGCGCGATCAAGGCCCTGACCGACATCATGACCCTGGTGAGCCCGGCCATCGTCGGCCGCGCGCAGCGGCTCAGGCGCCGGGTGGCGGCGCTCGCCACGGAGCTGAGGTTCGAGGAGCACTGGCAGGTCGAGACCGCGGCGCTCTTATCACACCTCGGCGAAGTGTCCCTGCCGGACTCCCTCACCCACAAGATCGCACACGGCACCGAGCTCGATGAGGACGAGGCGCAACGGCTGCGGGAGGCGACGCGTGCCGCGAACCGTCTGATCAACCACGTGCCACGGCTCGAGGCGGTCAGTGCCATCCTCAATGCGCTCGGCGATCCCGCCACCGCCGCCGACCCGGGGATCGCGACGCGGCCGGACTCGACCCACGTGGAAGTATTGCGACTGGCGATGGACGCGGAGCGCCTCGAGAGTCAGGGCCTGCGCGGTCCGGCGGTTCTCGAGGCCCTGCAAGCGTCGGGCGATTACTCGCCATCCCTTCTGTCGGCGCTCGAGGCCACACAGCTCGAGCAAAGCGAGGTGCTCACGCGCACCGAGATCCCGCTCTCCGCGCTCACCGTGGGCATGGTCCTCGACCAGGACGTGGTGACGAGTCGCCAGGTCCTGATCGCACCGCGCGGCTGCGAGGTCACCCCGAGCTTCATCGAGCATCTGCGGCATTTCGCAAAGCAACTGCCACAGTCGAAGGTCACGGTCCTCCTCAGCTCGTCGACCGCTCAGGAGGCAACGGGTCAGCGCGCCGCCCGCGAGGCGCGGACCTCGTAATGAGCCCGCTGGCGCGCACATTTGCGCGAGCCGCTCCCCCGCCATCACTAGGCGCGCGGGAAGGTCTCGAGCTTCCGGTCGTCGCCGCCGCGGTGGTGCTCACGAGCCTGGCGGGCTGGACTATCGCAGGAGCGGGCGGGCTGCTCGCGGACGCCTCGCGGGTCATTATCTACGTGCTCGCGAATCTCGTGCTGGCCTTCGACTCGGTCGATCTCATCGTGCGGATGTGGTTCCGCAGGATAAACGGCGCGGCTGCCCTGGGACCGTCGCTCGATCTCGCTCTGCCGGAGATCTCCCACGCGGAACGCCGCGTAACGCTCCTGCCCTACGCCGTCGTGGCATCACTGCATAACGAAGCGGAGCACATCGATCGCTTTCTCACGATGCTCGAGCCCCTGAAAAAGCAGGTATGGCTGATCGACGATGCTTCGAGCGACAGCACACTGTTGCGGCTTAGGCGAGTGGGGTGGAACTGCATCGCCGGAGGCATCAATCGCAACAAGCCCGGCGCACTGAAGGAGCTCCTCACCTGCCTGCCAGCCGAGATCCATACGATCGTGGTCCTCGATCCCGACGTTCGTTGGGCGTTGCCGGCGGGATCCGCGATCACCGTGCTGGAGGAAGTCGTGAGTGACCTGCAACGCAGCGGAGCGGCGGCGCTCACCCCTCGCGTGCAGGCAGCCCGCGGCGGGTGGCTGGAGGAATGTCAGGGCCTCGAGTACGCGCTCGCGTGCGGGATCGGACGCAAGAGCTTGCGGGATCTTGCCTGCAATTCCGGCGTCTCCATCTATCGGCGCTCCGCGCTGGAGGATGCGCTCGCACAGCACACTCTGTCTATCTATGCGGAGGACCTGGAGAACTCGGTGCTGCTCCTCGCGTCGGGCGAGCGGATCTACTACGACGACCGCCTCATCCTCGAGACTCAGGCCAAGCCGAGCTGGCCGAGCCTCTTCTCGCAGCGCGTCGGCTGGTCGTACGGCTGCGCCAAGGTCTTCGCCGAACGCCTGGGCCTGCTCCTGGCGATTGCCAAGCGCAGCCCGCTCGGTGCCTATCAATACCTCGGCTATCTGGGCCTCGTCGGGATCGTCCTCCTGCCCCTGAAACTGGTGTCGATTGCCATTCTGGCGACGAGCTTTCTGCGCGCGCTGGACGATCTCCTGCTGCTGAATCTCGTACCGGCATACCGCTGGAACGAGCCGCTGCTGTTCGCTCTCTGGTATGGCAAGTCTCTGCTCGTGCTCGCCTGCGCCTGTTGGGCGGCATTGCGGCGCGGCGAACGGGCGCGGCATCTGGGGGCGCTGCCCTTCTACGGCTTCTACGCCCTGCTGCAGTACATGCCGATCACGATCGGGTACCTCAACTTCATCACCTTCAAGTCGCTCGGCGTGCGCCTCTATGAGGATCACTATCACCACGCCGGCGGGGTCGGTGTGCTCCGGCGTATGGCGGCCACGAGGCCGAGCCCCTCGCGATGAAGGCGCGCCCCGTAATGCCCCGCGGCTCCCGGGGCCTCTTGCTGGCAGCGACAGTTGCCTGTGGTCTCGTGCTGCTCGCCGCGGCGATCGCCTCCCGTGCCATAGATACGCATGATCCGCAGGACGGGCGTGCCGCTGCCAGGCTCGTCGTCACCAGCGCGGACGATGCCGGCCCCGGAACGCTGCGGGATGCGATCCTTGCCGCCGATCGGCTGTCGACCCACTGCCACATCGTCATCGAGTCGCCTCGCATCGTCATCGAATCGGGGCTTCCGGCGCTCATCAACCCTCACGGCATCGATATCGAGGCGCTGCCGCGGGCCGGCACGATCGATGCGGCGCGCGCGGCGAAAGGCCCCGCGATCGAGATCAAGAGCCCGCGGTCGAGCCTCGCGGGACTGCACGTTGTCCACGCACGCGATTACGGCATTCTCGTCGACGCGCCGGGCGCCGATCTGACATCGGTCACCGTAACCGACTCCAAGGTTGGCATTCTGCTGTCTGCCGGCGCGTCGGGGGCGATCGTGCGGACATCGCTCTTGCAGCATGACGACACCGGGATCATCGCCGAGCCCGACATCCGGCACATCACGCTGGCGAGCGACATCTTCCGCCTGAATACCCGGGCCGGACTCTGGTTCGTCGGCGCCGCCAAGGCCCGCCGCGCCGCTCGCGACGCCCCGGCCCAGGAGGAGCCTCTGATCCGGGTGATCGACACGGTGTTCGAAAAGAACGCAACCGGTGTCGTCCTCGCGAACGAGGCGACTCTCCTGCGGAAGGATCGCTTCATCGACAATGGGACCGCCCTCAACGTGCTCGGCGGAGCAGCCGGAGTCGAAGACTGCGAGATCCGAGGCTCGCAGGCCGATGCGGTGTCCGTGAGCTCCGGACGCTCAGTGGTGCTCGCCCACAATGTGCTCGTGGACAACAGAGCCACGGCGCTCATCGTACGCGACAGTGAAGTCCGCGTTGAGTCCAACACGCTCTCGGGCAACGGGTTGGGGCTGGTCTTGATCGGCGGTCCCGGCGATTTCACTCCTCTGGTGAAAGGCAACCAGATCATCGGGAGCCGCGGCGACGGCATCACGCTCATCGGCGGAGGCTTGCTCCTGAAAAAGAACCGGCTTCTCGGGAACCACGGCGCTGGCCTGCGACCCCTCGACCTGATCCAGGGACAGGTCAGAATCAAGGCCGCGCCGCGCCTCGACGGCAACCTTTTTCGCGCCAACGGCCTGGACATCGCGCCAACCCGGGCCTACCGACTGTCAGGTGCATCGTGACGAGCGAGCGGGCGGATGACCCCGTCGCAGAGCTGCGCCGGCACAAGGCGATGTTCGACCACACATGGACCCTGGCAACCTTGCTCGCGACGGTCCTCGCGGTGGCCTGTTGGGAGCTGCGTCTCGCGCAATTCGCCGTCGCACCGGTCATCTGGACGCTGGCCGCGCTCGCAGCCATGCAGTTTCTCCTCAACTCACGGACACGCGGCGCAGCGTCTGTCTCGACCTTGCGGCACGCCGCCCTCCTCTCGCAGTTACTCGGCACCGCGCTCATCGCGGTGAGCTGGCACCTGTTCGGGGGCGTCCAGCAGCCGCTTTATCCGCTCATCATCGTCCTGCCGCTGCTCACCGGCGCGCTGGTGCTGAGCTTCTGGCAGCAGCAGATCGCGATCGCCGCGGTCCTCGCGGTCCTGATGTCGGGCGTGCTCCTGTCCCCTGACACCAACTCGTTCATCGAGGAGCGCTACGGCATCAGTCTCGCATCCGCTCACCTCTTGCCGGACTTCCTGCCCCGCAGCCGGGTGGTATTCCCCGACGTGAGCACTTCGCCTGCTTACGATCTGCTGCTCACGACAATGGTGGGAGTCGTCTGCCTCGCCCTCAGCACGACCGCACGCGCGCTCGTGTCACTCTGCCGGCGAGATGCCGCACAGGTCGCGGCGCTCGAAGACGAGGTTGCGCGACTGCGCCAGGCGACGCGGGAGCTCGTCACCCGCACTCCCGCGCCGATCCTCATCACCTCCAGTACCGGCCGCATTCTCCATGCCAGCGACCGCCTCGTCGCGACATTCCACCTGGAAGTCGCCTCCGAGCCTTTCCTCCTCGATACCATCGCCTTCCGGCATCCGCAGGTCGTGAGACATCTGATGGCCGACGGTGGCGAGGATGTCCAGCCGGCCACCGTGCAAGGCCGCGAATGCCTGCTGCGGGTACGGGCCGAAGTGTTGACCGTCTCCTCGCCGCCGCTGACGCTGCTCAGCATCGAGAGCAGCGACGACCTGTGCCTGCGCGGGGAGCTCGACGCCCTGGAGGAGCCGGTGTTCGCAATCGGCACCGACGGCCGGCTCATGTACCTCAACCGGGCCGCGCTGGATCTGCTCGGGCCCGAGGCCGAGGGGGCGATGGCCACGGCGACCTTCGATGCGCAGGCAGCTCCCTGGTGGGACATCGCACCGCTTTCGAGCGCCCGGCGTCTCCTCGACTACCGGAAGCGCCGCTTTTGCGCGAGCATCCGCCGCGTACGCGTTGCCGAGAGCGCGGCAGAGCTTTCCTTCGTACAGCTTGCCGAGTCGCGGGCCGCTGCCTGATGCGCGCCTCCGCCAGCAGCCGGCTGTCCTTCGTGCTCGCGGCTATCGTGGCGGTCGCACTCACGACGCTACTCCTGCGGATGCGATACGAGCTCGAGACGGTCCGCCAGACGGAGCGCACGCGCCTGCTGCTCGAGTCGGCAGCCACCGCGCTCGAGACGGATCTCCAGGCCGGTGAGCAGGCGACACTGGCGCCGCAGACGTGTGGATCGGCGACGAGGTCCGCTCGAATTGCCCCCTGCGGCTGGCGGGTCTGGCGTCTCGACTCCGCCGGCTACCATGACGCGCGCGGCGGTACGCCACCGATTCCGGAGTCCGCGGTCCGACACGCGC
Organism: Steroidobacteraceae bacterium; assembly: GCA_036278795.1. Lineage (GTDB taxonomy): Bacteria > Pseudomonadota > Gammaproteobacteria > Steroidobacterales > Steroidobacteraceae > 13-2-20CM-66-19. The sequence goes on along the minus strand of DASUKK010000022.1, from coordinate 178,974 downwards.
TGGCGTCTCAGTCGGGGGCCGTAGGCCGCATCGTACTGCTCGGACCATTCACCACCGATGCCGCGACCAACGCTCTCATGGTCGCACGTCGAGTTGCGAGCGGCAGCCGCCCATTGCAGTGGGTGGGGGCGTGGCGGCTCGTCAACGACCTCGTCGCCCGCGCTCCGATCGCCGCTGTCATCCGCAAGGGGTATCGATTGCAGCTCTATGATGCCGCACGGGCGTCGGCGCTTTATCAGAGCGACGCCGGTGAGCTGAGCGCGGTCGTTACGGTGCCCGTGCACTTCGGTGCATCCTCTTTGCAACTGAGAGCCGCGCCCCGTGCCGCCGGGTCCATTCTCAGCCGCGTCGTTAGCTCCTCACTCCTGCTCCTGCTCGCCCTCGTCCTATGGCTCTCGCATGAGCTGCGACGCGACGCCGCCGTGCGCCGCTCGGCCGCCGACCTCCAGGCGGCCGACGACCGCCACAGAGCGCTCACGGGTCAGTACGGTAAGGCTCTGGAGACCGTGGCGAGCCTGGAATCGCGGCTGCAACTCGTCACGCTCTACGACGCCGTCACGGGTCTTCCGAATCGCAGCGCTCTGGTGCGCCGCCTCGAGGCGATGCTCGACTCGATGCGCCAGTCACGTCAGGGTACCCTCGCCGTCGTGGCGATCGGCTTCGATCACATGCCCGAAATCGCCCATTCCTTCGGCGCCGAGTTCGCTGCGCGCGTGCTGGTGATCGCCGCCGAGCGGCTCGAGTTCATCCTGCCGGCGAAGGATCTTCTCTTCCGCACCGGCGACTTTCAACTCACCCTGGCGCTGCCCGACGCCGATGCCGCGCAGGCGGAGGCGATGGCGCAGCGGATCGCCGTAGAAGTGGAATCGCCGATTGCCCTCGGCAGCCACACCTTCCTCCTGCTCCCGCGGATCGGCATCGCAGAGTCGGCCTCGGGTTACGAGTACGCCGAGGCGCTGCTCGACCACGCGCACGCCGCGGTCGACTCCGTTCCGCGCGAGAGCCCGCAGCCCTGGCGGCGGTTCGACTCCGCGACCTCCAAGGAATCCGTCGGCCGCCTGCAGCTCGAGGCCGATCTCGAGCGCGCCCTCGCGGAGAATCAGTTCGCCCTCGAATATGAGCCCTTCATCGCCGCCGCCGATCAGGAGGTGGCGGGCTTCGAGGCGTTGATCCGCTGGCATCATCCGGCCGAAGGAAGCATCTCGCCGGCCCGATTCCTGCCCGTCGTCCTCAGCTCGCGTTTGGCGCATCGATTCAACGCCTGGGTCATGCGCGAGGCGGCGCGCCAGGCATCCCTCTGGCGGCAGGCGGGCCATCAGGAGCTCTTCGTCAATTTCAACCTGACGGCCGAAGCCTTTCTGCGGCCGGAACTGGTCGACGAGGTGGCGGCGCTCCTTGCTGAGCTCGCCCTGCCCGGCAAGCAGCTCGTCATCGAGCTCACGGAAGCCACGCTCGTCCAGGACCTGCGCGGGACGATGCGCACGCTGCAGCGGCTGGCCGAGCTCGGCGTGCACGCGTGGCTCGATGATTTCGGCACCGGTTATTCCTCGTTGAGCTACCTGCGCACCCTGCCCCTCAAAGGCGTGAAAATCGATCGGTCTTTCATCGAGCGCATCGAGATCGACTCGCGCGACTTCGGCTTTCTGAAGGCGCTGATCGATCTGGTGAGTTATCTGGGCCTGCAGTCGATCGTGGAGGGCATCGAGACCTTCGCGCAGTACGAGCTCATCGCTCTCACCACCTGTGACCTCTATCAGGGGTACCACTTTGCGCACAGCATGCCCGCCGCGGCGGCGGAACGTTGGATGAGCGAGCGCAGTGTCCCCGCCAGGCGCGGAGCCACCGCGTGAAGCGAGAAGCGACCGCGATGAGCGTACCAGCCATCACTCCCGCGGAGCGGCCAGCATGGCTTCCCGCCGGAAAGACAGCCGGCGTTTGTTTCAGCATCGATGACATTCACCCGTCTACCTCCCGCGACCCGTACGAGGCCGGCGGAGACCTCGCCGACGGCGCCCTGGGCAGGCTCGCGCGGCTGCTCGAGCGTCATCCACACCTCAAGGCGACCCTCGCCGTCACGCCGGACTGGCGGCTCCGATCGTTGGTGCCGGACGGCGGGCTGCTGCGCCGCATTCCTTGGATCAACCGGCGTGTCCACTGGACGCGGCTGCATCGGATAGGCCACTATCGGCTCGATCGTCATCCGCGGATCGTGGCCTATCTCAACAGCCTGGAGCGCTGCGAAGCGGTGCTCCACGGTCTGTCGCACACGCATCCAGGCCCGCTCTGGGCTACGGAATTCCAGGACCAGTCCGAAGAGGAGTGCATGGCGCTCATCGGGCGCGGGCTCGAAATCTTCGATGCCGCGAAGCTGCGCTTCGCCCGCGGATTCGTGCCTCCTGCCTGGAATGCGCCGCCCGCGTTGCGCGGCGCGCTCTGCCGCCTGCAATTCGAGTTCCTGACCTCGGCGCGGGACATCCGCACTCCCGTGACCGACCGGGCGACAACCGCCATGAGCGGGCTGAAGAACGTCTCCCTGATCCACCCCGAGATGATAGACCCCCGCGGGCTGGTGCACGTGAGCTGCAACTTCCAGGCAACTTCCTCCTTCGAGCGCGCGCTGCAGATCCTCAACCTCGGCGGTCTTCTGCACGTGAAGGCGCATATCTTCAAGGCGGGCGGCGGTCACCGGATGCTGGACGGGCTCGATGAGCTTTATTGCAACTATCTCGACCTCCTCTTCATCCACCTGCACCGGCACTTCGGCTCTCGGCTCTGGTGGGCACACCTGTCGGAGGTCGCCCTCCGTCTGCGGCGCGCGCACCGGTGAGCACGGGGGGCATTCGGATCGAGCGCAACCCGCGGTGGCTCGGCGCGGCGGACTACGTCAGCTTTCTGAATCGAGCTTTCCCTCGACAGTGGAACCGCGCAGCCTACGACTGGTACATCGCACGGCCCTTTCTTGGCACCGCGAACGACACGCTCGTCGTAACGGAAGGCCGTCGCGTCCTCGCCGGGATAACGGTCTGTCACCGGCAGGTCGGCAATGACGCGAGCGGTCCTGTCAATGTAGGCGCCCTTTGCGCCGGAGCAACGTTAGGCAGCGAGCGAGGTCGCGGCCACTACGGCCGACTGCTGGAGGCGGCACGAGAGCTCGCCGTCATGAAGGGTTATGCAGCGCTGCTCGGCTTCGTGACTCGCGACAATGCCAGCGGCCGGGGCCTCGCCCGTCGGGGAGCCCGGGCAATCGCGAGCTTCTACATCACTTCGGTCCCGGGCCGCGGACCTGGGAGCAGACGCAGCTACGGCAGGGGGCTGAGCCAGCCCGAGGCCGTAACTGCCGCCTTCACCGCGAGCGCGCCATCACGCGGTTCCTGTGTGCGCTTTCTCTATGCCCGCGCGGGTGATTGGCAACGGCAGTTCATCGATCGCCCGAACCCGGTTCGCGCCCTGCGGCTGGCTCATGACTCGCTGGCATTGCTCGAGGCCGTCGAGGGAACCGATCGCTTGCAGTGGTTGGCCTGTCCGCGCGAAAAAGTGGGCGCGAGCATCGCGAGTCTGGCGAGTGCGAGCATTGCAGCAGGACGGCAGTTCTTCCTGTATACGCTGGACGCATTGGTTGCAGCCGCCGCGGCGCGCGCCGGCCTCAAGTCGCGTGCCGGGTGTCTCATGTTGTGGCCCACGGGGCACCGCTCCGACGCCTGGGAGTCGATCGCCAATGCGCCGTGGACCGTGCAATCAGGTGATCGGGTGTAAGACACAGGTCACCGTGAGGGTCATGCGCCTGGTGCCTGCGAGCGCCAGATAATCGGCGCTCACGGTCCACTGCGCGGCCCGGAATCCCTTGCTGACTCCCGCATATCCATCCCAGTATCGGGGGGCGGGACCGGTGGCGCCGGTCTGCACGTCGATCACGGCAGGGGCGACATGCCCCCTGACCCCCCCGACGAACCAACTGACCGGTCCGAAGCGATCCAGGCGAAGGCCGCCGAACTCGGTGTCGAGATTGCCCCCTGCCGAGCGCGCATACGCAGCCTCGACCAGCCAGTGCGAAGCCACGTACAGCGAAGCACCGACCTTCGGCAGGTTGCCGTGACTCGTGTCGATGTCGAATTGACGTGTCTCGAGTTGCAGCGAGAGGGTGTGACTCAGTGTCGTCGAGACCCTCACCGCCTCGGTGTCATAGTCGAAACGCCGGGCTCCGATTTCGCCACCGCCGAAGCGGCCCGCGGCCGTCACGGTCCAGCGATCCGCGGGCGATCCGCCGCTCAAGGAGGTGGAAAGGCTCCCGAGCATCCAATGGGCATCGTCGATGGTGTGGTACTCACCGCCAACGCCGACGAGCAGATCCGTGCTGGGAGCGTGCAGCCAGGTAAGCGCGCCCTGCCCGCCGCCGCTCGCGGCATTGAGTGTCGACCCGCTGGCGCTCATGATGAACCGGTCGGGCGGCGGTCCCGGGGCCGCGGTCGCCGCGGTAACCAACCCCATGGCGACAGCCGTCACGGCCGCAACCGCGCTTCGGCGGCCGCGGCGCACGCCCCCCGCTCCACCTGGAACCCCCTTTGTCATATTCCCCCTGATAGACGGCGCGATTATGGCATTGCCGCGGCAATATGTCAGATCTCCGTTGCGTTTGCCCTCTCAGGTCGCAAAATGTGACCTGGTTGCTTGCTGACGGTCAGTTGGAAGGATCCTTGTGGGGAGATTGCCAATGAACACCATGTCAAACTGTGTCCCGCGCTCCGGGACCGCTCCGTCCATCGCTTCCCCGACGACGAACGAGCTGCTCACCGGGGACTGGCGCACGATGCCGAAGATCCTCTTCGTGGATGACGAGTGGGAAGTAGTCCAGGGCCTGCGGCGCGCCTTCCTCCAGTACCCCTACCAGGTCGCGGCGACGACCTCGCCGGAGCTCGCGCTGCAGATGTTTCGCGATGAGGCCTTCGATGTCATCGTCGCCGACGAGTTGATGCCGGGCATGCGCGGCTCGGAGCTTCTCACCCGCATCGCACGTGAGTTTCCCGCCGCCCGGCGTATCCTCCTCACCGGCCATGCGACGCCGGAGACCGCCGCCCGAGCCGTCAACGATGCCGGCGTCGCGCGCTTCCTCCTGAAGCCTTGTCCGGTGGAAAAGCTGCACGAGGCGATCGAGACCGCGCTACGCACCACGCCCTTCGCATCCAGGCTGCGGCGCAACCGGCGTCGCGCCTTCCTGGTCGATGGACGCGCGGGGCCGGCCGAGACCTCGTGGTACGCCAACGAGTTGGTCTTGCAGGCGCAGCGGGTGGTGAGCCTGGAGAGGCAGACACCGGTCGGCTACGAGATCTCTGTGCGCATCCAGGCGCATAGCGGCAACATCCACACCATCGGCAATTTCATCTCGAGCACGGGGCACCAAGTGCCGTCCGTATCGATCGATCGCTGGGTCTTCCGGCACGTCGTGGAGGCCCTGCGCGCCCACGTCCGGACTTTCGCGCTGCGCAACCTCACCGTTTCGCTCAATGTCTCCCTGAGCTCGCTGTCGGATCCGGAATTCATCCGCCTGGTAGCGAGTGAGCTTCCCGCCGAGGGGCTTGCCCCGCATTTCGCGATCGAGCTGCGCGAATCGGTGCTCGCCAAGAGCCTGCGCGAGGACAAGCGTCTGCTCGCGGGCCTGTGCGAAATGACCCGCTCCGGCACCTGTCGTCTCTGCGTCGATGGCGTGAGCGGCGCGCTGTGGCAGAAGGCACCCTTCAACACGCTGCCGGTCTCGATGGCCAAGATCGACAGCCGCCACGGGTGTGATGTGCTCACCAACCGGCAGTCGGAGGCGATCGTGCGCACCGCCGTGGAATGGGGCAGCCGCAATGATGCGCGCATCGTCGCAACCGGGATCGACAGCATCGCCATCGCGGAGCGGCTCCACGCCCTCGGCATCCGCTATGGGCAGGGCAGCGCCCTCGGGGGCGTCGAGCCCCTCGCCTCCACCCTGGCGGAGCTCTATTACTGAGCTCCGGTCCGCGACCGGCCGGAGCCGTCCGTGGCGGCGATGAAGCCTGCGACTCGATCGTGCACGCTCTTAAGTTGCGGTGAGAACACGAGTCCAATGTGACCGCAGCGGTAGAAGTGATATTCGACGTTGCCCCGTAACTTCGGCGGAATCTGCAGGTGGTGCATTTCGTACCATCCTTGCAGGAAAGGAGTCGACAAGTCGAAGTACCCCTCATTCACCATGATCTTCAGGCGAGGGTCATACTTCAGGGCATTCGCGAGGTCCGGCATCACGTTGGCCCACTGCTGTACGGCATCCGAGTGGCCCGGCGCTGCGTGCCAGAAGCTCCAGCGTCCGAGCACCGGAACACCCGACTTGTAGGTCAAGCCGTAGCCGAAGTGAAGAGTCTCGCGCACGTATTGGTTGAAGGCGGACATATACGCGGGGCTGACGGCGGCATCCTCGGGATCATATCCAGCGCGCTCGCTCAAGGCGTCGATCGAAGGGCCTTCGATCCTGGAGTCCACCTGGCTCAGGGTCGCATCCGAGGCGGCGAGCAGCTCCTTCTCGAACTCACCGCTGTCGATACGAAGATTCGCCTTGTCGATGTAAGAGACCGACAGGCCGGTGTATCGATGAAGCTGCTCGATGAGCGCAGATCTACGTGCCGGGGAAAGCAACGAGCCCTCGCGAAGCGCGCGGGCATAGCTCGTCAAGGCAAAATGCCGGACCTTCTCCAGCAGCGGCTCCAGCGGCTGCCTGCCGCCGGGCAGCTTGTGGTGATACCAGGCGGCTGCCGTAAAGGAAGGCAGCGCGAGCTCGTAAGGCAGATCGAGACCGGGGTTGAAGCGCTCGAGATGGCGCGAGCTGCCGAGGAACTCGGAATTCAGTACCGGGGAGAGAAGAATGATTCCATTGAAATCGGTGTCGTCCCGCGTCTCCAGAGCGTTGATGAGCGCGGCCGCGCGCGCCGCCCCGTATCCCTCTGCGATGAGGTATTTGGGTGAATTCCAGCGGCCGTTCTGCGAGAGGAAATCCGTGACGAATTGCGCGAACGCGCTGACGTCCCCATCCGTACCGTAGAAGACCCTCTTCGCGTCCTTCCCCCGGAAGCGGCCGAACCCGGTCCCCGGCGCATCGACGAATACGAGATCGCTGGCATCGAGCAGAGTGAACTCATTTCTGACCACGCGAGCCGGCGCGGACGCCGCGAGAGTGCCGTCCCCGCTGATGAGCCGACGCGGCCCAAAGGCGCCCATGTGTAGCCTGACGCTGGCGGACCCGGGCCCACCGTTGAAGAGAAACGTGACGGGCCGGTGCCCGGGCTCAGCGTCCTCTTTGAGGTAGGCCACGTAGAACATGGCCGCCTCGGGCCGCGCTGCCTCGGAGCCGGCTCGCCGCTCCGTATCCGACCCATCAGGGCCATGAACGATGATGCGGCCGGCAACGGCGCGGTACCGAATGGGCGTACCTGCGACGTCGACCGTACCCTCCGTCACGCTAGTCGCCGTCTCAAAGGCTCCGGTGAACGCGGCAGAGGAATTCCGGGCGACCCGGCGCTCACTCGATGACGAAGTGCCAGCCCGTGAAGGGCCCTTGGTGGACTCCGCCGTGGATGCACAGCCTTGTAACATCGCCAGCGCCGACGCTGCAGCCAGCATGGCGGTCGCGAGTCTCATTGCGCAGGCCCCCTCACATGGCCGGTCTGCCGAATGAACGTGGCGATGTGCCCGTGCAACCTCTTCAGTGACTCCTCGCGCAGATAGATCATGTGACCCGACGGATAGTAGTCATACCGGATGTTGGCCTGCAGCTTTTGCGGAATCTGCAGGTGGTGCATTTCATACCACCCTTCCATGAATTCCGTCGCCAGATCGAAATAACCGCCGGCGACCATCACCTCGAGGTCCGGGTCGTAGTTCATGGCGGCCGCCAGATCCGGCATCACGTTCGTATTCGCGAGCGGAAACGGGGCCCCATCCGGTTGATGGTGGGAGTCCCAGTCATCTCCCAGGTCCGCATAGTTGTCCGGCCGGAAATATTCCGAAGTCGAATAGCGCAGCGTGTGCCGAACATACCCGTTGAACGCGGCCGCATAAGCCGAGCTGATCGCCGCGGCCTGCGGGTCGTAGTCGGCAAATTCGCTCAAGGGATCCATGTCAGGCCCCGAGAAGCGGGTATCGATCCGACCGGTCGTCACACTCTCGTCGCTTTGCAACGTCTTCTCGAACTGCCCGCCATCCACCCTCAGATTGGCCCTCTCGAGGTATGCGACTGGCAGCCCGGTATATTCGTGGAGCTTTTCCGCGATGGCGTCGAAGCGAGCCGCCGGGAGGGCGTTTCCCTCGGCGAGCGCATCGGCGTAGGGTCCCATGGCGAAGGCCTCCACCTCTTTCAGGAACGGGCTCAATCGCGGAGGTCTGGACGGCAATCGGTGGTGATACCAGGCGGTCGCCGCGTACGTTGGAAGTACGAGCGCGTAGGGCAGCTCGACTCCCGGGTTCGTCTCCGGATTGTCAGCGCTCAGGTCCGAATCCAGGCATTGGGAGATCATGATGAGCCCGTTGAGGGCCACATCGCGATCGAGCTCGAGGATCTTGGCCATCGCGGCCGCGCGTGGAGTACCGTAGCTCTCGCCCAGCAGATACTTCGGCGAGTTCCAGCGCCCGTAGCTCGTCAGGAACTGCGTGACGAACGAGCTGAACGCAAAAGCGTCCTGGTCAACGCCATAGAAAGTCTTGCGCGCTTGCTTGCCCGCGATGCGGCTGAACCCTGCGCCGGGAGCGTCAATGAATACCAGATCGCTCGCATCCAGCAAACTGTAGGCATTGGAGATGATTCGGTAGGGAGCTGCCGGCGTATGCGTATCGCTTCGCGTCACAACGCGCACCGGCCCAAAGGCGCCCATGTGCAACCACATGGTCGAAGATCCGGGCCCGCCATTGAAGAGGAACGTGACAGGGCGCGTCCGCGGGTCGGCGCCGCGCTTCAGGTACGCGACGTAGAACATCGAAGCGACGGGTTCTCCGGCCGCACTCCCGACAGAGCTCCGGGCAGACTCCGGGGGGGCTGCATCATCCCATCCCTTTGCGTGGACGATGATCGTGCCTGCCACGGCATGGTAGGCGATTGCCCGACCGCCGACGCGGACCAAGCCGTATGTCGACACCGCCCTGGGTGTAAAAACATCCCAGCGCGCTTCCGACGGCGCGGCACCTGCTTTCTCCCCTGAGGCTGAGGCTGTCGCCGCTACAGCGATCCCGACGAGACAGACGCCCAACCACCCGCAGGCAGCTTTCAAGCCAGCTCCTGGCGTCATTCACCTTCGCCCGAATCCGGGTCGGGCAGACGAGAGCTCGCCCAAGGCCCCACTTTCATCAACCGGTAATCCGTCCGCGGCGTCTCGCCCAGCAGATTCTCGATGAAATAGTTCCAGACCCGATCCATGACATATCCGGGCATCTGATGTCCCGCATCAGGCACGATGAGCATGTCGAATGGCTTGTTGTGCTTGATGAGCGCATTCACCACGCGCAGCGTCTCCGCAGTGGGATTGTTGCAATCCATGTCTCCGTGAATCAGCAGCAGCTTGCCTTTCAGAGCTGCGGCATGACGATAGCTCGCCTGCTCCTCGTAAGCCTTGGCCGCCGCCGGAGAATCGAGCAACCCCTGATACTTCTCGCCCCAATACCAGCCGTAGACCCGAAAATCGTTGTTGCCGGATTCCTCGACCCCGACTTTGAAGAAATCGGGGTACAGGAACATCCCGGCGGTCGCGGTGTATCCGCCCCCGGAATGTCCGACGATCCCGGCCCGGGCCGCGTCGATCCACGGAAATCGACCGGCGAGCTGCTTGATCGCGGATACGAGGTCGGGAAGGCCATTGTCGAGGACGTGCCCGTAGAAGTAGTCCTGCATCGCCTTGGAGCGGTGGGCCGTACCCAGCGCCCAGAACCTGATGACGACGAAGCCGAAGTCCGCGAGCGACTGACTCATGCCCTCATCGTGGGTCACGCCAAGAACCGGATGAGTGTCGACGACGGACGCATAGTTGTCCGGCCCGTTGAAGGTCCAGTCCGCGCTGCCCGCGAACGGGCCGGGATACACGTTGGCGATGATCGGGTAGCGCTTGGTTGGATCGAAGTCGTATGGGAGGTATATGATCCCATACAGATCGGTTACACCGTCGCGAGCCTTGACGGTGAACTCCTTTGCGGGCCGCCAGCCAATTTTCCGCAGATCCTCGTCCTCGCCCTGCGACACCAACATCACCCGCTTGCCGTCTGCGCGCCGCACGACGGTCACCGGAGGCTTGTCGACCGATGAATGGGTATCGAGGAAGTACTGGCCATCGGGAAACCACTGAATGAGATGGTCCCCCGGCTCGGGCGTCAAGGAAGCGACATTCGAGCCGTCGAAATCGATCCGATACAGGTGCCGGTAGTAGGGATTACCGGGCGCCTTGCCCCACGCCGTGAAATAGATCTGCCGCGACGCCGTATCGACGTGAACGATGTCTGCAACCGAGTAGCGACCGGATTCGATCTGATTCTCGAGCCGTCCGTCCACTCCGTAGCGGTACAAGTGGCCCCAGCCGTCCCGCTCCGAGAACCATATGACGTCCGATCCGGCGATCTGCGGCGTGCTGTCCCCCTCGCCTCCATTGCTCGTCTCGACGAACTGAGGAGCGGCCTCCTGCACCACCGTTCGTACCGAGTTCGCATCGGCATCATACACAGACAGCGTCAGGGACTTTTCACCCCGGCCCGCTGTCAGGACGAACAGTCGCTGCGAATCCGGCGACCATTGGGCGCCCGTTGGATATTCCACGATATCCGTTGGCGGGACGTTCACGCGCGCGGCGCTTCGGCGCGCGATGTCGATCACGTAGTACGTACCCTGAGGGACGTGCGCATCACCAGGGACCGCGTAGTAATAGCTGTGGTCGACGGGCTGGTTGCTGGTGGACGAATAGAGCGGATAGATCCGAAGACCCCGGATGTCCTCCCGCCTGACCACGAGCCGCGATGAATCGGGCGCCCATGCCATCACACCCTTCGTGGGCCGGTATCGATCAGAGTCGAGAGTGGCGACCTCCATCCCCATCTTGAAACGCGGCCCATAGCTCCAGAGCGCGGTCCCGTCCCGGGTCAACGCGATGGACCCTGCGGGCGGCGGCTCGTAGGGAGGCGAAATGTCCTTCTCGGGAATCGGACCCTCGGGCGCCGGGTGATCGCAGTCAGCCCGCTGGCCGCTTGGGTAGAATTCCCCGACTGTCCGCTCCAGCTCGCCGCCAAATCGCGGGTTGCCTGCCGCAGGCCGATAATGGCCGAGGCGATAGTTCCCGCGCGTCACGTGATCGAGGCTCGCCGGCCGAATGTAGACGTTGTGATTCCAGATGAAGGCGTCCCAGCGCCCATTGGGCGAGCGCACCGCCCACTTCGGCACCGCGCTGGCCAGAATCCCATCGCTTTGCGGGGCGGAAGCCGCGTGACACTTCGAGGTCGAGAGCTCGCAGAGAAATTTTCCGGCCGGCAGGTCGAACCAGAGGGCACTCTCATCGGCCACGAGCGACCACTTCGGGAGATGTCGCGGGTTGAATTTACCGCCCGTCAGATTCCCTAACGACTCGGCGACGCCGGTCGCATCGAAGAGCGGACTGCGGGAGCCGTTCCGGGGGTCGACGAGGAAAGTGGTGCCAGGATGGTCGTGCGTCGCTTCCGAGGTATAGTAAAAACGCGTTCCATCGCGGAGCCAGTGAGGGAATACGCGCCCGCCCAGCGACAGAGGGTCCATGGCCCGTACCGCATCGGCCCACGCGTAATTCTGCATGCCCATCACCTTCTCGGCGCCCCAGGCACGGCCGGCGAGGACAGCCAGGACGGCGCCGACGGCGAGTGACCCGACTCCCAGGGATCTCATCACAGGTGCCAGTCGATCGTGATGCCGCCTGTCAGCGGGCGGACATAAAACACCGTCTCCGGCGTCCCGAAGAACTCGGCCGCGGTTACGCCGCGCTTATTGGTCAGGTTGTTCACGTAAGCGGCAACGTCGAAGTTGCCGAATTGCATGCCGGCGCGGAAATCGAACGTGTTGTAATCACCCACCGGAATGGGATCGACGAAGGCGCTCAGCGCGCCGGAGAGGAAACGGTGCGTCAAGGCCACATACGGGTTGTGGCCGACGGCGAAATGGTATGTCGCCGTCTCCGACGTGCTCCATTTGGATGCACCCGGAAGCTCGGCACCCGATTCCAGCGTCGTTCCGCCGCCCAGCGCCAGTGAGCGCGAAAGCTTGGCATCGAGATACGTGACGTTCGCCCGCAGCTCGAAGGTGTCCGTCGGCGCCCAATCAATCGTGTTCTCGATTCCCGCACTCCTCGCGGCCGCCGCGTTCGCCACGTAGGTGTATCCATCCGGCCTGTTGAGCCGGATCTGGATGTCTTTCCAGTCGACATAGAAGATCGTGGAGTTGAGGAACAGCGTCCGATGCAGCATGGAGCTGCGCATGCCGACCTCATAGTTCGTGAGACTATCCGACTTGTACGTCGCCGGCGTCTGGAACGTCGGGATGGGAGGTACGAGATTGACTCCTCCCATCCGGAATCCGGTGGAAACGAGGCCGTAGACCAGGAAATTCGAGCTCGGCTCGAAGGTCAGCGATCCTTTGGGAATGAATCCATCGCCCTTCTGTCTTCCGGCAACAATGTCGTAGGGCGTTCCGGGCGTGCCCGAAACGGTCTGGGTAAACAGCCTGTTGTGGTAGTAACGGCCGCCGAATGTCAGCCGCCATCGGCTGCTCAGATGGTACGTGAGGTCCGCGAAAGCCGCGGCCTCCGTGGATTTGTACCATACCGTGAAGTCGAAGATGTCGGTTCCACCCTCGAATGACGGCGTGGGATACGGCTCATAGAAGTTGCCGTAATACAGACCGGCCAGCCACTCCAACTTCTGCCCGGTGGGCGAGCTCAAGCGGACTTCAGCCATTCTCGATAGATCTCGCGCGTACGACGGAGACGTCGTGGGAACGCCGTCATAAAACGGCGTCAGGTCCGCGTTCGATACCTGGGTCTTGTTCGAATAAGCAGTCGTGATGCTCAGGTTGGCAAACCCCAGGTCTCCATTGAGCTTGAGGCTGTTGACCTGGTTGACGAACGTGGCCACTTCCGGGACGATCGTGTCACGCTTCAGGCGTCCGAGCTCGGGAAAGGCATAGAAGCCGTCTCCGTTGTGCGCATCGTCCCGAAAGCTGAGGAAGTTGAGGCTGAAGCGGTCATTGATCTGCCAGAGCGCATTGATCCGGTAGTCGAACACGCGATGTGTATTGGTGTCCTTGCTGCCGATGCCGAGGTTGTCGAGGTAGCCCGGGTCGAAGTGCTCGGCGGCAGTCAGGCGAACCCCGAGCACGTTCGGAATCAGAGGGATGTTGACCGCTGCGTTGACCCTTTGCCCTATGTCCGAGGCGTTCTCGGTTCCGGAGACGCCGGCTTCAGCCAGGGCCTGATATTGGGTCAGCGACACCGGATTAAGGACGTAATTGACGGCGCCACCCAGCGTTGCCGAGCCGAAGAGCGTCCCTTGGGGCCCCTTGAGGACCTCCACCCGCTGGACGTCGAAAACGTCGAGATCGGGAATTCCCATGGCGAAGCCGGGGTCGGTGAGCGGTATGCCATCGAGATAGATACCCGTAGTGCTCTGCCCCTGGTCCGGAAAGACGGTTGCCGTCCCGATCCCGCGGATGGTCACGTTCCCTACCCCCGGAGTCGAGGACTGAAAGATGACTCCCGGCGCCTGGGAGAGATAGTCCTGGAAACTCTGGGCTCCGATGGCCGTGAGCTCGCCGCCCGTGAATGCCGTGACCGATCCTGCGACCTGGAAGAGCGGCTCCGCCCGTTTGTTGGCAGTGACGATCACTTCCTGCAGCCGGTGGGACTCGGGCGCGGGCTGCTCGGCTAACGGATCAGCGCCCGGATTCTGTCCCTGATCCACTTGAGCCATGCGAAACCGGCTGCGGGGCTCTTCTTCCGCACCTCCTTTCACGCGGGGCGACGGCGCTGAGTCATGCCTCGCCGGCCGGTTGTCAGCGCGCGGAACGACGGCCATTGCGCCGCTGGAATCCACGCGAACGTCGAGCGGCGTGCCCTTCAGAAGAATCCTGACCGCGTCTTGCGGGGTATACGTCCCGGACACGCCCGAGGTCTTCAGTGATTCGAGCTGCTTCGGCTCGTAGATGAGCTCCAGCGTCATCTGCTTCGAGAGCGACTCGAGCGCCGGCACCAGCGGGCCCGGTGGAATGTTCACCGCCTTTGGCGGCTCCGCCATGGCGTGCGCCGCCAATGCGAGGCAACATGCAGCGACAGCGAATGCCGACTTGGTCAAGAGTCGCCTGAACATCGTACGCACCCCCAGGGCTGTTCGTGAAATAGGCCCGTCGCGTACCTAGACGAGTCAACAGCCGAAATCCCGCACACCGGATCGGGAGGAATGCGTCTAATCTTTGCTGAGGGTCATCCCCGCGCGCGTGTCGTGGACGTCGACGGAGTACCCGTCGTGAAGGAGCCGGACGAACGCCTGATAATCCGTCGGGCGGAAAGTGCCGCTGATTCGGATCGCGGCGGTCTGGGGATCCTCGATCGTGATCCGATGATCGTTGTAGCGATTGAACTCCGCCACGGCATCCGCGAGAGTGGTGTCGTGGAAGGTCAAATAACCCTTGCGCCAGGTCATCATATCCTCCGCCTGGCGAACGGACTCCTTATGGACGAGGAGATCTCCATTTTGAGCAAACGCAACAGACCCCGCGCTCAAGGGCACGTCCATCTCGGCGAGGCTCTGGCTTTTCAGCGGCTGCGCAAAATCGGCGCCACTGGCAGGGCGAACATTCGCGCGCGGGCTTTCCAATCGCACCATTCCTTCAGTGACCACTACCCGCAGACCCGCCGCTTCCCGCCTCACCGAGAACTCGGTGCCGACGTCCACGATCCGATGATCGCCGGCGACGACGACGAACGGCCGCGCGGCATTCCTCTTGACGGCGAAGTAGGCCTCTCCGCGCTCGAGGATCACGCGCCGCGCCTCGGGAGAGAACTCGACGCGAACGCGGCTTGCCGTATTCAGTGTCACGATCGAGCCATCGGCAAGCGGGATCGATGAGACATCGCCGACGGAGGTGGCGTACACGTCCCCGGGCGCAAACCAATCGAGCACGTACCCAACGCTTCCGATTCCGGCGAGCAGCAGAAATGATGCGGCGACCTTCCAGCGAAGTGGCGAGCGCCGGCGGGAGGGCACCGCGGGAGTCTCGGACGCGATGGACGGAAAGAAAGGCGAATCCGTCCATTTCCCGGGGGGCGGCACGTAACCCGGCGGCCCACCGCTCAGGACTCGCGCCCGGCGAGCGCCCTCCCAGACTGCCTCCAGGCGCAGAAACGCGACTCGATGAGCCGTCGACTCACCGAGCCAAGCCGACAGGTGGACCTCGTCCTCCTTCGTCCATACCCCACCGTCCCGGCGGGCGAGCCACGCCGCGGCGCGCTCCTCGATCGCGCGATGGTCGAAAGGCGCTTCGTGCTTAGCCATGGTCCGGCTCCTTGGGAACCCCGTGGTTGCCCGATTCAATATCGGCCGCCGGCGCCTTGTCGGTGCTGCGCCGCTTCCGCTGCTTGCGCATTGCGGTGCCGAACATTGCTTCCGCTAAAAGGTGCATGCCTTTCATGACGTGCTTTTCGACAGTCTTCTGAGTGACTCCGAGCCGTGCCGCGACTTCCTTCTGCGATAGATCGTCGACACGCCGCATCCATACCGCCTCCCGGCATCTGGGGGGCAGCTCGTCAATTGCCTGTGCCAGACGCCGCAGCTCCTGATGGGCGCTCGTGCGCTCCTCGGGAGAAAGCTCTTCTGCCGTGACGTTCAGGGCCTCGAAATCCCCCACTACATCGATCGGCACGATTCGCTGGCGTCGAAGACGATCCGTCATGAGGTGACGGGCGGTCGTGAAGAGAAAGGATTTGGGAGCGTGAGGCCGGGACTTCGCGGCCGCCTCATAAACCCGGATATAGGTGTCCTGGCGCAGGTCGACGATCTCTGCCGCCCGTGGCCAGCACCGGGCGAGGTAGCGCACCAGGGCTTCCTCGTGGGCGAGGATTTCGCGCTTGAACCACGTATCGAGGGACTCAGGCTCCATTCGACCCGAAAGACTACGCCCGGCCCAAGACGCTTGCGAGGGGCCGGAAAATTTATTTGTGTGGCATGGGGGATTTGCCGGGGCGGTTCGTCACGGTAACGATGACCCGACTCGACGCGTACGAACGAGGACTGATGGAAGGCGTTGCGGGTGATGGGGCCGCACTCGCGATGCGCGTGGTGGCGGAGTCGGCCCGGGTACTGGGGGCGACGAGGCTCGTCCCCATCCGGTCGGCGCACATCGACAGCTGTCTCTACCACGGCGACAGCGGGACTCTCTTCGCGGAGCGGCTGGTCGAGCTGGGCGCCCGCGTTTCAGTGCCGACAACACTCAATGTCGGCGCCCTCGATCTCCTGCACGTCAAGGTCGCGCGCCTCGAGCCGGCCGCCCGGGCGATGGCTCATCGCTTGACGGCTGCCTACATCGCCATGGGTACTCGCCAAACCTGGACCTGCGCGCCCTACCAGGCGGGTCACCGCCCGGCGGCGGGGGACGATGTGGCCTGGGGCGAGAGCAATGCAGTTACCTTCTGCAACTCCGTGTTGGGCGCACGCACCAACCGGTACGGGGACTTTCTCGACATCTGTGCGGCAATCACCGCGCGCGCGCCGCAAACCGGGCTGCACCTGCCGGCGAACCGCGTGGCCAAGGTCTTGATCGACGCGAGCGGAGTACCGCCAGCCTTTTGGCGTGACGATGCGGCTTTCCCCATCCTGGGGGCCTGGTTGGGCCGAGCCGTGGGCCAGCAGGTCGCTGCCATCGAGGGTATCGGACATCCTACGGAAGATCAGCTGAAGGCACTCGGCGCGGCGGCGGCCTCGAGTGGAGCGGTGGGTCTCTTCCACGTCATCGGGGTCACCCCCGAGGCACCCTCGCGCGCGGTTGCCTTCGCGAGCTCTTCACCGGAGGAGATCATTCGCCTCGATCTCGCGGCGCTGGCAAAAGCCCGCGCCAGCCTTTCCACCGTGAAGCGGACGGCGGGCGATCCCATCGATGCGGTCGCCGTGGGTAGTCCGCACCTCTCGAGCGACGAGCTGCGCAATCTCGATCGCCTGCTGGGCGAGCGTCAGTGCAGCAAGCCTCTCTACGCCTGCACAGGCCGGCACACCCTCCATGAATTGAGGAGCGAAGGAATCATCGAGCGTCTCCGCAGCCGAGGCGTGATCGTGGTGGTCGACACCTGCATCGTCGTAACTCCGGTGTTACCGGACCACGGCGGCGTTCTGGTCACCAATTCAGGCAAGTTTGCGCACTATGCGCCAGCCAACACCGGCTACGACGTCATCTTTGCCACTCTGAGCGAGTGCATCGAGAGTGCCATAACGGGATCGCTCCACCTCGACTCCGATCACTGGCATGCGACTTGAAGTCGTCGTGTCCGGGCTGCCCGATGAGGACATCGACCGCGCACCTGCGCTGCGGCTCACCGAGCCGATCAGCTTCTGGGGCGGAATATCGCCGCTCAATGGCACGCTCACCGACCCGCGATCCCGGAACCACAATCGGCCCGTTCGTGGCACGGCCCTGCTGGTCAGCGAGCTGAGGGGTTCCTCATCCGGGAGCTCCGTTCTGCTCGAGCTCATTTTTCGCGGCCTGGCTCCCGCGGCCATCATCCTCGATTCTGCGGACGCCATCCTCGCATTGGGTGCGATCGTCGGACGCGAGATGGGCTGGAAGTCGCCGCCGATCCTCCGCTTACCCGTCGTCGAGCAAGGACTGATCGCCGATGGAAGCCTCGTCTCCATCACCAAGGACGGCGAGCTGACCATCCATTGTCAGGGCGTCCGGTAAACCGTGGGGTCCGGCACTCCCGCCGCCTCGAAGCCCGCCCGGCGCAGCCGGCATGAATCGCAGCGGCCGCAGGCGGCGCCGAGGTCATCCGCCTGGTAACAGGAGACGGTCAGGGAGTAGTCGACGCCGAGGTGCGTGCCTTCGCGGATGATGCGCTGCTTGGACCAGGAGATGAGCGGCGCCTGGACGCGGCAGGGATGGCCTTCGACGCCGGCCTTGGTCGCGAGCGCGGCGAGATGGCTGAAGGCCTCGATGAAGGCCGGACGGCAGTCGGGATAGCCGGAGAAATCGACCGCCGTGACGCCGACGAAGATATCCTCCGCGCCCAACACCTCCGCCCATCCGAGAGCCAGCGAGAGCAGGATCGTGTTGCGCGCCGGGACGTAGGTGACGGGAATCCCGGCCGTCGGCTGCTCCGGCACCGCAATCGAAGTGTCGGTCAGCGCGGAGCCGCCGATGCCGGCCAGATCGACGCGCATGATCCGATGCTCCCGCGCGCCGAGGGCGGCCGCGACGCGCATCGCCGCATCGAGCTCCGCGGAGTGACGCTGGCCGTAGTCGACCGACAGCGCGTAGCACTCGAAGCCCTGCGAGCGCGCGAGCGCGAGCGTCGTGGCCGAATCGAGACCGCCGGAGACCAGTACGACCGCTCTGTGGGATGCCATCGGGAGGATCTCTTGCGGGCCTACCTGCCCGGCACGTTGCCCCAGAGGTACTTGTGGAGTTGGATCTGCAGGCGCACCGGCAGCCGGTCCTCCACGATCCAGTCGGCGAGCTGTCGGGCGGAAAGCTGCTCATGGCTCGGGGAGAAGAGCACCGTGCAGCGGCCCTCCAATCCGAGCTCACGCATTTTCGCGCCGCTCCACTCGTAGTCGCCGCGGTCGCAGATCACGAACTTGACGAGGTCGCGGGAGCCCAACCGCGAAAGCTCTTCGTAACGGTTGCGCGACTCCTCTCCCGAGCCCGGCGTCTTCACGTCGATGACCCGCACCACACGCTCGTCGACGCCCTCGAGCGACATCGCGCCGCTCGATTCGAGCGACACGCGGTAGCCGGCATCGCAGAGCCGAGTCAAAAGCGTGAGGCAGCTCTTCTGCGCCAGAGGCTCGCCGCCCGTGACACACACATAGTGCCCTCCCAGCTCTCGCACCCTCTGCACGACCGACTCGACCTCCCACCACTGCCCGCCGTGGAAGGCGTACTCCGTATCGCAGTACCGACATCGCAGCGGACAGCCGGTGAGGCGCACGAACACGGTCGGGATCCCCGCCGTGTCAGCCTCACCCTGCAGGGAGTAGAAGATCTCGGTTATCTTGAGCCGCGTCACCTGCGCCGTCAGTGCGAGCCGCTCTGTTTCAGCCGCGTCTGCGCCCGGTTGGCCGCATCCGTGCCGGCATACTGGCTGATCACCCTGTGCAGGGTGGCACGGCCCTTGGCCGTCTTGCCCTGAGCGAGCTGAGTGTTGCCGAGGTCGAGCATGGCATCCGGGGCCTTGCCCGAGGTCGGCCACTTGTCGAGGACCGCCTGGAAGGCGCTCTCCGCCGCGGCGAAATCGCGGTTCACGTAGTGCGCCTCACCGAGCCAGTACTGCGCATTGGGCGCGAGCGAGCTCGTGGGGTATTGCTTGAGGAAGTCCTGGAAGCCGGTGATCGCTACGGAGTAGCTGCCGGCCTTCAGCGCATCGAACGCCTGGCCGTAGACCGACTGCTCCGTCGATGAGGACCCCTGGCCGTCCACGCCGGACCCGGTCCCGCCGGCGGCGCCGCCCCCGCCATGCTCGAGCGCGCCGACACGCTTGTCGAGATCGCCATAGAAGTCATGCTGCTGCCTCTGCAGCTCCCGGTTGGCGTTCTGCAAGCCATCGATCTGACCCCGCAGATCGCGGACCTCGGCCTGCAGCGTGTCCACCTGCTGTGCCATGTGCAGCAGGCTCTGGTTGGACACGACCCGCTCGACCTTGGAAATCCTTCCATCGAGGTCATTCAGCCTGATCTGCACCGGGTCCTGATCCGCGGGGACCGAGGCGCAACCGGCGGCTAGCACCGTGACGAGCGCGACGAGGACGATCGGGCGCATGGCGGCCTCCTGAAAAACTGAATTGCCCTGGATGATCTTACTGCTGCGGCTGGGGCGATTGCGGTGCCTGCGGCGGCTGCATGCCCGGCGTCAGGTACACGATGTCGACACGCCGGTTCTTGCTCCAGGCGTCTTCGTTGTGCGCCGGGTCGACCGGGTGCTCCGAGCCGTAGCTCGTGACCGTGATCTGGCCGGCGGAGGCGCCCTGCAGCAGCAGTGCCTGGCGGACCGCCTGCGCGCGGCGCATCCCGAGGCCGATGTTGTATTCCGGCGAGCCACGCTCGTCCGTATTGCCCTCCAGCCTGACGCGGGCGTCCGTGTGATCGGAGAGATACTTCGCGTGCGCCGCGACGATGTCGGTCCCATCGCCCTTGATGACGGCGCTGTCGAAGTCGAAGTAGACCGTGCGCTTGGCGAGCATGCCCTCCTGCGGGCCCGAGATCGAGTTCTGGTTGCCGAAGGGACCCCCGCTGTTGGCGTTGGCGCCACCGGCACCCTGCGATTCCGCGCCGGCGCCGGCCGCGTTGGACTGCTGTTGCTCGGCGGCCGACGGCTTCGGCGGCTTGTGCGCGCAGGCGGTGAGCCCGAGGCAACCGGCCAGCAACATCACGACGAGAATTCGACGGTACATAGACCCTTCTCCAGATTCGCCGCCATGCGGCAGCTCTTGTTGGACGTTCGGACTTGGCTACTGAACGGCTACTGAATGAACGGACCCCACGCCGGATCGCGCACCTCGCCCTGAGTCGGCTTCAGGGAAAGGCCCGTGAGTCCGTCGACGGATATCGTCGCCAGGATACCCGCCTGCCCCTGGCCGGGGCGCTGGGCGTAGATGATGCTGGCGCCGTTGGGCGCGAAGCTCGGGGACTGGTCGAGACGGCCGTGCGTCAGCACTCTGAAGTCGCCGTTCGTGAGGTTCTGCACCGCGATGCGGTAGCTGCCGCTGTCGTCGCGCGTCGTCATGGCCATCAGCTTGCCGTCGGCCGAAAGATGCGGACCGGCATTGTACTCGTCGGTGAACGTGATGCGCTGCGGGGCGCTGCCCGGGGTCGTGCCGATCTTGTAGATCTGCGGCTCGCCGGCGCGATCCGAGGTGAAGTAGATGGAGCGGCCGTCGGGCGACCAGGTCGCCTCCGTGTTGATGGCCGGCGTGTCGGTGAGGCGCGTCAGATGCTGGGTGCCGAGATCGAGGATGTAGATCTGCGGATGGCCGCTGTCGCCGCTCAGCGTGAGCGCGAGCTTCTTGCTGTCGGGCGACCAGGCCGGCGCGCCGTTGATGCCCGCGCGCATGGAGACACAGGTCCGCTGCCCGGTCAGCACGCGCTGCACGTACACCGCGGAGAGGTGACTCTCGAACGACACATAGGCGAGCCACTGGCCATCCGGCGACCACGCTGGCGACATGAGGGGAAAGCGTGACTGCAGGACCAGATGCTGGTTGTAGCCATCCGCATCCGCGATCACCAGTTGGAAGCGCTGGTCGGCGCCCTGTCCCGCGATGGCGACATAGGCGATGCGGGTGGCGAAGGCCCCGCGAATCCCGGTCACCGCCTGGTAGATGACGTCACTCGCCCGGTGCGCGGCATTGCGCAGCGAGGTGACGGTGCCGACGAACCGTTGACGGGCGATGCTCTGCCCGGTCAGCGTGTTGAGCAGGTTGAAATCGAGCGCGAGCTGCCCGCCGGAGATCGGCGTCACCTGGCCGACGACCACATAATCGCTGCCGGCCGCCTTCCAGTCCTGGAACTTGACGTCCGCGGCGTTGGTGGGGGTGCCGGGCATCCGGTTGCGTGCGAGCTCGGTGAAGCGGCCGCTGCCGACGAGATCGTGTTGGATCACGTCGGCCACGTCGGTGCCGTCGGCCGGCGCCTCGGCAAAGGGCACGATCGCGATCGGCACGGGGTGGGTCACGCCGGAGGTGATCTCCAGCTTCAATTGCGCTCTCGCGGCGGGCGCCGCGCAGCAGGCGGCAGTCAGTACCGCCAGAAAGGTGCGTAGAAGGGCCGCGGCTCTCGGTGTGGGTCTCATGCGCTCTCGCGGTCAGTTGGTGGGCTTGAATTCAATCTCGAGCTGGTGAGGATACGCGATGTTGTTCGGCGGCGGCGGCAAGGGGGATGCCGCATACACCGCGTTCTTGATGGACTCGCGCACGGCGTCATCGCCGTTGCATTGGCCCAAGGACACACCCGTCACGTCCCCTCCTGCTACCAGACTCACGTTCAATATGCAGTCGATTCCCTGTTGCGCCGTGGGCGGCCTGATCCAGCGCTGCTGAATCCGCGACTCGAGTTCGCTTTGCCAGCTCGCCAGGGCGCCGCTTGCGGCCGAGGCCTGTTCCTCCTCCCGCAGGCTCCGCTGCAGGTCGGCCACACGGGCCTGCCGCTCCGCCTCGGCCTGGCGCGCGGCCTCCGCCGCACGCTGCGCGGCGAGTTTCTTCGCCTCGGCGAGCTTGCGCTCTTCCAGCAGCTTTTTTTGTGCCGCCAGCTTCGCCGCAGCCTCCTTCTTGGCGTCTGCCAGCTTCTTCGCCTGCGCCAGCTTCCTGGCTTGCGCGGCCGCCTTGGCGTCCGCCGCTTTCTTGGCCTCGGCGGCCTGCGCCGCCGCAGCTTCCTGCTGCGCCCGGCGCTCCTGCTCCTCGCGCGCCTGCTTCTCCTGCTCGGCCTGCCGTCGGGCGAGGAGATGCTTTTGCGCCTCCGCCTCGTGCTGCGCCTCTTCCTGCGCGGCCTGCTGGCGCATGGCCAACTCGTCCGGAGTGGGCGGCGGCGGGCCCTCGGCGGGCTGCGGCGGAGGCGGCGGCACGGTCTGCTGCGGCTGAGTCTGAGGCGCTGGCTTGAGCTTGGGTGTGGGCGTCGAGGCGGCCCCCACGCCTTTCAGGGTGCGGGCATCCACCACGGTGGCGTCGATGGGCGGAGTCGGCGCCGGCGCCGGATGGCGGAAGTGCCACCAGCCGATGGCGAGCAGCGCGACCAGGCTGCCGTGCAGCAGCACGGACATTCCAATCGACAGCCAGCGGTCGCGTACGGACTCGGAGGTCATCGGAGGGGTAATCCGTCAGCGGCCTGCGTGTGATTGCTGTGGCGGCAAGGGGTCCGTGGCCATGCCGAGCCTGCTCGCACCGGCACGTTGCATGATCACCATGGCCTGCATGACGACGCCATAGGAGACGGACTTATCCGCCTTGACCACTACGGCCCTTTCCGGTTCCTGCTGCAGAGCCGTCTGCACATGTCCCAAGACCGCATCGGGATCCTGGGGCGCATGCGGATCGGAGGCGATATTGAGGAATAGCTGCCCCTGTGCATCGACCGACAGAATGATGGGATTTTTGGCATCTTTCGCCGGCAGAGGTTCCGCCGCGGCCTTCGGCAGGTTGACCTTGACCCCCTGCGTGAGCAGCGGCGCCGTGATCATGAAGATGATCAGGAGCACGAGCATCACGTCGATGTAAGGCACGACGTTGATCTCGGCCATCAGCCGCCGGCCGCGCGAGACTTGAGCCATCCGTTACCTCCTAGCGGGCGCCGGCGGCGCCCGGCACGGTGGCCGAATGCGCCCCGCCGGCGGCGGACGCGGTGCTGACCGGCGCCGTCGTCGGCGCGCCGCGGGCCGCATGCCGCTGCAGTATGGTGGAGAACTCTTCCATGAACGCATCGAAGCGCACTTCCAGACGGCCCACCTGGTCGGCGAAGCGGTTGTAGGCCACGACGGCAGGGATAGCCGCGAAGAGGCCGATGGCCGTGGTCACCAGCGCCTCGGAGATGCCGGGGGCGACCGAGGCGAGTGTCGCCTGTTGGACATCGCCGAGCGAGGAGAACGCGGTCATGATGCCCCACACGGTGCCGAAGAGGCCGACATACGGGCTGGTGGAGCCCACGGTGGCGAGCGTCGCCAGGCTGTACTCCAGCCGGTCTATCTCCTTGAGCTGCGCCACGCGCATCGCCCGCCGCGCGCCCTCGAGGAGCTGATCCGAGGGGACGGAACCCTGTTGGCGTTGGCGCGCGAACTCGCGAAAGCCGAACTCGAAGATGCTCGCCATGCCGATCGCGCCGCCGTGCGACTCTATCGCGCGGTAGAGCTGCGCGAGATCGCCGCCGGACCAGAAGTTGTTCTCGAACTGATCCGCCTCGCGCGCCGCGCGTCCGAGCATGAGGCGCTTCCTGAAGATGATGGCCCAGGAAGTGAGGGAGGCGAGCAGCAGCAGCCCGACGACGATCTGTACGGGAATGCTCGCCTGGACGACCAGGCGGATGATCGATAGTTGTCCGTTCATATCACCAGACGGTCAGGTCAACACGTTCATCAGGGACTCGGGCAGCCTTCTCGGCTTAAGCGTGTGCGCGTCGACGCAGACGACCCGCACCTCCGCGGTGAAGATCGGCGCCTCCCCGTCGGAGCCGCGGCCCCGGAAAATCGCCTGCTCGAACCTGATCGTCGCCGCCCGGTCCGGGTGCGGCACGCAGGTGATGGTGAGCTCATCGTCGAGCCGCGCCGGGCGCCGGTACTCGGCAGTGAGGCCGGCCACCGCAAACACAATGCCGGACTCCCGGGCAAGGATTTGCTGGGAGTAGCCGAGCGACCTCAGCCACTCCGTGCGCGCCCGCTCCAGGAAGCGCAGGTAGTTCGCATAATAGACTATCCCGCCCCCGTCGGTATCCTCCCAGTATACACGGGCCGGCCAGGAGAAGACGCTCATCGGCCGTCCTCGAAAAGCGACAGCGGGGTGGCGCCGCGCTCCGGGGGCTTGAGGCCGAAATGAAGGTACGAAGCGCGCGTGACCACGCGGCCGCGGGCCGTGCGGACCAGGAAGCCCTGTTGGATGAGGAAGGGCTCGATCACATCCTCGAGGGTGCCGCGCTCCTCGCCGATGGCCGCCGCGATGCTGTCGATGCCGACCGGGCCGCCATCGAACTTCTCGATGATGGTCGTGAGGAGCTTGCGGTCCAGGGTATCGAAGCCCTGCGGATCGACCTCGAGCAGATCGAGCGCGGCCTCCGCGACCGCCTCGGAGATGCGCCCGTCCGCCCGCACCTGCGCATAATCGCGCACCCGGCGCAACAACCTGTTGGCGATGCGCGGCGTCCCGCGGGAGCGCTGCGCGATGCGGCGCGCTCCCTCCCCCGCCACCGGCACGCCGAGAATGGCCGCGGAGCGCAGCACGATGCGCTCGAGATCCTCGACCCCGTAGAACTCCAGGCGCTGCACGATGCCGAACCGGTCGCGCAGCGGCGAAGTCAGGAGTCCCGCGCGGGTGGTCGCCCCGACCAGCGTGAAGGGCGGCAGGTTGAGCTTGATCGAGCGCGCCGCCGGCCCCTCCCCGATCATGATGTCGAGCTGAAAGTCCTCCAGGGCCGGATAGAGCACCTCCTCGACGACGGGCGAGAGGCGGTGGATCTCGTCGACGAAGAGCACGTCGCGCGGCTGCAGGTTGGTCAGGATGGCCGCGAGGTCGCCGGGTCGCTCCAGCACGGGCCCCGAGGTCTGGCGCAGGCTGACGCCGAGCTCGGCGGCGATGATGTTGGCCAGTGTCGTCTTGCCGAGTCCCGGGGGTCCGAAGATGAGCACATGATCGAGCGCCTCGGCGCGCTGGCGCGCGGCGCTGATGAAGATGTCGAGCTGCGCTTTCACTTGCGGCTGCCCGACGTATTCCGCGAGGCGCCGCGGACGGATGGCCTTGTCCACCGCCTCGTCCTCGCGCGTGGCGTCGGCGCCGATCGTTCTTTCAGCTTGCAACTTGGGATCACTCCGGCGCCGCGCCCTTCAGGGCACGGCGAATCAGTTCTTCGGTGGAATGTGTACCCGGACCGGCCGCCTTGAGCAAGCGCGTGGCCTCCGCGGGCTTGTAACCCAGGGCCACGAGCGCACCGAATGCCTCCGCCTCGGGGCTCGCCCCGGCGGGCACGGCGAACGCCGCGGCCGGGCCGCCCGCCGCCTCCAGGCGGTCACGCATCTCGACCACCAGCCGCTCGGCGGTCTTGCGGCCGATGCCCGGCACTCTGATGAGCGCGGCCACATCCTGGGCCTGCACACACAGCGCGAACGCTTCCACGCTGATGCCCGAGAGCAGCGCCAGGGCGATCTTCGGGCCGACACCGGACACCTTGATCAGATTGCGAAAGAGACGCCGCTCGTCCTCTGTGCCGAACGCGTAGAGCACGTGAGCATCCTCGCGCACGACGAGGTGGGTCAGGAGCCGCACTTCCTCCCCGACGGGCGGCAGATGGAAGAAGGTGGACATCGGCGCCTCGAGCTCGTAGCCGAGGCCCGCAGCCTCCACCAGCAATTGCGGCGGAGTCTTCGCGAGGATGCGCCCCCGTACCGAACCGATCATCGCGGCGGGGCCGCTGCGGGCATCGCGGTTCGCTCTGATTGCTGCGCCAGCTCCTGCAGACGCCGTGAGTGCGCGTGACAGACCGCGACGGCGAGCGCGTCCGACGCATCAGGCCCGATGCGCCCCTGTAACCCGAGGAGCGTCCGAATCATGTGAGCGACCTGCACTTTCTCCGCCGCACCCGAGCCCACGAGGGCGAGCTTGATGGCCCGCGGCGCATACTCGAACACCGGCAGCCCCTTCGGCACCGCGCAGAGCGCCGCCCCGCGGGCCTGACCCAGTTTGAGCGCACTGTCGACGTTGCGGTTGACGAACACCCGCTCGATGGCCACTTCTCCCGGCCCGTGTCGGGCGATGAGCTCGCGCAGACTCTCGAAGATGACTCGCAGCCGCTCCGGGAGAGACTCTTCCGCGGCGGCCACCGTCACGCAACCGTGTGCCACGTAGACCCAGTCCGCGCCGCGGCGCTCGATGACACCGTACCCGGTCCGGCGCGATCCCGGATCGAGGCCGAGGATGCGCAGGCCCGCGGTGGGCGCGAGCGGCGGGCGCGCGGCGCCCGGGTCAAATGCGCGCCAGGACCTCGTCCGATATCTCGACATTCGAGTACACGTTCCTCACATCATCCAGGTCTTCCAGCGTCTCGAGCAGATGCACCATCCGCTCCGCCGGCTCGCCGGAAAGCGGAGTCGTCAGAGAAGCGCGCTCCGTCACCTCCGCGGCGGCCGGCACGAAGCCGCAGTCCGTGAGGATCGCACGCACGGTCTCGAACTCCATCGGGTCGGCGAGTACCTCGATGGAGCGATCGGAGTTGGGGACGACGTCCTCGGCACCGGCATCGAGCGCGGCGCGCATCAGCCGCTCCTCGTCGGTGCCCGGCGGAAAGGTCATGAGACCGACGTGATTGAAGAGATAGCTCACGGAGCCTTCCGCACCGAGGTGCCCCCCGTGCTCGCTGAAGGCGCGGCGCAGGTCCGCCCGGGTGCGGTTACGGTCGTCGGTGACGCACTCGATCAGCACCGCCGCGCCACCTGGGCCGTAGCCCTCGTAGCGCACGGGCTCGAGACCTCGGGACTGGACCTCGACACTGACCCTCCCGGGGGGCGGGGACCGCCGTCCCGTGACGTGCTGGATGTTCGCCCACTTGGTGTGGCTGGCCATAAGTAATAATAGCCGCAAAAGGGCCCTGTCACGCACCAATGGAAACCCGGCAACTCTGCCCGCCCGGGCTGATCGAGTCGATCGCCGCCGCCCAGCGCGGGATCGAGGAGCTGAGCGCGCTCGCGCCCGGCTCGCTGGCTACAGCCGCCGAGGCAGCCGAGCTGCTCGGCGCGCTGACGTCCGATGCGGACCTCGCGAATGCCGTACTGACGAAGGCCGCCATCGACCTCGCCGGGCAGACGGGGTTGGACACCCGCCGTGCCGCCGAGCGACTCGCCCCCGTCGCGGGGCGCTCCGCCGCGGAGACGGCCATCGCCCTACTGAAGCTCGGCGACCTCGGCCTGCCGCGCCACTGGTCCCCGGCTCAAGGGCTCGATTCCCGGCAGGCAGAGACGCTGCGCAAGATGCTCCTGGCCGTGGTCAGCGATCCGCGACTCATCCTCGCGCGTCTCGCCGAGCACCTGGTTGCCCTGCGCCACGCCCGGGACCTTGCAACCGACGCGAGCGGGCTCGCCGAGCGGGAGCGCCGGGCGGTGGAGGCGCGGGCGGTGTTCGCGCCGCTCGCCAGCCGGCTCGGTGTCTGGCAGCTCAAATGGGAGCTCGAGGACCTGGCGTTCCGTTATCTCGAGCCCGAGGAGTATCGACGGATCGCGGGCGCCCTCAACGAGCGGCGGGCCGATCGCGAGCACTACATCGAGGAGCTGTGCGCACGACTGCGCGCCGAGCTGCAGGCCGCCGGCATCCGGGCGGAGGTATACGGCCGGCCGAAGCACATGTACAGCATCCATCGGAAGATGCAGCGCAAGCAGCTCGCTTTCGAGCAGCTATTCGATGTCAGGGCGGTACGCCTCATCGTCGATACGATCCGCGACTGTTATGCCGCGTTGGGCATCGTGCACGGTCTCTGGACCTACATTCCAGGAGAGTTCGACGACTACATCGCGACACCCAAAGGCAACTTCTACCGCTCCATCCACACCGCGGTCATCGGGCCGCAGGCCAAGAGCGTCGAGGTCCAGATCCGCACCCGCGAGATGCACGAGCACGCGGAGCTCGGTGTCGCGGCACACTGGACATACAAGGAGGGCGTGGCGACGGATGCGGAGTACCAGAGAAAGATAGAGTGGGTGCGGCGCCTCCTCGAGCCGCAAATCAGCGGCGATCGCGCCGAGGCCGCACCGGAGACCGATCGGGAGTTCCTCGAGCAGGTGACCTCGGAGCTCTTCGAGGACCGGGTTTACGCGCTGACGCCCCAGGGCGAAGTGACCGACCTGCCGCGCGGCGCGACACCCCTCGATTTCGCCTACAGCGTGCACACCTCGCTCGGCCACCGCTGCCGGGGGGCGAAGGTGAACGGGCGCATCGTCCCGCTCACTTACACACTCTCGAACGGCGAAATCGTCGAGATCATCACCGGCAAGCAGGACGCGCCGAGCCGCGATTGGCTCGCGCCCGAGCAGGGTTTTCTCGCTTCACCGCGTAACCGCGGGAAAGTGCGTGCGTGGTTTCGTAAGCATGACGCGGCCGCGGCCGACGGCCACGAGCAGCCTTCCAGCGAGGCTGAGATCAAGCCCGCGCCGGAACCACCGGTGCCGACGTTACGCCCGCCGCGGTCCAGCACCGCACGTGGATCGCCGGTGGAAGTCGAAGGCGTTGGCAACCTGCCGATCACCCTCGCCCGCTGCTGCGCACCATTGCCGCCGCAACCGATTACTGGCTACGTGACGCTGGGGCGCGGCGTAACCATTCACCGCAGCAATTGTCCGAGCCTCGCACGCATGCGCGAGGTCAGACCCGAGCGAGTACTGCAGGTCGAGTGGAGCGCGACCGATGCGGGCGGGTTGCGGGTGGAGATCGCGGTCACGGCGTACGATCGCCGCGGGCTCGTGCGCGATCTGACGGATGTCCTCGCGCTCGAGCGATTGAGCATCGAAGCCATGTCGACGGTAACGGACCGCAACGCGGGCACCGCGCACGTGCGGCTCACTGTGCCGGTCAGCAACCTCGAGCAACTGGCGCGAGTGCTGCACCGCCTGGGCGCAGTGCCCAACGTCATCCAGGCGAGACGGGCGAGCTGAGGCTACCGATTGACGGAGTCGATCGCGCGCTTGTCGGCGGCGAGCGCGGCCTCGTGCACCGCTTCCGATAGCGTCGGATGCGCATGAATGGTGCGCTGCAAATCTTCGGTGCTCGCGGAGTACTCCATCGCCAACACCGCCTCGGCGATCAGCTCGCCGGCGAGGGGCCCGATGATGTGCACGCCCAGGATCTCGTCATCGTCCTGTGCGGCGACGATCTTCGCGAAGCCCTGCGCCTGCTCCATCGCCCGCGCCCGGCCGCTGGCGAGAAAGGGGAAGACGCCGACCTTGTAGGGGCGGCCGCCCGCTTTGACCTGCTCCTCGGTCTGTCCGACCCAGGCGATCTCGGGGGCGGTGTAGATGACCGACGGAACCGTCTTGTAGTTGACTTCGCCGAAGCGGCCGGCGATGAGGTCGGCCACCATGACGCCCTCCTCCTTGCCTTTGTGCGCCAGCATGGGGCCACGCACGCAATCGCCTACCGCCCAAACACCCTCGGCGCCTGTACAGCACTGATGGTCGACTTTGATGAAGCCACGCTCGTCGATCTCGACGCCCGTGCCCGCGGCCAGCAGATCACGCGTATAGGGCCGCCGGCCGATCGCCACGAAGAGCTTGTCCACCGTGAGTGTCTGCTCGCCCCTGGCGTCCGTGTAAGTGACATCGACCGCGCTTCCCGTGACGCGCGCGCCGGTCACCTTGGCGCCGAGGCGCAGGTCGAGCCCCAGCTTCTTGAAGTGGCGCGCGGCTTCCTTCGCCAACTGCTGATCGGCGGTCGGCAGGAAGTCCGGCAGCGCCTCGAGCACCGTCACCTCGCTGCCGAGCCGGCGCCAGACGCTGCCCAACTCCAGCCCGATGATTCCCGCGCCGATGACGCCGAGACGCTTCGGCACCGCCTCGAAATCGAGCGCGCCCCAGGAATCGACGATGTGTGGCGCCTGGAAGGGCGCGGATTTCAGCTCGATGGGCGCGGAGCCCGAAGCGAGGATCACGTGCTTCGCGGTGAGCTCCCGGCGCGTGCCATCGGGAGCAGAGAATGCCACCCGCCGGCCGGGAAGGAGCTTGCCGTGTCCCTGCAGCGGCGTGACGCCGGCGCCCTTGAAGAGCGCGAGGATCCCCTGCGTCATCGTCTTGACGATACCGCCTTTGCGCTTCTGCATCTGGGCGACATCGAAGCTGACGCCGCTGGTGCGGATGCCGTGCACCGCGAACTCCCCCTGGACGCGGTGATACAACTCGGTCGACTCGAGCAGCGCCTTGGAGGGAATGCAGCCGGCGTTGAGGCACGTGCCGCCGAAGGACATCGTGCCGTCGTGGTTCTTCCACTCGTCGATGCAGGCGACGCTGAGCTTGTTCTGTGCGGCGCGGATCGCGGCCGGGTAGCCGGCCGGGCCGCCGCCAATGACGACGACGTCGAAGGAGTCTGGCATGGATTAAATCCCCAATAGCATGCGGCCGGGATCCTCTAGGCAATCCTTGACCGTTACGAGGAACTGCACGGCCTCACGCCCATCGATGATGCGGTGATCGTAGGTGATGGCGATGTACATCATGGGGCGGATGGCGATCTGACCATCCACCACCATCGGGCGCTCCTGGATCTTGTGCATTCCCAGGATGGCGCTCTGCGGCGCATTGACGATAGGCGTCGACATCAGGGACCCGAATACCCCACCGTTGGTGATGGTGAATGTGCCGCCCGTCAGGTCCTCGATCGCCAGGCCGCCCGAGCGTGCCTTCTTCGCGTACTCGCCGATCTCTTTCTCGATGGCCGCGAAGCTCTTGGCGTCCGCATCCCTGACGATGGGCACGACAAGGCCGCGCTCCGTGGAGACGGCGACGCCGATGTCGTAGAACTCGTGATAGACGATGTCGCTGCCATCGAGCGAGGCGTTGGTGACCGGAAATTTCTTCAGGGCCTCGATGGATGCCTTCACGAAGAAAGACATGAAGCCGAGCTTCACGCCGTGCTCCTTCTCGAAACGGTCCTTGTAGCGGGCGCGCAGCTCCTGCACTGCCGTGAGGTCGACCTCATTGAATGAAGTCAGCAGTGCCTGAGTGGACTGTGCTTCGATCAGGCGTTGCGCAATGCGCTGGCGCAGACGAGTCATCGTTACGCGCTGTTCACCGCG
The DNA here is from genome assembly GCA_036278795.1 of Steroidobacteraceae bacterium. Taxonomy (GTDB): domain Bacteria; phylum Pseudomonadota; class Gammaproteobacteria; order Steroidobacterales; family Steroidobacteraceae; genus 13-2-20CM-66-19. The sequence goes on along the minus strand of DASUKK010000022.1, from coordinate 147,261 downwards.
TGCGCTTGCCGGTAGAACAGGCGTCGTGGAACTCGGTACGCGCGCGGCAGGGGCGGCAGACGCTGCACCGCCCCCTGTCAGAGTGGAGACGGACGCGCCGGATTGAGCCACACCAGGCGAGCTGGGCGCGCCCGCTTTCCTGCCAAGGAAGTCCACGACGTCGGACTTGGTCAGCCGGCCATCGCGGCCGCTGGCCGGGATGGCGGCGGCATCGAGGCGGTTCTCTTCGATGAGGCGGCGCACCGAGGGGCTGAGCTTCTCCTTGCCGGCGTCGGTGCCGGTGGCCTTCAGCTCTTCCGCCGGCGGGGCTGCCTTCGCCGCGGCGGGCGCGGCGGCGGCCTGAGCGCCTTCCTCGATCAATGCCAGCAACTGTCCCGCGGTCACCACCGTGCCCGTCTGCACCTTCACCTCCCGCAACACTCCATTCGCGGGGGCGGGCACTTCGAGCACCACTTTGTCGGTCTCCAGATCGGCGAGGTTCTCATCGCGCTTGACGGCGTCGCCCGGCTTCTTGTGCCAGGCGACGAGCGTCGCGTCGGTGATGGATTCCGGCAGTTGTGGAACTTTGATCTCGGTCATTAGGACGTCTTCTTTCTGAGCGGTGTCGCGGGAGCAGCGCCCGGGGTGAGCCGGGTCGTCTCCCTCGCGGAGTCTTCGGTTGCTGTCGCATGCAGCGCCGCATTGATGAGCGACTGCTGCTCGGCCTCGTGAATCTTGCCGATCCCGGTGGCGGGCGCCGCCGCCGGCGCCCGCCCGGCGTAGAGGGCGGTGCGCTTCTGCGCCGGGTCCTGCAGGCGGTGGCGGATCTGGTACCAGGCGCCCTGATTCTGCGGCTCCTCCTGACACCACACGACCTCGCGCACGTTGGGGTAACGCGCGAGCACCGCCTCGTAATCCTCCGTCGGGAAGGGATAGAGCTGCTCGATACGCACCAGTGCGACGTCGCGGATACCGTCCTTGCGACGCGCCTTCAGCAGGTCGAAGTACACTTTGCCGCTGCAGAAGACCACCCGGCGCACGCCCTGCGCGGGCAGATCGTCGCTCTCGCCTATTACCCGGGCGAAGCCGCCGCGGGTCAGGTCCTCCAGGCTCGAGACCGAGAGTTCGTGCCGCAAGAGACTCTTCGGCGTCATGACGATGAGCGGCTTGCGGAATGACTGCAGCATCTGGCGGCGCAGCATGTGGAACATCTGCGCGGGCGTCGAAGGCACGCACACCTGCATGTTGTACTCCGCGCAGAGCTGCAGATACCGTTCCAGCCGCGCGGAGGAATGCTCCGGTCCCGCTCCCTCGTACCCGTGGGGCAGGAAGAGCACGAGGCCGCAGTAGCGCTCCCACTTGGCCTCGCCCGAGCTGATGAACTGGTCGATGATGACCTGGGCGCCGTTGGCGAAGTCGCCGTACTGGCCTTCCCAGATCGAGAGGCAGTTGGGCTCCGTGGTCGAATAGCCGTACTCGAACCCCATCACCGCCTCTTCCGAGAGCACCGAGTCGATGATCTCCACCCGCGGCTGCGGGTCGGCGAGGTGCTGCAACGGGATGTACACACGGTTGCTGCCCTGATCGTGCAACACCGCGTGGCGATGGAAGAAGGTGCCGCGCCCGCTATCCTGGCCGCAAATGCGGATGGAGAACGCTTGCTCCACCAGCGATGCGTACGCGAGCGTCTCCGCGCATCCCCAATCGAGCGGCGCATCGCCCGCGAGCATCTTCTTGCGGTTGCCCATGACGGCGGCGACGCGGGGGTGCAGAGTCAGGTCGGCAGGCAATTCCATCAGTCGCTTGCCCAGGGACTCGAGGCGCGCCGGCTCGATGCCGGTGCGCACCCTCTCCGTCCAGTCAGCCTGGGCGTGGCGCGTCCAGTCGACCGTGAACTTGTTGCCGATCATGCCGAGGGCGGCGCGCGCCTGCGGCCTCCCCTGGTCGAGCCCGTCGCGATACTGCTCCGGCATCGCATCGACCTCCGCCCGGGTGAGCGAGCCCTCTCCCACCAGCCTGTCGGCATAGAGCTGCCGGGTGGTGGGGTGTTGGCGAATGACCCGGTACATGACCGGCTGGGTCGCCGCCGGCTCGTCGGCCTCGTTGTGGCCGTGCCGGCGGTAGCAGACCAGATCGATCACCACGTCTTTGTGGAAGCGCATCCGGTACTCGAGCGCGAGCCGCCCCACGAACACAGCCGCTTCCGGATCGTCGCCGTTGACGTGGAAGATCGGCGCTTCCAGCATTTTCGCCACGTCGCTGCAGTAAAGCGTCGAGCGGGCGTCGCTCGGCTCCGAGGTGGTGAAGCCTACCTGATTGTTGATGATGACGTGGACCGTGCCGCCGGTGTAGAAGCCGCGCGCCTGGGAGAGCTGCAGCGTCTCCATGACGACGCCCTGACCGGCGAACGCCGCATCGCCATGGATCAGCAGCGGCAGCACCCGATCACCCTTCGTGTCGTTGCGCCGCTCCTGGCGCGCGCGCACCGACCCCTCGACCACGGGGTTGACGACCTCGAGGTGCGACGGGTTGAAGGCGAGCACGGTGTGCACGTTACCCGCGCCAGTGCGCAGGTCCGCGGAGAAGCCCTTGTGATACTTCACGTCGCCCGAGCCCTTCAAATGGCTCAGGTCGTAGGCGCCCTCGAACTCCGAGAAGAGCGTCGCCGGCGATTTGCCGAGGAGATTCACCAAAACATTGAGGCGGCCGCGGTGCGCCATGCCGATCACGACCTCCTCGATCTGCGCCCCGCCGCAGCTTTGGATGAGATCATCGAGGAGCGGTACGAGTGTCTCGCCGCCCTCCAGCGAGAAGCGCTTCTGGCCGACGTATTTGGTGTGCAGGTAGCGCTCCAGTCCCTCCGACGCGGTGAGCTGCCACAGGATGTTGTGCTTCTCTTCCCTGGCGAACCGATGCGTGAGCCGGCCCGACTGGAACCGGTCCTGCAGCCAGAGGCGCTCCTGCGAGTCCGAAATGTGCGCGAATTCGGCGCCGATCGTGCCCGCGTAGATGGTCTGCAGCTGCTCGAGGATCTGGCGCAGCTTCATCCGCTGCGGTACCGCCTCGGTGCGGCTGGCGGTGAAGAACTGCGACTCGAGGTCGGCGGGCCCGAGTCCGAAATACTCGAGGCCGAGGACTTCCGGCCTGGGGTGCTGCGCGAGGCCGAGCGGATCGAGGTTCGCGGCGAGGTGGCCGCGATTGGTCCAGATCTGGATGAGCCGCGAGACGGCCGCCTGCTTGGCGTTGACGCCATCGGGCGCCGGCCCCGCCGCAGCGGCGCCACGCGCCTGCCACCCGACGCTTGCGGAGCGAACAGCGGCTCGTCCGGCGAGTGCCGCCTCGATGGGTCCCTGCGGGCGCTCACTGCCTTTCGGGCCCGGCAGGCTGTCGAAGTAGCGTCGCCACTTTTCCTCTACGCTCGCCGGATCGCGAAGGTACTGTTCGTAGAGGGCATCGAGAAAGGCGGCATTGCCGCCGAAGAGAGGTGTAGGTTCGAGCATGGGGAAGCGCAAAGAGCGAGGCGCTAGTTTAGCGGAAACGCACGCGCGAGGAAATTGCGGCCCGCGTGCCGGCCATTGAATTAAAAGGAATTAAGGCTTTTTAAAGCCAGCCGAGGAGCCGCAGCTCGTAGCCGATCAGCACGCCGTAGCCGACCAGTACGCCATATAGAACGAGCGCCACGGGAATGCCGCCAAAGGCCTTGAACCGGCAAAGCAGCGTCAGCAGCACGACGCCGACGCCCGTCACCCCGACCTTCACCACTGCGAAGAGCATCCCCGAGCGGCCGATGAGCGGCGCGAGAATCGGGTTGACCTCGTAGGCGCCGCGGCCGATGAGAATGACTGTCAGTACGGCATCGGCGGCGCAGAGAATGAGGATCAGAGTGGCGACCGCCAGCCACCAGGGATGGTGCCAATCGACGGCGCCCAGCCGGTGCTCCCCGTCCCGCCGCGGCCCGCGGCGTCGCGGATGAAAGCTGCCATATACCAATGCCCGCGCGACGCGCGTGCGCCTGTCAGGTCCACGGCGCCGCTCGGGCTCGCTCTCGATGGCGGGAACGGGGTCGCGGCGATTGAACAGAATGGGCACGATCTTGTTCTTTTCGGGTGTTTCCTATTGTCATTGTAGCGGCGCAGCAGTTGGCATGCCCGACACTGGAGCGTGACGGGCGTCACAGGCTGTCCGGAACCGGCTCATCGGCCGTCCGTTGCACGCCTATGACACCCGTTATCGTGGCTCTATTCGATGATTACGGCGTCGCCGAACGCGTTCGCACGGAGCTCGTGGCCGACGGTATTCCGACGGACCGGGTGGAGCTGACCTCGCTTCTCGAGACCGGACAAGCGGATGCGGAGCCGGGCGATGCTTTCGTCGCGCGCGTCGCCAACTACTTCCACACTCTTTTCGATCAGGACGGCAAGCACAACGGCGAGGCCGACGAGTTTACCCGCCGCGTGCGCGGCGGCAACTCGGCCATCACGGTGCATCCACGCCTGGACTACGAGTTCAACAGCGTGCGGGAGATCCTCCACCGCAACAAACCCATCGCGGTGGAGGAGATGCGTTAGGCCGCCTAATGCCGTGCGGCGGCAGCATCGTGCGCGCGGCGCCCGGTCTCCAGGAAGACTTTCATCCGCATCAGATCGTCGTTGAGCTCTGACTTCGGGTCGGTGCCGAAGAGCCGCGCCACGGCGTGACCCAGCGCGCCCGCCGGCGGCGTGTAGCTCATGGTGACGAGGACGCGCGTTCCGCCCGCTGTGGACTCGAATCGCAGCAGTCCGGCATGCTCCACCGCCGAGCCTGGAAGCGTCCGCCACGCAATGAGCCTGTTGGGCTCGAGGCGGGTCGTCACGGCTTCCCAGGAGATCGTGCGGCCGGCCGGACCCTCCACCACCCATTGCGAGGTCCCGTCTCCTCTGACATGCACTTCGCGCACGTGCGTCATGAGCTCCGGGAAGCGCTCGAGCTGCGAGAAGGTTTCAAACACTTGCTCGACGGGCGCCGCCACGTCGATGCACTTCTGCAGCTCCATCGCGGGACGGCGCACGCCGACCAGCCGGTCGATGGGCATGTTGGTGCCGCTGCGCGCGATGAGCGCTGCGCCCCCGAGCCCGCCGAGCAGGCCGAGCGCTCCGCGCCTGCCGGCGAGCGCGTTGAGCAGAAGCGCTCCACCGATTGCGCCCATCACCACTCGCACACCGGGAGGCCAGTTTTCCTGCCACGGCCCGAAGCGCCTCCCGCGCGCCCTGCCGTTGCCCTGCAGCGCCGAGATGCCGGCCGCGCTTTCATACACGGCCAGCCGATCCTCGACGTCGGCGACACCGCGGACCGCCCACACCGTGCGCAGGAGCCGCACGTACTCCCGCTCGAGCACAGCACCGCTCAGGGTCACCCTGCCCGAGAGCGCCGAGACCTCGATCGCGCCGGGATGTGACACGGCCCAGCCCAGACGCGAGCGCACACGCTCGCAGAGGATTTCATCCGGGACTTCCTCCCTGGTGAAGCGCGATCGGACCTCGTGGGCGACACCGCGTGCGCGGTTACGCAGGTCGCGCGAAGCGACGGTCGTGGCATCGTCCAGCCGGTTAACGCCGCTCGCCAGGCGATCGCGCATCACGGCGCGGCGGCGCCGGCCGTGGTCGGGATCGAGAAGGTACATGGAGATGGCGCCGGCAGCGGCAGCGCCGAGGAACAGTTTGGCAGCCATGGCTCCTCCCGTCAGACGTGGCCCGTGGGCCCGAGCCGCAAGCAAGCCGCGCGCCTACATTATGGCGCTGGATCCGGGCATCCTGCCCGGCCCGGCGCTGCTTCGGGCATAAAGAGTGGTTTTTGCCCGAAGCTGCGCCAATTGTAGAAGCGCTGGATCCGGGCTTCTTGCCCGGCCCAGCGCGGTCGCTGCCAAAAGCGCGGTATCTGGCCGCGACCTCCGCCACCTGCGGCGGCGGGGCACATCCTTGTGCCTGATGGCGGTGCGGGTCGATGGGTTACCAGGCCAGGGTGATGGCGTGTCGGATGTTTTGGGCGGGGAGCGTCACGTCGGCGATCGAGGCGCGCTCGTCCCAGTGCCAGTGGGATGCGGGCGCGCCGTTCACACTGATCGATGGCGGGCGCCGGGTCGCGTGGATGCGCAACTCATATTTCCTGGCCTCGCGCTGGCCTTCGTAGGAGCCGGTGGTCGGGCCGATGAGGAGTCGATGACGGGCCCCGTCGGTGTGATAGGTCATGGGGGTGAGCGCATATTTGCCGCGCTCGTAGTCGAGCGAGATGCCGTCATCCTCGTAGAGATCGAAGCGGCCGTTGCCGTCACCATAGACGTTGACGATCAGGGGGCCTGGCTCTGCGCGTGCGTCATGGCGTGAGAGCGCTTGCTCGGGAACGATGGCACCCTCGCGCACGAAGACGGGTGTGGCGTCCACCGCGTAGTGAGCGCTGAACGTGGTACCGCCCTGATAGTGCTTGCTGCCGAAAAAATCCATCCAGCGGCCCGGAGGCAGATAGACCGTGCGCTCACCGCTTGCATCGAGCACCGGAGCCACCAGCATCTGCTCACCGAAGTAATACTCGTGGAAGTGGCGGTAGGCCTGATCGAGGTCCGGCCACTGCAGGTAGAGGGGCCGCAGGAGGGGCAAGGCGCGCTCGTGCGCCTGCCAGCTATAGGTGTAGATATAAGGAATGAGTTGGGTGCGCAAGGTGAAATACTTGCGCATCAGCGCCACGCCCCGCGGACCATATACCCAGGGCATGCGCGTGTTGCCTTCGAGCGGATTCGCGTGCGCGCTGTGCATGCGCAGGATGGGGCTGAAAGCGCCGAACTCGATCCATCGCGCGTAGAGATCGAAGGGAATCTTGGCGCCGTGGAAGCCCCCGATGTCGTTGCTGATATAGGGGACGAGCACGTTGCCGCCGCGCGCGGTGTACGCGACCTCGTAGGCGAGCACGCGCCATTCGGAGTAGGTATCGCCGGTGAAGAATCCCGGGTAACGCTCACTGCCCCAGCCGCCGTAGCGGCTGAGAATGAACGCTCGCTTGCCTGTCTGCTGCTCCGTCGCGTCGTAGAAGACTTTGTTCGTCCAGAGCTGCGGGTCGAGGCCCGGCATCTGCGCGGCGCCGCCGCCGCCGTCGACCCACCAGAAGTCCATCCCCTGGCGGATGAGCGGCTCGTGCAGGACGCTCATCGAAATCCGCGCTTCCTTGCGATCGGCGAGATTGAGATAGATACGCGGCGGCGGCACGCTGTTCCGCAGCGCGACCGGGCCGCGCAGGATGCCGGCCGGCCTTCCCGGCGGCGGCGCCTGTGGCGGCTCGACCCGCAGGGCGATGATGTTTCGCTGTCCTGGATGCAAAGCGGCCGTTACGTCGGCGTAGGTCAACCGGCGCGGCCACTGGACGTGACTGTGCGGGATCTGCTTGCCGTTGACGAAGAGACGATAGCCGCCCGCCACCTCACCCAGATACAGGTAAACGGCCGACGGCAGGCGGGCTGGAACCCGGAACGAGATCCGGTACCAGCCGACGCCCGCGTACTGCGGGAAGCCCTGCTTCTGCCAGGACTCGCCCGTGCGGATCGTATGCCAGCGTGCATCATCGTAGCCGCTCGCATACCAGTGCCCCGCGAGGCCTGCGTCATGCGGATCGGGGGAGAACTTCCAGACATTCCCGAGGCTCTGGTCGTAGGACGGTGCAGGCGGCATCTGCCGTCCGAGCGCCTTCAATACCTCCGGGGCGTGACTGTCATTGTACGAGACGATGCTTTCTTCCGTATTGGCGTAGCCCGGATGATCGTTGAGGGAGAGCCTCACGCCGCGCGCATGGAGCCAGCCGATGAGCTCCTGCGGATGTGGAACGAGCGGACTCCAGTCATAGCCGCCCTGCCAGCCGTAGTTGTGCCAGGCAAAATCGAGCACCATGCCCGCGAGTGGGATGCGGCTCCTCAGCAGCCGCGCCACTTCGCTCTCGAGATGCCGCTCACCGTACTCGCGCATGGCGGACGAGTGCGTCTCGGCCGTGCCGGGAAAGTACTCGAAGTTCAGATCGGTGATCCAGGGTCCGAGCGCATAGCGCGGAATCATCGGCACCGGTCCACAGAGCTCGGCGTACTCCGCGAGGGGCACGTGGTAATCGCGATTGTAGGTGAAGAGATACCAATCCTGGCCTTTGGGGCCGGGACGCGGCTCGATCCAGGAGCGATCGGCCTTCCAGACCGGGCTCACGCTGTCGTCGAGGAAGGCATAGCCGCTCTTGCTCAAAAGGCCGGGCGTCGCCGGCTGCAGCAGTACATCGATGCCCGGAATGATGTCGTGAATGGGGCTGCCCAGGTCTTCGCCCGGCGGCGGCAAGGTCGTGGCGCTGATGTTGTCGAGAGAGTAAGTGAGTCCGCCCAGGTTGCCGGGGTCGGTCTGGCCGGGCCGCCAGGAGTGGGTGGCACCTGCCGGGTCCGGCCAGGTCACCGAGAGATCGGCGGCCGTGAAAGCGCCTGCTTGCGGGCGATAGCGCAGCGTCAACGCGGAGCTGCGGAGTATGAGCCACCCGCCCGCGCGAGTCGTGCTCACGCGGACCGCCGGCCAGTCCCTCTTCTCGACCACGGCAGTCGGCGCATCGATGAGCTTCCCGGCCGGCGAATACTCCATGCGCACGAGCGAAGGTGTCAGGAACTCGAAGCGGGCGTGACCGGCCGACACCTGCGTCGTCGCAGCGATGGCCGGAGCGGTGACGAAGATGATGGAAGCCGCCGCTGCGGCGCCGAGTGTGCGCGAGAGCCTCATCAGCAAATTTCCTCCTGATCGTGGACGCAAGAGAGCCGTCTCCCACTCTTCCTTTGGAGACGGCTCAGACGGGGAAATCCGCCATCGGCCGCCCGCTCCTCAGCGGCCGGCGCCGCGGTATCGCGCCTCGGCTCATCGATCACATGCCGACACACTTCGGCCGGTCCGGATCGCCGCGACTCTGGCGATGCAGTGTGACACCCTGGCGGCACGCCCGGATTATCATCGCTTCGTCGCGGCGCGCGGGGCGTTTGCCGCAGATCGGCCCACTCCCGGTGCCCTTCGGGTACTCCGGTGGGGCGGCTATCGGGCATCATATCCGGGCTCGCGCCGCTGGCCTCGGCCGGCGAGGGGTTCGATTGGAGGTACGTTGACATGAAGCAAGTGGTCGCACTCGTCGCGGCGATCTCGCTCACGGGGACCGCGGCGCTCGCCGCCCCACAGAAGAGCCCGCAGCCCAAGAGTCCACCCGAGTCCGGAACGGTCCCCGCGAGCGTGTTCACGCCGCGTGCCGTGAAGAGCACGGGTACCGTGACCGTGGAGGGTCACAAGATTGCTTACGATGCCATGGCCGGCACGATCGTCGTGCACCCGAAGGGCTGGGACGACGCTACCAAGCCCAAAGGCGGTGCGGACGCCATCGGCACGGCGGACGGGCCGCCCGTCGCTTCCATGTTCTACGTCGCCTACTTCAAGCAGGGAGTCGATCCCCGCACCCGCCCGGTCACCTTCCTTTACAACGGCGGCCCGGGCTCCTCGACGATCTGGCTGCACATGGGCGCCTTCGGCCCGCTGCGGGTCGTGACGCGCAACGACTCGCATACGCCTGCCGCGCCCTATCGGGCGGTCGATAATACATACAGCCTCCTCGATGCCTCGGACCTCGTCTTCATCGACGCTCCGGGCACCGGCTTCAGCCGCATCGCGGGTAAGGACAAGGAGAAAGCGTTCTGGGGTGTCGACCAGGATGTGTACGCCTTCGCCTCCTTCATCAAGCAGTTCCTCTCGAAGTACGATCGCTGGAACTCCCCCAAGTACCTTTTTGGTGAGAGCTACGGCACGCCCCGCTCCGCCGCCCTCATCGGCGAGCTCGAGACCGAGGACAACATCGACTTCAACGGCGTCATCCTCCTCTCGCAGATCCTCAACTTCGACCTGAGCGCCGATGTGCCGGAGTCGAACCCCGGTGTGGAGCTGCCCTACGAGGTGGCGCTGCCGACCTACGCCGCCACCGCCTGGTATCACCACAAGCTGGCCTCGCAGTCTTCGGATCTGGAGAGCTTCCTGAAGGAAGTCGAGCAGTTCGCCATGGGCGACTATGCCAATGCTCTCGAGCAGGGCGCGAGCCTTCCCGAGGACCAGTTCGATGCGATCGCCGCAAAGCTCCACGGCTATACAGGCCTGCCGGTCGCCTACATCAAGAAGGCGAACCTGCGCATCAACGGCGGGCAGTTCGAGCACGAGCTGCAGATCGGTTCCGACCTGACCACCGGCCGGCTCGACACGCGCTTCTCCGGTCCCACCATGGACCCCCTCGGTGAAGAGGCGGAGTACGACCCGCAGTCGGCTTCCATCGGCTCGGCCTATGTCTCGGTGTTCAACGACTATGCCCGGCGGACGCTCCATTACACGACCGGTGAGGAGTATCACCCCGAGATCAACGTCTTTACGTCCTGGCAGTTCAAGCACCAGCCGCCGGGAGCACCCATGGCGCTGCCCATCTCGGTCAACGTGATGCCGGACCTCGCCACGGCGATGAAGTACAACCCGAACCTCAAGATCTGCCTCAACGGCGGCTACTTCGATCTGGCGACGCCCTTCTACGAAGGCATCTACGAGATGCACCACCTGGACATCCCGCCGAAGCTGCAGTCCAACATCGAGTACCACTACTACGAGTCGGGCCACATGGTCTACGCCAACGAGAAGTCGTTGCACCAGATCCATGACAATGTCGCGGACTTCATCCGCAGGACCGACAACCAGGCAGGGGAGTGATCATGAGCGACGCGGTGCGTACCAGACTCATCATGCAGGGCTTCTCCGCCCTCGCGGCCGCCTCCGTCCTCGCCCTGGTTCAGGGTTGCGCCACACAGCCGGGCCAATCGGGGCAGTCTCCGGCCGACTATGCGCAGACGGACTCGCAAGCGGCGAATTCCGCGGCGACGGACGGCATGCAGGACCGGCACGATTCCGCGGGCAAGAAGGCCCGGCATCATCAGCGCCAGCCGAACCCCTACTTCCGCACCACGACCAGCACGAGTGAGGGCTCGGTCTCCGTCGAAGGCAACACCATTCATTATCATGCGGTCGCGGGGATGCTGATCGTGCATCCGGCGAGCTGGAACGATGCCGCCGGCAGGTCGGACGACGGTGATGCCTCTCACGGGAAATCGCCCGACCACGGGGCGAAGAATCAATCGCCCGAGGCATCGATGTTCTACGTCGCCTACTTCAAGGACGGCGAGAGCCCCGGCAGCCGCCCGATCACCTTCCTCTACAACGGCGGACCGGGCTCGGCGACGATTTGGCTGCACATGGGCGCCTTTGGACCCCGGCGCGTGGTGACGTCGGACCACAGCCACACTCCCGCGGCACCCTACCAGGTGGTCAACAACGACTACAGCCTGCTCGATGCGACCGATCTCGTCTTCATCGATGCCCCCGGAACCGGGTTCTCGCGCGTGACGCCCGGGGCCGAGAAGGACTTCTTCGGCGCCGACCAGGATGCGCATGCCTTCTCAGAGTTCATCATGCAGTTCCTGTCGAAGTACGGCCGCTGGAACTCGCCCAAGTACCTCTACGGCGAGAGCTATGGCACGCCCCGCTCCGCCAACCTCATCAATGTGCTCGAGACGAAGGACAGCACCGACTTCAACGGGGTGATCCTCCTGTCGCAGGTGTTGAACTTCGACGCCCTGCCCGATATCGGGCACAACAATACCGGCATCGACCTCTCCTACCAGCTCGCGCTGCCGACCTTTGCGGCGACGGCGTGGTATCACCACAAGCTGCCGAACGCCAACCAGTCTCTCCAGTCGCTGCTCACGGAGGTCGAGCACTTCGCCATGAACGAATACGGGCAGGCGCTGCGCGAAGGCTCGGAGCTGAGCCCCGATCAGCGCGATGCCATCGCGGCGAAGCTGCACGACTACACCGGCCTGCCGGTCGCCTACATCGAGAAAGCCAACCTGCGCATCGACGGCGGTGAGTTCGAGCAGCAACTGCAGAGCGATGCCGATCTGGCGACCGGGCGCCTGGACTCGCGCTTCTCGGGACCGTCGCTCGATCCACTGAGCCAGCGTTCGGGCTACGATCCGCAGTCCGCTTCCCTCGGCTCTGCATATGTCTCCGCCTTCAACAACTACGTCCGCAACAGCCTCCACTATGGGATGGGAATGCGGTACAAGCCGTCGATCGGGCTCTTCCGCACCTGGGATTATCAGCATCAGGCCCCGGGGATTCCGTTTCCCGTGCCGCAGGCGCTCAACGTGATGCCTGACCTCGCCAACGCGATGAAGTACAACCCCAACCTGAAGATCATGCTCAACGGCGGCTACTTCGACGTCGCCACGCCCTTCTACGAGGGCATGTACGAGATGCAGCACCTGCCGATGCCGAAGAAGCTGCAGGCGAACATCGAGTACCATTACTACGAGTCCGGGCACATGGTGTATGCCCACATCCCCGCCCTCAAGGAGCTGCACGACAACGTGGCCGCATTCATCGCGAATACCGAGCACCAGCAGGCCGGTGAGCACCAGGACGATCAGCAATAAACTGCGTGCGCTCGCGCGGGACTCTTAGCGCGCTGCGCCATCGCAACAGCATGCCACCCGGGAGCGGGATGGCTGCATCACAGCAGGCTCGCTCCGGCGCTCCCGGCCGGCGACGGGCTCGATTGGAGGTATTCCTGACATGAAACACGTGTTCGCGCTGGTGGCGGCGATCTCGCTCACGAGCGTCGCGATGGCCGCCCCGGGTGACGCCGGACCGGGCAAGTCCTCCGAATCCGCATCCACCGCGGCGAGCGTATTCACGCCGCGGACCGTGAAGAGCACGGGTACCGTGACCGTGGAGGGTCACAAGATTGCTTACGATGCCATGGCCGGCACGATCGTCGTGCACCCGAAGGGCTGGGACGACGCCACCAAGCCCAAGGGCGGCGCGGATGCGATCGGCACGGCGGACGGGCCGCCGGTTGCCTCCATGTTCTATGTCGCTTACTTCAAGCAGGGAGTCGATCCCCGCACCCGCCCGGTCACCTTCCTTTACAACGGCGGCCCGGGCTCCTCGACGATCTGGCTGCACATGGGCGCCTTCGGCCCGCTGCGGGTCGTGACGCGCAACGACTCGCATACACCTGCCGCACCCTATCGTGCGGTAGACAATGCCTATAGTCTGCTCGATGCCTCGGATCTCGTCTTCATCGACGCCCCGGGCACCGGCTTCAGCCGCATCGCGGGCAAGGACAAGGAGAAGGCTTTCTGGGGTGTCGACCAGGACGCGTATGCCTTCGCCTCCTTCATCAAGCAGTTCCTCTCCAGGTACGATCGCTGGAACTCGCCCAAGTACCTCTTCGGTGAGAGCTACGGCACGCCCCGCTCGGCCGTCCTCGTCAACGAGCTCGAGACCGAGGACAGCATCGACTTCAACGGCGTCATCCTGCTCTCGCAGATCCTCAACTTCGACCTGAACGCCGATGGACCGGAATCGAACCCCGGCGTGGAGATTCCTTACGAGGTCATGCTGCCGACGCTGGCCGCCACCGCCTGGTATCACCACAAGCTGGCTTCGCAGCCTTCGGATCTGGAGAGCTTCCTGAAGGAAGTCGAGCAGTTCGCCATGGGCGACTATGCCGACGCCCTCGAGCAGGGCGCCAACCTCCCCGAGGACCAGTTCGACGCCGTCGCCGCGAAGCTCCATGACTACACGGGGCTGCCGGTCGCCTACATCAAGAAGGCGAACCTGCGGGTCAACGGCGGGCAGTTCGAGCACGAGCTGCAGATCGATTCCGACCTGACCACCGGCCGGCTCGACACGCGCTTCTCCGGTCCCACCATGGACCCCCTCGGTGAAGAGGCGGAGTACGACCCGCAGTCGGCTTCCATCGGCTCGGCCTACGTCTCGGTGTTCAACGACTATGCCCGGCGGACGCTCCATTACACGACCGATCAGGAGTATTACCCGGAGATCGACAACACCTCCTGGGAGTTCAAGCATCAGCCGCCGGACTCGCCCATGGCCCTGCCCATCGCCGTCAACGTGATGCCGGACCTCGCCACGGCGATGAAGTACGACCCGAACCTCAAGATCTGCCTCAACGGCGGCTACTTCGATCTGGCGACGCCCTTCTACGAAGGCATCTACGAGATGCACCACCTGGACATCCCGCCGAAGCTGCAGTCCAACATCGAGTACCACTACTACGAGTCGGGTCACATGGTCTACGCCAACGAGAAGTCGTTGCAGCAGATCCATGACAATGTCGCGGACTTCATCCGCAGGACCGACAACCAGGCAGGGGAATGATCATGAGCGATTCAGCGCGTACCAGACAGGTGATGAAGGGCTTCTCCGCCGTCGCGGCCGCCTCTCTCTTCGCCCTGGCACAGGGTTGCGCCACGCAGCCGGGCCAATCGGGGCAGTCTTCGGCCGACTACATGCAGGCGGGCTCGCAAGCGGCGGATTCCGCGGCGATGGACGGCATGCAGGACGAGCACGATTCCGGGGGGAAGAAGGCCTGGCATCATCAGCGCCGGGCGAACCCCTACTTCCGCACCACGACCAGCACGAGCGAGGGCTCGGTCTCCGTCGAAGGCAACACCGTTCATTATCACGCCGTCGCGGGGATGCTGATCGTGCATCCGGCGAGCTGGAACGATGCCGCCGGCAAGTCGGACCACGGTGATGCCTCTCACGGGAAATCGCCCGGCCACGGGGCGCAGAAACAATCGCCCGAGGCCTCGATGTTCTATGTCGCCTACTTCAAGGACGGCGAGAGCCCCGGCAGCCGCCCGATCACCTTCCTCTACAACGGCGGACCGGGCTCGGCGACGATGTGGCTGCACATGGGTGCCTTCGGCCCGCGGCGGATCGTGACGGAAGACCACGCCCACTCGCCCCCCGCCCCATACCAGTTGGTCAACAACGACTTCAGTCTGCTCGATGCGAGCGATCTCGTCTTCATCGATGCCCCTGGCACCGGGTTCTCGCGGGTGACGCCCGGGGCAGAGAAGGACTTCCTCGGCGCCGACCAGGACGTGCATGCCTTCTCCGAGTTCATCATGCAGTTCCTGTCGAAGTACGGCCGCTGGAACTCGCCCAAATATCTTTTCGGCGAGAGCTACGGCACGCCCCGCTCGGCCAACCTCATCAATGTGCTCGAGACGAAGGACAGCACCGATTTCAACGGCGTGATCCTGCTGTCGCAGATCCTCAACTACGACAATTCCCCGGGAAGGCCGCGCAACAATCCGGGCATCGATATCGGCTATGAGCTGGCTCTGCCCACCTATGCGGCGACGGCGTGGTATCACCACAAGCTGCCGAACGCCGGCCAGTCACTCGAGTCGCTGCTCACCGAAGTCGAGCACTTCGCGATCACCGATTACGCGCGCGCCCTGCGCGCCGGCTCGGAGCTCAGCGCCGATCAGCGCGATGCCATCGCGGCGAAACTGCACAACTACACCGGCCTGCCGGTCGCCTACATCAAGAAAGCCGACCTGCGCATCGACGGCGGGCAGTTCGAGCAGAGTCTGCAGGGCGATGCCGGCCTGACGACCGGGCGCCTCGACACGCGCTTCTCGGGGCCGACGCTCGATCCGCTGAGCGAGCGAGCGGATTACGACCCGCAGTCCGCGGCGATCGGCTCTGCATACGTATCGGCCTTCAACGATTACGTGCGCAAGGACCTTCACTACGGGATGGGGATGAGCTACAAGCCGTCGGGCTCGTTCTACCGTACGTGGAACTTCCGGCACCAGCCGCCGGGGGCGCCCTTCCCGCTGCCGCAGGCGCTCAACGTGATGCCGGACCTCGCCAATGCGATGAAGTACAACCCGAACCTCAAGATTTGCCTGAATGGGGGTTACTTCGACCTCGCGACGCCCTTCTACGAGGGCATGTACGAGATGGCCCACCTGCCGATGCCGAAGAAGCTGCAGGCCAACATCGAGTATCACTACTACGAGTCCGGGCACATGGTGTATGCCCACATCCCCGCCCTCAAGGAGCTGCACGACAACGTGGCGGCGTTCATCGCGAACACCGAGCACCAGCACGTCGGTCAGCAATAAACTGCTTGCGATTGGAGGTATTTCGATATGAAGCCAGTGGTCGCAGTCATCGCGGCGTTCTCGCTCACCACCGTCGCGGCGCTAGCTGCTCCGGACAAAGCCGCACCGGGCAAGAGCCCGCCCGAATCCGCAGCGGCTCCGGCGGGCGTATTCGCGCCGCGGATGGTCAAGAGCACCGGAGCGGTGACCGTCGAGGGTCACAAGATCGCCTACAACGCCATCGCCGGCAGGATCATCGTGCACCCGGAAGGGTGGGATGACGCTGCGCAGCCCGAGGGCGGAAAGAATGCGATCGGAACCGCGGCGGGCCCGCCCGTCGCCTCGATGTTCTACGTCGCCTACTTCAAGCAAGGCGTCGATCCGCGCACACGACCGATCACCTTTCTCTACAACGGCGGTCCCGGCTCCTCGACCATATGGCTGCACATGGGCGCCTTCGGTCCGGTGCGGGTCATCACCAGCAATGATACCCACACACCGGCTGCGCCCTACCGTACGGTCGACAACAGCTACAGCCTTCTCGATGCCTCGGACCTCGTATTCATCGACGCGCCGGGGACCGGCTTCAGTCGCATAGAGGGCAAGAACAAGGAGAAGGCGTTCTGGGGCGTCGATCAGGACGTGTACGCATTCTCCTCCTTCATCACTCAGTTTCTCTCGCAGTACGACCGCTGGAACTCACCGAAGTATCTCTTCGGCGAGAGCTATGGCACGCCCCGCTCCGCGGCCCTCATCAACGTGCTCGAGACCGACCGGGACATCGACTTCAACGGCGTGATCCTCCTCTCCCAGATCCTCGATTTCGATCTGAGCGTGGATGGACCGCAGACCAACCCCGGGATGGACCTGCCCTACGAGATCGCGCTGCCGACCTACGCGGCCACCGCCTGGTACCATCACAAGCTCCCCTCGCAGCCCTCGAGCCTGGAGTCATTCCTCAGCGAGGTCGAGGGTTATGCCATGGGTGACTATGCGCAAGCCCTCGGCCAGGGCGCCAAGCTTTCCGCGGACGAGCGCAATGCCGTGGCCGAGAAGCTCCACGACTACACCGGACTGCCGGTGGCCTACATCAAGAAGGCCAACCTGCGGATCAGCGGCGGGGAATTCGAGCAGGAGCTGCAGAACGATTCCGACTTGGCGACGGGCCGCCTCGACACACGCTTCTCCGGTCCGGCCATGGACCCACTCGGTGAGACCTCCGGATACGACCCGCAGTCGGCATCCATCGGCTCGGCGTATGTCTCGGCGTTCAATGACTACGTGCGTCGCTCACTCCATTACACGACGGACCAGATCTACCAGCCGGAAATCAACGTATTCAAGTGGTGGGAATTCAAGCACCAGCCGCCGGACGCACGGGGCCCGGTGCCGATCGCGACCAACGTCATGCCGGACCTCGCCACGGCCATGAAATACAATCCGAACCTCAAGATCTGCCTCAACGGCGGCTACTTCGACCTGGCGACGCCGTTCTACGAAGGCATCTACGAGATGCATCATCTGCAGATTCCCCAGAAGCTGCAGTCGAACATCGAATACCACTACTACGAGTCGGGCCATATGGTCTATGCCAATGAGGCCTCGCTCCATCAGATTCATGACAACGTCGCGGCCTTCATCCGCAAGACGGACAACCAGGCGGGGGAATGACCATGACCCATACTCTCTCCAAGGCGCTCATGACCCAGAGCGTTTCGGCCGCTGTCGCGGCCTCGCTGCTCCTGCTCACCGGCTGCGCGCTGCAGCCGTCGCAACCCTCTGAGGCGCAGACATCCACTGACTACGCACAGACCGCCGATCCCGCACCAGCCGCCGATCCGCCGGCCGGCAACGATCATGGCGCGCACTGGCACCATGGCCACCAGATGAACCCGTACTTCCGCACGGCGACCAGCACGACGGAGGGCACGGTCAGTGTCGAGGGCAACAGCATCCACTATCATGCGGTTACCGGCCTGTTGGTGGTGCATCCCGAGGGCTGGGACGATGCGGCCGGCAAGACCCCGGGCGAGGACGCGATGGGGGGCGCGCACAAGGGCTCCAAGGCCATGCCCTCCGAGGCCTCGATGTTCTACGTGGCCTACTTCAAGGATGGTGAGAAGGCCGCCGATCGTCCTCTCACCTTCCTCTACAACGGCGGACCCGGCTCGGCCTCGATGTGGCTGCACATGGGCGCCTTCGGGCCTCGCCGGGTGGTGACCTCCGACCACACGCACTCCCCTGCCGCCCCCTACCAGCTTGTCAACAATGACTACAGTCTGCTCGATGCCAGCGATCTCGTCTTCGTCGATGCTCCCGGCACGGGATTCTCGCGGGTGAGAGGCAAGGATGGCGCCAAGGACTTCTTCGGCGCCGACCAGGACGTGCACGCCTTCTCCGAGTTCATCATGCAGTTCCTGTCGAAGTACAGCCGCTGGGACTCGCCTAAGTATCTCTTCGGCGAGAGCTACGGCACGCCGCGGTCAGCCAACCTGATCAACGTGCTCGAGTCCCGGGATGACACCGACTTCAACGGCGTGATCCTCCTGTCGCAGATCCTGAACTACGACGACTCCCCCGGGCGCGCGCAATACAACCCAGGCGACAACCTGCCCTTCGAGCTGGCGCTGCCCACCTACGCGGCCACCGCGTGGTATCACCACCGCCTGCCGAATGCCGGCCAGCCGCTGGATGCGCTCCTGACGGAAGTCGAGCAGTTCGCGATGACCGACTATGCGGCCGCGTTGCGCGCGGGCTCGACACTGAGCTCCGATCAGCGGAATGCCATCGCCGCGAAGCTGCACGACTACACGGGCCTGCCGGTCTCCTACATCAAGAAGGCTGACCTTCGCGTCGACGCAGGCGAGTTCGAGCACGCTCTACAGGCCAGCGATGACACGACGACCGGACGCCTGGACTCCCGCTTCTCCGGACCCTCACTCGACCCATTGAGCGAGCGGGCGGAGTACGACCCGCAGTCGGCCGCGATCGGCTCCGCGTATGTTGCTGCTTTCAACAACTACGTGCGCAACAATCTGCACTACGGCATGAACATGCGGTACAAGCCCTCTGCCGGCAACATCCGCATGTGGGACTTCCGGCACAAGCCGCCGAACGCGCCTTTCGCGTTTCCGCGGGCGCTCAACGTGATGCCTGACCTCGCCAATGCCATGAAGCTGAACCCCAACCTGAAGGTCATGCTGAACGGCGGTTACTTCGATCTGGCGACGCCCTTCTACCAGGGCATCTACGAGATGGAGCACCTGCCGATGGAGGACAAGCTGCAGGCCAACATCTCGTACCACTACTACGAGTCGGGACACATGGTGTACGCGCACATTCCCGCGCTGAAGGAGATGCACGACAACGTGGCGGCATTCATCGCCAATACCGCGCACCCGCAGGCCGATCAGCAGCAGGACGGGCAGCAATAGGAGGCGTGCGCCCGCGCGGGAGGCCTCCCCTGCCCGCGCGGGCGGCGTCGCCTATTCGTAGCGCAGCGCGTGGACGGGATTCATCCGCGCCATGCGCAAAGTGATCGTGTACACGGTGGCCCAGGCGATCAACAGCGCGGCTGCGCCGGTGCCGACAAAGTACAGCGGGTTGAGGGGAACCCGGTACGCGTAGCCCTCGAGCCATCGGTGCAGGTAGAAATACGCCACCGGCCACGCGATCAGGTTGGCCACGAGCACCGGGATCGAGATGCGCCACAGCATCAGCCAGACGATCTCACCCGTGCGGGCGCCTGAAACCTTGCGGACGCCGACTTCCTTCGTGCGCCGCTCCGCCGTGAAGGCCGCAAGGCCAAAGAGCCCGAGGCAGGCAATGAAGATTGCGACGCCCACGAAGACGCCGAGCATCTCCCCTTCCTGGTCGGCGCCACGGAAGGGGCACTCCGCCGAGCGCGCAAGGGATTCCTGTGGCTGCGCTCGAGCCGGTAAAGGTGCGTCGTTCGCGCAATCCACGAGTCGTACGAGAGCTGGTCGCGCACGTACAGCGTCATCAGAATTGCGGCCAGCAGCCCGATCGAAAGTCCGGCGATGTTGATGAAGCTGTAGAGCTTGTGGCGGACGACGCCGCGCAGCGCCATCGTCAGGTAATGTCGCAACATCGCGGGTCCCTCACTTCCCGGCCAGGAGCTGGGTGCGCTCGCCGGCGGGCTCCTGCCACCCGCCGCCGAGTGCGGCATAGAGATGAACGGTGGCCTGCAGCCGGGCCTGTCTCGCCTGCGCGAGCGCATCCCTCGCACCGAAAAGAGTCTGCTGCGCCTGCAGCACGTTCAGCAGGTCGGCCACGCCCTGACGGTATTGGAGCTGGGAGATCTGGAACGCCTCACGGGCCGCCGCGACCTCCTGGCGCAGGTGTTGCTCCTGCGCGGCGAAATTGCGGACCTGGCCGAGCGCGCTCTCGACATCCGCATAGGCGTTCAGCACCGCGTTTTGATAGCTCGCGATCAGCTCTTCCTGCGTGGCATAGGCGAGATCCTTCTGCCCGATCAGCCTGCCTCCGTCGAATATGGTCTGCACGAGCTGCGCACCGGCATCCCAGAGGAAGCTTGGCCCGTGAAGCAGCGCCGCGGTCGCCGCGCTGCTGAATCCCGCGCTGCCGCTCAGGGCGAACTGCGGCAGGAATGCGGCGCGCGCCGCCTGCAGGTTGGCGTGCGCCGCGGCGAGGTTGGCTTCCGCTTCGGCGACATCGGGCCGGCGCAGGAGCAGTTGCGAAGGCAGGCCCGGTGCGACTTCCGGCAGCCGAAGGGTCTGCGCGCTCTGCGCCTGCACCGCGAACCCTTCCGGCGGGCGGCCGATGAGAACGGCGAGCGCAACTTGCGCCTCGAGCGCCTGCTCCTCGAGCAGTGGCAACTGGCCCTGCACCGCCTGGATCTGCGCCTGCTCCTGCGCGAGGTCGAGGTGGGAAGCCGTGCCGGCATGGACTTTGAGCTCGACGATCTGCAGGATCCCGTCGATGGCTACGATGTCCTCGTTGGCGATGGCAATCCTCTCGCGCAGCGCCAGGATCCCGAAATACGTGTTGGCCACGGCCGCCGTGGTGGTTAGGGCG
Source organism: Steroidobacteraceae bacterium (assembly GCA_036278795.1). Taxonomy (GTDB): domain Bacteria; phylum Pseudomonadota; class Gammaproteobacteria; order Steroidobacterales; family Steroidobacteraceae; genus 13-2-20CM-66-19. Next base: position 126,185 of record DASUKK010000022.1, on the reverse strand, counting down.
ACGGCCTGCTGCGCGAAACGCGAGGACTTCAGCGCCTCCTGCGCCGAGTGCAGGTTATCGCGCGACAACCCCCAGACATCGAGCTGATAGCTCGCCTGCGCATTGAGGCCGAAGGAATTACGGGTCGAGTCCTGCTGTCCGTTGCTGGACAGCGCCGACCGCCCTACTCCCGAGCGAACCGCCTGTGCCTCAGCTTCGATCGCGGGAAAGAGCGTCGCCCGCTGGATCGTCACTTGCGCCCTCGCTTCCCGCAGGCGCGCCGCGGCGACGGCGAGATTGCGGTTGTCCGCATGCGCGAGGTCGATGAGTCGCGAGAGCTCCGGGCTGTCGAACCCCCGCCACCAGTCGCTGCGCGGCCAAACGGCAGCCGGCGCCGCGACCTGGCCCACAAAGGCCTTGGGGACCACCTGCGGTGTGAGAACCTGCGGAGGCCGCGTTGCACAGGCCGTGACGACCGTGAGGCAGGCCGCAACCGCGAACGGCGCGAGCCGCGATCGCCGGCCGCGCAACGTGTTCATGTGCTCACTCATAGCGCAGTGAATGCACCGGATTGGTCCGGGCAAGTCGCAGCGTGTTGGCATACACCGTCGCCCAGGCGATGAGCAGCGCCACCGCGCCGGCGGCCAGGAAATAACCCGGGCTCAAGGTGATCCGATAGGCGTAGTGCTCGAGCCACTTGCGGAGGTAGTAATAGGCCACCGGCCATGCCACCAGATTCGCAGCGAGCACCGGCATGGAGATGCGCCACAACATCAGCCTCATGATGTCGGCGGTCCGCGCACCGGAGACTTTACGCACACCGATCTCCTTGGTACGCCGCTCCGCGGTGAACACCGCGAGGCCGAAGAGACCGAGACACCCGATGAGGACGGCGACGGCCACGAACACGGCGAATATGGCCCCCTGCCTCTCATCCGCGGAGAATTGGTCGTTGAACGCATCGGTCAGGAAATAGCGGTTCAGCGCGCTGGCAGGCGCGAAGGAGTGCCAGGCCGAGTCGATGTAACGCAGCGCCTGGGGAAGCTCGGCGGCGCGGATTCGCACGGAAAGAAACCCCGCCTGGGTGCTCTCTGGCAGATACACGTAGGGATACGGCAGTCCGCCTACGCCGCCAACCGCGATGTCATCCAGAACGCCGATCACCCTCATTCGTCCCCAAGCGCTTGCCGTCGAAAGCGTCTGTCCCACCACTTGCTCCGGTGAGTAACCCAGCCGCCGTGCCGCCGTCCTGCTGAGCAAAACATCCAACACCTTCGTCGCGGATGCCGTCTCGTGCTCTTCCGCTTCCGATGGCAGCCGTCCAGCCAGCAGCCGGATTCCGTATACGGACGCGAAGCTCGGGCCTGTGCGCATGAATCGCACGCTGGTGCCCTCGGGAACCCGCGCGGACCGCAAGCGCACGTAGAAGGAATTGAACAGATCGAGGGGTACCGCGTCCGAGAGCGCCACGGCGTCGATTCCAGGGCCCGCGCGCACGATGCGCGCCAGGCTGTCGCGTACATCGGGCGACAGATTGCTGAGGTCGCGCAGTACGAGCACACCGTGGCGCTCGAACCCCAGGTCGACGTTCCGCGCGTAATCGATCTGCCGGAATATGACGATCGCGGCGATACCCACCGCGATTGAGACGGCGAACTGCGAGACCACCAGCACCGATCGCAACAGCCCCGACCCGGTGCGCTCGCTGCCTGCCGATTTCAGGGCCGTGGCGGGACGGAAACCCGAGAGCACGAGGGCGGGATACAGCCCGCTCAGGAGGCCCACAGTGACGGCGCTCGCCGCCAGGTCGATGAGCAAGCGCCAGTCAGTCAGATAATCGAGCCCTATCGGCTCCCCGAGCAAGCGGTCATATCCGGGCAGCAAAATCTCGGCGAGCGAGAGCGCAATCCCGAGTGAGACGAGCGCCGTGATCACGGCCTCGCTCAGGATCTGCAGCGCTATCTGCCGGCGCGTCGCACCCGCAACCTTGCGCACGGCGATTTCGCGGGCACGCAGAGTGGCGCGTGCCGTCGCGAGATTCATGAAGTTGCTGCAGGCGACGAGCACGATGAGCACTGCGATCACGGCGAACCCGTAAACGGTCGCGCGGTTTCCCCCGGGCGTCATGCCACCCAGATGGTCGCTCTCCAGATGCACGTCACGGAATGGAATCAGCTGATACCGCTCCGCCTGGCTGCCGCGCACCTTGATGCCGAGATCCTCGTAGTTGACCGACGCGTCGAGCATGGGATCGAGCGCGGCCAGGATCGCCGACGGCCTGGCCCCGGGCGCAAGCTCTACATATCCATAGCCGCCGAACGTGGCGGTCCACTGAGCCTTCTCCAGGTGGTCCAATTCATCGGCCTGCGACCCGTTGGGTATGACGAAATCCGCGATGAGTTGCGTGTTGTGCGGCAGATCGCGCATCACTCCCGTGACGGTCAAGGGATGGGTGACGCCATAGCAGGAGACATCGTGCGGCTTGCAGAAATCGATGAGCTTGCCGCTCAGCCGCAATATCCTGCCCATCGGATCGACGTCGCCGAAATACCTGTGCGCCATGCGCTCGGAGAGGACGATCGATTCAGGTTGAGTCAGGGCATGTGCCGGATCACCCCGCACGAAGGGGATCCTGAAGATCCGGAAGAAGTTCGAGTCGACCACCGTGACCGTCTCGTGTCCCTGCCGCTCGCCGGCCATGACTGTCATTCCCTCCGGCACCACATGGACGACCGCCCTGGCCTGGGGCATCTTCTCCCCCACCGCCGTGAGAACGGCAAAGGGACAGTTCGTCAGGGCCAGCGGCGGGCTGCCCGGTAGGCGAATGGTGACGGCCAGCCGGTAGAGATTCTGCGTACCCGGAATCCAGGCGTCATAGGAGAGCTGGTCTCTCACGAAGAGCAGAATGAGGATGGCGCACGCCAGCGCCACGGACAGGCCCACCACATTGATGAAGCTGTACAGCTTGTGGCGGACGAATCCGCGCAACGCCATCCGGAGGTAGTGCTCGAGCATGCAGCTACTCGTAGCGCAGCGCGTGGACGGGGCTGGTGCGGGCCAACCTCAGGGTATTCACGTACACGGTCGCCCAGGCGATGAGCAATGCGACCGCTCCGGCCGCCAGGAAGTCGAGCGGTCCCGGCGATATTCGATAAGCATAGCCGTCCAGCCAGTGGCGCAGATAGACATACGCGGCCGGCCAGGCGAGGAGATTCGCAAGGAGCACCGGCACCGAGATGCGCCACAGCATGAGCCTCAGGATGTCGTGCGTGCGCGCGCCCGAGACCTTGCGGATGCCGATTTCCTTCGTGCTTCGCTCGCCGGTGAATACGACGAGGCCGAAAAGCCCCAGAGAAGCAATCAGGACGGCAATGCCGGCGAAGACGGCAAACATAGCATCCTGCCTCTCGTCCGCCCGAAAGAGTCCCTCGAACGAATCGCTGAGAAAGTACCGGGTCAACGCGACTCCGGGAGCGAACGACCGCAGTGTATGGTCGATGTAGGATTCCGCCGCCGGCAGCTCGCCGGCGCGTACCTTGACGGACAGGGTCAGGTACCCCGTCGGATTGACGAGATAAACGCTCGCCCGTGCCGGGCTTCGGGGATCGTAATACATCGCGTTGTCGACGACGCCCACGACCTTCATGGGCATCGCGAGGCTCATGCCGGGCAGCTCGAAACGCTGCCCGATCGCCCCATCGGCCGTCACGCCCATGCGGCGCGCCATTTCGAGGTTGATGAGGACATTCTTGTCCGCCCAATCCGCCGCCACATCTCTGCCGTGGGCGCTCGAGAGGAGTCGGCCCGCGAGGAGGCGCATGGAATAGAGGTCCTGGAATTCCGGGCTGATTTCTATCCACTGCGCGTCGATCGTGCCCGTGGATCCTTGCGCCTGGACTGCCATGGTCCGCACGTCATCGACATTGAACGGTACCACGTTCGACAGCGCCGCCCCGACGACCCCCGGCCCTGTGTTCAGGACCCGCTGCAAACCCCGGCGCTCAGCGGGTGCCAGATTCTCGAGTCCGCGGATCACGACCATGTTCCTGCGATCGAATCCTCCATCGCGACCATGCGCAAACTGGACCTGACGGAACATTACTAGGGTCGCCACGGCCAGTCCGATCGAAACCGCAAATTGGCCGACCACCAGGAGCGAGCGCAGCGCCCCTGATCCGCTGGAGCCGGCACCGCCCGCCTTCAGCGCCGTGACGGGCCGGAAGCCGGAGAGCACCAGCGCGGGGTAGAGCCCGCTGAGGAACCCGATCGCCAGCGCGCCGCCCGCGAGCGCGCCCAGCAGCTTCCAGTCGGATAGATAATGCAGGGCAATTGGACGTCCGAGGAACCCGTCATACAGAGGCAGCACCACCTCCACCAGCGACAGCGCCAGGCCGAGCGATACAGCCGCCGTCAACATCGCTTCCCCGAGGAACTGAGCCACGAGCTGCCGCCGGCCGGCGCCGGTCAGCTTGCGCAAGGCGATTTCCCGCGCTCGCAGCGTGGCGCGCGCGGTCGCCAGATTCATGAAGTTGAAGGACGCGATTACGACGATGAGCGCCGCAACCAGCGCGAACCCGAATACGACCCCGCGGTTGCCGGGAGGAGTCATGTCGCCGAGCTTGCCGTCCGTCAGATGGACGTTCCGAAATGGTGTAAGGTCGAATTGCTCGAAGCGGCTGGCCTGCACGGGGAGACCGAATCTCTTCCGATCCACGCTGCGGTCGATCAGCGCGGCGACGGACCGGAGCACGGCCGACCGGTCGGCGCCCGGCGCCAGCGCCACATAGCCCGAGACGCCGTTCGCGTTCGTCCACCCACCCTCCTTGTACACGGGCGACATCAGGTCGGCCTGGGACGTATTCGGCATGACGAAGTCCGCCACGAGCTGGGTGTTACCCGGCAAGTCGTGCAAGACGCCCGTGACCGTGAGCACGTGCGATTGCCGATAGCAAGCCAGATCGTTCGGCTGGCATTTGTCCCAAACCCCGCTCACCCTGACGGTCTTGCCGATGGGATCGACACCCCCGAAGTACTTCTGTGCGGCGTGCTGGGAGAGAACGATCGACTCCGGCTGAGCCAGGACCCGCGCCGCACTCCCCTCGAGCAGCGGCAACCTGATGACCCGGAAGAAGTCGGGATCGACCACGGTGACTCTTTCGGCAAACGAGCGGTCACCCGCGCTCACGGTCATCTTCTCGAGCACGACATGGGTGACGGCGGTCACCTGCGGAATCTGCTTCCCGACCGCCGTGAGCACCGGGAACGGGCACAAAGCCAGCGCCAGCGGCGGCTGCCCCGGCGCATGGAACGTCACTTCGAGCCGATAGAGACTGGAGGTACCGGGAATCCAGTCGTCGTACGAGAGCTGATCCCGCACGAAAAGCAGGATCAGGATCGCGCACGTCAGGGCGACGGTCAGCCCGAGAATGTTGATGAAGCTGTAGAGCTTGTGGCGGACGAATCCGCGCAACGCCATCCGGAGGTAGTGCTCGAGCATGGGCCTACTCGTAGCGCAGCGCGCGCACCGGGCTGGCCCGTGCCAGACGCAAGGTGTTCGCGTAGACCGTCGCCCAGGCGATCAGGAGCGCCGCCGCCCCTGCCGCAACAAAGTACAGAGGATCCAGGGAGATCCGGTAGGCATAGCCCTGCAACCAGCGATGGAGGTAGTAGTATGCCAGCGGCCAGGCGATCAGGTTCGCCAGCAGCACGGGAACCGAGATCCGCCACAGCATCAGCCTGACGATGTCGGCCGTCCGGGCGCCGGAGATCTTCCGGATACCCACTTCCTTGGTACGGCGCTCGGCCGTAAATACCACCAGGCCGAAAAGACCGAGACACGCGATCAGAACGGCAATGGTCACGAAGACCACGAACATCGCGCCCTGCCGCTGATCGGCCGTGAGCAAGTCCTGGAAGGCATCGCTCATGAAATATCTTTGCATCGCGACCGACGGTGCGGCCGACCGCCAGGTCCTGTCGATGAACGCGACGGCCTCGGGAAGCCGGTCGCCGCGTACTTTGACCGTCAGGAAGCCGTAGTCGGCGGGATCGATCAAAAATACGGCCGGCCAGACCGGGTTCCTGAGGCCCTCCTTCAACGCGTCGTTGAGCACACCGACGACGGTCAACCTGATCGTGCCGAGATCGATCGTCTTGCCCACCGCCTCCTCGGCACTGAAGCCGAAGCGGCGCGCAGCCATCGCGTTGATGAGAACGTTCTTTCCCTTGCTCCAATCGGCTGAGAGATCCTGCCCGCGGTCCCGTGAAAGCAGCCGTCCGGCGAGGAGACGCATGCCGTACACGGAGGGAAACTCCGGGCTCGTCTTCACGAGGTGGATCGAGACGTTCTGCGACTCTCCGTCAGCGTGAACGACCACGTTGTTCGACCATCCGGTGTCGAACGGTACAGCGTTGGAGAGCGCAGTGCCCGTGACTCCAGGACCTGCGCTCAGCATGCGCGCAATCTGCTCACGTGCGCCGGGATTCAGGTTCGTCACGCTCTTGATGACGACGATGTCGTTCCGGTCGAATCCCAGATCGAGCGTGCGCGCGAACTCGATCTGCCGGAATATCACGATGGCGGCGATGCCGAGACCTATCGAGACCACGAACTGGCCCACGACCAGCGTCGAACGCAGCAAGCCCGACCCTCTCGGCGCGGAGCCGCTCGTTTTCAGCGTCGCGGCCGGACGAAAGCCCGAGAGCACCATCGCGGGATAGACGCCACTCAGGAGCCCCACCAGAATCGCGCCGCAGACAATGCCGCCGAGCAACGGCCAGTCCCTCAGGTAATGGGCTCCCACGGGCTCCCCCAGAAACCGGTCGTAAAGCGGCAGCAGGATTTCCACCAGCGACAGCGCGACGGCGAGGGCCACGAGAGTGGCGAAAACCGCTTCCACGAGGAACTGAACGGCAAGCTCCGTACGCCCTGCGCCGACCACTTTCCGCAGTCCGATCTCCCGCGCTCGCAATGTCGCCCGCGCCGTCGCGAGATTCATGAAGTTGCAGCATGCGACCAGCACGATCAGCACCGCTATCACCATGAAACCGTACACGGCGGTCCGGCTCCCCGCCGGCCTCATTTCGCCGAGCTTGCCGCTCGTCAGGTGCACGTCGCGCAGAGGGATGAGGGAGTAGTGCTCCAGCCCGCTGCCGCTGAGAAACTTCGAGCCGGTGTCCACGGACCGATCGAGGATCGGCTTCAGTGCCCGCAGAACCGTGGCCGGATCGATCCCGGGCGCCAGCCTGATGAAGCTGAAGTTTCCATAGGTCGACGTCCAACCCGTCTGCTTCTCCTGCGGGGAGATCTCGTCCGCCTGGGACGTGTTTGGAATCACGAAGTCGGCAATCAGCGAAGTATTGTGCGGCAGGTCCCGCAGTACCCCCGAGACCCTCAGCGTATGGATGACGGAAAAACAGGCACGCTCGGCCGGCTTACATTCGAAAGGAGCACCGCTCAGTCGAAGCAATTTCCCCACCGGGTCGGAGTCGCCGAAATATTTGTGCGCCATGCTTGCGGAAAGCACGACAGACTCGGGCTGCGCGAGCACGCGTGCCGGATCCCCTTCCAGCAGCGGCAGCCGGAAGATCCGCAGGAAATTCGAATCCACGACCGTCACGGTCTGCGGGAACTGCCGACCTCCGGCCGTGACCGTCATCTGCTGCGGAACGACATGCGTGACGGCGGCGACTCCCGGAATCTCCGCCTTCATGGCATTCAGCACGGGAAATGGACTCAGGGCGGCCGGCAGGAGTTGCCCTCCCGGCATGTGCCAGGTCACATCGAGCCGATACAGGTTCTGCGTGTCTGGAATCCAGTCGTCGTACGAGAGCTGGTCGCGGACGAAGAGCAGGATCAGGATGGCACACGCCAGGGCGACCGACAGCCCGATCACGTTGATGAAGCTGTAGAGCCTGTGGCGGCCGAAGCCGCGCATCGCCATCAGTAGGTAATGCCGGAGCATCAGACGGCCATCCGCACCTTCTCCGTGACGACCGAACCGTCGAGCAGGTTGACGATGCGATGCGCGTATTCGGCATGCGGGCGGGAATGGGTGACCATCACGATGGTCGCCCCCTCGCCATTGAGCTCGGTCAGCAGCTGCATCACCTCCTCGCCCGTGGCGGAGTCGAGATTTCCCGTGGGCTCATCGGCGAGCAGCAGCTTCGGCCGCGAGACCACCGCGCGCGCGATCGCCACGCGCTGCTGCTGTCCGCCGGAGAGCTGCTGCGGCCGATGCTTCGCGCGGTGGGCCACCTTCATGCGCTCGAGCGCCTGTCTCACTCTCGCCTTGCGATCGCGCGCGGAGACGTCCTTGTGATACAGCAGGGCGAGCTCCACGTTCTCGAATACGTTGAGCTCATCGACCAGATTGAAGCTCTGGAAGATGAACCCGACGCTGTTCTTGCGCAGGTCCGAAAGCTGGCTCTCCGACCACCCGGCGATCTCGTGTCCCGCGAACCAGTACTCGCCCGAGGAAGGGCTGTCGAGCATGCCGACGATATTGAGCAGCGTCGACTTGCCGCAGCCCGAAGGGCCCATGATGGCGACGAACTCGCCGCCGGCGATCTCGAGATCCACTTCGCGCAGCGCCGTGGTCTCCACTTCGGTGGTGCGATAGACCTTGGAGAGGTGTTTCAGTGAGAGCATGGACTCATCCTGTCGGATCAATTCTGACGGTTGGATTTCTCGAGCTCGACCCGCTCGACGCGCTGGAAGCCCTGATAGCTCGATACGATGACCCGTTCCCCCGGCTCGAGGCCCTGGACGACCTCGATGTGCTCCGGATTGCGGCGGCCGAGCTCGATCCTGCGGCGGGTGGCGTACTTGCCATCGGGGGTGACGACGAAGGCCCAGCTCCCCCCGGTGTCCTGATAGAAGGGACCGTTGGGCAGCATCATGGCGCTGGCGGTGCCTCCCAGTTGCAGCCGCGTATCGACCGCCTGGCCGACGCGGATGCCCTGGGGTACGGCCCCCGTGAAGTTGAGATCGACCTTGAAGGTGCCGTCGGAGACCTGCGGATAGATCTTGACGACCGTGGCACGGAAGCTCTGATCGCCGATGCCGAAGACCGCCGTCTGGCCGCGCGCAACCCGGCCGATGTAGAACTCATCCACCTGTGCCGTGAGCTTGAAGCGGTCGCGGGAGTCGACCTGCCCCAGCACCGCCCCTGCGGTCTTCGACTGCCCTACTTTCGCATCGAGCGCCGTCAACTGCCCGGCGGTCGGCGCCCGGATGGTGAGCGCATCGAGACTCGCCCGCGCGCTGGCAATGTTGTCATTGAGCCAGGCGAGCGTCTTGCGCAGCTGTGCCAACTGTGTCGTGCGCACCTGCTCCTCGTTGTCGCGCGAGGTGATCGTGGCATCGCGCAGCTTGAGCTCGTAGCGGTATTGCTCCTGCTCCTGCGCGTAGAGGGTCGGGGCGATGGCGTTGCCGTCGAGAAGGATCTTGTCGCGGACCAGATCGCTCTTGAGCACCGCGAGCTGATGTTGGATGTCTAGCAGCTGGCTCTGGTACTTGAACCGGGTATCCTCGAGCTGCAGCTTCGTATTCTCGATGGCGTTGATCTGGCTGGCGGTGTCCGCCTCGCGCGAGGCGACTTCGAGGCGCAGCGCGGCGTTCGACAGCACGATGAGCGGCTGCCCCTCCTTGACGATGGCGCCGTCCTCCGCCCGGACTTCCTTCACCGTACCGCCCTGCTCCGTCGTCAGGTAGTAGGTCGTGAGCGGCGCGACGGTGGCGCGGACCGCGATGTAATCCTCGAACCGACCGCGGGTCACGGTGCCGATCGTGAGCTGATCGACCGGTACGCGGTAGGTGCTGATGCCGATTCCGTGGAGCAGCCAGAGGGCAACTCCGACGGCGAGCACCGCCGCCACCCCGAACGGGCCGTAGCGGCGCCACAAGGGCGGGCGGGCGAGAGGCCTGTCCATGCCGGCCTGAGGGGAAGCCGGGTCTGGACCGCCCGCCCGCCTGCCCGCCACATCGACGACTCGATTCTCAGATGACTGTCCGCCGGATCGCACGTGCGGGAGGTTTGCAACGGCTGTGCCACCCACAAAACTTTTAATTATCAAATGCTTGCATGACAGTGCGCGACGATCGAGTGTTCGTGCCTGAACAAACCGCCGGACACTTGTTCGGATTCGGACACCGCCACCGCCACACGTCCCGGCTCAGGCGGGCTGAGGGCCGTCACCTCCCGCGCTCCGCCAGCGGCTGCGCGTACCGAAGCAGCGGGACCAGGAATTTTCCGGGCTCTTCGGTCATGACCACGTGCCCCGCATCGTCGAACCACACCAGTTGCTTGCATGGCGCGCGGACGTCCTCGCACCATTTCGCCGCCAGCTCGGCGTTGACGACGAAGTCATGTCGGCCGGCGCACACCATCAGCGACAATCGAGCTGCCGCGCAGCGGACTCACCGATTCCCAGGACCTGACGCAGGAGGTAGTGCGCGGAACTGGCTTCGGTTTCAGTGACTTGCGAGCGCGCGTGGCAACGAGGTGTCCGTTGGTGTACAACGGCCGCTTCACTCGTTCGGATTCGGACACTTTGGCGCAGATCACCCCTCACCCGGCCCGGATCCTCATCGTCGACGATGAGGAAGACATCCTTCTCGCAGCGCGCCTGCTCCTGAAGCGACATTTCGCGTCGGTCGTGACGCTGCGCAATCCCGCCACGCTGCCGGAGCTGGTGCGGCGCAACGCATTCGACGTTCTGCTGCTCGACATGAATTTCACCGCCGGCGCGGAGCAAGGCGCTGAAGGGCTCACGCTCCTCGGGCAGGTGCTGGCGCTCGATCCGCAGGCGGTCGTGGTCCTCGTCACGGCGCACGGCGATGTCTCTCTGGCCGTGGAGGCCATGAAGAAGGGCGCCGCGGACTTCGTCACCAAGCCTTGGGAGAACGAAAGACTGCTGGCAACACTGCTCGCCGCTTCGAACCTGCGCCGCTCGCGCATCGAAGCCACCGAATTCCGCACCCGCAGCCAAGGGCTCGCGGAGGCGACTCGCATCGAGGGACAGATGATCGGGACGTCCCCGGCCATGCTGCGTGTCTTCCAGATCATGCGCCGCGCGGCCCCCACCGATGCGAACGTGCTGATCCTCGGAGAGAACGGAACCGGCAAGGAGTTGGTCGCGCGCGAGATCCACCGGCACTCGGCGCGCGCCGAGCAGGCCTTCGTGCGCGTGGATCTCGGCACTCTCTCGCCGCAGCTCTTCGAGAGCGAGCTCTTCGGCCACCGCCGCGGAGCGTTCACCGACGCCAAACAGGATCGCATCGGCCTGCTGCGCGCCGCCTCGGGCGGCACGCTCTTTCTCGATGAGATCGGCAACGTGCCTCTGCACCTGCAGAGTAAGCTCCTGACAGCCCTGGAGCGGCGTGAAGTCACCCCGGTCGGCGGGGAGAAGGCGCAGCCCATCGACGCCCGTCTGATCAGCGCCACCAACCTCTCTCCGGCGCGCCTCGCCGACGAGAATGTGTTCCGGCAGGACCTCCTCTATCGGATCAACACCGTGGAGATCGGCCTGCCGGCCCTGCGCGAGCGCCCGGAGGACATCCCGCTGCTGCTGGAGCACTTCATCGCGATCTACTCGGAGAAGTACAACGTTCCCCCCAAGCGACTGAGCGCGGCGGCTCTCGAGCGTCTGGTGACCCATGCATGGCCTGGAAACGTGCGCGCCCTGCGCCACGCTGTCGAGCGCGCCGTCATCCTGAGCGAAGGGACGATGCTGGAGCCGGGCGACTTCTCGCTTGCCGCGAGCGGATCCGCTGCCGCAGTCGCCGTCCCCGCGTCCCTGCCAGCGGAGGCAGCGACGCTCGATGCCGTCGAGAAGGAGGCGATCCTGCGCGCGCTCGAGACGCATGGCCGCAACATCAGCCGGGCCGCCGAATCCCTCGGCCTCACCCGCCCCTCGCTCTACCGGCGCATGCAGAAATATGGCCTCTAGCCCCTTCCGGACCGGTGTTGCCGTGCGCGCGGCGGCACTCTTCCTGACGATCGGTGTAGCGGCCTGGATGATCACCAACACCCAGTGGTATGTGACGATCACGCTGTTGCTCGCCGCTGCCTGTGGCGAGATCGTCACGCTGATGCGCTTCGCGACGCAATCGAGCCGCGAGATCGCGCGTTTCCTCGATGCGCTCGCCGTCGACGACCTTTCGCAGAGCTTCGGCAGACTCACGGCCGACGGCGCGCACAGGGAGCTCGGCACCGCGATGGAGCGGGTTCTCGCGCGCCTGCGTGCCAGCCGCTCGGAGAGCGACGAGCAGGCGCAGTACCTGCAAGCCCTGGTCAACCACGTTCCGGTGGCTTTGTTGTCCATCGACGAGCAGGGCGCGGTGAGGCTGCTCAACATGGCCGCCCGCCGGCTCTTCGAGAGCTCGCTCAGCCACCGCGACCAGCTCGCCCGCTACGGCGAGCCCTTTGCCGTGGGCCTCGAGAACCTCTCGCCGGGCGGTACCGCGATTCTGCGGCTGGAGCGCGCCTCGGGAACGGTGCTCCTGAAGGCGGCGGCGACGCAGATTGCCGCGCGAGGAACCCGCCGGCGCCTGGTGTCGCTGCAGAACATCGAGAACGAGATGAGCGCGCAGGAGCTCGAGGCCTGGCAGACGGTCATCCGCGTCATGGCCCATGAGGTGATGAACTCCCTGACGCCCGTCTCCTCTCTCACCGCGACCGCTCACGGACTGGTCCGCGATGCTCTCGAGCAACTGCCGCCCGATGACCCCCGTGCCGCGGCGCTGGCGGATGCCCGCGATGCGTTGGAGGCCGCGTCCCGCAGGAGCGATGGATTGCTACATTTTGTACGCAGCCATCGCCGCCTGACGAAGCCGCTCGCAGCGTGCATGGAAGTGCTGCCGGTACAGCGACTGTTCGCGCGCATCCAACGGCTGCTCGCGAGCGATCTGGCCGATCGCGACATCCGGATGGCGATCCGCGTCGAGCCCGAGACCCTGGAGCTTGCGGTGGATGCGGAGCTGCTCGACCAGGCGCTCATCAACCTGGTCCGCAACGCGCTCGAGGCTTTGCGCGATACCCCTTCCGGGCACATCACCCTGTCCGCACGCCGGGAGACGGACGGACGGATCGCGATATCCGTGTCCGACAACGGCCCGGGAATACCGCCGGAGCAGCGCGAGAAGGTCTTCGTTCCTTTCTTCACGACCAAGCGACAGGGCAGCGGCATCGGTCTCACCCTGGTCCGCCAGATTGCCGCCGCGCATGGCGCCGGCGTCGATGTCAGTGAGACGCCCGGAGGAGGAGCCAGCGTGCGGCTGAGGTTCTGAGTTATACTACGCCTGGACCTCTGCGGTACGTTGGAGCGAAGTCAAGATGAACAGCGGAATTTCCTCGCTGCCCAACAGCCGGGCCCTGCGACCCGCCTTCTTCACCGGCGCGATCATCGTGATCGCGCTGATCATCCTGGGCGGCGTGTTCGTGCAGATAGGCCCCGGCCAGCGCGGCGTGCTGATGACCTTCGGCGCGGTGCATACGGGCGTCCTCGATCCCGGCCTGCACCTGAAGCTTCCTTTCGTGCAGTCTGTCGCCAGGATGGACGTGCAGGTGCAGAACTCCCAGGCGGCGGAGACGGCCGCGAGCCTCGATCTGCAGAACGTGTCGACCACCGTCGCAACCAACTGGCACATGCTGCCGGCCGATGCGGAGTGGGTCTATCAGCATGTCGGCAACGAGGGGGACCTCGTCGACAAGATCATCCGCCCGGCGATCAGCAACTCCGTCAAGGCGATCACCGCGCACTACAACGCGGAGGACCTGATCGTCCACCGTGACGACGTGCGCACCAAGATCCAGGAGCAGATCACCTCGGAGCTGCAGCCCTACAGAGTCGTCGTCGACTCCGTCAACATCACGGACTTCCACTTCAGCGATCAGTTCGCGCAAGCGATCGAGCGCAAGCAGATCGCGCAGCAGCGGGCGCTGCAGGCCCAATACGAGCTGGACCAGGCGAAGGTCCTGGCGCAGCAACGAGTGGTGGAGGCGCAGGCGCAATCGCAGGCGCAAAAGCTCCTGCAGGAGACCTTGACGCCCGAGATCATCCAGCAGCAGGCGATCACCAAGTGGGACGGGCACCTGCCGACCGTCGTCGGCGAGAAGGGCGTGCTGCCGATGATCGGCAATGTCGCGGCGAGCGGCGCCAGCGGGAAATGACCTCTCGCGCACGAGCGGAAGCGTTCGAGAAAGAGTCCGCAAGTCGTTGATTTTAATGGCGCCCCCGGCCGGAGTTGAACCGACGACCTACCGCTTAGGAGGCGGTCGCTCTATCCACTGAGCTACGGGGGCGCCGCCGGCGCGAGTTTACAGGAGTATGCTGAGGACGGCAGTGGGTATATCAGGAGTCCTCCATGAGCACGCCCCTCAGCCTCGGGAAGCGCCGCTTCCTTCATGTCGAAGTGCGCAGCGTACCGGCGCTGCAGTCGATCGTGTGGCTGCGCCGCGGCTGGGAAGACCTCCGCAACATGGAGGGCGCGAGCCTCGCTCATGGCGTGATCATCTCGATCATCGGCGCCGTCCTTCTCATGCTGGGCAGCACGCATCCGTACCTCGTCGCGGCCGCGGTGACCGGCTACCTGTTGGTCGGACCCATCATGACCACCGGCGTCTGCGAGCTCTCCAGGCGGCGCGCGGCGCGCGAGCCGCGCGGGTTCGATGAATCGTTGGAGGCGGTGACACGTAACCCGGACGCGCTGATGCATTTCGGCGGGATCCTGGCGTTGATCGCCATCGTGTGGTTCGTCGCCTCGACGGTGCTGCTGCAATCGGCCCTCGACATCCGCGTGCCGAGCCTTTCCGTCGCCCTCTGGGGCGGCGCCGGCAATTTCGCCGGCACGCGGGAAGTGATCGCCTACTTCTCATCGGGCGCGCTCTTCGCGGTCACCGTCTTCTCGCTGTCGGTCGTCGCCGTGCCCCTCATCATCGACCGGCATGCCACGGCGACCGAAGCCATGTGGGCGAGCATCAAGGCGAGTCTGCACAACATCCCGGCGATGCTCGTGTGGGCGGCGTTCATCGTGGGTCTCACGGCGCTCGGCTTCGTGACCCTTCTCCTCGGCATGATCGTCATCGCTCCGCTCCTCGGGCATGCGACCTGGCACGCCTACAGGGATCTGATCGGCTGAAACTTTGGCGGGGCCAGGGAACCAATCCCTCCCTCGGGGATACCTACCCGCATGTTCCTGAACGGCATCGGCACCGCCGCTCCACCCGCGCGCTACACCAAGCTCGACTGCTGGGAGGCCTTCCGGCGCTCGGAATGGTTCGAGCGCCTGAGCGAGCGCACGCGTGCGCTCGCGCGAGCCGTGCTGCTCTCGGAGAACGGAATGGAAGCGCGGCGGCTCGCGGTCGCCTCGCTGGAGGAAGTATTCCGGATCGATCCGGACACGCTGCACCGGCGCTTCCTCGACACCGCTCCTGAGCTCGCCACCCGCGCGGGGGCGGCTGCTCTCGACAACGCCGGATTGCAGGCCCATGACATCGACGCCGTCGTCGTTAGCACCTGCACCGGCTATCTCTGTCCGGGACTCACCGGATACGTCATCGAGCGATTGGGCCTGCGTACCAACACGGCGGCGTTCGATCTCGTCGGACAAGGTTGTGCCGCCGCGGTTCCCAACATGCGTCTGTGTCAGACGCTGGTCGACTCCAATCAGGAGCGCAGCCACGTCCTCTCGATCTGCGTCGAAGTGTCGAGCGCGGCCATGTATCTCGACGACGATCCCGGCGTGCTGGTGAGCGCGTGTCTCTTCGGAGACGGTGCGGGCGCCGCGGTCCTGTCGAATACGCGCTCAGTGGATCGGCGCAGCATCGTCTGGCGGGATACCGAGTCTCTTCTCGATCCCTGGCAGCGCGAGGCGTTGAAGTTCGAGCAGCGCCACGGCCTGCTGCGCAACGTGCTCACTCGCCCGGTGCCGCAACTCGCGGCGCAATACGTCGGTCAGGTGGTCGAGACGGTCTTGCGGCGCGCGCAGCTCGACATCCCGCAGATCAGCGCATGGATCATGCATGCCGGAGGGCGCGACGTGCTGCTCGCCTTGCAGGAGCGCCTGGGCATCGCGCCGCAGCACCTGCGGCACAGCGCCGCCGTACTGCGCGAATATGGCAATCTCTCGAGCGCGTTCGTGTATTTCGTGCTGCAGGCCGCATTGGCGTCCGGCACGACAGGAGGATGGTGGTGGCTCGGATCATTCGGCGCGGGCTTCAGCTGTCACGGGGCGCTGCTGAGAGTCGACTGACCGCTCGGCGCCGACTCAGTCCGGAGATTCTCGATGACTTGTCGCCCGCGGATCCGCGTGCGATCCGCTCCCGGCGGGATTTGGAGCGCGTCAATCGAGTGATGGGAAGCTGCGGCATTCTCAGCCGGGCCATCCGTCACGCCCTGGCGTCGGTGCCGCAACACACGCCCTTACGCATTCTGGAGCTCGGGGCCGGCGACGGCACCTTGGCGCTGCGCCTCGCGAAGCGGCTCGCGACAACCTGGCCCGTGGCCGAGCTGACGTTGCTCGACCGCCAGCCGCTGGTTTCGGAGGCAACGGGTACTGCTTTTGCTCACCTCGGCTGCACCCTGCGTCCGCTCACCGTGGATGTACTCGAATGGGCTCGAGCCCCAGCGCAACTACAGCCCACGGACCGTTGGGATGTGATCCTGGCCAATCTCTTTCTACACCACTTCGAGGGAGACGGGCTGCGCGAGTTGTTGTCCGCCGCCGCTGCCCGCTGCAATGTCTTCATCGCCTGCGAGCCGCGGCGCAGCCTCCCCGCCCTCACCGGCAGCGAGCTGATGTATGCGCTCGGCGTGAGCGCCGATACGCGTCACGACGCCATAGTCAGTGTGCGCGCGGGCTTCCGGGGCAACGAGCTGTCGCGGATCTGGCCCACGAGCCGCGCCCCGTGGCGATTGGAGGAGCGACTCGCCGGTCTTTTCAGCCACCTGTTTGTCGCCACGCGCCTCGGGATCTGATGGCGACCTCATACGATGCGATCGTGATCGGAGCGGGTCCCGCGGGATCGAGCGCGGCCATCCTGCTCGCACGTGCTGGCCGGTCGGTGGCACTCCTCGAGGCGCGCCCGTTTCCGCGCCGCAAAGTCTGTGGGGAATGCATCGCGGCCGGCAATCTGCCGCTTCTGCATGCCTTGGGTGTAGGCGAGGGACTGCGGCGGCACGCGGGGCCCGAGCTGCGCCAGGTCGCGCTGTGGCACGGCGAGGAGCGGATCACCGCCGCGCTGCCCGCTGCCGCAGACGGTGCTGCCCCCTGGGGACGCGCCCTGGGCCGAGAGCATCTCGATCTGCTGTTGCTGGAGCAGGCGCGAGCGAGCGGCACCGTCGTGCTGCAGCCCTGCCGCGCCCTCGCTGTCCGCGAAGAGGTACACGCCGGAAGATGCGAGGTCCATGCCGGCGGCAATGGCGTGACGCTCACCCTGCGAGCGCCGGTGGTCATTCGGGCATACGGCTCCTGGCAGCCGCCGCCGGCGGACGCAGCGCCGTGGCCTCGCAAACGTCGCGGCTCGGACCTGTTGGCGTTCAAGGCGAATTTCCGCGACACCCATCTGGACACCGGACTATTGCCCGTGTTGGCGTTCGGCGGCGGCTATGGCGGCATGGTCGTCGCCGGTGACGGGATCGCCACCCTCGCCTGCTGTATCCGGCGCGACCGATTGGCCGCCTGCCGGCATGAAGGCGACGCTGCGGGGGCAAGAGCGGGTGAGGTGATCGAGGGGCTTCTGCGCGGCCAGTGCCGCGGAGTCAGAGAAGCCCTGGAAGGCGCTTCGAGGGTAGGACCCTGGCTTGCGGCCGGACCGATCCAGCCGGGTGCGCGCCTCGGAGACGGTCGCGGCAACGCCTTTCTCATCGGCAATGCGGCGGGTGAGGTTCATCCCATCATCGGCGAGGGCATCAGCATGGCGCTGCAATCGGCATGGCTCCTCTGTCAGGAGCTGGCGGGCTGCGCGGACGCCTTCCGGTGCGATGCACACGGAGAGATGCACCGGCTACAGATACGGCGGCGCTACGCCGCACGCTGGCGCATGCATTTCTCCGGGCGCATGCGCCTCGCCGCCTGTTTTGCGCACGCCGCCATGCGTCCGGGCATCGCCGCACCTCTCCTCCCGCTCCTGCGGCGGACACCCGCACTGCTCGGCATCGCGGCGCGGATGAGCGGCAAGACGCGCTCCGCCGTCAAGCTTCCATGCGAAGAAGCCTTTCCCGGGTTCATCCAGGGGTCTCCATCATGACGACGCTCGAACGACTGACCGGAATACTGGTGCAGCGCTATAAGCTGGACCCCGCGCAACTCACGCCGGATCAGCCGCTCGACGGTCTCGGCATCGACTCGCTCGGCATGGTGGAGATGCTCTTTTTCATCGAGGAGGAATTCGGCGTGCACCTTCCGTCGGAGGGCGTCACCTTCGGCACGCTGGGACAGGCCGCGAAGTATGTCGATGAGCTGATCGCCGCCCAGAAGGGATCGCGGCAGTCCAGCCGCCCACAGCCCGCCTCCACCGACCCGGGCGTATGAGACGCGTCGCCATCACCGGAATCGGCCTCATCTCACCGCTCGGCAACAGCTGCGCCGAAGCGCTCGCCAACGCGACCGCCGGGCGCTCCGCCATCCGCCGGATCGAGACGCCGTGGTCGGACCGGCTCACCGCGCCGCTCGCGGCCTGCGTCTCCTTCCAGGGGGAAGAGCACTTTGCTCCGCCGCGGCTGCGGATGTTGGATCGCGTCGGTCAGCTCGCCCTGGTGGCGGCGCGCCAGGCCGTCGGCGAGGCGCGCCTGGATCCGGCCACCCTGAACCGCGAGCGCACGGGCGTTTTCATCGGCAGCGGCATGGGCGGCGCGCTCAGCAACGACGAAGGGTATCTCTCGCTTTACCGCAACGGCAGCGACCGGGTCAAGCCGTTCTCCGTCCTCATGGGCATGACCAACGCAGCCGCTGCGTGGATAGGGATCGAGTATGACCTCGCCGGCCCGAATCTCACTTACTCCACCGCCTGTTCCTCCTCTGCGGTCGCCATCGGCGAGGCGTGGCTGCGGCTGCGCAGCGGCGACATCGATTTCGCCATCGCCGGCGGCGCGGAGGCGCCGCTCTCGTTCGGCGGGATGAAGGCCTGGGAGGCATTGCGCACCCTCGCGAGCGAGGATCCCAGCGACCCGTCCGCATCCTGCAAACCTTTCTCCGCCGATCGCTGCGGCCTCGTGTTGGGTGAAGGAGCGGCAGTCCTCATCCTCGAGGACTGGGCGCGCGCCACCGACCGCGGGGCGTCGATCCATGGTGAGTTGCTGGGCTACGGCCTCGCCACGGACGCGGGTCACATCACGCGCCCCACGGTCGCCGGCCAGGCGGCGACGATGCGTGCAGCGCTGCGCTCGGCAGACATCGCGGCGGAGGCCATCGACAGCATCAACGCCCACGGCACGGGAACACAGGCCAATGACGCGGTCGAGACGGCGGCGATCAAGGAAGTGTTTGGGAAGCGGGCCTACGGCATCCCGGTGAGCGCCACCAAGGCGATCCATGGCCACCTCCTCGGCGCGAGCGGCGCTCTCGAGCTCGCGCTCGCACTGCTCGCGCTGCGGCACAATGTGCTCCTGCCGACCATGCACCTGCGCGTGCCGGCCGCGGACTGCGACCTCGACTACGTTCCCAACGCGGCGCGCCACGGCAGCCGCGCGCGCACCGTCATGTCGAGCTCATTCGCCTTCGGAGGCACGAATGCGGTGTTGATTGCCGCCAAACACGGCGCGTACGATCCCGGCTCAGCGCGCGGCGCCTAGCGGCACTCCGGAGCGGGCCAGCACGGCACGCAGGTCGCGGATCGCCGGGAACACCTCGTTGTTCCAATCGGCACCCTGCGAGTCGTACGCCCGCTGCTCGTGCTCGACGATGTCTTTGTCCTCGCGGAAGATGCGCTCCGTGAACCAGGCGAAGAACGGCCACGCGAGATGGATGAGTCCCGGGATCGGCGGTTTCTTCACGGAGAGATAGCCGAACGTCCGGTTGGTACGCTGCTGCGCATCCAGCGGGATGTAGCACAGCCAGACGTCCAGCACCGGATCCTGCGCCTCCTGGATGTTGCGTCCCACCCAGACCCGCAGGCTCTGCGAGGGATAATCGGTGCGGATGCGCATGTGATCGCGGAACTCCTGCCGCGTCTCGCCGCGCTTGCGCATCATGTCGACGATCACGCGCTCGCCCATCGACTGCTTTCCCGCCGAGCGGCTGAAGGAATACTCGACCTCAGCCCAGTGCTCGCCGTGGTGGCGCCCGAGACAGCTCGCCCGGATGGAGCCCATCTGCTTGCGATGCATGAACTGATGGTTCATGTCGAAGAGATTCTCGTGCATGAAGGTGTAGTGGCACGCCACCTCGCGATTGAGCCGCCGCGTCTTGTAGTCGCGCCGCTGCGAGGAGCCGAGAGTGACGGGCAGGCGCCCCTCCGCCAGGGCGGGATTGCCGGGGAAGACGAAGATCAGACCGTCCACCTCGCGGACCGGATAGGAGCGAACGCCGTTGGGGACCCGTTCCCTCCCGAGATACGGCACATCCACACACTTGCCGGTGCAATCATAGGCCCAGCCGTGGTAATGGCACTTGACGCCATCCCCCTGGACGACCCCGAGGTGCAAAGGCACCTGCCGGTGCGCGCAGCGATCCTCGAGCGCCACCACTCGTCCGCTCGCGCCACGGTAGAGCGCGATGGGCTCTCCCGCGAACCGGCGTCCCACGATCTTGCCGGTCTTCACCTCATCGGACCAGGCCAGCGGATACCAGTAGTCGGGGTTGGCGCCGGTGCGCCGCAAATCGAGGCCGGCCGGCGAAGTGGCCGGCAGCGTGGCGGTGAGAATCGAATGGTCGTCCGGCATCGGCGACGCCCCCTGTTATCCGAGGCCAGCAAGATTACCGCGATCGCAGGGGCGGCGGGGGCGAAGTTCTGGGACCGGTATCGCGGCCATGCTGGCCCTCGTCGGCGACCTCAGCCGCGGACGGCGGGTGCCCCGGGATCGGCGATCGGCTCTATGAGACCGGCATCGTTCGGTGCCTTGACCGCGTACAGGCGCCGGCTGACCTGCCACGCGACCATGGTGTCGCTGGGGTAGGACACCAGCGCGGCTTTCGCCTCCTGCGGGCTGCCGCGCAGCCAGGCCTCCTGATCCTCTTCGCGCAGCACGGCCGGCATCCGCTGCTTCTCGTTGTGGATTTCCGCCATGAGGCTGTTCGGCGGCACGGTGATGAGGGTGCACGACAGCACGTCCGTGCCGTCCGCTTGCTTCCTGCGGTCCCACAGCCCGGCGACGCCGAAGACCGCACGATCGGCGAGATGGACGTAGAACGGCTCCTTGCGGCCGTCCTCGAAGACATGCGGCTCATAGAACCCGGCCATCACCAGGATGCAGCGCTGGCGGCGCTCCCAGGGCTGCTTCCAGGCATACCAGGTCTCGAGCTTCTCGACGGTGGCATTGATGAGCGGGAAGCTCGTCTCACCGCCGTAGGGCAAGAGGCCCCAGCGCATCAACCGTCCGGTGACCGCGCCATTGAGGGTGAGGACGACCGGCACCGGGTCCGTCGGCAGAACGCGCCAGCTCGGCTCGAAGTGCCACAGGGGCTCGATGACCCGCCAATACCGCTCGGCGGCGGCCTGGGAAGGTGTCTGATAGCGGGCACACATGCGGCCTACATTAGCATCGAATAAAAACAGCTATCTCGCGGAGGGTTCGAGCATGCATCGCGAGAGGTCTGGCCCTTCATGGCCCGGGCTCGGTCTCACCGGCCTATTCCCTCGCGAGCTCCGGCGCCGCGAAAAAAAGGCCGCGCCGGCGGATATCGCCGGCGCGGCCTTCATGGACGCAACCCTGAAGCGTGCGGCCGCCCTTCAGAGCGGCCCTCGCAGCGCCTGGAGCAGATTTGCGACGTCCGGTACGCCCACGCCCGTCGACTGGTCGTAGCCTGGCTTCGCATTCCAGTACCAGTTGTTGCCGCTCTTGATGTCGCGCAAGGGAGCCGTGCGTCCGGCGTAGGCGCGGCTCGAGTCCGCGATGGCATACAGCGCGAAGTTGAGCAGGCCGACGCGATGATGCAGCGCCTGATTGAAGAGCGACGTCACACCGTTCAACTGCGGCGCGGCGAAGCTCGTGCCGCCGAACGTGGGCTCTCCGAAGCCCGTCTGGTCGGATGTATAGAACACCAGATAGCCGGTCTGCGGATCACTGTTCACCGAGATGTCGGGCACGTTGCGTCCAGCGTAGCCCGAGGGCAGCTTCACCGGCAGATCGATCCCATCCGGCAACGGGATCGGCGGCGGGAAGACCAGTTCCATCAGCTCCTGATTGCGGGGCGTCGTGGTGATGCCGCGGGTGAACCACTGATAAATCGGCAGCGACATGAAGCTGCTCACGCCTCCGCCGCCTCCGGCAGGGAAGATTCCGCAGCTCACCGGGTCGAAGCCGAGCGCAGCGCACAACGGCGTCAGATAGTCCCATCCCCACGCCCGCTCGCTGGGTATGTTGATCGTCAGCGTCTTGCCGCCCGGCAATCCATACACCTGCTTGCCAGGCAAAGTCGTGCCACCACCGACCGTGATGAACTGCTGCGCCGCCGGATCGTCCACCGACAGGGTTTTGGTGAAGGCGGGATAGTCAAAGATCGCCAGCGCCGGGTCGTTGGCATCGTAGGCGCCGGAGTCTCCCGCGGCGCAGAACACGCTCTGCCCCTGCAGAGCCGCCTGGATCAGCACATCGTTGAGGGCCTGCATCGTCGTGACGGTGCGCCCCGTAGTCGGGTCCACGACGTCATCGATGGGAATGGTGTCGAGCCATTCCCATTCGCCCCAGCTCACCGACCATGTATCGGCCACATTCTGGTCGACGGCCGTGGCGAAGTCGTCGATGAATCCCTGTGAGGTATTCGGCGCCTCATACACGACGATGTTGGCACCCGGAGCGATACCGCCCGACTGCTCGACATCGAGCGTGGTCTCGCTCGAGCCGCTGTCGTCGCTCGGCGCGCCGGAGCCGCCGTCGACCTGGACTTCCTTGATCCGATTGCCGTTGACCTTCAGGCCCAGGGTATTCCAGTAAAGGTAGGCATCGCTTGGCATGAACGAGGCAAGCGTGACGATTCCGACCGTCCTGCCGTGGCCGGAGACGCCGTTCTCATACAGCGGGTCGACATCGTAGTACTGGCCGAAGTCGACAACCGTCCATTCTCCGGGCGGATCGCTCGTGTTGGGCGCTCCGTCGGAGATCAACGGCACGCCTCCCTTGCCCAACGGAGAGCGCGCCGGACTGGCGAGGTTGGGATGGTACAGGGGACGGGTGCTCATCCCGAGGACCGCCGTGACCGCGCCGGAGATGGCCGATGAGAGCCGGGCCGCGCCGTCGGGCGCCCGGAAGCGGTAGGTCGGCGTGTTCACCGTGGACGCCACCTGATACTCGTGCAGGTGAACGCCGAACTCCGCCTGCACCGCCTGGACGCTTCCGGTGATCTTCAATTGCGAGGTAGCCGAGCGAGTGACGGCGAAGCCGTCCGCGCGGAAGTGCTGCGTCAGCCGCGCGATGGTCGCCGACGTCGGACCGAACTGGGCGGCGAACTGCTGGGGTGTCAGAAAGTGCTGGTAGTTTGGACTTCCCTGCGTGTAGATCGACCGCAGGAGCGATTGCATCCGGTCCGTGTTACTCAACTTCAACGCAATGGTCAGCGTCACCTTCGCCCCGGGCGCCACGTTCTGGGTGAGACCCAGATCGACCGCGGGAGGCATGTTGGAACGTGGATAAGGCGTGGCTGCAGCGGTGCCGAGGAATCCCACGGCGCACGTCGCCGTCAACAGGCAGTTATGAAAGCGCATGTTTGTTCCCTGGAGTTGGTTACGATTTTTCTGGCGCTGCCCGGGCGGCCTTATTGCCCGGACCGATCGCCGCGGCAGCGCTGTAGAGCCAGTATATGCTCCAGCCTGAGGCGGCGTATATGCGCATACGGGCCAAGGCTACGGCTGCGGCAGCCGCGCGGCGGCCTGCATGCGCGCGAGGAGGTTCCTCAGGTTCCTACCGCGGTTCTCTGGGAGCGGTCTCGGCGGAAGGCATCTCGAGCATGGGCCCGGCAGCCGGCGTGACCTTGGCGGTTGGGAGGGCCAGGACGGCGCGTGGTAGGATCGATCCCGTGGCGAAGAGTTCGCGGGTGGCCGCAAAAAAACGGGGATCCCAACTCCCGATCCAGTTCATTCATCGGCATCTTCGGCTTTGGATCGCTTTGATCGTCGGCTGCGCGAGCTTCTTCTTCCTGCCGCAAAGCCTGTCATTCATCAGCCGCGCGCTGATGAGCTGGGACATCGGCGTCGTGCTCTTCCTGATCACGATCTTTGCCTGGATGAGGGGACTGACGGCGGAACAGATCTTCTGCCACTACGTCGACGAGGACCCCTCGGGTCCCGTCATCCTGTTCGTGGTCATCATCGCGGCTCTCCTCAGTTTGCTCGCCATCATCGAGCCTCTCATGACGCTGCGGCACGCCGCGCATGGCGCACGGGTCGTGCAGTTCGCGCTCGCCGCGATCACGCTGATCGCTTCGTGGCTGCTGGTGCCGACCATGTTCACCATGCATTATGCAGACATGTTCTACAGCGCCTCGCCGAAGGATCGGCCGCTCTCGTTTCCGAAAACCGACATGCCCGCGTTCTGGGATTTCGCTTATTTCTCGTTCACCATCGCCGCGGCCTGTCAGACCGCCGACGTGTCCACCACGGACGTCTCGATCCGCCGGGTGGTGATCCTCCACGAGGTGCTCTCCTTCGCGTTCAACGTCGCCATAGTCGGATTCGCCATCAACATCACCGCCGGGCTGATCGCGGCTTAGGCAGGACAGACAACGGGGACGTTGGTGTAAAATCCTCCGGATATTGCGGCCGCGTCGGGGCCCGGCGGGCCTTGCCGACGGGTGCCGTCGCCGACTAGGAGCGATCGTCACCGGGCGTCAATGTGCTGCGCGAGGGTTTCCGCTTCGTACCCGGGAGCTTCGGGCTCGGCGGCATCGCGCAGGCGGGGAGTGATCCCGGCCACCATGTGTCCCTGCGCTCGTCCATGGACCTGCCGCGGGGGATCAGCCTCGATGCGCGGCCGCGCAAGATCGGCCGTCTCCCCGATCCCGCCGTTTCGGCCTACACCGAACTCGATCCGAGCGCGGGCTGGTCGCTGTCGCATTCGCTGTCAATCTCTCTTTCGGGACGGAACCTCCTGCATGCCCGGCACGTCGAATTCATCGATCTGCCGGGCATCGTCGAATAGGTCGTAGCTACCTCCTCGATGTGCGCTGAGGCCGTAGCCGAATGCGTCTCGCCGGCAGTGCCAGGTGTCTCTTCAGCCGCTACGCCGTGATGCTCGGGGCGGTTCTGCTGCTTGGCGCTCACCATCGGATCGCGCGCCGACGCGGCGTATTCGGAAGATGCCATCAAGGCGGCATATCTCTATAGATTTGCCGGTTACGTCAGGTGGCCGGGGTCGCAGGTGGCGAGCTCGCCCTTCGTCATCGACGAAAACGGCGTCGCGAAGGACCTCGAGCGGCTGTTGCCGGATCATCCGCTCAACGGTCGCCCGGCACGCGTACGCCTCATCGCGCGCACTGCCGACCGGGGCGACGCGCAAATGCGCTACGTCGGCGAGGGATTCGCGGGGAACGTGAAGGCGGCTCACCGCCTCGCTCGGCGACCGCGCCATCCTCGTCGTCACCGACGAGAGCGAGGGACTCGAGGACGGAGGTACGATCAATTTCATCGAACGCCACGGCGGCCACGTACGCTTCGAGGTGTCGCTCACCTCCGCGGCCCGGGCAGGACTGCAGATCAGCTCGCAACTGTCGTCGGTGGCGGTGCGCGTGAAGGGCGGCCATCTGCACTCCGGAGCAAACTGCAGCTCGAGCTTCATCATCCGTGAGCTGGGTCCCGGTTGCATGGAGAGAGTGGCCGGAACGACCCCGGAGAGGACCCGATGAAATGAACGGCAGCTCCCCGCGCCTCGAGGCGCGGCATGCGCGCCGCTCGGTCGGCCGCAAGCTCATGCTCGTAGCGCTCGTCACCACGGCGATCGCGCTCCTGGTCGCGGGTATCTCGCTCCTCACTCGCGATCTGCACGCCTATCGCGTGGGTCTCGGATCCGACCTGCAGACCGAGGCGGGCATCCTCGCGCTCTCGACCGGCCCCGCCCTCGCCTTCAACGATCGTGCGGCTGCGGATCGCAACGTCGCCGCACTCAGCGTGCGACCCAACGTCTTCGCGGTCGCCATCTATGACGATCACGGCCGCCTGTTTGCGCAGTACGTGCGGCGCGGCGAGTCGCCCCCGCCCCCGCGTGTGCCTCAGATCGCGCGAGGGCTGCAATTCAGCGGCGGCCGCATCGACATCACGCACCGGATCGTGCAGAACGGGGAGCGGCTCGGCACGATCTATCTGCGCGGCCGCTACGATGTCAGGGGCAGAGTCGAAGCCTACCTCGGAATCCTGGCCATCGTGGGCGTGCTCAGCCTCTGCATCGCGCTCGCCCTCTCCGCGGTGCTGCAGCGCAGCATCACCGACCCGCTGAGCTCGATGGCTCACATTGCGCGCCAGGTGATCCGTCAACGCGATTATTCGCTGCGCGCGCAGCGCGGCGGGCAGGATGAGATCGGGCTCGTCGTCGATGCGTTCAACGGCATGCTGGATGAGATCCAGTTGCGCACGCGGGCGCTCGAGGAATCCAACACGACCCTGCAGAAGGAGGTCGTCAGCCGCCAGTCGGCGGAGGCGGAGTTGCGAGCCGCCGACCGGCGCAAGGACGAGTTCCTCGCGACCCTGGCGCACGAGCTGCGCAATCCCCTCGCCCCCATCGCCCACGCCGTCAAGCTGCTCGAGATCGCCGGCACCGACGAGCGCCGGCGCGAGTGGGCGCGCGAGGTGATCGGCCGGCAGGTGCGGCGTATGGCGCTCCTCCTCGACGACCTTCTCGACGTCTCGCGCATCACCCGCGGCCGGCTGCAACTTCGCAAGTCGCGGGTCGAGCTCACCGCGGTGGTACGTTCGGCCGTCGAGACCGCGCGCCCGCTGATCGAGGCGAAGCAGCATGCGCTCACCATGCGGCTGCCCGACCAGCCGATCGAGATCGAGGCCGATCCGCTGCGCCTCTCGCAGGCACTCTCGAACCTGCTCACCAACGCGGCGAAGTATAGCGACCAGGGCAGCCAGATCGCCGTCGTCGCGGAGCTGACTGCGCAGGAGCTTCGTTTCAGCGTACGTGACACCGGCATCGGCCTGACCCCGGCCTCCATCCCGATGCTGTTCGAAATGTTCTCTCAGGTCGACTCCGCCATCGATCGCGCCGAAGGCGGCCTCGGCATCGGCCTCGCGCTGGTCAAGGGCCTGATCGCGCTGCATGGCGGCACGATCGATGCCGCGAGCGAAGGCCCGGGGCGGGGTAGCACCTTCACCATCCACCTCCCCCGCTCACTGGCGGCGCCGAGCCTGCCGGGAGCAGGTGCCACGGCACCGGCCGTGTCCGCCACCGCCGCGTGGCGTTGTTCCGTGCTCGTCGCCGACGATAATCGCGACGCGGCGGACAGCCTGGCACAACTGCTGAACGCGTCGGGCCACGTGACCCATGTTGCCTATTCGGGCGGGCAGGCACTGGAAATCGCGCTGCGGGAGCACCCCGACGCCTGCATCCTCGACATCGGCATGCCGGAGATGACGGGCTATGAAGTCGCGCAGCGCCTCCGTGCGGCGAGCTCCGGCCGGCACCTCATGCTGATTGCCGTGACCGGCTGGGGACAACAGGAGGACAAGCAAAAAGCAGAGGCGGCCGGCTTCGATCATCACCTCACGAAACCGGTGGAGCCCGGGGCGGTGGAGATGCTCCTTCACCAGTTCGCTTCCAGGGCATAGACTCACGGCTCACCCCGGAGAGGACCTCATGGAAATCGCACAGCCCACCCGCGAAGCGCTCCTGCACCGCCTCTACGAAGCCGCGGAGCTCGAGCACAATCTCATGTGCACGTATCTCTACGCCGCCTTCAGCCTGAAGGACGCCGGCGAAGGGCTGACGGCGGCCGAAGCCGCGGCGACGGCGCGCTGGCGGCGCACCATCCTGGAGGTTGCCATCGAGGAGATGGGGCATCTTTGCGCGGTGTGGAACATCACTTCCGCGCTCGGCGGCGCCCCCCGCTTCGGCCGGGGCAACTTCCCCATCGATCCCGGGTATCTGCCGGCCGGCGTCGTCGTGAAGCTGGCGCCGTTCAACGAAGCCGTGTTGCAACATTTCATCTACCTGGAGCGTCCCAGCGACTCCACCGAGCCCGACGGCGCCGGCTTCGAGCCGCCGGTCCGGTATCGACGCGAGGCGCCGGCGCCGCGGCTGACCCCGATGGGGATCGACTACGACACGGTGGGCGACTTCTATGCCTCACTCGGGGAAAGCGTCACGCAATTCGTCGCGCGCGTCGGCGAGAAGGCTGCATTCTGCGGCGATCCCGCCCTGCAGTTGTCCGCGGACGAGATCGATCTCGGCGGCGCCAAGCCGGTGATCTGCGCCAAGACGGCGCTCGCCGCCTTCGATGCGATCGTGCGCCAGGGCGAAGGGGCGCAGGCCGACAGCGAGGGCTCCCATTACCAGAAGTTCGCCGCAATCCGCCGCGAATTCCGGGCTCTGAAGCAAGCCAACAGCGGCTTTCAACCCGCTTTCCCCGCGGCGGTGAATCCCGTGCTGCGCCGCCCGCCGCGCCCCGAAGGGCGGGTGTGGATCGAGAACGAGAACGCCGCGCAATGCGTCGACATCGCCAATGCCGCGTACGGACTGATGATCCGTATCGTCGCTTATTCCTACGGCGTGCCGCGGCCCGCACCGGCAAAGGCGGCCGCGGTCGATCTCGGCATCAGCTTGATGAAAGCGCTGACATTGTTGGCGGAGCGCGCCGCTCGCCTCCCGGCCGGTCCCTCCAACCCGGAGTGCCATGCCGGCGTGACTTTCGTGGCGCTGCGCGACACCGCGCCTTTCCCGCCGGGTGTTGCCGCGCACCGATTCTTCATCGAGCGCCTCACCGAGCTGGCGCAGGGCGCGGCGACACTCGACGAGGCGGACGCACGCACCACCCGCGCCGCCCGCCTGCTCACGGAGCTTGCCGAGCGTTCCCGCCGGGATCTCGATGACATGGCATTCCTGAGCCCGAAGCCCGGTGCCGCGCCGACTACCACAGCGCCGGCCGCCGTTGCGGCCGGCGCGCCGCCTCCGGTCAAAACAGCCGCGGGCGTCGAGGCGATCGAGGGCAAGAACCTCACGCTGCTCTTCGATTCCAGGAAGTGCATCCACTCCCGGTTCTGTGTCACGTGGGCGCCCAAGGTTTTCCTCGCCAATGTGGAGGGACCGTGGATTCATCCCGACGCAATGGAAGTGGAGCGCCTGGTGGAGATCGCGCATGTCTGTCCGTCGGGAGCCATCCGCTATCAGCGCAAGGACGGCAGGCCCGATGAAGCGGCACCGCCCGTGAACCTCGTGTCTCTGCGTGAGAACGGCCCGTACGCCGTACGCGCTGACATGCAGCTCGCCGGCGAGCGCGGCGTCTTCCGTGCCACGCTCTGCCGCTGCGGCGCGTCGAAGAACAAACCGTTCTGCGACGGCTCACACAACGAGGTGAAGTTCGCCGCCTCCGGCGAGCCGGCTTCCGGAAAGACCGACATGCTCGCGGTGCGCGACGGCGTCCTGTCCGTCGACCCGGAAACAGATGGTCCGCTACGGGTGCGCGGCAATCTCGAGATCATCTCAGGCACCGGACGCGTCGTGGCACGCGTGACTCAGGCCCGACTCTGCCGTTGTGGCGGCAGCGGCAACAAACCCTTCTGTGATGGTACGCATGCGAAGATCGGATTCCGCTCGACCTGACGCCGGATCAAACGTGCCGTCTCGACCGTTGTGATACCGCATGCGTAGCCTTATCGTTCGCGTCATCGGCGCCACTCTCCTGTTGGCCGCGCTCCTTGCGGGTTGCAGCAAGGCCGGGGGCTGGCTCGGCAAGCTTGGCCTCAGCAATGAGCCGCAGCACTCGACGCAACTGCCGAGCGAGCACCAGCTCAGGAGAATCCACTACATGTCCCAGTCACGGGGCCCCGATGGCAGACCTGTCTTCAACCATCTGGAGCAGGCCAAGTCGTGCCACGACCTCGAGATCGCGATGCGCTGGAACCGGCCGCCGGACGTGAAGAGCGGCCCGTTCAACGACAAGATGGTCTACCTTTCCGCGCAGACGCTGGCGAGTCTGCCGAAGAACTCCGAGGTGTTCTTTACCGGCGTGATCAAGGCCGGACGATCACTGCCCTCCGACGGCTCGATCTGGTCGTTGAAGTTGAAAGACGGCACCGAGGTTCAGGCGATCGAGACCCCGGAATACGCGGAAAAGCAGGCAGCGGCCCAGCAAGGAGGCGGGGCCGCCACGATCGTCCACCCGTACACACCCGGGCGGGTGCTCTGCGCTCACGGCGTTTACCAGGGCAACATCGGAATCGGGCTGGATCCGCACCAGCACGTGCCGCTGGTTTCCATTCTCTTCGCCATGGATCGGCGAAGGTAGTCAGCGCCTAGTCGCCGGACTCGCGCCGACTCTCTTCCTCGAGCTCGGCGACGATCCCCTGGATGACCTCCTGGATCCGCTCTCTGGAAATCGGCTCCGATTCATTCGCCGTGCGCTCGTGGAACATTTCTGCGATGCAACGAGCTCGCTGCTGCGGCAGCGCGTCGCGATACTGCATTCCCATGGACTCCCCGCTGGCGGGCATGACCGCTCGATCTGTGACCCCGCGCCGGCGTGCGAGGCCGGCGATGCTTTGTACTTGGACGGCCACGCTCCTGCCGAGACGTGCGTCTCACTCGGCTCAGAAGGCGCGTCCCGACTGCGCCGTTCACGAGCGTCATGTATCTTTCCTGACTCGCGAGACATCGCATCACAGAGCCAGGGGACTCACCATGACCAAGCTCGATAGGCCGCTCAAACGGGAGTTGTCGATCGACAGCAAACCCTATGTGCTCACGATCGAGCCCGATCGTTTCAGGCTCGTGCCGAAGGGACACCGCAAGGGACTGGAATTCGCCTGGCGCGACCTCGTCAGCGGCGAAGCGGCGCTCGCCGTGGCCCTCAACGCGTCGCTGAAGCAGCCCGGGTAACAAGACGGGTACGGCGGTTGCTCCAAACTTGGCGGCAGCCGCACCCCCTGCGGCTCAGCGACGCAGGAGTGCCGATGGCGACGGCCGCCACCCGACGTGCCAAGGGAAAGGCGCGCGCAGCCGGCTCGGGTAAATCGCAGTTCTGGCGGACCCTCGGCCCGGGGTTGATCACCGGGGCCGCCGATGACGATCCGAGCGGGATTGCAACCTACGCGCAGGCCGGCGCGCAGTTCGCATTCGCGCTCGGATGGACGCTGATCGTCGCCTACCCGTTGATGGTCGCGGTGCAGGCCATCTGCGCGCGGATCGGGCGCACGACCGGTACCGGCATCGCCGGCAACTTGCGCAAGCACTATCCGGCGTGGATCCTCCACGCGACCGTGGCCCTCCTCTTGGGCGCGAACGTCCTCAACATCGGAGCGGACCTCGGCGCGATGGCGCAGTCTGCGCGTCTGCTGATCCCGATCCCTGCATGGGCGGGCCTCGTACTGTTTGCCGGCATCTCAGCGGTTGGACCCATGCTGCTCGAGCATAGCCGTTACGTCGCCGTCCTGAAGTGGCTCACATTCTCTCTGTTGGCCTATTTCGGCACGCTGATCACGGTCCCCATTCCATGGGGAAGTCTGCTGCGAAATCTCGCCTGGCCGCAGCTCGGAACCGGTCGCGACTTCTGGCTGACGGTCGTCGCGGTGTTGGGTACGACGATCAGCCCCTACCTCTTTTTCTGGCAGGCCGCCCAGGAAGTCGAGGACACCAAGGCGCACCCCGTTCGACGGCCTTTGCTGCAGGCGCCGCGGCAAGCGGCCAGCGCACTGGCCCGCATTCGAGCGGATACGCTCGTCGGCATGGCCCTCTCGAACCTGGTCGCGCTCGCCATCCTGATCACATCCGCGGTGACGCTTCATTCACGAGGCGTCTCGGACATCGGTACGGCTGCGCAGGCCGCAGCGGCGCTGAAGCCCGTCGCGGGCACTCAGGCGTTCCTTCTCTTCGCCGTGGGAATCATCGGGACCGGCCTTCTTTCCGTGCCGGTGCTGGCCGGATCGGCCGCGTACGCGCTTGGAGAAACCATGCGCTGGAAGGTGGGTCTCTCGCGCACGCCGGTGCAGGCCAAGGCCTTCTACTCGACCATCGTGACGGCGACACTCCTCGGCGCGGTCCTCAATGTGATGCGGATCAATCCGATGAAAGCGCTGCTCTGGGCGGCCGTCCTCAATGGGATCGTGGCGGTACCCGTGCTGATCATGGTGATGCTGCTGGGCGCACGCGCGGACGTGATGGGTAAATTCAGGATTTCGACCCGCCTGCGGGTATGGGGGTGGATCGCCACTGCGGTCATGACCATCGCGTCGGCGGCGTTTCTCTATTCCACCGCCCGCTCCTAGACCGGAACGGTCTGCGGCGTGAGGCCAGCGCCAGCCGCCTGTGCCCGCGCGAAGAGCTTCGGCGCCGCCAGTCGCTGGGCCCAATCCTCAAAGCGGCCCGTCGCTCCCCGCCAGCGGACCTCCTCGACTTCGGCATGGATGGGAGCGTGCGTGCGCAAGGTTGCCAGGTCCTTGAAGAGGAGCGCGAGATCGCGCCGCTCACCGAGCGCCTCCCGCGGGAAGTCTTCGATCGGCCCGTATCTGGCAATCAACGACGCCGCACTCTTCGGGCCGATGCCCTCGATTCCAGGATAACCATCCGCGCTGTCGCCCACCAACGCCAGGTAGTCCGGGATACGCTGTGGGGTGACTCCGAACTTCGCCCGCACACCCTCCTCGCCCCGCACCTCCCTGGACTTCCTGTCGACTTGAACGATCCTGTCGGCCAGCACGCACTGCGCCAGATCCTTGTCCGGCGTCCAGATGCGGACCTGCCTCACCTGAGGATCTTCGGCCGCAATCCTGGCAGCGGTTGCCAGCGCGTCGTCCGCCTCCAACTCCTCCATTGCCCAGACAGCGACGCCGAGCGCACGCAGCGCCTCCTCCAGAGGCTCGAATTGCGCTCGCAGCGCGGGCTCGATCCCATCCCCGGTCTTGTAACCGCTCCAGAGCTCGTTACGGAAGGATTCGATCACGTGATCGGTGGCGACGCCGACGTGAGTGGTGCCCTGCTCGATCATCTGCAGCACCGTCGTCAGGACGCCGGCCACGGCGCCTAGAGGCTTGTCGGCACCTTTGGTGAACCTCCGCAGCCCGTAGAAATGCCGAAAGAGCTCGTAGGTCCCGTCGATGAGGTCAACGATCACGGGTCGACATCCTTGTCTTCGGTCGCTGGCCTGAGCTCATTGCGGCGGGTGTTCCGGGGGCCGCGAGCCGGGCTTGTGGTTCTGCGGCTGCGCGCCACGCGGGGGCGATGCCGGGTGTCCATGCTGTGACGCTCGGGGCTCGGGGTGACTTGCCGGTTGCGGGTGACCTGCAGGCTGCGGGTTGCTTCGAGGCGCCGGAGCACTCCGGGGCTCGGGACTCCTTCGCGGCACAGGGGCGCTTCGAGGCTCTGGACTCCTTCGCGGCTCGGGGGCACTTCGAGGCGCCGGGCTGCTTTCAGCCGGCGGGTGCCGCTCATGCTGCGGCATTGGCGGGCCACCGCGAGACCGTCCTCCGGCCGATCCGGCGTGTCCGCGCTCGCCGCCTGGAGGTTGCGGATGGCCACTGACCGGTCGTCGCCCATACGACCCAGACGGCCGCCCGTGCGACACCGGAGGACGTCCAGCCGACACCGGCGGAGGCCCCGCGTGCGGCCTTCCGGCCGGCCTCCTATGCGGCGGTAGCCTCCGATGTGACCACGTGTCCCGCTGCTCATACCAGGGCCGTCCGCGGTAGTAATCGCCCCAGTAGGTCATGAGCGAGAAGGCGATGATCGGCAGACCGAGACTCGGCCCGTAAGAATAGAGTGGCACTCTCGCGCCCTGGTAGACGAAGGACACGCCGTCCGCGTAGATCCACCCTCTATTGTCTTCGAACGAAACGTCGCACCAGCTCCAGTCGTCCAGGCAGCCGTGCACGTCGAGCGGTGTCCCCGCATCGAGCTGTGCGACCAGAGGGTAGTCCCCGTTCGGCCCCGCGCGAACGTTCATGGGGCGGGAGGTATAGGCGTTCTGCGCGCTCGCGATGCCGAGCGAGGCGAGCAATAGCGCTCCCAGCGAATAAACCAGCGGGTGTCGGCGCATGCCAGATCTCCGGTCTCTTGCGGGGACTCCATTGTAGGGCCAAACCGCAGAAATTTGCGAACCGCCGAGCCGGGCGGCCGATGCGGATGGTCTGGGACCAACATGAAGAACATGGACGTGAGACGGTCGGTGCATATCAGGCCGCCTCGCGCCCTGCATGATACCAACAGAATACTATTGACATGCCGCGGGAGACCAGAGTCGCCATGTTGTAGTAGCTGAATTCTTCGGCACAAAGATTGCTGTCGCGCGGGCCGGCTGGAACCTTTCCACAACGGTGGCGTTAGCACAGGCGTCCACCACCAGGTATGTCATGAGCGACGGCATTCGACGGCGCGATGTCTTGACCGGAGCGGCGCTCGCCCTGGTCAGTGGAGCGGCAGCGCGAGCGGGTGTCATCAAGGGTGAGCTTCCGTGGCGGCCGGATGCGGCTTCGCCGCCGCCGCGGGTCGAGCCCGGGCCTTGGCAGTTCTTCACACCCGAAGAGTTGCCCACCATCGAGGCTCTGGCCGATCGCATCATTCCGCCTGACCCGGAAACTCCCGGAGGCAAGGATGCCGGCTGCGTGGTGTTTCTCGACCGGCAGCTCGCAGGCGCGTACGGCAGCGCCGAAGGTCTCTACGAGCGCGCTCCCTTCATTCAGGGCGTGGAAGAGCAGGGTCCGCAGTCCTCCAAGACCCCGGCGCAGACCTATCGTGCCGCTCTGCAGGCGCTCGATCAGTACTGTCGCGAAGGGCGGGAGAGCGCAATGCCGCGCGGCAAGCGGTTCGCCGAGCTTGCGCCGGAGGAGCAGGACGAGGTGCTGCACGGACTCGAAGGGGGCACCGTGCGCCTGTCCGGAGTCGACGGTAAACAGTTCTTCACCACCCTGCTGAAGGACATGCGGGACGGCTTCTTCGCCGATCCGATCTACGGCGGCAATCGTGACATGTGCGCCTGGAAGATGATCGGCTTCCCGGGCGCACGCTACGACTATCGCGACTGGGTGAACCGGCACAACGAGCGCTATCCACTGCCACCCGTCAGTATCGCCGGGCGCGCAGACTGGACGCCTCGGAAGCGATAGTCGCATCATGGCCCGCAGACTTCCGCACAAAGACGTGGCGATCGTCGGGCTCGGATGGACCGGCTCCATCCTCGCGAACGAGCTGACGGATGCGGGTCTCGAGGTGATGGCGATAGAGCGCGGGCCCTGGCGCGCGGCCGCGACGGACTTCCCGCCGAACTACAACCAGGATGAGCTTCGCTACCGCATCCGTCACGAGCTTTTCCTGCAGCCTTCACAGACGACGTTCACCTTCCGCAACAAGATGAGCGAGCGGGCGCTGCCCATCCGCACCTGGGGCGCATTCATGCCGCCGAACGGGGTTGGCGGCGGCGGTGTGCACTGGAACGCTGAGACCTGGCGTTTCCTCCCGACCGACTTCGTGCTGCGCACTCATCTCACGCAGCGATATGGGGCGCACTTCCTGCCCGCCGACATGACGATCCAGGACTGGGGCGTCACTTACGCGGAGCTCGAGCCGCATTACGATCGCTTCGAGTATCTCTGCGGCACCAGCGGTCAGGCGGGCAATCTTCAGGGCAAGATCCTGGAGGGCGGCAACCCATTCGAGGGGCCCCGCTCCCGTCCGTACCCCAACCCGCCGCAGACGCAGCCCTTCAGCCACACCCTCTTCGCTCAGGCGGCACGGCAGCTCGGCTACAAGCCGTTCCCGCAGCCCTCGGGCAACCTCTCCCAGGCCTATCGCAATCCGCTCGGAGTGCGCCAGGGACCATGCAGCTACTGCGGCTTCTGCGAATGGTTCGGCTGCGGCAACTACTCCAAGGCGAGCCCGCAGACGACGCTTCTGCCGGCATTGGTACGCAAGCCGAATTTCACCGCGCGTGATCGCTGTGAGGTCACGCGCATCAACGTCGATGCGAGCGGGCGGCGGGCCACCGGTGTGACCTTCGTCGACACCAGCGGTCAGGAGTGGGAGCAGCCCGCGGATCTGGTGCTTCTCTGCGCCTACACGATATTCAACGTCCAGCTACTGATGCTCTCCAATATCGGGCAGCGCTACGACCCGGCGTCCGATCGGGGCGTCATCGGACGCAACTTCACGCACCAGACCATCTCCGACGTGGTGAGCTTCTTCGATCCGAAAAAATTCATCTTCAATCCCTTCATTGCCTCCGGCGCGATCGGGATGTGTATCGATGAGTTCAACGGCGACAACTTCGACCACGGCCCGCACGGATTCGTGGGCGGCGGCTACATGGGACAGGTGCAGACGAACGGCCGGCCCATCGAGACCACGCCCGTGCCGCCCGGCACGCCAAAATGGGGCGCGAAATGGAAGCAGGCGGTGAAGGAGAACTACCTGAGCGCCACCAAGCCTGGCACCGGCGTTCACGGCAGCATGTACAGCTACCGGGATGTGTATCTCGATCTCGACCCTACCTACAAGGATCGCTTCGAGCGGCCGCTGGTCCGGATCACCATGGATTTCCATGAGAACGAGCTCAAGCAGAACCGGTTTCTCACCGACCGCTTCGCCGAGATCTTCCAGGCCATGGGCGCGCGGCAGATGGACAAGCAGTACCGCAGGGCTCCCTACGACATCACCGACTATCAGACCACCCACCTCTGCGGCGGCGCCATCATGGGCACGGACCCGAAGACGAGCGCGCTCAACCGCTACCTGCAGAGCTGGGACGTGCCGAACCTCTTCGTGATCGGCGCCAGTGCATTCCCGCAGAACGCCGGCTACAACCCCACCGGCACGGTCGCGGCACTGGCGTACTGGTCGGCGGAAGCGATCCGAACGCGCTATCTCGCGAGTCCCGGTCCGCTCGTGCACGCGTGAGGACATGTTCCGCCGCGGCCGCAAACTCCCCTTCGCAATGGCTCTGCTCGCGGCATCACTGGCGCTATCCCTCGCAGCTTGCACGCAGATCGAGCGCGGCGGCTACGCGGACAGACAAAACTTCGATCTCATCCAGCGCGGCCGCTATCTCGTAACACTGGGCGACTGCACCGCCTGCCACTCCGATCCCACTCGAACCGATAGTCCCTTCGGAGGCGGGCATCCTGTCCCGACGCCGTTCGGGACGCTGATCGCGCCAAACATCACACCTGATCTCGAGACCGGCATTGGCAACTGGACGGCACAGCAGTTCGACGATGCGGTCCGTCGCGGGCGCATGCCTGACGGAAGACGCCTCTACCCCGCCATGCCCTACCCTTATTTCGCCCGCATGTCCGCCGAAGACGTGCGCGCCATGCGCGCCTATCTCGAGACCGTCACCCCGGTGCGTCACGCCGTGGTCTCCGACCGGCTGCCCTTCCCGCTGTCGATTCGCGCCAGCATGATCTTCTGGGACTGGCTGTACTACCGGCCGGGCGAGTGGCGGCCGCGGTCCGACAAGTCCGCGGCCTGGAACCGGGGCAGTTATATCGTCGAAGGCCCGGGCCACTGCGGCGCCTGTCATACCCCCAAAAGCTTCCTCGGCGGTGACAAGCGCAGTGATGCGTTACGGGGCTACTCCCTCCAGGGCTGGTTCGCTCCCGACCTCACCGGCAACCCGGCGCGCGGTCTCGCGGCCTGGAGCAGCGAGGACATCGTCCAGTACCTCAAGTCCGGGCACAACCGGTTCGATGCCGCATCAGGCCCGATGGCGGAAGAAGTGAAGGACTCGAGCTCGCGGATGAGCGACCAGGACCTGGTGGCGATCGCCACATACCTCAAGGGCCAGGAGAGCACGTCTCCACATCTGACGGCCGCTGCGCCCGACAGCCCGGCGATGGTGGCGGGTGCCGCTATCTATCGCGACGTCTGCTCGGGCTGCCACAAGATCGACGGCAGCGGGGTTCCTTACCTCATCCCCGATCTCGCAGGTTCCGCGGCGGTCGCCTCGCGGGAGCCGACGACTGTGTTGCAAGTGATCCTGCACGGCGCGGCGAGTGTGGCGACCCGGGAAGAGCCAACCGGCCCGCAGATGCCCTCCTATTCCTGGCAGCTGACCGACGCGCAAGTCGCGGCGGTGGCCACATACGTGCGCAACAGCTGGGGTCACGCCGCCGGAGTTGTCCGCGAATCCGCGGTGCACAGCGTCCGCAACAGCGGAAAGAGCTCGGATTAGAGCGTTCCGATGGCCCACGGGCGATCGTGGACCTCAGAGGTCGTGTAGCCACCCTCCTGCAACACCTGGATGGAAGCCGGTCCCTGAATTCCACTGTCAGTGCGCCGCTGCTCGAGCAGGCAACGCGACACCCCGCAGCCCCAATCCGCCGAGCAGCGCCGCTGCGGCCGTGATGCAGGCGGCCACGGCAAACGCCGCCCGATAGCCGCCCACGAGCGCCTGCAGATGGCCCGCGCCGCCCGCCGTGAGCGCGGCGCCGTGCAGGGCCGCCACGCTCGCGAGCACGGCAAGCCCCAGCGCACCGCCGAGCAGGAAGGCGGTGTTGACGATACCCGAAGCGAGCCCGGACTCGCTCTGAGGCACCTCGCTCATTGCCGCCATGAGCATCGGGTTGAAACCGATGCCGGCGCCTACGCCGAGCAGCGCCATTGCCGGCAGGATGTCGCGAAGCAGAGTCCCGTGCAGCGGCGCGCGCGCAAACAGCGCCAGACCCAGACCGGCGAGCAGCAGCCCCGCACCGAGGGGCCTGCGCGTGCCGAAGCGCATCACCAGGCGCGCGGACAGGCCGAGCGAGAAGACCGCCATGATGAGGTTCGCAGGGATGAAGGCGATGCCGACCTGCATGGGCGTGAATCCGAGCACGAGCTGCATGTACAGCGCCGAGAGAAAAAACCAGGCGAACATCGCCGCCGACCAGAGCACCGCGCAGATGCTGGCGATCGACAGATCGCGCAGGCGAAACATCGCGAGCGGCACGAGCGGCTTGCTCGCCCGGGACTCCACCGCGAGAAACAGCCCGAAGACGACCACCGCAGCGGCAAAGAGCCCGAGCGTGCTGCGCGAAGTCCAGCCCGCT
Source organism: Steroidobacteraceae bacterium (assembly GCA_036278795.1). Classification (GTDB taxonomy): domain Bacteria; phylum Pseudomonadota; class Gammaproteobacteria; order Steroidobacterales; family Steroidobacteraceae; genus 13-2-20CM-66-19. The sequence continues at coordinate 86,889 of DASUKK010000022.1, read as the reverse complement.
CCGTTGCCGTTGATCGTCGCGTACACCGCCAGCAACAGAGCGAGTGTCACGCTCACCGCCCCGCCCACATCCAGATGGCGCGGACGATCAGCCTCGCCGGAGTGGGTCGGTAGCTGCCACCAGCACAGCGCGAACACCACGATCCCGATCGGGACATTCACCAAAAAAATCCAATGCCAGTTGAGGCCGCCGGTGAGCGCCCCACCGAGCAGCGCACCGATGCACCCTCCGCCGGAGCAGACAAAGCCATACACGCCCATTGCCTTGGTGCGATCGGCCGGCTCGGTGAAGAGGTTCATGATGAGCGAGAGAGACACCGAATCGACCACTGCGCCACCGAGGCCCTGAACGGCGCGAGCCCACACCAGGAACGTGCGCGAAGCGGCCAAGCCGCAGGCGAGCGAGGCCAGCGTGAACAACCCGAGTCCCAGCAGGAAGACGGTGCGGTGGCCATAGAGATCTCCGAGGCGGCCGCCAAGGAGCAGGAAGCCGCCGAAGATCAGCATGTACGCGTTGACGACCCAGGCGAGCGACGCGTCATCGAAGTGCAGGTCCGCCCGGATGGACGGCAACGCCACGTTCACGATGGTGACGTCGAGCACAATCATGAGCGCCCCCAGACAGAGGATGCTCATGGCGACCCAGCGGTTACGGTGGTGCGGATCGGTGGTCATTCGCCGCGCGCCCGCGGATAGAGACAATCGTTCGTGGTCTTGCGAGTCAGAAACCTGGGGAGCTCGCGGGAGATCGTGTCGCCGAAGGCCTCGAGCGGCGGGTAGCCTACATCGTCCGCGTGACGCCGGCGTTGCGCGAGGCAAAAGGCCCCGATTTTGGGCACCACATGCCGGCAGTATCGCTCGGCCAGCACCTCGTCCGTCACATCGACCCCGAACTCCCGGGTAGGACGAAGCAGCTCGCGCGCGAGCTGCACGACCAGCCGGAATTTTCGCTTTGCGGCACGGCGCCCAAACAATCCCGCGCGGCGGATCATCGTTTCCGACGCCTGGATCGCATCAGCCGCGTGTTGCAGCACAGTCGCAGCGGCCTTGCTGAAATCATCGCTGGGCGGCCAATCAGTCACGGTTGCGGTTCTCCGTTGGAATCAAAACGCGAGCCGCCCCACGAGCAGGCGGCTCCAAATCGAGTGACGCTACTGCGGGCTCACATAGGCGATCGCCGGCGCGTTACCTCCCGGCGGCTGAAACCGTGTTCTTGTAAACGGTGCCCGCCTTCATCACGAACGAGACCTGCCGCAGTCGCGTGGCATCGCTCAAAGGGTCACCGTCCACCGCAATGATGTCGGCATCGTATCCGGAGGCGACGGAGCCTATCTCCTTGCCGAGGCGCAGCGATTCGGCGTTGACCGACGTCGCATCGTCAATGGCGTCCATCACCGGCTGACCCAGCTTGACACGTGCGATGATTTCGTCCGCCTGGTGACCGAAGGCACCCGCCACCGCATCCGTACCCATGACCACCTTGACCCCGGCCCGGCGCGCCTCGTTGAACAGACGTCCGTTGATTGCCGGCTGCGCCTCCATGCGAGTGAAGCCGGCGGCGTTGTAATCGCCATTACCGGAGAATTGCTGCTTGAAGCGCACGTAGTTCTGAACCACCAGCCCCATCTGAGGGTCATAGTAGGTCCCCTTCTTCGCCATCAATTCCATGTCGGCCTGCGTGCCGCCGGTACCGTGCTCGACCTCGGTGCAGCCGGCCACGATGGCATTGTGCACCGAGCCGTTGTAAGCATGCACCAGTGTGCGCAGGCCGACGCGATTGGCCTCGCCGCACAGCACCTGCAATTGATGAAGAGTCAGGATCGGACGCCCGCCGTCGCGGATGCTGTCCGACGCGAAGATCTTCACAAGGTCGGCGTGCTCGTATTTCAGCAGGTCCACCTTGGAGCGCAGCACGTCATCGTCACCGACCCGGGGCGAACCGTAAATGTCATGGTAGGAAGTCAAAATCCGCGGCCCCGGAACGATGCCCTCCTTCACATACTCCCTGAATACCTCGTCCTGCGGGTCACCCACGCTCTGTACGGTCGTAAATCCCGCCATGAGCGTGACCCAGAGATTGTTCACCACGCCGAGCGCGAACTGTGTCTGGGTCTCCCTGCCGTCTTGCGCCTTGCCGTTCGGCCCGAAGTGACGCAGCAGATGCACGTGGACATCGATCAGGCCGGGCATCACGGTGGCGTTGTGCAGGTCGTAGACCACCGCGCCGGGAGCGGTCAGATTCGGCCCGACGGCAACGATCTTCCCGTCTTTGACCAGGATGCGCGTATTGTGCAGCTCCTGTCCGCGGCCGGTCAGCAGCTCACCGGCTTCGATGAGGGACTCCGGCGGCGCCGCCGCGGGTTGCCCCTGGGGCATCGCCACCGGCGCATCGTGCGGCGGCCAGGCCGGTCCCTCCTGAGCAGACGCTGGCCCCCCGACGCCGGTCAGCAGCAGCAACAGCGCCAACCCCAACTTGCGACCCATCTGCGTCACAGTCATATCTCCCCCTGCGGAAATTGATACGGGCTAAAGAGATTATTGGGCTGTCGGAACGGCGACAGCATCGGCCATCAGGAGCGCGGATTGCACCGGCCGGGTGGGTCTCGCGTCAGCCTCGGCTCGAAGCCGACGGCCAGCCTCATGCACAACTGTACCCGAAATGCCTGCCAACGGCATATCCGGCGTCTCGCCTGATCGCTTCCCGCACTGCTTTCATCGAAATTCGGCTGTTCTCATGCTGGCCGGCACCCTCGCCATCAGCGGGGGCGCCGGCCGGCTCGCAGCAGTTCTAGATCGAGGGTACCCCCGGCAAGATCGCCCGCACCCTCCTCGGGCGGGCTACCTTAGAGCCGTTCCCGGCCGCGCTCAGCGCAGCGCCGGCCGTGAATGCAAATGACCTCGCGCGCGCCGTTTCAGATGCTCAGTGGCGCGTCTCCCAGTACCGCGGCACCTTGTAAAAATCATAGGTGCGATCCCGGAACTGCCGGCCGTCATCACGCGTGAGCTCGTCGATCGAGCCGGCCGGTGCGCCCTCGAGCTGCTCCTTCGTGTAGGTGACGACGTAGGCACCCGCTCGCTCATCGTAGTCCAGGGCGGCCCAGGGAATGGGATGGTATTTCTCCCCCATGCCCAGGAAGCCCCCGAAGCTGATCACGGCGAAAAGGATGCTGTTGGTCTGCTTGTCCAGGATGACGTCTTCGACCTCGCCAATCTTGCTTCCGGATTGATCCACGATATTGGTGCCGAGCACCTTCTTCGCGCGGATGGCAGAGGTATGGCCCGTTGCGGTAGGCATGGCATTCTCCTTTACGGTGCGAAAGAGGATCAGTTTCTGCGCAACTCGCCGCGCCGCGATTGGTTCCACGGCGCAGATCGGACTCGGCCGGAGCCGATCCGCCTCCAGCGTAATCTCAGACGTCAGGAAGGAAGCGGCGCAGGCCGCTCGCGTCGCTGAAGGCCGCGCCGCACGATCGGCGGTCCGCGGGTGTGCCTAGACGGCGAGCGCGAACTCGTACAGCACGATGCTGGTCGGCGCAGCCACAAAGCTCGTCGCATTCGGATCGAACCCGGATTGTCGAATCACGACCTGAGGAGGCCTGCCGACGCTGTTCTGTGCATCGAGACCCGGAGCAACCAGCTTCCAGCAGCGCCCTTTCGAGCCTCGCTGGAACCCTTGCACCGCAAGGTGCAGGTCGTGGGACTCTTCGGTTGCGTTCACCACTGCCACGATCAACGCCCTGCCGTCGGAGGTCAGCGCCGCCGATACGTCGAGCGGCCAGGTGTCGCTGCCGGTGTTGACCTTTGGCTGATCGCCTCCGATCGGATACTTCGGCGGCGGTACCGGCGCGTTTCCGCTGACGGCCAGCGGAATCCTGCCGAAATGCCTGCTATAAAGCTGGAAGACCCTTCCGTAGGCGTTGACGACCGAATGCGTGCGGTCGTAGGTCAGCCAGTTCGTTGCCATGGTGAAGCCCGCCATTTCGATGAAATCGGAATGGCGGAAGAACTCGTGGAATGCCCGGGCAATCGCCAGGCAGCCCTTGAAGTCCGGCTGAAAGTGATAGGCCCACTCGTCGAAGAACACCTTCACCCTCCCCTGGTCGAGCTCAGGGAAGCGCTTCTTGTACTCCTCCCAGCAGTCGGCCATGGTTGCCACGCGCTGTGCCGGCGCCTGCGCCCACTCCAGCAGCGTCTGCTTGATGTCTACGTTCTTTCCGGTGGTCAGATCGAAATGCTTGTTCTCCGGCGGATAGGCATGCGTCGCGAGTGCATCGAACTTCCCCCAGCAGTGCTGCAACATCCCGCCTGCCCAGTCGCGGTTCGAGCCGAATTGAACGAGAGGACTGCCGGAATCATCGACGATGCCCTGGCCCGTAGTCATTTCGTCGACGAAGCCGCCCGGAGCGATGATGTAGATCGATGGATCGACCTGCCGCATCGCATCGGCGAACAGATCGTGCTTGATCACGTACTGATCGAGCGCCATGTGGCCGAGCTGCCAATGACCATACATCTCGTTCCCCACGTTCCAATAACGGACTTTGTAGGGCTCTGGATGTCCGTTGGCGGCACGAACGGCTCCCCATTTCGTGTCCGGAGGGCCGTTGACGTACTCCACGAGCTCGGCACCGGACCGCGGCTCGCCGAAGCCGGTATTGACGCACCATTCCGGCTCCACGCCGAGGATCTCCCGGCACATCTGCAACAGCTCATCCACGCCGACATCGTTGGGCTGCACGGCGTGCCATTGGGGGTCCATCGTCGGCGGGCGCCTGTCGGGATCGCCGATCGTATTCTGCCAGTCATAGCCTGAGACGAAATTGCCGCCCGGCATGCGCAGGATCTTGCAGTCCATCTCCTTCATGAGCGCCATCGTATCGGCGCGGAATCCCCTGATGTTATCCGCCGGCATCAGCGACACCGCGCCGACTCGGAAGGTACCGGCGCCCTTGCCGGCGATCTCGAGCCGGCCGCTGGTCGTGTCGGCGCGACAGGTGAATTGCAACGGTACCACCGACCAATCCCGGCCGCCTGCAAGGCGCACGGTCTGCCGCTCGTGCACTCCCTCACCCCAGATCAAAGTCGCGGAAAGCTCGGCGCCCGGATCGCCCGCCAGCACGACGCGACCGGTGTATCCCTTGCGGGCCAACGACAGGCCGGATTGTGCAATGCCACGCGCGGTTGCTCCCGCTAGGCGCACGACGGGGCTCTGCCTGCCGGCATAGGGTGCGATACCGTCCATGGTGATGCTGGAGTCCGGGCCGACCGGCACCCATTTATTCGGCTGCGGCATCATCCGGCGCACGAAGCCTTCCGGCTGTGGCAGCGGCTTCGAATCCACCGCATGGTAAAACTTGCGGTCGTCGAGCACCTCGCTCCAGAGGCTGTAGTTGATCAGATTCGCGATGTGCTCGATGAAACCGCCATACATGTAAGGCGAGATCGGATATCCGCGCCGGCCGGCGTCAACGATCGCGGACAGACGCTTTGAAGCAGCGACTGCCGGCAGCGCCGACGTCAAAGTGAGAGCGAGGGAAGCCTTCAGCGCCGCACGACGCGATATGAGTAGATCTTTAGTCATGGGTTGTCCGCAATGAGTGTTCTCAGTGATCGGGCGCCGCGTTGAGCTCCGCTCAGTATGGCCTCTGATCCTGCGTGACCAGAGGCCAGGTGTCGGTACGGAAAGGACTGGCCGGGAGCCCGGCGTGGTTGTACAGCGTGGCCGCGGGATCGGACTGCCAGGCGTAGCGCACCTGCGTGGGGTGCGGCACCTCGGGCGAGGAGACGGTCACGGCGTCGCCGTGGAGTCGAGCGTCCGCCCAATGCCATTTCCGGTCCTGGCCGGCAACCGAGAAACCCTCCAGCCTGCCGCCTTTCGCCACCAACCCAGTCGTGGCATGCCGGAAGCGAAGCCGGATCGAGTGAGGCAGCCGCCGGACCGACGTGAGGGCCGGCCCGGAAGCAACCATGTGTTTATGGTAGTGCCGAGCGAGCGCGCACAATGCCAGGCGATCGCCGATCGGCCTTTTGTTTCCAGGGTGCAGGCTGTTGGGATCGCCGACATCGATGGTTACCACGAGACAGGAATTGGGCACGGTGGCCGCCACGATCGCTTGCGACTCCCGTATGTCGGCCCATCCGTCGTCGGTGGGTGCGGGGTATCGAGGGCCAAAGGCGGGCAACTGCACGATATAGAAGGGAAAGTCGCCCTGCCCGAAGAGCCGGCGCCAGCTCGTGATCACCGCGGGCAGGAGCTTGCGATACTCGTAACCCCGGGGCGAGTTCTGCTCCCCCTGGTACCAGATGGCGCCGGTGACGGATAACGGCGCGAGGGGCACCAGCATGCCGTTGTAGAGAACAGCAGGCATGACCGGCCAGTTTGCAAAGTGAAGCGGCATGGGATGCGGTGGTCGCGCATCGACGCTGACCCTCCCCTGCCACACGCCGACGAGCGGAATGACGCTGTGGTCTCCCAACGTGAGGTGAAACTCGGAAGGGCCATCGAGAAAGCCGCCATGCGGCTCGGTCTTGAAGATGCGGATGGCGATGAGATTGCGGCCCGGTTCGAGCACCCCCGGAGGAATCGGGTAAACCCTGGAGTGCTCCACCCAGGCGCTGCCGCCGACGAACGTCCCGTTGACGTACACGGAATCCATTCGTTGGATCTCGCCCAGAGAAATGAGGCTGAGTCCCTTCGGCAGCGGGCTCGGCAGCGTGATCTCCTTGCGGAACCATGCCACAGCCGGCGTCACGGGAACGCCGAGCCCGGCAAACCCTCCGGGAAGATGCACGTCCTTCCATCCCCGGGGCTCATAGCGCGGCGAATACCATTGGCCTTTCAATCCGATGTCGTATTCGTCATACCACGGCATGACGTAGTTACCGTAGGCTGGCCTGCCCTCGGCTGCGAACCGCGCGAGCATTGCCAACGGAATGTCGTAGTCGCGGAGCGGACCAAGAACGGGGGGGCTGGCCCAGGATTCTCCGGCGGAGCCGCCAACGGAAGCCACGACCAGGCCTATCGGAACATGCATCTGCTGCTCGAGTCTGCGAGCGAAGTAGAACGCCACTGCCGAAACGGAGCCTGCAGTCTGCGGCGAAACGACTTTCCAGCTGCCGTTCACCGAGTAAGCCGGCTCGTAAGAGGTGTGATCGGCCACAGTGAAGTAGCGGATGTACGGGTACTTCGCCTCCTTCGCGGCTTCCGCGGCGTCGTCCGTGAAACGCAATGGAAGCTCCATATTGGATTGCCCGCCGCAGATCCAGACATCACCCACCATCACATCATGGAACTCGGCCGTCCGTTGGCCATCCGTGACTGTCAGCGTATACGGGCCCCCGGGCGGCGGCGGAGCAATATTCACTTGCCAACGGCCGTCGGCGCCGGTCACACCGGTCGCGCTCTCGGCCTCGATCCGGACGTGGACGGAATCACCCGGCCTGGACCAGCCCCAGATGGCGTCGGGCTTACCCCTCTGCAGGACCATGTTGTCGCCGAATATGGTGCTGACGAACGGAAGCGGTTCGGTCGTCGCGTTCTGTGCGAATGCGCAGCCTGATCCTGCCAGCAGGCTCACTATCGCAGCAGCGATTCTGAGTTTCATTTCCCCGGTTTTCCTGGAATCGTCAAGTGCTCCACTGAATCACAGCATACGAGCGCGGCGGTAATTCCAGACGAGTCGTCCCTTCCCGAGTCACGGGCCGCGGCAGCGGCGTCGGAGTTACGCGGCGCGGCGCATCGAAGTCATTGCGGGCCTTGAGGTCGTCCCCGGTGAGGACGAGGGCGAGCCGCACCGGTCCGGGGGACCTGTCTTCCCACACGATCTCGACGGGCCGCGCAGCCGCCAGGTCGCGATTGAGAATGAAGAGAGCCGTGGCGCCCGTGCGCCGCGAAACCGTTCCCGCCGCATCGATATACGGCACGGGCTGCATGCCCGACAGCCCGTATGCCGGAGCGGTCACCAGCAAGTCGAGCGCTGAGCCGCGCGCGAGGTCGAGGGCCCAGCGGTAAGGGTAATAAGTCGTTTGCAGGAACAGCCCCTTGTCGTCGGTCATGATCGGGGCGTGCACGTTTACGAGCTGCGAGAGACACGCGATTTTCACCCGGTCCGCATGTCTCATCAGCGTGTTGAGCAGCCCTCCCACGAGCAGCGCGTCCTCGAGATTGTAGATCTCCTCGCGCAAGTGCGGCGCGACCTGGCGATGCCCGTCGTTGATGAGATTGCCATACAGCACATTCCACTCGTCGTACGAGATCCACAGGGTCTTGGGCGAGCGTTTCCGGGCGCGAACGTAGTCGCAGACGGCGATCGTGTCGCGAATCTGCCGTTCCATTTCGAGGTTGAGCGCTACGTGCTTCTCACTGCGCCCGGCTCCCTGATCGGGAGGGGCGCCGAAGTAGCCATGTATCGATATCGCGTCGACATGCTCGTAGCACAGGTCGAGCACCTGCCGGTCCCATTGCAGATAAGTCGGCAGCCCGGTCCAACTCGAGCCGCAGGCCGTGAGAAACACGGAGGAGTCCACGGCGCGCATACGTCGGGCTGCGTCCGCGGCCTTCCAGCCGTACTGCTCGGCGCTCATGTGGCCGATCTCCCACGGACCGTCGAGCTCATTGCCGAGTCCCCAGTAGTGCACGCCGTAGGGCTGTAGATGCCCGTTATCGCGACGCAAGTCGCTCCACCGCGTGCCGCCGGGCAAATTGCAGTATTCCACGAGCGCCGCGGCCTGCGCAGGGCTGCCGCTGCCGAGGTCCACTGTCATCAGCGCCTCGGTACCGCCGGCCTTGCACCAGGCCATGAACTCGTCCGTGCCGAAGCGGTTGCTCTCGATCGTGTTCCATGCCTCATCGAGCACCTGAGGCCTCCGCGCCACCGGTCCGACGCCGTCGAGCCAGTCGTACTGCGAAAGGAAACTCCCTCCGGGACCGCGGATCAGAGGCACGCCGAGGGTGCGCACTACCGAAAGAACATCGCTGCGGAATCCCTGCGCATCCGCAAGCGGCGAGCCCGGCTCATAAATGCCGTCGTAAATCGCGCGGCCGAGATGCTCGAGAAACGAGCCAAAGACCGTCCGCTGAAGTGGTCCGATCGTCCTGCGGGAGTCGACGTAAATCCGCGCTGGCTGCTGCGGCGGTACCGGCGCACCCCATGTGAGACGGCTGCGCAACACGTTAGCCGGCAGAGTAAGGCCCGCAATGGATGCATGGCGCAGAAAACGGCGTCGGGACGGCGAGAACATCGTAGCCAACTCCAGTCGGCAGGCACGGCCGCCGCGCAGATCAGATTTATGGTAGCGCTACCGTTCTACGTCCAGTATTGTCTTGGTCATGGTGTGTGTCAAGGTGGCGGCAATGCGCGCTCTTCCGGCCATCGCCGGCCGCCGCGGGCGACTCAGACGGTCGGGTGAATGCGCAGTGCCGCGGCATAGTCCGCCGCAGAGCTGATCTTGCTCAGGCACTCACGATCCCGTTTCAGGAGCTCATCGACGGCCCGCGGAAGGCCGGTGCCCGGCGACCATGCCGCCGCATCAGGATTTTCTTGCGCAGAATTGCGCCACGCCGCCGCCTTAGAGGCTGCTCACCGGTCATCCGCGCGCCGGCCCTTCGGGAGGATCAAGGCGCCATACGATTCTCCTGACCAATGGCATCACGGCGCGGCGGCTCACTCCGGCAACATCACCTGGCCGCTTACACGCACTTCGCCGGAGACCGACGGCGCGCCGGTGCCTGGCTGTCCACCGCCGACGGAAACGGCGTAGGCACCCTGTGCGACGATTATGTCGCCTTCCTGGGTCACCATGCTCATGTCCCGAGGCTCCAAATGGAAGCGTACGATCCGGCTGCCGCCGGGCCCCAGGTGGATGCGTTGAAATCCGCGTAATGCCCGCAACGGTGCTCCCGCAACACCGGGGAATTTCAAATATAACTGGACGACCTCATCGCCGGCCACTTTGCCCGTGTTGGTGACGCGCACGGACGCATCCAACGGCTGGCCGGCCTCGATGGGGACCCCGGGCAAAGTCAGGTCGCTGTACCTGAAGCTGGTGTAGCTCAGTCCATACCCGAACGGCCAGAGCGGCTGACCCGTGAAGTACCGGTATGTGCGGCCCTTCATGGAGTAGTCCCCGAAGTTGGGCAGCTGGCTGACCCCCTGGTAGAACGTCACCGGCAGGCGCCCCGCCGGATCATTCCTGCCGCTCAAGGTATCCGCGATCGCCGCCCCGCCCTGCTCGCCCGAATACCAGGCTTCGAGGACTGCGTCGGCGTGTGCCTTCTCCCAATTGACCGCGAGCGCACTGCCGTTCATCAGCACGACGACCAGAGGTTTGCCGAGCGTGGCCACCGCCCGCACCAGCGCCTCCTCCGGCTCCGGCATCTGGAGGTTGGTGCGGTCGCCACCGAGGAACCCGGGCTCGTGTACCGGCATCTCTTCCCCTTCTAGCCGGCTCGTAATACCGACTGCGGCGATTATCACATCGGCGTTCCTCGCCGCAGCGATCGCGGCCGGATCGGGCGTATTGTCGACGGGCGCCCAGATGAGTTGCGCCTCGGGCCTGTCACCCGGCCGGTACCCACATAGCACGTCGACCTTCACGCGCTTGCCTTTCTCCAGGTGCACGCGCGCCATGTTGGCGCCGGCGCCGTAGAGCAGCTCGATCAGCCGGTCGTCCAACAGGACGCGCGAGAAGCCGCCGGCCTTGGCGCCGAGGTAATAGTCTCCGCTCGCCGGCGGATCGATGAAGCCTGTCCAGTGCACTGCGAGGGGGGTCTTCCCCTTGACGGCGGACGGCAGGCTGTCTTCGCGCAGATCGACCGTGGGTTCGACGCGCGATACGAGTGGTGTCCGTGGGGGATCGAACCCCATGCCAATGCCGTACTGGGCCTCGAGACCTGGCTTGCCCTCGGGTGTAGTCAGCACGGCCGTGGGCACCGGATTTCCCCGGTTGGAGAGAAACTGAGTTCCGGGGACATAGGAGATCTTCGCCTGCGGAAACGAAGTCTTCAGTCCCTCGAGCAGGCTCACAGTGTGAGTAGGCGTACCGTTGTAGTTGCCCAGCAGCACGGCCGTCTGATCCGCGAGCGGCCCGACGACGGCGATGCGCTTGACCGATCTGAGCGGCAGCACGCCATCATTCTTCAGCAGCACCATCGACTCTTCGGCGAGGCGCAGGGCCAGCTCGCGGTGCGCCGGACTGTCGAGCTCGCTCTGCGGGATATGGTCGTAGGGCACCATGGAAGGCGGATCGAACATGCCGAGGCGAATACGCGCCGTGAACAGGCGGATGAGCGCGGTATCGATGGCGCTGACCGGCAGATAACCCTGCTGAACGGCCGCGAGGTACGGCTGGTAGTCACTGCCGTCCTTGCCCGGCGCGAAGCCGAAGCATTCGTTGTCCATGCCCCGCTCGAGCGAGATGGCCGAGGCCTGCGCCTGCGTCGGGCGGAAACGGTGCCCGTTGAATATATCCTCCACCGCGCCGCAGTCCGAGACCACATAGCCCCGAAACCCCCATGCACCCCGCAGAGTGTGCTGCAGCAGGAAGCGGTTCGCGCACGCCGGCCGGCCATTGATCGCGTTGTAGGCGCACATCACCGAGGCGGCGTGTCCTTCGACGATGGCAGCCCGGAAAGCCGGCAGGTACGTGTCTTCGAGATCGTGCTTGCTGACATCGACGTCAGCGAAATGACGGGTCGGCTCTGGTCCGCTGTGCACATCGAAGTGCTTCGGCGTGGCGATTGCGCGGTAATAGCGGGCATCGGAGCCCTGCATCCCGGTGACGAACGCCACTGCCATGCGTCCGGTAAGGAAGGGATCCTCGCCGTATGTCTCCTGCCCGCGACCCCAGCGCGGGTCGCGGAATATATTGACGTTCGGGGCCCAGAAGTCGAGGCCGTGAAAGATGGTCGACCCACCCGTCCGTACCGCCTCGTCATGCACGATGCGGCCCTCGATCCCTATGACCTGCGCCATCTCATCGATTCCCGGCGCATCGAATGTCGCGCCGAGTCCGATGGGCTCGGGGAATTCAGTGGTGCCGTCGACCTGGACGCCGTGCAGCGCCTCGCTCCACCAGTTGTACGCCGGCACTCCGAGGCGCGGGATCGCCCGCGCCGAATTGACCAGCTGCGAAACCTTCTCCTCGAGCGTCATGCGGTGTACGAGGTCGGCTGCCCGCTGCCCGGGCGACAGGTCCGTGTTTCGATACGCCGGCAGGGCGGCGTCATGCGCACTGACACCGATCGTCATAAGGCCCATGCCGAACATCAAGACCATCAGCAGGCGCGTTGCGCAATCTCTCATCGAGCTCACTCCAAGCCAACTGTGTCAGCGAGCCGCGATGGGCAGCTCGCGCCCCCGTACAGGGCCTCACCCTCGCTCCGCGCAATATCCTGCTCACCGACCCCGTGAGCCTCGCGCATGACGACCAGACGAATTCGAAGCCGCTGTGGCATTCCGGGATAGCTCCCCCGCCCTTCGCCGATTCACGAGCGTTCGCGCGGCGTCATCCCAGCGCAGAAGCACCGTCCTATGCAGGCCCGCTGCCGATACTGCCCCGCCACATCGAGCAGCTCCCTGGCCGAGCGGTATCGGTCCTTTGACTGGACGAACCCATATGCCCAGCGGCCAAAGAGCGGCGCATGCCCGGTCATCCTGCCGTAACTACCGATGGGCGGTCGATCGAAGCCCCGCAAAAGACGTAGCAGTCGATGCTTCGGTGGCGAGCTTCAGCTCCGTTGGAAAGCGGTTGTCGAACCACGACTTCGAGGCGGTATTCCACAGCAGCCCGTAACCGGGCGTGGAACCGAAAAACGGAACGGCGACATTGGTGTTCGCGTGCCCAGCTCCACCACTGTGCCGCGCTGATCGAATACGCCGCTCTGCTGTTGCCCGAGGCCGTCGATACCCTCGAAGCCATCCGGATAAAAGCGTTGCCGACGCGGACAGTTCTGGTAGCGCTACCGTTATGGTTCTAGTATTGTCCTCGTTGTTCAATCCTGTCAAGCAGGTGCAAATTGACTCGCCCCAGTAAAAATATCGGCGTGGACAACAGTCAGCCGCCGGCGAAATCCGCGAGCCATCGAGCCCTGTGTTGGCTGCCGCGTCAGCAATGTCCGCGACCGGGGGACGGAGATTCGCCCATGCGCCCATTCGGCTCAGCGCGCCCCCTCGAGCAACGGCGGTTGCGAGCAGCAGCGCTAGCACTCCTTGCAGCGATGACCGTCGTTACGGCGGCATCTGCACAGATGAAGACCGAATTGCCTCCTGCCGTGCCGGGCGCGAAGCCCGTTACCGTCGAGCACATCCGGGTTCATAGCGCCGCGATCGCGGGAAACCTGGAGCGCGAGTCGGCCGACCGCGATGTGATCGTCTTTCTGCCTCCAGGCTATGGTCAGGACATCAAGCGCCGCTATCCGGTCGTATACGCGCTCCACGGCTTCTTCATCGGCGCCGAGGAATGGACTCACGAGATCCACGTGCCGCAGACCATCGAGGGCGCCTTCGCCAGGGGCAGCCGCCCGATGATCGTCGTGCTGCCCGACTCGAAGACGGTTTACGGTGGCTCGATGTATTCCAGCTCCGTCACCACGGGCGACTTCGAGCGCTTCATCGCGCACGATCTGGTCACCTACATCGATGCGCACTATCGCACGATTCCGGATCGCAGGAGCCGGGGCCTCGTGGGGCACTCGATGGGCGGATACGGCGCCGCGCGCATTGGGATGCAGCACCCCGAAATCTTCGGGAGCCTATACATCATGAGTCCCTGCTGCCTCTCATTGAGCCAGATGAAGCCGATGAATGCCGCGACCGAAAAAGCGGTGCGGGCGCTGAAGTCTCCCGCCGATTCGGCGGCACTGCCCTGGTACGTGCACCCGCAGCTCGCCATGGCCGCCGCATGGTCGCCGGATCCGACGAAACCGCCCCTGTACTTCGATCTACCTTACAGAAACGGCGTGCCCCAGGCCGACGTCCTTGCAAAATGGACCGCGAACGAGCCCCTGACGTTCGTCGATCAATACATCGACAACCTGCGCGAGTATCGCGCGATCGCCATCGACGTGGGGGATCAGGACGATTTGCGTTTCGATACGGGCAAGCTGCACGCGATCCTCGATCGCTACGGCATCCCGAACACTTTCAACATCTATCACGGCACGCACACCAGCGCCGTGGCATATCGGTTCCAGGACCACGTGCTGCCGTTCTTCAGCCGGACGCTCTGCTTCGAGCGGTGCGACTAGAACACAACCTCAACGAGTTGCGGGCACTCGCGGGCACAGCCAGCCGTTATACGACAGCCACTCCAGAATGGGCTCCTGCCACCGGTCCCGGGGCATCAGAAAAAAGCCGTGCTGCCCCTTCTCGAAAAATCGCGCCTCAACGGACACGCCCGCGCGACGCAGAGCCTCTAAGAAGACGACACTGTTCTGGGGATCGACCAGCCGGTCATCGACGGCATCGAGGATCAGGGTCGGCGGCGTCTCGCGCGTGACCTGCAGCTCGCTCGAGAAGAGCCGGACCTGGCTCGCCGACGGATGGGGACCCAGCAATGCGCGGCGCGAATCCATATGCGCAATTCCCGCCTCCATGCTGATAACCGGGTAAACGACGATCAGAAAGTCGGGACGCAGGCTGATATGCCCGGGGTTGTCCACGTACGCCTTGTTGAAGTGGGTTGCCAGAGTGGATGCCACGTGCCCGCCCGCGGAGAATCCGATTGCTCCAACACGGGAGGGGTCCAGCCTCCACTCCTTTGCATGCAGACGGACGAACCGGACCGCCTGCTGCGCGTCCTGAAGCGGCCCGATCGATTTGTCGATCATCGTCTGGTCGCTCGGGATACGATACTTCACGACGAACGCAGCAATGCCGTGATCGATCAGGAATTGCGCCTGTTGCGTCCCCTCGTAGTCGAAGGTCAGCCCCGCGTAGCTGCCGCCGGGGAAGACGAGGATACTCGCCCCATTGGCCCTGCTCCTGGCAGGCAGATAGACGAGAATCTCAGGTCGGGATACCTTGCGCACGAATCCACTGTCCGCGCCGTACTCCTCGTTCGGTCCCGGCTTCGAATTCGGGATCGGACGATCTCCATAAAGAGGGAAAGTCTGCATCCTCGGTGGCAAGGCGTCAGCCACGGCAGACTGCGGCGCGGCGGCCTTCTGCGGCATCGCATCAGACCCTCTAGCAAAGAGAGCGGCCGGGACAACAGTGAGGACGATGGCGGCGAACGAGGCGCTACGGAATTTCATACCGCACAGAGTAGTGCCTTGCTTGCAGATTTGTCCACGAAGGTTTGAAAGGGCTCGGGAATGAGCCGTTGCACCCCAGAGCCGTGACCGCATGGAAGCCACGTACTATACCGGTGAGAAAGGGAAGCCCTCGGCAAGTGGGCAAAGTATCTCGAAGATCTGTGTCACGGCCAGGGAACCATATAAGTGGCAGGAGTCCCCTCCCGGCCCCCTTTTGGTCACCCGTGATAGACCGCTTTCCCGACGCCCGCCTAGCGCACCGGCCACCGTGCATTCACTTCAAGCCGAGCGCGGCTACAGGAACATGAGGTCCGCGACAGTGGGCCGTGAGGTTAGTGGGATCACCCCAACACGGACCGGGTTCGAAAGTCATAAGCGTCACTGTAATAGCGGCAGATGAGGGATCATGTTGACTTCCCGGTACTCGTCCTCGACTTCCTGCGACAGCAGGAGCCGGTCGGGCTCGTTGACGGCCCGCAATAGGGCTCGTTCCGGGAGACTGTCAGCTTTCAGGGCGGCGGAGACGAGCCTCGAAGCATCGACGACAACGATCAAGTCCGTTGCTCAGATCGCCATGCCCGCAGCTCGGCGTCGATCTCCGAGTCCGACAGGCCCTTGGCGCGCGCTTCGCGCCTGGCCTCAGCGATCGCCTCTTCGATGAGGTCGCGAGCACGGCCACCCTTGATCAGGCCACTAAGGTAACGCCCCGCAGCAGCCCTGCGCGCGGGGTTCTCGAGCGCGCGTGCGGCATCACTATCAACCGGGATGGTGACGTCGATTGTGGTGCCCATGCAGATCTCCTCGACTGCTGCCGGATCCTCGACGGCTCTGATTCTGCCAGTGTCGAGCGAGCGCCGCTGCGAGGCAAAAGAATCAGGATTGCTTCGTGGACGGCGCCCTGTTTTCGCAGGGTGTCCATGGAGATGTCCACGAGCTCGATATTGGAAAGGTTGGTCGGAGCGCCGAGATTTGAACTCGGAACCCCTTGCACCCCATGCACCCCAATAGCGCACGGGGCTGAAATTACTTGAAACGCCGTGATAGCGCAAGTGCAGCGATTTCCAGCACTTAAGCGCAATCATGTCCTTCAATGGCATTTCACCCCATTTCGAGTAAACTGGCCACACTTTGGCCACAAACCCGAAATTGCGGGCGAGACAGGCAGCCTCAAGACTCACCGCGAGCCGTTTGGCCACGCTCCCGCCCGGGGACCATACTGACCCGGCGACTGCGGGCCTGCAACTGCGCGTACGGCCGACCGCGACCGGCGCCTCGAGGACTTGGCTCTTTCGGTACACGTGGCGCGGTGAGTGGGTGCGCATCGTCATCGGACACTTCCCGGGGATGCCACTCGCCGATGCCCGCGGCCGCGCGCTGGAGCTTCGCAAGGCAATCGACGAAGGCATTGACCCGAGGCGCGCTCGCCCCCGCCGGCGAGAGCAGGCGCCGACGCAGTTCTCTACCGACGCCGCGCACGGCGATAAGCACTCGATCGACTATCTCGCTAGCGAGTTCATCCATCGCTATCTCCGTCCCCATCGCAAGCGACCCGAATGGGCCGAGGCAATCCTGAAGCGCGATGTCTTGCCCGCCTGGCGGGGGCGCGACGCGCGAACGATTGAACCCGCCGAGGTCCTCGAGCTTCTCGACGGTATTGTCGAGCGCGGGTCGAACGTCATGGCAAACCGCACAGCCTCCCTCCTCGGCCAGCTGTTCAAGTTCGGAATCCACAGGCACATCGTGCGCACGACGCCCGTGCAGCTGCTGTTCCGACCTGGCGGCAAGGAGAAGCCGCGGAAGCGAACACTGGCAGAGGACGAGCTACGCGCGTACCTCACTGACCCGAGAGCCTGCACGCGATATGAGCGCCTCGAGCACGTCATCAACATCCTGCTCCTCACCGGCCAGCGCCGCGGCGAACTCGCGCTCGCTCGCTGGAGCGAGGTGGATCTGCAGGCGCGGACCTGGCTCATCCCGGACGAGAACGCAAAAGAGGACCAGGGGCATGCGGTACCGCTCACCGATTGGGCGGTCGAAGAGTTTGCGGCCCTCAAGCGCGAGGCGGAGGCGTCGGCCTGGGTGCTGCCAGCGCCCGACGGCGAGAATCACATCAACCCGAAGCAGCTTTCGCGCAGCCTCGCGAAGTGCCTGAAGCGGTTCGAGACGCGCGGCATCAAGGCCTTCACCCTCCATGATCTCCGCCGGACCTGCCGCACCGGCCTCTCCCGCCTCAAGGTCGAGCCGCACATCGCCGAGCGCATTCTCAACCATGCACAACCAGGCATGGAAGGCATTTACGACCAGTATGCCTATCTCGATGAGAAACGCGCGGCTCTCCAAAAGTGGGCCGCTCACCTTCGATCGCTCGGCACTCAGCAATGACTCCGCAGCTCACGGAGCGGCTTCGGGACGTTCGGGCACTACATCTCGAGCGGATGCGCGTATATCGCAGCACGATCTGGAAGGCCGCGACGGAACAACGAGAGTTTGATGTTATCAGGTCACGAGTTCGACTCGATCTCGTGTCTGCAAGATTATATAGGCGCTTCACTAGAAGCGTGCTCGAATCGGCAGCTTTCGCGCGCGTCGTCGCCGCCCAATCGAACGTTGCCATTTGCGAGTCACTGCTCACTTTGTTGTTTCGATTCGCCGAGCTTGAAAGTCTGTCGGAAACGCAACTCCGCGAGCTGAGTCAATATGCACAAAAGGCCGAGGAAGACGCCGCGACGGCCGTGAGGGTAATGCGACTATACGGCACGGACAGTCCGCTTGCCCCGTCGATGAGGGCCGCGTTCCTGAAGGCGGCAACCGACATCGAACAGAACTCGACTCTGCTTCCCGTGCTGATCGCGATGGACGACCAGAAGTTCATCGAGGCAAATTACCTGTTGAAGTTCGACTTCACATTGCTTGGCAAACACGCCAATAAGCGCGCACTCTGGATCCGGCAGGTTGCCGAGCGCGTTCCGGAGGCGACACGAAACCGCTACGCGACCATCGCCGAGCTCATGAATTATGCGATGATGGCCGGCGCGCCATCAGCCTTCGGCGTGACGCCGGCTCTCGTCCGCTCCACGCTCATGAACGGCCGCACCTAAAGGGTTCCGGCGCGATTTCTTTTTAGGCCCCGTCCCGGTGTAAGGTTCCTTTCAGGCCGTTTCACGGCGTGATAGGAACTATGATCAACGTTCGTAAAAAAGCTGCCTTCAAGGGCGGCGCTTCGAAGGCAAAGAAAGAGCGGCGCCCCCGGACACGCAGCCATTCCCTGCGCGCCGGTACCCATGTCATTTGGCCGGCCGGGCTCGAGGAGATCCTCGGCCTCAGCTCCGTAACCAGGTGGCGGTGGGAGCGCGACGGGAAGCTGCCAGCACGTGACTTCTCCATTGCCGGCCGCACTGGCTGGAAACGACAAACGATCGAGAACGCCCTACAGATGGCGCCGGGTCACCTCCAATCGAATGCGGACCTGTGCGTCACATCATGAGTAAGAACCAAGACGATAAGCTCCGTCGGCTCGTAAAAGCACTCGATCTTGACCTCGATCGTGCGATCGATCGGGAGAAGTTGAGTCGGCTTGTTGGCCTGCTCGTCGAGCATGACAAGAGGAAACGGTCTGGCCGCAGCGACATCGAATCGGATCCGCCGCGTGCGAGCGAGAGCTTTCTGAAGAGACTGGAGGCCCTCGGATGGCGACTATCAATGGCGCGGATCGAGGAGCTCGAGGAATACGACTTTCTCAAGCCAGAGCAGCTCCAGGAATACGACGGCATCGCGATGAGAATCACAGGCATCAGTCCAAACCAACTGATCGAGCTGTCCGAGATTCTCCTACTCATCGCGCGGGGAGCTGACGCCCGAAAGCTCTTCCGGCAGGACGGCAGATCGAAGCCCAAGAGCCGCGATCACCTCAATCGCGCGCTGGTCTACTGGTCCTGGCGCGCCATCGATCCGAGTGGAAGCGACAAGGCCGCCGCATTCGCCGCCGCAGCACCGTGGAAAGGCGGCAAAATGCCCTCGCGCGCCTGGATCCGAAAGATCGCGCAGAAACACCAGAAACGCTGTCTCGAAATCCTTGAGGATCCCAACGGGCGTGGCATCCAACTGAAGGACCTCAGGCACCAGGTCGGACTAGCGGGGCCGCTCGAGCCGATGGACGTCAAGGCGCTCCGGAGATACCTCGAGCGCAAGTGCGCGCGGGATGACGTGGAGTTTTTCCTAGGGGGAAAAGCTCCACGATAGCGGCTGCACGCGTAATCACGCACATTGGTGGCGTACCTGGGAGAGCACGTCGCTATGCCGGAGACCAATCGCCTACAGGCTACGCCTGCGCCACACAGTTGGGATCTTGAGCACTGGCCATCCCATGTCTATCCCCACACGGAGGGGCGTGCGCGTTGGCTGCTGCGCGTTCATCGCGATGACCTCGTTCGATCCGGCGTCCTGACGCGGATCGGGCGCGAGCTCGTTGTTCTTGGAGACGCCTATACCCGTTGGCTCCAAGGGAAGTCGATGGATGTGGTCGATTTTCAGAACGGCGTCGCGCAGTCAGGCGGTCCGCGGATCACAAACTGATGAGTGTGCTACGGGGCCGTTCGCGAGACCGCGGCTACGGGTCAGCCATTGCTACCTTCCTGCAAGGATTGCCCGAACGTTGTGGACGCATCGTCACTAGCTCGAGCGATGTCGACTCCTGGAAGCACAAGCATCCGTTGATAGCACGTCGACTGTCTTTCGAGCGAGCGGGGAGGTTGCGAACGTGAGCACGCAAGGCGCCGCGCCCGAGGGTCTCTTGGCGGGGACCTCGGGCGGGCGGATCAACGAGGACGGGAACGCGCGAATCATACCGCTGAAACCTCATCGACCGCCACCACAGCGCTGCAGCACATGCGGGAGCGCCGTTGCATGCGACTGTGAGGCCTGGCGGGTGGCGCTCCGTCACCTCGCGGCCGCCCGCGGATTGCTGCGAGGCACCAGGTGATGGAAACCAACGGGGCGACGCAGGAGCCTCCGCACTCCGTTGACGCTGAACAGGCCACGCTCGGCTGCATTCTGCTCGACCCGAGCGCGTGCCGGGAGATTGCCGCGGGCCTCGAGCCGGATGACTTCTACAGGCCCGACCATCGTCTCATCGCGCAGGCGATCGCAAACATTGCGCGCCGGGCCATTCCTGATTGGGCCAGCGTAGCCGAGCAGCTCCGACAGGACGGGAAGCTTGATGACGTGGGCGGCGCGGCGTACCTGCGGAACCTCGCGCAAGAGACTCCGACTGCTATCAACGTTGGGACCTTCGCCCAGAGCGTCCGCGCGTACGCGGCGCGACGGCGGTTACTGCGATACGTTGGGGAACGGACCAGGCCCGACGATCTGCAGGCGATGCTGGAGCATGAGCTCGAACGACTGCGCGGAGGAGCTGCGCAAGATGTCGGGAAGCCGCTCGAAATCGAGCCGGCCTCTACCTGGGCATCGCGACCCGAGCCTGCCCCTCGCGACTGGATCGTCGACGGTCTCATTCCCGCGGCCCGGGTCACCTCGCTTCTCGGCAACGGAGGCCTCGGCAAGACGTTGCTTGCCGTACAACTCGGGGTGCACGTCTCGATGAATCGTCCGCTTTTTGGGCGAGTGATCAACGGCGGTCCGGTGCTCGGCATCTTCTGCGAGGACGAAATCGAGGAGCTCGAGAGGCGGACCCGGGCAGCATGCGCGGGCGAGGACATCGCGCTCGAATCGCTCGAGCGCCTCCACATGACGAGCCGCGACGGCCTTGACAACCTGCTCTGCACCTTCGAGCGCGAGCAGATCCAGTTCACGCCGTTCTACCGCGCGCTCGAGGCAACCATCGCCGCCCTGAAGCCACGGCTCACCATTCTCGATACGGCCGCGGATCTCTTCGGCGGTGATTTCATCAGCACGCCGCAGGTGCGGCAGTTTCTGAAGGTCGCGCTCGGGGGCCTTTGCGTGCGACACGGAACCGCGGTGCTGCTCCTCGCGCATCCGAGCGCCTCCGGAATGTCCTCCGGCAAGGGTGATGGATTTTCGACGGCATGGCATAACTCGGTGCGCAGCCGCCTTTACCTGCGCCGACCAGACACCGAGGACGTAGAAGCCGCAAAGGACCGGCGCGTCCTCGCGCTCATGAAGGCGAACCTCGGGCGGGACGGCGATGTGATCCCGCTGCACTTCCACCGCGGCTGCTTCGCGCCGGACCCCGAACCGCTCGAGGAGGGCACGCGCACAGCGCGCGCCCCCCGCCTGGACACCCGGCTCGCCCTGGCGGTGCACGAGCAGATCCGCAAGCTCTCGCCTGACGGAATGACCGTCGTCAGCTTCAGCGCGATCCTGAAGCCGCTGCAAGCGGCGGGCATGCTGGCCAATGCCCAAACGGGAGCGGAGGCGGAGAAGGTCCGAAAGACGCTCCAGCGGGTGCTGCGCCAGCTTGCCGCCGACAAGGTCGTTGTCCCAACCAAGGTGCCTCGCGGCTATCGCCTGGCCTGCGAAGCGGAGCCGGCTCGATGAGCTCCTCTCTCCGGCTCGGGACACAGCTCGGGACACGCCCTCACCTCGGGACATGGGACAGCCCCTATAAGGGGCTTGTCCCGAGTGTCCCGAGTTTCGGTGAGGTTCGGGACAAGCCATGTCCCGAAATGTCCCTAGTTTTGTCCCGAGATGTCCCGAGCGGAAAACGAGCAGGTATGGCCATCAAGCCCCGCCCACGCAGCCGCCTCCGCGCCGCCGGTAGGGGCCCGGCCGGTTTCGCATCCGCGGGCCGCCCCGACGTTGGTCTACTTTCGTCTCCGGCTGTGTGCTCGCCCGCGTTAACACTGCATGACGAGCGTCAAGGGTTGTTTACAGCCCAGGAGCGCGAGCGTACAGTGCGCCTCACCAACCCCGAGGCGCACCATGACGACCGAGCAACTGCCGCCCTTCGACTACTCAGCGAAATACGCGGTCGGGTACGTCCGCGTCAGCACGACGGCGCAGGAGCGCTCGGGACTTGGCCTCGAGGCGCAGCGGCAGGCGATCGCGGACTTTGCGGAGCGCGAGGGCCTTACGGTGCGGCAATGGTTCACGGAGGCGGAGAGCGGCGCCGGCGCCGATGCGCTGGAGAAGCGGCCACAGCTCGCCGCCGCGATCGCTGCCGCCAAGAGACTACGCGGCCCGGTCCTTGTGGCGAAGCTCGATCGACTCTCCCGGGACGTGCACTTCATCAGCGGGCTGATGTCCCATCGCGTGGAATTCGTCGTGACGGCACTCGGCCGCCAGGCGGATCCCTTCATCCTGCACGTCTATGCAGCTCTCGCGGAGAAGGAGCGCTGGATGATCTCGGAACGCACGAAGGCAGGCTTGCAGGCTGCCAAACGCCGTGGCCAGCGTCTCGGCATGCGGGCGAGGCCTCAGCGGCTGGTCAGGGAGATCGCGGCACGCGGCGCTCAGGCGAACCGCGATGCAGCACTCGCCCGACTCAAAGGCAGGATCGAGAAGAGCATTGCCGACGCGCTCGGCGCCGATCGCTCATTGCGTGCAGCAGCGGAGTGGCTGAACGATCGCGGCATCGAATCGCCCGCCGGCGGCCGTTGGCATGCGCCATCGCTCCTGAAAGCCGCTCGCCGGCTCGGGCTGAGATAGTCGGAGGCCCGTGTGCTAGACAGACTCGCGATCGCAAGCGTGGTGCTGAACGGTTTCGGCAGTCCGATGAGCGAGCTGCCTGGCTCGCCCGCAGAGAAGCGCCGAGATATTCGCCGGCACAGGCTGCGCAAGATCGCGTTCATAGTTGCGGTGGGTTCGGTGGTAGTCGGTATCGCTCTGCAACTGCTCGATCTGTTCCGCGCGTAGCGACGCCGCCCTTCGCGGGCACCGACAGCGCCCATTCCGACATCCCGTCACCGCGCCCGCGGGACTGCGCGGCGCCATGGGCTTCCTATCGCGTTCTGCTGCGGGGTGCGCCATGAACCGCACCGCCGGCACGCTCACACCCGACGCCCTCGCTGGTATCACCGGTCGCGAGCGACATCGCCCGCAGTCCCGTGAGGAGATGCGCGCCGCGGTGCACGAGCTCCGATCCCGCGGCATGGACGATCACACGATTGCGCACGCCACGGGCCTGGCGGTCGAGCAGGTGCGACGAATGCTCGGCGAAGCAGCGCCATGACCGCCGAGCTGCACGACCTCATCACGCGGGCGCTCAACGATCTCGAGCAGGGCTGGCCCGAGGCTGCATACGACGCCCTCGGGCGGGCGCTGCGGCTGCTCGGTGAGACGCTGCACTGTGCAATGACAGGTGCTGGACGCGGTACGGACACACACACGTTGGGTGCACGAGATGGCGCGTAGGCCGAAACAGAAGTTACTGACGCAACTGCCCGCAAAGTTCGACCCGAACTTTATCGAGCGCCTGAGCAAGCGGTATTCGCTCGCAGGCATTGTGCAGGCGCGGCTCGAAGCGCTCGAGGCGCACTGCGGCGGCGATCTGAGCTACGTTCAGCGGTCGCTCATCAGGCGGACTATATGGCTCGAGCTGCTTACCGAGTCCTACGAGCAGAAGGTCGCATCCGGCGAGCAGATCGATGTCGGGGCCCTGACGCAGCTCACCAATGCACTTAAGGGTCTCTACAAGGACCTCGGGATCAAGCCGACGGCCCGGCCGATTCAGACCTTCCATGAGGCAATGGCCGAGCTGGCGAAAGATGACCATGAGACCGAGAAGCCGTCGGTCGCAGACGAGGCACCATCAGAGTGAAGGTAAAGCTCCACAAGTTCATGACGACGACCAAGCTGGTCGGCAAGGAGTTCTCAGGCCCTTCCTGGTCGACCTGGCGGGTAATCGCACGCCTCATCGATGGCGACGCCCACCTGCTGAACGCCGAGGAGCGCGCACTGGCGCTCAGGCTTACCGGCCGCACGAAGCTGCCCGAGGTCGCACCGCGGGAGGTATACATCGGGGCCGGCCGGCGCGCCGGTAAGTCGCGCTTCGAGTCGCTCGTCGCGACGTGGCTTGCTGCCCAAGCGTATCCGCAGCTCGCCGCCGGCGAGACTGCCGTGGTCGCACACGTCGCACCGGACAAGCGTCAGGCAGCAATCGATCTTGACTATGCCCGTGGTCTCATCCAGGGCAGTGCGCTGCTGCGCGCCCAGCTCGCGAACGCGACGCAAGAGGCGCTCGAGCTCAATCACGGTACGAGATTGGAAGTCGCGACGGCCTCATACCGCACCGTCCGTGGCCGCACCCTCGCCGGCGCCGTCATTGATGAGAGCGCATTTCTCCGGAGCGAAGATAGCGCTTTGCCGGACGTGGAGTTGGCCCGCGCGCTGCGGCCGGCGCTGCTGACACTCAAGGGCCTGCTCCTCGTCGTCTCGAGTCCACACCGCAAAGTCGGGCTACTCTACAACGCCCATCGTCGCTACTTCGGCAATGATGCGGAGACGCGCGGGCTCTACATCCAGGCCTCGAGCCGCGATCTCAACCCGACACTGGACGAGGCGGCGATCGCGGACGCCATGGATGACGATCCGGCCGCGGCGCAGTCGGAATTCCTGGGCCTGTTCCGTGCCGACCTGCAGGGCTTTCTCGATGACGCCACGGTCGACGGTGCGATCGTTTCCGGCCGGCGGGAGCTACCACGGGCGGCTGGCTTTAAGTACGCGGCATTCACGGATCCGTCCGGCGGCCGCAGCGACAGCTTCACGCTCGCGATTGCGCACCAGGTCCCGAAGAGAGGCGAGACGCCAGAGCGTCTCGTGCTCGATGCGGTGCGCACCGTTGCGCCGCCCTTTGATCCTGAGATCGCGGTCGAGACCATGGCCGCGACGCTGAAGGATTACGGCCTGAGCGAGGTGACCGGAGATCAGTACGCCGGCGAGTGGCCTGTCAGCGCATTTCGCAAGCACAACATCACCTACAAGCCCTCCGAGCGGTCGCGGTCTGAGATCTACCTCGAGATGCTGCCGCACTTCTCCCGCGGCGCGGTGGAGCTCCTCGACGTCCCGGCACTCCGGACGCAACTGCTCCTACTCGAGCGGCGGACGCGCTCCGGGGGCCGCGACAGCGTCGATCATCCGCGCGGCGCTCACGATGACATCGCGAATTCTACTGCGGGCGCGCTGCTACTGGTCGCCGCCAAGCGTGCCGGGAGCTGGTTCGATCACGATCCGGACGTGTTGGGGGCGTTCCTAAAGCGGGCCGGCGTGCGCTGATCCCGTGCCGGAGATACGAGAAAACTCTGCCGCCTCCGAGGCCCACGATGAGAGGACATCGAGCGCGCCACGAAACCGCGAGGCATTCGCGATCGGTCGCCAGCGCCGCGATCTCATCCGCGCGTTGCTGCTCGAGCGCGCGGCTCGCTTTCCGCTTGCGAGGCCGCTCACGGGCGAGCAGATCCGCCAAGTGCTGCGACGGCATGGTGTCCACCTCGCGGTGACGACGATCCGGTGGCACGTCGAGCAGATCAGAGTCGAGGCAGATCGCGAGGTCTCGATCGAGGCGGAATAGATTCGCGTTGCAACTATGTATCTTTGCTGGACGCCGTGTTGTAGTGGCAAACAGACGACTACTCATCTGGCGAGTGCCGTGGGAGCCCTGAAGCGATGTTTATCAAACCCATTCGTGAGACCGCTCGGGAACTTCGCAAGGAGGAGGCCGACCGGCTTCGACTCTACCAGCGCCTGTCGCCGATCGTTGGCGCGTTCGATGCGAGCGAAATGACCTCGGCTGATATCGCGGTGCACGGCCTGAAGAAGCTCAATCTGAGGGTCCCGCCGGATAAGGATGACCAGGTCAGTGCGATGAACTCTTGGTTGGACGGACGAGACTCGGCGGCGAATCCCGGCGGGGATCGGCGCCATGCGATGGACTCGCGTGGCCGCCGCTCGGCCGTAGCTGAATATCTCAAGGAATAGACGGGGTGCCGTCACTACTGAAGCGGCTTTTTCGCGATCCTGAGAGGCAGCCGGTGAAGAAGTCCCAAGCGTTGACATGCGCGCAGCTCGGTGCCGCATTCGAGGCCGCGGAGGCCTCCGGCCTCTACCGCGACGGGCCCGCGGCGCGCACTCTCAATGCACTGATCGATGTGCTCACCACCGATGCGGCGCGCGATAGCGAACCCGCGCGGGTCGCTGAAGGCACTTTGCCGGTCACCTCCGCCCAGGTCGACGAGGCCCTCGCGGAGCTACGGGAGATCGGCGTAGATGCGAAGGCTCTGCGCGTCCTGAGACAGGGCCGCCAGCTCATCGCACGTGCCGAGAAGCAGCGGGCCGTCGAGCAAGCCGCCGCCGGGCCTCAGTATGCGACCCGCCAGGAGCTCAATGCCGCTCTCGAGGCCATGGGCGCGGCGCTCGGGTGCGCGGCCCATGAGTTCGGTAAGACGTCCTACCGGCAACAGGATCTGATCAGGCACCTCAGCCAAACGGCCAACCAATCCTCTTCACTGGTGCGGCCCTTCCTGAGCAGATTGGTCGACGCCGTCTGTGAGTACCGCGAGCCGAAGAAAGTTCGCGAGTCGGATACGGAGCGATTTGCTCGGGAGGCGTATGGAGTCTCCCGGTCCCGGCTCTAACCAGGGGCACGATTGTCTTGCTCCCGCCGGTTCGCTGAGACACGGCGGCATGGTTTCAGACGGCGAGTACACCATGACCCATCGAAAAACCCCGTCAGTCCGCGGGCATGGATCCTTCCGGTACCTTCTCGGGCGACCGGCAAAAATTCCTCCCTGCCGCGGCGGGCCGCTTCCCTCGAGCGAGATCGCGAGAGCCGGCGCGCGACCTTGGCGGCGGCCGGCATCTTTTCACTAAGAGGCCCTCATGACCTTTCAGACTACAGTCACCAACGTCCTCCTGAACCTCGGCGTTCCGGGCGACATCATTCTTGATGAGCCGCATCGGATCCAGCCGGTCACGCTCGACGGCACGGGCGGATCCATCGGGAATGTCTTCACGAAAGACGCTACCACCGGGATCGCCACACAAGGCGGCGCGATCGGATCCGGAAACAAAGTCTTTGCCGGAATCGCCGTGTTGCCGAAGCAGGAGCCCCACTTCGGTTCGGGCGCGACAGATCCGCTATCAGCGAGCCTCATCCTCGAACCGAATAGCCAAGTCGCCATGATGACGTTCGGCTCCTGCGTTGCCAACATCCCGAACGCCTTCAAGGTTGGAGATGTCGTTATTTACAACACAACGACCGGCGCGCTCGCTTCCATGGCGCCGAATGCATCGCTTCCGGGCGGATATGCGCAGGTGCCGAGCTGTCTTGTATACGGCATTCCAGGCTTCGCAGGCGGCCCGGAGGGTGACGCGAGCTCCGAGGGGGGGCTAGCAATCATCCGCCTTACCAGCCAAGCCTGACTCCGGGTTCGATGAGCCGCTGGACGATATTCCGGATACTCCTCGCTGCGCGCTGGGCCTTCCCGACCCGACTCGAGCGCGCGATGTTCATGGCAGGCGTCCTGCTAGCGCTCCCCTTCGTGAAGCAGACTCACACCGAGAGTTGAGAAAATGCCCACCATCATAGATAGCCTCTTCCTCGAGCTCGGGATCGACACCTCGAAGTTCAGTAAGGATCAGCAGCGGGCGCTCGCCAAGATTTCCGAGTTCGAGAAGCGCAGCAAAAAAGGCGCGAAGGGTGCGGCGCAGTCCGTAAAGACAGTTGGCGAGGCCTTCCGTGATATCGCCGATGACAGCACGATCGGTGGTGCCACCAAGCGCCTGGATTCCTTCTCGACGAAGCTCAAGGCGCTGGGGCAAGCGAGTCAGGTCTCCGGCGGTCTAGGTACCCCGCTTGGGAAGATGGCCGAAGGCTTGGGCGCGCTCCTCTCGCCGGCGGCGCTCGGAGCCGCGGCACTCGGGCTCATGGGCAAAGCGGCCTGGGACTTCAACTCGAAGATGACCGCGACCAATGCGACCCTCGAGCGCCAGGTGATGTTGTCGGGCATGGGCGCGAAGAGTCTCTGGGCCTGGGGACAGGCAGCCCGCACCGTAGGCGCGCAGCCAGGAGACATCTCGGGCGCGATCGCGGGCCTACAGACCGCCGTCACAGGAATGGGGATCGGTGCCGGCGACGCCACGGCTCAATTAGTCGCACTGGCACGGCTCGGAGTGGGCTGGAATTTCAAGACCGGCGTCAATGTGGAGCAGCTCTTCGGGCGCGTGCATCAGCTCGCGAAAAAGCAGGGCTACCGAAGCCTCGGCGCACTGCGGGCGCTCACAGCCCCGGTAATGAACGACGCCATGTTCGCGCTCGCCACTGACCCGAAGTTCAACCCTGACAAGCTGCAGAGTGAGATCAAGAAGCTCGCGCCCCCAAATCTCGACAAGATCATCATGGGGTCGCTGGAGAGTCAGAAGCTGCTCGGGAAAAAGGATATCAGGGCCGCGGTGCTGGCGGAGCAGGGGTATGGCGTCCTGCAGGACCCGATGGACAAGCTGGTTGTCCTGCTGACCGACCTGCTCGGGGTGGGCAATGCGGCGCTTCGATGGACGATCAAGATCGCGGGCTGGATCGAAGGGATTGCGGAACATTTCGGCGTCAAGGTGATCAGGTCCCTGCTAGGCAAATCGGCAAGCCCGATGGTCGGTGGGGTACCGGTACCGGGCAAGCTCCCTTCAAGTTTCCAGGCCCGGCAGGAAATGGCCATGAGGGCATTGATGGGACGCGGCATGTCACAGAACGATGCCGCGGCTATTGTCGGCAACATGAGTCAGGAGTCCTCGCTCAACCCCACGGCGACCAACGATAACGGCGTCCACATCGGACTCATGCAGCTCAATCGGGCTCGTCAGCGAGACTTCGCCAAGGCATTCGGCTATCAGATCGGTTCGGCTGCGGTGCCGCTGCGCCGACAATTTCTCGATCAGCTCGTCTTCGCGCAGCATGAGCTCGAGACGACGCAGAAGGAGGCAGCGCGCAGAATGGCGGCGGCACGCGATCTCTACGGCAAGACGCAGGCCTTCCAGGACTACGACGAGCGGCCCGGGGCCGATGATCACTCCTTCGGTCGGCGTCTCCTCTACGCCCAGGCGGCCTTTGAGATGGGCATGAGCTACGAGCGCATGTTGACTGCCGCGAACGCTCGCCGCGGCGTCATCAATCGCTCCGTGACGAACCATACCCGGATCGGCGACGTGCATGTGCACACGCCGGCGGAGGATCCCCGTGGACACGTTCTGGCCGTCCGTAAAGGACTGTCGACCCAACCGCTTCTCGATCCGGTTGGGCAGCAGCAGGTTGCGTTGTTGAATCACGGAGCGCGTTGACTCATGGCCTTCGCCGAGCGCGCGCTGAAATTCACATTCTCAGGTGACAAGACCGGGACGCTTGAGGTCGCAGGCCTGCGGGCAGTGGCCAACATCGATGCGGTAGACGGTCGCCTCGGTGTCTCGGCCCAAGTAAAGATCTGGGGCCTCTCCATGGGGCAGATGAACGCCTACAGCTCCCGTCTCGCCTCCGGCGTCGGAGTGAACCAATTCGGCCTCACGATTGAGGCGGGTTACGTGGGCGAAGCGATGTCGACGGTCATCAAGGGCGCGATCTGGCGCAGCTACGTCGACCTGCAGGGGACGCCTGAATCAGCGTTCGATGTGAGCGTTGTGGAAACGATCCTTACCGGCGCACAGACGATCGCCGGGCAGTCGCAGCCGGGCGCTCAGAACGCCGAGGACCTGATCGGCTCGATTTGCAAAGCGGCAGCTCTGACGCTTCACAACCAGGGCGCGCATGCCGTGTTGCGCAATCCTTCGACGAATGGCTCCATTGTCGACCAAATCGAGTATATCGCCGATGCCGCGGGTTTCACCGTCTACTTTGAAGGCAGCAATGTTTGGATCTACCCCAAGGGCGGCAATCGCGATGATGTCGTGATCGACGTCGGGCCCGATACCGGAATGGTGGGCTACCCGGCCTATTGGGAAAGCGGACTTATCGTTCGATCGCTTTTTGATCAGCGCATCCAGGTCGGCCGACAGATGCGGGTGACCTCGAGCATCCCGAAGGCAAACGGTACTTGGCAAATCATCCGAGTCCAGCACGAACTGGCAACGATGATGCGCGACGGCCCCTGGTTCACGACGGCCGTACTCACCACCAGCGACAATAACGCATGAGCACTGTTGTCACCCCTGGCTACACGGCGGCGGGCATCTCAAGCGAGGCGCGGCGCACTCAGTTGATGATCCGCACGCTTCTCCTGGGCGCACGCTTTGCAACGCCCGTTAAGGTTATCGCGGTGCATCCTGGCGAAGGCTCGCCGCCGGCGATCGGCACGGTCGACGTGCAGCCTCTCGTTCAAATCGTCGACGGTGACGGCAAGTTGTGGCCGATGGGCCTCGTCTATGGCGTGCCGTTCGCCCGACTGCAGGCCGGTGGAACCGCCGTCGTCATCGACCCTGTAGTTGACGACATCGGCCTCGCCGTGGCGTGCGATCGAGACATCTCCTCAGTGATGGCATCGGGTGGCCAACTCTCCGGCCCGGGATCGGCACGCACGAACAGCGTCTCGGATCTCGTCTACGTCGCCTCGATCCTGAGCACGGCCGAGACTACCCAGTACCTTCTGATGAACCCGAGCGGCATTACGCTCCTCTCGCCGCAGCGGATCACGATCCAGGCTCCGCAGATCAACATTGTTGGAGCGGTGACGCAGTCCGAAGGCGATGTGTCCATGGCATCCAAGCTCACCGTACCGAACGTGGATGCGACCACCGACGTGACGGTACCCAATGGTTCGGTGAATGGCCACGTCCATTCCGATCCGCAGGGCGGCAGAACCGGACCGATGACGGGCTGAACGCCGGCGCCCCATTCTCAGGAGGATTTGCGATGAAATTCCATAAAGTCATCATGACGCTGGCGAGCGTGCTCCTCTTCTCGACGACGCATGCTACCGGCGCGTTCGTTCAGCTCGTGCAAGCGACCAGCTCAGGTGAAACGACAGCGACGACGATATCGTCCGGCAACTTCACGGCGACGGTGACGACAGGTGACCTGCTGTACTGTGTAGGAGACTTCGATGGTCAGACGTCCAGCACGTCGCTACCGACATCGATCCCGCTGACGGATACGCTCGGCAATAGCTTCACAGTGATCAAGGCGCTGCAAGACAACACGAACAAGTTTGAAACCGAGATTGCCTACGCCAAGAACATCACCGGCGGTGCGGCCGATTCCGTTACCGCCACCTACAACGGTACCGGACTGAACAGCTTCTACAAAGGCATCGCATGCGTGGAGTACTCCGGGCTGTCGACGACGGCGCCGTTCGTGTCTGGGGAGGACAACGGGAATTCGCAGAGACCAGCCCCTGGATCAGGCACGCCGAACGGAGTAACGAGCAATGCGACGCCAACTCTTGCGAGTCAGCCCGCAATCGTCATCGGGTTCTCATCGATCCTGCACAGCACCAATGGGCCACCGACCGCCGGCGCCGGGTATACGGCTCGCGGCGGTCCGTTTTGGCAATTCGGCACCGGCACGAACTTCGCGTTGTTCGAGGACAAGCGGGTAACGTCTACTTCTGCCGATACTGCGACCTTCACCGCTCCCACCTCGAGCACGGATAACTTCGACACCTATGTCGTCGTGTTCCACGAGCCCGCTGGCGCTTCATGCACGCATGTCGGCATCACCTCCGCGGGAGCTATCGCTGTACCGGATGGCTCCTCCGGCTCATATCAGGGAAAGACCGGATCATTCGTCACGCCGGATTGCTCGACGGTGAACTATAAGCAGCCGACGGTCGGTAACTTCGGAGTGAACTAGCCTCACGCCCGCAGAGTTCCGAGTGTACAGCACCGTCGCACTGCTCTTGCTGGTGACCCGGCGCTCCGCGGTATCTTTCCCGGCATGCCGCCGATCGCTCCCACATTTACCCCGCTCGAGTGGCGCCAGATCGCCGGTGCCTGCGAGATGGTCGCCGAGAAGGAGCGGGCCCGCGCTGCGGAGCTCGTCGGCGTCGCTGCGCGAGGATTCGAGATCTCGGCCGAGCTCTATGAGCGCCTGGCGCAGCGCTGCCTTGAGATGACAAGGTCGGATGGGGCATTGACGAGGTCGGAACGGCGGAGCGACCATTCACGTCATGCCAGGCAAGATGCATAGCCCCGCCCATCCCGGCGCGATCCTCGCCGAGATGTACATGCAGCCGCTCAAGGTGAGCGTGACTGCTGCCGCCGATGCGCTTGGCGTCAGCCGCAAGCATGTTTCCGCGATCGTGAACGGGCGGGCACCGGTGTCGCCGGACATGGCGGCGCGGCTCGCGGGCGTTTTCGGCACCGAGCCTGATATCTGGATCAACCTGCAGGCGCAGTACGATCTTTGGCTGGTGCGCCAGCAGGCGCGGCCGAAGGTGAAGAGGCTGCGGTAATACGATCCACGCGGAGGCTGAAGCGGGACTTCCATTATTCGAGCAGCCACATTAGGTTACCGGGTTTGCAGGCAACCTTCCTAACCCGGAGATTTGAAATGACACGTTCCGAGCTTCTCCAGTTGATGGCCCGCACAGATCTTCGCCGGCATGGCATCTAACCCCGTGCCAGGCACTGCTGGGAAGGACCCTATCAAGGTCAGAGCCGAGGCCGCCGTCAGAGCCGCAAACGCGATCGCGGAAGCGGTCGAACAGTCCCCGGGATGAGCGAAAGCGAAAGCCCCGGCGCGAGACCCCGGGGAGTGTCGCCGATATGATCGCGCGCCAGGCACGCCGACCGATCGAGGGAGCGCGGCGGGTCGTGTCAGGGCGCGGGAGTGCTCGGGGCCGTGCTCGAGGGGATCATCGCAACGTGTCAGGTGCTCGCGCATTCGGATAGGGCCTCTGAGCCCCGTTGCATGTAGGCGCGAGCATCTTCATACTCCGAGACCTTGGGTGCGCCCAACCGGCGAGTCGGGGCGCGGGATTGAACAATAACTACCGAGAGCACGGGGAGGGAAATTCCATGAGATTTGTCGCCATTGCGCTCATCGCTATCGGCCTTGGTGCCTGCACGACGCCCCAGGTCCTCGAGAGGCCTTCTCGCACTGCGGACTTCTCGCACTTCAAGACGGTCGCTTACCGCGTTCACATGAATGACCAGACTGAAGTGGGGGACGATGCGAAGGACGTGAAGTATGCCCACGACGCCGTGAATCTTCTCCAGGCCATGCTCGGCGCAAAGCTCGAATCGATCGGCTATACGGTTCCGAAGGATGGCGAGAAGGCGGATCTATCGATCGATGTGTTAGTCACCGAGGTGAAGCCCGGAAGCACCGCGGCGCGATTTTGGGTTGGTTTCGGTGCCGGACGCGCGGCATTCCATTTCACCGCCCGATTTACCGACGCGCATGGCGCAGATCTCGGGTCATTCGCCGGCGGCCGCCTCTATACCGGCATGGAGTTGAATCAGGGCGCGTTCCCAAGCTTCGAGGAACTCGCGACCCGCGCTGCAAGCCGCTCGGCGGATCAGATCGCAGAGTACATACAGGGCGACGGCTCACTACCGAAAAGCTAGGGCAGGAACGAAAACGCCTCCCGAAGGCGCCGGCACTCGCGCTGGATCCTTATTGCGGCGAAGACGGCAATGTCGGCCTGGCGCGTGGTCGGGAATATGAGCAGTGCAGGCCGGATCCGATCAGTCTGCGGACCATCCATGCTCAATCCCTGCCGAGCGCAGTGGCTTCGGTGATTTGCAGGAGCTTGATCGGGCCGGTACTTAAACGGAAGTAATAGCGGCCGCCGGCGTTCGCGTGAATCGAGACGGAGTCGCCGGCCCCTTGGAGAGCCGGGATCGGCGTTCGTACCTCAAGCAAGTTGTCGCCAGGTGCAACGCCGACCGTGACGCTCTGGCCGATCCGGAGCTTCGCGGCGAGCTTCCCATTGAGCAGCAGATGCAAGGAAATTCCGCCGCCGACGAACCCCCTGTCTCGCATGACTGTCACGAGCGCCGCGCCAGTCGGCGGCAGGTATTGCTTCGCGACCGGCTGCTCATCCTGAATTGTCGGATTCGTGGCCGCGCAGGCGCAGAGGCTGGCCAGCAGCCCGACGACGATTATTCTTCGCATACTTCTTCCTCGTTAGTTTGTGTTATGTCCAAATTGGCGCGCGGCGCCTGGGCCAGAAAGATGATACCCCGAAGCAGGCTGTGGATACGAAAACGCCGCCCGAAGGCGGCGCTCTCGTGCAGTGCAGACGTCTGCATGCCTTCCGCTACGTGCGTATTGACGTCCGCCGGACCCCAGGCATCTCGAGCGCATCGGCGAGCTCTTTGGCCATGCTCACCGCAGCGCACAGTGCGACGGTAACGGCCGGACTCTCGTCGGCCTCGTCAATGAGTTTGAGTATGGCGTGAAGCTGATACGCACGCGCCTGCAGCTCGATCAGGCGGCGGCCCACGATCTCGACCTCGAGCTGCCAGGCATCCACGGGACTCTCCTTTGGAGGCTCTGCGGTGGTGCTGGGGCGGATCGGGGTGACGTCAGCACTCATGACGGGCTCTCCTCGCGCTCTATTACCTGTTGAGCCGGGGGGCGGTGCAGGGTGTAGACGTTGAACGCGGGGCTTGCCGCGAGCATGACCGAAAGCCCGTCGAGGCGCTCTACGGCCTTGTCAATGCGCTCGATTGTATGCCCGAGCAGGCTGCGCCCGTCCGCTAGGGCTTGCTGGTCCGAGCGGTCCTCCGCGGCGTTGATGCTGAGGTACGCGCATCGCAGCGCGCAGACCTCATCGGCAAGGGCGTCGCGCGCCTCATCGATGATGACGATGATCTCGTCTTCCATGGGGCCTTTCGGGCTGGGACGGGAATGCGCCTTCGCGGCGCGGGATAGACTTCGGGTAGCCATAGCAGCACCTCAATTGCTGTGTTGGTGAGCCGCTCGGCCGCAATTCGCGTGCGGTCGGGCGGCGCTGTTGGCGCTACTGAGGCGATGGGATTTCAGAGGTTGGCCACGTCCTTGGCCACAGTCACTTCCGGTATCGCTCGATTTTGATGGTCGGAGCGCCGAGATTTGAACTCGGGACCCCTTGCACCCCATGCAAGTGCGCTACCAGACTGCGCCACGCTCCGACGGATTGTTCTTCAAGGCCTGCGGCCGGCGCGAGCGGGGTAGTCTCGCGCGAAGGCAATGATACCCAAAATCACCGCCGATTTCCCCCTTCGGAGCTGCCATCCTCCAGCCTGAGCCGTCCTGCGGTCGCCGGCACCGCGCGGAACGCCGCCAGCAGACGCCCGCGGCCTAGTGGGTCATGGCATCGGCAAGCGTGTAGAGCTCCGCAGGATCTCGGCGCGCTGCGCTCGATAGCGCTCGTGTTGCTCATGGAGCCCTCCTTCGGGAGAAACCACCCCCACTCCACGCGCATCGGCCGAGATCGCAGGGGCTTTGGACGACCCCTCAGCGGCGCAACACTTTCAGCAAATCCTCGAGCTCGAGCCTGACCTGCTTGACAATCTGCTGACTCTGCGACACGTCCGTGCGCGCCTCCTCGCCCGTCAGCTTGTTGCGGGCGCCGCCGATCGTGAAGCCCTGATCGTAGAGGAGGCTGCGGATCTGGCGGATGACGATGACATCCTGACGTTGATAGTAGCGCCTGTTGCCTCGTCGTTTCACGGGCTTCAGTTGTGGGAACTCCTGCTCCCAGTAGCGCAGCACGTGCGGCTTGACGCCGCAGAGCTCGCTCACCTCACCGATGGTGAAGTAACGCTTGCCGGGAATGACCGGCAGCTGCGAGTTATTCTTTGGCTCCAACATAGGCTTCGACGCGCGCTTTGAGTTTCTGGCCCGGACGGAAGGTCACCACACGGCGAGCCGTGATGGGAATCTCCTCGCCGGTCTTGGGATTCCTGCCGGGACGCTGGTTCTTGTCGCGCAGGTCGAAGTTGCCGAAGCCGGAGAGCTTCACCTGCTCCCCTCGCGACAGCGCCGCGCGCACTTCCTCGAAGAACAGGTCCACCAGCTCCCGTGCCTCCCTTTTATTGAGCCCGAGCTGGTTGAAGAGTGCTTCCGCCATCTCCGCCTTGGTCAGGGCCATCTCTTTTATTCTCGTATTTTTGCGTTCAAGCTCACGCGCAAATCCGCGACGACCGCCGCCATGATGGTGGCAACGTCGTCCTCGGTAAGAGTGCGAGAAATGTCCTGAAAAATCAAGCCCAAAGCGACGCTTTTTCGACCTGCTTCTACCCCTGGGCCGCGATATACGTCGAAAACGCGGAGATCACGCAAAAGGCTCGAAGCCGTGAAGGTTACACGCTCGGTGAGGCTACTTAAAGCCACTGATTCATCCAGCACCACCGCGAGGTCGCGACGGACCTGCGGGAAGCGGGAAACTTCCCGGTAAATGGGCCGCTCGACCCTCAGGGCTGCTTCGGCATCGAGTTCGAAGAGCACGGGTGAATATGTAAACTCGAGCGTCTTCACCAGCGAAGGGTGCAGCTCCCCCAGCCAGCCGACCGGCTCGCCCTTGCGCCGGATGAGCGCCGCCCGGCCGGGGTGCAGACACGACAGCGCGCGCGGCTCGAAGGTAAATTCCGCCGCCGCCCCGGTGGCAGCGAGCAGTGCCGCGACATCCGCTTTGACGTCGAAGAAATCCACGGGCTCACGCATATCGCGCGGAAGCCCCCATTGCTCCGGCAATCGACGCCCATAGGCGATCCCCGCGAGGGTATCGACTTCGCGGGTCGGGCCGACCGTGCCCGTGGCCCCGTCGGCCGCCAGAAAGCGCGCGCCGTGCTCGAAGAGCCGCACGCGATCCTGCTGCCGCCGCTGGTTTTCCAGTGCCGCTTTGAGCAACCCCGGCCAGAGCGACACCCGCATGACGGACAGGTCGCTGGCGATCGGGTTTGCGAGCGCGATCCCGGTGAGGTCGGGGAAGAGCCGCGTCTGCAGTTGAGGGTCGACGAATGCGTAAGTGATCGCCTCCTGATAACCGCGCAAAGCCAGGGCCTCGAGCAGCGCCGTCTCGGGCGGTTGCGAGCCCGGCAAGCTGCCGAAGCGCTGGGTAACGTGCGCATCCACCTCCGGGATGGCCTGGTACCCCACGATACGTGCGACTTCCTCGATCAGATCCGCCTCGATTGCAATGTCGAAACGATGCGGCGGCGGCGTGACGCGCCACCCCTCCTCCGTCGGCTCGACCCTCATCTGCAGCCCCTCCAGGCTCGCACGCACCCGCTCATCGGAAAACGCCAAACCCAGGAGTCGGGCCAACTGCTTGCGGCGCAACGGCACGGCTGCCCGTGCCGGCAAATGCTCCTCGGACTGCTTCACGGAAACCGGACCGGCCTGGCCGCCCGCTATCTCCAGCAGCAGCTCCGTCGCGCGTTCCATGGCCCGCGCCTGCTGCGACGGATCCACGCCGCGCTCGAAGCGCTGACTGGCATCGGTGGTCAGTCCCCAGCGCAACGCGCGGCCCGCGATGGCGTCCGGAGCGAAGTACGCCGCTTCGAAGAAAATATCCGAGGTCTCGCCACTCACGGCCGTGCGTTGCCCGCCCATGACACCCGCAATACCGACGGGTCCTGTCGCGTCAGTGATCAGAAGGACGTCAGGCTGCACTTCCACGGTCT
The DNA here is from genome assembly GCA_036278795.1 of Steroidobacteraceae bacterium. Classification (GTDB taxonomy): domain Bacteria; phylum Pseudomonadota; class Gammaproteobacteria; order Steroidobacterales; family Steroidobacteraceae; genus 13-2-20CM-66-19. Next base: position 49,131 of record DASUKK010000022.1, on the reverse strand, counting down.
TCCCGTCGAGGAGAGTGATCGTCTCGCCGGCGCGCCCGAGGCGAGCGTGAATCTCACCGTTCAACTTCGCCAGGTCATACGCATGCATGGGCTGACCCAGCTCCAGCATCACGTAGTTGGTGACGTCGACCACCGGGCTGATCGAGCGCACCCCAGCACGTCGCAAGCGCTCCCGCATCCACATGGGAGTGCCCGCCGTATTGCTGACGCCGCGAATAACACGTCCGACAAACTTCGGGCATCCGCCCGGCGCGTCCAGATGCACGGCAACGCTGTCGCCCAACGCCGTGGCAGGACGCGCCGCCCGCCCCGTCAGTCCGGGAGGCCCTGTCAGCTTGCTACCCGACAACGCCGCCACCTCACGCGCAACACCGATGATCGACATCGCATCGCCACGATTTGGCGTGATATTGAGCTCCAGAACTGCATCATCCAGCGCGAGATACTCGCGCACCGGCGTGCCGACCGGAGCGTCGGATGGCAACTCCACAATGCCGCTCGACGCGTCCGCAAGCCCCAGCTCCTTCGCCGAGCACAGCATTCCCGCCGAGTCGGCGCCCCGCAGCTTCGCCGCCTTGATCTCGAGCTCCCCCGGCAGCTTCGCGCCCACCACGGCCAGCGCGCTCTTCAGTCCCGCACGCGCATTGGAGGCCCCACAGACGATCTGCAGCGGCTCCCCCTGCCCGGTCGCGACGCGGCAGACCCGCAGCTTGTCAGCCTGGGGGTGCTTCTCCGCGGACAGGATCTCGGCAACCACGACGCCCGTGAAGGCTGGCGCCGCAGGCTCCAACGCTTCGAGCTCCAGACCCGCCAGGGTGAGCCGCGAGCCGAGCTCCTGCGCACCCCAGGGCACACCCACCCACTCGGCCAACCAGGAATACGGAATCCTCATGATCAGAGCGCCCCGAACTGCTCGAGGAAGCGCAGGTCGTTCTCGAAGAAGAGCCTGAGGTCGTTCACCCCATAGCGCAGCATCGCCAGCCGGTCGATGCCCATGCCCCAGGCATAGCCGGTGTAGCGCTCCGCATCGATGCCGCTCGCCATGAGCACGTTGGGGTGCACCATGCCGCAGCCGGCGATCTCGAGCCATCCGGTGTGCTTGCACGTGCGGCACCCCTTGCCGTCGCAGAACACGCAGGACATGTCGACTTCCGCGGAAGGCTCCGTGAAAGGAAAGTAGGAGGGCCGCAACCGCATACCGAGATCGCGCTCGAAGAACGACTGCAGGAACCCGTGCAGCGCCGCCTTCATGTTGGCGAAGCTGATGTTCTCGTCCACCTTCAGTCCCTCGACCTGGTGGAACATCGGCGAGTGCGTCATGTCGGAATCGCACCGATACACGCGCCCCGGGGCAACGATGGCGATGGGCGCGCCGCGGGTGAGCATCGCCCGGATCTGCACCGGCGAGGTGTGCGTGCGCAGGAGGCGCCCGTCCGGGAAGTAGAAGGTGTCGTGCATCGCCCGCGCCGGATGGTTGGGCGGAAAATTCAGCGCTTCGAAGTTGTGGAAGTCGTCCTCGATCTCCGGCCCCGTGGCGACCTCGAAGCCGGCACGCCGGAAGATTTCCTCCATGCGAAGCCGCGTCAGTGTGACCGGATGCAATCCGCCGCGCTGCTCGCCCCGTCCCGGCAGCGTCACATCGATGCGCCCGGCGGCGAGGTCGCGCTCGACTTCCGCGCGCGCCAGTGCCTCGCGGCGCGCCTCGATGGCCGCCTGCACGCGCTCCTTGGCCTCGTTGATCCGCTGGCCGGCCGCGGGCCGCTCGGCGGCCGGCAGGCCGCCGAGGGACTTCAACTGCTCGGTGAGGGTGCCCTTCTTCCCCAGCCAGCGCACTCGTGCTTCATCGAGGGCGCCGAGGTCGGGGCTTGTCGCCACCTCGCCCAGCGCCTCTGTGACGAGGGACGTCAGGTCCTGCATAGCGCAACCCGCCGCGGGTTACGCGATGCCGAGTGCGGTCTTCGCCTGCTGCGCAATCGCGGCGAATGCCGCGGTGTCATGGACGGCGATGTCCGCCAATACCTTGCGGTCGATCTCGACGCCCGCCTTGCCCAGGCCGTTGATGATCCGGCTGTAGGAAAGGCCGTAGAGACGCGCCGCCGCATTGATACGCGTGATCCACAGCGCGCGGAACTCGCGCTTCTTCTGCCGCCGGTCGCGGTAGGCATACTGGCCCGCCTTGATGACGGCCTGCTTCGCTGCGCGATAGACCTTGCGCCGGGCGTTGTAATAGCCCTTCGCCTTACCGAGAACTTTCTTGTGACGGCGCCCGGCCGTCACGCCACGCTTGACTCTTGCCATGTGTTGTCTCCTTGCCCGGGGTTATTTGTGGTACGGCAGCAGTTGTACGAGCCGACCGGTGTCGGTCTCGTGCACGAGGCTGGTACCGCCCGAGCGGGCATGGCGCTTGACCTTGCGGTCCTTGTGGCCGAGATTGTGGCGGCGTTTGGACGCGTACCGCTTGAAGCCCTTCGCCGTCTTGCGAAAGCGCTTGGCCGCGGCCCGGTTGGTTTTCAACTTGGGCATCGACGGAAACTCCTCAACTTTTGTTGGCTTGTAGCCCCGGTCGCCAGACGTCCTTGGACACTCGTCCGCGGACGCCCGCTACGGGCGAACGATCCCAGGTAGATCAACTACTTGGAAGCGTTACTTCTTCTTTGGTGCAAAGACCATGATCATCTGCTTTCCCTCCATGAGCGGGTTCTGCTCGACCACGCTGTAAGCGGCGAGGTCGGTGGAAACCCGATCCAGGAGCTTGCGCCCGATGTCCTGGTGCACCATCTCACGGCCGCGGAAACGCAATGTCACCTTGGCCTTGTCACCCTCGGTCAGGAAGCGGATCAGATTACGCAGCTTGATCTGGTAATCCCCCTCTCCCGTACCGGGACGAAACTTCACTTCCTTGACCTGAATCTGCTTCTGCTTGCGCTTCGCCGAGTGGGCCTTCTTGTTCTGCTCGAACAAGAACTTCCCATAATCCATGATGCGCACCACCGGCGGCTCCGCCGTCGGCGACACCTCCACCAGATCGAGATCCGAAGCGGATGCCATTTGCAACGCCTCGGAGCGGGACATCACTCCGGCCTGCGACCCGTCGGCCGCGATCACTCGCAGTTGCGGCGCGCTGATTTCCTCGTTGCGCCGAACCCGCTTTGTTGCACTAGCGATGCGTCAATCCTCCAACGTACGGCGCCCGCGGCTCGCGAGCTCGATGCGGAGGCGCTCTAGAAATGCCTCCAGGGTCATCGTGCCCAGATCCTTGCCGCTTCGGGTGCGCACTGACAATAGATGTGCGGCGACCTCCTTATCGCCTGCAACCAAGAGATACGGAACACGCTGCAGCGTGTGCTCGCGAATCTTAAAGCCCACTTTCTCGTTCCGCAAGTCGGACACGGCCCGAACACCCTGATTTTTCAGGGATTCCGTGACCGAGCGGACATACTCGTCCTGGCGGTCGGTGATGCTCATCACCACCGCCTGCACGGGCGCCAGCCAGGCGGGCAGCCGGCCGGCATGATGCTCGAGCAGAATGGCGAAGAAACGCTCGAGCGAGCCGAACATGGCCCGGTGGAGCATGACCGGGACACGCTTCTGGCTGTGCTCGTCGATGTAATGGGCGCCCAGCCGCCCGGGCATGTTGAGGTCCACCTGCAGCGTGCCGCACTGCCAGTCGCGCCCGATCGCATCGCGCAGAACGAACTCCAGCTTGGGCCCGTAGAAGGCACCCTCCCCCGGGTTCAGGGTGTACTCGACGCCCGCGGCCCGCAAAGCCGCCTTCAGCGCCTCCTCGGAGCGGTCCCAGATCTCGTCACTGCCGACGCGCTTCGGCGGCCGGTCGGCGAACTTGATGCGCACGTCCTCGAAGCCGAAATCGCGGTAAATGTCCAGAATGAGCTTCGTGATCGCCACCGACTCGTCGGTGATCTGATCCTCCCGGACGAAGACGTGGCCGTCGTCCTGGGTGAAGGCGCGCACCCGCATGAGGCCGTGCAGTGCCCCGGACGGCTCGTACCGGTGCACCTTGCCGAACTCCGCGAACCGCACGGGAAGCTCGCGATAGCTGCGCAGTCCATGCTTGAAGATCTGGACGTGGCCGGGGCAGTTCATCGGCTTGATGGCGTACACACGCTCATCAGGCGTCTCGGTGAGAAACATGTTCTCACCGAAGGTCTCGGCATGTCCGGATTGCTGCCAGAGCGTGAAGTCCATGAGCTCCGGCGCGTTTACCTCTTCGTAGCCGGCGGCGCGCTGGCGCTCGCGCATGTAGCCGATGAGGCTCTGGAAGACGGTCCAGCCCTTCGGGTGCCAGAAGACCGCACCCGGCGCTTCTTCCTGCAGGTGGAAGAGATCGAGGTCGCGGCCGATGCGCCGGTGGTCGCGCTTCTCCGCCTCCTCCAGGCGGTGCAGATACTCCTCGAGCTGTTTCTTGTCCGGCCAGGCGGTGCCGTAAATGCGCTGCAGCATCTCGTTGCGCGAATCGCCCCGCCAGTAGGCGCCGGCCACCTTGGTCAGCTTGAAGGCCTTGAGCTTGCCGGTGGAGGGCACGTGCGGACCGCGGCAGAGGTCGACCCAGTCGCCCTGGCCGTAGAGACTGATCTGCTCGCCCGCGGGAATGCTGGCGATGATCTCCGCCTTGTAGTGCTCACCCAAGCTCTTGAAGAACGCCACCGCCTCGTCGCGTTCCATGACACGGCGGGTGACTCTCTCGTCGGCCTTGGCGAGCTCCGCCATCCGGGACTCGATCGCGGCCAGGTCCTCGGTCGTGAAGGGCCGCTTGAAGGCGAAGTCGTAATAGAACCCGTCCGCGATCACCGGGCCTATGGTGACCTGCGCGTCCGGGAAGAGCTGCTTCACCGCCTGCGCAAGAAGATGGGCGGTGGAGTGGCGGATGACCTCGAGCCCCGCCGGGTCCTTGTCCGTGACGATGGCGACGTTGGCGTCGCTGTCGATGACGTGGGAGGTGTCGACGAGCTTGCCGTCGACACGTCCGGCGAGCGCGGCCTTACGCAGACCCGCGCCAATATCGCCCGCCACTTCATCGACCGTCACGGGGCGGTCGAAGTGGCGCTGACTGCCGTCCGGCAGAGTCACGACTGGCATTTCGGGATCTCTCGAGCGTTGAACAAAGCGCTCCCCTGCTCTCATCACGAGGAAGCGCCGCGGCGAAAATCTATGGTAGGCGCGAGTGGGATCGAACCACCGACCACCACCATGTCAAGGTGGTGCTCTACCACTGAGCTACGCGCCTATGCTTGAGCCCTTCAGTATATCAAGGGATGGCGATCCCATTCCAAGGGAATCAGGACCCGTGGACCACCCGTGGTGGTGGGGCCTGGGTTCGGCCGGGCCCGGGGGTCTGCCGCAGCCGCTCGATCTCGTCGGCACAGGTTGCCACCCGAGTCTCGAGCAGCCGCACATCGACGCTCCCCAGTCTCTGGGCGGCGCGATCCAGATCACGATCGAGGCCCCAGAGTCCAACGACGACCGGCAGGTCCTGTGCACGGGCGTGGATGCGCTTCACCAGGGCTCGCGCGGGCGGGATCGCATCCGGCGGCAACGCCGAGACGACCACGGCCTGAAGTCCCGAGGCCATGGCCGTCTCGATCTCCTCTTCCATGCGCTCCGGCACCACCACTCGCGCGCCGATGCCCTGGTGGATCAACACCGCGGCGAGGAGCTTCGCGACGATGGCGTCGCCCTCGTCCTCAGCCGGCACGCACAGAACCGATGGCGACTGCCACGAGATGCCGCGGCTGTTCGAGCGCTGCAACTCATCGAGCAGCTCATCGACCCACTGCTGGAAGTGATCCAGCACGGCACGCCGGCGCACGGCCTTCAGCGCGCCCCGGGCGATGTCGGCCTCGAGCAGCCGCATCGCCGGCACGATGGCGCTGTCGCACACCTCGCGCAGCGAGTGCTCCCGCAGCGCCCCCTCGAGGAGCAGATCGGCCTCGTCCCGGTTGCTCGTGAGCAGGCGTTGATAGAGCTGCTGATACGGCTCGAGCGCCGGCTCATCGCCGAGCAGCACCTCGAAGAATTCGAGCTGCGGGACGTACTTGCCCATGACGACCAGACACACCGTGATCGGCACGGAGAGCAGGAGACCGGCGACCCCCCACAGCCACGTCCAGAATGCCGCGGCAAGGAGCAGCGCAACCGGTGAGACTCCGGTCCTCGCGGCGTAGAGCCAGGGCTCGAGTACGGCATAGTTGAAGAGCTCGACGCTGCCGTAGATGCCCCCTACGACCAGCGGATGCATGAGGTCGTCGAAGGCCGCGAATGACAGCGCAAGCGGCATCGCGCCCGCCGCCCACACGCCGACGTAGGGAATGAAACGCAGTACCAGGGTCAGCGCGCCCCAGAGGCCCGGATTCGGCACACCGAGGAGCGCGAGCCCCACGCCCACCCATAACCCGGTCCAGGCGTTGATGAGCAGCTGCGACAGCAGGTAGCGGCTGACCCGCGCGGCGGCATCATCGAGCGCGGCGGTGGTCGCCTGCAGGTTACGGGGGCCGAGGAGACGGATGAGGCGCTCGCGCAGATCGGGCAGCCGCAACAGCATGAAAGCAACCAACACCATCACGCCGAGCGCCCAGCCGAGGGGTTTCACCAGCGGACCCACGACGTCCTTCATGAGCTCCAGCAGGCTCGCCCGCGGCTGCACGATCATGACCTTCTGCACGCCGGTCGGCGGTCCGGCGAGCGGACTCAGGCGCTCGATCTGGCCGGCCATGCGATCGAGTGCATCGAGGCTGTCGGTAACGCCGCCGCGCAGGAATCCCCGCAGGTGCGCGATGTGCTCGCGCAGGTGCCGCTCGTATTGCGGCAGCTGGTGCGCCAGGTCGGAGAACTGGCCGAAGATGACGTCGCCGACGACGCCTATGAGGGCGAGCGCCAGGCACAGCGAAAGGATGACCGCGACCAGCCGGTTGAACTGCCAGCGCTGCAGCCGGGCGACGATCGGCGAGAGAACGAAGGTGAGCAGGACGGCGAGCGCCAGCGGGATGAACAGGTCCTGCGCGAGGCGCAGCACGGCCACGACGACCACCACCGTGAGGAACACGGTCGCCGTGGGTCGTACTTGGCCTGATCCGTTCATTGGGCTGGCTTTGGCGGATGTAATGAATCAGGCAATGCCAAGTTCCAGTTGCCTCAGGCGCTCGATCTCATCGCGCAGCCGCGCCGCCTCCTCGAACTCCAGGTTGCGCGCCCGCCTGAGCATTTCGGTCTCGAGCCGCTTCATCTGCTTCGCGAGGGCTTCCGGCTTCAGGTCCGTGGCGGCCGCGGCTTCACCCCGCTTGCCGTCGCGGCCGCGCTTGCCACGCGCCTGCTGCGGAGCGCCGGCGCGAGCGCCTTCCATGATGTCGGCGACGGCCTTGCGGATGCCGCGCGGGGTGATCGAATGGGCGGCGTTGTATTCGAGCTGTTTGTGGCGCCGCCGATTGGTCTCCTCGATGGCGCGCTGCATGGACCCGGTGACCCTGTCGGCGTAGAGAATGGCGCGGCCGTTGAGGTTGCGCGCGGCGCGCCCGATCGTCTGGATGAGGGAATTGTCAGAGCGCAGGAACCCCTCTTTGTCCGCATCGAGGATGGCGACCAGCGAGACCTCGGGCATATCGAGGCCTTCGCGAAGAAGATTGATGCCCACCAGCACGTCGAACTTGCCGAGGCGCAGGTCGCGGATGATCTCGGTGCGCTCGACCGTCTCGATGTCGGCGTGCAGGTAGCGCACGCGCACACCATGCTCGCGCAGGTAGTCGGTCAGATCCTCTGCCATACGCTTGGTGAGAGTCGTGATGAGCACCCGCTCATCCACTTCGACACACTTTTGAATTTCGGAGAGCACGTCATCCACCTGCGTGCTCACCGGTCGCACCTCGACCTGCGGATCGACCAGACCCGTCGGGCGGACCACGAGCTCGACCGTCTGGTTGGTGTGCCGGGCCTCGTAGTTTCCCGGAGTCGCCGAGACGAAGATCATCTGCGGCGCGAGCCGCTCCCACTCCTCGAACTTGAGCGGCCGGTTGTCGAGCGCCGAGGGCAGGCGGAAACCGTACTCCACCAGCACTTCCTTGCGCGAGCGGTCGCCGCGGTACATGGCGCCCAACTGCGGGATGGTCTGGTGGCTCTCGTCGATGACGAGGAGCGCATTGCGCGGCAGGTAATCGAACAGACACGGCGGCGGGTCACCCGCGGCACGCCCGGAGAGGTACCGGGAGTAGTTCTCGATGCCGGCGCAGTAGCCGACCTCCTTCATCATCTCCATGTCGAACATCGTGCGCTGCTCGAGCCGCTGCGCCTCGAGGAGCTTGCCCGTCTCGCGCAGCAGCGCGAGACGGTCCCGGAGCTCTTCACGGATATGGTCGACGGCGCCGATCAGGCGCTCGCGCGGCGTGACGTAATGCGTACCCGGATAGACCGTGAACCTCGGCACCTTGCGCGAGATGGCGCCGGTCAGGGGGTCGAACAGGGTGATCGAGTCGATCGTGTCGTCGAAGAGCTCGACCCGGACCGCCTCGCGCTCCGACTCCGCCGGGAAGATGTCGATCACATCGCCGCGCACCCGATACGTGCCCTGTGTCAGGTCCATGTCATTTCGGGTGTACTGCATGTCGGCGAGACGCCGCAGGAGCTTGCGCTGGTCGATGCGATCGCCCCGGTCCAGGTGCAGGATCATCGACAGATACGCCTTCGGGTCGCCGAGGCCGTAGATCGAGGAGACCGTGGCGACGATGATCGAATCCGGGCGCTCGAGCAGCGCCTTGGTGGCGGAGAGCCGCATCTGCTCGATGTGCTCGTTGATGGAGGCGTCCTTCTCTATGTAGGTATCGGAGGACGGCACGTACGCTTCGGGTTGGTAGTAGTCGTAGTAGGAAACGAAGTACTCCACTGCATTGTGCGGGAAGAAGCTGCGGAACTCACCGTAGAGCTGCGCCGCGAGTGTCTTGTTGTGCGCCAGCACGAGGGCCGGACGCTGCATCTGCTGAATCACCTGGCTGACGACGTAGGTCTTACCGCTGCCGGTGACGCCTAGGAGCGTCTGCGCGCTCAAACCGTCCTTCAGGCCCTCGACGAGCTTCACGATCGCCCCGGGTTGATCGCCCGAGGGCTGAAAGCCCGCCTCGAGTTTGAAAGGAATCTGTTCCATGCATCTCCTCCGCGACGCGATTGGTGGGGACCGCCGCGATCCCTTAATATAGGGGCGCCCGCCCCTTTTCGGTGAACCACAGGTATTACCGTGACCCTATCCGTCTCACGACGCGTCCAGCGCGTCAAGCCCTCGCCGACGCTTGCCGTCACCGCCCGCGCCGCCCGCCTCAAGGCAGAGGGCAAGGACGTGATCGGCCTGGGCGCCGGCGAGCCAGACTTCGATACGCCCGTGCCCATCGCGCAGGCGGGTATCGACGCCATTCGCGGCGGATTCACACGCTATACGAATGTCGAGGGCATCAACGAGCTCAAGGACGCCATCATCGCGAAGTTCGCCCGCGACAACGGCATCCAGTACGAGCGCTCCCAGATCCTGGTGTCCTCGGGCGCCAAGCAGACGATCTTCAATCTCTGCATGGCCATCCTCGACAAGGATGACGAAGCTGTCATCCCGGCACCGTACTGGGTCTCTTACCCCGACATGGTGCTGCTCGCCGACGCGCAGCCGGTGATGCCGTTCGCGGGTGCCGCGCAGGGCTACAAGATCACCGCCCGCCAGCTCGCCGCCGCCATCACCCCGAAGACGCGCCTGCTGCTCCTCAACAGTCCTTGCAATCCGACTGGAGCCGCTTACACGCGGGCGGAGCTGCGTGCCCTGGGCGAGGTGCTGCTCGAGCACCCGCGCATCGTCATCGGCACCGATGACATGTACGAGAAGATCTATTGGGGCGCCGAGCCGTTTTGCAGCCTCCTCACCGCAGTGCCCGAGCTCTACGGCCGCACCGTGACCATCAACGGCGTGTCGAAGGCCTATGCCATGACCGGGTGGCGCATCGGCTACTGCGGCGGACCCAAGGAGCTGATCACCGCCATGGCGACCATCCAGGGCCAGTCGACCTCGAACGCCTCGAGCATCTCCCAGAAAGCGGCCACGACGGCTCTGGCCGGCGACCAGACCTGCGTCGCCGCGATGAACGAGGCCTTCAAGCAGCGGCATGATTACGTGGTGAGCGCGCTCAACGCGCTGCCGGGCGTGAGCTGCCTGCCGGGCGCCGGCACCTTCTACGCATTTGCCGACGTCTCGAAGGCAATGGCGATGCTCGGCTGCACCACCGACGGCGAGTTCGCGGAGCTGCTGCTCAACGAGGGCGGCGTCGCGGTCGTCCCGGGCTCCGGCTTCGGCGCCCCGGGCCACATGCGCATCTCCTTCGCGTGCAGCCTGCAGACGCTCGAGAAGGCGATGGAACGCATCGCGCGGGTTCTGGCGACCGGCGGCACGGTGGCCAAGAGCGCCTGAGGCTCGATGGGCTGGAGGATCCTCGCGGATCTGCTGGTCGTCCTGCACCTCGCCTTCGCTGTGTTCGTGATCTTTGGCGGCTTCCTCGCGTGGAAATGGCGCGGGGCGATTTTCGTCCACCCGCCGGCCCTCGCCTGGGGATTCTGGGTGGAGACCTCGGGGCAGATCTGCCCGCTCACGCCCCTAGAAAATCATCTGCGCCACCTTGCCAGCCAGTCCGGATACACGGGCGGCTTCCTGGACCATTACGTGGTCCCGATTCTCTATCCGCCCGGGCTCACGCGAGCGGATCAGTGGGTGCTCGCGGCGCTGCTGCTCGCGATCACACTCGTGGCATACGGCGCCTTGCTGCGCCCTCACCGGCACCTGCGCCGGAAGGTTCCTTGACTAATTCCAGGCCCTCGCCTCAGAATTCGCGCCCTTTCGCGATTCCTTCGCACGGTTCCCCGGTAGCTCAGTCGGTAGAGCGTCGGACTGTTAATCCGTTGGTCGTTGGTTCGAGTCCAACCCGGGGAGCCAATAAAACAAGAACTTAGCTCTGGTTTTTCATCCTTTACGGAGCTACTTGTTTCCCGTTTGTTTCCCAAATCGACGAGCCCTGCGAGCTCAGCCATTCTGTCGGCCGAGTCATCGTGCCGACGCTTCATGGCGTGCGTGTAAATTGCGAGCGTGGTGCGTACGTCGGCATGCCCCAGAATCTCTTGCGCCCTCTTCGGCGGAACTCCTGCCTCGGACATGAGCGTGCCGGCCAGGTGGCGGATATCGTGAAACCGCAGCGGCGGCAGTCCCGCCTGCCGCAATGCCCGGCGCAGAATATTGCGCAGCAGTTTGTCGGCGTCGATCGGCCCTCGCTCACCTCTCGCGTCCGGTTCGCCGGGAAACACGAGTCCGCGGACAGTCGGGGGGCAAGCGAGCTTCCAGCGCTTCAGTTCGGGAATCAGATAGGTCGGCACGGGAACGGTGCGCAGACTACTCTCGGTCTTCGTCACGTCGTCCGCCCGTCGGCGGGTAGCCTGATGCTCGACGAAGAGGCGCTTGCCCTTCAGGTCGATCGAGTCCCACACCAGGCCACGAACTTCTCCTGAGCGCAGTCCCGTCGTGATCGTCAATTCCACGAGCAAGCGCTCCCAGGGAACATCGAAAGCCGCCCGCAGGCGGGCGATCTCCTCGGGCTCGAGGATATAGACCGCTTTCTTCCCTGCCTTCGGCTTCCTCACATCCGATGCCGGATTGTCCGTGACCAGCTTTATGAGCTTGCCATGGCGGAACACGGTCCCCGCAAGTGTGAGAATCTTGGCCACGGTTCGAGGCGCGAGGGGCTTTTTCGAACCCTCCCTTCCGGAGGCCTTCAGACCAGGCTGTGTGAGCAGCTGTGTTTTGAGATCAACGAGAACGGCGGCATCGATGTCCTTCAGGAGGAGATCACCGAGCTCGGGCAGGAGGTAGTCACGCCCCATCGCCTTGTAGTCGGCGATGGTCGCAGGCCCAGGGACGGGGCCCACCAATTGGGCGACGAAGCTCCTCCAGAGGTCACGAAACGTGGCAGTCTGCCGCTCCTGGAATCCGGCGCGCTTGGTCTGCGCCACCATTTCCTCTCGAAAGGCCTGAGCAGCCGCTTTGCCTCTCGCACCCGGACCGAACGATTTGATCCAGCGCTTCTTGCGCTCGCCGCGTTCGCGCGTGGACACATCGACGACCCAGCCGCCTCGCCAGTTACGCACCGAAACGCTCATGTGCTGGCTCCTCGCCTTAGTGGGGATCCGAACTTGATGACTGTCGCGCGGGACATTGCGCGCCAGCGATACGCGAGATCGAACCTCGAGCTTTCAACGCGACCCTTTAAGCGACCACGGAACCACCGTCTACGGCCAGTGGTCGCTATCGAGCAATTCGATACCGGCCGCTGCGCTCGACCGGTGGCTCGTGCCCGATGAATTCCGCGACCGGCATCGGCGCGCCGCCGATCTTGCAGTGGGTCGCAACCTCGCTGACTTTAAAGCGAATGAATCGTCCGAGCTTGTAGTGAGGCACGATGCCAGCTCTCGCGGAATCTTCGAGCCAACGAGCCGACACGCCAAGTTGCGCCGCGGCCTGGTCTGCATCGAGCAGCGATTCAGCAGACACGACCTCGCCTTGCGGGCGACGAGCCGAGGTCAATCGGGCTCCAGCGGCAAGCGCCGCTTCGAATTCCTCTTGCGTCAGCGCGAGAACGCCGACGCTCTGAACCGGGATCAGTATGCTATCCGTCATTGCCGGCTCCCGAAGGCGCCGCCAAATGCTAACGCCTGGAGACATCACGCCAGAAGGTGCATGGTCCTGCATTTCGCAGGGGGCAACCAGATTGAACCCCCTGGCATGAATCGACAAGATGGAGTTCTCAGGCAGTTTGCCCCATTTCTCAGACAGCCTTCGGACCTCCATCGACCACACGTTCGTTCGAGTAATTGGGGCCAATCCCCCGATTACTCGAGAGGATCCACGCTGCCGCGGCGCGAGCACCGTTCGGCAATTACCATTGTCACGCTTGGCCGGCGAATGCTCTGGCGCAGGGTCTCGTATTCGGCTTCCTCGAGCATATCGGTCGAGAGAGTCACGTGCTTCTCGACCGTGCGCGGCTTGATGGCGAATGCGCTGGCGATTTCCTCGTAGGTGTATCCGCCGCGCTGCGCGATGAACATCTGGCACGTTCGCCTGCTTGCGGCACTGAGCAAACTGACCACCCAATCAAGTTCCTGCTCGGCGTCGACCGTGCGCTCCGGCCCTGGCGCGGAATCAATCAGCATCCCCAGCCGGTCACACCTGTAGAAACTCTCGAACATGAAGGGAACCGACAGTTCGCGATGGAAGTGGTTGATAGATAGGTGCAGGACGATGCGGCGAAGCAGGGAGCCTGCATCCTTCACTATTGCGGACTGGCGATATGCGAAAAACCGCAGGTGCGCATCCTGCACTATGTCCCAGGCGTCCTCGAGGGAGGCGCCGCGATTGCGGCAAAGCTTGAGAAGGCGCGCAAAATACGGTGGCAGTCCGCGCATTCGGACTACCACGTCGCACCCGACTGCTCGGTGATCGCGCCTTGGCGTCAGCCAGCCATAAAACCTTCGCGGGTGATGCGCTCCTCTGCCGTGATCAGACCTAGCTTTTCGAGGCGCGACTCAACCGCGCGCAGCGTACGCCCATGATTTTGCGCAAGAGCCGCTGATGACTCGCCACCCTTGAATGCGGCCGCGAGCCTACTCTCCTCCTCCGAGGTCCAAGTATTCCCCACGTTACCGGGCAGCTTGGCGCGCCGTTGAGTACGTGCCGCGGTCTGCTTGAGCGCGTCAGCACCCGCCAATAGTGCGCGCAAAACCTCGGCACGATGTATCACACACTCGGCGGGTAGAAGCTCTCCCGATCGTGGATCGCAACCCTTGATCAGGGATCGCAGGATTTCGCTCGCGCTAGTCGTTTGCATAACCTATCCTCGGGACGATGGAAGCGTTGTGGATAGCAGAACGTGTCCCATGACATCGGTGGCGCCATCACGCGCACTCATGGCCTAGGACCGGGCTGCTTAGCCCTACACTGCTCAATTAGGGTTTCAAGATCGCGGGCCTGCTCGGCGACCGGATCACAAACGCCGACGCGAAGGCAATCGGCGATCTCCATGTCTTGTTCCGCCGCCTGATGGCGAAGGGCGCCCTCAGCAGCTATGGCAGTTCCGTAGATGGCCTGCAGCCGCCTCGCGAGTAGAGAAAGCTGCCGCAATCCCTCAACCGAAGGCATCGGAAGGTATGGGGCAAAAGATACTCTGCCCGCCCGGCCATGACGGCCGGAGGAAAGAGCCGAAGAAACTCCAGCCGAACGGGCACGACGGGGCCTCGACCGGCTAGACTTGCGAATAGCCATGGCGCGTCTCCAAGGGACGTGACTTGGTTAGGCGCTCGTCGGGATAGCCGTCCCGATGGGCGCCGCTTGACCTTCAATGCTGGGGCTGCAGCGTCTTACACCTCCTGAGGCGTGGTGGTCTCATGGGGCAAATGAGACCGATAAGGAGCCTACTTTAAGGCGCCTGAGATTGCAAGTCAGCTGCCGTAAAGTAACGCAGATGAGAACCGCACGCCCCTCCCTGCAACAACGCATCGCCAACGTCATCCGCCAGCACCGCGAACAGAAGGAATGGACGCAAGAGGGATTTGCGGATCACATTGAAATGCATCGCGCGCACTACGGACGTATCGAGCGAGGCGGAAAGGACTTCCAGATGTCCACCCTGGAACGTATCGCCGCCGGCCTCGACGAACCCGTATGGGCGCTGGTACGCGAAGCAGAGGAGTCATAGCTCCAAGCTGCCGGAGCGGCCTCCGGCTTCAAAGCGGAAAATCTGCCCGCCTGCATCGGAGCCCAGCACGTACACCATACCTCATAGGCATTGCCCCTCATTCTTTGGCGCAAAGGCTCTATTTGGCGATCCCGGGCTACTGAAATCCACGTGTTCTCCGGTGTACTTAATGGCCTCAAACACCAGGAGGTTCAACAGGGTCGCAACTTCGTTGCATCGTTGCAAGAGCTTTTGGCTCTCGTAGGACTGCGGATTAATGGGTAGTGCAACGAGTTTTTCGCTCTTTCGGGTCGGTGGCTCGATCCGGTTCTCTGTCCATCCGTGATCCTTCTCTCTCGAATCTCACTGCGTCACGGTAGAGCTGCAACGCAGTCTGACCGGCCGCAGGCCGGGCAGAGGGTGATCTCAACGTACGCGGCCATTGAGAGCCAACAGTCGCGCCAATAGCGCCTCTCCCAGCCCTTGGTATTCACTTGCGGGAAGAGCCATGTCATCGATAGCCGTGGAACTCAGGCGCTTGTGTGTGTAGAAGGTGTCCTGCTTCCAGGACGTCTTCTGAGAGCCAGGGTCGGCGATCACATCGTCCAGTATGATTCGGCTGGTTCCGTCCTCCATATCGAGTAGCGTGACGACCACCCCGCGCCGAGGCCGTCTTCCATCGTCATTCTCCAGGGGTTTTTCCGTCGAAGTGGTCATGCTGCTACTTCCTGCTTTGCCGGGTTGAGGAGTGAGTCCATCACGAGATAACGTCGCTTGCCCCATTTGGTCGAGGCGATGTGTCGCAGTCTCGCTGCGAGGTTTCTCCAAGACTCTTCTCTGATTTGTCCCGCGAAGGTTGGCCATTAAGCGTCACAAAGACTGCGCTTCCAGAGATTTGGATAAACGTGCTTGAGCGAGACATCGTCAGCCTGATTTGAGACCTCCTCCATTGAGCTTGATTTTCTAGCTCACAAAAACATGATGGAGATGGAATGGATTAGCGGCCCCGATGCGAACGTGACGGGTTTCCTTCACTCGCGCATCGGCAGGGCGAACGGTTGAAGCAGACAGCGACCCCGGGGCGGTCATTCCCAATGCAACCTGATTCACTTGAATTACAGTCGCAACGTTCTGGATTGCGCGGACGACATCGCCATCGAGTACGTAGGCTAGCATCGCGCCCTGTCGGACAGACGGGGAGTATTGCCCTTTGACGAATCGCTGCATCCCAAAGCGAACGTATTCCGCCGAATACGCACGAATATGGCCACTAGTCATGACATTGAGACGTTTGCACTCTAAGCAAAAATACACGTTCTCTCGCGGAACCAAGAGAAGAAATACGATATCCATCCGACCCTGATCCGCGCCGGCGCCTGGATCAAGTTCGACTATCTGTGTGCGAATTTGAAAAGGGAGGTCGTCTCGTTTTGGATTTTTCTGAAGGCGGCGGCACAAGCTCTCGGAAATTGAATCTTCATGTGCGTCCAGAGTGGGCGGCGGCATTCGTCCCCAGCTGTCTATCAGCAGTTCGAGGATATCCGGAACTAGTGTGTCGATGAGGTCAATCCATTCGGAGGGATCACCCACGTAGATCATGCTCTTTCCCGTAGAGACTGCATCAAGATCGTCCCTGCAATTTCATCAGCGTCATTCAGGGCAGCGGTTTGTGTCCAGTATCGTTGACCAACGGGCTTGACTACGTACAGCCTATTCTCATCGAAGACCATAGTTCCACGAACCAGATCAAGAGTTCCCCCACTCGAGCGAGACGCAATCCTTCGAATGTGGAACAGTGCACTGAGAACATCCGTCGGAACATCCGGCGCAGCGTCGGCAGGACGTGAATTGGGCGACTTCTCCAGTACCATCATGCCGGTGCCCAGAGTGTCAGCCGCAACTGTTGTTCCCCGGATAGTGTACGGTTTACCTCGCGTCCACTTGCTGAGCATTTCACAGACGCGATTCTTGTAAGCCTCTCGCTGTTTTCCGGAGGCCGGACGCACTGTTGGAACAGGCATACGGGCCTGACGAGGCTGCACGCTTGGAATTGTAATGTTGATCGTGTCTGCGATCAGCAACCTCTCTAGAGGCTGAATATTGAAATACTCCTCGATGAGGGGCTCTACCGTTTCACTAGCCTTGGCGACTACTTGTGCACGCCCAAGCGCCATACCTTTCGCACGCTCAGCGGCACGAAGAACGACCTGACTAACCTCTTGGATAATTTTCTTGCAGCGATTTGCATCCTCCTGTTGCTCCGGAAATGGGAAAGGAAGACGCAAGACTTCTTCCACATGTCCTTCCGGCCGATACATGCCCAAGCTAGCCGATGTGTGGAACATGAAATATTTCGCGAGCGACGTTCTTAGGTACGCCGCAAGGAATACAAGGAGATCACGATGTTCTCTCGAACCGTGAATGCCTCTGAGCGCATGTTGAAAGCTAACGTCGAAATCAGCAAATGCTATCCGCTCAAATCCTTTCGTAATGAGAACATGCGGTCCGCGAAATATATCGGTGTTCTTGTTTGAGCGATTCCTGACCGCGACGGATGACTTAGACAGGACCTTACAATCGTCTGCCAGCAGAAAGAGATCAATGTCCGGGCTCGTAGCAGGAATGAAGTACCTGCTCGGGAGCTTAATTGTCTTTGCCCGCCCTTCGTCGTCGTTTGCACCAAGCGGCTGGAATCCTTCGGCCATAACGAAGGCCTTTTCGCCAGTCTCCTGCGATTTTCTAACGTGATCCCGTAGGCGCGGGTATAAAAACAGTTTTTCCAGGAGGCGTAGGTCTCGCGGCGTCCCCCAGAAGCGTTGCTTCAAGACTTGGGGAGAATCCGGTCCTTCGAGATCCTTCAAAATGGTCTCGACAGCGATTTCGGTCCGGTCTATTTCCGAGATTGAGATAACTTCAACCTGCGTTGCGTTCCAATCTCCTTTTGGAGCCCAATATTCGATGACGTCTCCTGGTTTTGATGGGTTCTTGGCATAGCTAACTACCAACGCAGGATGCACGGCCTTGTCGAAAAGAAACCAGCGAAGATCGGCCAAGTTCAGAACATTCCGGATGGAGCGCTGAGAAAGCCATGCTGATTGAAAGGCTGATGCGGTATTACTGTGGTTGAATAAGACCCCGTGTGGCAATACCAAACACACTCGGCCTGTCTCAGACGTGTGGTCAGCAGCTTTCCACACGAAAGCGGCAGCCATCTGTTTATCGGGTAGTGGCTTCCTGGTTTCATGGCACCATTTACCCGCCAGCGTCTCCGGACCAGCGATGCTCCCCCAGGGTGGATTCCCAATCACGAGATCGGCATCGCGTACGACATAACTGCGATCTAAGAAGAAATCACCACAGCGAATATTCGCAGATCCGCTACTAGAAGCGGCAGCGACTAGATTTGGCAGTATGCGCCCTCGCTCTTGGAGCGCCTGTATGTCTCTCGGTTCAAGTTGATCTAGATACGCGAGATAGAGGCTGAACGCCGTTATGCGGCAAGCGGTCGGGTCGATGTCTACGCCAAAGATGCTAGCCTGCATCACATTCATTAGTTCGCGCGCTTGTCGGTCATTTTTTGCAGTGGGATTCCTCTGCCGCCATTCTTCCGCCAACCGATTGAAGAGGCCCACAAGGAAGATCCCGGAGCCGCAAGCCGGGTCAAGAAACTTTTTGCCTAGCAGAGAGCCGAAATTGTCAAGAGCAGTGTCGAGAACAATCTCAGCTAGAAATCTTGGCGTATAGAATGCGCCGGTTTGCCTCTCACTAAGCTTCAGGAAGTGCTCATAGATCGCGCTGATCGTTTCGATTGGAATCGCAGCGAAGTCATAGGGCCAGAAGGACATTTGCCCACTGCGGACCAGCGTGCCATGAAAAAAGTCGCTGAGTACCTGTATGTGCGCGTTTGTAATTAGTTTAATCTCATCATCGAGATCGTCGCTAAACAGATCGCCGTTGAAATCTCTTCCTAGCCTCTTGAACAATCGATATAGGGAGACTTTCGCATCTGTTACGGGCTGAATGGCTAAGACGTCACGAAGATGCTTGGCGGGCCTCGGCGCTATTCTGTTGAGATACGTATGTCCTATGACTTCACGATCAAAGAGGTAGCACGTGAAAACAAGTCGACAGAGCAGCGCGTCAAGTATCTGCGGCGCGATTTCCCGCTTTGTGATTTCTGCCAGAACCTCTCTCGTCGCGTTCAAGTTATTCAGAAGATCGCGATCGACCCGGTGCTCGGGGTTGAAGAACGCGGCGTGCTTGCCGAAAAACTCTCCCGACTCAACGGAAGCGAGAAATTCCTGTAGTGCTTTCGAAGCACGTTCGAGCGTCTTAACCAGGCTTGGAAGATCACCACAAGCCTCCACCGGCGCTGGCTTCGACATTCCAGAATAGATGTGTATGCGATCGGGTGAGATGAGCACGAGGATCGGCGCGCCGCCATGATTCCAGAACTTGCGATGCAGGGCGAAAACCTCTTCAGCCGATATGACGGAGACTTGCTTGAAGTAGATAAGAGGCGAACTGGGTCCACAAAGGACCCCATCTACCTGCAGCAGATCGAAAGCGCGTCGAACGACGTGGGCCTGCGGCGTCGAAGGCTTCAAATGTTCCTTGCCTCCGAAAAAATCTGCGCGTTCGTGGAGAGCGAAGTCCCTTTTCCACTGATCCGCCATCTTGATATTCATCGTTGCCGCGTCCCCACGCGCTGTCGCGTCGGCTCTATAGACGAGAGTTGATAGGCCCAACTCGAAGATAAGCGAACCGACGTAATCAGATGACCCTGCCGCTTGAGGAAGAGAATGTCTCTGTAGACCGTGGGCTCTGAGACGCCGAGCTTTTGTGCGAGGCTGCCGGATGAGAACGCGCCTTGCCGAACGAGATCGAGGAGATCCCTGTGACGCTGCGTAATGGCGAGTGATCGCTGGTAGCGCATTGTTCGTCTCGAAATATTCATGTCTATCCAGCGATGATAGACTAGTCAAGCCGTGTAGTGCACCATGCTAATTAGATGCTCTGACTTCGAGCAAGGCGCGACGAACCGGTCAAGACTCCATCCAGTACGGCGTCCCGTTTCAAGCTGTATGCGGGTCGTGGTCTCGATGAGGCCGCATGATGTACGGACGCCTGCATATCGGCAGTAGTGGACGCGACGGCTCCACGTCGTAGCACGGCCTCCAGCGAGGCGCTGCCCCGCTGGGAGAATGAATGCTGGCCGCCAACGCGCTCCTTATTGCAACGAACGCTCCAAGTTCAACTCGGCCACGCTCGACTCCGGCGATGGTGCGGCGGTATGCGCATTTCGCAGTCAGTCACCTAGCGCGCAAGGCAGGGGCTGCCGTCGCCAACTGGACGAGGGCATCTGCGCTCCGGCCGCCGTGTCGAACGGCATGATTATCGCGTCGGGGGCGAGCGCTCGTAGAGTCCGTGACCACGGCCGATGATACGCGCCGCGGTCTGTTCCCGCTCTGTCATTGGGACCGGCATCACGCGGACAAATCGCTTTACTTCGCCCGCGAGCTCTGAATGCCCTTCGGCAACGAGAATTTCGCTCACCTTGTGCCATCCAGCTTCCACCTCCCTTCGGGTCGCCCGCAAGGTATTCTTCCCGTCCCCCGGCTCGGGGTCTCCCGTCCTGATTGCTGTTGCAACCGCCTGCTCCCGGTCATAGATGTGGGTGGACTCACCTCGGAGGTACGCCCGATATATGCCGTCGCGCTTGTGCGTCCGACTCCCGCCCCTCGCTGCCCGCTCTGTCGCATTTGCCGCGACACCCTCGCGCTGGAGCTGCTCCGCAAACATTCGACGCCACTCCCGGAGGGTGGCCTTCCTAATGTTCAGGCGCTCCCCCTGCTCGCTCACCGCCTTGATTACCATGTGGACGTGCGGATGTGGCTCGTCCGTGTGCAATACCATCGCATACCGGTGCTTCAGCCCGAATTCCTCCCTGGCGAAGTTCTTCACCGCTCCCAGCACCTTCTGCGGCGGCGTCCCCGGCGGCATCGAGAAGAGAATCTTGTGTACGAGTTTCGGGGGCGAGCGGCTGGGGCGCGCCTCCAGGGTGGCCCTGCGTCGATCCTCCTCGATGTCCAAGTCCCAATCATCCAGTAGTTCCCTCTCTACGCCCTTGCCTCCGATGCGCTGCCCGTCATCTGTCTCGATTTCCAGGTCCCCGTGCCGATCCAGGTACTCCAAATGCCCTCTCACGGCGCCTAGATTCTGCCCACCTCGGGTGAGGACTTTAACCATCACCTCCGGGACGCGATTCACCGTGCGGCCGATCAGCTCAATCTCCGCCGTTGAGAGGTGGTCGCGTCGTCCTGGCCCCTTGCGCGCATAGGACGAGAGGTCGAGGAGCGGCCTGCCCTCGTACTCAATCAGGCGCATCGGCATACCCACACCTCCAGCTCCGCTCGTTGGCCCGCAGGAACGCCTTTATGTGGTCGCGTAGCCCTTCACTGACTTTCAGCATGGCTCTGATGTGGTCGCTCCCAACCGCCGCCGTACGGCCTCCCTGATTCGCCACGCGCGCGATTTGATTGAGGTTCCGACCGATGGCGCTGAGCTCTGCCACCGACCGCTTGAGCGCCAGCAGCTCTTCCTTGGGTAGCGGCAGGAGACCCCTCAGATGCGACCGGACCAGGACCGACACATACGTCGCCGCAGCCATGTCTCGCGCGGTCGCCCTCTCGGTGAGAAGGAGGCGGTCATCCGGCGCGAGCCGGACACTCAGGCGCACATCACGGCTCACCTTCGCCGGAGGGTCGACAGTCGATTCTCCATCGCCACCCGACGTGCGCAACACCGTCTCGAGGAGCTGCCGGACGAGCGCGGACTCGGTGATCTGCTCCCGCTCCGCAAGGCGGTGCAGTTGCGACTTCATCTCCGTCGACACACGAGCTGCGATGAAAGGAGGCGCGGCCATTGCCGCAGAGTGTTAAACAAGAGCAGCCGGCAGGCTATCCTGCATCGGTACCGTCTTTGCCCAAAAACTCAACAATTTTGCTTCGCCGCACCTTGCAAATCCGATGCCGACAGGCGTTGTCCGAGCCGTATAATGATCCGCAGGCAAGCCCCCCGTTCCTCGCGCGGTACCCGACCCTTGAGTTCTACGCCCCAGTACAGCACCGCTCCGGCGCTCGTCCATGCATTCGTCGATTGCCCGAACTGCGGGCGCGTTCCCAAGCCAGCTGGGGACCTGCTGGTACTCCTGAGCATCGAGAGTGTCAATCGGCTTCCAAGGTTGATCAGCGATCGACGTCCAAAACTGACCAGGGGTCCCAGGCTGTTTTCTTCGTCTGATCTCTTCATTCAACGGGGGAGCCGTAATCCAGTCTGACCGGCCGAAGGCCGGGCAGAAGGTTCTGTTCTCTCGACCTCGGGCCGGGGTCGACCGCGTAGGAAGCCCTGAGAGCGGCGATCGCTGGGATACCCGCTACCTCGGTATCCCCGGTTTTCGGTCAGCTGCGCTTTTTGAAGCGATAGCTGTCATTGCCGGTCTCGATGATCTCGCAGCGGTGCGTGAGGCGATCCAGGAGCGCCGTTGTCATCTTGGCGTCGCCGAACACATTGCTCCATTCGCCGAAGGTGAGATTGGTCGTGACGATGAGGGAGACGCGCTCGTAGAGCTTGCTGATCAGGTGGAACAGCAGCGCCCCACCGTCCTGGGAGAAGGGCAGATACCCCAGCTCATCGAGCACAATGGTGTCCTGGTAGAGCAGTCGTGTAGCCACGCGTCCGGCGCGGCCCTCGCGCTTTTCCGCCTCGAGCTGATTGACGAGATCAACGACACTGAAGAAGCGAGCGCGTTTGCCCTGTAGGATCGCATGGCGGGCGAGCGCGGTCGCCAAGTGAGTCTTACCGGTCCCGGTGCCGCCGACAAAGACGATATTGCGGGCACCGGTGAGGTATTCCCCGGTATAGAGCTGGCGCAGCTGCGTCTCGTTCACCGCCGACTCGCGGAAGTCGAAGCTATCGAGGTCGCGCGGCATCGGGAAGCGCGCCAGGCGCAGCTGATACTCGTAGGAGCGAGCCTGCCTGTCAGCCACCTCAGCCTGCAGGAGCTGGGAGAGCCAGGCGGTCGGGGCGAGCTTCTTGTGGCTCAATGCCGTCAGACTCTCCTCCAGCGCGCTCGCCATGCCGCGAAGTCGTAGCGCCTTCATCTGCTCGATCAGCTGGGCTTGCATTTTCGTTCTCCGAAGGATGATGGATGGACACGACGCTGGCGGCCGAGGGGGCTTTCAGCAGGCGGTCGTAGCGGCCGCAGTTGGCGGCGGGCTCAACATTGAGCTTCAGCGCCTCGGGCACCTGCAGCAACGGCGCCCGAGCGCTAGAGACTGTGCGATGGAGGAGATTGACCACATGCGCGCTGGTGACGACCTGCTCCTCGAGCGCATCGGCGCAGGCTTCACTCACGGCCTCAAGCCCATACAGCGCCACCATCGAGAGCACCTCAACGAACTGCCGGTCCCCGCCGGCGTGCTTAGTCAACCGCTCGCGCAGCCGCGTCATTGCGGCGGGCAGGTTCCAGTCCTTGAACGGCGCTCCATTGCGTAGCGCCCCGGGCTTGCGCTCCAGGGCCGCTACGTAGTGCCAGGGGTTGTAGATCGTGCGGCCCTGGCCGAAAGAGCGGGCGTGCTCGCCAACGAGCTCCCCGGCGCACAGCACCACGATGCGCTCGGCGTAGGCGCGTACGGTGGCCACCTGTCCTACATGGCGGCACTCCACGCTGTAGCGGTTGTGATCGAAGCTCACGAGACACGTCGCCGAGATCCGGCAGCTCTTCTCCGCATAGCCATTGAAGGGTTCCGGCATCGCCCGCAGCAGCGCGCGCTCCTCCTCCCACACCTCGATGACGCGCCGGTGGGTCTGCTCCGGGTGGGTACGCTCGCGGGCGAGTTCGAGACAGCGCGCAGTCAGGTGCGCGTTCAGCTCCGCCAGGTCCGCAAAGCGCAGCTTCGGCGTGAACACCCATTCGCGCACGTTGCCGACTTGGTTCTCGACCTGCCCCTTCTCCCAGCCGGCCGAAGGCGTACAGGCAGTCGGCTCTACGAGGTAGTGGTTGCACATTACGAGGAAGCGCCGGTTGTAGTTGCGCTCGCGCCCGACGAAGATCGCATCAACCGCGGGCTTCATGTTGTCGTAGATGCCGCGTCGAGCTACGCCACCCAGGAATGCGAACGCCCGTGCATGAGCGTCGAAGACCATCTCCTGACTCTCACGCGGGTAGGCCACCAGGAAGAACGCACGGCTGTGGCAGAGCCGCATGTGCGCGACTTTTACAACCTGCTCGATACCCCCGAGCTCGACATGCTCGTGGCTGAAGTCGAACTGGTAAGCCTCCCCGGGGGAGAAGCTCAGGGGAATGAAGGCGGTGGCAACTGAATGACGGCGACGCTCGAAGCGGCGCATGTGCCGGCGCACAGTGTCCGGTCCGCCGCTATAGCCCTCGAGGCGCAGCGCCTCGTAGATGCGCTGCGCCGTTCGCTGTTCGCGAGCGGGCAGCTTCTCTTCGGCTTCGAGCCACTCGTCCAGGATCTTGAGGAATGGCCCAAGCTTCGGGCGAGGCTGCCTTGCCCGTCTGTACTCGAACGCTTCTCCCTCAAAGCGCAGCGCTCGCTTGACCGTATTCCTTGAGAGCCTGAGGTCACGCGCGATCGAGCTGATCGACTCCCCATCTACCAGCCGCCGGCGGCGGATCTTGCCAATCGTCTCCACGCACAACACCCCGGTTCTCCCCGCGCAGCCATGAGGCCTCGCAGGGTACGGGGTGGTCAATATTGGACGCCGATTACCCCCCGAACCTGATCAATATTGCACGTCGGTTCACAGCGATTCACTCCAGTGCCACAAGGAGCGCCCCCAGGACAGCCACCATAAATACGGCATGACCCCTTCGAGGATTCGCGTCTCGATTTCGGCTTCCAGCGACTGCCCCGGAAATCGAAGGGGCTCCGGTGACTCGCTCGGAGTGGAAGGTAGTCAGGCGTTAACATATCTGACGGCATTTGATCGTAGTGCTGAGGAGTGCTGAATCCCAACGGGCTTTGCTACTCCCCGCGCCGCGTCATGATGTCGGCGGCTTTCCAGTGCCCGTAACCTAGGGCCACGTCCGCCGCATCACTCTCGCACCTGACGTAAAGCAGACGCCAAGTACCCAGGGATTCCTGAAGTATCAGCGCCCTAAGTGAGGCCGGTTTCGCACCCCAGCAGGGGCAGAGGTCGCTCGGCTTGCATGATCCCATCGGCTGTGCGATCGAGTCGGCGGATTGCGTCTTCCGCTGGGCAGACGGCAAATCCCTAGCGGAAAATTTGGGGACCACGAGCGAAACGCCAAACGGCCCTCAAGAGGGCATGCAGAACAGCTTCGGAGCGAATTAGCAATAGCTGCCACGGAGGACCTCCTGCCCAGTTTAGAGAACTTCGCAACGGCCGTCGACCCTCGGCGCCGGCGGTACGAAACTCCTCAGATCTCCGGAGGAATTACCGCTTCCCGAGATGTCAGCATCGAGCAGCACATCCGAACGGGCGCAAACGACATGGTCACGCAAACGAGGCGGCTCAAGGGAGAATCATGGGGCGCCGGGCGCCGTCCGAATACTCGGCGGATTCGCCCCGGGGACCAGCACCTAACTCTTTCCTACCGAATAGTTCAACTTAGCGCAGCTCATCCATTTGCAAAATGGATCACCGCCGTTGGTGCTCAGAACCCGCCAGATAGCCAATAAGCGACATCAGCCTCTCTGGGCCGCCCGCCTCACCCACATTTGCGCCGTACTTCCCGTTAACAATGAAAAAAGGGACGTACTTTACCCTGTATCTCTCAGTCACATCAGCAGCCTGCCGGAGGTCCTCCTCAACAATCGGCGAATCGTAAGCCTTCCGGAACAGCTCAGAACTTACCCCATTCTCTTCCGCCCACACCGATTGCAGCCGAAATGTCATCCCATCGCTTTTGCCCCACATAACATACTCGCTCCCTTTCTGCACTTCCAAAACATGCAAGGCACTGAAGGCGGATTCCACAAGGTCGTCTCGCCCAAGGGCGTCGAGTGTGTAAAAGAGACGAGCATGAGCTCGCGTTACCGGCGCCCACATAACCGGAACGCGCACAAAGTCAATATAAGATGGCTTTGTCTTAAGCCATTTCAGCACGTACGGTTCAAGACCGTAGCACTGCGGACACCCTAGCCAAAAAACCTCCATTACCTCGACTTTTCCAGCGGGCGCGGCCGTTGCCTTCGCCGGGGAAATTAGTTCATAGTTAACTCCGGCGACCCAATCACTACCGGTTGACGGCACTCGATCACTTTCGGCCGTCCTCTGATCGCCCGATTCCGCGGTACCAGCCAGTCTTATGGCTTTTGTCACCGAATTCTTGTGCCGTGCTCCGGGTACGCCATCCCCACACCGCACACCAACGCATCCTCCATTCAATACTGTATCTGAGTGAGCCGATACTCCCGGCAGAGTCCCCGACTCACTTGGCGCTCCCGTTCGCAATTCGGCCGCTCCACATCTACCTACAATCAGCATCAGTACACCGGCGTAAATAAACATGTTCATAATCATCCTCCCGCGCCCTTCATTTCCACCACTTCCTCCCTACGCCTCCGACCTCAAATGAGCAACCGCGAAATCCGGCGACGCCGTCCGTACAAAAGTGTTACAAGCGCTCGGCTTCCAAGTAACGACGTGAACATCGAAGTGCCAATGCCAAGCGTCAACACCACCGCAAATCCCCGTATCGCTCCTGAGCCGAACGTCCACAACACCACGCCCGCGATCAGCGCCGTAATATTCGAATCAGCAATCGCCGAGATTGCCTTCTCGAACCCCGCGCGAATTGCGGCATGAGGCGGGACGCCCTTACGAACCTCCTCGCGAATCCTCTCATAGATCAGCACGTTCGCGTCGACTGCAATGCCAACTGTCAGGATAATGCCTGCGATTCCCGGCAGCGACAGCGTGCTATGCATTAGCGAAAGAAGCGCAGCGAGCAATATGACGTTCGCGATTAGAACAACGTCAGCTATTAGGCCAAAGACTTTGTAGTAAATAGCCATGAACACAAGAACGCCAATTAGCCCGACAGCCAAGGCATCTATTCCCTTCCGGATATTCTCGCGGCCAAGGCTAGGACCAATAACGCGCTCTTCGACGAGATAGATTGGCGTCTTGAATGAGCCAGACCTAAGCAAGATCGCCAGATCATGCGCCTCTCCGACGGTCAATCCGGTGATCTGAAATCGCTCCCCAAATACGCCCTGGATCTTATCGTCGGTAATAACCCTCTCAGAGCTAACCTCCCGCGTAATCCTTCTACCGCGGACCATTGAAGTCTCAGCCTTTTTTGTGATAAGTACGACGGCCATCATATTCCCTACATTGTGCTCTGTCGTACTCAGGAGACTTCTCCCTGCGCGACCGTTGAGGGTCACCTCTACCTCAGGTCCTTCCTGACCTATGTCCGCAACCGCATTTGTAAGTTGGTCTCCTGTTACCAGCACCTGCCGCTTTAGCAGTACCGGCACGCCAGCCTGTGTGTTGATATACAATTTGTCGCCAAGCGGTACCCCCCGTCCCTCTCGCGCCGCTGTCGGATCCACCTGCATGTCTTGCAACCTGAACTCGAGTGTTGCCATCCGCCCCAGAATGTTCTTGACCTCTGCCGCATTCTGGATACCCGGAAGCTGAACATCGATTCTACCCAGTCCTTGCCGTTGAACTATTGGCTCGGATACTCCAAGCTGGTTAACACGGTTACGCAGGATCGTAACGTTTTGCTCAATCGCGTAATCCTCGCGTTGGCGAATTTGCTGTGGCGACATCACGGCCAGAATCGCCGGTCCTGGTGACCCGCGCTGGGTTGTGACTGCAAGCCCTTGCAGGGCATTGGTGATAGCCCTCTGCGCAACTACCGGGTCGGTACCGAGGGGAAGGTTGATGCGTACGCCATTGTTGAGATCGCCTCCCCCAACAGTCTCGAATTGGACCCCCCTTACGGTAATCTTCTTAGCGGCAAGCGCTCGCGTAGCGTCCTCCCCATATGTCGCGAGATCTTGATTGACGGCATCACGAACGTCGACCTCATACAGAAGGTCTAGACCCCCCTGCAAGTCAAGACCGAGCGGCATCGGTTTTAGCCCGATATCGCGCAACACCCCCGGCGTCCGAGGAACCAGCGACAGAGCGTGGATATAAGCACCCTGATACTCGGAGTCGATCAGGTCTTGTCCCCGCAGCTGTGCCGACACGTCAGCGAACTGCACCACCAGAGCGCCCCTCTGCATGTAGACACTCTTGAGCTGGACACCGTGTTGGTGTAAATACAGCGCTATCGATGCGACCTCACTCTTCCCGATCGGGCTGTGGTCACGGTGCGCTAGCTGCAGGGCTGGAGCATTCCCGAACACGTTTGGTAGCGCAAAAATGACCGCAAGTAGTAGAACTACTCCCACGACGCAATATTTCCACTTGGCGTATTCGAGCATGCGTGTCTCCGGGAAGCGACGACCGTCACTTTGTCACTTCATCGCTCAAACCAAGCTCTCTTGTCCGCCACGCCTCGGCAGCCAACTGCGAACATGATTTAAGCCCACTGAGCTCTCGATTGTATTTTCCCGCATCGCAACCACACTGCTCCTCGAAAGTCTCCGCGGTTCCGCTCCCGAAATGCGATCCCATCGCTCGTTACTGACGACACCATTAGCGCTTCCTTATCTCCACGCTCGTCCGTTTCCTTAGAAACGGCACTCCACTCCATTATCGCTCGTACGTCATCGCTCGTCCCGGAACGAAATAAGGAGTATGCGCAAAGAGAATTCCGCGCGTAACCACAAGGAATTAGACCGTCCGGTTCATACATGCCATCACGACGGTTGCGGCAGATCGTCTCGGAGATTATCTGATCGACGTGCTCCTCTGTTATCCGGAGATCAGACGCTCCACCATTCAACGCCAATTTCAATTCACCCTTCCTTTCAATATACAGTTCACTTCGCGTCTCCGCTATCGCTGCGCTCCTTTCCGAAAACACTGCAAACAACCGCTCAGCGTCTGGCCGAGCCATGGAACATCCATAGTAACTCTCCAACCATCTCCTTAGCCTCAGCAGATGCACGGGCGGCCTGGAGTCCCACAGCTTCCAGAACTCCCACTCAACCCGCGGGGTCGGTGTTCCGTCAAATACCGCAAATCTATCGCGCTGATAGTGTGCAAGCGCGTCACCAAGCACCGCCATGAGCTCTCGGGCGCGCTCGCATGCGAGCGCGCCCGCTGCTTGCTGTCTAGACAGACCTCCGAGCCTCAAAAGTTCTCTGTACGTCGAAACCAAATAGCGTTCCTTTACGCTAATCATTAAACGGGCGACCTCTCTCGGAATCTCCTCCCTCGATTCCACTTCGCAATAGCGGAGTAGTTGCGCCACCTGCACCCTCATACTTTGACTAAGAAGCGCGATACCCGTCCCGCATCCTGGAAACCCCAGAGAAATGCTGATTCGCCCCAAAGACGGGACCGCTACCATTCCGCCGAAATCGAGTAGCCTACCATCAAAAGCGATATTGGACGTCGTGTCTCCACCGTGTGGCAACATGTGTACAAATGCATAAGCTAGTTGTTCCGCCCAGACCATCCAGAATCGCCTAAACATTGCGCACAAGCGGCGCCATCCCAACAGCTTTGCAACAACATCAAATGTGTGGCGAACACGCATGACGTCGCGATAACCAGCCTTTCGTTGATCGGCGTCATACTCTACGAACAGCGGCGCTCTCTCGAAATGCGCCGCCCTTAGCATGCAAGGGCGGACTAACAGGCAGCACCTCCCCGCTATCACCCGCTTTCCAGCCCGCCACTCAGCGCGTCGGCCAGTATCGATTATCGCGATCGTGGGGATCGCGCCGCCGGGAAATTCCGCATCGACAATCTCGGAAAGAATCGTTTCACGAACGCACTCATCCAAAAAGGCACCTCCCCACGTATGCCAATCGTCTCCGCTAAGACTGAGTAGAGGGGTACGGCCAATCCCCTTCACGCTATAACCATTCACAATCACTGCACGCCCACTTCCCCCATTATTTCCAATGCCAGCTCCTCCATATCGATCTGCGATCCCCACCGCACACTCCCGCTTACTCTCCCCGTTTATCGCATAGCCACAGGACATGAGTATATGGCGCCCGTAATCCCGGGCCGTACCCCCGCAGCTCCGGAACATTGGGTCACGCCTCATTACCCGATTATTCAGCCAGATGACTCGCGCATCAGAAACACGCCTCAGGAGCACCGGCACGTGTCCCGCCAATTCGCTAAATAGCTCCTCGGCCTGCTTCGTTGAAAGAAAGCTCGGATTCACTGTTACGCCTCCCTCAGCAAAGCACTTGCCAAGTCGTTTGCGCCTCTGTGCCACGTCTTCGAATTAATGCACCGCCCTCGGCTGCGCGGGGATATCAGACGAGGATGACAAGCTCCATACCTCTCTTTGGGATAAATAAAGAATGGCTTCGCTGCGCTCAAGGTTGTAACAATTTCACCCATTACCCTATCCGCACCCTCCCCCGTCGCCACCGCATCGCACAAAAACAATTCCTTTCCTTCATTCCACTCTGATGTTTCCATCCTCTCCAAAGGCAAATATCTTCGGTCGAAGAACGCCGTTTCGCTTCGCCATGCCCAACTGCAAAAACCGATCAGCCGCCCATCTGCCGAAAAATACATCCTATACTGAGAGGTGATGATCGCGTTCTGCAACCGCCGACACAAGCTCCAAATGTCCATTTCCGCATAATCTCGAAGGCCGCTTAGAAGTCGTATCACATACCCAATAGCTATCGCATTCTCTAGTACCGCGACCGCAGCAGCCCGAAATGACTTCCCCGTATCGCTCTCGAGAAACGCCTCTTTCTCGTTGCCAGCAGAAGTCGCCCGCTTCCCGCTCAGTGCCGTGATCTGCTGTGTGGTTGCGACCTTAACGACCCGATCCTCTCCCTTCACTCTCGAGTACGTGATACAGCCGCCTCCCCTCCCCCACGTTTCCCCAATGTGTTGCAAAATCGCTTTCAAACTACCGTAAACGGCAAGAAAGTCCAGAACGACGACATTTCCAGTGTTTCCGAACGTTCCTGAGAGCCAATGCGCTGGTCTCAGCTTAAGGGCTGCGTCATCAACCCTACCCGGCGCTCTGGTCCATACTACGTGCCCACAGTATCGACCAAACACATCGAAAAACACCTGGATCTGATCGAGCGCCGCTCCGCGGCCGACACCAGATACAAACCCCTCCACTGTATGATCCCCAGCCTGACTCCGTTCCGATAATATCGAAAGCATTAACCCTTCAACCGCCGCGTGCGAACGCTCACGCGTACAATCCATCCCGGTTAACCACATTAGCTGCCGCACTTCAAACACTGGCTGTCGAGACATCTAATTCTAGGCCTCATCGAGAAGAAGTGCGTGTTCTAACTGTAATTGTGACTACCGAGTACCATGCCGCTACGAGTGAGACTGCCCAAGTCGCCTACCTCGCAGTTGTCACAGACATGCCAAACCGCTCTCCACTCGCCGCAAGCGCATCGTGCGAAGGAGCACCCGAGGCGTCCGCCGGTCTTGCCCTTCTCATAATCAGTACCTATACCTGCCCCGTAGCCGCGCGCCCGCCGTCCGGAGTCTCCTTTGCTCTCCCTAACACAATTACCCGGTCCGCGCTTGCGAGCGTCTCCGGTCGATGCGCGAGTACCAGACGAGAAATGCTCATTCCGCTTATCAAATGGTTAATCTCCCTCTCGCGAACAACATCGAGATGACTGGTCGCCTCATCGAGCACGAGGAACCTGGGACGTCTATATAGCGCTCGGGCCAGCAATACGCGTTGCCGCTGTCCTCCGGACAGGGCCGACCCCATATCGCCTACTAAGGTCTGATACCCCATTGGCATCCTCACAATGTCATCATGTATTCGTGCCAAGCGCGCGACCGACTCGACCTCGTCGCCCACTGCATCCGGCGCAAACATACTAATGTTGTCGGCAATTGAACCCGCAAAGAGTTGATCATCTTGCATAACAGCTGCGACCATCTCCCGATATCGCATTGCTCCGATGTCCTTGATATCAACACCGCCGAACAATATTTTGCCGTTAGTCGGCGTAAGCAGTCCTAGTACCAACTTTGCCAGTGTGGTTTTCCCTGCTCCTGATGGCGCAGCAATTGCCACGCTTTCTCCAGGCTCCACTGTGAATCCGATCCCTTCGATCACCCAAGGATCAGTCGCCGCATACCGATACCAAAGATCACTAACCTCTAAGCGAGAACTAGACACCTGATCAATGCCGTTCGTTCTGATGTTGCCCTCTTTCGGGGTTAAAGCGATATCCGCCAGTCGGTCTGTGTGCAGCCCAAGCATCCTAAACTCATGCCACTTATCAATCAGGTCCGCTCCTTTCTGGCTAAACTGTTCCGCGTACGCAAGAAAGGCGATAAGCATCCCAACTGTCAAGCGCGCCCCAAGCACGAGGTCCGTGCCCAACCAGATCAGTCCGACTCGAGCGACGCCAAGTATCAATTGTCGACCCGCTTGGAATCCGATATTCAATCTCTGCACTGCGATTTCGCAATTTGTTGTGTCGACCTGACGATTCGTATATCGAGCTCGGCGTAGACCTTCCTGGTTCGCGAGTTTGAGAGGAAGAATGCCCCGGATGGACTCAAGCAAGTCAGTCTCTTGACGTGCCAGCGCTCCGATCTGTTCCGCGGCCGTCCGCCTAATCGGCCCAAAAAGGCTCCACCGCAACACTCCGTACAGCACAAACCCTGCGGCGGCCAGCCCCGTCAACACGATGCTGTAATACCACATCAGCGCCAAGATTAGCGCCGACATTAGTCCCTCCAGTATTGCCTCAACGGACTGATTCGTAACCGTATGTTGAATCGTCTGAACAGAATTAAACCGTGACACGATATCTCCCGCGTGCCGCTTCTCAAAGAACGCCAGCGGTAGACGAATCAGATGGCCAAACAGGTTTCCAGACCACTGAATGCTCAAAGATGCGCTCAGCCAAGTCACGCTCCAAGACCTCAAGCTGGTCACCAGCACTTGAAACACAGTCAGCATTATAAAGCCGACCCCAAGGCTTACCATCAAGCCCGCGTCTTTGCCGGGGAGTACCTTATCTAATACGCACTGGAGGTAAAACGGTCCAACGAGTACAAGGACTTCAAGTGAAAGCGAAAGCGCAAATATTTGCGCTAGAGCGCGCTTCAGCCCCGAAACATCGCCCGCGAGGGCTCTAAGGGAGACTCTCGTCCGGTCCTTACCTGACTTAAACGATGCCGCAGGCCACAGCTCCAGCGCGACCCCACTAAAATGCTGAGAGATCTCCGCCATGCTCAGGCGCCGTACACCAAACGCAGGATCATGGACCACTCCCGTGCGGCGGCCGATCTGCTTAAGTATGACGAAGTGGTTGAGGTCCCAATGTAGGATGCAAGGAACGCGAAGGTCTGAAAGACCTCCAAGCTCAAGCCGAAGTGGCCGAGCCTCTAGGGCGAGTTGCTCCGCCGTGTCGATCACATGCTTGAGATTTGTTCCCTTCATCGAGAACGCCGTTATCCTGCGGAGTCTTGGTAGGTCGAGTTCATGCCCGTGGAAACCGGATATCATTGCGAGGCAAGCAAGGCCGCACTCCGCTGCTTCCGTTTGGAGTATGAGTGGCAAACGCTTTCGCACGCAGCGGCACGACCCTATCAGCCGTCCAGCGGCCTCCCTGAGCGTCATCGGGATTCCCCGCTGCCTGTGTGCTTCGGTACCCCCGCGCTCTCCATTTCAATCACGGGCTCCCCCCAGTATCCAATCGACGAGCCTACGTCTACCGAGTGAGAAGTGCAGTCTTACTGGCATGCCCGCACCCAGCCTAAAGTAATTTCTTCGGAGGTTCGCCGGCTGACTGAGGTCCACGTATACGCGATATAATGGTTTGTGCTGATCCGCGGATCCTTGCGGGTGCCGCTGCCGGGTAATCCCTCCGCCGGCGTCGACTTTCCCTACAACTCCGGCCCCACAAAACCCACGCGCGAATGATGTTCGGCACTCAAGCATTACCTCTTCACCGATACTGACGAATCGTGCGCTGGATTCCGGCTCCGCCACCGCGATAAGTTCAAGCTTCTCGGCGCGCGGGCGCCCGCCGAGAACTCCCGACATTCCGGCTGAAGCCATGGATACAGAAATAACTGTACCGTCCGCTACAACTGTCGGGCTAACACGCAGCACAAACAGCAGCGCAATCCCAACCGCAACCACGACCGCGACCGTCGCGCTACCGGCGGAGCACGCTATCGGCATGCGGACCCGAATCGTTCCGAGCGCCCCCCGATTGTATGCGTCTAACGCCTCCTCCCGGAAAAGCCCCAACCTATTGCCAGCGTTCCGTCTACAATCACCACTCTGCATAGCGTCACCCACCCGCGTGACGGTCTGCCACGAATGGGGTATTCAGGCCAGACATTGCGCCGATGTTACTTTGTCGCATCACTTTGCGACACCATCTCACGATCCAGTGGGCCCTCGACCGTCTTAGTCAGGCGATTCGTCAGGTGCATTCTTACAAACCCACAGTTCCCGCAAGCCATCGCGACAGCCGCTGTGTGTATGACCTTACCGCTTTCTATGAGGTGCATCAGCGAAAACTCGATTAGCCTCTGGTCCTGAATATTCGTCACGTCATGGATCAGTATCCGCCAATCGCAGCTCTTGCAGCAGGGGCATCCGGAGTAGGCGTTCTTTGTCTTAAGATAATCGATAAAGGAATGCTTTTCCCAACGCACGCGATTTCTCCCAATTCCTAGACGAACCCCTCCGTGACACCAAAACTTCGCTCCTAGAGCAGCCCGCGCCCGCTATCCCCGGGGCGCGGGCCACTCCTACTCTTCTTCAGCCGTTATCTCCGTTCAACCAATCAAGGTCGCAAGGGTTGTTGTCTGAGGAACCACACGAACTCGTAAGAGGGTGAAAAAACGTGCCCGCCCCAACTACCGACTCTGTCTCTTCGCTTGACAGCTCCCTTGCCAGGTGTCGTGCCAGAATCCTCGGTTCCTGGACCTCACCTTTACTATCGCTCTTTTCTCTACTCAGAACTTTCATAAAGCGCTCCTCTCGATTTATTTCAACGCGAACTATCCGCCTATGTTGCACTGCGTAACACGTCCAACCACCACACCGCACCAGGTCATCGGATTCCCTTCCAGTTTGCTACGCCACCTATTGGTGCTCGGGTGAGCACCAAATTTCCCTATCTACTCGCTCAACTCAAACGGGCTGAACACCTTTGACGCTCTGCTGCTAGCCATGAGGCGCTCTTGCATGCTCCGGCCCGCTTCAGATTCGTCGAATTCAGCGAGGGAGATCTCGCCCTTTCGTCGGCCGTATTTATACGAACTATCGCCGCTCGCCAGAAAACGACAAAACGCGTCCAGCAGAGGTATCTCCGGTACAATTTCTTCGAGAAACAAGAACTGGCCCGCCTCATTGCATTCAAGAAAGTACTCACCGCCATCCGTTGAGATTGCGATGTCGAACGCTGCAAATACCAGACCGGCCTGCCGCATAAATTCCAGACATTTATTCCTAAGACGAGGAGGTAACTCGATGGCGCGGGACGTTGAGTCCTCATACTTTATATCGCAAAAGCCCCACTTATTAACACCGGACCTTGTCCGCAGGATGGCAAATACATTCGCGCAAAACACGGTTACGCGGATCTCATGCTCTATTGGTATGTATTGCTGGTATATCATCGGCGCGGCGCTCAGCGGCTCGTCATCCTTCAGATCATCGGACCGAATTGCACGAGTCCCCGGCAATGCGAGGCGGCCGTCTTTAAGTCGCCATACAAAGGGTATGTGTTGCTTGACGACAACACTACCCTGAAGTTCCTCACAAAATTCCCGAATTCTCCCCGGCTCGTTCGAAATCAGGGTGGCGGGAACCGTAAAGCCGACCTTCCTTGCAGTAACAAGCTGGGGAACCTTTGAATTTATTCGCTCACCGGCCGCCGCCTTATTCACAATCAGGCCAGATGCATTTCTTTGCTCTAGAACGCTAACCATACCTGTGAGTAGAAACGACGATTCCGCTTTGGCGACAACCCTGTCTGTCCGCGTCAGTCTTGCGCTCACCGTAGGCGTCTTCCCTCTTCTATTCCAAATCGCCCCGTATGCGTCTTCCGTAAACGCAACACGATTCCCGTCAATTACCTCATAGTCATCGCCGTTCTTTCCAACGCCAATCGAGATCGCGCTTTCGACTGGAAACGACGACCTCACCCACCAATCTGCGCTTACGCCCAATTGTTCAAGACCCCAGCGAACCGCGATACCGTGGTAATCCAGATCTTCAGAAAGCAATAGTATGCTCTTCCCCATATTCTCTACCCTTCACAGTTAAGCCGACGGCCGAAGGCGCGGGTTGCGTACTCGTGTTACAAATTGGCGAACGCTGGGCGCTCCTTTTCAACGACCGGGAGCAAGCAGCTGGTGACCCCTGCATTCCCTCCCACTGTCAATTCCTTACTCACGATCATCTGCAACGGCATTTCTAAGAGCAATAGAACATGTGTCCTAAGGACGCGCCCTCCAAAATAACCTTCCTGCGCCCTCGAGTATGTTGACTTGCTGCGCGCTTCGCTGGGCAGATCGTTCCCTGCATATCAGGCCATTCGGCGCAACCGAAAACCCCAGCCGAACGCTCGCCAGATATTTGCGTTGCCTCGGGCGCGCCTCTCGCACGACAAGATGTTTCCCGCCCAATCGGCAGCTTTTGACGCTCACTTATCTCCCCGCGCGGTAGAGAGTTCTTGGAGCCTGGTCAGGAGTCGCTTTTCGTCGCCTTGCTCACACCGCCTTTTCTCAGCGATCCTCCCGGAGTCTCCAACGGCTTGGATGATTAGGCGTAAAAGCGCGATGATTATCATCACTAATTCCAGCGTACCCAGTATTGCCAGGACCGGATTCAGCCGCTGCGACATCGAACCACGCACCATGATCGCTACGAATGCGGTCACACTGTTTGCAAAAACCCATGCACAGAATGAGGTGTTTCGACACTTTCGGAGTCGAGCACTACACGCGCTTTTCGTAACGGCGGTCTGCAGTCCCTTCGTGCCCCAACTGACGTCATCGAGTCTCCATAAGGAGTAGCACGACAGAAGTGCTGCCATTGCGAGGTGCGGCAAGTAGAAGGCTCGCGCCAAGGCTGCCGACGCTACCCCTGATCGCGGCAGTACTATGCAGACGTTAGGCAGACACAGGGCTGGCACAAGAAGTGCCACGGTACACGGCAAAGGCACCGTGAATACTAGAATCACTAGGAATAGCGCGGCGGACACCCAGTAAAGATCTCGCCGGACAGTCTTCCACCTTATCGGTAACTTCAAAGGACATGGTTTCCCGACTACTGTTTCGACGACTATCCAAGCCCCCAGAGACATTAACCACATGGTGAAAAGCAACGCGGGCAGACCCCGTGGTAGACCGCGACTGGCAGGAACCAGCGCTGCCAGTGCAGCGACGAGCTGGGCCGGCAAAAAGAACTCACGCGCGGCAAGAATCGCCTGTGAGAAAGCAGCGAGGGCAAACCGACCGTTCTGTCGAGCATTACGGTCTGTCCGGCGAAGAATATCCGGAACCTGCCCAACCAACCACACGCGCGTCGCCATTTCGCTGTTGTTCCAGCGACGACGTTGCCGCAGGAGCTCCCGTAGACTGGTGCAAGCATCCGTCTCCGCCGATGCGTCGGGAGAATAGCCGAGCTTCCAATCGCTTCTTGCCGCCAAAACAATCCGACTACCAATGACGCGGTCCTCGGCGAGATACATGATGCGCCCCAGGCATCCGAGCGTATCCATGCCGCAAAGATAGTCGCTCAGTGGATCGGCAGGTTTATCTACTTCGCCGACTGTCCGCACCGTATGCAACGCCCGCCAACGGAACACACACGTCTGTCCAGGAATAACGCTAAGATGCCCCGTTGCTAGCTCAAATGGCCACAAAATTGCCTTGCGCGCTGCAAAGTCCGCGTACTGCCATTGGGCGAGAAACCCTTCATTTGATGCAGGCACTGCGGGCATTACCCGGGGAGCTACGGCTGCTAGCTCTGGCCTCAGTCGTAGTCTCTCGAGAAGCTTGAATATGGTATTTGATGCTAAGACTGTCCCGACGTCTATTTGAAAGACGAACTCCGGCTGCATCCGCGTACAAATCGTTTCAAAGAATAACGCGTGAGACTGTAGTTTTCCCAGATTGTTGTCTTTTATACACACAACGGTGTGAAAACCTCGTGCGCTCACGGTTTTTGCTAACGCGGATCCCTCAAGTTGCAACAGGGGAGACTCGGCGCTGTGCGCCTCTAGAAAGAACTCCTCGCTCGCGGTCTTTACGCTCCGGGCAGTGACACGCAGGGTGTGCAGCCACTGAAGAATGTCGGGGTCGACTGCATCCCGGCCGTCTGCAATGAGACACACCACGAATGCGCCGTGCAGGCCGGGCTGTCTCAGTAAGCAGTAGTTTACTGCTACTAATATCGAGCGGAACGTGGCCTCGAGCGCCTGCCGTTTCTCGTTGTAGAGCGTTACACAGAAGGCACTTAAGGCGTTGGACTGACCATCTGTCCCGAGCGAATGATCGAAGTCGCAACCGATACTCCACGCATGTGCTGAATCTGGCACTGAGCGCTCGCTAGCGGTTCTCTCGTCGCACGTTTGTTCTTGGGCCATGGACTTAGCCTCGCGGTTAGACTGGATTCGGCACTATCACTGGAGTCAGCGAGAGGCAGACCCAGCCGTTTCGAGTACCGGTGCGCTGTCTGCCTGACCGGCCGCGAGTTACCAACCAGCAGGCGTGTTAGATTAGACGAGAGCGTGAATTCTCGTGTCAATCGTGTTCTAGTGCTTCCTCACTTCCATCGTCTTTTGAATCCGTTCCAAGTATAAGGACGTTACATAGCGCGGGTTTGCACGCGGAAATCTCGCAAGTGCATGATTAGGAACGTTGGCGGCGTCGCAAGGCGTGCACAGGAGGATTGCTCACGCGGCGAATGGCTGAGCTTAGCCAATCTTAGTTGAAGCGGTGCTACAACACTTCCGCCGCACTAGCATCCCCGCGCCAGGGTCGCCTACGCGCTACAGCGATGATTTGCACGACAAAGACTGGCCAGAACATCTCGCTACGGTTGACTTTGGAGGAAGCAACACGCACGCTACGTTTAAGCGTAGTAACACAGAAGGGCGTTCCTTATGAATCCGACCGAAAAGACGGCAACCCTATCAGGCGTGGAATCGCCCCTCCCCGAAGGGCACGCTGAGGCTACGCCGTCCGTGACCAACGACCTGGATTTCTTGGACGATCTGCGTCAAGACATTGACACGGACTTACTAGCTTTGTTGGGCCAGTGTTAGGCTGATAGACCTGGTTTCTCGGCTGGTGTAGCGAATCAATACTCGGTACCCCTATATCGCCGACACAGGGCCGAATTTCGGAGGGATATGATCGGTGGCTCTGTCGAGGAGAGAGGATGCGCGTGAGCGCTGCCGGTAGCGCAGCAGTAGCTGTCACTCCACCATATTCTCACTAGGACGTGGGAGAAATGAATACGCGCATGCAATCCGAGCGAGATGAGTGGCTACTGTCAAACCTGGAGGCGGAATGCAGCGCCATTCAACAGTGCGAGTACCGACTTTGCACGATGATGCGCCGCACGGTCCGGCGCCTTATTAATCATACGAGTTCCGTTCTTATGCTGGAGACGCCAACGGATCCGTC
This sequence comes from Steroidobacteraceae bacterium, assembly GCA_036278795.1. GTDB lineage: Bacteria > Pseudomonadota > Gammaproteobacteria > Steroidobacterales > Steroidobacteraceae > 13-2-20CM-66-19. The sequence continues at coordinate 9,568 of DASUKK010000022.1, read as the reverse complement.
CTGGCTCATTGGCGTGGACGTGGCCCCGCGCCTTGCGCGCGCGTTGAGATTGGCAGCTCGTACGGTGGAAGCAGGCTCGTTGCTTCGCAATGTACAGCTAGCAGGCCCCATAATAGTCGAGGCTGCTTCGACGCGGCGTTCCCCAATCGGGCCACGTTTGCGGCCAATAACCCCTGGGAGAGTTGCTCTGCATGTTCACTCAGATGAGAGAGATGGGAGTCAGTCTGCGTTCGTACTTCTAGGCGTTTTTGACTGCTCGGACGAAAGAGCTGTAGCCATTCTTAGGAAGATCATACCGACGTTGCACCGGGCTCTAGTGAATCTTCGTTATAAACGAATTGCGATCGATTTAGGGCTGACACCGGCTGAGAGAATCGTGTGTCGCCTCCTGCTAGAAGCAGGCAGCAATAAGGAGCTTGCTAGGGCTCTGAATAAGAGTGTGTCGACTGTCAGGAATCAGCTGCACGCCATATTCGAAAAGCTAGATGTCAACACACGGACCGCGGCGATTGGCAGGCTCAGGGATTTGAGCATTATGTTGCCTGGAGCCACAAGCCACACAATATCAAGAAATTTGGAGCAGCTGTTCTATTAAATGGTATTGCTTGTCGCTATACATTAGGGCCTAAGTCATACCGGGAGCGCTTGCTTCAGATCTGTGTAATCGATATTCGGCGATCCGTGTCAACAGCGGCTAGACGATCCCGAACGCGTAAAACAGTCCTGGCGTGTCCAAGATTTTACCAGGTTAAGGTCATCCAATTGGCGGCCCGGCCCCGATGATCGGCAAATCTATATATGCCGGGCGATCGGCAGCCTGAAATACAGTAACTCGCGCGCGCAGTCCGTTGAGTCCTGGACCGTGAGCTATATTGAGGTGTTCTGTATCTTGAGGAGAGAGACTTGATACTTTACTCAGCTCCTGTTTGAAGAGCGGATCGATCGCCGACCCTTGCAAAGTTAGCCGGATGCGATGACCGGCCGCGAACACATAGGACGTAGGATAGAGTTCCAGTTCGAAGCGATACGGTTGATGTGGAACAAGCGGCCTAGGGTTGCTCCTCGAGAAAAAACGCATCGCGTTTAAGTACCCCCGCGTCACCTGCAGGGATTGCGGCCGTCCTGGCCGTTCGAGCTCGCTAACATCTGTAATTTCGATAACGAAGTCGGTGTCAGTCGCGGAGAGAGCAGCCCAGAAGCTGACCTTTGGGTAGCCTGTCATCTCGGTCGGAGCTTTGACTCGAGCGCTCGTCCAGCTGAGTCCGTGCGCCTCATACGACGCCTTATCGATTCGCGGGCGCGAAAGCCCTGTCACCGCTGCCATATTGTAAGGACCGGAGGGAGAGTATAGATAGGTGACGCTCTGGTCATCACGGGGACATTCGGCACTCAGCGATCCATCATTGAGGCCCGAGCTCGTACCACTAGCTAGCCCGCGAAGATATAAGCGGGTCTGCCGTTCGTCCGGCAGTGGCCAGTCCAGCTCAAACCGCCACTCGTTCGGTCCCTGAACGTAAATAAGTACGGGCGGCTCTTCTTCCACGCCATTTTTTATGCCCCTGAGCCATCGGTCTAACCAGAGAAGGCTGTACTCAAATCCACTCAGGGGCATCACATTAGCCCCTGGGAGCTGTGAATCGGGACTCATGAAGGCCCCGTGCCCCCACGGACCAACGAACATCTTGAGCCGCGTGCCCGGATGCCCCGCCTTTAGCCATTCGAAGCTCTTCGTGGATCCCAGAAGGTAGCTATCCCAGCCCGAGGTAAGAAACACAGCGACCCCTCGCCGTGCGATGGCCTCAAAGTCCTGAGCCTGCACGGTACGGTCGCGCCAGAAGGCATCATAGTCAGCGTGGGCTATGGCCTGAGAATATTCACACTCAGCACCACTCACGGACCGTCGCGCAGCTCGGCCGGGCCCGGGAGCCGCGCCCCCCGGATGCCAGAGATACCAATAGTTGTCGCTCCCTGCATCGTCTGGGAGGAGCACGTCAAGCCCGGGCGGTGCTTCCCTCGCCCCGAGATACTGTACAAGGCCGAGAAGCGAAGCCCCGAACATTCCAAGGCGACCGTTGCACCCCTCCTGTTGACCGAGCCACACAATCAGATCATGCGTATCGACGCCAAACCGTTCATATAGACCAGGTTCGCCCTCAGAGGGTGACAGTCCGCGCAGCCTCGCGAGGAGCACGATGTAGCCGCGCTCCGCAAGTCGACTGATAGTGTCGGCGAGGTATGGCTCCATAGCCTTGCCGTAGCCGTTAGCTATCAATATTCCAGGTACGGGTTCCAAAACAGCCGGTCGGTGTAAGATCCCGCTCAACCGCGCTCCGTCACGCATGCGTACCGAGACGCTGGTTGTAACGACTGGATGCCGAGTCTCAAACAGCGAGGCCGCGTATGGCGCCCTGATCCAGGCCCGCCCTTCCGTGCCGGCGCCGCGGGGCGTGGTAGGTAATACAGTGTTCATCGCGATATCTCTGAAGCGGCACTCCACGCGCCATGTTGCAGCGCCTTCAAGATAGTCGGGTACAGGATGTGGGTCCAGCACGCTCGAGCCGGTCACCTAATGCAGCAGGACACCCTTGCGCATCTGTTGCATACAGCAGGTAGGCTACCTCGGCGCGTCGGTCTAGCACCAGTCGGTTTAGCACCAGTCGGTCTAGCACCACTCCGAACGGGAGACGACATCGCATCTCTTTACCTATCTAGACCAAAGTTATGGCATTATTGAATGTCGCGTTCGTCTTGAGATAGACTCAGATGTACTCGACAGGATCGAGCTCGATCGAACGGCGCTAAAGCCCAACATAGCCGCGTATGAGCGGTAAGGTGGCGCGTAAATCGAGGTGGGAAGGAGTTGGCAGTAGAAGCGCAAAGATAGTCTCGGCAAGTACTGAGATCTGCTGCCAACTGAAAGTGTGCTGGAAACCGGAGTTTCGACTTTTGGCGCTTAGGTACGTGCGCAATAGGGAATTCGGAGAGCCGCCACCTGTCTATGAAGACGGTGGTCCGCTGCTGCGACACGACGATTTTCTACGCGTAGAGCGGCTCTTTCTCCTTGAAATTGCCTTGATCTGCCTTGATTCCCGTCCGTTGCTGGCCTACAGCCGCGAAGTTCGGTACACCGTCTTCAGCGCCCGCCCACTGATACGGCTAACAATCCCACTCTAAACGCGCTTCCCCATCCGCGCTGGCATGGATATCACCCACTATAGCTTCGTATCTAGCCATGGAGAACGCCGTAACCGAAAGCCCAGCGGAAGGTGGCAGGTATTCATGAAAGTCTCGATTATTCCCACCAAGCATTCAGGTGGAAGCGCCGAATGAGCGAAGGCAGGAAAGGATGCGCCCTCGAAGAGACGACTCTGTGGCTGCCCCTCGCATGCCTCAAAAAAGGCAAATCGCTGGAAGCGGCTTCCTGAGTCTCCGCCAGAGACACCCCATGTCCACCGGCCGAATCCTCCCTTTGCTCGCTCATGCAGTCTTTACGATTGCCCTTGCGGCTGCTGCGGTGGCATTCGCGATACTGCGCGCGTGGGAGTCGCCAGTAATTCACGGCACGTCCCCTAACTACAGTTATCGCGCGCTCGGGTATCGCAGTCCTAGCGGAGATGATTTTTCAGGCATCACAAGCACTGCAATGATTCAACTGAAGCCGCTCCTACCGCGGGACTTCGATCTCGGTGCCTCATTCGGGACTAATGTCGATCTCGGAACGAGCCCGGACGGAACGTTTTCCAAAACGCGCGCCGAACTGATTGTCGGGGACTTCCTTCAAGCACTCCACGTGCACCCTCTGGCGGGGCGGCTAATTTCTGTTGCTGATGAGCGCCGTGGAGCCCCAGTGGTGCTACTGTCCGAAAGCAAGGCGCGCCAACTATTCGGTCATATTAATGACGTAGTCGGGAGATCTCTTTTTACCCGCAAGGGCTTCGAATTGCGAGTGATCGGCGTGTTGCCAGGTGCCTTTCGTAACGGAGAAGGTGTAATTGGCGCCGATCACACAAGCTTCTGGGCGCCATACACAATAATGGCGCCCCTCCACTTAGGACATTGGCCGAAAGGAATGCCCAGCGCGGATATGGTAGCGTCGATGCCGTTTTCAGGCCCGGCACCGGTAATCAGCTCACCTCGAACTATCTCGAACGCGCAATTGGCGGTGGATCTTGATCTCCTGTTGCGCAACGCCCGCGGAGAGCTACTTCCGCGCGACGCCACGAGCTTAATAACGGTACAACCATACACCCCCTTTCCAGCGGACCAGCAGGAGCTTCAAAAACGCATTCGACTGTCCCTGATGATAGCGGCAGCCGCCTCTGCGATCGCAGCTATTAACCTCCTAGCGGTTGGATGGCTCCGATGGCTACGACGTCGTCCAATAGCGCAGATTGAGAGGGTCTTGGGCGCAAAGAAATTACACTTCCTTACGCGATTCGCAAAAGATGTCGCTCTTGCACTGTTTGGGGTGCTCCTATTACTTGTAATGCTCATCACCGGCTTCATCGTCGTGCTGCATGGCCTGCGGTACACCGAGTACTCGTCGGTGACTGATCTGCACACCCTCTGGCCTACGCTGGTATGGAGCATGATTCCTCTCATTTTCGTCGTCACTATCGCTCAAGCCTACCCTCTGAGCATACTGTTGACAGGCGACGCGGACATTCAGCAAAATTTACAAATTAGGGGGTCTGATCATCGCTCGGGAACTATAATTATCTGCGCCGAAGTTCTACTTGCTGCGCTTCTAAGCGTTGCTGCGTCGTGGTCACTCTCACATGCGTGGCATTCTCGTCACAATGATCTCGGCTTTCTACGTTCACCTGCGACGATTGTTGCCACCGAAATAGCCCGTACCAGTACCGACCTGCGACCCAACTCACCTAACCAAGGGTCGGCACTCGAACTTGAATTAGACCGCGTGACCGCAGCGGTCCACTCAATTGCCCCAGGGGTCCCGGTGGGGTTTGGTCCAGAAATTACCCGTCGGGACTGGAGCTTCTTTCCGAAGGCGGCTTCGGCAGGTAAGCGACTTACGAGCGCTTGCGTCGTGGGTACGACCAATGGATGGCTGCAAGCAGGAGGCACTCGAATCCTAGCGGGGGGGGCTTTTTCGACCGCTACCTTAGAAAAGAATGCGGTCCTTGTCGATGTTCGTGTGGCTCGTTTACTCTTCGGGTCTGCTCGCGCAGCCGTAGGGAGTACGATGCAGATCGCCGGCAGCCCTGATCCGCTGTATATCGTCGGCGTCACCGCGCCAATGAGTCTTCGCGGCGCAGATCACTCCGCGTGCCCCCTTGTTCTCAATGACATCCGCACAAACTCCTACGAAATACAGACCAACCCCGCGACATTAATTATCGGCCGGCAATTCGATGCAGGCGAACGCAACGCGTTGCGCGGCGTACTCACACAGGCTTTCAAGCACGCAGGGCTGCAGTTGAATATTGTCTCCGTGAGGACGACCAACGAGGAGCGTGCGTGGTTAGCGGAGGAGCAGACGAAGCAAGCGCGGGTATTTGTAGCGATCGCGCTCTTCGCATGGTTAATTGCACTCTCAGGAGTCTTCGCACAATTGCGCCTCTATCTCACGATGCGCAAGCGATTGATGGCTATTTACATAGCCCTTGGGGCTTTACCAACCTCTCTTTACCTTAGGGTCATGACTACCGCACTGATATTGGGTCTGACCGGAATGGCCTCAGCCCTATTCGCATTACCATGGCTTGCACGAGAGTTCTCATTCTTGTCCGGAACAATCGTATCTCCTTACGGTAAAGAAACCTGGATTGCACTCGTGCTGCTGTTACTTGCAATTGCGACGGTGGTCCACTGGCCTGCTTTGCGGGCGGCCTATGCCGAACCGACTGATAGCCTGCATGAGCTCTGAACACAAATCCGATCTGTTTGCGGCCATGGACGTGCATAGAACTCAGCCGCGGCAGCGATGGTGGAAGCTCCGCACAGTGTGGGCTGTCATCGCGATAGCGAGTTTACTGAGCCTGGGGCTTTGGAGTTGGAGCCGTACAGCCTCGGGCGTAGCCGAAGTTGCACGTAGCGACTTATATGTCGGCACTGTCCAACGCGGATCATTCAGTGTGGAGATTCCAGCAACCGGAAAATTGGTCCCAGCTCAGTCTCGCTGGATTGCAGCGCCTGCAACCGGTTTGGTTGACCAGATCATGGTCGTTCCCGGGCAGCGAGTAGCCAAAGGTTCCCCTGTGGTGCGATTGTCTAATCCGCAGGTAGCGAATGCAGCTTTAAGTGCTGCGGCCGATCTCGCTGCGGCCCGGGCCGACCTGCTAGCAAAACAGGAAAGTCAAGATAGCGCGATTCTTCAGGAGCGCTCGAGAATAAAAGGCATGGAGGTTGACTTAGAAAGCGCTGCCGTGCATCTCAATGCCGACAGTACCTTAGCCGCGCAAGGCATCGTCTCGCAATATCATTATCAGGATGAAAAGCTACACTATGGCCTTAAGCAGCAGCAGCTAAAATTCGAGAGCGAGCGTTTGGTTCGGCTCGAAGCTGGCAATCACGCCCTCCGTGCTGCTGAACGCGAACGCGTGCATCAGCAGGCTGCACTGTCTGCGCTTCGGAACTCAGAGTTACAGCAACTGACAGTGCGTTCGCCGGTTTCTGGCCAAGTTGAAGAAATCAACGCCGAGGCTGGAAAGCAAGTCTCGCTCGGCGCTAGTCTCGCGCGGGTAACAACACCAGACACGCTAATAGCTCGCTTGCAGGTGAGTCAGTACGATGCAGGACGTGTTACGCCAGGACTGCTCGTTCACATCGATACTCACAATGGGTTTGTAGCTGGTCGGGTACTACGCGAGGACCCTGCGGTCAAAGACGGGGTTGTAACGGTGGATGTACATCTCATCGGAACTCCACCGGAGGGAGCGCGCGTCGATCTGAGCGTAGATGGAACGATTCTTATTAATGCTCTCCGCAACGTCAACTATGTTGCGCGGCCCGCGGACATTACCGACGGCAGCATCACGCAGGTATTCGTACTGGAACCGGGCGGAGGTCGCGCCGAGCGCCGAACGGTGCATTTTGGAGTGAGCTCAATTGATCGCATCCAGGTACTCTCGGGCCTGCAGCCTGGTGACCGCGTGGTACTGTCCGATACTTCAGCATATAAGGCAGATCATGCGCTTAATTTGCATTAATGAGTTTGCCTGCAGCCCATCTTTTAGATGCCAGCCATTTCAGCTACCCGGCACAATCCCATGACGGCCGCCACCACCGTAATCGAACTACAGGGCGTTACCAAGCGGTACAGTCTTACCGCGCTCGAAACCTATGCGCTTCGCAACGTAAGCTTGCGCGTGCACAGCGGCGAGTTTGTAGCCGTGACCGGTCCGTCGGGATGCGGAAAATCGACGTTAATGTCGATACTCGGACTGCTAACTGCCTTCGACCAAGGATGCTATCGGCTAGCCGGCCGTGATGTCGGTGATCTCGACGGGAATGCTCGAGCCATGGTGCGCAATCGCCACATAGGCTTTGTATTTCAGTCATTCCACCTTATCGGTGATTTAGATGTCCTACACAATGTAGCTCTGCCCTTACGATTCCGGGGAGGGATGACCCGCGGTGAGCGAGAGGACCGCGCCGGCACGGTCCTTAAGCTCGTCGGACTCGAGAAGCGGCTGAGCCACTATCCGCATCAACTCTCGGGTGGTCAACAACAGCGAGTAGCCGTCGCGCGCGCGCTTGTCGGCGAGCCAGACATTATCCTTGCCGACGAGCCCACCGGAAATCTCGACAGCCAGAGCGCAGAAGCTGTTATGGACTTATTCACCAAGCTGAATGCCGGCGGCACAACTCTCTGCATGGTCACCCACAATGCAGAACTAGCGTCGCGTGCACAGCGACAGATGTCCATGCTGGACGGTCAGATACAATCCGCGCTCCAACGTTGAATGCGCAATATATCGTCTTTAGAACGCTGAATCCACCTGGGACCGCGGATCTCGACTGCGTCCTCCAGACCAGTGCGCCAGCCGGATTGAGGTGACACCCGCGAATAGTACGGTTTCGGAGTAGAGTCCGCCCACATGGGAGCGGACAATGAAGACGAAGCGGTACACAGAAGAACAGATCATCTCGGTGCTGAGGGAAGCTGAGGCTGGTGCGAAGGCCAAAGAGCTGTGCCGGAAATACGGGATCTCGGAGCCGACGTTTTACAACTGGAAGGCGAAGTACGCCGGGATGACCGTCTCCGACGCCAGACGGCTGAAAGAGCTCGAGGCGGAGAACTCGAAGCTGAAGAAGCTCCTGGCGGAATCGGAGTTGGACAAAGCGGCGTTGAAGGATCTCCTGGGCCGAAAATGGTAGGCCCGCAGATGAAGCGCCAAGCAGTCGATGTGCTCAGGGAGGAACGGGGGCTTGGAGTAACGCGCGCCTGCGGGCTGGTCGGCATCTCTCGGTCGCTGTATGGATATCGGAGCCGGCGGCCGGACAACGGGAAGCTGCGCGAGCGGATCAGCGAGCTCGCCGGCGAGAAGCGCCGGTACGGCTATCGGCGCATCCACGTGCTGCTCAGACGCGAAGGCTGGCCGGTGAATCGCAAGCGCACCTACCGGCTCTACCGGGAGGCGGGACTGGCGGTTCGTCGTCGCAAACGCAAGCGGATCGGCCTTTTCGAGCGCAAGCCGCTACCGAAGCCGACGAGGGTGAATATCAGCTGGTCGATGGACTTCGTGGCCGATGCGCTGTGTTATGGCAGAAAGCTACGCTGCCTGACGATCGTGGATGACTGCAGCCGCGAGTCCCTAGTGATCGAGGTCGACAGCTCGATCAATGGGCGGCGGGTCGCAGCAGTCCTCGATCGGCTCGCCGATCTACGCGGGCTCCCATTGTCGATCACAGTCGACCACGGGCCGGAGTTCGAAGGCCAGGTGCTCGATGCATGGGCGTATGAGCACGGAGTCCGGCTGAACTTTATCCGGCCCGGCAAACCGGTCGAGTATGGCTTGCCGCCATTTATGTGCTCAAGGCGAGCGATCCCCGGGGATTTCCAGCTTCCGCGTCTACTTTGCAGCACATAATTTCCGCCGCAGACTGATCGGCTCCTTCTTTCAGGGGAGCCGATCATGCACGACACTCTTTTTGTGTACCCGGCGACGCTCGCTCGCTATCGCGCCGCCCCGCTGCTGGCGGAGCGGGAGCGATTTCTGGTCCACTGCGGTAGGCAGGGCTACACCCGCAAGGGTTTACGCAAGATCGCCTGGTTGCTTCTGACCATTGCCAGCACCAGGTTGGCGCTCAGTCGGTGGGCCACCGCTGATGAGATCGAGGAGGTTGCGCGGCGGCATCGAGTGCGTTTCATTCGACACGGATCCGATCGAGGCAACTGCCGGACTACGCAGCGGCTTTTCATGCACACTGCAGTCACCTGGTATGGCTTTCTCGGACGCTTGGCGCCACGCAAGCCGAGCCGCAGTCCCTGTTCCGCGCAGCTCGATGCCTTTGAACAGTTCATGCGCGAAGAGCGTGGCCTATCCGGCATCACGATCGAGACGCGGTGCCAGCAGATCGGCCGGTTCCTGAGCGGCCTACC
>DASUKK010000021.1:0-267187 GCA_036278795.1 Steroidobacteraceae bacterium | reverse complement strand
TCTGAGGTGCCCCCCGTTTTAGTACCGTCTCGGGCTTGAGTCCGCGGTTAAGTTTGTGCTCTCTCTTCGAGTTCCGTCAAACGTTTTCACCCCCAGTGCAGTCTCACCGCCCGAAGGGCGGGGAGAAGGTCCAGGGTTCTGCGCCGCGGCAAACTCCTCTGGTGTCAGATTTCCCAGAGAGCTGTGCGGCCTCTCGGTGTTGTACTCAATCCGCCACCCTTCGATGACGCGTCGAGCATGCGCCACCGTGAGGAACCAATGCTCGTTCAGGCATTCGTCGCGAAATCGCCCGTTGAAGCTCTCGATGTACGCGGTCTCGACTGGCTTTCCTGGTCGGATGAAGTTCAGCTGCACGCCCCGCCCATACGCCCATTCATCGAGCACCTGGCCTTCAAACTCCGGGCCGTGGTCGACCGTGATCGACAGCGGCTGACCCCGCTGATCCGCCAATCGCTCGAGCACCGCCACGACGCGACGCCCGGTGATCGAGGTGTCGACCTCGATCGCGCGGGGCACTCGCGACTGCAGTCGTCCACGATCGTCAGGCACCGAAGCTTTCTGCCGCCGCACAGTCCGTCGGAAACGAAATCCATCGACCAGCTGAGATTGACAGCGGTTGGTCTAGGCAGCGGCTTGCGCTCGAAAGGGCCGATTCTCTTGCGCTTTCGCCGGCGCACAGCCAGTCCCGCCTCGCGGTAGAGCCGGTAAATGCGCTTGCGATTGACCGGCCAGCCTTCGCGCCGCAGCCTCAGGTAGATGCGCCGGTACCCGTAGCGCCGTTTGATGGCGGCGAGTTCGCCGATCCGCTCCTGCAACCCTGCGATCACGGGACGACAGCTGCGATATCCGTACAGTGACCGTGAGATGCCGACCAGCCCGCAAGCGCACCTGATTCCAAACCGCCGCTCCTGCCTGAGCACATCGACTGCTTGGCGCTTCACTTGCGGGCCTACCATTTTCGGCCCAGGAGGTCCTTCAGGGCCGCCTTATCCAACTCCGATTCGGCGAGGAGCTTCTTCAGTTTACCGTTCTCCGCCTCGAGCTCCTTCAGCCGCCTCGCATCGGAGACCGTCATGCCGCCGTACTTCGCTTTCCAGGTATAGAAGGTCTGCTCTGACATCCCATACTTGCGGCACAGCTCCTTCGTCTTCGCGCCGGCCTCTGACTCTTTCAGAATTCCGATGATCTGTTCTTCGGTGTATCGATTCGCCTTCATTGTCCGCTCCCAGATGGGGCAGACTCTACTCCGAATCCGTACTATTCGCGGGGGTCACCTCACGACCATTATCTGCCACTGCTCTACACCTTTCCCGTCGAGGGCGTCGATGGCGGCTCGATCTCCATGCCTGCGGTAAGCGTCGCGCAAAGCGCGTAAGTGCCTGGTCGCGGGTTCAGCGACGCTGTCCCAGTTCAGATAAGCAGTGCTCAGGCCACGGCAAGTAGTCGTCTTGCCTTACTTGGCGAGGTCCCCTCACGAAGGCCATCTGACGATGCTCCGCCAGATGACCCTCCAGAATGTGATCGTACAGCCTAGGTCGAGGGGCCATGGACCGTTTTACGGTATATCGTAAATTGGTACGGACCATTTTACGATGTGTCCCTAAATAGTCCGCTCCTATTCCTGACGGGTAGCCGTCCACTCGGCTGTGCGGCCCCCTACGGCTAAGCGATCCTCCATTCGAGTTTTCGCCAGCGGCTACCGAACTCAACGCCTCCCCCTCCCTACAATGCATTGCCGGCGCCCGCCTTGCGAACACAAGGGGGCAGCCTGCATCTGTTCCACGGCGCCGGCTTCAGCGACTACCGGCAATGAGCTCCATGCGGGCCGCTCGCCGGTTCGGCTCGATGCTCTCTAGCACCTTCTGCCGCCCATAGTTGTAAGTCTATATAGGGATGGCAGATGCTTGCAACAATCACCCAACTACCAATATTGCAACTCTTGCAATATACTGCGTGCACCATGCAGCACGAGCAGCTCAGAGCAGGTCGATTGCAAGCCGGCCTAACGCAAAAGCAGGCAGCGAAGCGCCTCGGCGTGTCTCAGCCCTATTTGTCACAGCTCGAGAAGGGGGAGCGTCCCGTCACGGCGGAATTGGCTTCATCCGCCACTGCCCTGTATCGCCTGCCAGCAACCGCCCTTCCGCTACCCGAGGCGTTAGCCGAAGAATCCAAGGTCGACGATACCCTCCTCGCCCGCCAGCTCTCTGCGCTCGGCTACCCGGGCTTCGCACACTTGCGTCCTCGGAAGGCCAACCCGGCTGCGGTCGTGCTGGCCGCGCTACTGCGGAACGACCTGGAAACCAGGTTGGCGGAGGCTCTTCCATGGGTCCTGTTGACGTACCCCGAGTTGGATTGGTTCTGGCTGATCCGTCATGCAAAGCTGCAGGACATGCAAAATCGGCTCGGGTTCCTTGTCGCTGTAGCAAAGAATCTCACCGCCGACAAACCTGAGTCTCAGTCGGCGTTCAACCAGCTATGCACCGCAGAGCGACAGCTCGAGCGCGCTCGCCTTGCGCGCGAGGATACCCTCTGTCGCGAATCAATGCCGACTGCTGAGCGCCACTGGCTTGGAGCGAATCGGTCATCACTCGCACGGCACTGGAACCTGCTTACCGGCCTCACGGCCGATCAGCTTTCATATGCCCGCTAAAGACCACGCGTCCCCCGTGCCGCCAGACCCGTGGCGCTCCTTTCTGCGAGAGCTGGACGACCTACTAAAAGGACCTGTGGAACTCCGTAGTCTAAGCTGCATCGCAAATACTGCGTATACACGCAGTACGTCGGAATCGCGACGCCTCCTTCTTCACGGCATTTGACTGCCAGCCTGAGTCAATCCGAATAGCGGCAACGACCACTTCGGGAGTTCCTTCAATGGCCAATGCAAACCAATCTACGGTGAAAAGTGCGCAAGGATACAAAGCTGATGATCGAAATCGAAGCATTCTTGTCTACGTCAATGGGGAATTTGCTTCGCGAGATTCTGCCTGCGTCTCCATCTTCGATAGTGGCTTCGTCTGTGGAGACGGCGTTTGGGAAGGCCTCAGACTTGTCAATGGCAGATTGATCGAACTCGATGAACACCTCGAAAGACTCTATTCAGGAGCCAAGTTCATCGGCCTCGACATCGGTTTATCCAAACAGGAGTTGGAACAGGTAATCTGGCAAACGCTTCACAAGAACAAAATGAACGACGGCGTTCACATCCGCTTGATGATCACGAGGGGAAGAAAGGCCACACCGAATCAAGACCCCAGATTCGTAATCGGCGGCCCGACCATCGTCATCGTTCCGGAGTATAAGGTGCGCGATCCGCTGTCGCTCACCCGGGGAATATCGCTGCATACGTCGACCTTTCGCTGCAGCACGCCGGACGTATTCGATTTGCAGATCAATTCGCACAGCCGGTTGAATCTGATTCAAGCGCTCGTACAAGCCATTGCAGCGGGCGCGGATGAAGCTCTCATGCTCGACCCAAATGGCTTTGTTGCAAGCTGCAATTCCACCAATTTCTTTGTTGTTCGCCGCGGTGAGCTCTGGACCTCGAGCGGCCGCTACAGCTTCAAGGGAATCACCCAAAAGACCATTATGAGAATTGCGAAAGAGGCCGGGATAACAGTTTTTGCCGGGGATTTTACCTTGAGTCAAGCCTATTCAGCAGACGAAGCATTTGTCACTGGCACACTGGGAGGCATTACGCCTGTCGCAACCATTGATGGCAGAACCATTGGTCAGGGGGAATCAGGAGCCATGACAAAAACGCTGCTGCGACTTTATGAGAAGTTCTTGCAGGGGACGTAAGCCGCTTTGCCCTACACTGCGAATACTCTGAGCACCAAGCTGGATATTCCCTCTATGAAGCAGAGCGAGTGCGAGCCGAGCAACTGCCGATGAATGAACGTCAGATAGAGCGGATATTGGATCGAATCGGGCCAAGCCGCGTTTTTAGGCTACTACTGCTAACGGCATGCCTCGGCTATCTTCTAGATGCATTCGACAACAGCTTAGTGGGTTATGCGGTACCCGCACTCGCAGAGGACTTCAAGCTGACGGATGTGACAAAAGGTTACATCCTCTCCGCTGGCCTATGGGGCGGTGTCATAGGACAGTTCGCCTGGGGACGCTTCGCCGAGATACGGGGACGGATCCACGCGTTTCGCGGAACCGTGCTCATGTTTGCCGGCTTTACCGGCTTGACAGCACTTGCGTGGTCGCCATTGGCCCTGTTCTCGACCCGTTTCCTCACAGGTGTAGGTCTCGCGGGTTTCATTCCCATAGATACGGCGATGGTATCGGAGTTCTCCGCAACCAATCGACGCGGCCGTTACACTGGCCTGATTGCCGTTCTCTGGCCGGTAGGAGCAATGCTCGGATTGGCAGTTTCGCTGCTCATTTTGCCGAGAGCAAGCTGGCGATGGTTGTTTGTGGCCGGTGCTTTGCCGGCAATCGTCTTATGGAATATGAGAAGAAAGATTCCGGAGTCGCCACGCTGGCTGCTCACTCAGAACCGCTCGATGGAAGCGGTTCAAAGCCTGCGACAGCTAGGCGCGACCGAGCTAATGTTAGAGGAAGAAATAAACGCTTCACCCGACATTCCGATCGTATCGAATAGGTTGCCATCCGTAAGCGATGCGCCGCCGCGCCATCTGATGATGCGTGTATTCATTGCGTGGTGCATGTGGTTTGCTAACTTGTATGCCAGCATGAGCCTGATCGTCTGGCTCCCCTCGATAGTGAATCAGGTATACCACTACTCTCTAATCAACAGCCTTGAGTACACATTGGTCATAACAGCCTTTGGCTTTTTTGGCCGGCTGATCGGGGTCTACCTTCTCGACAAGACTAGCCGCAAATTCTCGCTCGGATACGCGTTATTTCTGGCCGGGGTCTGCATGCTCGCGTTAGGCTACACCGCAAATGTTCATGTGGCGATGATCCTGGCGGTGTCATTTTATTTCTTTAATGAGCAAGCAGGGATATCGCAGATGGCTTATATTCCGGAGCTCTTTCCAACACAAATTCGTGTCAAGGGCACCGCATGGTGCTCGGCATCGGCGCGAATTGTCGCCGCAACCTCTCCCATATTGGTCGGGTATTTACTGTCCGCCGGGCACTATCGCTCCATCGCAATGAGTCTATCGATGACTCTTTTGGTTCCGTGGATCATTTTCGTGATATGGGCTCCGGAGATGAGAGGAAAAGGATTGGCAGCGGAAATTGCATGAGCAAATGTGCAGATGTATATGACTTCCGTGTGAGGGTAATTTCTTTCGAAATTCACGGGACGTCGCTGCCCATCAGCTGTGGCTGACTCCTTCGTCGGTGGTGCTCCATTCCACTCCGGGGTTGAAGCGCCGGCAAGGATGCGCAGGAAGAAGTCATACATGCGCCGGAGGCCATCTGTCTACGCTCGCTGTCGGAGCCATAGGAGTCGTCGTGAGTGTATTCGGCCCTCGAGCTCTCGAGCGGTGCAATCATCCGTAGTTTCCCCGATAGGCGCTTCAGGGTAGCCGCGTTACGCTCGATGCGTGCTGAAGAAGCTGCAATTACTCACCTAGGGGAGCTCAAAGTCATGAGCCAGAGCCAGAAATCTCTCGATTCCAATGGACGCCGCCGGATGGTGGCGCTTCGTACGCCCGGCGTTCCCTCGAACAATACTGCGTCCGCCCGCGCGGCTGGGCGTCCCGCCGAGCGGCTGCCTCCCGTATGGCACCGCCCGGAACCCTCCAGCGAGGAGCTCTTCGGGCGCAGGCCCTTCACCTCCGGTCGCCTGCCGCGCTATTTCGGTACCGGCGTCCCCTTCTACCAGAGCGGACCGGGCTTCACCGGCGGCTACTACGGTTACGGCGATGAGCCGCCGGAGATACCGACGGAGCTCGAGCGTGAGTACGCCTATGATCTCTACGGGGACGGCGAAGCGGACGCTCAGGCGGGCACGCCAACACGCCGCTTCCCGCCAGCTGTACAGGCCATGGCGGGCGCATTTCCGAGTGTGCGCCGCTTGCCGACGAAGGCTCGCGCCTATCCTCCCGGACCCAAGGGCTATCAGCGCGCCGACGAGCGTATCCGTGAGGAAATCTGCGATGAGCTCATGGAGACGGATCACATCGACTCGAGCGAGGTCACGGTGGAGGTGGCCGCCGCCAAGGTCACGCTGGATGGAACGGTGCCGGAGCGGTGGATGAAGCATGCCATCGAGGATCTGGCGGACGCTTGCCCGGGTGTCCAGGACGTGGACAACCGCATTCGAATCAAGTCGGCAGCGCAGCGCGGATGACCTTCGATGTCCGCACGGGAAGATCGCTTCACGGCGCGAGCCGCGGGAGGGACATCATGAGAGCCAATGAAGTCATGCAAAGGAATGTCATCGCCGTAACGCCGGGGACGCTGATCAAGGATGCGGTGCATCTGATGGTGGTTCATCACATCAGCGGATTACCGGTGGTCGATGAGACAGGCGCTGCCGTCGGAATTCTGAGTGAAGGCGATCTGCTGCGGCGGGTCGAGCTCGGCACCGAACCGAGCACTCCGCCGTGGCGCGCATGGTTTGCAAACCCCGGCAGCCTCGCGCGCAAATACGTGCGCTCGCACGCGCTCAAGGTCGCGGACGTGATGACGGTGCCAGTGACCTGCGTGAGCCCCGACACCGACTTGGCGGAGGTCGTTGCGATCATGGAATCGCGGCGGATCAAGCGGCTGCCGGTGCTCGAGGATGGACGCGTTGCCGGCATCATCACACGCGCCGACTTGGTTCGTGCCCTGGAGAAGCTCCTGCCGCGAGTCGATACCCGGCCCGTGGCGGATGCGGAGCTCAGGCGGCGCGTGCTCGAAGCCTTGAAAGGCCAGTCCTGGACGCGGGATACTTCCATCGATGTGAGAGTGAAAAATGGCACTGTCGAGCTCATGGGACTCGTCATCGACGAGCGTGAGCGGCAGGGTATCCGGGTACTCGTCGAGAACATGCCGGGCGTGCAGGCCGTGATCGATCATTTGCTGTGGATCGAGCGGCTGTCCGGTATTCCCATGGATCAAGGAGCCAACTCGCACTGAGCGTCCCCACTCGGTCGCCGGCGCGGGCCTATCTCACCAGATGCCGCGCATCCGCCCCATTGCCGTCCTCCAGGAGAGGTCCCCATGCCTGACGAGAAGCCTAATTCCGCCGACGCCGCGGACCCGCGCGAGGCGTCCGTATCGCGCTGGGACACTGACGGCAGCACGGAGCCTGTCAACCTCCAGCGCGGTCTACTTTCGAGCGCCGAGCTGGCCGAAGCCCCGGAGCTTTCGAACACCGAACTGGTGCATCTTCGTATTCGAGTGATCGCATTGGAGAACATGGTGATCTCGCTCCTCGCTCTGGCATCGAAAGAGCAACTCGACCTTGCGCGAGAACTGGCCACGTACATCTTTCCGCGACCGGGGTTCACTCAGCACCCCCTCACGGTCCGAGCGGCCCATCAGATGATCGATCTCATCGAGCGGGCGCAACATTTCAGAGACACATCGCCAGCCTGACTGCTCGAGATCAACCCATTCGGCTCGAAGACTCGGAAAGTCCGGCAAGGCGCATGGTGAACTCGCTCCCGAGTCCCGGCCCACCGCTTTTGGCCTGTATCGTTCCACCGTGAAGCTCGACGATGCGCCGAGCAAGCGCGAGCCCAAGGCCGCTGCCATCCTCAACGCCGCTTCGGGAACTGCGACTGCGGAAGTACGGCTCGAAGACGTGCGGCAGGTCTTCCTCACGAATGCCGATCCCGTCGTCTAAGATCCGCACCTCGACTTCCCGTTCCGATCGGCGGGCGCTTACCCGCAGGCGACCTCCTTGACCCGAATACTTGCTGGCGTTCTCCAGGAGATTGGTCATGACTCGTCCGAGTCGCAGGGAGTCGCCGTTGATCCACAGCTCATCCGGCGGCAGCTCCAGCGTGAGCGACTGCTCGCGCCGTTGCACCTCGACCTCGAGATCCTTCGCAGCCTCGACGATGACCCGAGTCAGACTGACACGCTCGCGCGCTATGGCGGACAAGGCACTGCCTGGCCGCAGCGCAGCCAACAGATCTTCTGCCATTCGCAGGGATTTCGCGATCTGTCGCTCGAGAATCTTGCGGGCATTGGGGAGCGAGGCGGACAGTGCCTCGGTCCGACAGGTCTTGAGGACATTCGCGATGACACTGAGCGAGGACCTCAAATCATGGACGAAGAGCGCCACGGTTTCTTCATCGATGGACACCATCGCTCCGACAACTTCCCCTCTTCCTTCCAGCAACTCCCGTATCGCCCGCAGCAGGTCGTCGGCCCGAGCGGGCTTGCGACAGATCCGCAAATCCGGCGTCGGCTGAAGCTCGCCGGCGCTCTGCAAGGAATCCCCACCCAGAAGCACCACCCTCAGTACGCTCCCCTGCTTCTTACGGAGCGCATCGATCACCCGCCTGCCATCCTCTCCGTTCGCGAGGGTATGGCCGGTCACCAGGAGATCGAGCGGACCGGTCTCTTGGATCACCGCGACCGCTCCGGCCAGAGAGCCGACTGCCTGCACCCAATAGCCTTCGACCGCGAGCAACATACGGGTCGCATCCCGGACGGCAGCATCGCTCTCCACGAGTAGCACCCGCGGCACCCTGCCGGTCTGGGATAGCGAAGACGTCGGAAGACTGCAACTCGAGGAGGCGCTGGCCTCAGTTGCCGCCCCACCCGCTGCGAAACCTGGTAGAGTCCTCGGCTGCTCAGCTATGTGCGTTTCCACGCGGGTCTCCTCCCCGGACGCCTGTAGCCGGCAAGATAGGCAGCCCTCGGAAGAAACGCCATTGCCCCGGGGGGTCGGTCAAAGCACCCCTGCGGATACATCCGCTTCCGTCATCATCGCGCGCTCCTTAGAGCCGCGCGCACCGCGCGCAAGAATTTCCTCCCATCGAAGGGCTTTGCGAGGACAGCGATCAGCTGTTGCGGTGATCTGCCCGTGGAAGCCCGGCGGCAACCTTCCTCGTCGGCGCTGATCAAGATCGTTGGTATCGCGATGCCCCTCATCGACAGGTGCTCGCACAGTGCGCTGCCACCCATACCGGGCAGCTGCGCATCCACGATGAGACACGCGAAGCGCCGAATCGACTTCGACCGCAGAAAGCCTTCGGCCGCGCGAAAAGCCTGCGACCGAAACTCCGCGGAGCTCAGCAGGTCTCGAATCGCCTCGCGCACCCCGTCGTCATCCTCCACGACCGCAATGGGGCGGAGGTGCGTCATCGTCTTCTTCGCCATTGCAGGTTGATGCCAGGGGCCGATCGCGCTGCCGAAGCGGCAGCCACGGATCGCCAGCATCACTCGAAGGCAGGTCAACCCGCCTTGACGCGTTACTCGCTTCTCGCGAGGCGCTCGCTCATTCTCACCAGGTCTGCGAGGTTCTTCGCGCCCAATTTTTCCAGAATGTGACGCCGGTGGGTTTTGATCGTGACGGCGCTTCGGCCGAACTCCCTGGCGATCTCCTTGTTGCGCCGCCCGCGCACCAGACGCTCCACCACCTCGCGTTCTCTCGAAGTGAGGCACCCCCAGCGCTTGCGAAGTGCGGCCAGCTCTGTCCGCTTGGCCCGCAACACCCTCGCCCGTTCCAGTGCTCGGCCCACGGCCTCCAGCAGCTCCTGTTCCCGGAAGGGTTTGGTGATGAACTCCTCGGCGCCGGCCTTGATCGCCCTCACCGCCATTGGGATATCGCCGAAGGCAGTCAGGAACACGATCGGGAGCAGTTCGCCGGCGGCGGCGAGCTCACGTTGCAGCTCGAGCCCGCTCAGTCCCGGAAGACGCACGTCGAGGAGCAGGCACGTCGGGACGTCGGGACGGCGAAAACTGCGAAAGTCATCCACCGAGGCGAAGGCTTTGACGGCCATCGACGCCGAACGGAAGAGATCGACCAAAGCCTCACGAACGGACCGATCATCGTCCACGACAAGCACCATGGGACTTCGCTCTCTCATCGGTGTGCGGTCCGGCGAGGCGGCAGCGAGAAGTGGAAACAGGCGCCGCGACTGCCATTCGGTGTGGCCCAGATCCGGCCTCCATGCTCTTCGACGACCGCCCGGCAGATCGAGAGTCCGATTCCCATCCCTTGGGGCTTCGTCGTGTAGAACGGCTCGAAGGCACGAGCCAGGCTTGCGGGGCTCGCGGGCCTGCCCGAGTCGCATACGGTAACGATCACAGATCCGTCCGCTCCGCGTTGCGTCAGGATTGCGATTTCCCTCGTGCGCCTCCTGAGCCGTTCCATCTCTTCCAAGGCGTTGGTCAATAGGTTGAGCAGCACCTGTTGCAGCTGCACCTCATCGCCGATGGCCTCAGGGACGGCGTCAGCCAGCAGGAGCCGCAGGATGACATTCGCGCTGCGGATTTCCCGCTCCATCAATCCGACGACATTGCGCACGACCGTGTTGATGGACAGAGAGCCCTTTCCGGGCGTGACGGTTCCGCGAGCCGCCAACGAGCGGATGTGCTTGATGACATCGGCGGCGCGGGTGGCATCTCGCAGGACTCGCCTGAGCGACCTTCGCGCGAGATCGGCCCGCGCTTGGGCTCCTTCGAGCCATCGCAGGCCCGCGTTGGCGTTGGCCGCAATAGCCGCAAGTGGCTGTCTGACTTCGTGCGCAATGGAGGCTGTGAGCGCTCCCATTGTGAATATTCGAGACAGTTGTGCGATCCCCGCGTGGCTTTGGCGGCCCGTGGCCTCCGGCGGCACGGCGGGCACCCGCTCACGTTTCCTTTCATGGCGCACCCGTGACGACAGATGCGGCGCCTCTGAAACGGGCATGTAGTAGACGCTACGTCCGATGATGCCGCTCGCGAGCCCGGTGGGGTGGGCGCGGAGCAACTCGAGAGCGACCCGTAAAGACGTCGCCCTGCGATTGTAGATGCAAAGAAAAGTTCCGCCGAGCTGCGAAATAGTCTGCGTGAGCCTGCGCTCGTAGCCAATCCACTGACTCGCCCGACGGCCGCTGCGCGCGCCTCGTGGCGCTTCGCTCGCAACCGCGAGACCGGCAAAGCCCTCGCGCTCCGCCCGGCGCGCGGCCTGTCGCCATACGCTCATCCATTTGCTCGGACTTGGATCCGCTACGGAGCCGTACGTCTCCTCCGCTCTCCTCCACTCGAGGGCCCCGTCCTCGAGTGCGCTCGTGACATCGATGCCGGCGGCCTGCAGGTAACTCTCCAGGGCACCGGCGATCCCACGTCTCGCCACGTAGATGCACTTCTCGCGACGCTCGAGCGCAGTGCCAAAGAACCCGGCCAGAATGGCTAAGCGCTCTCGCGATTGCTCGTAAAAGCAACAGCAGTGTCCCTGAAATGACACGCCGTCAGAAGAAATTCCCCTCCGCGCGCGGCCCTGACCTGCCATGCTGAACCCCGAATCGGGTGCCGCCCCTCCGAGGGATTGTACCCGACACGTTATTGTTATCTGGCAGGATACAGCAATCAGACAGCTTTGTGTATAACTGCACCGTCTGGCATGTTCGAGTACTCTCCACCGCGCGAGCTCAGCGCGGGGATGCCGCAAGCCGGAGTTTGCTCAATGCAGCAGTGCCTCGCGAAGAACGACGGCTTGGTTGTGCGCTTCGTCATGCGCGGAGTAGACCAGGGTCAGGCGCCCCTTGCGCGCGAGCGAGCGCAGCTCCGCCATCAGCTCCCGCTTCTGGCCGAGCTCGGCCCGATAACGGCGGCGAAACTCCCCCCAACGCTCCGGGTCGTGTCCGAACCACTTGCGCAGCTCATTGCTCGGAGCGATCTCCTTCATCCATTGAGTGATGTGGGCGTCGGTTTTCGTCACGCCGCGAGGCCACAATCGATCGACGAGGATCCGGGTGCCATCGCTGGATGCGGGCGGCTCGTAAGCGCGCTTGATACTCACTCGCGATCCTGCTTTGGACTGGGTCATCGGTGCCTCCAGGGCGGCAGAGCTTCTTCGTGGGTATGTAGGTTACATCTACGACGGCGGGCATCCAACCAGTGCTCGATACGTACAAATGCGGACGTCTCTGGTCCCCACGAGAGCCGTTACCTCGGCTCAAGGAGGGCGCGCCCCTGTTCCATGGCGGGTTCCGCTTGGAGGTTTTGGCGGCCACGGAATATCGTCGACACCGCGACATATTGCGAGCGACAGCTTGGCCCTGGCGCTCCGCGCACCACCCAGTGCTCGATGCGAAGCCTCTCGCCGCTCCGGGAGTCGGGCCAGCGGGCGATGTCTCCAGCCGCGAAGATGCACGAGGTACTCGTCTCGAGGTACTCGTTGACCAGTACGCCTATCCGCCCCCGGGCCGGGAAATGCCACGGACACCGATCAGGCATGGACGGAATGCCGTGATCTTGAGCCGCGCCGGGGCTGCTTCTGCTTGCCCGACGCACTGCGCGCACGCATCTTGCGCAGCGTCACTCGCAAATAACGCCGGTAACCCTCCGGGCTCATCCACCCCTTTGGGCACGGTACCGGCTCGAGGGTAGCGGGGCTACACATCAGGAACTGATGGGTATTGCTCGAGCGGCGCCTCACACGTACTTTGACGAGAGCACCCTTTCTTGCGCGGACACGGCCGATGCGACCGTCGGGTATGCGGACGCAATCGCCATCGCGCGGCAGGGAAGTCCGATTGCGATCATTCGCCATTGGTGCTGCTTCGTTCGGTGTCGTGAGCATCAGAACCGAGAACGGCCGAAGCTAGTTTAGCTCAACTCTCAGGAGCGGACGTTGATCCAGCACAATCGCCGACTCTGATTCTCTACTGCAACCATCGCAACAAGTACGTATGGCGTGCATACCGTCAAGCCATCACTATTCAACCAGCGGTGGTCTTTCCAGGAGAGGTCGGATCATGAACGTCGGTCGCATCTGCAGTCGTCGCCTCGTCACCGTGAACCCGCAGCTCAGCCTCAAGGAGGCCGCCGAGCTCATGCGTGAGAAGCACGTGGGCTTCCTGGTCGTGGTGCCGGCAGATCCGCGCTCGCCACGGTCCCCGGTGGGTGTCCTTACGGACCGGGATATTGTCGTTTCCGCAGTCGCTCAAAGCGTGGATCCCAACGCCATCAAGGTGGGCGAGGTAATGACCACCCGCCCGGCGGTGGCGGGTGACGCCGATCCCATTCGCGAGGCGCTGCGGACAATGCACTCTGTGGGCGTTCGCCGTCTTCCCGTGGTCAATGCGCGCGGCGAGCTCACGGGGGTCCTGTCGCTCGATGACCTGCTGCAATTCATCGCCGAGGAGGTCGTGGACCTCGCCGGTACGGTTCGCAACGGGCAACACATCGAGGGTGCCTTGCGAAGCTGAGTCCCAGTGCCTGGAGCGGGTCATGTACCGCAATATTCTCGTTCCCGTGGATGACAGCGCCGCCTCCATCGAGGCCGTGGAGCAGGCGGTCGATCTCGCCAGAGCTCTCGGGAGCCGAATCGAGCTCGTTCACGTGATCAACAGAACACCCTGGACTGCCCTGGGCGGCGAGCCCGCGTCGATGGAAGAGTGGGTCGGCCAGATACACGCCGCCGGTGACTCGATGCTGCGACGAATCGAAAAGGACGTTCGCGCTTCGGGTGTCGACGCCGATGCGAAGCTGATCGAGGCGTTTGGCGAGCGCGTCGGAGAGTTTGTCGTAGCCGAGGCAACCTCATGGCCGGCGGACCTCATCATTTGCGGCACACATGGACGGCGCGGCGTTCGCCGCCTCCTGATGGGAGGAGACGCGGAATACATCCTGCGTCACAGCCCAGTCCCGATACTCTTCATTCCCGCCTGCAAGCTGTGACCCAATCAGCGGCCGTCGCTCGAGCTGGCGCGGGGTGGCTTGACGAGCAGGAAGTCGCAATCGAGCGTCTCGATCAGCTTCCCGGTCAACGTGCCAACGAGGGCAGTCAGGGTCTTGCGATGCGTGAGCGCTCCAAGGACGATGAGATCGAAGTCTTCCCTCGCTGCGAACTCTGGCAACGCGATCATCGGCTCGCCGGCAACGATGTGAATCGCGGCCACGTCGACGCCGGCGCTTTTTGCGTGCTCGACCAGGGCATTTCGCCGTAGCTCAGTCTCGCGCGACTGCGCATCGCCGAAGCGGCCGGCATGCACCGTAACAAGCTCGCCGCCCGCGGTTCTCGCGATCGCCCCCGCCGTGCGCAGGATCGTCTGGGTGAGCTGTGCCGGCTCTCCCGCCGAAAGATCGATCGCTGCCGCCACCACTGGATGCGGCTTCCAGGGCTTACCGCGCGTCAGGAGCAGCGGCGAGGGACAGGTGGATACGAGCAGCCAGTCATTGGGATCGAGCCCGTCCGGGCCGGCCGGGCCTGTCGTGTGCACTTCCTCTGACAGACCAGTTCCCAAGCTTCCCAACGAGCCACTCTGCATCCCCGGAGTCCCGTCTGCCTCGGGCATCCGTGCACCTCCGATGCCCCTGACGACGAGGTCCGGCTGGTCTCGCTCGACAGCATGGACAATGGCTTCGTAGAGCGGACTTTCGCAACCGACGCTCATCGAGGGCTCCATGTCGCTGACCGCGAGAGAATGCCAGAGCGATTCGAGAAACCGGCGGGACTCGGCGAGGCTATGCTCCTTCGCGCGCACCGCGGCGCGTGGATCGTACTGGTGCATCCGCGAGTAGGCCCGCTCCGCATCGCAGTGAAATAGCTCGAGCCGCGCTCCGCTCATGCGCGCCAGCGCCACCGCCTTCGCCACCACCTGCCTCGAGCGGTCGTCGCGATCGACAGCCGCCAGGATCGAGCCGATAGTCTGCTTCATCGTGACCGCCTCCTCGGCGCACTGATACCTCAGTCGCCGCTCCGTCGCATCCGCATTGATACGGATCGATATCGGGAACATCGAGGACTATTTTCCTTTTGCAATGGGGCAATTCTTCAAGAAGAGGAGACTGTCATGAGCATGGTTCGTTGGGATCCTTTTGCCAGCCTGGACGACATGTTCGCGCGGATGCCGGGCCTGCTTGGCCGCTGGCCGCGGCTGCCCGGCAGCAGCGAGACCACTGCCGAGTGGTCGCCCTCGGTCGACATCAGCGAGACGGATGGCGAGTATCTGCTCAAGGCGCAGCTGCCGGCCGTCAAGCGAGAGGACGTGCACCTCACCTACGACGATGGAATGTTGACCATCAGCGGCGAGCGTAAGCAGGAGACGGAGCACAAGGGCGAGAAGTTCCACCGCATCGAGAGTTTCCATGGATCGTTCTCGCGGAGCTTTTCCCTGCCCGATGCCATCAATGCCGGCGCCATTCGCGCCGAGGCGAAGGATGGTGTGGTCACCGTTCACGTGCCGAAGAGCAAGGCCGAGGCGAAGAAGCCGACGGAGATCAAGATCCAATAGGAGATGGTGGTCCGCGCTCCGGCGGCGGCCGCGATGGCCGCCGCCTTTTCTTCAGCCGTCGGTGCGCTTACGCTCCCAAGCGAGGGCCTTGCAGCCTCAGCCGGATGAGCGCCGCGGTTGCGGTTGCAATTCGAGCCGCATTTCGACGAGCCCCCGCTCCTTGAGCCGGGTCGAGAATCCAAGCTCCGCACCGAGCTCGAGCATGCTCGTGTTGTGGCTCAGCACATCACCCCGCAGCCGGCTCGTGCCGCGCTCGCGGCAGTAGCTGACGAGTTTCCCGAGGAGGAGCCTCCCCAGCCCGCGCCGCTTGAGGTCCGAGCGCACCATCACAGCGAATTCCGCCTCACTGTTGTCGGGATCAGTCGATACTCGCGCGACGCCGAGTATCTCCGTGCCGCTCGGCTCGCTCCGGTCTTCGGCGATCAGGGCCATCTCACGGTCGTAGTCGATCTGCGTCAGGCGGGCGATATCGGCATCCGGCAACTCGCGGAAGGTGGCCAGGAAGCGCGCGTGCAGATCCTCCGCCGAGCAGCGCGCGAGGAAACGCTTGTGCTGAGCAAAGTCCTCCGGACGGATCGGACGGATGAGCAGCGGTCGACCTTCGAGCTCGATGTGCTCTTCGAGCTCCGTCGGATACGGCCGGATGGCGAACCGCTCGCTCCCGCGGCATGCGGTCCGCTCGATGCGAATCCTCGCATCGAGCGCGATGACCCCGTGCTCGTCGGCGAGCAGCGGATTCACGTCGAGCTCGATGATCTCCGGCAAGTCCGCCGCCAGCCGCGACAGGCTCTCGAGCGCCCGCTCCAGTGCAGACATGTCAATGGCAGCCCGCCCGCGATAGCCGAGGAGGAGACGGTGCACCCGCGTTCTCGCGATCAGATCGCTGGCCAGCCGCGCATTCAGTGGCGGCAGCGCGATGGCCCGATCGGCAATCAGCTCGACGGCCATGCCGCCCTGGCCGAAGAGGATCGTGGGGCCGAACGTGGCATCCGTCGCAATACCGGCGAAGAGCTCGTGCGCGCCGCCACGGCGGATCATCTTCTGCACCGTGAAGCCGTCGATCCGGGCATCGGGAATCATCTTCCGGCATCGAGACGACATTGCGATGGCCGCGCGCTGCAGCTCCTCGCAGGACTCGAGGTTGAGCGCGACTCCCCCGACATCGGATTTGTGCGTGATATCGGGTGACAGGATCTTCAACGCCACGGGATAGCCGATCGCGGTGGCGGCCGAGCCCAGTTCCTTGAGGTCGCGGACGGTGCGCGTCTCGACGACCGGGATCCCATACATCGCCAGGATGCCCTTCGACTCGGGCTCCGTCAGCATCCGGCGATTCTCGCCGAGCGCACGCTCGATTACAGCGCGTGCCGCCCCCATATCCGCGCGATCCGCGACCACTTTCGCAGGAGGCGCCTGGAGGAGAAGCGCCTGCGACTCGTGGTAGTGCACCACATGTTGGAAAGCGCCGATGGCCTCCTCCGGAGTGGAATAGACCGGCACCGTATCAGCGGCGGGCCGAACTCCACCTTTGTCGCGGGACTGGCTTCCCAGCCAACAGGCAAGCGCCGGACGAGGGCCGCTCGAGAGCAGAGGTGAAGTCGCCTCCGCGACCTCCACGACTGAAGTCACCGCGGTCGGCGCATGCATCACCAGCAAGGCATCGACACCCGGATCCTGAAGCACCACATCGAGAGCGGCGAGATAGCGGTCCGGACGGGCATCTCCGCCCAGGTCGAGAGGATTGCCGCCCCCGGAGCCGCCCGGCAGCACTGCGGCGAGACTCCGGACCGATTCCGCAGAAAACGTCGCGATCGTACCGCCGCTTCGGACCAACGCGTCTGTCGCCAGGACCGCTGGCCCACCGCCATTCGTAACAATCGCGAGCCGCGGTCCCGCGTAGGTTTTCCAGCGCGAGAGAATCTCGGCCGCATCGAACAGCTCTCGCAATGCATCCACTCTCAAGATACCCGCACGCCGGAACGCGGCATCGTAGACGGCGTCCGAGCCCGCAAGCGCGCCGCTGTGCGACTGCGCCGCACGGGCAGATTCTGCCGTACGGCCGGATTTCACGACGATCACCGGTTTCGAGCGCGCTGCCGCGCGCGCGGCTGACATGAACTTTCGTGCCGAAGTGATCGACTCGATGTAAAGCAGAATGGCACGCGTCTCGTGGTCTCGCCCCAAGTGATCGAGCAGATCACCGAAGTCGATATCCGAAGCATTGCCGAGCGAGATGAAATGCGAGAAGCCGACACCTCGCGGCTGCGCCCAATCGAGGAGTGCCGTAGTGAGCGCGCCGGACTGCGCCACGAAGGCGAGATGGCCGGGGATCGCGCCCGCGTGCGCAAAGCTCGCATTGAGACCGATGCCCGGCACGAGGAGCCCAATGCAGTTCGGCCCCAGGATGCGAAGCTGATGGCGGCCTGCGGCCCGAAGCATGGCGCTCGCCAGCGTTCCGCCCTCGGCGGATCGCTGCTCGAGCCCGGAGCTGATCACGATCGCGGCACGAGAGCCGCGTGATCCGAGCGCAGCGACGATACCCGGCACGGTGACCGGCGGCGTGCAGATCACCGCGAGATCGGGTGCTTGCGGGAGATCCTCGACCCTGCGGTACGCCTTCGATCCCGCGATTCGCTCGTGCCTCAGGTTCACCGGCCAGACCGGCCCCTGGAACCCGCCGTGCAGGAGATTGCGCATCACTGTCGCCCCGACGCTGTGCGCTCTGTCCGAGGCGCCGATCAGGGCGACTGAGCGCGGCTTGAAGAGATACTGCAGATTCCGGCTGCTCACGCCAGCTCTCCTTCCGGGATGTCGTCCGCGGCCAAACAGCATTGCAAGCCTGCTGCAAGTAGCCGCTCACCAGCCATAGGCATATTCCGCAGCCTGGCGCGATTCGTGATCAGGCTACGTCTCTGCGGTAACTACGTATGTCGGGCACCTCCTCGCCTCAGACATCATCTTTGCCGTCGCGGCCATCGCGACCCGTGTTTCTGCGTCAGATCACCGCTTCTGGAGTACAGACATGTCGGCCGATGCCTCAGTCACCGCAGGATTCGCTACGACACATCGGGCTCACGATCCGGTCGGCCACACTCTCAAGTGGACGCTGCTCGCGGTCGCGATCATCACCTTCGCGATGCTGGGTTGGGCCACCAAGCTCACCTACCGGGGGGCACCGCCGATTCCCGAGCACATCGTTGGCGCAGACGGCGCGGTACTCATATCCGGCGCCGATATCGTCGCCGGCAAGTCGGGGTTCCAGAAAGCGGACCTCATGGACTACGGCAGCCTCTACGGCATGGGATCGTACTTCGGGGAGGACTACACCGCCTCGAACCTCGTGCGCCTGGCCGATCTGACCCAGGCGAACCTCGCCCTCGCGCGATCCGGCAACGCCTTGGACGAGCTGTCGCCAGAAGATCGGGCGTCGATCAAGGCGATGATGCAGACAGAGCTCCAAGGCATCGACCTCACTCAGGACGAGGTACGTGTGCCGGCAGCGGTCGCACAGGCGATCCCGCAGCTTCGCGCCGAGATCGTCGCCTCGCTCCTCGAGCATGACTTCGCCCGCGGTTGGACGAAAGCCTACAGCTTGGATCCCACGACCGCCGGCCAGACGGCCGACTTCCTGATCTATTCCTCGCTCACGACGGTCGCGCGCCGTCCCGGCACGAACATTTCCTGGACCCAGAACTGGCCGTTTGAGCCAGAGGTTGGCAACACGCCTACCCCGAGCACCTTCCGCTGGACGTGGATCAGCTTCTGCTTCACCTTTTTCGCCTTCGGTGCCGTGCTCTACGTCTACGAGCGCTACCTCAACGTGGACGATGACGCGCCAATGGATCCGGTCTTCGAGAAATTCCGCGCGCTCACACCGAGCCAGCGGCGGGTTGGCAAGTACTTCCTGGTCGTCGCCGGGGTGCTGCTGCTGCAGATCCTGGTCGGCTCCATCATGGCCCATTACTACTCCGAGCGCGCGAGCTTCTACGGCATCCCGGTCGATCGCTGGCTGCCGTTCAACTTCCTCCGCGATGTGCATACCCAGTCACCGATCGTATGGATCGGCCTGTCGTGGATCGGCGCCGCGCTCTTCCTCGCGCCCGCCATCAGCCGGGCAGAAGCCAAGGGACAGGCGATTCTCGTGGACATCCTCTTCTGGGTGACACTTGCCATCGTCGTCGGCGCACTCGCCGGCAACTACTTCGATATCATGGGATACCTGCGCGGCGCGCACATCCACAACGGCTGGTTCTGGCTCGGGAACCAGGGTCTTTCCTACATCCAGCTCGGCCGCGCCTGGCAGATCGGCTTCTTCGCGGGACTCGCGATCTGGAGCCTGCTCGTGTTCCGCGCGCTTTGGCCGAGCACAGGCGAGATTCGCCAGGCGACCCGCGAGTTCTGGACCGGCCGCATCCGCCTCGAGCACCTTCTCTGGGCCTCCACTGTCAACATCGCCCTCCTCTATCTCTGTGGCATGGTGCCCCTCACCGGGATCGAGAAGTCCTTCACCATCTCCGATTTCTGGCGCTGGTGGGTGGTGCACCTCTGGGTGGAGCAGTCGTTCGAGTTCTTCGCGGCAGCCGTGAGCGCGTATCTGCTCATGGCGCTCGGCCTGGTCTCGCGTCAGCTCGCGGAGCGCTCGGTCTATCTCGAGCTCATCCTCATCTTCCTCGGCGGCGTGCTCGGAACGGGACATCACCTCTACTGGGCGGGTGAGCCCGGCATGTGGGTGCCGCTCGGCACGATGTTCTCCTTCATCGAGGTATTGCCGCTGGTGCTCCTCGTCATCGAGGCCATCCAGCATCATCGGGCCATCAAGTCCAACGACGACTTCAAGTATGGCCTCGCGTACACATACATCCTGGGGGCGGCATTCTGGAACTTCGTCGGCGCGGGAGTATTCGGCGGTGGCACGTTGAATGCGCCTCTTATCAACTACTACGAGCACGCGACCTTCCTCACGCTGAACCACGCTCACACGGCGCTCTTCGGCGCCTTCGGCCTCCTTGGAATCGGGCTCATCTACTTCTGCCTCCGCTATGCGGCGGCCGAGGAGCACCCCTTCAGCGAGGCTCTGGGACGTTGGGCGTTCTGGCTCTACAACGCAGGGCTCGCGCTCTGGATTCTATTCAACTTCTTCCCCATCGGCTGGGCACAGCTCGATGCTGTCTATGCGCACGGCCTTGCCTACGCCCGCAGCCAGCAGTTCTACGATACGACGCTCTTCTGGCAATGGATGCGGATGCCGGGTGACATCGTCTTCGCCGCCGCAGCGCTCCTCATGGCCTGGGACTTTCTGGTGAAACTCCCGCCGCTCGTATCTCGCGCCACCGGAGGTCGCGGATCTCCATCGAAGCGCGACGCAGTGGTGGACGTCCCATGAGCCCAGGAACCGCTCGAGGAGAGACTCGTTGCTCTCCCGAGCCCGCCACCGGTCGATAGGAACGCATGAATATGCCCCTCCAGAACCTCGCGAACGCCCCTTCCGGCCGTGCCCGAGACGAGGAGCTCTCGGAGTGGCTCGAGTCGCTCGATTCGGTCGCGGCGTTCGAGGGCCTGGACAGAGTGGACGAGATCCTCGATGCCGTGGTGGCCTCTGCGCGGCGCAAGGGAGCGCGGCTGTCCTTCCATCCCAACACAGGCTACGTCAACACCATCCCTCCCGAGGCTCAGGCGCCGCACCCCGGCGATCTCGGCATCGAGGCTCGGATTCGTCACCTCGTGCGCTGGAACGCGCTCGCGATGGTATTGAGGGCCAACAAGGTGTCCTCCGAGCTGGGCGGCCACATCGCGAGCTTTCAGGCGGCGGCCACGCTCTACGACACCGGATTCAACCATTTCTGGCATGCCCCGAGCGAGAATCACGGCGGGGATCTCATTTATTACCAGGGTCACAGCTCACCCGGCATTTATTCCCGCGCCTTCGTCGAGGGACGGTTGAGCGAGGCGCAGCTCGAATGTTTCCGCCAGGAGGTCGGCGGCAAGGGACTGCCCTCCTATCCGCACGCCTGGCTGATGCCGGATTTCTGGCAATTCGCCTCGGTGTCGATGGGCTTGGGCCCCATCATGGGTATCTATCAGGCCCGCTTCCTGCGCTATCTGCAAAGTCGCGGCCTTGCCGATACTGCGCGGCGCAAGGTGTGGGTGTTCTGCGGCGACGGCGAGATGGACGAGCCGGAGTCCCTCGGGGCGATCTCGCTCGCCGGCCGCGAGAAGCTCGACAACCTCATTTTCGTCGTGAGCTGCAATCTGCAGCGCCTCGACGGCCCGGTGCGCGGCAACGGCAAGATCGTGCAGGAGCTCGAAGCTGATTTTCGCGGCGCGGGCTGGAATGTCATCAAGTGCCTCTGGGGCTCGAATTGGGATCCCCTCCTCGCCAGGGATACGACCGGGAGACTGCGGCAGTTGATGGAGGAGTGTGTCGACGGCGAGTACCAGGATTTCAAGTCCAAGGACGGTGCTTATGTCCGCAAGAACTTCTTCGGGCGCTACCCCGAGACGGCGGCGCTGGTCGACGACTGGAGCGACGATGAGATCTGGGCGCTGATCCGAGGCGGCCACGACGTCCACAAGGTCTACGCCGCCTATAAGGCGGCGGTCGCGCACGAGGGGCAGCCGACGATCATCCTCGCCAAGACGATCAAGGGCTACGGCATGGGGTCGGCCGGCGAGGGCCAGATGATCGCCCATCAGGCGAAGAAGCTCGGTCACGATGCGTTGCGGGCGTTTCGCGACCGCTTTCGGATCCCCGTATCCGACCAAGAGCTCGATCACGTCCCGTTCCTGCGCTTTCCCGAGGAGAGCGAGGAGATGAAGTACTTGCGCGCGCGCCGGCAGGCGCTCGGCGGCTATCTGCCTTCGCGGCGGAAAGTCTCAGACCCTCTCCCGGTCCCGCCGCTCTCGATCTTCGAAAGCGCGCTCGAGGCTACCGCGCCGGGACGGGAAATCTCCACCACGATGGCCTTCGTACGGATACTGATGGCACTGCTGCGCGACAAGGCGCTGGCGCCTCGCGTCGTGCCCATCGTCCCGGACGAAAGCCGTACGTTCGGGATGGAAGGACTTTTTCGTCAGATCGGCATCTACAGCGAGATCGGTCAACGCTACCGGCCGCAGGATGCTGGGCAGCTCATGTACTACCGTGAGGATCCCAAAGGCCAGATGCTGGAGGAAGGGATCACCGAGGAGGGAGCGATGGCATCGTTCATCTCGGCAGGCACCGCGTACTCGACCTCCAATCTGCCGATGATCCCCTTCTACATCTACTACTCGATGTTCGGCTTCCAGCGCTTCGGCGATCTCGCCTGGGCCGCGGGCGATATGCGTACCCGCGGCTTTCTGATTGGCGGCACCTCCGGACGCACTACTCTCAACGGCGAGGGCCTACAGCACGCGGACGGGCACAGCCACATTCTCGCATCCACCATTCCCAACTGTGTGACATACGATCCGGCCTACGCGTATGAGCTGGCTGTGATCGTGCATTCGGGTCTCAAACGCATGCTGGCGGACAATGAGGACGTCTTCTTCTACATCACGACGCTGAATGAAAATTATCCCCATCCCGCCCTCCCGGAGGGAGTCGAGGAAGGAATCCTCCGTGGCGTCTACAAGCTTCGCGACATATCGGCCGGCAAGACTGGCCTCAACGTTCGCCTGCTCGGCTCAGGCGCGATCCTGCGCGAAGTCGAGGCCGCCGCCCAAATGCTGGCGGACGAGCACGGCGTGAACAGCGAAGTGTTCAGCGTGACGAGCTTCACCGAGCTGCGTCGCGAAGCACTCGATGCCGAGCGATGGTCGATGCTGCATCCCGAGGCGGAGCCTCGTGTCCCATACCTCACGCGTACGCTCGCAATCGGCTCGGGACCTGTCATCGCAGCGACCGATTACATCAAGGCGCTCGCGGATGGTGTGCGGGCCTACGTACCCGCGCGATACAAGGTGCTCGGCACCGACGGATTCGGACGTTCGGACTACCGCCGGCGCCTGCGCTCCTTCTTCGAGGTCGACCGGTATCACGTGGTGCTGGCTGCACTCAAATCGCTGGCCGACGAGCACCTGCTGCCGCCTCGGAAAGTCGCCGAGACAATAGCGAAATACGGTCTCGATCCGGAAGGCCCGAACCCGGCTCGCAGTTGATGCAGGGGTGTGCCGGATGGCCGTCGTCGACGTAAAGATTCCTGGGGAAATGAAGCGCGGCGACGGCCGGGCGACATTGATAGAGCAATCGGGCCGGTCGCGCAGCCGGCATAGACGGAGATTAATGCGACGATCGTCGATCCGCGTCACGCTGTCTCCGCACTGGCCTCTCGCGAGATTCGGATCATGAAAGCCCTCCAGGTGATGCAGCGGCAAGTCACAAAGGTGACGGCCGAGGCTTCGATATGATCAAGACGCGCGCCTCTCAGATCAACGGGTGCGCCTACTGCCTCGACATGCACACGAAGGATGCTCGCGTCGCCGGGGAGACGGAACAGCGCCTCTACGCCCTCTCGGCCTGGCGAGAGACACCGTTCTTCAATGAGCGCGAGAGCGCCGCCCTGGCCTTCACCGAATGCGTGACACTCATCGCGGAACACCACGACGACCAAGCCGTATACGCGGAGCTGCAGAAGCACTTCTCGAGCAAGGAGACCGTCGATCTCACGCTGGCGATCGTCGCGATCGATTCCTGTAATCCCTCGGGCATCACCTTCCAGGCTCCCGTCGGATCGTACCAACCACAGCACGAGTAACCAGACATGGGCTGGAAGACGATCATGTTCGCCGTCCCATCGCCGATCGACATCGGTCTGATCGAGGCGGATAAAGTCGCGGGGATCGCGCTGGCACTCGATGCGCGGCTGCAGCTCTTCCACTGCGTGTTTGACGCCAGCGTGGCGCATCCAGGCAAGTTGGCGCCCGCGAGCCCCGAGGAGCCTATCCATCAATTGGTTTTGAATGCACAGCAGGGCCTGGAGCGGATCGCCGAGCGGTTGCGCGCGCACTGCTTGCAAGTCGACACGAGCGTGCGGTGGGACGATCCCGCTCATGAAGGCATCGTCCGTCAAGTCTTGCGCCACAAGCCGTCGCTCCTCATCGCACGCTCGCATCACCAGGAACGGGCAGCGGGTCTGCCGGCGCACACTGACTGGAAGCTGATCGAGACCTGCCCGTGCCCGCTCCTGCTCCTCAAGAGCCCGAGTCCCTATGCGAAGCCTCTCGTTATCGCCGCCGTGGATCCCACGCACGCGCACGACAAGCCGGCCGAGCTCGACGAGCAGATACTCGACTCGGCCGCTCTCCTGAGCACCGCCCTTTCGGGAAGCCTCGAGGTATTTCACGCACGCATCCCCTGGGAGGAAGCCATTCATCTGGATCCGCAGCTGCGCGACCTCCCGGAATATCGAGACGAGGAGATCCATCGCACCTATTTGGCGCAGATGGAGGCACGGGTGCTGAAGCTCACCGAACGGCACCAGATCGCGCGGGCCAAGGTGAACATTGAGGACGGGCATGCCGCCGAGTTGCTTCCCCGTTTAGCGAATGGGCGCAACGCCAATATCGTCACCATGGGGGCGGTGTCGCGCTCGCGGTTGCGCCATGCCCTCCTTGGTGACACCGCCGAGCGTACGCTCGATGCGCTCCGCTGCGATGTTTTGATCGTCAAGCCGCCGGGATTCCGGACCCCGGTGCGCCCGCAATCGACTCATCATGTCGTCGCGGGTCCGGAGCTGCGAACCCGGTTGAGGTGGTGACACTCACTCATCCTTGCCGCTTTTGGCCGCAGAGCCACTCCTCGAACTCCCGTACGGCCCGCTCGAAGCGCGGATTGTAGGAGGAATCATTGGCATAGTGCTTCGGATCAGCCAGTGCGCGGCGGTAGATCGCAACCGTGCGCTCGACCCATGCCCGTGCAGCTTCGAGACCGTCGCGCTTCAGCAGGAACGCGATTCGGTCGGACTCTGGACGCGGCTCAACGACCTGCGCCATCGGGCCATCCGGGCAAATACGTATTCACTCGAAGGCCTCGATCGCCCACAGTGACCACCTTCTCGTTGCCAAGCGCCGGGGGAGGGGACGATGGCCGTCTCGAATCTCAAAGAGTTCGCGCTTTTCGCGAAGCTGCGCGCCCATCTCCCCAACGAGCCTCTCTTTTCGCGTACCGAAGCAACGGCGCTCGAGCGCCTCGGGTCGACGACTCGCACGGTCCGGCGCGGCAGCGACATCATCGTCCACGGCCGCGCCTACGACAGCCTCTTCGTGCTCGCGGAGGGGTTTGCGTTGCGCTATCGGATCCTGGTGGACGGCCGCCGCCAGGCGCTCAACGTCTCCATTCCCGGCGACACCATCGGCTACCCCGCATATTTCTTCGAGACGGCTCTTTATTCCGTGAGCGCACTCAGCAACGCCGTCATATACGTCATCAGCTTCGCGGACATCGCCACCATCTTCCGCGACCACCCCCGGGTCGCGCTCGCGATGTTCTGCTCCGTCGCCCGTGAGACCGCCATGTTCGGCGAGCACCTCGCGGATGTCGGCTGGCGCAGCGCCTATGAGCGATTGGCCCATTTCCTGCTGGAGATGGCCACACGGCTCTCCGCCATCGGCCTGAGCGATGGCGGCACGTTCGATTTGCCGCTCACCCAGACGAAGCTCGCCGATGTGCTCGGCCTCAGCATTCCTCACGTCAATCGCATGCTCCGCCGGCTGCGCGAGGATGGGCTCATCGAGATGACCGGCCCCCGAGTGCGGATCGCCGATCGCTCCGCCCTCGCCGCTCTCGCGGATTTCAATGATGCCTATCTCACAGGCGCTCTTCCCAAGCGCGCAACTACTCATTTGCGCGGCTGCGAATCGCAAGCTCATAACGGCCGCTTCGTACCCATCGACAGAGTGAGCGCGACGCGGCAGCCCACCTGACGAGCGGCGATCTGCGCGCCACGGCTGCGACTTTCCGAAGTCCCGCGATTTTCGAGCTGCCTCATACATCGGTAGCAGCACCTTCAGCGGTTGCACGCGCATTCGCATTGATTCAGGTCAATGACCCTGCGCAATGCACGTGAGCCACCGCCCCGACTACATTCCGGCAACCCGTGCCCCGCGCACGATTCATCGCACTCCTGATCGCAGCTCCAGCATGACCGAGCCGTTGGCACTTTGGCCGTTGGTCCTGTACTTCGCAGCCGTAATCGTGCTCGTGGCGGCGACGCTCGGCATCTCCTATGTGCTCGGCATGCGCCACGCGGCAAGAGCCGCCGAGCAGCCTTTCGAGTCGGGGATCGTGAGCGTCGGCTCCGCACGCGTGCGATTTTCCGCGAAGTTCTATCTCATCGCCATGTTCTTCGTGATCTTCGATCTGGAGGCGGTGTACGTATTCGCCTGGGCCATCGCCTTCAGAGATGTCGGCTGGCCGGGATACATCGAGATTCTGATCTTCATCGGCATTCTGGTGGCCGCGCTCGTGTACCTCTGGCGGATCGGCGCACTGGACTGGGCGGCACGGCCGCGACGCAGAATGCGGCGGAATGAAAGGAAAGCCGCTTGAATGCCTCGACCGGCAGGCCTGCGCTCCCCTCCCGGGGCGGGGGCGCCGGCGGCTCTTTCGAGGAAGCGGTGAAGCGCCATCTGATCCTCACGCGGCTTCAGGACATCGTCTCATGGGGACAGAAAAACTCCCTCTGGCCTTTCAACTTCGGACTTTCCTGCTGCTACGTCGAGATGGCGACCGCGTTCACCAGCAAATTCGACATCGCCCGCTTCGGCGCCGAGGTGCTGCGCGCGACGCCGCGGGAGGCGGATCTCATCGTCATCTCGGGCACGGTGTTCCTGAAGATGGCGCCGGTGATCAAGCGCCTCTATGACCAGATGCTCGAGCCTCGCTGGGTCATCTCCATGGGTTCCTGTGCGAATTCCGGAGGCATGTACGACATCTACAGTGTCGTCCAGGGCGTCGACAGCTTTTTGCCGGTGGATGTCTATGTACCCGGCTGTCCACCGCGCCCCGACGCGCTGCTGGAGGGGCTGATCCTCCTGCAGAAGGCGATCGCCGGAGAGAGACGGCCCTTGAGCTGGGTCGTGGGTCCTCAGGGCATCGAGCGCGCAGCGCGCTCGAGCCAGCGTGACCTCAAGCGGCACGAGCGACAACTCGTCACGACGCTGCGAACGCCGGATGGAGTATGAGCCGTGCCGCAAGAGATCCGCACCGCGCATCCTCCTGCCCCGCTGGCCCAGGCGCTGACCGACCGCTTCGGCGCGACTGCCCTCACTGCACAGCCGACACATGATGCGATCCCGACCTTCTGGACCGCGCCCCAGCGGGTACGAGACGTTCTCCGGTACCTGAAGACGGAGATCGGTCACCCTTTCCGGACGCTCTATGACCTGACCGCGATCGACGAGCGTCATCGCCTGCACCGCTTCGGTCCTCCGAGCGACTTCACCGTCGTCTATCACCTGCTTTCCTACGAGCGCGACGAGGACATTCGCATCAAGGTTCCGCTCCTCGGGGAGACACCGTCGTTGGCGTCGGTGACGGACCTCTGGCCCGCGAGCGATTGGTACGAGCGCGAAGCCTGGGACATGTTCGGGATCACCTTTCGCGGGCACCCTCATTTGCGGCGCATCCTGATGCCCCCGACCTGGAAGGGACATCCGCTGCGCAAAGAGCATCCGGCGCGAGCGACCGAGATCGGCCTTTTCGAGCTGTCGGCGGAGAAGGAGGAAGCCGAGCAGGAGGCGCTGCGCTTTCATCCCGAGGAGTGGGGCATGGAGCGTCACGGCGAGTCGACCGACTTCATGTTCTTGAACCTCGGGCCCAACCACCCGAGCGTGCACGGCGTGTTCCGAGTGGCGTTGCAGCTCGATGGTGAGGAGATTGTCGATGCGGTCCCCGACATCGGCTACCACCACCGCGGCGCCGAGAAAATGGGCGAGCGGCAGTCCTGGCACACCTACATTCCCTACACCGATCGTATCGATTACCTCGGCGGGGTGATGAACAACCTCCCCTACGTGCTCGCGGTGGAGCGTCTCGCCGGCATCGAGGTGCCGGACCGGGTGAAGGTGATCCGCGTCATGCTGGCGGAGTTCTTCCGCATCGCGAGCCACCTCGTCTTCTACGGCACCATGGCGCAGGATGTCGGCGCCCTCTCGCCGGTCTTCTACATGTTCACGGATCGCGAACGGGTCTTCGAGATCATCGAGGCAATCTGCGGCTTTCGCATGCATCCGGCGTGGTTTCGGATCGGCGGCGTGGTGCAGGATCTGCCGCAGGGATGGGACAAGCTGGTGCGGCACTTCGTCGATTATCTGCCGAAGCGCCTCGATGAGTACGACAAGCTCGTCATGCGCAACAAGCTCTTCAGGATGCGCACCCAGGGCGTCGGCGCCTACAGCCTCGACGAGGCGATCGAATGGGGTGCGACGGGCCCGGGCTTGAGAGCCTGCGGGCTCGCCTGGGATCACCGCAAGAATCGCCCCTACTCCGGCTACGATCAGTTCGAATTCGGCATCCCGACGGGCGCCCACGGCGACTGCTATGACCGCACCGCGGTGCGGGTCGAGGAGATGCGCCAGAGCCTGCGCATCATCCGCCAGTGCCTCGAAGGCATGCCCGAGGGCAGCTACAAGGCGCGGCATCCATTGACCACCCCGCCTCTCAAAGAGCACACGATGCACGACATCGAGACGCTCATCACCCACTTTCTCAA
The DNA here is from genome assembly GCA_036278795.1 of Steroidobacteraceae bacterium. Taxonomy (GTDB): domain Bacteria; phylum Pseudomonadota; class Gammaproteobacteria; order Steroidobacterales; family Steroidobacteraceae; genus 13-2-20CM-66-19. The sequence continues at coordinate 238,185 of DASUKK010000021.1, read as the reverse complement.
CGTGAGCTGGGGGCCGGTGATCCCACCCGGAGAGGGCAGTGCCTGCGTCGAGGCCACCAAGGGACTCAACAGCTATTACCTCGTGAGCGACGGCGACACGATGTCCTATCGGACACGCATCCGCACGCCCTCCTTCGCGCACCTGCAGATGATCCCGCTGATGTGCCGCGGTGCCATGGTCGCGGACCTGATCGCGATCCTGGGCAGCATCGATTTCGTCATGGCGGACGTGGACCGGTGAGGAAACGGGCGTGTTGAGCGATGCGGAAATCCAGGCGGTAAAGTTCATCGCCAAGCGATACGAGAACCCGCAAGGCGCCTCGATCGAAGCAATGCGGGAAATCCAACGATCGCGTGGCTGGATCTCGGATGAAGCGCTTTGCGACATTGCGCGAGTGCTCGAACTCTCGCCGGATGAGCTCGACGGCGTGGCGACATTCTATAACCTCATCTTTCGCCGCCCGGTCGGCCGCTCGGTCATCCTGCTTTGCGACAGCGTCTCCTGCTGGGTCATGGGCTGCGAGGCTCTGCGCAAGAAGCTGGAGAGCGGGCTCGGCGTCAAGCTCGGGGAAACGACTCCGGACGGGCGCTTTACGCTTCTGCCGACCGTCTGTCTGGGAGCCTGCGACCATGCCCCCGCCATGATGGTGGGCGACAACCTGTTCGGCGATCTGGATCCCGAGAGGCTCGATGTGATCCTCGACTGGTACGAGTGAGCGGGCGCATGACAGAAGAGCACCCGCTCACGCGAAACATGCATCCGGGTCGCGAGCCGCCCGGGATCGCCGAGTACCGCCGTGCGGGCGGCTATGAGGCGCTTCGCAAGGCGCTCAAGGAGATGACTCCGGATGAGGTGATGCGCGAAGTGACGGAATCGCATCTTCGGGGCCGCGGCGGCGCCGGCTTCCCGACGGGCCAGAAATGGAGCTTCGTGCCGCGCGGACCCGACGCGCCGAGACCCAAGTACCTGGTCGTCAACGCGGACGAGATGGAGCCGGGCACGTTCAAGGACCGCCTCCTCCTCGAGGGCGATCCCCATCAGCTCATCGAAGGAATCATCCTCAGCGCCTTCGCTATCGAGGCGAGCGTCGCCTACATCTTTCTACGCGCCGAGTACACGAGCGCAGCGAAGCTGCTGACGCGAGCGATCGGCGAGGCGCACGCGGAAGGCTATCTCGGCAAGAACATCCTGGGCTCGGGCTTCGATCTCGAGCTACACCTGCATAGCAGCGCGGGGCGCTACATCTGCGGCGAGGAAACGGCGTTACTGAGTGGCCTCGAAGGCCGGCGAGCCCTCCCGCGGGCGAAGCCGCCCTTCCCGCAGGTGAGTGGCCTCTGGGGCCGACCGACCGTGGTCAACAACGTCGAGACGCTCTGCAACGTCCCGCACATCGTGAGCCGAGGGGCCGACTGGTTCCGAGCCTTGAGCCGCACGGAGGATGGCGGAACAAAGATCTTCGGCGTGAGCGGCCGGGTGAAGCATCCGGGCGCTTGGGAGCTGCCGATGGGCACGACCGCACGCGAGATCCTCGACGAGCATGCAGGCGGCATGCGCGATGGGTTCGTGTTCCGGGCACTGTTGCCGGGTGGCGCATCCACCGACTTCGTGCTCGATCAGCATCTCGATATCCCCTTGGACTTCAACTCGCTGCAGAAGGTCGGCAGCCGGCTCGGCACGGGCACCATGATCATCCTCGACGATCGCACCTGCCCCGTCGGCTTGCTGCGCAATCTCGAGCACTTCTTCGCCCAGGAGTCCTGTGGCTGGTGTACGCCCTGCCGCGACGGGCTACCGTGGACGGAGCGCCTTCTGGCCGCGATCGAGGCGGGCCAAGGCGAGGAGCGGGATCTCGAGATCCTCGCCCTGCACACCTCCTTCCTCGGGCCGGGCAAGACCTACTGTGCCCTGGCTCCCGGGGCAATGGAACCGTTGCAAAGCGGGCTCAAGTACTTCAAGGCCGACTTCGAGCGCCACATCCGCGAGCGGCGCTGCCCGTGGAAGTAGCGGTGGCCAGGATCGACATCGACGGCCAATCCTACGAGGTCGCCAACGGCCAGAACCTCCTCCATGCCTGCCTCACGCTCGGCTTCGACCTGCCCTATTTCTGCTGGCATCCTGCGATGGGGTCGGTCGGCGCCTGCCGGCAGTGCGCGGTGAAGGAGTTCCACGGGCCCAAGGACACCAAGGGCCGGATCGTCATGTCATGCATGACAGCCGCTCTCGACGGCGCGCGCGTTTCCATCGAGGATCCCGAGGCGCGTGCCTTTCGCGCGAGCGTCATCGAATGGCTGATGACGAACCATCCCCACGACTGCCCGGTCTGCGAGGAGGGGAGCGAATGCCATCTGCAGGACATGACGCTGATGACCGGCCACGTCTATCGCCGCTACCGCTTCAAGAAACGAACCTTCCACAACCAGTATCTCGGGCCGTTCCTCACGCACGAGATGAATCGCTGCATCGCCTGTTATCGCTGCGTGCGGTTCTATCGCGACTACGCCGGAGGACGGGACTTCAACGTTTTCGCGATTCACCGCAACGTCTATTTCGGGCGTTACGAGGACGGGGTCCTCGAGAACGAGTTCAGCGGAAACCTGGCGGAGGTCTGTCCCACCGGAGTCTTCGATGACAAGACACTGAGCGCCGCCTACAACCGCAAATGGGACTTGCGCGCCGCTCCCTCGGTGTGCGTCCACTGCGGCCTTGGCTGCAATACCACCGCGAACGAGCGCTCCGGCAAGTTGCGGCGCATCCTCAATCGCTACAACAGCGCCGTCAATGGATACTTCCTTTGCGATCGCGGCCGGTTCGGCTACGGCTTCGTCAACAGCGACCGCAGAGTGCGCGCTTCGCTGCTGCGCGGCGAAGCGGTGCGGCGCGAGCAGGTCCTGCAGCACATGGTGGGACTCGTACGCGAGGGCAGAGCTCTCGGTATTGGCTCACCGCGAGCCTCGCTCGAAGCGAACTTCGCGCTGCGCAGCCTCGTCGGCCCGGATCGGTTCTACCACGGCGTATCGGAGAGCGATCACCGCCTGATGAGCCTCCTGCTCGAGGTCCTGCGCAAGGGAGCGGCACCCGCCGCTTCCCTGCACGACGCTGAAAGCTCCGATGCCGTCCTGGTGTTGGGCGAGGATGTGCCCAATGCCGCTCCGCGCCTGGCGTTGAGTCTGCGCCAGACGACACGGGGCAAATCTTTCGAGATGGCGGACAGGCTCAAGATCCCGCGCTGGCAGGATGAGGCGGTCCGGGAAGCGGCAGGCGCGCAAAGGAGCCCGCTGTTCATCGCCACACCGTCGGCGACCCGGATCGACGATTTGGCCGCCCGCGCCTTCCACGGCGCTCCGGACGATATCGCCCGGCTGGGCTTCGCCGTAGCACACGAGATCGATCGTGCCGCGGCGCAGGTCCCCGGCTTGGAGCCGGCGCTGGCTGAAATCGCGCGCGAGATTGCGGCATCCCTTCGCGGGGCGCGACGGCCGCTCATCGTGACCGGCACCGGCTGCGCAAATGCAGCGGTCATCCAGGCCGCCGCCAATGTCGCCTGGGCGTTACGGAGCATCGGCCGTGACGCTGCGCTCTGTCCGATCGTGCCCGAGTGCAACAGTCTCGGGCTCGCCTTGATGGACGGGCAGCCGCTTTCGGCTGCGTTCGCCGCCCTCGGGCGCGGCGAGGCGCAAACGCTCATCGTTCTCGAAAACGACCTCTACCGGCGCGCCGGCCGGCAGGCGCTCGAGCATGCTCTTGAGCAGGTGCCTCATCTCGTCGTTCTCGATCACACCTCGAGCGATACGACGCGCAGAGCGGAGGTGCTGTTGCCGGCGGCGAGCTTCGCGGAGGCGGATGGAACCCTCGTCAGCAGCGAAGGGCGCGCTCAGCGCTTCTTTCAGGTCGTCATTGCCGAAGACGATATCGAGCAGAGCTGGCGATGGTTGCGAGCCCTCATGGAAGTGCTCGGCCAGCCGCCCGAAGGCGGGTGGTCGACCGTGAGCGCTGTGACCGAGGCGTGCGCGCACACTTTTCCGGCGCTGTCACGGATCGGCGAGGCAGCGCCCCCGGCGAGCTACAGGGTGCGGGGGAGCAAGATCCGGCGCGAGCCCCATCGCTACAGTGCGCGTACGGCAGTCACCGCCGACAAGTCGGTTCGCGAGCCGCCCCCGCCGGCTGACCCCGATACGCCCTTCTCGTTCTCGATGGAGGGTTATTACGGTCCGCTGCCCGCGGCGCTCATTCCCTACTTCTGGGCGCCGTCATGGAACTCCGTGCAGTCGCTCAACAAGTTCCAGGAGGAGATCGCCGGCCCCCTGCGTGGCGGCGATCCCGGAGTACGGCTCATCGAGCCGCCTTCGGGCGCATCGCTGAAATATTACGCCGAGTTCCCTCCGGCCTTCAGCGCGCGTCCGAACGAGTGGCAGATCGTGCCGCTGCATGAAATCTTCGGCAGCGAGGAGCTGAGCTGCCTCGCGCCTGCCATTGCGGAGCGGGTTCCTTCGCCATACGTGGCACTCTCTGCGCAGGATGCGGCGCGCCTCGGTGCCAGGGACGGTGGCCTCGTTGAAGTCAGGTTGCCGGGCACCGCGCTCCTTCTGCGCGCGCGGACGCTGCAGGGGCTCCCGACCGGAGTCGCCGGCCTGTTCGGCGGCGCGGATACGGCCGCATTCGCCTTGCCCGCGTGGGGAGCGATCGAGGCGGTGCCTCGTGAGTGAGCTCGCGCGCGGCATCGCCAATGTGTTTGGAATCCTGATCGTCCTGGTCGCGCTCTCGGCCGTGCTGACCTGGATCGAGCGGCGACTGCTCGGCCTCTGGCAGGATCGCTACGGGCCGAACCGAGTAGGTCCCTTCGGTGTCCTGCAGGTCCTCGCTGACGTCATCAAGCTCCTCTTCAAGGAGGACTGGGTCCCGCCCTTCGCCGACCGATTGGTCTACGTACTCGCGCCGGCGATCGTCATGGCGACGACTCTGCTCGCCTTTGCGGTGATCCCCATCGCCCCCGGCATCGGCGTCACCGATCTCGACGGGATCGGGATCCTCTTCTTCCTTGCGATGACGGCGCTCTCCGTCTACAGCGCGGTGCTCGCCGGCTGGGCCTCGAACGACAAGTACTCGCTCCTCGGGAGCCTGCGCGCCGCGGCACAGATGCTGAGCTATGAAGTCTTCATGGGACTCTCATTCATCGGCGTCGTGCTGGAAGCCCGCTCGTTCGATCTGCGCTCGATCGTCGAGGCGCAGCGCGGCCTCTGGTACATCGGGCCGCAGTTCGTCGGCTTCGTCACCTTCCTCATCGCGGGAATCGCCGAGACCCATCGCCTGCCCTTCGACCTGCCGGAGGCGGAAAGCGAGCTCGTCGCCGGCTTTCACACCGAATATTCGAGCCTCAAGTTCGGCATGTTCTTCGTCGGCGAGTACGTCGGGATCGTCCTCATTTCGGCAATGATCACGACCCTCTTTCTTGGCGGGTGGCTGGGCCCGGTGCTGCCGCCGATCGTATGGTTTCTCCTGAAGACGGGCTTCTTCGTCGCTTTCTTCATTCTGCTGCGCGCCGCGCTTCCGCGGCCGCGTTACGACCAGCTGATGGGGTTCGGCTGGAAGGCGATGTTGCCGATCGTGCTGCTCAACGTCGTGGCCACCGGCGGCGTCCTTCTGGCCGCTTGACATGGAGATGACCCTACTATGCTCAGTCAACTGCGCACGCTCTGGTACATCTTCCTCCACCTCTTTCGCCGCCGGGAGACCATCCAGTACCCGGAGGAGAAGCCTTATCTTGCGCCGCGCTTTCGCGGCCGCATCATCCTCTCGCGCGATCCCGACGGGCAGGAGCGCTGCGTCGCCTGCTACCTCTGCGCGGTCGCCTGTCCCGTCGACTGCATCTCGCTTCACAAGACACAGGACGAGAGCGGCCGTTGGTATCCGGAGTTCTTTCGCATCAACTTCTCCCGTTGCATCTTCTGCGGCTGGTGCGAGGAGGCCTGTCCCACCTACGCCATCCAGCTGACACCGGATTTCGAGATGAGCGAGTACGAGCGGCCGAGCCTCGTCTACGAGAAGGAGGATCTGCTCATCAGCGGCACCGGCAAGTATCCGGGGTACAACTTCTACCGTGTCGCCGGCAAGGCCGTCCGAGGCAAGGACAAGGGAGAATCGGCGCACGAGGAAGCGCCCTTCGACCTGCGCGGACTCATGCCATGACCGTAGCCTTCTACATCGCGGCGGTGGTGGCCGTCCTTGCGACTTTCATGGTCATCATCGCGGCCAACGCCGTCCATGCCCTCTTGAGTCTCGTCGTCTCGCTTCTCGCCGCCGCGATCGTCTTCTACGTTCTTGGCGCTCCTTTCGCGGCCGCACTGGAAGCCATCGTCTACGCCGGCGCCATCATGGTGCTCCTGGTGTTCGTCGTAATGATGCTCAATCTGGGGGAGGCCGCGGCCAGGCAGGAGCGGCAATGGCTGGCGCCGAAGACCTGGATTGGGCCGGCCATACTCGCAGCGGTGCTTCTCGGTGAGCTCATCTACATGCTCTGGCGGGACCCTCAGGTCACGTCGGCGAGTGTTACGGTGACGCCCCGCACAGTCGGAGCGCTCTTCTTCGGGCCTTACCTGCTCGTGGTGGAGCTCGCCTCCGTCCTCCTCCTCGCCGGACTGGTCGGCGCCTACCACTTGGGGCGTGTGGCCACGAAGGCGGAGGTGCTGGAGTCCGGGGAAACGGCGACGGAGCGCAAGGCGGTCGCTACACCATGAGCATCGTCCCCATGCAGCAGGGACTCCTGCTGGCTGCCGTGCTCTTTGCGCTCGGCACGGTGGGCGTCCTCGTCCGCCGCAACCTGATCTTCATGCTGATGTCGATCGAGATCATGCTGAACGCCGCAGGTCTCGCCTTCATCGTCGCAGGCTCCCGGTGGGGCCAGGCCGACGGCCAGATCATGTTCATCCTGATCCTGACTCTCGCCGCGGCCGAGGTCTGCGTCGGGTTGGCTCTCATCCTTCTGCTCTATCATCGGATCGCGACGGTGGATGCCGATGCCGCGAGCAGGATGCGGGGCTGATATGCACGCGCTTCTCGCGCTCGTTCCCGCGCTGCCGCTCGCCGGATTCGCTCTTCTGCTGGTGAGCGCGGGAGCGTTTCCGAGGCGATGGATCGCGATCATAGGAGTGGGCTCCGTCGGCATATCGACTCTGCTCGCATGGATCGTGGCAGCGCAATTCCTTCGGGCTCCGCAAGCCTACACGCAGGTCGTCTGGCGCTGGATCGACGTCGGTGGCTTCACGCCCGACGTCGGCTTCTATCTCGATGCCCTCTCGCTCGTGATGATGCTCGTCGTCACCTTCGTGAGCTTCGTCATTCACCTCTATTCGGCGGAATTCATGGCGGACGATGAGGGCTACAGCCGGTATTTCGCCTACATGAACCTGTTCGTCGCCTCGATGCTGGTGCTCGTCCTCGCGGATAACCTGCTCCTCCTCTATCTCGGCTGGGAGGGGGTCGGGCTCTGCAGCTATCTCCTGATCGGCTTCTGGTATCGGGACCCCGCCAACGGGCTCGCGGCGCGCAAGGCGTTCGTCGTCACCCGCGCTGGTGACACGGCCATGGCGATCGGCCTCTTCCTGCTCTTCAACCATCTGGGCACGCTCGAGATCCAACCGCTCATGGAGCGCGCCATGGCTACCTGGCCGGTCGGGTCCACACTTCCCATCGCCGCTGCTGCGCTGCTCTTGGGCGGCGCGCTCGGCAAGTCCGCACAACTGCCGCTACAGACATGGCTCCCCGACGCGATGGCCGGCCCCACGCCGGTCAGTGCATTGATCCATGCCGCGACCATGGTGACCGCGGGCGTGTATCTGATCGCGCGCACGCACGTGCTTTATCAGCTGGCGCCGCCGGTACAGACGGCCGTCGCGGTGATCGGCGCACTGACTCTCCTTCTTGCCTCGTTCAGCGCGCTCAATCAGGTCGATCTCAAGCGGATTCTCGCCTACTCGACCATCAGCCAGATCGGCTACATGTTCCTCGCGCTCGGCGTCGGGGCGTGGTCGGCGGCGATCTTTCACTTCATGACCCACGCCTTCTTCAAGGCGCTACTCTTCCTTGCGGCGGGTGTCGTCATCCAACGCCTCGGCGAGGAGCACGACATCTTCAGGATGGGCGGCTTGCGGCGGCGCTTGCCGCTGGCATTCTGGAGCTTTCTGATCGGCAGTGTTGCGCTCGCAGCGTTGCCCTTCATCGATGCTGGCTTCTACAGCAAGGATCTCATTCTCTGGGATGTCTGGAAGAGCGTGCCGGCCGGGCCATGGCTCTGGGCAGCGGGTACCTTGGGCGCGCTGCTCACCTCCATCTACATTTTCCGCGCCGTGTTCGTGGTGTTCTTCGGGAAGGTAAGGACGGAGCCGCAGGGGCAAATCGGCCTGCGGATCGCCATACCGCTCGTTGTCCTCTCGTTCCTCGCTCTGACGGGCGGCTTCGTCGAGATTCCCGCCTATCTCGGTGGCGTTCCCGCCTTCTCCAGCCTGCTCGCGAAAGCGCTGCCCGCCTCACTCTCCTTGCAATCGGCGAGCGTCGCACCGGGCCTCGAGGGCGAGTTCTCCGGCATCGCAGGTTTCCTCGCGCTGCTTGGAGTCGCGATTGCGTATGTCGTCTTCGTGCCACGGCCGCGCGTCGTTGCGCGGATGATAGAGTCGCCCGTCAGCGTGGCGCTGCAGCGGTTCTGGGCCGCCGGCTGGGGCTTCGACCGGCTTTACGACCGCACCCTCACGCGACCTTTCCTGTGGATCGCCCGCATCAATCGGTCGGATTTCATCGACGGCTTCTACACAGGCCTCGCTCGAATGAGCGCAGCCGGCTATCGGCTGCTCAGCCGCTCGGAGACCGGCCGCGTGCGCTGGTACGCCGCGGCCGTAGCATTCGGCTCGGCAACGCTCATCCTGGTCGCGGTGTTTGCGTGATGCTGCTGCTCTGGATCTTTCTCGTCCTTCTGATCGGCGGACCCGTCGCCTGGCTCGCCGCGGCTCGCAGTCCGAACGCGTCTCGCTGGATTGCGCTCTTCGTGTTGACGGTCGATCTTGCGCTCGTGCTGACGCTCTGGGCGCAGCACCATGGCGCGCTCGACCTCACCGGGCATGGAGCCTGGATCGCCGACCTCGACCTGCCCTGGATGCCGACGCTCGGCATCCGGTTTCATCTCGGGCTCGATGGCTTGAGCCTGCTGCTCATCCTTCTCACCCTGGTGCTCGGCATCATGGCCGTCGCCGCCTCGTGGAGCGAGATCACCGAGCGGGTGGGGTTCTTTCATTTGAACCTCTTGTGGACGATCGCAGGGACCGTCGGCGTCTTCCTCGCGCTCGACCTCTTCCTCTTTTTCTTCTTTTGGGAGCTGATGCTCTTCCCGATGTATTTCCTCATCGCGGTCTGGGGGCATGAGCGGCGGGTCTATGCGGCGATCAAGTTCTTCCTCTTCACCCAGGGCAGCGGCCTTTTGATGTTCGTCGCCATCCTGGCGCTCTACTTCATTCATTACCGGCAGACCGGGGCCCTGACCTTCGACTATTTCGCCTTGTCGCACACGCGGCTCGATCCCTCGATCGAGATGTGGCTCATGCTCGGCTTCTTCGTCGCGTTCGCCGTGAAGCTGCCGGCGGTGCCACTTCACACCTGGCTGCCGGATGCGCATACCGAGGCCCCGACCGCCGGCAGCGTCATTCTCGCGGGCGTGCTCCTCAAGACGGGCGCTTACGGCATGCTGCGGTTCGCGATTCCGCTCTTTCCCACCGCCTCATACGATTTCGCACCGGTTGCCATGACCCTCGGAATCGTCGGCATCCTCTACGGGGCCGTGCTCGCCTTCGCCCAGCACGACATGAAGCGCCTCGTCGCCTACACGAGTGTCAGCCATCTCGGCTTCGTCCTCCTCGGTATCTACGCGTGGAACGCGCTCGCGCTCCAGGGCGCGGTCGTACAGATGCTGGCGCACGGCTTGAGCACCGGTGCTCTGTTCATCCTGGTGGGCGCGCTGCAGGAGCGGCTGCATACCCGCGACTTGCGGCAGATGGGCGGATTGTGGACACGGGTGCCCCGGCTCGCCGCGATCGGCCTCTTCCTCGCCATCGCCTCCTTGGGACTCCCGGGCCTCGGCAACTTCGTGGGCGAGTTCCTGATCCTGCTCGGCACCTTCACCAGACATCCGGCTTTCGCCGCCGCGGCGACCGTGGGGCTCGTGACCGCCGTGATTTACGCCCTCGCGCTCGTGCAGCGCGCCTTCCACGGCGAGCCGCGGGCGGGCCTCCGGGTGGTCCCCGATTTCTCCGCGCGTCACATGACGATCATGGCGGTCATGCTGGCGGCGCTGGTGTGGCTCGGGTTCAACCCGCAGCCCGTGTTCGATACCGCCCGTTCGGGTCTCGACAATGTGCAGCGGATCGCCTCTGTGACCCGTCCACTCCGAGCACTTACTCGATGAAGCCCGCGGACTTCCTCGCCATCCTCCCTTTCCTGATCCTCATGGGCACGGCCATCGTGGGTCTCCTGGCGATCGCCTTTCATCGCCGGCACGGCCTCACCTTCGGTCTCGCGCTCGCCGGCACGCTGCTGTCGCTCGCCTCGATCGGGGTTGCCGGCAATGTCGCCCCTCGGCAGGTGACACCATTATTCCTGATTGACGGCTACGCGCTCTTCTACTCAGGACTGATCCTCGCGACGACGGCCGCGGTCATCCTTCTCTCCTACGGATACCTCGCGAGGCGTCGCGAGCGCCAGGACGAGTATTATCTCCTCCTCCTCTTCGCGACCCTCGGCGCGATGGCGTTGGTGGCGAGCAATCATTTCGCCTCCTTCTTCATCGGCCTGGAGACGCTGAGCATCTCGCTTCTCGGCCTCATCGCCTATCCACGGGACCGAACCCGCCCGGTCGAGGCCGGCATCAAATACCTCATTCTGGCCGGGGTCTCCTCGGCAATCCTGCTCTTCGGCATGGCACTGATCTATGCGCGCGTCGGCACGCTGTCCTTCGGCCGGATGGTGGCTCTGCTGCGGGCGGTGGGCGGGACGACGCCCGATATCTATTGGCTCACGGGCCTCGCCATGATCGCGGCCGGGATCGGTTTCAAGCTGTCCCTGGTCCCGTTTCACCTCTGGGCACCGGATGTATATGAAGGCGCGCCGGCGCCGGTCACCGGCTTCATCGCGGTCGTCTCCAAGGGGGCCATGTTCGCCCTCCTCCTTCGCTACTATCTCGCCTCCGACGCCTATGCATTCCCATCGGCTCTGATGATGATCAACGTCATCGCCATCGCCTCCATACTCGCGGGGAACCTCCTGGCTCTGTTGCAGAGCAATATCAAGCGCATCCTCGCCTACTCCTCGATCGCGCACCTCGGGTATCTCCTGGTCGCCTTGCTGGCCGGAGGGGCCGTGGCGATCGAAGCGGTGACGTACTACCTCGTGGCGTACTTCGTAATGACGCTCGGGGCCTTCGCGATCGTGACGGTCCTGTCGGAATCCGGCGCCGAGGCGGACCTCGATGCGCTCGAGGATTACCGGAGCCTCTTGTGGCGAAATCCCTGGTTGGGCGGCCTGCTCACGGCGATGCTCCTGGCCCTCGCGGGGATTCCGCTCACGGTGGGGTTCATGGCAAAGTTCTATGCCGTCGAAGCGGGAATCGGTGCGCGGATGTGGCCGGCCGTTTTCACTTTGGTGGTCGGCAGTGTCATCGGGCTCTTCTACTATTTACGCATCATCGTCGTCATGGCGGCGCCGGCACTGACCTCCACGAGGCCCCGCCACGGTGCGCTCGCGTGGGCTGCCTACCCCGCGCTCGCCATCCTCACGATCGCGCTCATCTGGCTCGGGATCTACCCCGCCCCACTCATCGCCCTCATCCGGCTCACGGCGTTCCATGTAGGATGAGACCGAAGTGGTCCGCGACCAAGCTGAGAACGGTGGAGGTGTCATGAACGAGCCGGGTATGGATCGCTTGCACACGCTACTCGACCACACGGCGACCGATTCGCCGTCCGTGCTGACCCCGGAGCTGCACGCGCTTTATGACGGGGACCTGAGTTGGGTGGACTCGGCCGGCGACGAAACAGTCGGGGCAATCCCACCGCCCCGGAACAGACCCCACGTGATCGCCAACTTCGTCGCGAGCCTCGACGGTGTAGTGAGCTACAAGCTTCCGGGCCGCGCGGGCGGGGCAACGATCAGCGGCGGGGATCAGGTGGATCACTTCGTCATGGGTCTGCTGCGTGCCTCGAGCGATGCCGTCATGGTCGGCGCCGGTACCTTGCATGATACTGTGCCGGGCACGCTCTGGACGGCGGACTATATTTGCCCGCAGGCGATGCCGCTGTACACGTCTTACCGGCGCGCGCTCGGGCGAGGTATGCATCCGCTCGCGGTCATCGTCAGTGCCAGCGGGATGCTCGACCTCAGCCGCGCGGTGTTTCGAACGCCGGGCATCCGCGCGCTGGTGGTAACGACCGGGACCGGACGCAAGCGGCTGGCGGAGGCGGGAATCGAATCGTTGGCGGACGTGGAGCTGCAAGTTGCCGAAGCCGTCGCCGGTCGCATCGATCCCCACGTGATGCTCGAGGGGCTCTGGGAGCGGGGCGTGCGTGTGCTGCTGAATGAGGGTGGCCCGAGCCTGTTCGGGGATTTTCTCGCCGCGGGTGTGGTGGACGAGCTCTTCCTGACGTTGGCCTCGCAAGCTGTCGGCCGCGCGGATGAGACCCGTCGTCCGGGCCTGGTGCAAGGTATCGAGTTTTCACCAGAGGGAGCTCCATGGTTCTCCCTCATCAGCGTAAAGCAGCAACGCGAGCAGCTCTATCTGCGCTATCGCTGCACGGGGCCGCGCGGCGCCGTACCGGTCCCGGCGCGCAGGGATCGATCGACTCGGGACCCGTCGCTTGCTTAAGTGCCTTTCGCACGAGCGACAATCGGTATGAGCGCCTTCAGCAAGTCTTCGTGGATCTTAGCGCGGCCCAACCTGGCGGTTGGGAGAAGGTACGCCTGTCGTACGGCCTGCTGCGCTGGTGGCACAGGCAGCGCCGCCGTTAGTGGAGCAAGCTGCAGATCTCGGCTTCCGCCTGCAGCCAATCGTCGAGCTCGTGGCCGGGCTCGAAGTGCCGCTTCTCGGCACGGTAGTACGCGGCCTCCGCGATCATGGTATGCCGATGCGCAGGGTCGCGCGACCGCTCTGCTGCGGGGTTGTGCCGATGACTGCGCCTGCCGCGCATCTGCTTCAAGAAGTGTCCGTGGTCGAACGACGGCTCATATGGCGAATTGCTCATCGCTCTGCCCTCCAGATCGATCGCCATCTCGTGCGAGACTTTCTCCGGCCGCCGCCTCGTGGGCGGGCCGCCGGGATCTCAGGCCCTTTGCGCTCGGCGTGCAGCGCGAAACGTTCCAGATCTCGGCGGCATATTGAGCGATGGCCCGGTCGCTCGAGAAGATGCCGGCGCTGGCAACGTTGACGATGGCGCGCCGCGCCCACTCCTGACGGTCCTCGTAGAGCGCTCCGACCCTCGATTGCGCCTCGGAATATGAGCGGACGTCGGCGAGACGCATGTAATAGTCGCCAAACTTGAGCAACGCATCGAGCAGTGGCGAGAACACTCCAGGCTCCCCGCCGCTGAAATGATCGGCAGCGATGAGATCGAGGGCCGCACGTGTCTCCGGCTCGTGCGCCACGTGCCAATGGGGGTCGTACCAGCCACGGCTCCCTTCGACCTCCTCGACCGTGAGTCCAAAGAGAAACACATTCTCCTCTCCGGCGGCCTGGGCGATCTCCAGGTTCGCCCCATCGCGCGTGCCGATCGTCAGCGCACCGTTCATCATGAGCTTCATGTTGCCCGTGCCGCTCGCCTCGAACCCGGCTGTCGAGAGTTGCTCGGACACATCAGCAGCGGGAATCAGCCGCTCTGCGAGGGTCACGCCGTAATCGGGCAGGAAGAGGACTTTGAGCCGGCCGCGCACCGCCGGATCGCGCTCGATCACTTCGCCGACCCGGTTGATGAGGAGGATGATCAGCTTTGCGACCAGATACGAAGGCGCGGCCTTGCCGGCGAAGAGGAACGTCCGCGGCGGGAAGGTCGCGCCGCCATCGCGCAGGCGGTTGTACAGGATGATGATGTGCAGCACGTTGAGCAGCGAGCGCTTGTACTCGTGGATCCGTTTCGCCTGCGTATCGAAGATCGTCGCCGGATCGATCGTCTCGCCGAGAGCCAGCTTCGCCCAGGTGCAGAAGCGTTCCTTGGCCGCGCGCTTGGCTGCGAGGAATCGATCACGGAAGGCCGCATCCTGCGCGAGCGGTCGCAGGAGGGCGAGCTTGCTCGCATCCGTCATCCAGCCGTCTCCGATCCCTTCCGTAATCAGCGTCGCGAGCGCAGGGTTGGCTCCGAGCAGCCATCGACGCTGCGAAATGCCGTTGGTAACATTGCGAAAGCGCTGCGGATAGAGCTCGGCAAGGTCTCGCACCGTGCGGTGGCGCAAAAGCGTGGTGTGAATGACCGAGACGCCATTCGTGCTGTGCGATCCGACAATCGCAAGGTTCGCCATCCGCACCTGCTTGACGGCGCCCTCCTCGATGACGCTCACGCGCGGCACGCGCCCCTCATCGCCCGGGTAGCGCCGCCGGACCTCATCCAGGAAGCGGCGATTGATCTCGTAAATGATTTCGAGATGCCGCGGCAGCGCCATCTCGAAGAGCGGAACCGGCCACCGCTCGAGCGCTTCGGGGAGAAGCGTGTGATTCGTGTAGGCAAGCGTGCGCTGAGTGATGTCCCAGGACTCCTCCCACCCGAGGCGCGCCTCGTCGAGGAGAATCCGCATGAGCTCGGCGACCGCGAGCGCCGGATGGGTGTCATTCAGTTGAATGGCCACCTTCTCGGGAAGCGTGCTCCAATCCCGGCCCGACCGCCGGAATCGACGCACGATATCGGCGAGAGAGCAGGCGACCAGGAAATACTCCTGCAGGAATCTAAGGTTGTGGCCGGCTGATGTCGAGTCGCTCGGATAGAGCACGCGGGTGATGTTCGCGGCGAGAAGCTTGTCGTGGACGGCGCCGAAGAAATCGCCGTGATTGAACTCATCGAGGTCGAAATAATCCGGTGAGGTGGCCTTCCAGAGGCGCAAGGTGTTGATGGTGCAGCCACCGTAACCCACCACGGGACGGTCGTGCGGGATCCCTCGGAGGGTCGCAGGCCGATGCGCGGCCGGAGTCGCAACGCTCAGCTCGAAATCGTAAGCGCAGTGTATGCGCGCCGTGACGGCTTCCCGGTATCGAGCCACCTCCCAGGGATCGGGGTGGAGCAGCCAGTTGTCGGGCCGCTCGACCTGGCGGCCCTCCACGATCTCCTGCCGGAAGACGCCGTACTCGTAGCGCAGACCGTAACCCATCGCCGGGATGCCGAGCGTGGCGAGAGAGTCCATGAAGCATGCCGCGAGCCGTCCGAGCCCTCCGTTGCCGAGCGCAGCTTCCGGCTCCTCCTCGACCAGCTTCTCGAGATCGAGTCCTTCGCGGGCGATGAGCGCATCCACCTCCCGCCCGAGGCCCAGGCTCGAGATATGGCTCCCGAGAGAGCGGCCCGGTAGATACTCGAGTGAGAGATAGTAGACCCGCTTGGGGTTCGTGCGCGCGTAGGCGCGCTCCGTGGCGAGCCATCGCGCCGCCAGACTGTCCCGAATCGAGCGGGCGAGCGCCGCGAAGCGCTCGCGATCGCTCGCTTGCACGGGGTCGAGGACGGAGTCGAAGCTCAGATGCCGCACGTATCCTGTGTGCAATGCTTCGAGCGGATCAGGATCGCGTTCCGGCTTTCTGTTCTCGCTCACACCTGAGGACTCCCGGACCTTCCCACGCGAGCCGCAACGTCAACGTGGCCCTGCAGCCCGAGAATCAGCGGCTTTGGATTTCGTCTGGCCAGATCGCGCGATCTGAGCCTCTGCCTGAACCCAATCCTCCAGCTCATGGCCGGCGGCGAATCCGCGCCGCTCTGCGCAATAGTACGCGGCTTCCGCGATCATCGCGTGCCGCTGCCCGAGATCGCTCCCGCGCGCTGGTGCGGCCTTGCTCTGGGCGTTTCGCCTGCTGAGTTGATCGAGCATCGCGTCTTCTCCGTCGAATGATGGTGTGGATGGAGATGTGCTCATAGAAGAACCTCCTCTTTCTACCTTGACGCCCGACCACGTGGATCGTAGTCGCGCATACGAGTCGCATTATCACAAATCAATATCTCGCCTCTCGATTCGCCTCCTGAGCCGATGCCATGCGATGACGGTCGGTCGCTGACCACTTGAGCTCGGCTTTCACGTCGCTCGATGTCGATGTCAGCTCTCATCTGAGGATGCCTTTGATAGCTCCGATGATGCGTACGCACTCGGTACGGATCACTTGCGTCACGGTGATGCTGCGTCAGCCGAAGCTCATTCGAAATACGTGAAACTACATACATGCGCATCATCATTCAGTCGCGCCAACCGCCGCTGATACCAGACTTTCATGAGATGCGTCAGCGCCAGGTATGCGAGCATCATCCCGGCCAGAATCGGCCAGTAGCGCGGCTACCGCTCGTGCCCGCCAGCGGCGCCATCCGTACGAATGCGGATGTTCTCGGCATGTTCGGCTTGTCACCGCCCGCTCGGCCGGCCGTGCATGAGCTCGCGTCATGCTGCCCAGCTGGCGCGCTGCCGTACGTAATTATACGGACGCGCCTGCCATGCCATTTCCAGCACCATCTGGTCAACCTCACCAGGAGTAGTCCCATGCACCACCGCAAGCGCAAATTCAACGAGCGCCGGGTCAGTGCGTCACGAGCAACTGTGGAAGCGAAGAGTTCTCGCAGTCTCGCAACCGGCTCGATCCCCGCCAGCGCTCCGCCCTTACGCCGACGTCGGGAGGTCTCGAGCCAGGAACTCTTCGGGCGGCGTCCGTTCACCTACGGCCGCGAGCCGCGGTATTTCGGAACGGGTGTACCGGGATACGAGAGCGGCCCGGGTTTCACGGGTGGCTATTACGGATATGGAGACGACGCCCCCGAAATTCCGACCGAACTCGAGAGGGAGTACGCCTACGATCTTTATGGAGAAGGGCTCGATGAAGGCTCGAAATCCGTAAGCAAGTACCCCCCGGGGCCGAAGGGTTATCAGCGCACCGATCAAAGGATGCGGGAGGATATCTGCGATCAGCTCACGCGGACCGGCCATATCGACTCGAGTGAGGTCACGGTCGAGGTCAGCGGAGCCAAGGTTCAGTTGGATGGCTCCGTGCCTGTACGCTGGATGAAACATGCTATCGAGAACCTGGCGGATGCGTGTCCCGGCGTGCAAGACATCTTGAACAAAATCAGGGTCAGAAAGCCGTCGCGCGGCGCGTAGCCATGGCTTCGGGCAGTAGGGTATTCCTGATCACGTCATGAGCAAGCGTAAGGCGGAAACTGCGCGCACCCGCGACGAAATGGGTGAGCTGCGGAGACTGCCTGGTATGGACTCTGAGCGCGTTCGGACTCTCGTGGCCAGGCTGCGGGTGAAAAATTGCGCGGACCTGAAACGGGCTCTCGCTGCAGGCAGGCTCGTCGGACTGCGCGGTTTCGACCGCGCGTTACGATCGCGCTTGCAGGCTGCTCTTAAGGCCTCTGATCGTTCCTAGAGACCCATCTGCGATCGCGGTATTCGGGTGTTTCTGAATTGCAACGGATAAGCGAGAGATTGGCTGATATGACTTGAGTGCCGCGGAGCGCGTCCGATCCTGATCCTGGCCGCCTGAAGTCTGTGGGTCACACAGCAGAGCCTTGTCGGCGTCTCAACAGCCGTTTCGCGTGAGTCCAAACCGTTGATTTCTGACATTAACACCCTACCGGACGATGCCGCAAAGCTTTCAACTCAATTACCCCCGCCAAGCTTCGTGCTTCCTTTCCGACGCCTCGATACGAAGCTTCCGCAGGGTCGGTGGTCGCCGGTATGCCTGATGAAGGCGGTGCAAATGCCTCGAGGTGGTCAGTCTTGACCTCTATTCCCGTAACGGCTTATTTTGACGCAAAAGCCAGGACACTCGACCGGGCCATGCTGCTCACCTCTGCCGAGCTCGCTCGCAACGCCTTGAATGCGGCCCCGGACGCGATGCTGATCGTCGATGCGGCGGGGGCGATCCGGTATGCCAGTCTCCAGGTCACAACGTTGTTCGGATATGCGCATGATGAGATCGTGGGCCAATCTGTCGATCTCCTCGTGCCGGAGCGCTTTGGAACGCATCATGCCGACTATCGCAGGCGCTATCGGAACAGCATGCGGGATCGAGCGATCGGAGCGGGCCAGGAACTCTTCGGGCGACGCAAGGACGGCTCGGAGTTCCCTATCGAGGTCAGCTTGAGCCCGATCCAGGACGAGCAGGGCTCGTTCGTCGCCGCCGCGATTCGGGACGTAACGGCTCGCAAACGCATCGAATCTCAGCTCGTCCAGGCGCGCGATGCCGCCGAGCGAGCGCGCGAGCTGGCGGATCGCGCCAACCAGAGCAAGACCCGCTTCCTCGCGACGGCGAGCCACGACCTGCGTCAACCGCTGCAGACGCTCGAGCTCCTCAACGGCTCGTTGCGACGGCTCCCGACGAGCGAGACCGCGGCGGAAGTCATCGCGCAGCAGAGCGTGACGATCGCCGCGATGTCGCGCCTTCTGAACGCCCTGCTCGACATCAGCAAGCTCGAATCGGGCGCCATCCAGCCGCGCCCGACTGATTTTGCGGTAGCTGCCGTTTTCGAGGAGCTCCGCCGCGAGTTCGCCGCGACCGCCGCCAGCAAGGGGCTTCAGCTCCAAGTCAGCGCCGGCGAGGAATGCGCCCACAGCGATCCGTCCCTGATCGAGCAGCTCCTGAGAAACCTCGTCTCGAATGCGATCAAGTACACGAAGCGAGGACTCATATCGCTTCGGTGCGTGGCGTCCGCCGACACGACGTTGCGCCTCGAAGTTCTCGATACCGGCATCGGCATTCCGGCCGAGCAGATTCAGCACATTTACGAAGAGTTCTACCAGGTTGGCGTGCCGACCAACAGCTCGCGGGAAGGCTACGGGCTCGGATTGACCATCGTGCAGAGGATCGTCGAGCTCCTCGAGCTGCGGCTGGACGTGAGCTCCGAGATTGGAAAGGGATCCGTATTCTCACTCACCGTGCCCGCCAGTGCCGCCAGCGTCGTTCGTCCACGCAAAGCAGCGCCCGAGCCCGGCTTCAGTCAGCCGTCCATCGGCTCGCTCCGCGTGTTGCTCGTCGAAGATGACAAAGGCGTTCGTGACGCTACGTCTCTGCTTCTGACCGTGGAAGGCTATCACGTAACGGGTGTTGCAACGCTGGCGCAGGCACTCGAACATGCGCACCGCGGCAATGCAATCGATCTGCTCGTGACCGACTATCACTTGGCGAACGGGGAAACGGGTACGGCGGTCATCGCTGCACTGCGCGAATCGCTCGGCGCACGCCTGAAAGCCGTGCTCATCACGGGCGATACCTCGACAGCTTTGAGGGAGCTGCCTCGCGACCCTTTCCTGCGGACCGCCAGCAAGCCGGTCCAGGCGGATCAACTTCTGACACTCATGCGGGCACTGCTCGCGGCCTGACGATCCACCGGCCGCTCATCGCCAGAGTCGTGCGAGAGTCGACGCGGCCTCGAGTATTCGAGGCATGAGCCCGCGGGTCTCGCGATTTCCGCCGAACGAGAATGCTCTGATGGAGCAATCGATGCCGGCCCGCGGCTCGCGTCGGCGTGGATGTCGTGCTCTCGCCGCAGCCATATCGATGACTTTCTCACCGATCGCATCGGCGGGAGTTATCTTTCTTACTGGTGTCGGCACAGGTTCTCGGAACCGATCATCTACCTCGGACCTTGCGCCGGATCTGTGTTCAATGAAATAAGCATGCGCCCCTACAGGCTACCGCGATCGGATCACCGAGCGGACGCCGCGAGGAGCTCGCGCACCTTTCGCTCGATCGATCGGTGCGAGATGCCGCAGTACTCGAGCAGCTCCTCGCCCGTCCCGGACCTGGGAATGCGTGTCACCGCCAGGCGATGCACCGGCGCCAGACTTCCGATCGCCGCGCCCACGGCATCACCGAGACCGCCGCCCAACGCGTGATCCTCGACCACGATGAGGGCTCCCGTTTCCCTCGCGGCCGTGGTGAGCGTCTCGGCATCGAGGGGCCTCACCGAGTAGGCATCGATGACCCGCACCGTGATGCCGTTTCGTTTCAGGCTCTCGTAGGCAGTCATTGCCTCGTGCACGGTAATACCCGCGCCCACGATCGTAAGGCGATCGTAGTCTGACCGCCGCAGGACCTTGCTGCCGCCGAGAGCAAACGCCTCTTCGTTCGGATAGATCACCGGCATCTCCGGACGAGTGCTGCGGATGTACACGACACCATTTGCCCTCAAGGCTTCTCTGGTCAACTGCTCCGCGCTCACCGCGTCGGCCGGATAAAGGATCGTGCTCTCGATCAGCGCCCGGAACATCGCGATGTCCTCGAGCCCCATCCGCGAGGGTCCATCCTCGCCGATCGAGACGCCGCAATGACTGCCGCAGAGAATGAGATGGCGAGGCCTCGAGTATTGCGCCATGCGAATGAAATCATAGGCTCGCGTGAGAAAGCAGGCGAAGGTCGCCGCGTACGGGATCTTGCCGCTGACCGCAAGCCCGAGCGCGGTTCCGATCATGTTCTGCTCGGTAATGAACCCCTCGAAGAAACGCTCGGGGCACTGCTGCGCGAACTCCTGCAGGCCGGTCGAGTTCTCCGCATCGCCATCGAGCGCCAGAATCGCAGGCTCCTGCTGCCCGAGTTTGCGCAACGCCGCGCCGAACGCCTGCCGGGTGGCGACCTTCACGCCCAACTGGTACTCGGGCTTGATTTCGAGCGCCCTGCGGGGCTTTACCACGGGGAGCTGCCCCTTACGGCGCGCTTCGACGGCCTGCGTGGCGCCCGACTCCCCGAGCTCCGCCAGAGCCTGTGTCAACTGCTCGCGGCTCAGTGCCTTGCCGTGCCAGCCTTCGGCTCCTTCGAGAAACGACACCCCTTTGCCCTTTACGGTGCGCGCGACGATGGCATTGGGCCCTCCCTCGCGTGTAGCCCTCAGAGCCTCGAGGATCGCGGCCATGTCGTGCCCGTCAATCTCCATGGTCCGCCAGCCGAGCGCCCGGAAGCGTCGCGCCAACACTCCGGAGTCGTGCCCGTCAGAGGCGGGTCCGCTGCGCCCGTTCGCATCCACGATCACGGTCACGTTGGTGAGGCGCTGCAACGCGGCGAACTGCGCGGCTCCCCACACCGACCCTTCAGAGCACTCGCCATCCCCGAGGAGACAGAATAATCGCGCCTCGATGCCGTCCAGCCGATTGGCCAGCGCCATGCCGTTGGCTGCCGAGAGACCCTGTCCCAGGGAGCCTGTGGCCACTCGCACCCAGGGATTTCGTGGCGTCGGGTGTCCCTCCAGGCTGCTGTCGATCCGCCGTAGAGTCAGGGGATCCTCGGAGATCGCGCCGGCCTCCGACAGCGCTGCCCAGAGGATGGGCGCCGCCTGCCCCTTCGAGAGCACCAACTGGTCCACATTGCGTGCGGGCGGATCCTTCGGGTCCCAGCGCATCTCGGAAAAGAAGAGCGCCGCCACGACATCGGCGCAGGAAAGGCAGGAGGTCGGATGGCCCGAGCCTGCTTCGGTCGTCATCCGGATGACCAACCGCCGCAGCTCGAGCGCGATGGCTTCGAGCCGCTTTCTCTCCTCCGCACCCCACAAGCGGGCCAGCGCATGCTCGCCGCGGCCGGCGAGCTCTCTCGAGATCGCATCGAACGCCTCGATGAACTTGTGGACACCATCGCTCTCGAGCTGCGCGGTGACCTGATCGAAAGAGATACCGAGGCGCTGAAAATCCGCCATGACCTGCTCTGCCTCGCCGACGTCGCGCTCGATGGTGTCGTCCGCGATGCGGCCATGATCTTCGAGAGCTGCGATCGTCTTCTCCGGCATGGTGTTGATCGTGTAGGGGCCGATGAGCGGCTCGACATACATGAGGTCGGGGTAGCTCGGGTTTTTGGTGCTGGTGCTCGCCCACAGCAGGCGTTGCACACCTGCGCCCTTCTCGGCGAGTACTTTCCAGCGAGGGCTCGCCAGCAGTTGTCGCAGCTGCCGGTAAGCGAGCTTCGCATTGGCTATCGCGGCTTT
Source organism: Steroidobacteraceae bacterium (assembly GCA_036278795.1). Classification (GTDB taxonomy): domain Bacteria; phylum Pseudomonadota; class Gammaproteobacteria; order Steroidobacterales; family Steroidobacteraceae; genus 13-2-20CM-66-19. The sequence goes on along the minus strand of DASUKK010000021.1, from coordinate 216,021 downwards.
GCCAAGAAGTGCCTTGGGGTCAGGATTCTTTGCCGGCCTGCCCCGCACGATCCGCTGCTCGAGCAACTCATCGACGAGGACGTCGATACGGCTCAGGAAGAAGCTCGCGACCGAAGCTACGCTTTCGAGCGGCCGGCCGGCTGCCGCGCGGCGCTCGAGCGCCCTGACATAGGCTTCGGCGACCGCTTCGTAGTGCGCGACCGAGAAGAGCAGCGTGATGTTGATATTGATCCCTTCGAAGAGGAGCTGCTCGATGGCCGGGACGGCGGCTGCGGTCCCCGGTATCTTGATGAAGAGATTGGGCCTGTCCACCCGCTTCCAAAGCCGCCGCGCCTCCTCCATCGACCCTTCACTGTCGTACGCGAGATGCGGGGAGACTTCGAGGCTCGCGAACCCGTCGGTCCCATGCGTCTTGTCGTACACAGGTCTCAAGACATCGCACGCGCTGCGCACGTCCGTCGTGATCAGGTCTTCATAGATCTCCTGCGGCGTTTCTCCGTGAGTCGCTGCAAGAGCGATGTCGCCATCGTAGCCGTCGCCCAACTCCATGGCCTTGGCGAAAATCGAGGGGTTCGAGGTAACACCGCTCACACCCTCGTCGACGACCCGTCTCGTGAGGCCGCCATTGACGATCATCTCCCGGGTGAGATCGTCCATCCAGCAGCTCTGGCCATGCTCGCGCAACTCTGCAAGTGAGCTCATGATGCACCTCGTCGATCGTTGGAGACTGCCTGCTCGCCCGTGACCAGGTCGAGCAACTCGGTCGTCACTTCTTCCTGCCGCGCGCGCGAGGCGTCGAGCCGAAGCGCCCGCAGTCGTTTGCCGACATTGTCGTGGGCAGCCTCCATGGCCGCGAAGCGCGCGCCATTCTCCGCGGCGAGGGACTCGACGGCCGCTTCGGTAAGCTGCGAGAAAATGTATTCGGCGGTCATCCTTTCCAGCAGCTCCGCTGCGGACAGGTCGTGAAGCGGTACCTGGCGGGTGCGCCCGCGCGGGACCGATATCTCGAGCGGAAAGAGCGGAAGCGTCTCGACATCGGTCGACCCGGTTCGCCCATATCGGCAGAAGACGACGGTGGCCCGCACGATTTGGGCGGTGGCAATGGCGGGATAGAGCGACTCCTGGAGCCGACGCACGACCTCCGGGACGCTGGCGAGACGGGTGGCCATCGCGTGAGTGGAGATCACCGCGAGACGCCGCTCGCCGACGAGAGCGGCTCCGCGGCTGCCGACGATCACCAAGGCATCGCCCGCTCCTATCCGCCCGCTCACGGTCTCGATCAGCCGCTCGTTGAAGCCGCCCACGAAGCCGTGCTCGCTCATGAAGACGACCATCACCCGGCCGCCATGTCGTCTTGGCGGATCGGCCGCCGCGACGCGCTCCTCCGCTGCTATCGCGAGAGCCTCGCGCACGCCCTTCGTCAAAGCATCGCCGTACTCGCGCACACTCGCGAGGGCGCGCACTGCCTCCTGTATCCGCATGCTGGCGATTGCGCGCATGGCGCCGACGATACGCTGCAGCTCCTGCATGCTCGAGACGTGCCTCTCGATCTCGGCGAGCCGCATCACACCACTCCTGCGCTTGGCTGTGCCGCGAGCGTCTGCGCGAGAGCGGCGAGCGCCCGGCGCAGCTTCCCCCGCATCTCATCCGAGAGCGGGCGCGAGCCGTCATCGAGTGCCAGTGCCTCCGGTACCTGTGCCGCGAGCCACTCGTGAAGGCGCTCGCGAAAAGCACTCATGCGCTCGAGCGGAACGTCATCCAGCAGCCGCTCGGAGAGGGCCAATAGGAGCGCCACCTGCTCCCCGACGGAATACGACGCGTACTGCGGTTGAGTGAACACCGCACGGATGCGCCGCCCATGCTCGATGAGGCGGCGCGTGCGCTCATCGACCAGCGTACCGAAGCGTGTGAACACCTCGAGCTCGAGAAACTGCGCATATTCCAGCCGCAGGCTCTCCGCAAGCGGCTTCACGACGGCAGCCTGCGCTTTGCCGCCCACCCGCGAGACGCTCTTGCCGACATCGATCGCGGGCTTCTGGTTCTCGTAGAAGAGCCTCGGGTCGAGATAGATCTGTCCGTCGGTGATCGAGATCAGGTTGGTAGGAATGTAGGCGCTCAAATTTCCTGCCTGCGTCTCCGCGATGGGCAACGCCGTGAGCGAGCCGCCGCCGCGATCGGGAGCGAGCTTCGCGGCTCGCTCGAGGAGTCGGGAATGGATGTAGAAGATGTCCCCCGGATAAGCCTCCCGCCCCGGCGGCCGGCGCAGCAGCAGCGAGATCTCCCGATACACGGCGGCGTGCTTGGTAAGGTCATCCAGCACGAGCAGCACGTCGCGGCCCGCCTCCATGAAATGCTCGGCCATGCTGCACGCCGCATAAGGCGTCAGCCACTGCAGGCCGGGTGCGGCATCGGCTTCCCCCACGACGAAGATGCAGCGTCGCGGCGCCCCGTAGCGGCGTACCGCTTCGATGACTCGCGCCACGGAGGATGCTTTCTGTCCTATCGCGGCGTAGACGCAAATCACATCGCTCGAGCGCTGATTGATGATCGTGTCCACGGCGATGGCCGTCTTGCCGGTGCCGCGATCGCCGATGATGAGCTCCCGCTGACCGCGGCCCAGGGGGATGGCCGCATCGATGACGAGCACCCCCGTTGCGAGCGGCCGATCGACGAGTGCGCGATCCACGATCGAGGGCGCCGGCCGCTCCGCGGGTGCGGTTGACTCGGTGGCGATCGGCTCGCCGCCGTCGAGCGGCCGGCCGAGCGCATCGACCACGCGCCCGAGGAGAGCCTCGCCCACCGGAACCCGGACGACATCCCCCGTACCGCGCACCAGGTGTCCGGCGGCTACGGCGGCCGCATCACCGAGGAGGACACAGCCGGTGGTGTCCTCCCCGAGGTCCACCGCTTGTGCCGCGATCCCCCCCTCGATCTCGAGCAACTCATCGAGGCGCGTCTCGGGCAGCCCTTCGATGGCCGCGACCCCGTCGCCCGCCTGCACGATGCGCCCGATGCGCATGAGCTGCGGCCCGAGGCCCGCCCTGCCGATCCGTTTGCGACTCTCGGCCGCCCAATCCCGAAGATCGTCAGCGATGCGGTTCATGCCGCCGGGCCTCCTCCTGCAATGCCGCGATCACACCCTGGATGCTGAAGGTCAGTTTCGCGTGCGGGAAGCGCAGCTCCGCGCCGCCGATCAGCTGTGGCGCCGTCTCGAATGCGACCGTGATGTCGCAGCCCAGAGCTGCGCGCAGCTTCGTCCGCCATTCTTCCTGGGTTCCCACGGGCCACGCCGTGACCACCCGGAGCGTGCCGCCGCCTGCGAGCTCACCCGACAGCTCCGACAGTTCCGTGGCAGGCAAAGACTCGATATGCCTGTGGATCCGCTCGAGCCACGCTTGCACGCGTAACGACTCTGGAATCTCCCCGAGAGCACGCCGTGCCATCTCGGCGGCAAGATCGAGTGCGGCACTTCGCACCTCGTCCTGGGCTCGCTCCCGCTCTCGAGCCAACGTCCTGCGAGCTTCCTTCATGAGAGCTTCCGTCTCGCGTTGCGCCTGGGCTCGGGCCGCGATGAGGAGCTGCCGGCTCTCCTCCTCCGCTTTGGCGAGCGCCGCGGCGCGCTCGCCGGCAAGTCCCGCGCGTTGCGCCTGCAGGTCCGATAGCTGCTGCCGCGCAGTCAGCTCCGCGCGCGCCGCATCGGCCCGCTTCCCTTCGAGCGCTGCCCGCCGCGCATCGACCACTCGCAATATCGGCCGGTAGAGAAAGCGCTGCAGCAGCCAGACGAGGATCGCGAAATTGACGAGCTGCAGCGCGAGAGTGGACCAGTCGAGCCGCATGGCCGGCTCATGCGAAAGGATTGGCGAAGAGAAGGATCAACGCGATGACGAGACAATAGATCGCCATCGTCTCGATCATGGCGAGCCCCACGAACAGGGTCCGCGAGATCGTCCCCGCCGCCTCCGGTTGGCGCGCGATCGCATCCATCGCCGCTGCAACCGAGCGGCCCTCGCCGAGCGCTGGCCCGATTGAGCCGATGGAGACCGCCACCGCGGCGGCAATGATGCTGATGACCTTCGCGTCCATAGGACTCCTCTCGAGGCTACTCCACGGGTGTCGCCGGGCTCGCGACCGCTCCGTCCGGCTCATTCGATTCGCCGCCCACCGCGGCGCCGATGAAGACGGTGGCGAGCACAAAGAAGATGTACGCCTGCACGACGCCAACCAGAATCTCGAGCGCCATGAGCGGGATCGGCACGAGGACCCCGGCCAGCGCGAGCACGAGCGCAATCAGGAATTCCCCGCTCATGATGTTGCCGAAGAGACGCACCATCAGGGAGAAGGTGCGCGTGATCTCGGAAAGCACGTTGAGGGGCAGCATGATCAACTTCGGCTGGGCGAAGCTGCCGAGATATCCGAGAAGCCCCCGGGCACGCACGCCGAACCAGTGTACGGAGAGGAACACGATGAGGGCGAGAGCGGCTGGGGTCTCGATCTTGCCGGTGGGTGCCTGGATACCCGGCACCACGCCGCAGATGTTTGCCGTGAGCAGGAAGATGAAGAGTGTCCCGAGGAGCGGCAGCAGGGGTCTCGCGTCCCGGCAGACCACCTCCTCGATCTGGCCCTCGATGCCGGTGACCACGAGCTCGAGGATCGCCTGTCGCCGAGATGGCTCCGGCCGCAGGTACCGGGTCGAGAGCCACGAGCCTGCCGCGAGTACCGTCATGATGCCCCAGGTGGTCACCACGGCTCGGGTAACCAAAAGAGGGCCGACATGAAACACAATTGTGGTCGCAAGTGGCGAGCCCTGTGTCACGACACCCCCCTCGCCGTGCGCACCGCGACCTGTCGGGCGGTGAGGAATCCGAGGAACGCCGCGAGGAGCGGCCACGCGCCCCAACGCACGGCGAATCCGAAGAAGAGTACGGCGGCTGCGATCCGGACCAACGCCCAAGCGACAACTCGCCATACTCGATCATGGCCGATATACGCTGCAACGCCACGACGGAGCGCCGCGAAGTAGCCCCACCCGAAGATGAGGCCCGCGCCTGCGAGCAACACCGCGAGCCATGCCTCGACACCTGGCGCAGGTCGGATCACGACTGCCTCAGCCTCTGCCAGGCGAGCACGCAGCCGAGGATGATGCCCGCGAAAAGCAGACCCAGCGTGCAGGCGATTCCCGTTCCGAGTCGGCGATCCAGCCACCGGCCTGCGAAGATGCCGAGGAGCGTCGTCAGCACGACGGTCCAGCCGAGGACGCCGATCTGCGCCAGGTCCTGTCCGATCGAACGCCGGCTCTCGCGCTCACCGCGCTCGCGCCGCTCGCGGTGCCGACGCACAGCCTCATCCAGGTGGCGCGGCATGACCCATCTCCGGCCGCAGCAGGCGCATGATCTGGCGAATGGCGGCCACGTGAAGTCGCTGTGATTCGGTATGGGCCGCCCGCTCCTCCTCGAGCTCGCGGCGGTACCGCGCGAGCACCTCTGTCTCCAGGCGGTGCAGATCATCGCTCGTCACGGCCTGCGGTGTAGCGACGATCACCTCGACGCCTCCGCGCACGGACAGCATACCGCCGCGTAATGCGACGTGATGCTCGCGACCGCGCGTGTCCTTCCACGTCAATACCGAAATCGCGAGCACCGTCAGGAAGTCCGCGTGGCCCGGGAGCACTCCGAAGCCCCCGGAGGAATCCTCGGCCCTGATGTGGGCCGCCTCCTCGGTTCGCACGAGGGCGGCAAGCGGCGTCGTAATCGTGAGTCTCATGTCAGGTCGACTTCGCGAGCTCTGCGGCGCCTGCCGCCTTACTCTTCGACTCACGCTCGCGCGCTTCGCCGAGGTCGCCCACCATATAAAGCGACCCCTCGGCCCAAGTATCCGCCTCGCCATCGAGGATCGCCCCACACCCCGCGAGCGTTGCATCGAGCTCGACCGAGCGCCCCGCGATCCCGGTGAACGCCTCAGTCACCATGAATGGCTGAGTCAGGAAGCGCATGAGGAGCCGCGCCCTTTTGACCGCCGTGCGATCCGTCGCGGAGAGCTCCTCGATGCCGAGGAGCGCGATCACCTCCTGCAGCTCGCGATAATGCGCGATGGTGCTACGGACCTCCTGGGCAGTCTTGAAGTGCCTGTCGCCGACGAGCCGTGGATCGAGCAGGCTCGAGCTCGAGGCGAGAGGATCCACGGCCGGATACATGCCCTCGCTCGCCATCTCGCGCGAAAGCACGATCGAGGAGTCGAGGTGGCTGAAGATCTCCGCGACGGCGGGATCGGTGAAATCGTCCGCCGGCACATAGACAGCCTGGATGGACGTGATGGCGGTCCCCGCAACGGACGCGATCCGCTCCTCGAGTTCCGCCACCTCATCCGCAAGGGTCGGCTGGTATCCCACTCGCGAGGGCAGCCTTCCGAGCAAGCCCGATACCTCGGCTCCCGCCTGCACGAGACGGTACACGTTATCGATGAGCAACAGAACATTCTGATGCTCGCTGTCGCGGAAGTGCTCTGCAATCGCGAGCGCCGCGAGACCCGTACGCCAGCGCGCGCCCGGCGGCTCGTTCATCTGCCCGAAGACGAGCGCTGTGCGCGCGAGCACGCCGGAGGCTGTCAGCTCGGTGAGCAACTCGTGTCCTTCGCGCGAGCGCTCGCCGATCCCGGAGAAGACGGAGATGCCCGAGTGCCGCTCGACGGTCGTGCGGATGAGCTCCATGATGAGCACGGTCTTCCCGACACCGGCTCCACCAAACATCGCGGCCTTGCCGCCCTCGATCAAGGGCGCCAGCAGGTCGATGGATTTGATGCCGGTGTGGAAGCGCTCACGCGCGGCGCTACGGCGCTCGAGCGCGGGAGCTGCCGCGTGGATGGGCCGGCGCGCGATGTCGGGCGCGAGAGGCGTACCGCGGTCGGTCGTCTCGCCGACGACATTCAGCAAGCGCCCGAGCACCGATCGGCCCACCGGCACGCGAACGGGAAACCCTGAGCGACGGACAGGCGTACCACGCTTGAGACCACCGCTGCCTTGCAGCGCGACCGCCCGCACGCGTTGCGGATCGAGGTGCTGCTGCACCTCTGCGCTGAGCGGGGGGCCGACATCCCAATCGACAGCCAGAGCTTCACGGATGGCAGGCAGCTGCCCCGTCGGGAACTCGATATCGAGGACCGAGCCGCGGGCGGCGACCACGCGGCCGCGTCCCTCGCCTACGGTCGGCTCGGCTTCGGCTCGCGATTCTGTCGGGATCGTCAAGGCTCAGGACCTTACGTAAGGCAACGGCACGTCGACGCATGCGGACTTCCCGCCTCAAACGTTTGACATCCCGCACTGTCGTCAGCCTACGCGTCAAGCGAGGGCGGCGGAATACGGGTTTGTGCGGAGGTGCTCAGTTGCGCCAGTGAGGAGCCAGCCGGGCTTTGCGGGCGCGCACTCCCGTGACGGCAGCTGCCATCGGTACCGGGGCCCTGCGCACAAAAGAGTGCGGAAACCTCGTATTGAGCGAATGCCGGCACAGCCTGATGCTGATCGAGCACACCGGAATCTGCCACGGCATGGCAGGTGCGCGGGCGTGCCGACTCATACGCCACCCACCCGGAGAGTCAGAATGAATGTCGTCGACACGAGACTTGCACGAGTTTCCACGATACTGACGGAGCCCACGGCCCGCTACGATAATGTCAGCATCCTGCTGCACTGGCTGACTGCCGCGCTCATCATCCTGCTCTGGGTCATTGCGCAGGTCATCGACGACTTCGCGAAAGGCACGCCGCGCATGACGGTTCGATCGGTTCACATCGCACTCGGCGTGACCCTAGCGGTAGTGATCGTGGCAAGACTCGCGTGGCGGATGAGTCCCCAGAGGCGAGCGCCCCTCGCGGAATCCGGCGTGCTCGGTGCCGCCGCGCAAATCGTTCACTATGGCCTGTATGCGCTCGTGATCGGAACCATCCTCCTCGGCTTCACGAACGTCTGGGCGCGGGGTGATACGGTCTTCGGATGGTTCACGGTTCCAAAGCTCTCGCCGGGCAACCCGGCAGTGAAGGAGACCGTGGAGGAGCTGCACGAGTGGTTCGGCAACGCCGTTCTCATCCTCGCCGCCTTCCACGCCGCCGCGGCCCTCTTCCATCGATTCGTCCTCAGGGACGACGTGCTCCGCCGTATGCTGCCGGAGCGGGTGCGGCGGTGACCATCGTTGCCCGCCGGGAGGCGAAAAACCGCGCCCTGTTCGCTTCGCTGAAAGGCAGGCGCGAATACGTGCAGTTCTGCATCGGTGAGTCCCGCCTCCTTGGACGTCGCAATCTCGGACCAGTTCGCCACAACGGCAACCATCGCGCTCGCCTCTTCCTGAGCGTCGATAGGCTGCAGTCCGAAGTAAGTGCTCCCCTTGATGCGTGGCGTTGCGTGACGCATTCCGAGCGGCACGCCGGCGGCTCGTGGACTACGAGCATAGACGCCGGCACAAGGAGAAGGAGCACAGTGACGCCGAGGCAAATGGCGAGTTCGTTCGACGGACGACCTGATACCCAGAGGAGAAGGCGCATGTACCACAACATTCTGGTTCCGATCGATGGCAGCGACACGGCCAGCCGTGGCCTCCAAGAGGCGATCCGGCTCGCGAAGGCGCTCGGCAGTCAAATCCGCCTCGTTCACGTAGTGGATGAGCGGACGGGGATCCCAGCGGACCTGGTCGGAATCGACTTGAGGAGCGTCGTCGAGGATCAACGCCGGGGCGGAGAGGAGCTCCTGGCCGCGGCGCGCGAGCGCGTCCGGAAAGAGCCGATCGAGGTGGACACCCTGCTGATCGAGGCGTGGGGTGGCAGACCCGGCGCTCTCATCGCTCAACAGGCGAAGGAATGGCCCGCGGAGTTGGTCGTATGCGGCACCCACGGCCGCCGCGGCATTGCACGCCTGCTCATGGGAAGCGATGCGGAGGAGATCGTGCGCCAGAGCCCGGTGCCGGTGCTGCTGATTCGCGCCGTCGCGGCAAAATAGGCGCCCGGAGCGAGAAATTCTCCTCATGCGCGGCCTCCATCTGATGCGAATCGCCGGAATCGACGTGACCGTCGATTGGAGCGTGCTCATCATCTTCGCGCTCATCACGGCCAGCCTCGCGTCGGGGCTGTTTCCGCAATGGCACCCGGCGTGGGGTCCAGCGATCTCGTGGCTGACCGCGCTCGCCGCGGCGGTCCTGTTCTTCGCCTCTGTGCTCGCTCACGAGCTCTCTCATTCCCTGGTGGGCCGGGCGTATGGGGTTCAGGTCAGGCAGATCACGCTTTTTGTCTTCGGCGGGATGGCGCAAATCGAGCATGAGCCCGGCCGCTGGCCGGCGGAGCTCTGGATGGCGATCGCGGGCCCTGTGACGAGCCTCGTCATCGGCGTGCTCTGTGTGCTCTCGGTCAGTATCGGGCTTCCGGTCGATGTGGCAGCTCAGGCGAGCAATATGGCGGATCTCGGGCGACTCCTTGCCGACCTGGACCCTGCCCGCACGTTGCTGCTTTGGCTCGGGCAGATCAACATCGTACTGGCTGTCTTCAACCTCGTACCGGCCTTTCCGCTCGACGGTGGACGCGTTTTACGCGCTGTCCTGTGGGGCGCGACTCACGACCTGCGCCGCGCCACTCGCTGGGCGTCCGCTCTCGGCCAGGCGTTTGCGTGGATCCTGATCGCCGCCGGCATTGCCATGGCGCTGGGAGTCTCCTTGCCCTATTTCGGCGGCGGCGCCGCAAACGGTATCTGGCTCGCCTTCATCGGGTGGTTCCTCAACAACGCAGCATTGATGAGCTATCGCCAGCTCCTCACCCGCGAGCTTCTGCAGGACGTCCCGGTCAGCCGACTGATGCTGACACAGCTCGAGACGGCATGGCCGGATATGCCGCTCGATGTGTTTGTAAGTAATTTCCTGCTGCGCAGCGATCAGCGCGCTTTCCCAGTCCTGGAGAGCGAGCGTTTCGTCGGCCTCGTCTATCAGCGCGACGTCGAGCGATTACCGCCGGCGCAACGACACTCGATGTCGGTTCGCTCCGTGATGAAGCCTTTGGACCAGCTCGTCGTCGCCCACGCTAATGACGACGCATTCGACGTGCTGAACCTGCTGGCGCAGCACGACATCAACCAAGTGCCGGTGGTCGAAGGCGGCAGCGTCGCGGGCCTGGTTCGTCGGGCCGACATCCTGCGCTGGCTTGCCCTTCATAGCTCGCCCAAGCATCCGTCCGGATGAAGAGCCGTCAACCTCGCGGCACCCGCTGCGCCATGTGTTCGCGACTGAGCGCGTCAGATCCATAGACACCCGGCTTTCTCCCCTGTCACTTGTCGACGGGTCGTGGGGCTGTTGGTGCCGCGGCCGGTGTGGCCGCGGCATCCTTTGCGTGCGAGGCATACGTCGGCGTATTGGCAAAGGCGGGCGGCACATCCCACATTCTCGCAGCGTACCAAACCGCCCAGGCGACGACGAAAAGCGACATCACCCACACCCACACAGGGATGGAGGAGCGCGCCTCCGCGTAGCGCGGATTGAAGGGATCGTCGCCGCTGAAGGCATCCACCGACAGCTGCACCATCCCTCGGCGCGTGCTGTTCGGCCGCAGGCCCGAGATGACGACGCCCGGGCCATTGTGCACGTTGAACGGGATCTCCTCGTACCCCTCGCGGCCGCTGCCATCGCGCGCCCTGACGATGAGGCGGTGCGGCCCGTCTTCCAGCCTCGAGGTATCGAGAGGTAGATCGAGAGGTAACGAGCCCTCGAGGAACGGCTTGGAATCCTGGTCCAGGTAGATGCGGACGCGCGGCGTATCCACTCAGCCTCCTGTTCGGTGCCGATCGCCGAAAATCATGCGCTTGGGATGCCTGGGATCGCCCTCTCCAGGACGGAACAGCATGCGGAACATCGCCGCAAAGCAGGCTAGCGTGATGACGCCCGCCACCGCGATGATCGCGACGTTACCCCAAAAGGGACCCATCATGTGTTGCTGCATGCTGCCTCTCAGTGACCCTGCGAGCGGATCCTGGCGACCGCCGCGGCGCTCACGGGCGGGGCGTGGTTGCCCCAGGCGCTGCGCTCGTAATCAACCACGTCGGCTACGTCCTGATCGCTCAACTGCGGCCCAAAGGGGGGCATCTGGCTGGCGTAGCTCACACCGCCAATGGTCAACCCGTGGGCGCCGAACAGCACCGTGTGAATGTGCAGCGTCGGGTCGGCATCATTGACAGCGGCATTGCCCTTGAGTGGCGGGAACGCACCGGGCAATCCTTCGCCGCTCGCTTGGTGACAGGCAGCGCAGTTGGCAGTGAATACAGCCTCTCCATGTGCAATCTGCGCTGAGCTCGACGGCGCAGGCTGCGCGCCGGCCTTACCGGCAGACTGGGCGGGCACGACGGCGGGGAGCGCGATGGAGGCGCTTGGCGCAGCGGCCGCCGCCTCGCTCGATGCCGCCGCCGAGCCCTCACCACTCGCGCTGGCCGGACTTGCGAGCGGCGGCTGCTTCAGCGACAGGAGGTAGGCGACGAGCGCCCGTGCTTTTGGGGTCGGGACGACGATGCCATGGGCTGGCGCGAAGCCCGCCGGAATCGGCACCGGAGTCACTCCGGCCGAGGCACGATCGACCACCCTGAACATCCAGGAGAACGACGGCATGATCGACTCGGGCACGACGCTGCGGGGATTGTAGAGATGCATGTATTGCCAAACATCGCTTCCGCGCCGCGTGCCGACATCGGTGAGGTCAGGACCCGTGCGCTCGGAGCCTAAGAGTTCCGGTGTCTGATAGGCGAAATCGCCGGGCGCCGACGGCCGGCCGAACACCTCGTCCTCCTGCAGCGGGCGGATCTGCTGGGTGTGGCAATAGCCGCACCCGTTGGCGGCATAGACCGCGCGGCCCTCCACCTCGAGCGGCGTCAACGGCCTCACGCCCGGTCCCGCTGCCGTCTTCGACAGCTCGAGACCCGGGAAGACGCCCATCATCAACGCAAGTACGACGTAGACCAGGGTCGAGCCGCCGGCGATCGCCCAGAGCTTCCTCACGCCCCGCCCTCCGCGGCCGGCGCGGTTGCCGCGGTCACACTCACGGCGGGCCGCTTGAGCGTCATGTCCCAGACGTTCCAGGCGAAGACCAGATGGCTCGCGAACATGAGCACACCGCCCACACCTCGCCAGACATAGTAGGGGCTCATGTCGGTGACGGACTGCATGAAAGGCAGTCCGTGCTTCCAGTCAAGACCCTGGACCGTGCCGCCGATGGAAAGTGAGATCACGTAAATGAAGCTACCGACCGCCGCCATCCAGAAGTGCAAGCCCAAGCCGAGCCGGCTCGCCCGCCGGCCCGTTGCGAGCGGCAGGAGGGCATACAGGCCGCCCCAGATGGCGAAGGTGACGAAGCCATACATGGTCAGGTGCGAGTGCCCCACAGTGAAGTTCGTGAAATGCCACACCGCCTGCAGCGAGCGAAACGCCTCGAAGGTGCCCTGGGTCGAGCCGACGAGATAGCCGATCACCCCGACCAGACAGAAAGCCAGCGGATAGGAGTGCAACACCTCCCCCGAGCGGGCACGTATCGTGAGCAGGAAGTTGGCGCTACCGCCCCAGACGGGCACGAGCATCGCCACGGAGAACACGATCGCGGTCGTCTGCAGCCACCAAGGCAGCGGGCTGAAGAGGAAGTGATGCGCGCCGATGATGGGATAGAAGACGAGGTTGGTCCAGAACGCGAGCACACCGAGCGCATAGGAATAGATCGGCCGGCTCAGGAGCTTGGGCAGCGCGTAGTAGAACATGCCGAGCGCCATCGGCGTGAACCACATGCCGACCGAGTTGTGCATGAAAAACCCGGATACGGACACCTGGCCCAGGCCGAACTGATACCACGGCAGAATGCCCACCGTCGCCACGACGATGGTCCAGAGAACTCCACCCATCGTGTACCAGTTGCTGAGGTAGATGTCCTCGGTCTTGCGGTGAGCGACGGTCGCGAGCAGATTCCACGCCGTCACGATGAGCGCCGCCGCGAAGATCAGGCGGATCGGCCAGGGCCACTCGCGGTACTCGAGATCGCCCGCGTTATAGCCGAGAGCCAGGGCCACTGTGCCCAGGACGGCGGCCAGATTGAAGAGCACGAGACCGGTCCATGCGAGCCGCTCGCTATAGAGGCTCGTGCGGCCGCTGCGTGCGGCGACATAGTACGCCGTCCCGACGAGAGCGATGCTGGCCCAGCCGTAAAAGGTGTCGTTGGTGTGGATCGGACGTAAGCGGCCGAAGGTGAGCCACGCGCCCGGGCCGAAGTCGGGCGCACCAAACTTGTAGGCAAGGATCAGTCCGACGAAAGTCGCGAACACCAGCCAAAAGGTGGCGGACAGCGTATACGCTGTAAAAACTCGCGTCAGCGCGGAATCTGCCGATTCCGCCGCGCTGTGTCTCGCAATGATGGCTATGGTGCTCTCCCGGGGCGCAAACCTGCCGCACCTGCTAGCCTGAGCAATTACAATCGTTGCTCGCCTTGATGCACGTCAAGTGACGACGGAACGGCCCTCTTGGAAGGAACGCTATATCGAACGAGACTCCGGGGACATGCGTATGTCTACGTATGGCGAGCGGTTCAGCCTCGGGAGCGCCGGCGGCAGTGGATCCTCGTCGCAGGTCTCGGCTTCGCCTGTGCGCATCTCGCGGCAGATTTCGTCAGCATTTCCACCCCAGGTACCAGCGGCAGATCCATAAGAGACCCAACCCGGTATTCATGGAACGGCTCCTCTTGGGCGGTATCGACATGCGCTCATGCCGAAGGACGAGAAAATACGGAAAACTGCGGATCTCATCGCGGTGCCCAGCGGCGAGATTGACTTTCAGCCGCCAGCTCCGGAATCATCGCCCCCAGCCCGTCCTCCCAGGTATCTCAGCCGTGTCGCACAACCCTCTCCGGCCTGAGCGCTTTTCGGCAGATCGTCGAGCCTTTCTCCGCCGATCCGGCGCGGTAGTGCTCGCCGCGGCGCCCGTCGCCGCCTGGGCACGAACGGCGGAATGCCGGTCGCTCTCCTTCGTTCATACTCATACGGGAGAGACTCTGGACTGTACCTATTACCAGGGTGGCTATGCGCCGACCCAGCTCGCCCGGGTGAATCAGTTCCTGCGCGACTTCCGCACGGGCGAAGTGCATCGGATCGACCCAGGTGTCCTCGACATTCTTTTCGGCCTCAAGACCCGTACCGGGTGCGACGCACCATTTCATGTGATCTCCGGCTATCGCTCCCCGCGCACCAACGCGATGCTGCGCCACCGCTCCACCGGCGTGGCCGCGCATAGCCTGCATATGCGCGGTCAAGCCATCGACGTGCGGATACCCACCATCCCGACGAAGCGCCTGCAGGAGCTGGCGCTCGGCTTGCGACGCGGCGGCGTCGGCTATTATCCGAAGTCGGACTTCGTACATCTGGATACCGGCCGCGTACGCTTCTGGTGACGCGTAGCCCGTCAAACATGGCTGTCGGATGTGAGCTCGAACGATAAGACGGTGTAGCGTTCGTTCAGCAGCCGCAGGAGCTCGAGAGGCGGGCCCGCGGCTTCGGCCTGCCGCCACGCGATCTCGAACCAGTAGCGTGCCTTCCGCGAGCGCTCGGAAACGCTCTGCTTGCGCAATACGGCCTTGCAGCCGAGAGGCGCAATCAGCTCGGCCAGGTGGCTCGTTGAGAAGGAGGCAAGGTCCGCTCTGATGAGGAGCAGAGCACGGTGATCCCGCGGGATGCGAACGTCGAACGCCACGAGCGCCCACAGAGTCAGCACGGTAATGACGGTGGCGCCACCCCCGAGGGCCAGCTGACCACCGCCGAAGCAGAGCCCGATCACGGTTGCGACCCACAGCGTCGCCGCGGTCGTCACGCCGGTGACCAAGTCTCCCCGCCGCAGAATAGTGCCTGCACCTATGAAACCGACGCCGGTGAGAATTCCGAGCGGCAGGCGCATCAAGTCCATCACCCCGAACGAGGTTGCCGTCCTGCCGTCGATCGGGAGCAGAATGTTGGCCTGGATCATGGCGACGCAAGCCGCAAGGCTCACCAGGATGGTCGTCCTCAAGCCAGCCGCATGACCCCGCGCCCCCCGGTTCAGTCCGATGATCGCAGCGGCGAGGAGCGTCAGGAGCAGGCGAAGGGCGATGTCTTGCCAGGTCGGATAGAGGGGCACGTGACGACTCTGCGCTATTTCGACGTCGGGACGGCGATAGCACGCTCGACGGGGGCGAGCCCGAGCAGCCGCGATAGCCGCCGGTCCTGGCCGTAGAGGTCATCGAAGAAGAGCACCCCGCCATCCTCCTTGGCGAGCACCGTGCCGTAGAGAATCATCACCCGGATCGGCTTCGCGAGCGTCACGCGTCGCGTCTCGGTCCCGTGCATGGCCGCCTCGATCTTGCCGGGCGACCAGTTCCCCGGCGTATCCCGCAATGCATAGGCAGCAAGTGCGACCGGATCGCTCACCCGGATGCAGCCGTGACTGAACGCGCGGCGCGACTTCAGGAAGAGCTGTTGCGCCGGGGTCGAATGCAGATAGACATCGTGATAGTTCGGCAGATCGAACTTGATCAGCCCCAGCGCATTGTCCGGGCCCGGCTGCTGGCGCAGCCGCGCCGTGCCGGCCGCGAGCGCGGCTATGCTGCCTGAGGTCACAGGCAACACGGCGGCTCCCGGCCCGACACTCACGATCTCGAGATGCTGCGCGGCCAGATAGCCTGGATTCGCCTGGATCTTCGGCAGCATCTCCCTCACGATGATGCTGCGAGGAATGTACCAATACGGCCGGAAGATGACGGACTTCATGTCGGCCGCGAACACCGGCGTTCGAGTGCGAGGAAAAGTCCGCCCTACGATCACATCCATCTGCAAGATGTCGGCGGCGCGATCCGCAGTCTGCTGGAAGGCGAAGAGGCGAAACTCCGGGATATTGACGATGATCGGAGGGGTCTGAAACGCGGGCAACCAGCGCCAGCGCTCCAGCGTGAGATCGATCTTGCGGACGCGAGCGGCGAGCACCGCATCCGTCGGGTTTTCGGCGGCGAGCTTGCCGTAGTGCACCAACGCTTGCTCGAGCAGTCGATAGTGCTCGAATTGAGGCTCGAAGTTGGCGAGTGCGCGCGCGACGTCCTGGGACGTCGTCAGCGTCCTCACAGCGTTAGCGAGATCCAAGTCTTCGAGTCGCGGTGCGCCGAGCTCGAAACCCGCGGCACGCGGATCGATCCGGCCGTAATGCAGGTCCGCGACGAGCGCGATCGCCGCAGCGGAGAGGCCCAGGTCGAATCGGGCCTCACCGAGATCGCCGCACGCAGAATCCCTCGCGCGGTAGAGAGTCCTTTCGATACCGGGCTGATGGTGTGCGCGCAGGGCGGTGGCAAGCGTCGAGAGACGTGTCGCGTCGTAATCCGCGGGATCGAGCCCGTACTCTGCGCCCGCCCGCAACACTTCCAGCAGTGCGAGCGCTTGCCGCGTCGGACGCCCGTCAGCCGACCACAGGGGCCCACCGGTAGAGGCATAGAGGTTTTGCAGTGCTCGGCTTGCGCCGTGATCGTTGCGCCAGAACCGAACGGTCCAGGTCTCGCGCGCCGCCAGGGCGACCGCTGCGGAAGTGAGGGATTCTCCTGACGATTCACTGCAACCGGCCTGAACATCCCGCGATGGCGACAGCCTGGGTGTCGGCTCAGGAGGTTTGGTGCCTGCGCAGGACGGCAATCCGATGAGCAGCAGCGTCAGGCCGCATGCGATGCGGATCCCGGACCTGCGGCCACGGCGAATCTCGAGCTTCATCGCTGCGCATTATTGGCCATCGGCTGAGGAGCACCATCCGCTGTTCTACGTATCCGCTGTCCGCCCGTGGACGTGGGAGTGCGCGAATGCAGGCGAGGTCTCCTCCCTTGTCTCCTGCGCCCGCAATTGGCAGCTTCCATGATCCCGCCGCCGCCTCCCGAGCACACCACGTGCCGATGAGCGTGAGAGGGGAGCGGCTTCCACCACGCGGCGACGAGGCTTGCGGGCTCGCGCGCCTCCTCGTAGCAGCGTCCGAGCGGCCCTGTGGGCTCGAGCCGTTGTCGATCCTCAGCCGCCGCCCTGAGCGCTTGCCTGGGCTGGCGAGGACCCACCACTACCCCAGCGCCAGTTGCAGATCTCCGGCATGTCCTCGCCGTGCTTGCGGATGTACTCGGTGTGCTCGATCAGCTTGTCGCGCAGCGCCTGCTTCACGTAGGCGGCACTCGCCTGCAGCTGCGGCAATCGGTCGATGGCGTCGTTGACGAGGTGGAAGCGATCGAGATCGTTGAGCACGGTCATGTCGAACGGCGTCGTGATGGTGCCCTCTTCCTTGTAGCCGCGCACGTGCAGGTTGTCATGATTGTGGCGCCTGTATGTCAGGCGGTGGATCAGCCATGGATAACCGTGGAAGGCGAAGATGATCGGCTTGTCGCGCGTGAAGAGCGAGTCGAATTCCGTATCCGAAAGGCCATGCGGGTGCTCGCTCGGCGGCTGCAGCCGCATCAGGTCGACGATGTTGATGACACGTACCTTGAGTGCCGGGAAGTAGCCGCGAAGCAGCTTCGCGGCCGCAAGCGTCTCGAGCGTCGGCACATCCCCGGCACAGGCGAGAACGATATCGGGCTCCGCACCCCGATCCGTGCTCGCCCATTCCCAGATGCCGATGCCCGCGGTGCAGTGCTTCACCGCGGCCTCCATGTCGAGCCACTGGGGCGCCGCGTGCTTCCCGGCAACGATGACATTGACGTAATTACGGCTTCGCAAGCAATGCTCGGCCACGGACAGCAGGCAGTTCGCATCGGGCGGCAAGTAGACCCGGATCACATCCGCCTTCTTGTTGACGACGTGATCGATGAACCCCGGGTCCTGATGGCTGAAGCCGTTATGATCCTGCCGCCAGACGTGCGAGGACAGGAGGTAGTTGAGCGAGGCGATCGGCCGGCGCCACGAGATCTGGCGCGTGACCTTCAACCACTTCGCATGCTGATTGAACATCGAGTCGACGATGTGGATGAACGCCTCGTAGCAGTTGAAGAGACCGTGCCTGCCGGTGAGGAGATATCCTTCCAGCCAGCCCTGGCATTGGTGCTCGCTCAGCATCTCCATGACGCTGCCCTCGGGCGCGAGATGCTCGTCGGTGGCGACGGTTTCCGCGACCCATTGCTTGCCGCTCACTTCGTAGACATCGCTCAGCCGGTTGGAATTGGTCTCGTCCGGGCCGAACAGGCGGAACGTGCGCGGGCCGCGGTTGAGCTTGATGACATCGCGCAGGAAGCGGCCGAGCACGCGGGTGTCCTCGGCATCGACAGCTCCCGGCTGTGCGACTTGAACGGCATAGTCCCGGAAGTCCGGGAGCCGCAGATCCCGCAGCAGCTCACCACCGTTCGCGTGGGGATTGGCGCCCATGCGGCGATTGCCGCGTGGCGCGAGCGCGGCGAGCTCCGGAATCAACCGCCCGTTGTCATCGAAAAGGTCCTGTGGGCGGTAGCTGCGCATCCACTGCTCGAGCGCCTTCAGGTGGACTGGATTGGTGCGCACTTCGCCGAGGGGCACCTGGTGCGCGTGGAATGTGCCCTCGACCGGCTTGCCATCGACGACCTTGGGACCGGTCCAACCCTTGGGCGTCTGCAGGATGATCGCCGGCCAGCGCGGACGGGTCTTGAATCCACTGGTGCGGGCCTCTGTCTGGATCTTGCGGATCTCGGCGGCTACCTGATCGAGAGTCGCCGCCATGAGCTGATGCATCGCCGCGGGATCGGCACCGGCAACACGATAGGGATGGTAGCCGCACCCGTAGAGATATTCCTCGAGCTCGTCTCGTCCGATACGAGCGAGGACGGTCGGGTTCTCGATCTTGTAGCCATTCAGGTGCAGGATCGGCAACACCGCCCCGTCGGTCACCGGGTTCAGGAACTTGTTGCTGTGCCAACTGGTGGCGAGGGGGCCTGTCTCCGCCTCGCCATCCCCGATTACGCAGGCGACGATGAGGTCCGGATTATCGAATGCGGCGCCGTAGGCGTGGCTCAAGGAATAACCGAGCTCCCCGCCCTCGTGGATCGAGCCGGGCGTCTCGGGCGCCACGTGACTCGGAATGCCGCCGGGGAAGGAAAACTGGGTGAAGAGGCGCTTCAGCCCCGCCTCGTCCATCGACACCTCCGGGTAGCGCTCGCTGTAGGTCCCCTCGAGGTAGGTGTTGGCGACGAGCGCCGGACCGCCATGTCCGGGGCCGGCGATGTAGAACATGTCGAGATCGTACTTGCGGATGACGCGGTTCAGATGCGCATAAACGAAGTTCTGCCCCGGCGTCGTACCCCAGTGACCCAGGAGACGCGGTTTGATGTGCCCGGGAGAGAGTGACTGGCGCAGCAGCGGATTGTCATAGAGGTAGATCTGGCCCACCGACAGGTAGTTGGCGGCGCGCCAGTAGGCATCGATGCGGGAAAGCTCTTCCGCCGGCAGCACCGTCTGCTCGGTACGATCCACCACTGCTGCGCTCATGTTCGCCCTCCACGGATTGCGGACAGGCACGGAGCCTGTCTCGCGTGAATGCATTGCAACGCCAGCTTGCAGCGCCGGCTCCTGGTGCCGCCGCCGCTCAGCACGGGTCAGACTCGGCTCAGTACGAGCCGCGAAAGCTCCTCACCTTCATCGAGCGCCACCGTCCGTCTCTCGGAAAGCAGCCTGATCGACACGATCTGCACCGCATCGCTCTCGTCGTAGCCGATCGTCATAGCATCGCGCCCGCAGGCGCTGATCTTCCCATCGCCGTCCCTGTCGACGAGGGAGATGATGTCGGCTGAAGTCAGGCCATCGAGAGGCCGCCCGAGCTTCACGAGGCTCGCGCGCGAGGAGTGTTCCGTCCAGATCAACACGGTCCGATCATCCAGCGGCTCCCAATTCGCAAGCCTCCACGCGAGCAGCGTCTCGTGATCTTTTGCCGCATGGATCTCGCATTGTGGGGTCGCGGCCAGCGCCCGGGTAGACATCAAGAGCAGTGCCCCAATAAACAGCAAGCGAGAGGCGCGGAGAAGATCGATGACGCCGAGATGCCGGACCGGCGTACGGCCACTCTTTGCATTGGGAATCACGACGTGCACATCCCCGTTGAGGCAGATGCAGCTACCGTAGATCAGCCGTTTGGCCGGGAAAATACGTACCTGTGCGTAGCTCGCCGATGGGGGCTAAGGCCTGGCGAGCTCTTCAGTCAGCGCCAGCAGATGCTCTGCGCGAAGTGGCGGGCTGGCGATGCGCAGGCGTTGGTCGCCCGCAAGATCATGCAGATGCGCCAGGTACACAGACGTCATCGTGGCCATTGCCTGGCCCGCCGGCGCCGGAGCATAAGAGATCAACGGGCGAGAGCGATACTCAGCGTTGCGAGAACGCCGGCAACGCAGATGGCGAAGCACAGCAGGTGTGTCGCGATGAGCAGCGGAATCTTCGCGGCCGAATGCACGTAATCTTCGATCACGACTTGCAGGCCGAGCGCCGTGTGCCGGAACGCAGCGATCAGCAGGAGGATCACGAGGAGCGCACGCAAGGGCCTGCCGAGCCAAGCCAGGAACACCGCGCGATCGGCGCCGCCGAGTGCCACGAGCGAGGCCACCAGCCACAAGGTGAGCGGCACCAGCGCGACGGCCGTGACACGCTCGGCGCGCCAGGCTCCCGTGCCCCGCCCCGCGCTGCCGAGGCCGCGCGCGCGAGCAGCGATCGAGGGAGTGGGTACGCGCGACTCAGGCACTCTCAGACTCACAGGTGGCGGCCCACGAGCCAAGCGGCTGCGGTCAGAACGATGCTTGCGGCAAGCGCAACCCATCCCGAGGCATAGATGCTACGCAGCTCGAAGCCGACGAGGGCATCCCAGAAAAGATGCCGAATGCCGCCGCAGAGGTGCAGAAAAAACGCGAACGTCGCAATCACGAGCAGCGCGCGGCCAATGGGCGAAACTGCAGCGGCATAGAGCGCACCGTAGGCGCTCGGGGACGACGCCGCGGCCACGAGCCAAGCGACGAACGCCACGAGCGCCACAGTGGAGATCAGCGCCGTGATTCGATTGGCGATGGAGAGGACCGAGGTGAGTTGCGGCCGGTAGTTTTGGATGTTCGGCGAGCGAGGCTTCACAGCGTGCGCTCCAGCATCATTCTCTTGATCTCGGCGATGGCTTTGCCCGGATTCAAGCCCTTCGGACAGGTGCGGGTGCAGTTGAGGATGGTATGACAGCGGTAGAGCCGGAACGGATCCTCGAGCGCATCCAGCCGCGCGCCCTTGGCATCATCCCGGCTGTCCGCCAGCCATCGCCATGCCTGCAGCAGCACCGCGGGACCCAAGAACCGATCGCCGTTCCACCAGTGGCTGGGACAGCCGGAAGTGCAGCAGAAGCAGAGGATACACTCGTAGTAGCCATCGAGTTGCTTGCGGTCGGCCACCGACTGCAGCCGCTCGTGCTGCTGTGGCGGCGGCTCACTCGCCTTCAGCCACGGCTCGATCATCGAGTACTGGGCGAGAGCGTGCGTCTGATCCGGCACGAGGTCCTTGATGACCGGGAAATTCGCGAGCGGATAGACGGAGGCGCGGCCTGCCATCTCAGTGATGAAGCGTGTGCAGGCGAGCCAGTTCGTGCCATCCAGGGTCATGGCGCAGGAGCCGCAGACGCCCTCGCGGCAGGAGCGGCGGAAGGTGAGGCTGGAGTCGACCTTGCTTTTGATCCAGATCAGGGCATCGAGGACCATGGGGCCGCAGTCGTCGAGATCCACCTCAAAGGTGTCGAGGCGCGGGTTGCGGCCGGATTCCGGGTCGTAGCGGTAAATCTCAAAGGTCTTGGTCCGCTTGGCTCCCGCGGGCGCCGGCCAGTGGCGGCCCCGCTCGATGCGCGACTCGCGCAGGACGCCGAAGCCCCGCGGCAGCGGAAACCGCCGCAGGAGCGTGAAGCGCGAGACCTGGGTAGATGAATGGATGATCATGCCATCACGCCCCGCCCGTGGAACCCGCTCAGGTTACAACATCACCGAGCAAATGCCACCTGGGCGGGTACGTATTTCTACGGATGCGCCCTGCGCGGCCGTTCGCCTGCCGATCCTGGCGAGAGGCACTTCGCCTTGATGCGCATCAAGGGACTGCAGTGCCACAGTTCCTAAACTGGCGGCAGTTTCACACCGACTCCGAAAGACGCAGCCGAGATATGACGCAGTGGTTTGAAGCCGCCCGTGTCGGCGAGATCGCAGACCGCAAATGCAAGGCCGTGTCCGTCAACGGCTCCGCCGTCGCCCTGTTCAATCTGGACGGGGAGTACTTCGCGCTCGAGGACCTGTGCACCCACATGGGGAGGGACCTCTCCTCCGGTTGGGTGGACGGCGATCGCGCCGTCTGCCCCTGGCACCTGGCTGAGTTCTCCATCCGCACGGGCGAGGCGCTCAGGGCGCCCGCGTACGAGAGCGTGCATCGCTTCCCGGTGCGCGTACGGGATAGCATCATCGAGGTTTGCGATGACAGAGACTGAGCATGAACAAGTCCTGCCGACGCTGAACCGCCTTTTTGTTCGCGCACTGATCGCTCTTGGCGAGAGCGGGCAGCCGCAACTGCACACCGCCTGCGCGCTCGCCGCCTCGGCCTGGTCGGCGTTGCGCCACACAGATCCCCGCGAGGCGGAGCGCTTCAACGGCGTCCTGCATCGGCTCACCCGATCCAAACACAACACCCCCGAAAAGGAGATATGCGTGTCCCAGCCCAAACTGCTCGACGTCCGCCGGCTCATCCCGATGGAGCGGCACCGCCAGATCTTCGACACTTACGAGAAGCTCAAGCCCGGCGAGAGCTTCGTATTGGTGAACGACCACGATCCGAAGCCGCTCTACTACCAGTTCGAGGCGGAGCACACCGGACAATTCTCCTGGAACTACCTGCAGCAGGGCCCGCAGGTCTGGCAAGTGCAGATCGGCCGCAACGCCGCCCGCCGCCAGGCTCAGGCGTAACCCAAATCGGACGCAAGCGCGGCGCCCGCGCAATGCGGCGCCGAGCGGGCTCCTCTTTCAGTCATATCTTTGCCATTGGTATTGGCGTCTACCCGCATTCTCGTCACGTCCTCCGAGGCATCCAGCTCTCGTAGCACATCCGCAGCGTCGAGCGTCGCGAGCTGCGCGAGACGCGCCGGCGCCTCCTGCCGAAGTGACGACCGCCGAGGCCGCCAATTGACCTCCCGCGAAAGCCTGACCAGCACACCGCGACTGCACATCAGGCGGAATAGGCGCCAGGCGAGGCGCTGCCAATATCTCGCAGCGCCCACTCGAGCGCATCCGAGCGTGCTGTCTCTATCGGAATCATGTCGATGCCCTCGTCTGCGCTCGGCTTTTCCATTCGGGCCGATTGCCATTCGAGCACGCGAAGATCCGCCTCTGCTGCGTCACGCTTCATCCGATTCCGCTCCACGATGCGCGCTCTGAGAATAGGCTCAGGCGCCTCACACAGAATCAGGCGCAGGGGCAGGCCCAAGCGTGCAGCCAGCTCGGCGAAGCAGGCCCGCTGTGCGCGCTCGAGGAAAGTGGCGTCGACGATGGCTGTGATTCCTCCACTCAACACGTCCTCCGTCGCGCGCGCCAGCCCGGCGTAGAGGGTAGCGCTCGCCTCGGGCGAGTAGAGGCCCTCACCGAGGCGCGAGTGCGAAGACGCGAGCTCGTGCAGTCCCGCACGCCGCTTGCGCTCGACGTCCGAGCGGATGTGCACGGCCAGCAACCGCTCGGCAAGCTGCCGCGCGAGCCAGGTTTTGCCCGATCCTGAGAGGCCGCTCATCAAAAGCAGTCCAGGCGTCTTCGGCGCGAGGGCATCCGCTGCGAAGCTGATGAGCCGGAGATGATCCCGACGTAGCGCGGCCTGCGCGCTCGCCGCGTCGTTTTGCGCGGCCGACAAGGCTGCGACCTTCGCACGCACGAGCGCCCGATGCGCCTCGTAGAGCGCGAGTACGCGGCAGGCGTGATAATCGCCACTCTCGGCCAGATAACCGCCGCGGAAGGCGTGAGCGTGCAGCGGCGCTCCGCGTACTTTCAGGTCGCTCAGCAGAAAGGCAATCTCATCGGCGGTATCGATCCAGCGCAATGCGGCCTCGTACTCGAGGCAATCGAACGGAACGAGCCCGCCGCCGGCCCGCACGATGTTCCGGCAGTGCAGGTCCCCATGGCACTCGCGGATCTTGCCGTTCGTCCGCCGTGCGACCATCGAGGACGCCGCCGCAGCGAGCCTTCCCTGCAGAGTATCTTGCAGCGCCAGGACCTCCCGCGACCAGCCGAAGACGGCCGCAGCGTCCGCGCTCTCGAGCAGATTTCGCAAGAGTTGGTTGCGCACCTCCTGCGGATTGCCCCAGGAAGACGTCGCAGGCGCGACGGGTAGACGCGCATGCACCTGCGCCAGTCTCCGACCGAATGTCTCGAGCTCATGCGACTCGATGCGATGCGCCTCGAGCAGCCTGTCGAGCTCCTCCGTTTGCGGAAACCGGTGCATTCGTACCGCGTAGTCGAGAATCGCCTCCTCCTTCGATCCGCACGCCGTCGCGCTCGGTTCGTTCGAGGCGATCATCCGTGGTGCTCCGCCTGCCTGAACGACCTTGCAAACGTCGAGATAGAGTTCCGGCGCAAAACGCCGGTTGAGGCGCAACTCCTCTTCGCAAAGGAACTTCCGCCGCTCCAGCGAGGTGAGATCGACGAAGGGATAGTGGACCGGCCGCTTGATCTTGTAGGCGTACTCACCGGCAAGCAGCACCCAGGAGACGTGGGTGCTGACGAGCTCGACGCGATCGACAGGGTGTGGATACACTTCGGGCTGAAGAAGTCGCTCGAGGCTGCGCGGCAGCGACGCGCTCATGAGCTCAGCCGGTGCATGGCCGCGACGATGCGGCAAGCGTCCCGCGGCAATGATAGGCGGCTGTACGGATGGTGCCGCGCCACACTGACTCCCAGCGCTGCGACTCGTACCACCCTACCTCGCCACACATTGGCACTCGCATCCCGGTATGCCGCTCATATCGTGAGAAGCGTCCTTCCCAAGCGGCGCGACGATATCGTCCATCGACCTTGCGCCAGCGCCCGTCACTGTAAATCCCGCAGACGTCGCCATCTTGATCGAACTCACCCGCAGCTCTCGTGTTGGTGGAGGATCACGGATTCGATGCGTGGCGGAGGATCCGGCAACACTCTGCGCAGATAGCAGGCGACTGGCTCCGGGTGAGCGAGCATGGTGTCGCCTGATCAATGACGCCGGGCTGCGTCGCCCCCTACGGTATCGTGACGCGTAGTCGCTGGCTCCTTCGCGCTATCCGTCTCCTTCGGCTGTGGCAGGACATCGTAACGGAACCAGTCCACGCAACCGTAGGCGAGAATGGGATCCGATTCTCCGGGCGCGCTCTTCATCGCGGCCCGGGTCGCTGCCGCTCGCATGGCACGCGCGATGCATTGCGCGTGTGTTCGTTCCATCTCATTGGTCATGTTCGTGCTCCCACTGCAGTTACCTGAGCGCCCGCGGACGCCGCCGGGCAATTCACAGGATCGCACGGAAATAGTCCGGGCACAGTACGCAGAACTACGGACTGCCAGCCGCCAGCTCAGGCTAACCCCATCGCGTGGAAGCCTGGCGGCCGATCAAACTGACCCTGGTTGCACGAGGCTCAATGCATGTGGCGGCGAAGCGCCTCGATATTGGGGATGGTCACCTCATCCCCCGCCACTTCGATCAGGCGCTCGTCACTCAGTGCGCGCAGCGTTCGAGACAGTGTTTCCGGGGTCACCGCCACGTGCGCCGCGATCACTGCCTTGCGTGTAGGCAGGGTCACCGTCACGCTCCCCTTGGCTCCCATGGGCGCCAAGCCGAGGAGGTAGTGCACGACGCGGTAGCGGCTGTTCTGCAGCGCGAGCGTCTCGATCTCGTCCCAGTGCGCCTGGATGCGGCGGGTCATCTGCGCCATCACCGCCCGGCAGGTGGCGAAGGACTCCTCGAGGATGCCGAGGAATGTGTCGCGATCGAAGCCTACGAGCTCGCCGTCCTCCACGCCCGCGCCGCTCACCGGATAGGCCGGCTCATCCATGAAGAGGATGCTCTCGGCGAAGCTCTGTGAGGGACGGATGAGCCGCATGATCTTCTCCCCTCCCTCGGGCGACAGACGATACAGCTTCACGAGTCCGCGCCGCAGCAGGAAGAAATGGCGCGCCGCATCGCCACGGCGAAAGAGGATCTCGCCCGCCTCAAACGTGCGGGCCTCGGCGGTGGCGAGCAGGTGCGCGCGCTGTGCGTCATTCAAGGCGCAGAGGAGATAGTGATGGCGCAGCTCATGCGCGGTGAGGGTATCTACCCGCATGGGAATGAGGTTACCTCGCGCCTGCGGGCGGTCAAGGTAGCCGCCCCGCCTTCCTGCGAGCGGCCGGGCGGCGTGTGGCTCGAAAACCTCCGTGAAAAGGGCCGTTTCCTCGCGCTCATGGTGGTCCTCGACGAGCCGCACCAGGGATAGCCTGCTGCGCGGACCCCGTTGAGCGCATTGATCGTCGTCACCGCTTCCACCTCCGGTTGGGATGAAGACCCTTGCGGAAATTGCGGATCGCGCCATCATCCAGGCGATCGTCAGTCAGCCAGGCGAGCGGCGACGCTCGAAGAAAGGCTCGCGACATGACATCGGATGCAGCCGCTCGCCTCGACGCTCCGGTAGGGGGGTCGTGCAGCAGCGATAGCGACCGGACTGCCGTCATGCCGCGAGTGAAAGCGATACCAACGGCATCGAGTATCGACATACAGCCGCCGAAAGCCAATACGCAGATATCCCTATCTCGAGTCCGCGCGAGCGCAGTCAATGAGCCGCCGCGGAGGTATCGCAACCGGGGGCCGGAGGGAGTAGGCTTGACGGCCGAAACCAAAGATGGCTCGAGGTCGCGGTGCTCGTGGAGGGGGACGATGCAACTCGGACTACAGTCGGCAGCGCACCCGAGAGACCGCGCCGGTCTCGCGCGAGGCGCACGAGAGCTGCGGCTCTGCGGTTGCCGGTCCAGGCGCCGTTTCATCTGGAGGCCACGGTTCGCGTGCTGCAACGCCGGCCAGCCAATCTCATCGACACCTGGGATGGCGGCAGCTATCGACGGGTCGTGCGGTTGGGGCACCAGGTCGCACTCCTCGAAGTCAACAATAGAGGAACGATCGACGCGCCCGACCTCAGACTTTCCATTCCGACCCATTCAGGCTCGACGGACGAGCGGCACGAGGCGGTGCGGGCGGCGCGAAAGATCCTGGGTCTCGAGCATGACCCGGCCGCAGCGCAGAGGCATGCCGAGTCGGAGCCGGCGCTGCGGGAGACGGCGCGCGCACTACGAGGCATGCGCCCACCACGGTATCCGGACCTCTTCGAGGCGTTCGCGAACGTCATCCCCTTCCAGCAGGTGAGCCTGGAGGCGGGCATGTCTGTGGTTGCACACCTCGTGCGGCGGTTCGGTGAGGCGATCGAGTCGAGCGGCCGAACCCATCACGTGTTCCCGCTCGCCGAGGCGATCGCCGAAGCGAGGACCGCGAGTGTGAAAAGAAGCGGGATGAGCCTGCGCAAGACTCAGAGCCTGCGCGCCGCGGCCAAGGCCATTGCTGGCGGCGCTCTGACTGCCGAAAGCCTTGCGCACCTTTCCACGGCCGACGCGCTCGAGCGGCTCATGGAGCTCGGCGGCATCGGCCCCTGGAGCGCGGCACTCATCCTGCTGCGCGGCCTCGGACGTGTCGATGTATTCCCACAGGCCGACACCGGAGCCGAGAGCAGCCTCGCGGCCCTCCTACGGCTGCGCTCGCGCGAATCGCTCCCCAAAATAGTCGAGCGCTTCGGCGACTGCCGGGGATATCTCTATTTCTATGGCTTGGCGAGCCGGCTCCTGGCCGCGGGGCTCATTCACCCGGCGGGAGACCTCTGCGCTCATGGCCATGCTCCGATCCGGGCACACTCGCGATGATGCCGCGCTTCGAGCACGCTCCGCGCGAATCACTCGAGCGCCTGCATCCCGGGTATTTCGCTCTGGTGATGGCGACCGGAATCATCGCACTCGGCGCCCGCCTCGAGCGACTCGGCTGGATCCCCGAGATCCTCTTCTGGATCAACGCTCTCTTTCTGCTCGTGCTCGTCGTGATGTTCGCCTTGCGGTCCATTCTCGCCCCGGCCGCTATCGGCGAGGATCTGCGCGATCACGCGCGTGGCGTCGGCTTCTTCACCGTGCCAGCAGCCTTCGCTGTATTTGGTGTCGAGCTGCTGCTGCAACGGCATGCGTTGCGCCTCGCGACCGTGTGGCTTTTCATCACGGTTGTGCTGTGGGCATCGTCGATGTACGGCATACTGGCCGCACTGACGGTAAAGAGACCAAAGCCGGATATCCAACACGGACTCAATGGCAGTTGGTTGCTGAGCGTAGTCGCAACGCAGGCGGTGGCCGTCCTCACCGTCTTCGTGCTCTCGGCAGGCGGCTTGCCGCAGTTGCGCGTCCACTTGATGTTCTTCGCGATGACGTTTTGGCTGGGCGGCGGCGCCATCTATCTCTGGCTGATGGCGCTCATCTTCTTCCGCTACACCTTCGTCGAGATGTCGCCCGAGGATCTGTCACCCCCTTACTGGATCAACATGGGCGCGGTGGCGATTTCCACCGTTGCGGGCACCATGCTGATCGAGTTCGCTCCGATCTCGCCGGCGGTGCGCGACCTGCTGCCCTTCATCAAGGGACTGACACTGCTCTACTGGTCCATCGGCAGTTGGTGGATTCCCATGCTGCTCGTGCTCGGCGTGTGGCGTTACCTCATCCGGGGTGTCGCGTTCCGGTACGACCCGCTCTACTGGGGAGGCGTATTTCCCATTGGAATGTACGCCGTATGCACCTACCGCCTGACGCAGGTGCTGCCCATCCCTTTTCTGCTGCCACTGTCACGGGTCGCTCTCTACATCGCGCTGCTCGCGTGGCTCGCCACGGTCGCGGGACTGCTCGACAGTCTGCGTGGGCGGCAGCCTACGAACCTTGCCCGCCGCGTGGAAATCGTGCGTGAGTGAGATAACAGAGGGTGCTACGATGAGACGCCACCAACATTGCGCGGGTGCGAGATGAGCCATTTTCTCGATCGGTTGCTGTTCTTTCGCAAGGACGTCGAGAAATTCTCCGATGGCTGGGGCGTGGTCACTCGCGAGAGCCGCAGCTGGGAGAAGGGGTATCGCGACCGCTGGAACCACGACAAAATCGTCCGTTCGACACATGGCGTCAACTGCACGGGATCGTGCAGCTGGAAGATCTACGTGAAGAGCGGCCTCATCACCTGGGAGACCCAGCAAACCGACTATCCGCGCACGCGACCGGACATCCCGAATCACGAGCCGCGCGGTTGTCCGCGCGGCGCCAGCTACTCCTGGTACATCTACAGCGCGGCGAGACTGAAGCACCCCCTCGTGCGCTCGCGGCTCATCGAGCTCTGGCGCGAGGCGCGGCGCGAGAAGGAGCCGATCGCCGCCTGGGCCTCGATCGTGGAACAACCGGAGCGCGCCCGCAGCTACAAGTCCCTGCGCGGCCGCGGCGGCTTCGTACGTGCCACCTGGGAGGAAGTCGCCGAGCTCATCGCAGCCGCCAACGTCTACACCATTCAGCGCTTCGGTCCCGATCGGATCGCGGGCTTCTCGCCGATTCCGGCGATGTCACAGGTCAGCTTCGCTTCCGGCACGCGATACCTTTCCCTCATCGGGGGCGTGATCCCCTCCTTCTACGACTGGTACTGCGACCTGCCGCCCTCCTCTCCTCAGGTCTGGGGAGAGCAGACGGACGTGCCGGAATCTGCCGACTGGTACGATTCGACCTATCTTCTCGTCTGGGGCTCGAACATCCCGCAGACGCGCACGCCGGATGCGCATTTCTATTCGTCGGTCCGCTACCGCGGCACCAAGGTGATCGCCATCTCCCCGGACTACGCGGAGTACGTGAAATTCGCGGACCTCTGGCTCGCGCCCAAGGCCGGTACGGATGCGGCGCTCGCCCTCGCGATGGGGCACGTCATCATGAAGGAGTTCCATCTCGGGAGTTGTCCCGAGTACTTCGATGACTACTGTCGCCGCTACACCGACCTGCCACTGCTGGTACGCCTCGAGCGAGCCGGCGAGCACTGCATCGCCGAGCGCACGCTCCGGGCGGCCGACTTCGATGGGCGGTTCGGCCAGGAGAACAATCCGGAGTGGAAGGTGATGGCGTTCGATGAGGCGAGCGGCCATCTCGTGGTCCCGAACGGCTCGATCGGCTTTCGCTGGGGCGAGCAGGGCCGCTGGAACTTGGAGAGCCGCGATGCCAGCACCGGGCGCGATACGCGCCTGCGACTGACGCTGCAGGGTGTACAGGAAGAGTACGTGACCGTCGCGTTCCCGGAGTTCTGTGACAGCGGCGAGCGCAAGCAGCACTTGCGCCGCGTCCCCGTGCGCCGGCTCGCCACCGCGGGCGGCGAAGTCCTGGTCGCGACGACGTTCGATCTTCTAGCGGCGCACTATGGGATCGACCGCGGATTCGGAGACGGTGGGTGCGCATCGGATTACGACGCCTCGACGCCCTGTACACCGGCATGGGCGGAAGCGATCACGGGCGTGCCGCGCGGCGAGATCATCCGGGTGGCGCGGGAATTCGCGGACAGCGCCGCGAAGAGCCGCGGCCGCTGCATGGCGATCGTCGGCTCCGGGATCAATCACTGGTATCACACCGACATGACCTACCGCGGCATCATCAACGTGCTGATGCTGTGCGGCACGGTGGGCATTCCGGGGGGCGGCTGGGCTCACTACGTAGGCCAGGAGAAGCTGCGCCCTGTCGCCGGCTGGTCGACGCTCGCCTTCGCGCTGGATTGGTACCGCCCCCCGCGGCACATGAACGGCACGTCCTTCTTCTACAACCACACGGACCAGTGGCGCTACGAGAGCCTCAAAGTCGATGAGCTGCTGGCCCCGGGCGAGCCGGGAGGAAGCGGTGAGCACTTCATCGATCTCAACATCCGTGCTGAGCGCATGGGCTGGCTCCCGTCGGCCCCACAGCTCTCGCGGAATCCGCTCGAGGTCGCCGCCGCAGCCGAGGCCGCCGGTGTCGACGCGGTGGACTATGTGGCGCGGGGTTTGAAGAGCGGCGAGCTGCGCATGGCCTGCGAGGACCCGGATGCCCCCGAGAATCATCCGCGGGTGCTCTTCGTCTGGCGCGCAAATCTCCTCGGCGCGAGCGGCAAGGGACACGAATACTTCCTGCGACATCTGCTGGGCGCCCAGAACGCGGTGTTCGGCCCGGATCTGCGCGCCCAAGGCGCCGACCTGCCGCGCGAAGTGCAGTGGCGCGACCCGGCGCCGGAGGGCAAGCTCGATCTCGCCGTGACGTTGGACTTTCGCATCTCGAGCAACGCACTCTATTCGGACGTGGTACTGCCGACGGCGACCTGGTACGAGAAGGACGATCTCAACACGACGGACATGCACCCCTTCATCCATCCATTCAACGCCGCAGTACAGCCGCTCTGGGAGAGCCGCACCGACTGGGACATCTTCAAGACGCTCGCCCGTGCCTTCTCCGAGCTCGGCGGCAAGCATCTCGGCGTACGCAAGGACGTGGTGTTGACACCTTTGCTGCACGATACGCCGAGCGAGCTCGGACAGCCGCTCGAAGCACTCGACTGGAAGCGTGGCGAGTGCGATTTCGTGCCGGGGAAGACCGCGCCGACGATCACGGTGGTGGAGCGCGATTATGGCGCCGTCCATGACCGGTACGTTGCGCTGGGGCCGCTGGTCGAGAGCATCGGCATCGGCACCAAGGGCGTCGCCTGGGAGGCGGCCGAGGATGCTGACCTCCTCGCCGGGCTCAACGGCCGGTTGGCTGAAGGTACGACGACCGGCCGACCGAGGCTCGACACCGGTGCGCGAGCGGCTCAGGCCATCCTGACACTCTCTCCCGAGACGCATGGCGATGTCGCGATGAAGGCATGGCGCGCGCTCGAGCGCAGCACGGGACGGCTGCACTCGCACCTGGCGCAGCCCCGGGCGGCGGAGCACATCCACTTCGAGGATCTCTCGGCGCAGCCCCGCAAGGTCATCAGCACGCCCACCTGGAGCGGCATCGAATCCGAAGAGGTGAGCTACAACGCCTCGTACACCAACGTGCACGAGCTCATTCCCTGGCGCACGCTCTCGGGCAGGCAGCACTTCTATCTCGATCACCCGTGGATTCGCCGCTTCGGCGAAGGCTTCGCGCTCTATCGCCCACCGGTGGACACCCGCAGCACCCCGCACCTGGCAGAGCGGTTCGCCGGCTCTCCGAGCCTGCGGCTGCGGTGGATCACGCCGCACCAGAAGTGGGGCATCCACAGCACCTACAGCGACACCGAGATCATGCTGACGCTGTCGCGTGGAGGCCCCATCGTCTGGTTGAGCGAGTCGGAGGCCAAGGCCATCGGTCTTCACGACAACGACTGGGTGGAGATCGCGAACAGTCACGGCGTCCTCGTCGCCCGTGCGATCCTGAGCCAGCGCATCCCGGCAGGGATAGCGGTCATGTATCACGCGCAGGATCGCGTCATGAACAACCCCACCGCATCCTTGAGCGGTCAACGCGGCGGCCTGCACAACAGCGTGACGCGCATCGTGATGAAACCCACGCACATGGTGGGTGGGTACGCCCAGCTCTCCTATGGCCTCAACTATTACGGGACCATCGGCTCGAATCGCGACGAGATGGTGCTGGTACGCCGGCTCGAGCAGGTGCACTGGTCCGCCGTGGAGTCAGGCCTTCAGCCGCACGCCCAGCCGCGAGCGGAAGCCACTCTGGAGGCCGCACGATGAAGATCCGTACCCAGGTCGTCATGGTGCTGAACCTCGACAAGTGCATCGGCTGCCATACCTGCTCGGTGACCTGTAAGAACGTCTGGACCTCGCGCGAGGGTGTGGAGTACGTGTGGTTCAACAACGTGGAGACCAAGCCCGGCTTGGGCTACCCCCGTGAGTGGGAGAACCAGGAGCGCTGGAATGGCGGGTGGCGGAGGAAGCCCAATGGACACATCGTCCCGCGTCAGGGCGCGCGCTGGCGCATTCTGACCAACATCTTCTCCAATCCCAACCTGCCGGAGATCGACGACTACTACGAGCCCTTCACCTTCGATTACGGCCACCTGCAGTCATCTCCTGAAGCTGCGACCTCGCCCACCGCTCAGGCGCTCTCGGTGGTCACGGGACGCAAGATGGACAAGGTGCGCTGGGGACCGAATTGGGATGATGACCTCGGCGGCGAATTCGCCGATCGCGCGCGCGATGTCTGCTTCGAGGGCGTGCAGAAGGAGATCCAGGCAGTCTTCGAGAACACGTTCATGTTCTACCTGCCGCGCCTCTGCGAGCACTGCCTGAACCCCACGTGCGTCGCCTCCTGCCCCTCGGGCTCCATCTACAAGCGCGAGGAGGACGGCATCGTGCTCGTCGATCAGGAGAAGTGCCGCGGCTGGCGCATGTGCGTCTCGGGGTGCCCCTACAAGAAGATTTACTACAACTGGAAGACGGGCAAGGCGGAGAAATGCCTCTTCTGTTACCCGCGCATCGAGACCGGACAGCCGACCATCTGCTCGGAGACCTGCGTCGGGCGCATCCGCTACCTCGGCGTCATCCTCTACGACGCGGATCGCATCGAGGCCGCGGCGTCGGTCGCCGACGAGCAGGAACTCTATGAGGCGCAGCTCGGCATCTTTCTCGACCCACACTCGCCGGAGGTCCAGGCGGAAGCACGGCGGCAGGGGATCCCCGAGAACTGGCTCGATGCCGCCCGCCGCTCACCGGTCTACAAGCTCGCGATGGACTGGAAGGTCGCATTTCCGCTGCATCCCGAGTTTCGTACGCTCCCGATGGTGTGGTACGTGCCGCCGCTCTCCCCCATTCAATCCGCCGCCACCGCGGGGGCTCTCCCCACCACCGATGGAGTGCTGCCCGACATCGATGCGCTGCGCATCCCGGTGCGCTATCTCGCGAACCTCCTCACCGCGGGCGCGGAGGCGCCGATCCGAAGCGCGCTGAAGCGCCTGCTCGCCATGCGCGCGTACATGAGGGCGCGCGAGGTCGCGGGCCACCCAGACCCCAAGCTTCTCGTCGACGCCGGATTGACGGAGTCCCAGGTGTTGGAGATGTACCATTACCTCGCCATCGGTAACTACGAGGACCGTTACGTCATCCCGACGACTCATCGAGAGGCGGAAACAGGCGAGTTCGGCAATCGGGGCGCCTGCGGATTCTCCTTCGGTAACGGCTGCTCCGACGGATTCACGGACGGCAACATGTACGAGGATACAGGCCAAAAGAGCACCTACTTCTACGACGTGAGCCGGCTCAAGGAGACCCTGAAGCGGAGGCGCTCATGAAGACCTATAAAGTGGCGGCGCTCCTGCTGCGCTATCCGGAGGCGGACTGGCTCAGGGAACTCTCGCAGCTTGCGTGGGCACTCGAGGAAGAGCGGCGCCGCAACCATCGCGCGGCGGACACGATGGCGCCCTTGTTCCAGTTCCTGGAAGGACCGCTGATCGAATCGCAGATGCATTACGTCGAGACATTCGACCGCACACCCGCGCACGGCCTCTATCTCTTCGAGCACCTGCACGGCGAGTCGCGCGAGCGCGGCAACGCGATGGTGACGCTTCTCGAGCGTTACCGGCAGCACGGGCTCGAGCTCGATTGCAACGAGTTGCCGGACCATCTGCCGGTGTTCCTGGAATTCCTCTCGATCCTCCCCCGTCGGAAGGCCCGGGCGGAGTTGCGGCCCGTGGCCAGTGCACTGCGCCTGCTCGCCCGTCGGCTCGGGCAAGCGCAGAGCCCCTATGCGAGCGTGTTCGTGGCGCTCGCGCGCCTCGCGCCCCGCGGCTCGGCCGACGAGGCGGTACGCGCCTCGCGTCCGATGGAGCAACTGCTCGAGCGTGAGGGCCGCTCGGCGCAAGGCGATGAGCCGCTGCTCACGCCCGAGAAGCTGGTACCCATCCCCGACATCTCACGCCGCCGTCCGGCGTCCCGCACCGGAGGCAACACATGAGCTGGCTCGATGAGTTCTTCTTTGGCGTCTATCCCTATCTCGCCGGCACAATCTTCCTCTTTGGAAGCCTGGTCCGCTTCGACCGGGACCCTTACACCTGGAAGAGCGAGTCGAGCGAGATCTTGAAGCGCGGGAATCTCAGGCTCGCGAGCAACTGCTTCCATGTCGGGGTGCTGTTCCTCTTCTTCGGACACCTGATCGGCCTGCTCGCACCCGAAGGACTGTTCGATGCCGTCGGCCTCGGCACGGAGGGGCACGAACTCCTCGCCATGGTGAGCGGCGGCGTCTTCGGCGTCCTCTGCTGGATCGGCATCGTCCTCCTCATCTACCGGCGTTTGAGCGAGCCGCGTGTGCGTGTGACGAGCAGCACGATGGACCTCGTCGTGGTGTTCTGGATCTTCGTGACGCTGTCGTTCGGCCTCGCGACCATCGCCTTCTCCGCGCCCAACCTCCAGAGTGGCACCATCATCGACGCGCTTCGCATGTGGGCGCAGCACATCGTGACGTTCCATCCCGTGCCCTACGTGATCGGTGGGCTGCCGATCGTCTATCAGATCCATCTGGTGCTCGGCATGACACTCTTCGCGCTCGTGCCCTTCAGCCGGCTGGTGCATATCTGGAGCGGGTTTGCATCCGTGTTCTACCTGTTGCGCCCCTATCAGGTCGTGCGCCCGCGCGCGCATCGGCCGTGAGTACGATCGTGAGCGCACCAGCACAAGCACCTGCGGCGGATACGGAAAACACACCCGCCGAGATCAGTGTCAACGGGCAGGTCATCTCCGAGGCGGCAATCGCCGCCGAGTCGGCGCTGCACGCTGACAGCGCCGATCCGCGTGGCGCCGCGGTGACCGCGCTCATCATGCGGCGCCTGATAGTCGACAGGGCCCGCTCGCGGGGCCTCCTGGCGCGGGATGAGCCGGAGCCCGCCGATCACGATCTGGACGATGCGCTCGATGCGCTGCTCGCGCTCGAGGCATCTGTTCCGGAGCCGACTGAAGACGAGCTGCGCCGGTTCCACGCGCAGAATGGTGCGCTGTTTCGCGTGGGTGAGCGGGTCCACGTGGCGCACATTCTCTTCGAAGTTCGCAGCGTCCGGTTCGCGGAGGCGCTTCGCGCGCGCGCGGAAGCGGTACTCGAGCGCTGTCAGCGCGAGCCGGATCATTTCGCGTCCGCCGCCCGCGAGCTGTCCAATTGCCCATCGGGCGCCCGCGGCGGGGATCTGGGCTGGCTGGTCCGCGGCGAAAGCGTCCCGGAATTCGAGCGCGTCATCTTCGCTCCGGCCGAGGCGGGGCTCTGGCCGCGGCCCATTCCGACGCGCTTCGGCTGGCACCTGGTCCGCATCATCGAGCGCGACGAGGGCCAGTTGTTGTCGTTCGAGTCGGCGCGGGCGCAGGTCGCCTCTTACGTACGCTCCCGCAGCCGGCGCAAAGCAGGCGTGCAATACCTCACGCGCCTCGCTGCTGAGGCATCCGTCAGCGGCGTCGATTTGAAGATCGAGCGTAGCTGGTTGATGCAGTAACGATCCGGAGAGCCTTGCCATGGCAGCAAATCCCGTGCGGGTGGTGATCGCTGGAGGAGGCATCGCCGGTGTGCCGCTCGCCTACGCCATAAAGGAGAAGCTGCACGGACGTGCGGAAGTCACGCTGGTTTCCGACGGCCCGGATTTTCATTTCATCCCCGCAAACCCTTGGATCGCCCTCGGACTTCGGGCGGTTTCCGATGTGACCTTCGCGCTCGAGCCACTGCTCGCTGCGCGCAAGATCGCGCTGCGGGTAGCGGCGCTCGAGGAAATCGATCTCGACGGCTCGCAGCTGAGGCTCGCGGGCGGCGCGAGCCTGGCGTACGACTACCTGGTGATCGCCACCGGCATTCGTCCGGACTGGAATGCCATCCCGGGCATGACGGGCAATCCACGCGTGCACTCCGTGATCCGTCCGAGCGAGGCAGTCGCCGCACGCGGCGCCTATGAGGCATTTCTCTCGCGGCCGGGCCCGGTGGTGATCGCGGCGGCCCCCCGGGTGCCGACGATCGGACCCATGTATGAATACGCGTTCCTGCTGGATTCCGACCTGCGACGGCGAGCGCTGCGGCAGCGGGTGCCGATCACGCTCATCACCCCCGAGCCCTATCCGGGCCACGTGGGGCTCGACAAGCCGGTGGCTCGCGACGAGTTGAGCCAGGCGCTCAAAAGCCAAGGAATCGACTGGGTCGGCAATGCGGCGCTGCGCAGCTGCGAGGGCAGGCGCATCAGCTTCCATGTCCTCGAAGGCTCGCCACAAGGCGCCTTGCGCCAGGCGGAGTTCGATTACGCGATGATCTGGCCGCCCTTCCGCGGCGTCGAGGCGGTCGAGCGCTGCAGTGCGATCTGCGATGGCGATGGTCTCATCGCCATCGACGAGTATCAGCGCGCCACCGGTCGCAGCAACGTGTTTGCCGTGGGTGCCAGCACCGCCAAAGAGATACTGACACATACCGCAGTCGCAGTCGGCGCGCCTGATGCCGTATACGTCATTCAGCAGCAGGTCGCCATCGTCGCAGACAACATCGCCCATAGCCTGCGCGGTGAGCCGTTGAATCGCGGGAGCATCGAGCGCGAGCAGTGGATCGCCGACATGGGCAAGCGCGGAGCGGCGTATCTCGCCTCGCCGCAGATGCCACTACGCAATATCCAGTGGCTCCATCAGGGGCGCTGGGTTTACGAGGCCAAGCGCGATTTCGAGGACTTCTTCATCAACCAGATCCTCTTCGGCGCGGGCCAGCATGGCCAAGTCCAGGCGCTCATCCGGCGTCTCCGCACCCAGTCGCGGCGCGACACCGCGGCGGTGGGCAGTGGGAGGCTGGGCCCGAACCTGCCGCTCGCCATCGACGCGCGCCGGCGCCTGCAGGTACTCGCTCGCGAGCTCGGCATCGATCCGGCCGCTTTCTCGCAGCAACTCCTCGATCGGGCCCTGGCGGAAGCTATCTCATGCCTCGACCCCGAGGCCCGCGAGCGCGTGCGCGCCGAGTTGCATGCGCGTCTGGTGGAAGAGCTCGAGATGGGCAAGGAGCGTGTGCGCTTCGAAGGCGGCGCACCGTAGCGCACACACCTGTAGAGCGCGGCATGAGCCCGCGCGGCTCACCCATGGGTATGCTCCATTTCCGCAAGAGCCGTCAACGACAGCGTCGAGTGCGCGTACGCGCCACCGGCCCGCATCTCCGCGGCGACCCAGATCGCCTCCATCAATTCCTGCGGCGTGGCACCGTGCCGGACCGCGGACTTGGTATGCCCCCGAATGCAGTAAGGACACTGTGTCACGTGTGCAACCGCGACGGCGATGAGTTGCTTGACCTTGCCGGGCAGTGCGCCGTCGGCGAAAACCTGACGGCTGAATGCCTGAAAGGCTTTTTCCGTGTCCGGGGCGAGTGCACGGCGGCGCTCGGCGATCTCGGGCGAGGAGGCGGGATAGACGGATTCGCTCATGTTGACGCGCCTTGGGAATGCTCCCAGATCCTGAGTTGATGCTGTGCAGTGTAGCCGCGGCCGCAAGGAGCGAGAATGCGGAACATACGTAGAGACAACGGCAAAACGGCGGCTGATACTCGCCGAACGATCGGCTGAATCCGCGCAACCCGCATGTCCTTCGACCACAAGCCCCATTCGCCTCGACCCGGCTCGTCCACCCCCTCCGGTGTCCCCACGGACGGCGAGTCGCCGATCGTGGCCACCGGCGCTCTGCACGGGCGGATGCTGCAGGTATCGCGCCTCGCCACCATCGGTGAGATGGCGGCCGGGGTCGCGCACGAGCTCAATCAGCCCCTCACCGCGATCGCCAACTATGCCCAGGCGTGCGACCGGTTGCTGGGGCGGCCGGGGGCAAACCTGGACGACATCCGCACCGCGCTCCACGAGATCGCCGACCAAGCCGTGCGCGCAGGCGACATCCTCAGGCGCCTGCGCAGCCTGGCACGCTCACAGCCCATGCGGCGCGAGCGCGCCGATATCAATGCCACCATCAAGGAAATCCGGGATCTCGTCCTGGCGGATGCCCGGGTACACCGCACCTGCGCGAGGCTTGACCTCGCACCGGGACTTCCTTGCGTTTCGATCGATGCGCCGCAGGTTCAGCACGTGATCCTGAACCTGGTCCGTAACGGCCTCGAGGCGCTCACGAGCAGCGCCACCGCGGCGCCGGAGCTTTCCGTCGGCACCGCGCTCGCCGCCGACGGCGACGTCGAAATCACCATCTGCGACAACGGCCCGGGCCTCTCAGCCCAGGCGCTCGAGCGCCTCTTCGACCCCTTCTTCTCGACCAAGGCCGAGGGAACCGGCCTTGGGCTCGCAATCAGCAACACGGTGGTGCGCGCCCACGGCGGCACCCTGGGCCACAGGCCGAATGTGCCCCGGGGGGCCTGCTTTTACATCCGCCTACCCGCAGAGTCTGCGAGCGGCTGAGATCGGTCCTGCCGCTCCGGTTCCGGCCGGTGCGGGATTGTCGGTATGATGAGGTCCACCGCCCCGCCCGCCGCTTCGCATGCTGTCCCCCGAACTGCTCGGCAATGTCCTGCAATCCGCGCCCGATGCGATGGTGATCGTCGATACGGCGGGGGTGATCCTCTTCGCCAGCCGCCAGATCACGACCCTCACGGGCTATCAACCGGAGGAGGTTCTGGAGCGCAGCATCGAGATGCTGATGCCCCAACGGTTCCGGGAGCTGCATCTCGCCCATCGCCGGGCGTACAACCGCGATGCACACGCCCGGCCCATGGGAATGAACCTCGATCTGCGTGTGCTGCACAAGGACGGGCATGAGCTTCCGGTGGAGATCAGCTTGAGCCCTATCCACGACGGCGAGCGGCTGCTCATCGCGGCGGCAATCCGCGATGTGACGGAGCGAAGGCGGATCCAGATCGAGCTCAAGCATGCGCGCGAGGCCGCCGACCGCGCCAATTTCGCCAAGAGCCGCTTTCTCGCCACGGCGAGCCACGATCTTCGCCAGCCGCTGCAGACGCTCTCGCTCCTGAACGGCACGCTTCGCCGCACGGTCCGCAGCCCGGTGGCGGCCGAGGCGGTTGCGCAGCAAGGCCAGGCGATTGAAGCAATGTCGCGCCTCACGAATGCGCTGCTCGACATCAGTAAGCTCGAATCGGGCGCCATTCGCCCGGATCCGTGCGACTTCGCCGTTGCAGCGCTCTTCGAGGAGATGCGCACCGAGTTCGCGAGCCTCGCGGCGAGCAAAGGCCTCGAGCTGCGCATCGAGGCGGCAGCGCCGGCCGCTCACTCCGACCCTTCGCTCGTCGGTCAGATTCTGCGCAACCTCATCTCGAACGCCATCAAATATACCCATCGGGGATGGGTGCAACTGCGGTCCGCCCCATGTGACGGGGGCGTGCGCGTCGAGGTAGCGGATAGCGGCATCGGCATCCCGGCCGAGCAGCTACCACACATCTATGAGGAGTTCTATCAGGTGGGGGTTGCGAGCAACACTGCGCGGCAAGGCTATGGGCTGGGCTTGAGCATCGTCCAGCGCCTCGTGCGGCTGCTCGGCGTCAAGCTCAAAGTGCAGTCTGAAGTTGGCTGCGGCTCGACCTTCTCGCTGGAGCTTCCCCCTGCGCTCGCCAAGGCGGCGAGCATCCTGCTGGCTCCCGACCTCGACGACAGCCCGGTGCCGGAGCTGCCGGTCACAGCCCGCATCCTCCTCGTGGATGATGATGCCGGAGTGCGCAATGCCACGGCGATGCTGCTCGAGGTCGAGGGGTTCGTGGTGGCTCGGGCCGCCTCTCTCAGCGAGGCGGTACAGGAGGCACGCCGCGGTCCGCCCGTCGATGTCGTTGTAGCCGACTATCATCTCCAGAAGGGCGAGACGGGCATGGATGTGATTGCGCAGGTGCGTGCGCTGGTCGGACAGAGCCTGGGCGCCGTGCTCGTGAGCGGCGACACGTCATCGACGCTGCGCGACATCGAGCTCGATGAGCACCTCCGCGTAGCGAGTAAGCCCATCCGTGCGGACGAGTTGCTCGAGTTGATCGCCACACTCCTGCCGCCGAAACCCGCGGCCAAAGCCGGATGAGGGGACGCTGCCGATGAGCGCGAAGAAATCGCATCCCGTGGTGTTCGTGGTCGATGACGATGAGTCGGTACGCAGCTCGCTGCGCTTCCTCTTGAAATCGATAGGGCTGGACAACCAGGCTTTCGCCTCCGCGGGCGAATTCTTGTCGGCCTACGACCCTGCGCAGCCCGGCTGCCTCGTGCTTGACGTACGTATGCCCGGGATGAGCGGCCTCGAGCTGCAGCAACAGTTGAACCTGCGCGGCGCCATTATTCCCGTCATCTTCATCACCGGGCACGGCGATATTCCGATGGCGGTAGAGGCCATGCAGCATGGCGCGCACGACTTCCTCGAGAAGCCCTTCCGCGACCAGGATTTGATCGAACGCATCCAGCAGGCGCTCGCCAAAGACGCCAAGGCGCGCGCCGCGCTCGAGGAGCGCGATGGCATCTTTGCCCGCCTGGATTCGCTGAGTCCGCGCGAGCGAGAGGTGCTGGCGCTCATGGTGCAAGGCAAGCCCAACAAGATCATGGCGCACGAGCTCGGCGTCAGCCAGCGCACGCTCGAGATCCATCGCGCCCGGGTGATGGAGAAAAGCGGCGCCGGATCGCTCGCGCAGCTGGTGCGCATGGTCATGGATACACAACCCGCGCCTCATCCCTAGCGTTTCAACCGCACAGCGGTTGCAAAGCGATCACATGCCGGTGTAGTTAGGCCCTCCGCCACCCTCCGGCGGCACCCAGTCGATATTCTGAGTCGGGTCCTTGATGTCGCAGGCTTTGCAGTGGACGCAGTTCTGTGCGTTGATCTGTAATCGAGGGTGCGAGCCATCCGCGTCGCGTACGACCTCATATACACCTGCGGGGCAGTAACGCTGCTCAGGCGCGCCGTATTGCTCGAAGTTGACGGGTAACCACCTGGACGGATCGCGCAATACCAGATGACAGGGCTGATCCTCCTCGTGATTGGTATTCGAGATGAATACCGAGGAGAGTCTGTCGAATGTCAGCCGTCCGTCAGGCTTGGGATAGGTGACCGGAGAGCAGCGCCCGATGGGCCGCAGGGCCTGGAAATCCGCTCCGTGGTGGTCGAGGGTCCAAGGCGCGAGAAACCCGAGCCGGAGATCATTGAGCCACATGTGAAGCCCGCCATGGAGCATCCCGAGCCACAAGCCCCACTCGAGGCCCGGTTTGACGTTCCGTACGCGATGAAGCTCCCGGTAGACCCACGAGCGGCGAAAGGCTTTTCGGTAGGCAGTGAGCTCCCCGCCGCCGGCGGATCCGGCCGCGAGCGCGCCGAATGCCGCCTCGGCGGCGAGCATGCCGGTTTTCATGGCATTGTGGGAGCCCTTGATGCGCGGCAGGTTGACGAATCCGGCGGCGCAACCGATCAGTACCCCGCCCGGAAAGGAGAGCTTCGGGATCGATTGCAGTCCTCCTTCCGTGATCGCCCGCGCGCCGTAGGCGATGCGCTTTCCTCCCTGGAAAACGGCACGTATGGCGGGGTGCGTTTTGAAGCGTTGCAGTTCCTCGAACGGCGAGAGATGGGGATTCCGATAATCCAGGTGCACGACGAAGCCGACCGCGACGCGGTTGCTCTCCAGGTGGTAGAGGAACGCCCCTCCACCCGTGCGCCGGTCGAGCGGCCAGCCAAGCGTGTGCAGGACCAGCCCCGGCCGATGCCTCGCCGTCGCAACTTCCCACAGCTCCTTCACGCCAAGGCCGAACCGCTGCGGGTTACTGCCCGCACTCAAGCTGAAGCGCTCGATCAGCCCTTTTGTAAGCGAGCCCCGAGCGCCTTCGGCAAAGAGCGTATACCGGGCATGCAACTCGACGCCGGGTATGAAGCTCTCCTTGTGATGTCCGTCTCGCGCCACGCCCATATCGCCCGTCACGACCCCCCGCACGCTGCCATCGTCGTCATAGAGCACCTGAGCGGCGGCGAAGCCGGGATAGATTTCGACTCCGAGAGCCTCGGCTTGCTGCGCCAACCAGCGGCAGAGATTCCCGAGACTCACGACGTAGTTCCCGCGGTTGTGCATCAGCGGCGGCAGAAGGATCTGAGGAATCCGGATCGCCCTGCCTTCGGTCAGGACGAGGAAGCGATCCTCCGTCACGGGCGTGTTGAGCGGGGCACCTCTCGCCTGCCAGTCGGGGAAGAGCTCATCGAGGGCGATGGGATCGAGCACCGCCCCGGAGAGGATGTGGGCACCGACCTCGGCCCCCTTCTCGATGACACAGACGGAGTAGTCCCGGCCTTGCGCCCGGCAGAGCTGCCGCAGCCGGATCGCGGCGGAAAGTCCCGCAGGACCCGCTCCGACGACCAGCACATCGAACCGCATGATCTCCCGGTCCATCGTTCC
Organism: Steroidobacteraceae bacterium; assembly: GCA_036278795.1. Classification (GTDB taxonomy): domain Bacteria; phylum Pseudomonadota; class Gammaproteobacteria; order Steroidobacterales; family Steroidobacteraceae; genus 13-2-20CM-66-19. The sequence continues at coordinate 172,623 of DASUKK010000021.1, read as the reverse complement.
GAGCCTACAATGCGCGCGGCTTCGGCGGCAACGCCAAGGCGGCAGCGCCGGGCCGAGGCAAGTACGTATATTCTCGTATGGCGCGAGCCCGTGATTTCCTGCAGCCTTCGCCGGATGCAGGCTCTACGATGGCCGGGAGTCGACCGCAGAATCGCGAGGAGCACATCATGAGTGTCGATAGCTTCCGCACGCGGGGCGATCTCGAGGTCTCAGGAGCCACGTACCGCATTCACCGACTGGCCGCCATCCATCGTGCCGAGCGGCTGCCCTACAGTCTCAAGGTGTTGCTCGAGAATCTGCTGCGCAACGAAGACGGGCGGCTCGTCACTGGAGAGCAGATCGAGGCGCTGGCGGGTTGGCAGCCCCACGGCATGGACTCGCGGGAGATTCACTTCGTGCCCGCACGGGTGCTGATGCAGGACTTCACGGGCGTCCCCTGCGTGGTGGACCTGGTGGCCATGCGCGATGCCATCATCCGCTTGGGAGGCAATGCGAAGCGCGTCAACCCGCTCGTACCGACGGAGCTCGTGATCGATCACTCCGTCATCGCGGACGTGTTCGGCACTCCCGATGCTTTCGCCACCAACGCCCGCCTCGAATTCGAGCGCAACTCGGAGCGCTACCAGCTCCTGCGCTGGGCACAGCAGGCATTTGCCGGCTTCAAGGTCGTGCCGCCGGACGTCGGGATCTGTCACCAGGTAAATCTCGAGTATCTGGCTCGCGTGGTATTCACGCGTGAAGGTCCTGAAGGGATGATGGCGTACCCCGATACGCTGGTCGGCACGGACTCGCACACGCCGATGGTGAACGGTCTCGGCGTTCTCGGCTGGGGAGTCGGTGGCATCGAGGCCGAGGCTGCCATGCTGGGACAGCCACTCAGCATGATCATTCCGCAGGTCGTCGGCATCAAACTGAACGGCGAGCTGCCGCCCGGCAGCACGGCCACCGATCTCGTGCTGACCGTCGCGGAGCTGCTGCGACGCACAGGAGTGGTGGGCAAGTTCGTCGAGTTCTTCGGTCCCGGTGTTGCCAACGTACCGCTCGCCAACAGGGCCACTCTCGGCAACATGAGCCCCGAGTACGGCGCGACGTGCGCCATTTTTCCGATCGACGCGGAGACGCTCTCCTACCTGCGCCTGACCGGCCGCCCGGAACGGCAGGTGAGCCTCATCGAGGCCTACACCAAAGAGCAGGGTCTTTGGCACGACCCGCAGCACGAGCCGGCTTACTCGCAGACGATCGAGCTCGATCTCGCTACCGTCGAGCCCTCCATCGCGGGACCGAAGCGCCCGCAGGACAGGATTCCATTGCGCTTGGCGCCTCGTGCCGTCGGCGCGCTGCTGGCCGGGCGCTCCCAGAAAGAAGCGGTCATGGATGAGCTGGACGAGGCAGTCGAAGCCTCCTTCCCCGCGAGCGACCCTATCGCGGTCGCACCGGGAAGCGACGACGAGGCTCCGCGAGCAGTGGGCGAGCGCACTCGAGAGGCGTGGCCCAGCAACCCGACCGACATCGTTCTCGCCGACGGCACGAAGACGCAGCTCGATCACGGCCACGTGGTGATCGCTGCCATCACTTCGTGCACCAACACTTCGAACCCCTCCGTCATGGTGGGGGCTGCATTGCTCGCGGCGAGCGCGATCGAGCGTGGCCTTACACGCAGGCCCTGGGTGAAGACCTCCCTGGCGCCAGGCTCGCGCGTGGTCACCGACTACCTGGAACGCGCGGGACTCACACCTTACCTCGATCGGCTGGGGTTCAACCTCGTGGGCTATGGCTGCACGACCTGCATCGGCAACTCAGGCCCCCTGATCCCGGAGGTCGCGGCCGCCGTTGCCGGACACGACTTGACGGTCTGCTCGGTGCTCTCGGGCAATCGCAACTTCGAAGGCCGAATCCACGCCCAGTGCCGCATGAACTTCCTCGCCTCCCCGCTCCTCGTGGTCGCCTACGCCCTGGCGGGGACTCTGCGCATCGACCTGCTGCACGAGCCGCTGGGGACCGACCATCACGGCAAGCCCGTTTATCTGCATGAGATCTGGCCGACCTCTCAGAGGATCCAGGAGGTCATCGGCTCGTGCCTGCGCGCGCAGATGTTCACCAAGGACTACGCCGACGTATTCTCGGGCGATGAGCGCTGGCGGAGTCTTCCGGTGCCGGTGGGCGAGGCATTCGAGTGGGATGGCGACTCGACCTACGTACGTCGGCCGCCCTATTTCGACGGCGTGGGCCGCGAGCCGGCGCCGCTCACCGACATCACGGGCGCTCGTATCCTGGTGATGTTGGGTGATTCCGTGACGACCGATCACATCAGCCCGGCCGGGGCGATCGCCGCCAGCTCGCCCGCCGCGACATATCTCACCGGCCGGGGCATCGCCCGCGAGGATTTCAACTCGTACGGCTCGCGCCGGGGCAACCATGAGGTGATGATCCGCGGCACGTTCGGCAATATCCGGCTGCGCAATCTCCTCGTTTCGGGCACGGACGGCGGGTTCACGCGCGATTTCACACGGCCCGGCGGGCCTGTCGCGACGATCTACGATGCATCGACCCGATACCTCGCGGCCGGAACACCGCTCCTCATCCTCGCGGGAAAGGAATATGGCTCCGGCTCCTCGCGCGACTGGGCTGCGAAAGGCACGGTGCTCCTCGGGGTGCGCGCCGTGATTGCCGAGTCTTACGAGCGGATTCATCGCTCGAACCTCATTGGTATGGGCGTGCTGCCGCTTCAGTTCCAGAGCGGCCAGAGCGCCGCCGGGCTCGGGCTCACCGGCGAGGAGACATTCGAGATCGCGGGACTCACGGACGCAAAGCTGCCGCGAAATTTGCGTGTCCGCGCCAGCGGACCCCGGGGTCACGCGCGGGAATTCGACGTCCTCGTACGGATCGACACCCCTCTCGAGGCCTCCTACTACCGTCACGGCGGAATCCTGCCCTACATGTTGCGCGAGCTTCTGCGCGACTGACTCGGGGGCATCCTCATCGAGCGTCACGGAGCCGCACTCCGTGCGCATGGATACGTACAGACCCTCTGCTACACACCGCCGATACGACAGCCATGGGATCAGCCAGCCCGTCCCGGCCATCGCGCGGCGGCGACGACCTGCTGCTTAGATATGACCTCGCAGCGCCGCGCCATACATCTTAGCCGACCGCGCCGCGGTTCCGGCCGGACTTCGGAGAGATCGAGCCATCGGGAGCACGCTCGGCGCAGTAACGCGACGTTGCTGCGGCATCTGCGTATGCTCTTCGCATGAGTTTGGGAGGACACTTCCTTCTCGCAGAAAAGTCACGCAGAATCGATGGAGGTTCCGCCATGAGCACGTACGGCACACCGAGAAGAGAGCCAGCCAGGAATCTTTTCGAGCCTCCGGTCGATTGGACTTGGCATCAGGCAGCGACCGGATGCAACGAAGCGACCAGCACCTCCGCCGCCGCTCGCTCCAGCAGGAAGCATGACGACCGCCTGTCGAAGCAGACTCGCCACTAAGTGGGCCCCTCGTCGAACAGAAGGCGTGCCCGCGGCATGAGCGTCGTGAGGGTGCTCTTTCTGGGCCCGAACATCTGTACGATCGCCGGTCCCAACACCGCTGCCCCGATGCGGTGCAATGCATGACCGTCCTGGCCGTGGCAATCGTCATCCACGTGCTTTCCGTGGTCTGGTGGATCGGCGGGCTCGCCTTTGTCACCGCGGTGATCCTGCCCGCCCTGCGTTCGGGCCGCGCAGGCGATGCGCGCACCATCTTCGAGCTCATCGAGAGCCGCTTCGCTCCACAGGCGCGCGTCGCGGTGGTCCTGGTCGGCCTTTCCGGCCTCTACATGTTGTTCCGGCTCGATCTCTGGAGTTCGTTTGCGCAGCTTCGCTTCTGGTGGCTCGACGCGATGGTGCTCTTCTGGCTGCTTTTCTTTCTGTTGCTCTTCATCATCGAACCGGCGGGCCTCCTCGAGCGCCTCGCACGCCGAGGCGGTGACCAGCGCCGCTGGGTGCGGATGCAGCGTATGCATCTCGTAGTGCTCCTCTTGGCACTCGCCATCATCGCGGGCGCCGTCGCGGGCAGCCACGGTTTCTGACCTGGCCGCGAGCATAGGTCAGTAAGTGAAGGTACGGATGCCACTGACCCGTCGGGTGAATCATCATGAAAGCTGTGATCGATTCGCCGGAGCCGCCAACATGTCCGCTATCCGCCGCATCCTCGTAGCCGTCAAGGATCCTCGGGCCGGCTCGCTGCCTGCCGTCACGAAAGCGGCGCAGCTCGCGCATGCTCTCAATGCCGAGCTTCGGCTCTTCCATGCTCGCTCCGAGCCCCTCTATGTCGATGTGGCACAGGCCAACGGTCATGACCTCGCAGAGGTCGAGCACACGGCGCTAGCCGAGCCGTCCCGCCGTCTCGAGGCGCTGGCCCGGCCCATCCGGCAGCGAGGGGTCGCGGTCAGCTGCAGAGTGGATTGGGACTATCCTGCCTACGAGGCCGTGATCCGCGCTGCGCAGCGCTTCAAAGCCGACCTCATCGTGGCGGAGCGCCATCTGAAGGCTCATCGGTTCGCATGGCTCCTTCATTTCACGGACTTCGAACTGTTGCGTCTCGCCACGGTGCCGGTTCTGCTCGTGAAGACGCCGCAACCGTACCGGCGGCCGCGGATTCTGGCCGCGGTCGACCCGTCGCATGCTTACTCCAAGCCCATGGGTCTCGACCGGGAGATCCTGCGACCGGCCGTACTCCTCTCCCAGGCCTTGCACGGCAAGCTCCACGCCGTGCACGCGTTCGATCCGCTTCCGATCGGACAGCTGCCCGAGGGCCTCGCATTGGCGGACGTCGCCCAGAAAATCGAGGCAGCCGCCGAATCCAAGGCCAGCAAACGGCTTGCGCATGTGCTCGCGGGGGCCGATATCCCGGTATCGCGCCGTCACATGCTGGCCCGTCATCCGATCGACGCCATCGAGCAGGTGGCAAACGATATCGGCAGCGACATCGTCGTCATGGGTGCCGTCTCGCGCTCCGGCCTCGGTCGCCTCATCATCGGCAACACGGCCGAGCGGGTCCTCGACCGCCTCCCGTGCGATGTGCTCATCGTCAAGCCGAGACGTTTCGCGAGCCGCATCCCGCGCGCGCGCCGGGGGCCGCAGATCGTCGCAGTCTCGCCGATACAGACCGGCGTCTGAGTGAGACTGACAGGGTGATCTTGCCGCGGGGCTCCATGATTCATGGAATCCTGCGAGCTCATTCCTGATGGATTACTCGTACCGCTCATCCGCAGACGGAGGGGCGTCTGATCGCGTTTTCGCGAGCCGCTCGGCCCCTGCAATCACCTGTCGTGATGCAGGTAGGCATAAACGCGTATTGGCTTTGTCCGCCAAGATGGCACGATGATCGCGTGTAGACATGGGAGATCCGCGATGGAGCACCGATGGGGCGTACGCCACCCGCTCGACGTGTCCGTCCGCTTGGACGGAAGACCGCACCTGCCGACCTTCGCACGACTGAAGAATGCGAGTTCCAGCGGCGCATACCTCGAGACGCGCACCGCTCCCCCGATGCTCAGCCAAGTGTGGGTAGAACTCGGCTGGGACCGCCGTGATGATTCCAAGCGCATTGCAGCCTATGTCGTGCGCACGGATCAGGACGGCATCGGCCTCGAATGGTGCGATTTCGCGCCGCGCGCGATTGTGGCCCTCATCGAAAGGTCGCGGCGGCTCGTGGCAAGCGATCATCGTGACGACATCTCCCCGGCGATTCGGCGCCTTCCGTCTGCTGCGGCCCGGTCGCCAGCGGGTGAGGCTCTGCCGGTTCCCTACGCGCCGCTGAAGAACCCACCGGCAATCGCCCGTGTCGGATGAGGAGTTTGCCGATGATGACCCTGATCGATATGGCGGATGGCGAGGTCAACATCGACGCAGCCGTCATCGCTTCGGACCTCGAGCTCGACCCGGCCGCTGTGCTGGAAGAGATGCGTAGCGGTCGGCTCACATCACGCTGGGAGCGGGGCGTCGACAAGGATGCGGGCCGCTATCGCGTGACCTTCTTTCACGGGAGCCGCCGGTTGTCACTGATCGTTGATGCCGACGGCCAGGTCCTCGAGCGCTCGCTGAGGCAGCCTCGCGGGTTACGGGCAGAAATGGTGACTGGCACTCGCAGAGCTTAGGAGGTCCCAGATGCCAGATTCGGTGCCACGACTGAATGAAGAGCACCGGTACTTCCCGGAGTGGGCGGACCGCCCCGAGATCCCGGGTTCCCCTCTCGAGGCAGATCACAACTCCTATCTCGCCGGCGGCTACTCCGAGGAGTTTGGCTACCGCACAGGCACGGACCGGCCGCCCGTCTTTCCCGCCCTGGAGGGAAACCCGGATGAGAGCGGTTTGTGGCGAGTGCAGGTCACCGGATTTCATCCCGGCTATCCGGAGTGTCCTCGGCCTGAGGATGGCGAGCGCCTCAGGCACGGGCGGATCCCGCAGGACGGCGGCAGCGAGCGGGACCAGAGGCTCATGGCGGCCGCTCGCAGCTCGGGCGCTGCCTCACGAGCGGCAGTCCGGGAATTCCGGGTGATCCGCGTCGGCCTGCGCGAGGGACGCGACCTTCTGCACGGCAAGTTCTCCGCGCGGCTCGCATCGATTCTGACCCACCTGCCGTTGCGGCACCGGGGACGCGACCATTGACCTCTCATTGACGGTGATGCCCGGGGCGAAACTCCAGCGCCATCATCCGCGTCAGCGCGCCAGCACGTGCTTGCTGAGGATGTAGCCGGCATGCTTGAAATAGAGCCCTTGCAGATGCGTGTCGTGCAGATCGACGATCCTGCCGCGCGTCAGACCTTTGGCAAACTCTCGGCTCAACGTCAGCGGAAACCAGCCGCACACATCATAATCGTACCGGGCCTGCGACATGCAGGCATGCGGAGCTGGGCAATGAGCTTTCCAGGAGAGTCCTGATGGCCCGCAAGACAACGTCTCTCGCGCGGCGCTCGCGTTTACGCCATGCCTCCCGTTCAAATACACGCAGACCAGGGGACGAGCGTGCGACTCCTGCCCTTTCGCGAGAGGCGCGACGGCTTCGCCGAACCGAGGCCACGGGGAAGGTCGATCAGGAAAGGATCGCGCGCGCGGTTCGCGAAATCATCATCGCCATCGGCGAGAACCCCGAGCGGGAGGGACTACGCAACACCCCGTCGCGCATCGCCCGGGCCTATGCGGAACTTACCGCCGGTCTGCACCTCGATCCCAGCGTATACCTGCAGACCGTTTTCCACGTGAAGTACAACCAGATGGTGCTGCTTCGCAACGTCCCATTTCACTCGATCTGCGAGCACCACTTTCTGCCTTTCGTAGGGCGCGCTCACGTCGCCTACCTCCCCCGCGACAAAGTGGTCGGTCTGAGCAAGCTCGCGCGCGTGGTGGAGGCGTTCGCACTGCGGCCACAGGTGCAAGAGCGCCTGACGGACCAGATAGCGGACGCCATCATGGATGGATTACACCCACTGGGGGCCATTTGCGTCATCGAGGCCTCGCACACCTGCATGACTATCCGGGGCATCCGCAAGCCCGGCAGCTCCATGGTGACGAGCGCAATCCGTGGCACGTTCGTGCGCAATCAGGCAACCCGAACGGAAGTGCTCAATCTGATCTATGGGTCGGCGGCTAGATTACGGACGTAGCGGGAATTCCTCGATCCACCCCTCGCGACTCTATCATTCGAAAGTAGTCCACTCCTTGCCGAATTGTCTTTCTTCCCGCCATGGCCTGCCGCGCCCGAAGTTGATGTCTCATGCACGTGTTCGCCAGCACTGCTCGTCGTTGGCGCTTCAGTCTGTACACCTGCGCCGGTCTCGGTATTGCCGTAAAATGAAGCTCGTTCGCGCGGACGCCTGTGGGAAGGATCCGGCCGTTCGGCCATTCACCGCGGCATCCTGCAGTCATCCAACCGGAGCGTTCCTATGATCCCCACCATTACTGCCTTTGAACGGTCGCCAGATCGCGGCCGGGGACTGGCGCGCGACATGCGCGTTCGCTGGGCGCTCGAGGAAGTGGGCCAGCCGTACAAGGTTCGTCTTCTGTCGTTCAAGGCAATGAAGGAACCCGCGCATCTCGCACTGCATCCATTCGGGCAGATCCCGACCTATGAAGAGGGCGATCTCGCCCTGTTCGAGTCGGGCTCGATTGTGTTCCATCTCGCGGAGCGCCATCCGGGCCTCCTGCCGGATGATGCGAACGCCCGGGCGCGCGCGATCACTTGGATGTTCGCGGCCATCAACACGGTCGAGCCTCCGATCCTGGACCTGCAGACCGCCAAGCTCCTGGAGGGCGACAAGTCGTGGGCCGCGGAACGCTTGCCTCTCGTTATCGAACGCATTCGTAAGCCGCTGCACGTCCTTTCCGGTCGGCTTGGCGAGGCCGACTGGCTCGACGGTCGATTCAGCGCCGGTGACCTGATGATGATCGCTGTGCTGCTCCGATTGAAACCGTCGGGAAGACTGGACGAATTTCCCAAGCTCTCCGCCTACGTTGCCCGCGGCGAAGCGCGGCCCGCATACCAACGTGCTTTCGCGGCTCAATTGGCGGTTTTTACCGCCGGATCGACGGGCTGATGGAAGTCGATTCGCATTTCCGATGCGGCTTTCAGCGAAACAGGCGGGGTGCCAGGTCGTACAGATCACGGCGCCAGGTCTGCCATTCGTGTGCCGTGCCCGGACTCTCGTAGTACACCAGATGCACACCGTGTGCGCGCAATGCCGTGACGGCAGACACTATGCCGTTACGGATCACCGGCGGCTCCGCAGTCCCGACACCCATCCATAGCAGCTTCACGTGCCGATTGAAGCGCGACGCATCCGCAAAGGCCCCTCCGTAGGCACTCTTCACATCGAACGGAGCATCAAAGGCGGCAGAGAGGGATTGTGAAGAATCTGGATTCTGCAGCACCGGGCCGCTGAGCGAGGCTATGTAGGCGAATGTCTCCTGGTGGTGGAGCGCGATGAAGAGCGTTTCCATGCCGCCCATGGACAATCCCGCCATCGCGCGATGCTGGCGGTCGGGGACCGTACGATACGAAGCGTCGATCATGGGGATGAGATCGCGCAGGACGACGCGTTCGAATGCACCGAACGCGCTCCCAACCTCTTTCACTGGAGTATCGCCAGCGAGGTGGAGGGCGGGCGTGCCGGGCTTATTGGCGTACCCGCGATCCATGACGACGATCATCGGCCGGGCTCTGCCGGCGGCAATCAGGTTGTCGAGAATGAATTGCGCCCTACCCTGCCGGGTCCAGCCGGTCTCGTCCTCGCCGTAACCATGTTGCAGGATCAGGAGCGGGTAGCGCCGCGTCGGATTTGCATCATATCCCGGCGGTGTGTACACGAACGCGCGACGCCAGGCCCCGGTGACGCGTGACCAGTACCATTTCTCACGCACCTCACCGTGGGGCACGGCCTTCATCGCGTAAAAGCCGCCCCCCGGGTCCGGCACTTCCAGGCCGCCGACCTCCTTTCCATAACCGAAGTAGGTCTGGCTCGCGGGATCACTGACTGCGACCCCGTCCAAAACGAACCAGTAGTAGTGAAATCCGGGGACCACCGGCGGGAGCGTCACCCGCCAAACTCCATCCGCGGACTTTGTCATGGGAAAGGGGCCGTGGCCCAGGCCATCGCCTCCGGCCACCAGAACGCTGTGAGCCGCAGGAGCGGCGAGCTCGAAGCTCACACGACGGTCCGGGTAAATGCGGGGGCTGGTTGCGCCGGGAACGCTCGATGCAGCAGGCGATGAGGCCGCGCTTGCAGGGGGTGTTTCGCCCGGGAGGGGGATGCAAAGCAGAAGTGCCATCAATACATCGGTGGCTAGCCTTGATTTCACGACAATACCCCCCGGCGGTTTCTGGTGGAGAAATGTCTCGCCGATCGCATCTTGCGCTCGCTCATGGTGACGTGCTCAGCCTCCTGCGTCACACCTGCCCATCGTTATCTCCTACCGTCGCAACAGTCGAGCTGTCTATTGCGCAGGCCCATGGCCGTGCAAACCCAGTGCAGCGCCTCCAAAAGCGTCATCCGCCGGGCGCTGAATCCTTCCGTCGAGGCTGGTCAGGAGCTTGCGGACACCTCTGCGCTCGCGGACGCCGGCGCCCGGCGAGCCTTGCCCGTCAGAACCACGAGCCCGATTCCACCGATGATGGCCACCGACGCAACGAGCAAACGCAGGGTCAGCGACTCACCCAGGAAGAAGACACCGCCCACTGCCGCAAGAATAGGGACGCTCAACTGCACGGTGGCGGCAGTGGTCGATTCAAGCGAGGGCAGCGCCGTGTACCAGATGGCATAGCCCACCCCTGAAGTCAGGGCACCGGACAAAAACGCATAGCCGAGACCTGCCGGGTCCAGTGATGTGCGGCGCGCAAGTACCAGGCTCAGAACCAAAGCCATGGGCACGGTACGCACGAAATTACCCGCGGTGATTTTCAGGGAATCTCCGCCGTGCCTGCCGCGCAGGGAATAGATGCCCCAGGCAGCGCCGGCACCGATCATCAGCATCGCGCCCATCAATGGCGGTGCGGACAATCCGGGCAACAGCAGACCGATCAGCCCGCCGCACGCCAGGACCAGGCCAATCATCTGAGGCCACTGCAGGCGCTCGCCTGACCAGATGCCGAAGCCGATCATGGTGGTCTGCACCGCCCCGAAGAGCAGCAACGCTCCGGCCGCCGCGGTCAGATGCAGATAGGAAAAGGAAAAGCCAGCGGCATAGGCAAAGAGGGCAAGGGCCGAGAGCCAGTTGCCGCGCCCCGCGCGCGCGGCCTTGCGCAGCGACACGAGACCGCACAGAACCACAGCGCCGGACAGCAGCCGTACCGTCGTGAAGCTGGACGCATCGATGTGGGTATGCGCGAGCGCCGCGCGGCATAGCAGCGAGTTCCCCGCGAAAGCCACGAGCGCCAGAATCGTGCAGATCACTATGCGCGGATTCAGCATGGTCGCATCACACGGTTCAATTCTGCTTGCGACACACGAGCAGCACCTCATCGACCCCGTCCGTCGCCATCAGGCCGGACTCCCATCTGAGCTTCTTCTGCAGCCGCAAGCCCAGTTGCATGATGACCCTGTTATACCACCACATGGCCCGCTCACGATGGTGCAACAGCCACCACATGCCGAGGTCGACCAGGAAAGGCGAGCGCGGCTGCATCCCGAATACCGCGCTGCGCTCCACCGTCAGGCGATGGTGCGCCAGCTTCGACAGCAGCTGCGAGGGTTCATAGCGTCGCTTGTGGCCCACGAAGTCATCGAAGGAAGTCCACCGCGCCTGATGCAGCGGTATCGACATCAAAACAGCCCCTCCTGGCTTCGTGGTGCGGCACACTTCGGACAGAGCGCCATCGTCGTCGTCGACGTGCTCGATGATGTCGAAGGCGCACACCAGATCGAAAGCTTTGTCGGCGAAAGGCAGGCAGGTCACCGTGCCGATCACGACTTTCGCGCCGCGCCCGCGCAGCTTCGCGACCGCGGGCGCACTGATATCCAGGAAGTGGGTGCCTTCTATCGGAAGTCGTGGCCTCAGGCCCGGCGCCACTTCGAGCCGCTGAGCCGCCGTCGACAGCAGGGATTGCACCAGCGGCCAGGTGTTGAAGCTTTGCGGCTCGACCAGGCGAGCGCCCGACCAGAGCATGTCGTAGTAGCTGCGATTCCTGTCGAGGAGCTCACGTTCGGTGAGTGCCCGGGAGGATTTTGGCGGTGCGGCCGCGCCATCAGCTTGCGCGGTCCTGCTGCGGAACATGGGAAAGCACCTCGGCACCTGAGCCTGCGGCCACGCTGCCGATCCAGCGCTGCGCCACCATATAGCAGAATACAGTGCGGTACCACATACGGGTATGCGCCGGCACGTTTGTCCGCGGCGATCAGCCGGCGGCGCAGCGGGTTCTCGGCGCCTGGTTCCGGGATCAGGATGGCGGCGCGACGAGCGAGTCCTGGGCGGGCCAATGATGCCGCTTGCGGTATCTGCCGAGGGCCAGCGCCAGGCGATCGAACCAGAGATAGATGACCGGCGTCGCATACAGCGTCAGCACCTGAGAGGCGATCAGACCCCCGATGATGGCGATGCCGAGAGGCCGGCGCAGCTCCGACCCAACGCCGGTGCCGAGCGCGAGCGGCAGGGCGCCGAAGATCGCCGCCATGGTGGTCATCATGATGGGCCGGAAGCGCAGCAGACATCCGCGGCGGATCGCCTCGACCGGCGAGAGACCTTCGCGCCGCTCCGCGGCGAGGGCGAAGTCGATCATCATGATGGCGTTCTTCTTGACGATACCGATGAGGAGCAGGATGCCGATCATGCCCATGATCGAGAGGTCATCGCCGCAGAGCTCGAGCGCGAGGAGCGCACCGACGCCGGCCGACGGCAGTGTCGAGATGATGGTGAGCGGATGGATCGCACTCTCGTAGAGCACACCGAGCACGATGTAGACGGCGAGGAGCGCCGTGAAGATGAGCCACGGCTGGTTGCTGAGCGAATCCTGGAACGCGCGCGCCGTGCCCTGGAAGGAGCCGACGAGTGCGCTCGGCTTGCCTGACCCGCGCTCGGATTGCCGGATGGCGTTCACCGCCTCCCCGAGGCTGTAGCCCGGCGCGAGATTGAACGACAGGGTGATCGCGGGGAAGAGCCCCTGATGATTGATGGTGATCGGAGCCAGACCGCGCTTCACTTCCACCAGCACGCTGAGGGGCACCAGCTGGCCCGTGAGCTTCGAGCGCACGTAGAGGCGGCGTAGTGAGTCGGTGGAAAGCTGATACCGCGGCGAGACTTCCTCGATCACGTGATACTGATTCAGCTGGGTGAAGAGGGTCGCGATCTGTCTCTGGCCGAAGGCGTCATACAGCGTGTCGTCGATCGCCTGCGCCGTGACGCCGAGGCGGGCAGCGGTGTCTCGATTGATCTGCATCGTTGCCTGCGTGGCGAGCGCCTGCGTGTCAGAGGTGACGTCCCGGACCTGCGGCAACTGGCGGAACCGCCGCTCGAGAATGCCGGCCCACTCGATGAGCTGCGAGATGTTGCCGTCCTGCAGGGTGTACTGATACTGGCCCGCCGTGACGTGCCCGCCGACCGTGATGTCCTGACGGACCCGCATGAACATCCGGATGCCCACGAGGTGGGCAGTCGCCTTCTTCAGGCGTGCGAGCACCTGCGCGGCACTTGCGTCCCGCTCGCTCTGCGGCTTCAAGTTGATGATGAGCCTCCCCTGGCTCACCGTGGGATCGCTGCCGGCCCAGTAGTCCACGGTGCTGACTGCCGGATCGGCTGCGACGATCTTTCCAAGCGCCTGCATGCGCTCCCACATGGCCGCATAAGAGATGCTGGGATCGGCCTTCGCCGTGCCTTCCAGTATTCCGGTGTCGACCTCGGGGAAGAAGCCTTTCGGGGCGACGGTGTAGAGGAAGATCGAGAGCAGCAGGGTCGCGAGCGTTGCAAGGAGTGTCTTGACCGGATGGCGCAGGATCGCATCGAGCGTGCGCGCGTAGAAGTCGGCAAAGGCCTGGAAGCGTCTCTCCGACCACTGGTAGAACCGCCCGTGACCGGAGGACGGCTGGTGCCGGATGAGCCACGCGCAGAGGGTCGGTGTGATCGTCAGCGAGACCACGCCTGACATCAGTACGACGATGGCGACCGTCACCGCGAATTCCCGGAACAGTCGGCCGACGATGCCCCCCATCAGGAGCACCGGGATGAACACCGCCACCAGGGAGAGGGTCATCGACACGATGGTGAAGCCCACTTCCCGCGAGCCATCGATGGCGGCCTGCAGCCGTCCTTTGCCCAGCTCCAGGTGGCGGACGATGTTCTCGACGACGACGATCGCATCATCGACGACGAAGCCGACGGCGATCGTCATGCCGACCAGGGAGATGTTGTCCAGGCTGTAGTCGAGCAGGTACATCGCCGCGAACGCGCCGAGCAGCGACAGCGGGATCGAGATGCTCGGGATGAGCGTCGCCCAACCATTGCGGACGAAGAAGAAGATCACGAGGACCACGAGAGCGATCGTGACCAGCATGGTGAGCTGGACATCGTGAACGGCGGCGGCGATCGTCTGCGTGCGATCGCCGATGACGGAGAGGTGCACCGATGCGGGCAGCGAGGCGGAGAGCCGCGGCAGTGCGTCCTTGATCCGCTGGATCGTCTCCACCACGTTGAAGCCGGGCTGCTTGTGGACATCGACGATGATGGCCCGCTTCGCCCCCAGCCACGCGCTCTCGTGGCTGTCTTCCGGCCCCTCGATCGCGGCACCGAGGTCACCGATGCGCACCGGGGCGCCATCGTGGTAAGCGACCACCATGGAGCGATAGCCGGCGGCATCGAGTACCTGATCGCTGGTCGACAGCACCACCGACCGGCTCGTACCCGAGAGACTTCCTTTGGGCGCATTCACCGTCTGCTGTCCGACCATGCTGCGCACGTCCTCGAGCGTCAGTCCGAGGGAGGAGAGCTTGTTGGGGTCGAGGCGCAGGCGCACGGCCGGCCGCTGCTCGCCGTGGAAATTGACCTGCCCGACACCCCGTATTTCCGAGATCTGCTGGGCGAGGAAGTCCTCGGCATAACGGTCGACCTGAGTGAGAGGCAGCGTATCCGAAGTCAGCGCCAGCTCGAGGACCGTGTAATCGGCCGGATTGCTCTTGTAATAGGTCGGCGGATTGGGCAGGTTCTTCGGCAAGAGCCCGCTCGCCGCATTGATCGCCGTCTGCACGTCCTGCGCTGCACCGTCGATCGAGCGGCTGAGATCGAACTGCAGCACGACCCGGGTCGAGCCGAGGGAGCTCGAGGAGGTCATTTCCGTAACGCCCGTGACGTTCGCGAGCGATCGCTCGAGCGGCGTCGCCACGGACGTGGCCATTGTCTCCGCGCTGGCGCCGGGCAGATGTGCGCTCACCGAGATGGTCGGGAAATCCACCTGGGGCAGTGGCGCCACCGGCAGCGCGAAGTAGGCGTTCAGCCCGATGAACACCACTCCCAGGGTGAGGAGCAGCGTACCGGTCCTGCGGCGGATGAAGAATTCAGACAGGCGCACGGCGGGGGAGGATGACCCAGGGGCTGGACCTTCGTCCACGCCTATTCCCCGGCACCCCCTCATTATTCCAAAATGGCCGCGGCCCCGGGCTCAATCAAGCGCGCAGGAGACTACCGGACCGCCGGTTCCTTCCCTTCGGCATCGTCGATCCGGCCAGGGGCCCCCTCCTCTACGCCCCGCTCGAGCGCTTGGCGCTCCCAGGCATTCGCCAGCAGCGCGAGCTCGCGGTATTCATCGATGGCCTCGGCGCGGTAGCCCGGCTCCGCGCTCTCCGGAGCGCTGAAGATATCGCGTAAACGTCTATTTCCCACCACGATCCGCCTTCCTTATGGTTTTACCCCGCAGCCACAATCACTTTGACGAATGGGCGCACCGAATTATTGCAAGCCGCCATTGCGCCGGGCTGGCGGGGTCCCGCCGGCACGCGCCGCCTCTTCGGTGGGCTGCGTGCCAGCGGGGGTAGGGGTTACCGGCGATTGAAGGCGATCAGTCCCGCGTCGGGCCGGGCGCTCTGGCACTCGACGTGTCCGGCCAGAGTGAGCTGCAGGCTGGGCATCGCGCAGGCCTGGTGCGCGGCCATCGGCTCCGGCCGGGCGAATGCGATCGGTGCGGTGACGAAAGCGGCACCTGCGAGAGTGATGGCAAGGGCACTGGCGGCGAAAGCGGTTTTCCGGATGGCGTTCATGATGACTTCTCCTCTGTACGCCTCGAGAACACCGCCGGCCGCCAAAAGTTACAGGAATCGTCATCCGCCGGCAGCCAGCCGCGCGAAGAGGTGCTTCATCGCATTCACGCGCCCGACGTAAACGCGCGCCTCGTGGTCGCCACACCTCTGCCCCACCGTCAGCCTGAGACCTCTACGCACATACAGGTCGCCCGCGCCCGCTCCGCACAGATGGATGACCGCTGCCAGGTCTTGCTTCTGCTGCACGCTGGCGAACCGCACGTGATGCGCCAGGAGGGCCGCGGTCACGGCCCTGTCGAGATAGGCCGATGTCATCTCGATCTCATTGCCCGGGATGACGCGCATGTAGAGACTGTTGAACCAGCACGAATGCCAATCGTTCCAGGGGCCCTCCTCGACCACGTGATGATCGTGCATACAGTAGCGCCTGGCCTCTGCGAACGTCCCGTCAGTCAACTGGTACATGCCTACGGCGCTCGAGGCGGGGCGATACACCTCGAAGGGATGCGGCACCCAGGACCAGCGCCAGTAGGTGCGTACGATCGGGTTGCCGGAGCCTTCGACCTGGGCCAGGGCTGCCAGCAGCTCCGCTGTCATGATGTCGGTGGAGTACTTCTCGAAGAGCGACCCATACTCCCTCCAGGTCTCCGACGGCGATTTGTAGAGGGTGCCGCTGACAGGGAAGAACAGCTCGGTCGGCTTGTGGATGACCTGGTAGATCCAGTTGACCGTCAGAAACACGACGGCCGCAATGCCCAATGCGAGGCAGATCTGCAGACCCCCAGGCGCACGCCTGAAGGCCCGCGACACTCGCCGCCGCAGGCGCGCGCTCGGCCAAAGTCGCTTCAGCAGCGATCCGCGCAAGAGACGTCGTCGAGATCTCTTGCGTCGCGGCTTGCGAATGACGGACCTAGGAGGCATCGAAGCCTGGTGCGGGCGGGCTCATCGCCGGGATCGCCATTTCAGCTCCTTGCCTTGGACCACCACCGCCTGACAGCAACCCCGGCCCAGATGGCTTCGACGACGCCAAACGGCCACGCACCTTGGAGAAAGCCATAGACCGAGCCGAGTACGCAGGATCCGGCGAAGCAAAGGATGTAATTGGGATTGCGGCCCTCCAGGGCGTAGAAGACGAGCATTGCCGTCACCGCGATCAGGCCAAAGAGGGTGAGCGCATCCATGAAGGAGGCAACGATTATCGCAGAAACGCGCGGCCTACGAGCTCCACCCCTAAAATCAGCAGGCCAATGAAGAAGACTCGCCGGAAGGCCGCAGGCGCCACTCGCGCGCGAATGGTTTGCCCGATGGCCATTCCGACGAGCGCGGGCGCGGTGCACAGGGAGGATGCTCCGGCGGCCGTGATCCGAAAGGCGCCGCGGCTCGCCAGTGCCACAGCCAAAGCGATGGTGGAGAGGGTGAAGGACTGCCCGAGGACTTGAACCAACTCGTCTTTGTCGAAGCCCAGCGCCTGCAGATAAGGCACCGATGGGACAACGAAAACGCCCGTTGCACCCGTGACGACGCCGGTCGTCGCGCCGACGACCGGAGAAAGCCACGCCTCGAATCGTCGGGGAACGGACATGCGGATTTTCGTCAGTCCGACGGCCGCATAGATCACCAGGGCTATTCCCAGCCACACCGTGTCTTGGCCCGCTCCTTGCCTGATCGTGAGACCCCCGCTGGCCCGTGTGGCAACGGCGATCGTCAGGAGAAATGGCCATGTCCTGCGCAGTGAAACGGCCGGCCGCGGTCCTGAGAAAGCCTGCCAGAGGTTGGTGAGCAGAGATGGGATGACGATGAGGCCTGCGGCATTCGCGGGTGGCATGAGCGAGCCGAGCAGGCCCATCGCGACCGTTGGCAGCCCCATGCCCGCGACGCCTTTCATCAGGCCGGCGACTACGAAAGTGAGCGAAACGGCAGCGATTCGAGCCGTGTCCGTAGTCATGCAGCCAGCTTGATCGCACCGCTCCCGGGTGACAATCTGGCATTTCCCCAAGCTGCCTTCGGCAATTCCGAAGCTGAGAAAGGCGGGTGCGCGTGCGTTACGATCTGGTCGACCTGCAGCTCTTCCTTCACGTCGCCGAAGCGGAGAACATCACGCGCGGCGCGGCAATATCGAACATGGCGCTTGCCTCCGCAAGCGAGCGCATTCGAAAAATGGAGGATCTCGCCGGTGTGGAGTTGCTGGAGCGCCGCCGGCGCGGCATTGCCCTCACCGCTGCCGGACGCGCTTTCGCTCATCACGCCCGCATCGTGCTCGACGAAATCCAGCATTTGAAGGGCGAGCTGTCCGAGTATGCGGGTGGAGCAAAGGGCCGCGTCCGTATGCAGGCAAACGCGTCGGCGCTCAGCGAATTCCTTCCGCAGGCCCTGCACTCATTCCTCGCAAATCATCCCGGGATCGACGTCGACCTGGAGGAGAACTCGAGCTACGGCATCGTGCGATCGGTCGCGGAGGGCTTCGTCGAATTGGGCGTCGTCGCGGACATAGTCGACTTCGGGCAGCTCGAGGCGTTCCCGTTCGCGACGGACAGGCTCGTTCTCGTGACCCCTCGAGATCACCGTGCCGCCAATCGCCGTCCGGTGCCCTTTCGATCCCTGCTCGATCAGCAATTCGTGGGGCTCACCGCGGCCAACGCCCTGCAGCGACACCTCGGCGAGCGCGCCATCCAGACAGGCAAGCCCTTGAAATTGCGCGTGCGGCTCGGGAGCTTCGCTGCCGTATGCCGGATGGTCGCCGCCGGTATCGGCGTGGCCGTCATCCCTGAAACAGCCGCGCGGCGCTGCAGGAAGATGGCAGCGATCCGCATCGTACCGCTTGCGGATGCATGGGCTGTACGCCGACTACATCTTTGCGTTCGCCGCGCGAGCGATTTGCCGCCACCCGCACGCCTGCTCCTGCAACACCTGCGCGCGCGCGGATAGCCAGGAGTCCGCGGTCAACTCCTCCCTCACACCCCTACATCGCCCATCCATACCTTCCGCGTCGACGGATCGGTCTGGAATCGGTAATTCAGATCCATCGAGGGCGCGTGCTCCATGACGCTGATCTGCACGCCCCTGCCCTTCAACTCGTCCAGGCTGGTGACGAAATCCCTGGTATTGACGGCATCCAGAACGACCACCCGGGGAATTCTGAACAGCAGGATCGAGTGAGCGCACATCAGACAGGGAGATAGCGTCGTGAACAGCGCAGATTTCGTGAAATCCACGTGATGGCCGGCATTCTCGATGCAATCCATCTCGCCGTGGAGGATATTGCTGCCCTTCTGGACCCGCCGGTTGTGACCCAACGAAGCAATGCCGCCGTCAAAGAGGAGAGCGCTTCCGACCGGAACGCCGCCTTCGCGGAAGCTCTTCAACGCTTGCAGATACGCCGACTGGATTCCAACGCGCATTTCGTCGTCAGTCATATTTGTGACCCCATTTCGAGCGAGTATGACAGCGTCAAACGCTCCCTTCTCGGCCGGCGAAGCAGCCGTTACTCATGCTCCCGAAGCTCATCGGCCAGCCGACACACGAGGTCGGCAGCAGGCAGGACCCTGGCGAGCGGCGCGCCCTGCCCCGCCCACTGCGCCCCGTAGCCGGGCTCGCCAGCCGCTTTCGCGGCCGCGTTGAGTGCCTTGCCCGCGTCGTAGGCGATAGGGTACGCGGGAATCTGCTCTCGTGACACGGCGGCTCCCAGATCCGTGAAGCGATTTCGCAGGCACCGTGCGGGGCGCCCCGAGATGGCGCGGGTCATGACCGTGTGGTGCGCGGCATCGCTGACGAGCGCCTTCCGGTACCCGACATCCGCGGCCGATTCCGGGCAGGCGATGAAGGCGGTGCCGAGCTGTGCGGCTGCCGCTCCCAGGCGCAATGCGGCGGCAATGCCGGCGCCATCCATGATGCCACCCGCGGCGATGACCGGCACCGCCAGCTCGCGCACCAGAAGGCGAGTCAAAGCCAGGGTTCCCAGGCAATCGTCGACCGCATCGGCGTCGAACACTCCGCGGTGTCCGCCGGCCTCGTATCCCTGCGCCACGACGGCGTGCACGCCCGCCTTCTGCGCCGCGAGCGCCTCCGCCAGATTCGTCGCCGACGCGAGCAGCACGATATTCGCCTCACGCAGCGCCTTGATCCGCTGCGCGCCAGGCACTCCAAAATGGAAGCTCACGACGCGCGGCTTCTCCACGATGAGAGCCTCCAACATCGCATCATCCGCGACGAAGCTGCGATATATCTCCTTCAGCTCCGCGGGCGGCTTCGCACCGTGCCGCTCGAAGTGGGCGCGCAGAAGCTCCAGCCACGCGCTCTGCAGAGAAGCAACGCCCGTCGCCGGCTGGTGGCAGAAGACGTTCACATTCAGTGAGCGCCGGGAGCGCGCGCGAAAGGCCGCGATCATCCTGCGCGCTCCCTCGGCGTCGGTTGCGCCGACGCCGAGGGAGCCGAGCGCGCCTGAATTCGAGACGGCGGCGGCCAGTTCAGCAGTCGAGACACCCGCCATCGGGGCCTGGATGATCGGCAGTTCGATATCGCACAGCTCGAGCAAGGTCATGATCATCTCCTCCACCAGGTGCGGGACGGACGCCCGAGAAGAGTCCCCTCCGGGCGCGCGACTGACGCCACCCGTCAGGCCACCTTGTCGCCTTCAGCGCTCCCGACCGTCTCGACCATTGCCGTCCTGAGGCGCTCTTCCGCGGCCGTCTTCAACTCGGTCAGGGACATGGAGCGCACCAGTCTCCTTCCGCCCGAGGTGCAGATATCCTCCATGATGAAGGCGCCCAGCGCCCGATAGGACTCGAGCTGCGACTCGCTGAACCACTGATCCGCGGTGCTCTCGTGCGGGAATCCGGAATGCATGGAGGCGTAGCTGCGGACATCGACTCCCTCCGTGCCCTGATAGGTCGGCTTGATGTAGAGCAACCAGCCTGGCTCATCCGAATCCGGATACGAAATGGTTCCGATCGCGAACCTTACTCCGGGCACGGGCGGGCTCTGGCGCGCCTGCAACTCGAAGTGCCGGAATCGAATGCCGACGCCCATGTCGATGAAGACCTTTCGGGCCGCATTTCCCAGGTCTGCGAACGTGAAGCTCGGATCGCAATCGGCATCGCTCACGACGATGCGCCGGCAGCGACGCCGGAGAACCTCGTACAGGCCTAGATTCTCGAAATGGCCGCCGTCGGACAGGTAGATCCACGGTCCTTCATCCGTGGTGGCGCCGGCGAGCTCCTTGAGGGCGGGTGCGATACCGTATTCAGGCCCCTCTTTATGGTAGGTGCCCTTCCTGGGATTACCGAGCCACCACCCCAGCCGAACGTTGAACAACATCAGGAGGAAGCTGACCAGCGGCGAGGAGTTGTAGCCTTCGTTGGGACTGACGGCGGCGCCGGAAATGGCCATGGCGGTGGCGAGCGTAACGCCTCCACGACCTCTGCCCGTGGCGTACAGCTCGGTCTTGCGGTAACCGACCTGCGGATTGCCGCAGTGCAGTCTCGAAAAAGTGAACGATTCGGCCTTGCGCTCCTGCCACGCGAGCTTCTTGGTTGCCACGACGTTCAGGGTCGCATTGATGAGGTGAAAGAGAGGGCCTTTCTCCGTCCGGGGTTTGACCTTCTCCAGCGACACATTGTCGCTCTGCGCGAACCTGGTGAACGGATCCAACGTCCGGTCCGCGACACCCGATCTGGCGGACCCGATGTAGGCGCGCGCCAGCCTGTTTCGGTAGAGCGCATGCAGGGAGAAGCGATTCACGTTGATGAAATACGAGAGGAAGCACGCCGTGAAGACGAGGGCGGCAATCGCGCAGACATCGATCAAGGGGAAGCCCCTGGACCAGGCCGGGCTTGGAATGAGAGGACTCGCATCAGTCACGATCGCCCGGCCGGCAGATGCCAGGAGCGCAGTGAGCACCACGGCGAATACGACAGCCGCGGCGCTTGCGATCTGGCTGAGGGAGACCTTCTTGAGCGCTTGAGCCGCGACCGTGGCGCCGGTCTTCTCGCTCCATCCCAGAAGCAGGGTCACCAGACCCGACGCGCCTCCGACAGCCACTACCGCGGAGATCTTCGCGGGAATGACCTGTATCGCCCAGGGCGCGAGCAGGAGGACGACTGCGGCGATGAGCGTCCACGTAACCGCGACCGCGGCGAGCCAACCGGATGCGCGCGCCAGCCATTCCCGGTCCATGTCCCCATGTGTGCGGAAGCTCGCCGCACCCACATAGAGAATATCGCCGGCCAGATATGCGCCGACACACCAACCGATGCCCAATAAGGACACGGTCAGCGAGGAGCTCCGGTGCTCTGCCGCGACCATGCCCACCGCGACGATGAGACCCACCAGCGCACCCGAGAGTGCCCAAGCCACGGCTTCTCCGGTATCGTGAGGATCGCTCCGGTCGGGGTCGACGATGACCCGGCCAAAGATCCATGCTGCGGAATAGATGACGAGGCCGGCGATCGCCCCGACAGGGTACGGGTGCCGCCAAAAGCCACTCGCGAAAGCTTGGGACGCCAGGCAGAAACACATCGCCGACGCCACGAGAGGCGCTAGCACCAGCATGAGGAAGCGGCGCTTGGAGAGCCATGCGTCCTTGCGCTTATAGCGTCCATAGACGCCGAAGCTGAGGCCCGCGAGGAGCAACAGGCCGCCGGCGGCGAGCAGAGCGTAATGCGTCCTGGATCCGAACTGGCGCATCCATTGCAGAGTGTCTTCCCACCATCGCGGCACCAGCAGGCAGCCGACGAAGAAAGGCGCGAACAGCAGCCAGTTCAAGATTAGATTGCGGAAATACAGGGTGAAGATCGCCCAGGTATCGGCGGAGAGCAACCCCAACCGCGGTGTGATGTAGTTGCTGTCCTCGCGCAATCCGCGTATTTGGGGCGGGTCGACACCATGCTGACTGAGCTCATTCAGGGCCGCGAATACCTCCGGATCCGGCGCGCAGGACCGCCAGGTACTGAGCCAGCCACCGATGTAGCCGCCCCCGGAGACGGTCGACAGATAGTGAAACTTCCCCAGCAGCTCGAACCGTGCCAGCGCTTGCATCACTCCCAAGCCGAATGTGGCGCTGCGAATTCCTCCTCCAGACAGGCACAGAGCGGATAGACCGGTCCCGCCCGCATCGACCGCGGCGGCAATCGAGTCGGCGGTCTGCGGCCCTGAATCGGGCGGCAACGCCTCCGGGCAGACCTGCTCGAGCTCTGCGCGCCAGACGTCCGCGAAAGTCAACTCCTCGCCGGGCTCGTTCGACCGGGTCATCGCATCACCCCCGGGTTGCCTATCGCTCCCGCCTCACGGGCCGATCCAGCAACGCACGCAGATTCACCGCTTCCTAGGGCTTCTCGAACCTCAGCATGTACTGATCGGTGTGCCCCTGGATCGACTTGTCGAAGATCGACTTGGTGTGATCGTCCGCGGCCCGATGCAGCGCATCGCCTTCGGCCACCAGTTTGAACCCCGCCGCCTCGACCTCGCGGATCACCTGAGCCTTCTGGATGCGGTGTAGCGCCGCGATCTGCGCCTCGCCGGTGCCCGGATTGGCCTGATGATCGAGTATGAAATACGTGCCGCCCGGCTTCAGCGACTCATAGACGTGCTTGTTGAAGGCAGCCATGTCGACAGGCCCGTATTTGGCGATGTGGAGGTCATGATAATTCTGTGTGATCCAGACGAGGTCGACCTGTTCCGGCAAGCTGAACTCGCCGAACTTCGTAATCTGCATGGAAACGTTGTGATCTTTTACCGCGGCGGCAACCTTGGCGTCCGAGCCGTCGTTCCACTTCGCATTCTCGATCCCATATATGTGGCCCGTCGGTCCCACGACATCACTCAGAGGCCGCGTGAAATATCCGCCGCCCGGAAACATCTCCGCGACCTTCATGCCTGGCTTCACGCCGGCAAACGCGATCGTCTCGGCCGGCAGTCGTATGGCATCCCGATCGGTATCGGCTTTCGGGCGGCTGCTATCAGCCACGGCCTGGGTCACATAGTCGGGAATGGCCGCGGCCATCGCCGCACCGCTCAGAGCCAGCACCAACAGAGCCGAGCTCAGCATCATCTTTTTCATGAACGTCTCCCCGCGCTGCGCGGTCGATCCACAGAGTATGCGCTTACCGAAACCAGCGCACAAAAGCACCGTGCAGTCGGCGGCAATCCTTTCAGCGTGGTCGCCAAACCGGGCTCCCGCAGGGCCCTTTGTCCGGCCACTCTCATCATTCGGCGTGGTTGAATTCCGGCATGGCGTCGAACAGTTGCCCGCCGCGCCACTTGCCCGCGCCCGGACGTTCGTAGACCACTTGACCGCCGACGATGGTATAGAGCACGCGTGTGCGCAGGAGGTCCTCACTGGGCAGCGTGAGCAGATTGCCGGAAATCACCACCATGTCGGCCAGCTTGCCCGGCGAGAGCGAGCCGAGCTCGTGCTCCTCGAATATCGCGTATGCGTTGTCACGGGTGTACGACCGGAGCTCCTCCATACGTGTCTTCGCCTGATCGGGGAAGAACGTCTTGCCGTGGTCGGAGGCACGCGTGACACCGCAATAGAAGTTCGGGATGGGATTGGTGTCCTCGACCGGGGTGTCGGTGCCATCCAGCACCATGGCACCGCTCGCGATGAGCGAGTGCCACACATAGGCGCCTTCCCGCGCACGCTGCCGGCCGATACGCGGTATCACCATCGGCGCGTCCGAGCATTCATGGATCGACTGCATGGATGCAATCACGCCCAGCTGGGCAAAACGCGGGATGTCGGCCGGCGCGAGATGCTGCGCGTGCTCGATCCGCCAGCGCAGCGCATGCGCCGCGGGATCCTGCCGGAAAATGCTCTGGAAGAGATTCAACGTCTCGCGGTTCGCGCGGTCGCCGATCGCGTGCACCGAGAGCTGGAAGCCGTCGCGCGCGGATATCTCGGCGATGCGCGCGATATCGCTCATGGGCTTGACGTTCTTGCCCGTGACATCCGGCGCATCGCTGTACGGCTGCAGGAACCAGGCGCTGCGCGTGCCCAAAGCGCCGTCGGAGAGGATCTCGCCCACGCCGCGTACGGTGAGATGATCGTCGGCGAATCCAATCGTGCGATACGCGGCCAGATGCTTGTCGAGCTCCGCCACGGATTCGCCGTTGATGTTGACATACAGCCTCAGCGGCACCCCTTTCGCAACCTGGCGCTTCAGCCAAGCGACGGTCTTGAAACGCTCACCCATGTCGACGAACGTGGTGACACCCTTGGAGAGCTCGTTACGCATCGCCAGATACAACGCACGCTCGCGGAGCACCTCGAGTTTGCCGGCCGGCACGGTCGCGAGATACCTCGCGTGCGCGGCGAACACCGGCTCCCCCGCGGTGTCGCGCAGCATCCCGATCGGGTTGCCTCGCGAATCATGCACGATGCTGCCGCCGACCGGGTCAGGCGTCCTGGCGGTGATTCCGGCGGCCTTCAATGCGGCCGCGTTGACGTAGATCGCATGGCCGCTGGCGTGCGACAGCATCACGGGATTGTGGGGCGAGACGGCATCCAGACTCGCCGGCAGCGGCACCCCGTCGATGTTGGGCTGCGGCACCTCGTTCCACTTGGTCTGCTGCCAACCCTGGCCCACGATCCATTCGCCCGGTTTGGCCGCGGCGACGGCGGCCTTCACCTGCGCCACGATCGCATCCCAGTTCGGCGCCTTGCCGACATTCAGCTCCATCAGGGATTGGCCCGTCTGCATCAGATGCCCGTGCCCCTCGATGAAGCCGGGCGCCACGAACGCGCCGTGCAGGTCCAGCACCTTCGTTTGCGGCCCGATGTAGTGCGCGATGGCATCGTCGCTGCCGAGCGCCAGGATTCTTCCCCCGCGCACGGCCAGCGCCTGCGCCCGCGGCTGCAGCGGATCGAGGGTCGCGATCGCCGCATCGCGCAACACCAGATCCGCACGGGCCAGCTTCGGCGGATAGCCCGCAATGGGCGCACGGGCCGCAAAGGCGGTCGTGGCCATGGCGAGCGCGGCGGCGGGCAACCAGTGGCGGACAGGCTTCATCGCAACTCCCCAGGATCGTAGTCGGACGCAAGATAGCGCACCGAGCCCCGGGCCGCGACTCGTTCCGCCGAGGCGGCGGATCGAGTTGGCGCATCCCCCCCGTCCGGCATACCCTAACAGCGGTCGTTGACCGCCCTGGCGATCTGCGTTGTAATAGTGCGTCACGGCGCGACGCCGCACCATGGCAACGCGACAAACGACACCATAGGGGCGCAGTCATGAGCCATCGTATGTTGCCGCTGCGACGCGCCGGCCGTGCGAAGGCACCGCCGTTCGTCACCGCGATTCTGCTCGCCCTCGCCACGCTCTCTCTCGCGCCGATTGCACTCGGGGATGACGCCACCACTCTCGCCAACTGCCCACCCAAAGGCGATTCGGCCGTCCTCACGGTGCAGCATCTGAATGTGCTCAAGCGACGGATGACCACTCCATCGGCAGAGGAGATGGACCACACCGCTACGATGGCGGCCCTGACCCTTCGCGGTGACGATACCACGCGCTGGAACGCGGCCAAGGGAGCCACCCTCGAAGGCTATGTCGCCGACGTCAAGGTGGGCGGCGTGGAGTCCGTGAACTGTCACACTCATCAGACCGCATACCGAGACACTCACATCGAGTTGACTTTGAAGCCGAACGATCTTGACGAAACCACTTACGTCATCGTCGAAGTCACACCACAGGTGCGGCAGCACATGGCCGCCAGCGGCACCGACTGGAGCACGGCCACCCTGCGCAAGCGATTGCTCGGCAAGTGGGTCCGGGTGACCGGCTGGCTGTTGTTCGACACCGAGCATGCCGGGAACGCAGCGAACACCAACCCCGAGGGCAAGCACAACTGGCGTGCAACCGTCTGGGAGATCCACCCGATCACGTCCATCACACTGCTGCCGGCCAGGCCGAAATAGTCGCTCGGGCGCCGCTTCCGGTGTAATCTTCGAATTTTCCGTACCGGAGTTACCATGCCGTTGCGTCGCCTCCTGCTCGCCTTGTGTGCCTCCCTGCCGGCGTTCGCCGGGGCGGCCGGACAGCCCGCCGCACCCGCGACGACTTATTTGCTGAAGGCCGATCGCGTGTTCGATGCGCGCAGCGAACAGACGCACCCAGGTTGGGAAGTGCTGGTTGAGGGCGACAGGATCGCCGCGGTCGGTCCGGCCGCCCAGATCCAGGCACCGGCCGGTGCACGGGTGATCAATATGCCGGGCAGCACACTGCTGCCTGGCCTGATCGATGCCCACTCACACATCTTCCTGCATCCGTACAACGAGACGCTGTGGAACGACCAGGTGTTGAAGGAGCCGCTGGCCTATCGGACCATCGAAGCGGTCAATCACGTCCGCGATACGCTGATGGCTGGCTTCACCGCCTTGCGTGACCTCGGCACCGAGGGCGCGGGATATTCGGACGTGGATGTCCAGCGCGCGATCAACCAGGGCCTGATCCCCGGCCCGCATCTCTTCGTCGCCACCCGCGCGACCATCGCCAAGGACTGCTACGGCCCGGGCCCGCTGGGCTTCCGCGAGGACATCAACTTGCCCCAGGGCGGCATTCCGGTCGCAGGTGTTCCCGAGATGATCGCCGCGGTGCGCGACCAGGCCGGCCACGGCGCTGACTGGATCAAGATCTACGCCGACTATCACTGCGGCAAGAGCCATGGGTCCGTGCCGACCTTCACGCAGGAAGAATTGAATGCCGGCGTGGAAGCTGCGCATACCCTGGGCCTGCCGGTCTCCGTGCACTCGGCCACGGCGGAAGGCATGCGCCGTTCCATCCTCGCGGGGGTAGACACGATCGAGCATGGTTTCTTCGGCACCCGCCAGGTGTTCGAGATGATGGCAAAACACCATGTTGCGTACCTGCCGACGCTGGAAGCGGTGGTCGCGTCTGCCGAATACTTCCAGAACTGGAAGCCGGGCGATCCGCCGACCGACGAGATGCGCGCTTCACAGAACGCGTTCAAGCTCGCGATGCAGGCCGGCGTCATCATCGGCTGCGGCAGTGACGTTGGCGTGTTCACACACGGTACCAACTACAAGGAAATCGAGTTGATGGTGCGCGACGGCATGTCACCCGCGCGCGCACTGCTGGCCGCCACCGCCGTCGACGCGAAGATCCTGCGCCAGCAGGACCAGTTCGGTCAGCTGCGCAAAGGGCTGGATGCCGACATCATCGCCGTGCCGGGCGATCCCACCCGGGACATCACTGCGATCGAGCACGTACAGCTTGTCATGAAAGGCGGAGTGATTTACCGGCATCCCTGACCGCCTCCCGCCGGAAAAGGCTGAGCCGCGACCGCGGCTTTCCGTCCCCGCGGTCGCTGCTGGTCACTCTTCTGCGGTCGGGCGGAACTCTCGGGAGGCTGTCCGGCGCAAGAAATCCTCGCGCACTGTCGATCGGCCCACACCCCGTTCGTATTGGGGGTGAACGCCGGCGATACCGCGGGCGACAGTGCCAAAGGAGCACCCCCATGAAGCAGTACCTCTTGAGCATCTATCAGCCTGACGACGGCATTCCCGCCCCCGCGGTCCTCGAAGGGATCATGCGTGACGTGAATGCGCTCCGCCAGGAAATGACAGTGGCCGGCGCCTGGGTCTTCAGCGGCGGCCTGCATCCGGCGACCACGGCAACCGTGGTGCGCCTGAAAGACCGGGAATTCCTGACCACCGACGGTCCCTACGTCGAGGGAAAGGAGCACATCGGAGGGTTCACGATCATCCGTGCGGCCGACCTGGACTCGGCCCTGGAGTGGGGCCGCAAGCTCGCGCGCGCGACCACGCTCCCCATTGAAGTGCGGCCCTTCTACGAGGGCGCGGACTGAGAAATGCCCGGCCCGCAGGTTGCCGAGATCGAGCGGGTCTTCCGTCAGGAGTACGGTCGCGCGGTAGCCATCCTGATTCGCGCGTTTGGCGATATCAGCATGGCCGAGGAGGCGGTCCAGGACGCCTTCACGGAGGCGGTGCAACGATGGCCCTCCTCAGGGCTGCCCCCGAGCCCTGAGGGATGGATCATCACCACCGCACGAAACCGGGCGATCGATCGACTGCGCCGGGAGGGATCCCGCGATTTTCGGCAGCAGCAGGCCGCGGACATGCTCGTGCCCGCTGAGCCTGAGGAGGACACTGCCGTGGCCGACGACAGACTGCGACTGATCTTCACTTGCTGCCACCCTGCCCTCGGGAGCTCCGCTCAGGTGGCTCTGACATTGCGTCTTCTCGGCGGGCTCACCACTGCGGAAGTGGCCCATGCGTTTCTCGTTCCGGAAGCCACCATGGCCCAGCGGCTGGTGCGCGCCAAAGGCAAGATCCGCGACGCCGGCATTCCATACCGCGTACCTGCGGCGGCGGATCTTCCGGATCGTCTGCGATCCGTGCTCGCGGTCCTCTACCTCATTTTCAACGAAGGATATACCGCCAGCTCAGGCGACCACCTCGTCCGGGAAGAGCTCTGCGCCGAGGCGATACGGCTGGCCCGGCTGCTGCGGGAGCTCATGCCGCAGGACCCGGAAGTGATGGGTCTGCTCGCCCTCATGCTCCTCATCGACTCCCGCCGCGCCGCCCGCCTCACGCCGGACGGCCAGTTGGTCCTCCTCGCCGACCAGGACCGCGCCAAATGGAATCGCGATCTCATCCGTGAGGGTCAGGACCTGATTCGCCACTGCCTCGCACGCAACCAACCGGGTCCCTACCAGATCCAGGCGGCCATCAACGCTGTCCACAGCGACGCATCCTCCGCCGAAACGACCGATTGGCGGCAGATCCTCGAGTTGTACGACCAGCTCATGGCCATCGCCCCCAGCCACGTCACGGCGCTCAACCGGGCAGTGGCCGTCGCGGAGGTCCGCGGACCGCACGAAGGACTGACACTGGTGGATCGGCTCAATCTCCCCGATTACCACCTGTTCCACGCCATCCGCGCCGATCTCCTGCGCCGCCTCGGTCGCAACAGCGAGGCGAAGCGCGCCTACGACGCTGCGATTGCCCGCAGCGATAACATCGCCGGCAGGCGTTTCCTGGAGCGCCAACGTCAGACACTGGAATGACGCATAGCGTATCCCAAGCTACGCCGAGCGTACGTCCGTCCTAAATGACTCTAACCGTGCCGCCGTCCACCGGGATCTGCGCGCCGGTCGTCTTGGCGAAAATCGGGCCGCAGAGCTCCGCCGCCAGCTCCGCGACGTCGCGGCTCGTGACCTCCACCTCGAGCACGTTGTTGGTCTTGTACTGCTCGACGCTCAGCCCGTACGAAGCGGCACGGGCGGCAAGCACCTCGGGAGTCCAGATACCGGTATCGAAGACCGCATTCGGATGAAGGGTGTTCACGCGGATGCGATCTGCGCCCCACTCGAGCGCGGCTACGCGCGCAAGTTGCTGCAAAGCGGCTTTGGATGCCGAGTACGCGGCCGCTCCGGGTCCGGGCGCCGGAACGTTCTTCGAGCCGATGATCACGACCCGGCCGCCCCGTGGCGAGAGCCGCAGCAGTGGATGGGCTTCCCGCAGTAGAGTGAGATTCGCATCGAGATTGACGCTCATCGTCCGCCGCCAGGTGTCGCTCGAAAGAGCGCTCACGGGGCTGCTCGGCGGGAAGATCCCGGCATTCAGCAGCAGAATGTCCAGGCCGCCGAAGGCGCGCACACCCTCCTCGAGCGCATGGTTGATTGCGGATTCGCTCGTGACGTCACAGACCAGCCCCAGATAGTCCTTGCGGCGCTGCAAAGAAGTGACGGTCGCAGCGCGATCCAGCGCGATGACGGCCGCGCCGCGGGATAGGAGCGAGGCCACACAAGCCTTGCCGATGCCGGAGGCCGCACCGGTGACCACCGCGACCTCGCCCGTCAAGGGCGGCGGTGCACCGCCCTTGCGGAGCTTCGCCTGCTCGAGATCCCAATACTCCACTTCGAAGATATCCCGCGCCGCAAGCGCTTCCCAGCCGCCGATGCTCACCGCCGCCGAGATGATCCGCATCGTGTGGCGATAGATATCCGCGACCATCGCCGCGTCCTTTGCCGTACGGCCGATCGCGCCCAAGCCGAGCTCCGGGTCCAGAACGACCCGGGGCGCAGGGTCCAGCATGGTCAGCGCCGCATTGCCATGCTCCTGGAAGTACGCTCGGTAGGCGGCTGCGTACTGCGCGACATCGCGGCCGACCAACGGGACACGTTTCGTGCGAATGACGTGGTCGGGCGTTGCCGGCCCCTGTTGCGAGATCCGCTCGATGTCCGGTCGCCTCGTGAAGGCAAGCGCTTCGGCGTCGTCATGGACGCCCAATATCATCGGCAAGCCCGCAGCATCCGACACGGCCTTGCGCAGAGCCGCTATGTCAGCACGCTGTTTCTTGGGGCCCGAGTCAGCCGCAGCGCCGTTACGGTTCTCGGCGCCGACGGGAGTCCATGCGCCTCGTCCGGCGAGATATTCCTCCGCGAGCGTCACGAGCTCGATCATCCGCTCGTAAGACTCCCTGGCGGTCTCCCCGAACGTGAACAAACCGTGCTTGAGCAGCAGCATGCCGACCGTATGCCGCCCGGCCTGGGACGGGTAGACTTCAGCGCACACACGTGCGAGCTTGAATCCCGGCATCACGTAGGGAATGTAGACGAGACGGTCCCCGAAAAGCTCCCGCACGCGCTGCGCGCCATCAGGCGCGTTGGTCATCGTCAGGATGGCGTCGGCGTGGGTGTGATCGACGAACCGCGCGGGAAGGATGGCGTGGAGTATCGCCTCTACGGAAGGCGACGGAGCCGTCACGTCAGTCAAGCTCTTCCTGAGCTCCGCCGCCATTTGCGGATCCGAGAGAGTCTCGAGCTTCGCCAACGCCAGCAGCGGCTGCATGCGGCACGGCGAAAATCCGGCGGCCTCTATCGTCTCCAGATCCCAGCCGCTGCCCTTGACGTAGAGGACAGGCTCTTCCTCGCCAAAAAGATTGGTAACACGGCTCTTGACCGAGGTGTTGCCGCCGCCATGCAGAACCAGGGCGGGCTCCGCCCCGAGCAGCCGCGATGTGTACACTCGCAATGCAACATCGCCCGCACAGCGGCTCGCATCTTGGTCGGACCAGCGGCTCTTCATGAGTCGCGCACTGTACCATATGGGATAGAGGGCAGACCTTGAGGGGGTCGCATGCAGGTCATCGACACGCACGCTCACTTCTGGGACGTGAGGTCGAGCGCGAGATGGCTCTTAAGGGCCATGATGCCGAGAACGCCCCGACGGCGGGAATAGATACAGTCTGATCACGAGCCTGCTCTTCCATTCGCTCGAACGTTGCGGGCCGCTCTTTCGATCACGCGTGCAACTGCCAGGGGGTGGGAGATGTAGACCAAATGACCGGCCTTGATCTCCGTGATCTTTGCTCTCGAGCGTTTGTACATCCGGTGTGCCAGCATTGGGTTCAGCTCGCGATCTTCCGTGGCGATGATCCCGTAACTCGGTTTATCGTGCCACGCAGCGACCGTCACCGGCGTATCGAATGCGGCTGCCGCCACCGGCATTTGTGCGTTCGCCATGAATTCCGCCTCCGGACGAGGCAGATCGGCTGCTACGTCGGCCGCGAATTTTCCCGGGTCGACAAAGATGAAGCCGTCCTTGGTCGTCTCGAGATCGCTAACCGGCACCGTTCCCGGCATCGACGCGGCCAGCTTGTTGGTCGTTTCGCCTCTGTCGGGCTGCAGTGCCGCAACGTACACCAGCGCTCGCACCTTCGGATCAACGCCGGCAACCGTGATGATGGTGCCGCCATAGCTGTGGCCCACCAAGATGACAGATCCGTCCTGCAGGTCGACGACACGTTTCGTCGCCGCGACGTCATCAGCGAGACCCGTCAGAGGCTCCTGGACGACGCTCACATGGTATCCGTCTCTCGTGAGGATGTCGTACACGCGGCGCCATCCCGAGCCATCCGTGATAGCGCCATGCACCAGAACGATGTTCTTCACCGTGCCGGTCTCTGCGGTCCCTGCTTTAGCAGCCGGACTGGCGGCGAGCACCAAAGCCGCAAGAACAATGCGTGGCGTGTAAGCCATACGTGCCATGGCTACTCCTTTCCGGAGGCACTTTCGGGCGGATACGGATCCTTCAAAGCGATTACGCCTGCCTCCAGCAGGGATTTGAGGTTGGAGAGGATCTTGGGCCAGCCGCCGGATACCGCCTCGATGAGGTTCGAAGGCTCGCGCTCGATCGTATGGGTAAGGGAGAGCTTGACTGCCGTGCCCCTCTGTTCCAGCTCCATCGTACAGATCGAGTCGCCTTTGGCCTTGAGCTCGGGCCTTTTCTGGTGCTGCCATCGGATCACCAACCGCCACTACATGCAAGTATTTACCTGCATTAATAATAAGCAAGCGCCATCTTGCATGTCAAGCGGATATGTGGGCTTTCCCCCGAGGTCCAGCGTCCGTTCTCGGGCATCTCCAGGTGCTTGGCCACATAAGTTGCCTCGCCACATTTTGCAGCTCTCGAAATGTGCCTGAGCGCATTTCGGTATGAAAAGTCGACGACTCGCGGAACCTTTCTTGCGACGCGAGCGGCTCCTGGCATCCGCGTGAATGCGCGAGCGCGAGCCGCATCGAAGCATCAGGCGGTCCGCAAGCACTTCGGGAGGCGTGTTATGAGCTGGCTGAACGAAATTGGCACGCTGCTGCAACAGTACAAGGGCGCATCGGCCTCTTCACCGCCGCCCAGCGCTACCGAGGATTTTGCCAAAGTCGCCGACCGGGCGCCCTCCTCCGCGTTATCCGGTGGGCTCTCGGCCGCATTCCGCTCGCAGAGCACTCCGTCATTCGGTGAGATGGTGGCGCAGCTCTTTGCGCAATCGGATGGCGCGCAACGCTCCGGCATCCTGGATCATCTGCTCGCGGCGGCGGGCCCGTCGGCGAGCGGCGTCCTCGGCAGCCTGAACAAGGGCGCAGCGGGCACGGACGCCGCGCAGACGCAGGCGCAGCAAGTGCCGCCGGAAGCGGTGAGGCAGCTTGCCGACGAGGCGCAGAAGCGTGACCCGTCGATCGTCGACAGAGCGAGTGAGTTCTACGCGCAACACCCGACTTTGGTGAAGAGTCTCGGTGTCGGCGCGCTCGCCGTCATCATGTCGCATCTATCGCAACGCCACTGACCGCCATTCGAGGCGGCAATCGGAGGTCTCATGTCCATCATAGCGTGGATCATCCTCGGTCTCATCGCGGGCTTCATCGCCAGCAAGATCGTCAATAAATCGGGTGAAGGCTTTCTCCTCGATATCCTGCTCGGCATCATCGGTGCGCTGGTCGGCGGATGGCTGTTCCGCGCGTTCGGCATGCACGGGGTGACCGGATTCAATCTGTACAGCCTCGTGGTTGCCGTGGCCGGCGCAATCGTCTTCCTGGTCGTCTATCACCTGCTGTTTGCGCGCAAGCCCAGGAACATATGAGGACACCTCCATGAGACACCTGCGAATCCCGGCCCTTGCCGTCCTCGTGGTGCTTGGGCTGGGCATGACAGTGGGCGCAACCGCGCAGACCTCCAGGTCGGCCGTGATGAAGGAATGCAACGTCCAGGCGAATTCCAGGCACCTGATGGGGCGCGACCGCCAGACATTCATGAAAGCCTGCCTGAGCTCGCCGCGCGGACGGCAGCTGGCGCTCAACACCCAGCAACGCAGGATGCAGTATTGCAACGCGCAGGCCAGAGCCAAGGGCCTCATGGGCAGCGACCGCAGCCGCTACGTGAGCCGTTGTCTCAGGGCACGCTGATGCGATGAGGCCGGCGTGGCGCCTCGCGCACCAACGGGCGCGGCTCTCAAACTTCCGGAGGTTTCCACATGATCCCGAAGACTCACCACCGCGCCATTCTGCTGGCGGCGGCATCGATGTTCGTCGGCTTGACGGCGACCTCGCTCGGGGTCTGGCAGCCCGCCCTGGGCGCCGCGGCGACATCGCAAGGCGTGATGTGCAGGGACGGCTCGATGTCCGCAAAATCCGGACGAGGCGCCTGCAGCGGTCACGGCGGCGTCGACAAGCGGGCCATGAAGCCGAGCGGCTCGGCGATGGCCCGCGGCAGTGCCAAGGAGAGCACGGCCAAGAACGACAAACCCAGGAGCAAACACGAGCGCAGGAGCCGAATGGCGAGTGCCGCTGCGGCCAGCCCCGGCACAACGGAGGGGGCCAGCGCTCCTGCCGCAGCCCGCGCTGCCGCGACTGCCCCTCCTTCGTCTTTCAACGGCACGCGCGAAAGGGAGGCGCCCGCGTCGGCCACGGCACGCGCCGGCGGAGGGAACGGCCGGGTATGGGTCAACTCCAGCTCCAAGGTGTATCACTGCCCGGGAGACCGCTGGTACGGAAAGACCAAGAGCGGCCAATACATGACCGAAGGCGACGCCAGGGCGCAGGGTTACCGGCCCGACCACGGGAAGAGCTGTACCTGACCGACGTGTTCCGCCGGGGGTACACTGCGGCGCAGGCGAGGTTGCCGCCGGCGGGTTGTGCTCTCTCGAATACCCATTCTGCGCGCGTTGGGACAGAAGCCCTCCGAGGTCGTGGTCCGTCCCCCCGGCAAGCGCTTTCTCAGCGCACCGCTGCCCATTGCGCCGTATGCCGCCAGACATCGGGATTTCGCCTGGCTGAGCCTCGCCGCCTACAGCACCACACCCGCGGCGCACGAGCGCGCGGCGAGACAGGCGCGAAAGCAGCGGGCCGGGATTGCCCCTCACGCGCTGCTCATCCCGCGGCGTGATCCCATTGCGGCTCTCGAGACGGCGGGCTGGGCCCGCTGGCCCCGATTTGGCGACTCAGCCATCTGGGACCGTATCGACGAAGCGCATCTGCGGGTCGAGGTGTGGGAGAACGCCGCGCAGGCGGCCATCGCGGTGGCATTCGGCGGAACCGTGCTCGACAACGAGAAGGATTGGCTGTCGAACCTGCGCTGGTTCATTCCACACCACAAGGATGAGTACACACAGGTCGTGCACACCTTCGTGCAACTCTTCCGCGGGGAATACCAGCGGCGATATCCGTCCGGCGGCGGTCCGGCGCTTTTTTCGACGGGTCATTCACTCGGCGGCGGGCTGGCCCAGCAGTTCGCTTACGCGCTGCCGCCGGACGAGGGTGTACCGCGAGTGAAAGAGGTCTATGCCTTCGACCCGTCACCCGTGACCGGCTACTTCAGTGTGTCGCGCAGGCTTCGCAATACCAATAAGCGCAACCTCTCCATTGATCGCATCTACGAGCGCGGCGAGATCCTGGCGCTCGTACGCTCGCTCATCAACCTGGTTTACCAGCCGCCCCGGGAGCACCCTGAGATCCGCGCCGTGCGCTACAGCCTCTTCCACGGCTGGAATCCGCTTGCGGATCACTCGATGATGCGGCTCGCCAACAAGATCGACGGCGCCGCCAGCGAATAGAAGGCCACGACCATGCCTGCAGAAGCATCGATCCCGCATCGGATCGCCCTCGTCACCGGCGCAGCATCGGGAATCGGACGATCGGTCGCGCTGGCCCTCGCCAAGGCCCAGTGGACCGTGGTCATGGCCGGCCGGCGACGGGAGCCGCTCGAGGAAGCCGCCCGGGAGGGCGGCTCCCACTGCGTTCCCATGCAGTGTGACGTATCGGACGAAGACTCCGTGACCGCCCTATTCGCCCGCATCGAGACCGAGCTCGGCCGGCTCGATCTCCTCTTCAACAACGCGGGCACCGCCTCGAAGCCGGCGGCACTCGAGGACATCTCTCTCGCCGCCTGGCGATCGGTCATCGATACCAACCTCACGGGCGCGTTCCTCTGCACCCGGGCCGCCTTCCGACTGATGAAGACGCAGAGCCCGGTGGGCGGGCGCATCATCAACAATGGCTCTATCTCCGCGACCGTTCCGCGGCCCAGGATGATTGCATACACGGCCTCGAAGCACGCCGTCACGGGGCTCACGAAGGCGACATCCCTGGAGGGGCGGCAATACGACATCGCCTGCGGCCAGATCGACATCGGGAATACCGCGACCGCGCTGACCCGGCAGATGAGCCATGGCACCCTGCAGGCCGACGGGTCCCTCCAGCCGGAGCCGCAATTCGACGTCAAGCACGTTGCGGATGCGGTCCTCTACATGGCCGGCCTTCCGCTCGAGGCCAACGTGTTGTTCATGACGGTCATGGCAACTAAAATGCCCTACGTCGGTCGAGGTTGAGGCTGCAGTGGATCGTCGACGGTTTCTCAAGGGCTCGGGAGCCGCCGTTCTGGCCGGCGGCCTGGCCGGCGCCCATCTGGCGCGGTCCGCCGGTGAAGAGCGGGCTGACTACACACTCCGCATAGGTACGGCGCTCGTCGAGGTCGGACCGCAGCGTTTTCTTTCGATGACCGCCTACAACGGGCAATTTCCCGGGCCGCTGCTGCGCTTCAAGGAAGGACGCCCGACGGTCATCGACATTTACAATGACACCGATACTCCGGAGCAGCTTCACTGGCACGGCCAGCTCGTACCCGCATCCGTGGATGGCGCCGCGGAGGAGCGCACGCCGGACATTCCCGCGCACGGCATGCGGCGGGAGCGGTTCGTACCCGCTCCGGCAGGGTTTCGCTTCTATCACACGCACGTACGTGCCGGCAGCAACCTCGATCGCGGCCAGTACGGGGGCGAGGTGGGGCCGGTCTACATCGAGCCTGCCCGGGATCCCGGAGCCTACGACCGCGAGATTTTCCTGACACTCAAGGAATTCGAGCCGTACTTCAGCCAGGGAGGCGACATGGCAATGGATTTCCTCTCACCGGGCGCGGCGGATCCACGGCTCAGATCGCGAGGCGAGAGCGCGATGCGCGCTTCGCTCGCCCGCGGCATGAAGAAGGGGTTCGAGGTCGGCTACCGGATATTCACCATCAACGGCCGCCAGCTCGGATTCGGCGAACCCGTGCGGGTGAAGCGCGGCGAGCGCATCCTCTTTCACATCCTCAACGGCAGCGCCACCGAGATCCGCAGTCTCGCGCTGCCGGGCCACCGATTCAACGTCGTGGCCCTCGACGGTAATCCGGTGCCTCATCGGGCCCAGGTGCCGGTGCTGTGGTTGGGCACGGCGGAGCGAGTAAGCGCACTGGTCGAGATGGATCATCCCGGTGTCTGGGTGCTCGGGGACCTCGACGATGACGATCGCGGCAACGGCATGGGGATCGTAGTGGAATACGCCGGCGCGGGCGGCAAACCGGTCTGGTCCGCGCCGCCGCCGTTGCGCTGGGACTATCGGCGCTTTGCGGCTCCTATGCACGAGCCCACTGCGCCGGATGAGACCATCGACTTCCTCATCGACAAGGACAACGCTGCGGAACATGGCTTCAACCGGTGGACACTTAACGGCACGGCATTCGACTACACCGCCATGCCCGTGAGCCGGCGCCTGGCAAGGGGCCGCCGCTACCGCTTGCACCTGCGCAACGCGACCGATGACATCCATCCGATACATGTGCACCGGACCCGGTTCGAGCTCACACGGATTGCAGGCTTGCCGACCGCAGGCCTTTTGAAGGACGTGGTGATGCTGGGCGGCTATCAGAGCATGGATCTCGACTTCACCGCCGATCAGGCCGGCCTCGTGCTCTTCCACTGCCATTCGCAGCTGCACATGGACTACGGTTTCATGTCGCTCTTCGAGACGGCCTGAACCTAACCCAGCCACTCATCGAAGAGCCGGCGACCCCAATAAAGGCCGACGCCGCTGCCGATCGCGCCCAGGATCACCGCCGTGCCGAGTCCGATGCGCTCGCCGATGGCCCAGCCGAGTGAGCCGGCGAGAAATGTGCCCAGGGTGGCGAAGATTCCGCGCATCGGATCAGGGTCTCGGTTGCGTGGGCCACTCGTGCAGCGTCAGTGCAAAGATCCGGCCGGGCGGCTCGTGTCCCGCGGGCGAGATCGCCAGGCGGGCACTGGCCGGATCCCAGCGAAATGGCGTACCGCCGATGGGATGGGTCGACCATTGCGGGTGTTGTGCCATGAACTTCGCGACGTCGGCCAAGGGGACTCTGTTCACCCTCATCTGATAGGCCAGATAGACCAGCCGCTGAAAGGCGGCCACATCGTAGACCTGCGCCGGAAAACTCTCGTTGATAGTGGAAAGGGCCAGCAGAATCTTTCCGACGGGATTGTAGAAGCCGCCTGAGGACACGTTGTCCCGTACCCACGTGTCGTATTCCTTTCTGCGTGCCACATACGTCGTGGGATCGTCATCGGCGAGCGCACGCAACCGCTGCGTGCGCTGCGCCTCCAGATTCTCGGTGGCATGCAGCTTGAAGAACCGCCTGCCCAACCAGGTGCCCGCCCGCTGCGGCCACGGCGCATGGCTGGCCCCGCGGGAAAAGGCGGCCATGGCCGGCATCTCCCAACGCATTTCGACCTCGTAGGCGTTGCCGATTTTCCAATCCTGCAGGCTGAAGGGCGCAAGGAGAGAATCGCCCCGTCCGCGTAAGAACGTCAGATCGCATGTTGGATCAGTGACCATCTCGCCCGCGAGGAGCAGGTCTGCGTGGAGCGCCTGTGCCGCCACTACCTTGGCCAGCATGCCGCCGGTGCCGTCGAGCACCGTTTCCCACAGATGCATGTCCTGTCCCAGGTCGCTCATCGCCGCCTGCCGCTGCGCCGGGGTCCCCGCCTGGATACCGTTGGCCGTGCTCGCCAGAAAGAGCGAATGGAGGGACGTAGCGGCGAGAAAGCCTGCGGCGGAATCGGCCGGACCCGCCGACACGAAGTAGCCGTGCATCCCGCGCAAGGAGAGATATCGCTGATAGAGCTCCCGGTTCGCGTCGATGAGAGCGGAGATCTGTGCGCGCTGGTCCGTGGCGCCTCCCCACATGGACGAGATCAGGAGCGAGCCGGTGTCGACCTGCCCCTTGAATTCCAGCTTGCGGGCCCGTGGCGGCGGCCCGATGACCCACCCCCTATGCCCTTCCTCCAGCGAGCGAGCGAGCGCCCGGTTGTGCTCGTCTATTCTCTCCTGCCCCACCGTGACGATCGACTGGCCGGCCGGAGCGTCGAAACCCACCAAAGCGACATACACATTGTCCGCGGCCGGATAAGGATCCGGGGGCGTCGCCAGAATTGCCCTGGCGCTCGCTGAAAGGGGCTGGTCGAAGAGATTGATTCCGATCCAGACGAGGAGCAGGACGAGAACCAGGCCGGCTGTCGCGCCTGCGATCTTCGCCGCAACTCGTACGATCCTGGGCATACCGCGCTGATTACACCCTCGCGCGCCCGCGCGCCAGCGATTTCGCCGCAGAATCGCTTACAGCACGTCGTTCAGATGGCGGCGACGGATCAGGCGCTCGGCGAGGAACGAGATCACTCCCAGGCGAAGGGTCGGATGGCCAACCTGCGCCTGATTGCGCTGCCTGACGCGGATCACCCGGAAGCCAACTTCTCCGTGTGGGTTTCGTCGCGCCGACGGAGCCGCGGCGACGGCGGGGACGATCGCGGGAAAATCCCGGTCCAGCGGCTTCGGACACTGAGGATACCCGGGGTGCAGCCCGCCGATCTGCTCCCGCCACAACCGGGATTCCTCGGGATCACCGCTGAGCGGGGCGATCGCCGGTGGCCACCCGGGGTCCACGCCATAGCCGAACTCATCGGCGTAGCCGCCGGCAAGATAGGAGTTCCGATCGGATTCGCGTTGCGCCTCCGGTCCGACAGGCCTGTCGGCCCATTCCGGAAAGTAACGGTGAATCTCCACCATGCTAAATCCGACGTACCTTCGCGGGAACGCCCGGCTCGCACTCGAGTGTGCCGCGATCCCAGCGACCCGCATCCGCCGCCGCGCTGTACGTACTCGAGAGAAAATCGAGCAGCAGCGCATCCGGATCCGCCGCGGTACGGACCGAGTCGTAAGTCAGGATGAACTCCCCGAGGCTCTGCTCGAAGCGCGCGCCCGGGGCGACCGGCGCATCGGCGAAGCCCTCCGGCTGCGGATAGGCGTAGGAATAGAACGCCGCCTGCGGGAAAGCATCGTTGCCCGGCCAGAACCCCGCGCTGCTGACTTCGTGAGAGTACGCCTCACGCGTGACCGCGTCGGGAAGGCCCGGGACGCCGCCCGGATGAAGCGGGGCGGGGCGGCCTGAAAATCGCGTCACCGCCAGATCGAAACTTCCCCAGAAGAAGTGCACCGGACTCACTTTGCCGAGAAAGCCGCTGCGGAAGAGCTTGAAAATGCGGTCAGCCTGGAGGAGCGCGCGCCAGAACGCGTGCGCCGCGCTCGGATCGTAAGAAGCGTGCAGACGATCACGCGAAAATGGGACCGGGTTTGGTATCTCATTCGGCATGTCACCGATGCGCACCCCGATTCCCATCTCGTCCAGCAGATCCATGACGCGGCGATGAAAGTCGGCGACCGTTTGTGGCTCGAGCGCAATCGTCTTCTCGGCACCCCAGCTCGCATACACCCCGAGCCTATGAGCAATGAAGTCGAATTCCATCTCGAACATCTCGCGCCCCGCCGGAATGGGCGAGGTGCCGAGCCCGCGAGAGGTCACGTAGAGTGGCACCTGCCAGCCGTGATTGACCCAGGGCGTCAGCGCCAGCCTCACCTTGCCCACGATCTGGGTCCACAGATGCAGAGTCGCTGCAGTCTCGCGCCAGGCGGGAAATGAGAGGGCTGGCCAGATGGTAGCGGGATCATTCATGCGACACTCCCACGTTATGTCTCTACGCACGGTAGGAGTCTTCGTTCCCGCGCGCAAGCACCGGGCGCTGGCCCAGGATCGCTTCGAACGTGACGCAAATCACACTAGTCCGCCGGGCTGCGACTCAAGTCCGCCCGGCGGCAAGTCGATACCCTTGATTGGCGAATGTCGCCCCCGTGCAGGATGGGCGGCGCGGGGTTGCGATTGACCATGTCCTCGAGCAACGGGCTGCAGGCCATTGATTCCGTGCTGATCGTCGACGATAGCGGCGTGCAGCGCGGCATCGGCGTGGCCGTTTGCCGCGAGCTGCGGATCCCGAAGGTGCTCGAGGCCGGCAATGGTCTCGAGGCGCTGGCCCTGCTCGACAAGCTGCCGTCCCCGCCCGCGCTCATGATCGTCGACCTCGAGATGCCGGCCATGGACGGTCCCGAGCTCCTCGCCGCCCTCGGCGAGCGCGGTACGCGCGCGCCGATCGTCCTCGCCTCCTCGCGCGAGCGTGCGCTCATCAATTCCGTGCAGGAAATGGGCACGGCATTGGGGCTGCGTATCGTGGGCGCGCTGCAAAAGCCGCTCACGCTGGCGAGCCTCGGTGCGCTCCTGCAGAACAAGCTCCATACGGCGGTGGAGAAGAAAGGTCCCGCCCAGCGCCACACCGTCGACCCGCAGTCGCTGCAGGCCGCGCTGGGCCGCGGCGATATCACGGTTCACTATCATCCGCAGGTCGAGATCGACACAGGACGCGTGCGCGGCGTGGAGGCGCTGGCCCGCTGGCATGACTCGAAGCACGGTTGGATCGGCCCGGACACTTTCATCCCCGTGGCGGAGCAACACGGCCTCATCCGCGAGCTCACGCTGCACGTGATGAATGCCGCCATGCGCCAGACCGCGCTGTGGAATCGGCAAGGGCTCGACCTCTCCATCGCGATCAATCTCTCGCCTCTGCTGCTCGAGCGGGGCGAGCTCGTGCAGGAGATCTCGGATTTGCAGCAGGAGCACGACCTGCGCGCCGAGCAGATCGTGCTCGAAGTGACGGAGAGCTCGCTGCCGCGCGAGCTCGCCATCGCTCTCGGTGTCCTGACCCGACTGCGGCTGCGCGGCTTTCGCCTGTCGCTCGACGATTACGGCACCGGCTTCTCGTCCATGCAGCAGCTGGCTCGGATTCCCTTCACTGAGCTGAAGATCGACCGCACCTTCGTCCATGGCGCGCACGAGCGCGACAGTCTGCAGGTCATTCTGCGCTCCGCCCTGGAGATGGCCAGCCAGTTGGGCATCGAGACCGTCGCCGAAGGCGTGGAGTGTCTGCAGGATTGGCGGCTTTTGCGTCAATACGGCTGCAAGCTCGCGCAGGGATGGCTCCTTGCCAAGGCCATGCCCGGCGAGGAGCTCGAGGGCTGGCTCGCCACCCTCAATCGCCGCCGTGCGGAGCTGCAGAGCTGACGCCCGACCGCTGCGCCGTAAGCGGCGCCGCACCTGTCCCGACAGAGCCTGATCCGCGGCAGTAACGCGGCACTCGCCGCGCCTTTGCCACAGGCCGCGGAACATCACCCCCTGACGAAGTGTTCTTCTCGCAACGTCCACCCGAGGTTACGGGGGCTCTCGCCCCGTGGAAGGTTTGCAAAATGGCCAAGACGGTCAGCGACTACTTCGTCGAGCGGCTGCATGCATGGGGCGTCCGTGTCATGTTCGGCTACCCGGGCGACGGTATCAACGGCGTCTTCGGCGCGCTCAATCGTGCCGGCGGCAGGATCCGCTTCATCCAGGCGCGCCATGAGGAGATGGCCGCGTTCATGGCATCAGCGTATGCCAAATTCACCGGCGAGCTCGGCGTTTGCATCGCGACTTCGGGGCCCGGCGCCTCGCACCTCGTGACCGGGTTGTACGACGCCCGCCTGGATCACATGCCGGTGCTCGCCATCACCGGTCAACAGGCGCGCACCGCCATGGGCGGACACTACCAACAGGAAGTCGATCTGGCGAGTCTTTTCAAAGACGTGGCGGGCGCCTTCGTGCAGCAGGCCTCCTCGCCGGCACAGGTTCGCCATCTCGTGGACCGGGCCATCCGCACCGCCATCGGCGAGCGGCGCGTCACCGCAATCATCCTGCCGAATGATTTGCAGGAGATGAGCTACGAAGAGCCGCCGCGAGCGCACGGCACGCTGCATTCCGGAATCGGCTTCACACGGCCACGAATCGTGCCGTACGAATCGGAGCTGCGCCGCGCCGCCGAAGTGCTCAACAGCGGCAGGAAAGTCGCCATGCTGGTCGGCGCCGGCGCGCTCGAGGCCACCGATGAAGTGATCGCCGTCGCCGACCGCCTGACTGCCGGTGCCGCCAAGGCGCTCCTCGGCAAGGCCGTCCTGCCGGATGACCTGCCCTGGGTCACAGGCTCGATCGGCCTCCTCGGCACGGAGCCGAGCTACGAGCTCATGATGGAATGCGACACCCTGCTCATGGTGGGCTCGGGGTTTCCGTACTCGGAGTTCCTGCCCAAGGAAGGCCAGGCGCGTGGCGTGCAGATCGACATCGCGCCCGACATGCTCTCGCTGCGCTACCCGATGGAGGTGAATCTCGTCGGCGACGCCGCCGAGACGCTGCGCGCACTCTTGCCGATGCTGGAGCCCAAGCAGAACGCCGCCTGGCGCCAGGAGATTGCGAACAACGTGCAGAAGTGGTGGCGGACGCTCGAGGAGCGGGCGATGCAGCCCGCAAACCCCGTCAACCCGCAGCGCATCGCCTGGGAGCTTTCACCGCGTCTGCCTGACCATGTCATCCTGACGAGCGACTCCGGATCATGCGCCAACTGGTATGCGCGCGACGTCAAGATCAGGCGCGGCATGATGGCCTCGCTTTCCGGCGGACTCGCATCGATGGGCGCCGCGGTCCCCTACGCCATTGCAGCAAAGTTCGCGCATCCCGACCGGCCGGTCATCGCGATGGTCGGCGACGGCGCCATGCAGATGAACAACATGGCGGAGCTCATCACCGTGGCCAAGTACTGGCGCGAGTGGGCCGATCCGCGCTGGATCGTCTGTGTTCTCAACAACTGCGATCTGAACCAGGTCACCTGGGAACAGCGGGTGATGAACGGGGACCCGAAATACGACGCCTCGCAGCAGATCCCGG
This sequence comes from Steroidobacteraceae bacterium, assembly GCA_036278795.1. Taxonomy (GTDB): domain Bacteria; phylum Pseudomonadota; class Gammaproteobacteria; order Steroidobacterales; family Steroidobacteraceae; genus 13-2-20CM-66-19. The sequence goes on along the minus strand of DASUKK010000021.1, from coordinate 128,189 downwards.
ACGTCCCGTACCATCGCTTTGCCGAGCTCATCGGTCTCGAAGGCATCTTCGTCGACCGCCCCGAGGCGCTCGCGCCGGCGTGGGAGCGGGCGCTCGCGGCCCGGCGGCCCGTAGTGCTGGAAGTCAAGACCGACCCGGAGGTTCCGCCCCTGCCGCCGCACATCACTTTCGAGCAGGCGATGCATTTGTCGGAGGCCCTGCTCAAAGTGGACCCGCACGAGAAGCGTGTCATCAAAGGGGCGCTGCGCCAGGGACTCGCCTCGCTGCTTCCGGGACGCAAGGATGAGTAAGCGCGGCTCGGCGGCCATCAACATCGCCGCCCGCCAGCTCAATCTCGGCGCCGCCCTCCTGGCACTGGCGGTGCTGGCAGACAGCGCGGTCGAGCACTATCGCGGCTCCTACCACAACCGGGCGATGTACGCGCCGCTCGCAGCGGCGACGCTCGCGCTCGGTGGCAGCCTGCACGGAACCCTGGACCGGCGGGCCGCCCGTCATCCGCTGCGAGATGGCATCTATGCGCTCGCCGCGGTGACCGGCATCGCAGGTCTCGGCTTCCACGTCTACAACATCGACAAGCGCCCCGGCGGCTGGTCGTGGCTCAATCTCTTCTACGCGGCACCGATCGGCGCGCCGTTCGCCCTGACACTGGCGGGGTTCCTGGGCCGGGGAGCGGAAAAGGCGCGCGCGCTGCCCGGTCACCGGTCCACCCGGACGCTCGGGATGCCGCTGCAGCGCCTGCTTGCGGCCGTGAGTGCCGCCGGGCTCGCCGGCACGGTGGGTGAGGCCGCGCTGCTGCATTTCCGCGGCGCCTATCACAATCCCGCCATGGTGCTTCCGGTCAGCATACCGCCGGTCGCGGCGACGTTGCTCGGTGCGGCCGCCATTGCGCCCAGCCGCACGACACATCGCCTCGCCCGCTGGTGGCTCAGGCTGACCGCGTTTCTGGGCTTTGCCGGCGTGGGCCTGCATGCGTTCGGCGTGTCGCGCAACATGGGCGGGTGGCGCAACTGGAGCCAGAACGTGCTCAACGGCCCGCCGCTGCCGGCGCCGCCCAGCTTTACCGGGCTCGCGCTCACCGGACTCGCCGCCCTGTCGCTCATCGAGGAGACCGAGCGAGTTGTCTGACCGGTACCCCGGCTATGACGTGCTGGCGAAGCGCGACTCGCCGTCATGGAACGACCAAACCCGTCGCGTAGTCGATGAGCGTCTCGCGCTCAATCCCGAGCGACACGAGTTCTTCACCGATACGGAGTGGCCCACGGTGCGCACCCTCTGTGCGCGCATTCTGGCGCAGGAGAGCGGCAACGCCCGCGATGTGCCGGTGGCGGCGATGCTCGATGCAAAGCTCATGAAAGATTCGCGTGACGGTTACCGCGACTCCCGGCTCCCACCCCCGCGGGAGGCTTGGAGACGGGCCCTGGCTGCCTTCGATGCGGAGTCCGTCGTGCGTCATGGTCTTCGCTTCCATGAGCTGGCACCGTCCGCGCAATCCGATCTCCTGAAGCTCTGTCAGCAAGGTGAGCTGCGCGATCCTGCGTGGGGTGGCATGCCGCCCAGCGAGTTCTTCAACAAGCGGCTGCTGCACGATGTGGTCGCAAGCTACTACGCGCACCCGACCGGTTGGAGTGAGATCGGCTACGGCGGCCCCGCGGCCCCGCGCGGCTATGTCCGCATGGGCTACGACCGCCGCGATCCCTGGGAAGCCGCACAGGCGAGCCCGGGACGCGAAGAGGAGGCACGCCGGGAGAACCTGGGCATTGCGACGGCCGCGACCAACCGGTTGGGCCGCGGGACCCGCAAACCCGTCGCCCATCGGGGCGAGGCCCCGGACGATGCGCTGCGGCCGCGAGCGATCGGCGGCCGCGCCCCGGACGTCTTCCGAGCCGGCGGCTGGGTGCCGATGCGCGAGTACTCCCTCGATGAGCCGGTGGATTTTGCGATCGTCGGCACGGGAGCCGGCGGCGGCACCCTCGCCTGCCGCCTCGCGGAGCATGGCTTCTCGGTCGTGGCCCTCGATGCCGGACCGTACTGGCGGCCCCTCGAGGAGTTCGCGTCCGACGAGCAGCACCAGGAGAAGCTCTACTGGACCGACGAGCGCCTGGTCGACGGTGAGAACCCTCTACAGCTCGGCGCCAACAACTCGGGCAAGTCGGTGGGCGGCTCGACGGTGCACTTCGCCATGGTGTCGCTGCGCTTCCGGCCGGAATGGTTCAAGGCCCGCAGCCTTCTCGGCTACGGCGCGGACTGGCCGCTCGACTGGCGCGAGATGTGGAAATATTACCGTCAGGTCGAGAATGCACTGAAGATCTCCGGTCCCGTACGTTACCCTTGGGGCCCCAAGCGCCCGCGGTACCCCTACCGGCCGCATGAGCTCAACGCCGCTGCGCTCGCTCTCGCGGAAAGCGCCGAGGCGCTCGGCATCGACTGGGCACCTACCCCGCTTGCAACCCTTTCCGCCCCCCGCGGGCTCGCGCACCCGTGCGTCTATCGCGGCATGTGTGTGATAGGTTGCTCCACCAACGCCAAGCAAAGCGTGCTCGTCACCTGGCTGCCGCGGGCTCTCGCGGCGGGCGCGGAGATCCGTGACCAGGCGATGGTGAGCCAAGTGGAGCACGACTCCAGCGGACGGATCACGGGAGTCCGCTTCCACCGTCAGGGACGCTGGCATTTCCAGAGAGCCCGTAACGTCGTGGTAGCGGGATACTCCATCGAGACGCCTCGCCTTTTGTTGAGCTCCGCAAGCGGCCGCTACCCGGACGGCCTGGCCAACTCCAGCGGACTCGTCGGCCGGAATCTCACGGTGCAGGCGAATCAGGCCGTCTGGGGCCTGCTCGATCGGGAAGTCCGCTCCTACAAGGGCCCACCCTCGCTCGCCATCACCGAGCACTGGAACTACACCGACCGCGGCAAGGACTTCTTCGGCGGCTATGCCTACATGAGCCAGGGCCCACTGCCCATGCTCTGGTCACGCGTCCTGTCAGCCAAGCGAGGGCTTTGGGGAGAAGCGCTGCGCGCCAAGATGGAGGAATACAACCATCAGGTGGGACTGAAGATCGTCGGCGAATTCATGCCGCAGGAGCGCAACCGCGTCACTCTGGGCGATGAGAAGGACCAGTACGGCCTGCCCATCCCACGGGTCAGCTACTCTTACTGCGACAACGACAGGCGCCTCATCCGGCATGCGCTCGACTTCCTGCATCGTGCCGTGGATACGCTGGATGCGCGCGATGTCTGGGAAGAAACGGACGATACCTGTCACTTGAATGGAACCGCCCGGATGGGTGCGGACCCACGCGCGAGCGTCGTCGATGCCGACTGCCGCTCCTGGGACATCCCAAACCTCTGGATATGCGACGGCTCGGTCTTCCCGACCGTTGGCGGCGTCAATCCGTCGCTCACCATTCAGGCCATCGCCTGCCGCACGGCGGACCGGATCAAAGAGCTCGCCGCGCGCGGCGAGCTGTAGCCCGGGTCAGTGGGGCCGCGACGAGCCGGTCAGGCCCCGCAGCAGAAGCCAACAGGCCGCCACCACGCCCGCCGCGGCGGCCGCGGTCCCGACGGGGAAGGTCCGGATCGTCGTGGCCGCAGCTTGCGCCGCGTGCGGTTTCAGCAACTCGATGCGCCTGCGGGTCATCAGGCGCCCGAGATGACCCAGCTCATCCGCCATGAACTCCTCGGCGAGCGGCAGCAGTACGGTCTCTTCATCGGCGACGTGATGCAGCACTGCGCGGATCAGCTTCCTGAAGGTCTCATCGTAAGCCGCATCGGACGGTTTCATGTCCCGCAGGGAGCGAATCAGGGCACGTGCCTCGTCGTGCTCCGGCACGCTCTTGTCGAGGATGTCGCTCGCGGCCGAGATCCTGCGCATCGCCGGATAGAAGATTTCCTCCTCGAGCTGCGCATGCACCTCGAGAGCGAGGCATACGTTCTCGACCAATGCCTTCCTGCGCGCTTCGCTCAGATGTGAGCGATAGCGGCGAAAGGCGGCGAGCACGTGCGCGTGATCGAGCCGGATCATCCGGGTGATGTCCGGTGTCATGGTATCGAGCACAGCCGACATCCTGCGCCGCACGGATAGCCGCGATTGCAGCTCCCCGAGCGTCCGGTCGACCTCCTGCCGGGTCGCGTCGATATGGCTTTCGATGTGCGCGGGATCGTCCCGCGAGAGGTTTTCGGTGCCGCCGGTCTCGATCATGGTTACCTCCGGGTGATGACGTCCCTGTCCCTGCGCAGGGACTCCGCCGTTCGGGACGGTTTGAGGGTGGATGGGTCGATGGACCGGATACCGGCCAACACCAGGACGACGCCGATGATGGCCACCGCCGCGCCGATGACGAGCGCCGCGAGCCAGGGCTGCAGCACCGTCGCAAGACCCAACACGGCCGCCGCCAGCATGGCCAGGAGGCCCATGAACAACACCGCACCGCCGACGGCGAGCGACGCGGCTCCTGTCAGCATCACCCGCATGGAGCGGGAGACCTCCGCAGTGGCCAAGGCCATCTCCTGGCGCAGGAGCGTCGTCAGCTCATCCGTCAGGCGGCGAAGCAGCCCGAACGCGGACTGCGACTCGCGGTCGCCATTCTCCGCGGTACCGGGGGCCGGAGACGGTCCGTAGGGTGTGCTGGCCATGGTGGTGTTCCCCGCGTGTGGCGCTCGGCCTCAGCCGCTCGGCTTGCGCTCGAGCGATTCGGCGAGCTGTAGATGTTTGTGCAGGTCGGGCAGGATCTGCTGGGCATAGCTCGCTGCCGGACTGTTGCTGCTCTTGGCCTCCTTCTTGTACTCGGAGATGTCCTTCTTGTGGTCCTTGACCATCGCCTTGACGAAGGCCTTGTCGAATTCGCTGCCGGAAAGGGAGGCCAGCTTCTCATACTCGGCCTGCTGCTTCGAGGTGGGCTCCGCGGGCGGGGTGACTCCCATGGACGAGGCCGCCGTCATGGCCTGTTGATTGGCCTTCGAGTGATCCTCCTCCAGCACGGTGCCGAACTGTCGCACACCGGCCGTCGCGCCTTTCTGCTGGGCGAGCTGACCGACCTTGATCTCGGCAAGGTTGCCGGCAATCGCCTTCTCCATGAAAGCGTCCGCCTTGGTGTTGCCGGCGAGCGCGAGCGGCGTCGAGAGAGTCGCGGCCGCGATGGCTGCGGTTGCAAGCATTGCGAGTCGAGTCTTCATGAGGAGGGCTCCGAACCTTTGAACCCTCCAACGGGACACCGCGAGGCAAGTTCCAACAGTGAAGCCGGCGTCATTGACATTCGTCTCCAACGATCGCGCGCGGCCCGCGGAATGACGGTCCGGGCCCGTGGCGAGCGCAACCTGCGCCTGCCCTGCCCGTCGGCGGCAGCGGCCGGGCGAACGCCACGGCCCACTTGACGGTGGCGGTGCGCGCAGGTCCAATCGCGGGCTTCGCGTTTTGCGCCGACCGATACTTCTCATGTCCCCGACTCTCGCGCACGAGATCACCTGGCTCGTCACTGTCCTGGCGATCCTAGGCGTGATCACCCGTCCCTGGGGACTGCCGGAAGCGCTCTGGGCGGTGACGGGAGCCGCCGTCCTCGTTCTCGGCTCGCAGGTACCGTGGAATCTGGCCTGGGCAGCGGTGCGCCAGGGCACCGACGTCTACCTCTTCCTGGCCGGCATGATGTTGCTCGCTGAGCTCGCGCGCACGGAGGGCCTCTTCGATTGGGTGGCGGCGCAGGCGGTGCGCTGGTCGCGGGGGTCGCCGGTACGGCTGTTCGGCCTCGTGTACCTGGTCGGGATCGTAGTGACGGCGCTGCTGTCCAACGATGCCACGGCGGTCGTCCTGACGCCTGCGGTCTATGCCGCCGCCAGGACGGCCCGCACGGAGCCCCTGCCGTATCTATTCGTCTGTGCATTCATCGCCAACGCGGCGAGCTTTCTCCTGCCGATCTCCAATCCGGCGAATCTCGTGGTGTTTGGCAGCCACCTCCCGCCGCTGCCCGTGTGGCTCGCCGACTTCGCAGGCCCCGCGCTCGTCGCCATCGTCGCAACATTCCTGATTCTGCGCGCGACACAAGGCCGCGCGCTGCGCGGCAAGTTCGATCACAGCGTGCCGTTGCCGCCGCTCGGCCGCGGCGCTCGGCTCGCCGCGGCGGGCATCCTGCTTACCGCCGTGGCGTTGCTCTGGGTCTCCGCCGCCGGCCTCGAGCTGGGCATGCCGACGTTCGCCGCCGGCGCCGTCACGACCGCGCTCGCACTGTGCCTGGATCGCCGCTCACCCCGACACATCGTCAAAGGCGTTTCCTGGAGTGTGATCCCCCTGGTTGCGGGCCTGTTCGTGCTGGTTGCGGGCCTTGGGCGCACGGGATTGCTCGCTGCGCTCGGCGGCGCCCTGCGACGACTCACTCTGCATTCCGGTCACGCGGCCACTCTTGCCGCCGGAGCCGGCGTGGCCGCGGCCTGCAATGTGATGAACAATCTGCCGGTGGCACTGATTGCCGGCTCGGTCGGCGCCGGCGCGCAGGTCTCCGCACAGCTCAAGGACGCCATGCTCGTCGGCGTCGACCTGGGGCCCAACCTCTCGGTGACCGGCTCGCTCGCGACGATTCTGTGGCTCATCGCGCTGCGCCGCGAGAAGGTACACGTCGATGGTCTGACGTTCCTCAGGTTGGGCCTGCTCGTGATGCCACCGGCTCTGCTGCTCTCGTTGCTGGCCGTGATGTTGCAGGCACACTGACGTGCCCTCGGAACGCAGATTGCGACGAGAGCTCTGCTCTGTCCATCCTTCCGACAACCCTGGGTTCACTGCTCCCCTGGGAGTTCTCGCCGACCGTCCTGCTCACGACGGGGCTGGCGCTGGCGCTCTACGTACGCGGGCTGATCGGGGCCGCTCTTCCAGTCTCCTATCCGCGGCGCATCGCCTACTTTGCCGGCATCGCACTCATCTATGCGGCGCTGCAAACGGCCTGCGAGTACTACGCGAGTCACATGTTCTTCGTGCTGCAGCTGCAACACTTCGTGCTGCACGATCTGGGACCGGCGCTTCTCGCCGCGGCGGCTCCGGGCGCCGTGCTCTGCCGTGGACTGTCGCACGGGGTCGGACCGCGCCTGCAGGCCACCCTTCGCGCGCTGAGCAGACCGTTTGAATTCCTGCTCGACGTTCGAATCGCGACCGCGCTCTACATCGTGAGCCAGCTCGTGTGGCTTCTGCCGCCGATCTTCTTCGACGCCATGCTGAGCGACCGGCTCTACAAGCTGATGAGTTGGAACACCGTGCTCGGCGGATTGCCGTTCTGGCACCTGATGCTCGATCCGCGGTCCCACCCGTTCGGGGGTCTGCGCCTCAGGGAGCGCTTCGTCGCCCTGTATCTGGCAATGACGCCCATGACACTCGTTTCCGCCGCCCTTGCGTTCTCGCAGACCAATTGGTACCCCGTCTACGCCGTTTGCGGCCGGTTCCTGCCGATCTCGCCCGTCATGGACCAGGAGCTCGGCGGCAGCGCGATGTGGATTCCGGATGCAGCTTTGTTCGGAATGGTGTTTTTCCTGTTTCTCGCCCGCAGGCTGGATCAGGCGGAAATCATGCGTCTTCGTCTTCGTGCCAAGGCGGGCGCCGCTCTCATTTCAAGCCCTGAAGATACGTCACCAGGGCGCGCAGATCCGAGCCACGGAACTGCGGAAGGTCCGGCATAGGCGTGCCGGGCTTGAGGGCCTGCGCGTGGGTGATCCACGCTTCGAGGTCCGCGGTATCGTTGGGGAGTGTTCCGCCGGCGATGGTCTTGCGGCTCGCGAGATGCGTCAGATCGGGCCCGAACTGCCCCAAGGCGGGCGTCCCACGGATGGTGTGACAGAGGCTGCACGCACCGCTCATGAATACCTGCTCACCGCGTTGCGCATCCTGGCTCTCGGGCGCGGCGGCGGGGGCGCGTTGGTGCGCAAGCCAGGCAGCGTAAGCGCTCGGCGTCTGCGCGATGACGCGCAACTTCATGTTGGCGTGCTGCTCACCACAGTAGGAGGCACACTGCCCGAGGTAGGTTCCGGGCCGCACGGCCTCGAGCACCTCGTAGTTGTTGCGTCCCGGCACGAGGTCGATCTTGCCATTGAGCTTGGGCACCCAAAAGGAGTGCATCACATCGGCGCTCAGCACCTCGACCATCATCGGCTTGCCGACGGGAATGTGGATCTCCGTGGGCAGGCTGACAGACAGATCCGGGTGGCCCTTGAAGCGGTAGGTGGCATTCCACCACCACTGCTGCCCCGAAACCACGATGTCCGGGGCCGGATCCACGGGTTTCGCCACCGGCTCGGAGGCGAGGACGACCATCATCTCGGCGAAGAGGAAGATGAGCACCGCGATCGGCACCAGGAAACCGCCGATGAGAATCCAGGCCTGCCCCTGGTTGATGTCGATCGGCTCGTGCTCGGCGAGCGTCCCGCGACGGCGCAGCGCGAACCAGAGAAGAAAGCCCCAGGTGACGAGTGTCGCGGCACAGAATGCGATGATCGCCTGCCATCCGAGCCAGGCGGCGGAGCGTGCGCCCACGCCGCCGTTGCCGATCATGTAGTTCATCGGCGTGCTGCAGCCGGCTGCGACCAACGCTCCGAGAGCCGCAAGTGCGAGACGGATTTGGCGGCGGGCGCTCATGGTCGTCAGTAGCTCGGCGCAGCGATGGAGTCAGGCGCGTGAGCTGGCGCGGGCGCCGCCTTGTCAGGCTCCTGTTCGGTTCCGAGCGATTGGATGTAGGCCGCGAGCTTCCAGATCACATCGGGTGGCAGCTTCGTTCCCCACGCGGGCATGCCCATGCCACGCCCCATGGAGATCGAGTCGAAGAGATTCGCCGGCGCATTCCCGTAGCGGAAGATATGGTCGGGTCGCAGATCCGGACCCATCCCTCCGCCCGCGTGACCGCCGTGGCAGCCGGCGCAGTTCATCGCCACGAAGAGCTGCCGTCCCTGCTCCAGCGCGGAAGGGTCGTTGGCATACGGGTTTTGCATCGTCGTCGCGGGATCCTCGCCCGCGACCTGCGGGCCGGGGATGGGCCCGACGGGAGCGAAGGCCGGCGGTACCGTACCGCTCACCGGCTGAGTGGGCGTCCCGGGGACTTGCCCCGCCGGCTCGCCGGCAGCCGTCGCGGCCGCGGCGGGCGGGGCGGCCGCAGCGGCGGGTTGCGGATCCGATGCCGAGCAGCCGCTCATGGCCAGCGGGGTGAGTCCCGCGAGCGCAATCAGGAACAGCCTGAGCATGACGGACGCCTCCTCGTGCACTGCCGCAACGGCTGCGGCCACCTACAGGCCGAAGACATACAACACGCCTCCCGGACTCGTGTACTTCTTGATGTCGGGCACCGCGCCGACCGTGCCGAGAGCGGCGGTCGGATCCGTTTCCGACACGCTCGGCAGCGCGGCGGCTGGAAGCCAGCCGCCGATGCCGGAGTACACGGCGATGTATTGCTTGCCGTCCGGCCCGACAAATGTCATCGGCTCACCGACGATTCCGGAGCTCGTCTTGAACTGCCAGAGCACCTTGCCCGAGCGCGCATCGACGGCCCGGAACCAGCCGTCCAGCGTGCCGTAGAACACGAGGTTGCCGCCGGTCGCGAGCACGCCGCCGAAGAGCGGCAGCTTCGTCTCCTGCAGCGTCCAGACCGGTCTGGCGTGGGCAACATCCCACGCGATGAACGCGCCCTCCCAGCCTCCAGGCCCGGGAAACATCGTCACGTCAGCGCCGAGGTAGGGAGTGCCTGCAATGTAATTGGCTTTGTGCGGAGTATCCGTCATGCAGACGTTGTGCGCCTGGATGTACAGGAGTCCTGTCTGCGGATCGAAGGCCGTGGGATTCCAGTCCTTGCCGCCCGTCGAGGACGGACAGATGTTGGATGTCGTGGCGCCCAGGTGCGGCCGATAGACGGGATCCTCGTCGGGGAGGCCCGTCTGGAGACTGTAAGAGCGCGCCCAGTTGACAGGCACGTACTTCTCGGCCGAGAGCAACTGCCCATTGGTACGGTCGAATACCTGGACGAATCCCATCCGTCCGGGATGGATCAGGAGCTTGCGCATCTGCCCGTGCCAAGGCATGTCGACGAGGATATTCTCTATCGTGGTGTCGTAATCCCAGGCGTCGTGCGCATCCTCCTGAAACGCCCATACGGCCTGGCCCGTCTCGGGATTGCGCGCGAAGAGCGTGTTCGACCACTTGTTGGCGCCCGGCCGCTGGGTCGGGTCCCAGGTGCCGGGATTGCCGTCGCCGTAGAAGATGAGCTTGGTCTCGGGGTCGTAGGAGATCCAGCCCCAGACTGCCCCGCCGCCGATCTTCCATTGTCCGGGCGGCCATGTCGTGACCCCGAGGTCCTTACCGCGATCTTTCGCGTAGAAGGGCTTGAAATCCGGGCCGATCAGGCAGTCCTTGTCCGTTCCGGTGCTGTAGGCCCGCCAGGCGATCGAGCCATCGCTCACGTTGAGCGCGGTGATCCAGCCGCGTGTCCCGAGCTCGTTTCCCGAATTGCCGACGAACACCTTGTCGCCCACCACCAGGGGCGCCATCGTCATGGTCGTACCGTCCCGGATGCTGCCGAGCCTCGTGCGCCAGACCTGCTTGCCGGTCTTCGCATCCACGGCCACTGTCTCGACATCCAGGAGGTTGTAGATGATCTTGCCGTCGGCATAGACCGCACCCCTGTTCACGACATCGCAGCACGCCACGCCCTGGGACCGCGGGTTTGGATGCGGGTTGTAGATCCATTTGACCGGCCCGTGCGGAGCTTTCAGATCGATTGCAATGAGCTTGTCCGGGTATGGCGTCACGACGTACATCGTGTCGCCCACGACGAGCGGCTGCCCTTCCCAACCATGGGCGATGCCGTCCGCCATCGTCGAGACGACCTTCAAGTTGGCGACGTTGGTCGCGTTGATTTGATTCAGCGGGCTGAAGCGGGTGTTCGCGGAATCTCCGGCCGGTACCGTCCATTGACCGTCAGCCAAGGGGGCGACCGTATGGATGTCGGCCGCGGCGGGCAGAGGGTTGAGCTGCTTCGGGGTCGGAGCCCCCTCCGCGCTCGGGGGTGGCGGCGAGGAGACACTGGATTGCGCAAAGGCCGTTGCGCCGGCAAGCGCGAGAGCCGTGAGGGTGGCGGCCGTAAGAGCCCGGAGGGAGAATCGTTGCCTGCCGTCATTCGCCATCACGTCGATCACCTCAGGGTGTAGAGATAGGCCGCCACGTCCCGCGCCTGCTGCTCGCTCAACCCGAGCGCCGGCATCGCCGTGCCCGGCTCGATCGAGGCCGGATTCATGATCCAGTGGATGAGATTGGGCGGCGTATTCGGCACCTCGCCGCCGACATAGGTGCGGCGGGCGAACAGAATGAGAGGCGGCCCGATGAGCCCGTCGGCACCCTTGATGCCAGGGATCATGTGGCAGACGCCGCAGCGGTAATTCTCGATGACCTGCTCGCCGGCCCGGCTGTTGCCGCCGGGAACGATCTCGGCAGGAGGCGTGTACCGGCCTTCGCGGCAACCCCCGAGCAGCAAGAGCACAGACGCGGGCGCCAGGAGACTCGCTAGCGTCGACAATCTGCTCATCTCACGAGCCCGCATTCGGGCAGGACGAACACGCCGATCGTCTGCCAGAGGATGGCAATGAGAAATACCGCGCTCACCAGCATGGCGGCCGCGGCGAGGTAATCCGTGCGCCGTCGCGCCCGGATCGAGAGGAAGGAAGGATCGTGCGACTGCCGCCATGCTCCGATCCCGATCCAGAGCGCCACGGCGGCGATGATGAGCGCCCCCGCGCCGATGCCCCACAGGATGGCGCGGGTGTTGGTGAAGAGGGGCATGCCGCCGATGTCGGCGGGATTACCGGAAGGACAGGCGCCGCTCGAGATGAGCCAGTTGAGCATCTCCTGGAACCCGAAGGCGATGGGTGCGGCAAAGATGCCGTACCAGATGCTCGGGCGCATGGCGGGATGTTGCGTGGCGGCCATCTTCGGGACCCACTCACCCAAGCGCCGGATTGGCCGCGACCGGATGATGCGGACCGATGTACATGACGGCGTACATGACGAGCCACACCGCGGTCACGAAGTACCAGTACATCGCGGCGTTGCGATAGGAGCCGTGGGGGGGCTTCTCCGTCGGCCCCAGACGCGGCAAGACCGCCGCATAAAGGAGGAAAAGAATACCCAGAATCAGATGCGCCGCGTGTACTCCGTTGATGGTGTAGAAGATGGATGTGTAGGGATTCTGGGTAACGGGCTGAAGCCTCGACTCGGAGTTGTAGTCGAAGGCATTGAGGATCAGGAACCCGCAGCCGAGCAGGACGGTCACGAGCAGCGCGCCGCGGGCCGGCGAATCGCGCCCTTGACGCAGCAGCCGGCCCCCGACCCAGAGCGCGATGCAGCTCGAGAGGAGAATGACCACCATGGCCGTGGGCAGGGTCAGGGAAGGCGGATTGCCGATGGGCCAGCGCGGCTGCCCGTGACCGAGGTAGTAGTAGCTGAAGAAAAGACCCATGAACACCATCGCCTCCGACACGATGAACCAGGCCATGGCGCCGGTGCCACGACCCTGATCGATCGGCAGATCGCGGATCGCCCGGGCGCTCAGCCACTCGCGGTCCGTCCCGTTGCTCTCGAGCAGAGCGTTCGCGTTCATTCGGCGTGCTTCTCCTCTTTCGGCCAGAGCCAGGCGGCCATGACGGCGAGCCCCACCACGATCGGAGCCAGCGTCCACCACATGGACTTCACCAGCACCAGCCCGGCGACCGCAGTGAGCGCGAGCGAAAGCAGCAGCGGCCAGATCGAGTCCTCAGGCATCTTGGCGAGCCCGATCGGCAGCGCATCGAGCCACGTCGTCGAAATCGTCATGCGCTCGCGGTCGAGCACCCGCGCATCCTCCGGGTCGTACTCCTCATCGTGCTCGTCCCAGAGAGGATGCCGGCTCTGCACGGTGGGAATGTGCACCGAGCCGTAGGGCGGCGGCGGCGAGGCTGTCGACCACTCGAGCGTGTCCGCATTCCAGGGGTTCGGCCCCGCCGGCTGCCCGTGCTTCGCGCTCACGAGGAAGTTGACGACCGTCAGTACGATGCCCGCGCCGAGGAGGAACGCGCCGACCGTCATGGCGAGGTTCCAGTCGCCCCAGCCCATGCCGGCGCTGTAGGTGTAGATCCGGCGCGGCATGCCGAGGAGGCCGAGGAAGTGCATGGGAAAGAATGCCGCGTTGAATCCGATCAGGATCGTCCAGAAGCTGATCATTCCCAGGCGCTCGTTCATCATCCGGCCCGTCATCTTCGGCAGCCAGTAGTAAAAGCCGGCGAGCACCGGGAAGAGGTTGGCGCCCACCAGCACATAGTGGATGTGCGCCACGATCCAGTAGCTGTCGTTGAGCTGCCAGTCGAAGGGAATGAGCGCGGTGATCACTCCGTTGAGACCTCCGATGACGAACACCGCGATGAAAGCCAGGGCGAAGCACATCGAGGTGGTGAGCACCGGCTTGCCCTTCCACAGGGTCGCGATCCAGGCGTAGATCTGGATGGTGCTGAAGAGCGAGATCATCATGCTCGCAGCCGAAAAATAGCTGATCGACATGAGCGGCTCGCCGGTCGCGAACATGTGGTGCATCCAGACCCCGAAGCCGAACGCGCCGGTGAGCACGGTCGCAATCGCCACGTAGGCATAGCCGACGATCGGCCGGCGGCTGAACACCGGCAGCAGCATGGAGATCATGCCCGTGGCCGGCAGGAAAATGATGTACACCCACGGATGCGCGAAGAACCAGAAGAGCTGCTGCCAGAGGAGCGTGCTGCCGCCGTGGCTGATGTCGTAGAAATGCGTGCCCCAGTTGCGATCGAGCAGCAGGAAGACGCACGCGACACAGAGCGTCGGCATGGCGAGGATGGACAGAACGGAGTTCGTGCTGGTGCTGTACATGAAAAGAGGCATGCGATTGACCGACATGCCCGGCGCCCGATGCCTGAAGATCGTCACCAGGAAATTGATTGCACCAACCGTCTGCGAGATCGTCAGGAAGATGAGCGCAATGGCGAAGTAATCCATGCCGAGGCCGGGGGAGTACGTCTTCAGCGTATACGGCGTGTAGGCGAACCAACCTGCGTGCGGCGCCTGCCCGACGAGAAAGCTGGTGTAGATGAAGATCCCCGAGAAGAGAAACGTCCAGTAGCTGAAGGCATTCGCGCGCGGGAATGCCATGTCCCGCGCGCCGATCATGAGGGGCACCAGATAGACGGAAAAGCCCGAGAGAATGGGCGCGGCGTACCAATAGATCATGGTGCTGCCGTGCATCGTGAAGATCTGGTCGTAGGTCTCGGGCGCCAGCAACTTCAACCCTGGCTGCGCGAGCTGCACCCGCATGATCAGCGCTTCGATGCCCCCCGCGAGCAGGAACACCATCGATGTGATCAGATAGCGAAGGCCGAGTGTCTTATGATCGACGGTAGTCAGCGTGCCCCACAGCGTCCGCGGCGTCTCCCACAGGTACGTCAGCCGTGCCGAGATTGCGGTGGAGCTCATCGTTTGTTATTTCGCCTTGTTGGAGCAGTTGCACCTTTTGGCAACAGCAACCCCTATGCCCGTTTTGGCCGCGCGGCGAAGCTGTAATTCTTACGGATGTCGCCATCGCGCCCGGCGGCGCAGGGCCGTCGCGCCGTCCACCGGCGGCAGCCGCCACGATGCGGACTTTGCACTGCCAAGCGGGGACTGACGCTATCTGCGACCGGGCAATTCCCGTAGAATCCGCCGATGAGAAGTAGAATGGGCGCCCGCGGCGGCCTCCTCCCGGGCGCTGCGCTGACCTTCATCCTTGTCGCACCTGCGCTGCAGGCACAGCAGGCGGGTCCCGCCGCTGCCTCGAGCTCGACGCAGCAGCCGGCCGGCCCCACTGAGCCAGGGTCGCCGATCGAATACCCACCGGCGCGCCAGGACGCGGCCGACCGCGTGTTCGGGGATGCGAAGGCGTATTACACCGCCCCCCTGCATTGGGACGAACGGGATTGGGCGTACTTCGGCGGCACTCTGGCGGCAATCGCCATCACCCACCACTACGATACGCAGGCTCGGACGCACTTCGTCCAAGGGTCGGCCGCGGTCCTCGGGCCCAAGAAATCCGGTGAGCTCACGGATGCCCTGCCCAGCGCGGCGCTCCTCGTCGGCACGTGGGGCTACGCCACGCTGATCGGCAGTCATGCCGGCGAGGGCGAGGCCTGGAACATGGTGGAATCCAGTGGACTCAGCATGGTGAGCGCGTACGCACTCAAATACATCATCCGCCGGCCAGGACCGGATGCCACCACCGACCCCAACCGGTGGTTCGGCGGCGGCCGCTCCTTCCCTTCCGAGCACGCCACTTTGGCCTTTGCGGTGGGCACCGTGCTTGCGGAGTCCGGCAACCCGCAGTACCGCTGGCTCCGCCGCACGATCGGCTACGGCGTCGGATTCGGCACCGCCTACCTGCGCATGAGACACAATGCCCACTGGCTTTCCGACACGATCGCCGGCGCGGCGCTCGGCGCGGCGAGCGCGCATTTCGTCATGAATCGCAATGCGCAGCGTGAGGATGCGGACAGCGCGGCAATCTCGCTGGTGCCGGTGCAGGGCGGCGTGATGCTGGCCTACAGCGCGCAGTTTCCGAACTGAGGGCCGCTCTGCGGCTGTCCATTCCGCCGAATCTGCAAGATAATATCGGATACCGCACGACCGCCGATCTCCACTGGCCGCCCGGATATCCGCGTGGATGACCATCCCAACATCTACGACGACCCGTCCTTCTTCGAGGGCTACAGCCGGCTACCCCGATCGCTCGATGGGCTGAAGGGTGCGCCTGAATGGCCCATGCTGCGGGAAATGCTGCCCGACATGACCGGGCTGCAGGTCGTCGATCTGGGCTGCGGCTGGGGCTGGTTCTGTCGCTGGGCGAGGGAGAACGGCGCCGCACGAGTCCTCGGGATTGACCTGTCATCGCGAATGCTGGCGCAGGCGTGCGCGAACACGTCGGATCCGTCCATCGTCTACGAGATCGGGAATCTCGAACACTTGACGCTACCGGCCGGGAGCTTCGACCTGGCGTACAGCTCCCTGGCATTCCACTACGTCTCGGATGCGGCCCGGCTCTACGCGGAGATCGCCCGGTGCCTGAAGCCCGGCAGCCATCTCGTTTTCTCGACGGAGCATCCCATCTTCATGGCCGCCGCGAAGCCGGGATGGCTGACCGACGACTCCGGAGCGCAGGTCTGGCCCGTCGACAGCTACTTCGCCGAGGGTCAGCGCAAAACCGACTGGATCGCGAACGACGTTCTCAAATACCACAGAACGATCGCGACGACCCTGAACCTGCTGATCCGCTCGGGCTTCAGGATCGAGCGCATCGAGGAGTTCTGTCCCACCGCGGAGCAGATTGCCGCCCGGCCGGCGCTCGCCGAGGAGTTGCAGCGGCCGACATTCTTGCTCGTGTCGGCGCAACGGGTGTGAGCCGCCAGCGGCGGTTGCTGCGGAAGCGGCATGCTCGCGTAGTTCCAACCGCTGATCTCAGGGACTCCTTCGCGCATCGCCCCAGGCCCAGCGGATCTCGCCCTCGCACGGGTCGAGAACCCGATGCAGCGGCTCGTCTCGGTCAAGGGTGCGCAGGAGTGCGAATGCGCCGACGTCGGCGGCCGGAAAGGCCTCGCGCAGCCTGCTCGCTGCCGCAAGCAGCGTACGGCCGCGCGTAATCACATCGTCCACGAGTGTCAGCCTCAGCCGGTTTGCCTCGGGCTCGCCGACGCGCCGGCATGGACTGACAGATACTCCACTCCATGGGAATCGCTCGACCGTGAACGAAGCGTAGTGCTCGAGCACCGATGGACGCTCGCCTGCAGTCGCGAAGGCGGATTTCTTCACCGCGTATCGGCGCCGCAGCAGGGGCCAGACCTCCGCCGCCAGACCCGCCTCCCGCAGACACCACGCCACGCGCTCTCCGACCCATTGCGCACGTTGCGCCGGGGCGCTCCCCGGAACGGGAACCAACACCACACGACGGCCAAAGGCTGGCCCGAAGCGCCCGTGACCTACCGCCTCCAGCCATACCCGCGCGACGAGTCGCGGTAACCAAGTCGCATCGGCCGCCTTCAGGTGCGCGCACAAGAGTCTCCCTTCCCCGCAGACAGGTCCGCGGCCGCCCGGCAGATACGCGAAACAAGAGGCGAACGGCAAAGGCGCGAACGACGGTCCCTCGCTACTCCTCGCCGAGTCCCGGCGTGTCGCGCGTGCGCTCCGCCTCTGCCCGGTCACGCCCGCCATCGCGATCCCGCCGCCCGGCATTCGGACGCTGACTTTCCGCCCCCCTTGCCTGCAGGCTGCGCCATTGCTCGACGGCGCGCTGGCGGATCTCGTCCATGGAGAGCGGCGACGAAATCCCGCTGCCCTGGCCGCTGGGGGTGTTCTCGAGGCTCGAGCGATGTTTGAGCCAGTCCTGCACCGCCTGCCTGCGGCGTGAATCCATATCCTGCGAAAGAGCGGGTTCCTGCGGGACAGCGGGTTGCCGCGCGAGCGCGGGTTCCTGACGCGGCCGCGGCTCAGAGGGAGCGCTGTCGGCGGACCTTTCTGCCACACCTTGCATGTCTCTCCGCGCCGCCCTTTCTCGTCGCGCCGCGACTCGTTGCCGGTACTGCGCCCGGATGCGCTCGGCCACTTCGCTGCGCTCACCTCTCCTCTCCGCGGCGATGGCGGCCCAGGGAAGCCGCGGCGTGGGCTCACGATCGATGCCCTGCGCCTCGAGGCTGCGATGATCGACACGGGCGGCCACATTGGCTTCGCGCAGAGCCGCGTTGGCCAGCTCCGCCCAGCGCGCGCGGACGTTGGTGAACTCCTGACGCGACGTCGGCAACCCGAGCTCGCTGCGAATCTCTCCTTTCCTGTCCAGGCCTGTCTTCGGACCCAACCCCTCCGGTGTCACTTCGCGCGTCGTAGCAAGCAGATGCGCATGATGGTTGCGCGGATCGCCTTGCGGCCGCGGCGCATGGATCGCGAGGTCCACCGCGACGTTGTACCGATCGGCCACCTCTCGAGAGAAGGTACGCGCGAGGGCAACCCGCTGCTCTGCCGAGAGCTCCCGCGGCAGTGAGACCTGAAACTCCCGTGCCACCCGGGAATCGCTCCGGTGCTCGGCCTTTTCCGCCGTGTTCCATAACGTCGAGCGGTCGCGCGCCCATGCCGTCTCGGCCGTCGAGCCCTCGAGCCGCGAGGGAAGAAAGATCTCCTTGTGCAGCACATCGGTGCGCTTTCTGTGGTCATAGAGCGCGCCCGTGCGCTCGTCGCGGATACGCTCACCAGCCCGGTAAGCGGCAGCGCTGGTGGCGGTGCGGCCGGTGCCGCGAGTGACGGCTTTGATTTCCAGGCGATAGATGGCCATGACACGTGGTCCTCGTCCTTCAATGACACCGGGGCCGCACGCGCACCCTCAGCCACGCGGCCGAGCAGGCGGTCTTCAGGTATCCCGTCAGATCCGGAAGCTGCTCGAGCTCCGCCGGCAGCACCGCCGGCTCCGTGATGCGCTGCTCGCCGACATTCGTGGACCGGCGCCACCCGCAGCTCCAGGGAGATCCGCCGCTGTCGCGGCCGCGTGTGATAGTGCGGCGCGCGACTTCCCGCTCACCGATCAGTCTGGAGGCGAATTGCGAAGTGCCCCCGTGCTCGCTCGCGGAGCAGCGGAAAATGAGAGTGTTTCCGCAGTTTTCGACGATCGTTTGGGCGTCTCCGGCGCCGTACGTGCTCGAGACCTGCGCCAGCGACTGAAAGCCGAGCACACAACAGCCACCGAATTTTCGCAGCCGGGCCAATGCGTCTTTGAGACCGTCGATCGCGCCCAAAGCATCGAGCTCATCGACAGCCAGCCAGAGGCGCCTCCCGACACCCGGGCAACTCATCGTCTGGAAAATGGCGAGACGGGCCCATGTTGCGATGATGGTGCGCAGTGCCGCAATCTGACTCGCCTGGTAGGGCAGGAACAACGCGCCGCGACCGCTCTCGATGAAATCGCGCACGGAGAACGCACGCGCACGCTGCGCCTGCACGTACTCGAGGGCGGCAGCGGCCGATCCCGCCACGGAGCGGATGGAGCCGAACATGCGCGCGTTCTCCGGCTCGAGAAAGGGCTGGGCCGGCGTGCCGGCGACGATCGGGCGCAACTCCGCGGTCGGCGCCATGGCGATGAGCCGCCAGAGCTCCGCGGCGTCTGGATGACCCATCTCCTGACAGCGGCGCACGACGGCCGTCAGGAACGTGCGTGCATAGCCGCGCCATTCCCGCGCGGACGCATCCTCGGTCGAGGGAATCAGGCTGCTGGCGAGCTGTTCCGCATCGTAGGGCTGGCGGACTTCGGCAAAGGGGTCCCACTGCACCGAGCGCGCGTCGAACGGGTTCAGGATGACATCGCCTCGACCCGCATCGTATAGGCTGGCGAGATATCCGCCGTCCGGATCCGTGATGACCGCGCGATCGCCCCGGTCGAGCGCCATCGCCAGCAGCTCCCGGATCACGGTCGATTTGCCCGTTCCCGTCGTGCCGATTAGCTTGAAGTGCTTGACTTCATCGCCTGGAGCGATGCCCACGCCCGCGATCGTGAGCTGCGGCTCCGATCGAAGCTGCTGCATGCGTGCCGTGCGCCTCTGTGCCGGCCTCCCGTCGAGTATCCGCGCGCCACGCTTGTGCGCGTCGCGTGCACCGGTTCGGCGCGAGACCCCCACGGCGATGAGTACCGCCACAGTCAGCAAGGCCACGATCACCGGGCGGCCGAGGCCGATCAGGTGCCATGATTCCATCCATGGAGCTGACATGATTCGGCGGCGCCCCTAGTAGCCTTTGACGACCAGATAGTCCGCGCCCGGTCCGTAGGCCGGGGCACGTCGGTCGACACGGACGCACAATCTCGCACGCGGCCCGCATGCTCTTACATCCAGCGAGCCGCCGCGCCGTTCCAGACGTGCGATGTTGGCTGCAAGCGTATCGCGTCGAGCCCGCATGGCGGCTATCTGGCTTTGCGAGGGCAGCATCCACCACGCCTCGCCCATGGCGACGCCCGAGCAGATCATTGCGATGGACACCGTCCACAACAGGATCCGCACGTTGGCAGCGCGCCGCACGCGCTGCAGCGACTCCGTGGCGCGACGGCTCTCGGTCGTCACATCGCCGAGCGCTTCGGCGACGGAGCGCCGGACCTCATCGCGTACGATGGCGTCGAGATCGCGCGTGTGCACGGCCAGCCGATCGAGGCTCTCCTGGCTCAGCCGCTGCTGCGCCTGCGCGGCCTCCATCAGCAGGCCGAGCTTCATGGCCTCGCTGCTCAGTGTGGCGTCAGTCATGGTCCCAGGCCTCATCGATGCCCCTCGTGGTATCCCGCTCACGATTCGCCTCGGCAAAGGTCTGCTCGCCCCGTGCCCGCGGCACCTCGCGTGTGCGTTCCGGCAGGCGCAGCGTGACGCGCAGCCAGTCGGGACGGGAGGCGAGCTTGAGAAATCCCGCAAGATCCGGCAGTCGCTCGATCTCCGAGTCCATCACCGCCGGCTCGATGTGGCGGTGCTCCGACTCGGTGATGGACGGTAGAAAGCTCGACGGGCTGCGAGACTTCGAGCGGGAAATCTGCACCACCTCGCGCTGGCCGATGAGCCGCGATGCGAACTGCGACGTACCACCATGCTCGCTCGCCGAGCAGCGAAGGATCAGCGAATTCCCGCAGTTCTCCACCAGCGTCTGCGCTTCGCCCTTGCCGTAGGTGCTGGAAACCTGCGCCACCGACTGAAACCCCAGGACGCAGCGACCGCCGAACTTCCGTAACCGCGCAAGGGCATCCTTCAGGCCATCGATCTGACCCAGCGCGTCGAGCTCATCGACGACAAACCACAGCCTCCGATCCTCCATTCGCCCGTCCGTGGACTGACTTGCGGGCCGGCTCATCGCCTCGAATATGCCGAGACGCATCCACGCCGAGACCGTGGAGCGCAGCGCCGCGATCTGTCCTGCCCGATACGGAATGAAGAGCACTCCGCTGCCCGACCTCACCCATTGCTTGACCGAGAGCGGCCGCGACTGCTGTCGCGCGACGTGCTGCAAGGCACCCACCGCCGAGGTGAGCACGGATCGGATCGAATCGAGCATTCGATCGTTGTGCTCCTCGAAGAAAGGCTGCGCGGGGGTGCCGGCCACCAGCATCGCGAGGTCACTCTTTTTCTCCACGACGAGGAGCTCGAACAACTTCTTGACATCCGACACGCCGGCCGCCCGCGCCTGACTGGTCACCGCGGAAAAGAGTGTGCGCGCATAGCCGCGCCAGCTCCGGTCCTGGCCTTCATGATCCGGGATGAGCGCGAGGGCGAGCTGATCGATGTCGTACTCCTCGTGGATCTCCCCGAAGAGATCCCACTTGGCGCCTCCGGGCTCGAAGGGACTCAGGATCACGTCCCCGCGGCCCGCATCGAAGAAACGACTGGTGTAGCCGCCGTCAGGGTCGGCGATGATCGCGCGATCGCCGCGACGAAGCGCTCCCGACAGCAGCTCGGTGATCGCCGTGCTCTTGCCTGCGCCGGTCGTGCCGATCAGTTTGAAATGCTTGGTTTCATCCGCCGTCGGGATCGGAATGCCGGCAATCGTCACGGCCATCGAGGCGCCGCGCGCGCAACCTCCCGTGTGCCGCCCGCCTCTTTGCGCCGCAAGCTGGTCCGCGGCAATCACGGTCGCGCCCCTGATATAACCCTGACCGCCGGCACGCGGTGTGGCGAGCACGCGGCCGCCGCCATAGCCGAGCAGACCTCCCACGCCGCCGCCGATCGCGAATTCCATCAGGCCGCCGTCGGCGATACCGAGGGCGTGAAGAAGAGGGCCCGCCAGGGAAATGCCGATGCCCGTGGCAACCATGAGCGTTCCTCCCAACACCGGCGAAGCAGCGAAGGCGCGCAGGCCCGCGTGCCGCCTGGCCATGGCCACCCACATCGGAGCCTGCACCGTGGCATAATCCAGCGCGAGCCCCGACCATCCGCGCAGCAGCTCGTGGAGCGGGGAGCCGATCTGCGTCAGCATCCACTTCGTCCCTTCGACAATGAGTCCTTCGAAGTCGACACCGGCGGCAGCCACCGCGGTCGATACCAGATCTCCTTGATGAAGCGCTCGTGCCGTTCCACGCCGCACTGGATGACGATATCGACGAGCCGCCGCAAAAGACTGCGGATGTCACGACGTGCCAGTTGCCGGCCGCCTTCGCTCTGCTTGACCAACAGTACCAGTTGCTCGAAGGCCAGCGCGGCGCTCGATGCGTGCACGCTCGTGATCGAGCCGGGATGCCCTGAGTTGACATTGCGCAGGTAGTCGAAGGCCTCCTCCGCCCGCAGCTCGGCCAGCAGGATGCGGTCGGGCTTCATTCTCAGGGTGGCCTCGAGGAGCTGCTTCGGTGTGACGCGTGCCAGCCCCTGGTCATCCTTGCTGTAGAAAAGCCGCACGTGATTGGGATGCGAGTCGAGCACCAGCTCCGGTGCGTCCTCTATGGTAACCAGGCGCTCGTGCGGCGGGATCTCACGGATCAGGGCCTTGGTCCATGTGGTTTTGCCGGAGCCTGTCGGACCGGAGACCACGATGTTGCGCCGGCTCCGTACCGCGAGTCGCATGAACGCCTCGTATCGGCACTCGGCGATGAGGCTGCCCAGCTCGACCTCGACCTCCTCCGGTCCAGCAGCGGCGGCGCGGGTCTGGCGGAAGATCCCTCGCTGCGCGAGCTCGCCGACGGACCAGACCTCCTCCGAGGGACGGCGGATATTGATGGCCACGCATCCCTGGGTGGTTGCCGGTGGCAACGCGATCTGCACGCGCTCTCCGCCCGGAAGGGAAGCGGAAAGAAGCGGTGCCGTTTCGTCGATGCGCTGCCGGCTGAAATTCGCGACCAGCTTGGCGAATCGGCGGCACCAGTCGAGATCCGCGTAAGCGGCAGGCTCGCGGCGCCAGCCGGTGTGCGTCTCGAGGAATACCTCCGACGGCCGGTTGATGCAGATCTCCATCACGTCAGGGCTCGTGAGCAGTGGGTGCAACGGACGCAAGGTGAGCTCGAGCGCCGTCGCGCATTCACCGGGGCTCGAGCTCATAGACCGGTCCAAAGTCGACGTCGCGCGCCACGAGCACCTGAATGCGCGTGCCGTTGCGCACCCGGATCGTGGGTGAGATGTCCACCGTACTGCGCAGGATTCCGGTGAGCACATCCTCCGAAGCGGTGGGGTCGAGAACAACCGTGCCGTTGCGCGACGAAGACTGCACACGGGATTGCACGAGACCGTCGATCGTGGAGACCAGCGCCGCGGCGCCGAAGCGCTGCCAGAAATGACGGTTCACCTTACCCTCGAGTCCCGAGCGTCCCAGCGCATCCGTACCCGGCGAATCGAGCTGCACCACCACGCCCGAAGGTGTGCGGGCTTCGGTCCAGACGACGAACACTCGTGCCTCGCCCTGGCGCACCTCGCCACGGGTTTGCCCTATCAGCTTGGTGCCACGCTCGAGCAACACGACCGTGCCGTCAGCGCCGAATGTATCGGTGGCCGTGATGCAGGTCGTCATGCCCGGCAACGTCGAGTCCACCGCAGTCTCCAGGGTACAGTCGATGAAGGCGCCCTTGGGCAGCAGCAGGCGCTGCGTGGGAAGCAATTGCGCTCGTGTGGCGCGCAGGATGCCCGGCCGCAACAGCGTCTCCAGCGCATCCCCGCGCGAATCCGTCGTCTGACCCGCCGCCGGCGCGCGGCCCGGCGGAAGAGCCGCTCTCTGCCCCGCACCCAGGTCACCTGTCGCGACACTGGACGACAGGCTGCTCCTTGCCTCTGAAAACACCTCACCCGATAAGCGGCGGTCGAGCGCATGTTGGCGCGGGGACGGCGGCGGCGGCGCGCCATGGCCGCGCGCCGATCCGCCTGCAGCTTGATTGAGCGATGGCTCGAGCAACGAGTCCGGCGGCGGCGTGGCCATCGGCGAGGATGGTCCCACGGTGAGCGGCTGCGGCGCAGCGCCTGCCTGCGCCGAAGATGCGACCGGTACTGAAGCAGTGGAGAGAGGTTCGCGCGGCAAAGCGGCGGTTCCGAACGCAGGCAGAGTCATACCTCCCCCGGCCGCCTCCGGCGGTGAAGCGTGCGCCGGCGCACGGGCCGGCCGTGAGAGCGCCTCGGTGTAGTACCACGCCAACATGCCGGCACCCACACTGATCATCAATCCGGCCGCGACGAGGCTGGTCATTCTCGACTGCAGGGAACGCGCACCGCTCACCAGCGATCTGACGCGGTCGCCGCGAATCCCGGCCGTCCGATACGCATCGGTTTGTAGAGATGACTCGCTCGGCGCTCCGTCGGGTTGCGCCTCACTCCGCGAGCCTTCGAGGTTCGGCCCAGGCGTCTCCTGCCCATGGCGATTCCTTCGCCACGGGATCATGGCCCGACTCCTCCACCGGCTCTTCGCGTGACACGCTCCACGTTGGGTGCCGTCGTCCCGGAAGACAGCCGCTCCCCGCCGCCCTTGAAGGCGCGGTCGACGATGCAGCCCGCGAGCTTGCCGCGCCGCACGATCAGTCGGCGCACCACGCGCTGAACGACGATCCGGCCCGCTTGTACATCGAAGTTGACCAGCGATTCGCTGCCGTCCTCGTTCGACGCAAACACCGCCGGCAACTCGGTTTGCGCCCCGAAGACCAGCGTCGTCTCCACGCCATCATCCCAGGCGGCTGCGGGCTGCAACGAGGGGGCCCCGCAGTACCAGTAGTCGTAATTGCGCGGCCGGGCGCTCCGCGCTGCGGCGAGATCCGTCTCGACCTGCCGGCGCAAGCGTGAGGCGGCGCGGATGGGAGCTTGCGGATACTCGAATCTCAGCGCGTAGATGACGTCCGCGCCGCCCGGGTCCGGAGAGCCCTGCTCAGCCTCGTAGTCGAAGAGATATGTCCGGCGGTTGGTCAGCACGGTGAGGTTCGTCTCCACCCGGCCAGCCTTGGGCTTGAGAAACAGGTGATTGGCCTCGGCAGCGAACGCGAGGCCCTTGGAGTCACCTACACCGAGGCCCGCGAATCGCTCCCCGGGAGCGAAGGTGATGTCGATCTGGTAGCCGACATAGCCTCGGAGCCGGTAGATGGCATCTGCCCGATACGGCGCCACCCTGATCCGCGGGTCCGGCAGGGAAGTCGCCCGCGAAGACTGCGCGCGGACGATCGTGGCCACCAGGCAGCAGCAACAACAGAAGCACACGGACAGCCATAGCGGTTGACGCTTCATGAGCACGCTCCTGCAAGAACTTCACCGACCGGCCGATTCCTGATCCGCACCCAACGCCTCGGGCTCCATGCCGACGTCCAGCACCTCGAATCCCAGCGGGTTCCAGGCTCGCGTCCGCGGGTCGTCCGGTGGTTTGCCGTACCGGTACTCGATACTCGCAATCCAGTGCGTGACGCGTCCGGGCACCGTGTCCCCTCGACGTTCGATTCGCGCAAAGCGCACCTGCGCGAGGGCCGCGACTCCGGCTGAGCGTTTGAAGAAGCTCACCGATTCGATGCGAACCGTCTCGGTGCTCCCATCCTTGTGCAGGTTGAGCGGCGAGCTCGGATTGGCCCTGCTCCACTTCGCGTACATCGCCTGATTGAGCCGGGCGGAGTTGAACGCACCACACTCCTCGTAGTCGCTTTCCGCAAACGAATAGTCGAATCGCTCACACACGGTGATGTAGTGCACCAGGAAGTAGCGCGTTACGGCTCCACCGAGCGGCACGTGCCCGGTGTACATCGGCACCGCAGCGACCACGCCGGTGGACTTATCCACCCGGATGAGAAAGGGCTCCACCCGCTTCAGCGGCATCATCAGCGCGAGCGCGGTGCTGCTCGCGACGGCGCAGAGCCAGCCGGCCATCGCCACGCGCCAGGCCACCGCCGCCGCATGAGCCGACTGCGCCACCCGATCGGCGTCCCACGAAGCCGCTTCATCCAGGTACTCCCGCGGCGCGCGTTCCATGCTCATGGACCCACCAGCCTCGCACTGGCCGCCGCCCGGGAGGCGTTGATCGGGGTGAGCCGTCGATCACAGCGGGGAGGCTTCGCGGCGCAGGCCGCGAGCAGCAGGATCGCGATCAGGAAAACACCCGTCTTCACGATGCACCTCCTGAAATCCCGGCGGAATTCGGCGAAGTCTCTGGTTGCTTCGCTTTGCCGAGCCTGTCAGACCGAACATTCCTGATGTAATTGGCTACGGTCAGGCCCATCATGACCGCTCGCGCCGGCGCTCCTACCGCTCGACTGACCACTCCCAGGCTATTGAGCGCCACGCCGCCGGCGAGACCCGCGGCGATGGGCATGACCTGACGCACGAAGAGAAAGACCAGCACGGTGGCAAGTATCATATTGACGGCATCCACGGTACGGATCGCGGTGCCCAGAGCCTGCGTTTGCTGCGCGTAGGATTGGACGAGATGCAGCATCAGGGCAGCCACCATCACGGTGAGGATCGTGATCAGCGCGTAGTTGGCGAGCTGCGCCAGCCACGCCTCGAAAAACCTGCGGGTCGTGTCAAACAGCAGGAAGGCCACGAAGAGGGGCCCGAGGGCGAGCAGCACGGCGAGCGCCACGCTGGATAGGGCGAGCAGGAACATCGTATAGACACAGAGCATCCCGACGATCAGCCAGACCACCATGCCGGCCAGAGCGTCATCGAAATGCCAGGAGGCACCGTCGTGAAATAGCTGGTCCGCCACGGCCCCGCCCGCATCCCAGATGGCGTCGATGGTCTGGACCGGGTCGGATGCACCTACGACCGCCGCAGCGAATTCTGTCGGCGCGTCATAGAAGGTATCGACCAGCAACGTGTTGTAGAGCCACAAATGCAACGCCACACCGAGGACGACCGCGAGAGTCACGATCCGCTTCACGCCCGCGGCGAGCGGCTCCTCGATGCGACCGGTGAGCTGCAGATAGCCCCAGATCATGACGTACACCGTCCCCAGCGTGACGACGGCCGGCTCGAGGATCGAAGCCACTCGCGCCGTGTTCTCGCCGATGTAGCTCGCGAGCTCACCGTTCAGCCAGGTCCAGAACGTCTGGAAGAAATCCATGTCCTTCCCCTGCCATCAAGGCGTCGGCTGGAAGCGGCTGGCGAACCGCCCCAACCCATCGATGGCCCGCTCGCGGTCCTGCTCCTCATCGGCCCAGCGTTGGGCCTGGGCTGCGGTGACCAGCACGAGAAGCTTGGTCTGCTCGTTCTGGAGCATCGCCTGCTCCGCCCCGATCCGCGCGCTCAAGTCGAGAATGCTCTTCTGGTCGCTGGCCGTGCCGATGCTGGTGATGAGTTGCTGGAGGTCGGCGAAACGCCCGCTGGCGTTTGCCAGCGCCTGCCGCGAGACGGCCTGCAGCAGAGCGACCGTGCGCCGGTTCGCGGCGAGCTGCTGCTGACGGTCCGGTGAAAGCGTGGCGACCTGCTGCGCCGTCAGCACGGCATCCTCGCCAAGGGCCTGCTGGATGCCGGTCGAGAGGGCCGCATACGCGGAGCTGGTGCCATTGAGGGCGGCCGTGAGCTGTCCCCAATCACCGGGCAGGTAATTGCGATTCGTACCCGTCAGCAGCTCCTCCATACCGCGATCGCCCCTCATCGAGCTCAACTGCGTCTCAGCCTCAGAGAGATGCTCGCGGGCGACAGTGAGCGTCTGCTCCAGGTTCTGCACCTCCGCCACCAACTGCGTGACCGCGGCGACATCGATGACCGCGAATTGGGCGTGCGCGGCAGGGGTGCCCAGCAGGAGAGCAAGAGCGCCGATCGGCAGCAGGTTTCTGACGGATATCATGATTCGCTCCTTGCGGGGGATCGCTGGGATGCGGATGGTTCAACGGGCGACTGCGCGGGCGGAGAGGACTTCCAGCTCGGATTCGAATCCGCGCAGATCGAGCCGGCAAACGACGCTCTGATGTCCCTGCTTGACGAGAAATGCGCGAGCGCCGGGCTCGAGCTCTTCCTTGACGAGGGCGAGCTCGCGATTGCTGAGACCGAAGCCGGCGGTATATTCCTCGGGCGCGGCATCCGCGTTCGGGAAGAAGATCTTCGTCGGGGTCTGCTCGATGATGGTGCGGCTGATGGGACTCTCGAGCACATCACTTGCGCTCTGCGTCGCGAGGCACATGACACCGTTGAGCTTTCGCCAGGTCTTGGGCCCGTCCTTGGCGAAGCTCTCGAATGCGGGATCCTGCAGCAACCGCCAGAACTCGTCCATCCAGCATACGAGACGGCGACCGTCCAACATCTGGCGCACCAGATGAAAGAGATACATCGTGACGGGTGCGCGAACGATGTCGTTGTCGAGAAATTCCGTCACGTCGAAGCCGACCACCGATTGAACACCGAGGCGCGGCAGTATCGAGTCCTGCGGATTGTCGAATACCCAGGCGTACGCGCCCTCCCCCGCTGCGCACCACCGCCCCAGCCGTGCGTGCAGGCCCTCGGGATCGGTGGGATCGAGGAACTCGAGCAATCGCGAGAGGCGCCGCGCCCCCGGCGCGAGCGACAGCGCTCCGCGCAAAGCCTGATCCAGGTCCCGCTGCTCGCGGACGTTGAGTGGACGTGCGCCCGGGGCGCGCGCGAGGAGCGGCAGCCAGCTTCGTAAGAACTCCAGATGGCCCGGACCGGTCGGCAACTGCAGAGGGTTGAATCCGGTGGCAAGGCCGTTGCGCAGCGTCAGGTACTCACCGCCGAGCGCGCACACCAGTTGCTCGAGCCCACGGTCCTTGTCGAGCACCACCTGGGTGACACCCTGCCGCGCGAGCATCGCCACGAGAAATCCGATCAGCACTGTCTTGCCGGAACCGGTGGGACCGCAGATGAAGGTGTGGCCGGCGTCGCGCCGGCTGTTGCCGTCGGACGGATCGCTCGCGTGCAGAGAAAAGTGATACGCCGAATGCGCGCGGGTCGGAAAAAGGGTCAACGCTTCGCCCCAATGATTGCCCGTCGCGCGTCCTGGCGGGAAGTTGTGGAAGGCCGCCAGAGCCGCGAAATTGCGCGAAGTGATCGGCGCCCTGCGAGGCCGCAACTGGAAGTTGCCGGGCAGTTGCGCCCAGAAGGCCGCCTCCAGAGCCAGGTCCTCGCGCGCCACGGTCATGCCGGTATCCGCAAGAATGGCGCGCGCCCGTGCTACGCAATCATTGAGGGTGCGCAGCCGCTCCTCATGAGGGCGGCCTGCCGCGACCGCATCGGGAGCGCAGAGCACTTGCAAAGTGAAATGATGGTCTCCCATCACAAATTCATTGCTGGTCAGGGCGTCCAGCGCCTCGCCCAGCTCCGCGGCCTGAGACACGGCGAAATCGCCGGCGTTTGCCATCCGGTTGATTTGCCGCGTGAGCAGCGCCTGGCTGCCGGCCTTGGAAAGAAAAGCAAAGGACTGGGTGAGCACGAACGCAAACGGAGCGCTGAGCAACCGATCGAGCATGCCGCTGACACTTGGCGTCGAATACTCCTTGATCCCGAGCATTGCCCCCACGCGAGTACCGCTCGCCAAGCGGTACTCCACGACCTCCCCGCCAAAGCACAGCCGCGTGGTTGCAAGCGCGGCGCCGAGAGGGCCACGAGGTAGTGGTATCCGCTGCGATTCTCCATTGACGAGCAAGGCGAAATACTCGAGGAGCGATGAATACCAGCGGCCGGACTCCTGGTAGCAGCCGAGACTCTCCGGCTCATAGCGCGCCAGGGACACGCACAGCGCCCGGGCGAGCTTGCGGCAGGCGTCGAGGGCGTCGGCCGTCTCGAGGCCGGGGCTCACAGGCTTGACGCGGGTGATGACATTGGAGAGAAAGCCCGAGGCACGGCTTGCCGTCGGCCGATAGAGCACCGCCAGGTAGAGCTCGTTCACCATGAGGACCTCGCCTGCGAGGCGGCGCATGTATCTCTCATGAAGGGCCGCGGCAAAGCCCTCCGTGACGGCATCGGATGACCCGAAAGTCTCCCGACGTCTGATGACATGGCTCCAGACCGCGATACCCGGCGCGGCCACGTTGCGCCATAACACGTTCAGCTTCTCGTGCCAGACATTGAGCTGATCGACGTCGGCACTCTCGAAGCTGGCGCCCCCGAGTCGAAAGACCTGCACATAGTCGCCGAAAGAGGTCTTGACGACCTCCGGCGCCACGTGCGCCGTGTAGGGAATGTACCGGTCAGCCGTCAGCTCGTGGCGCATGGCGGCTCTTCGGCTCGCGCTCAGCATGAGGAGCGCTCCGTGGCGCGGCGGTCGGCAATCACGACGGCGGCGATGCCCCGGCGCCGGCCGGACGAGCGTACAGGGTCGAGAGAAAGCGGACTGTAGCTGCTCGCGCCCCACCAGCGTCCATTGGCAATCAACGCCGGCAGCCGTGTGCGTCCCCATAGGAGCACGAGGTCGAAGTAGCGCGCGTCGCGCCCGCAGAGTAGTACGCTCGCGCAGTGGATCGGCAGCGCGACGAGCAGCGCCAGTAGATTCCTGGTGGCGAGGAACGCCTCGAGCGTGAACACCAGATTGAAGAGGAGCGCTGCGTAAGTCACTCCCCAGCGCATTGGAGGCCGTGTCGCACCGACGAAGAGTGGATCGGTGGCCGGTGCACGTGTTCTCACATCCATTTCCGCTTCTCCTCAGACCCCGAACATCCCGCGCACCCATGCGACGATTTGCGGTGCGCCAAAGGCGATGGCTATGCCCAGGATGGCCCCGATGCACCAACCCCATGAAATCCGGCTTGCCATCGCCATGGCTCCGAGCACCATGACGAGGATGATGGCGATCGGCGTCAGCCACGCCAGGATGTTGCTTTCCAGGGCGGTGGCCCCGGTCAGAAATGGAGACGCCTGGGCCAGCACCGGCTGCGGCATCGCCAGCAACAACATGGTCACGATCCCCAGCAGGGCCGCGGCGCCGGACGGTCCGCGCGCCGCAATTCGAGTAGTGTGCTGCAACATGGATGATCTCCGTCTCCCTGTCCGATCGACTGCTACGCGCTCGCCGCGAGCCGCTGCGGCTCCTCGGGCCGGCGGGATGCACGCTCTTCGCGTTTGGCCTTGCCGGGAGCCCCGAACCGGAAGCCCTGCACGACGAAGCTGTAGTCGTAATGCCGCACGCCTTCTTTGTCCGTCCAGTTGTCCGCGCGCACCTGCGCTTCCACGATGAGCTGGTCACCCTTGCGCGCGGTACGCGCAATCGTCTCGCCGAGCGGGCCGAACGCCGTGAACCAGATTGTGGTGGCGATTTCACGCGCCTCGCCGGCTTCATCCTTCCCGGCGTAGTCGTTACCGATCAAACAGAACTTCGCGTAGGTTCGCTCGTCTTTGACGGTGAGCTCTGGATTGCGGGACAGGTTGCCGATCGCGGTGAGGGTGAAACTGTTCATGACAGGCTCCTTGTGTTGGCCGACGTGCCCGATGGCACGATGATCAGTCTAGAGACGCGCGCTGGGATTGGAATCGCATTTGCTTCCGTGTTTGTATAGAAATGGGCCTCCCCGATCCCCGGCGGGCGGGGCTATCCTGAAGCTGACAATTCAGTCACGGAAGGAGATTCTCATGTCGCTGATCGATGATTCGGACGGTGACGCCGTGGTCGAGGAGTGCATCGAGGAGTTGGATGAGCTGGTCATGAGCCTCGACCGCTTTGCGCCGGCGGCGGTTGCGGTTGCGATGGGCACTTATCTGGAGGGCTTGCTCGGCGCGCTCCTGGACGATGGCCAGTGCACTGCGGATGAGGTCCGCATGCTTCTGCGGGAGATCGAATCCGGGGTCCTCGAATCCGGCCCCACCGCAAAAGAGGCGCAGGCGCCGGCCGAGGGCTGACCGCCCGGCATTGGCCTCCGGCGCCCGCTGCGTCGCGGCCGCCGGAGCCTCGGCCTATATAATAAGCCAAACTGTTCAGTCTATCTGTCTATCTGCTATGATGCAGCGGTATGGCAAGGACCCGCGATCTCGACGTCAGTGATCTCGCCCGCACCCTGGGACGGCTGGTGCGGCACATGCGAGCCGCAGCCGCACAGCACGAGCTTTCCCTCACCGAGTCGGCCGTCCTGGCGCGGCTCGGCAGTGACGGCCCCGCGACCACCGCGGAACTGGCGCGCGCCGAGGGCATGCGTCCCCAGTCGATGAGCGCCGCCGTCGCTACCCTGGAGGAGCGCGGTCTCGTCGAGCGCAAGCCGCACCCGAGCGATGGCCGCCAGCTCAATATCGCGCTCACGGACAAGGGCGCCGAAGTGCGCAGCAGCACCAAGGACCTGAAGCGCGCCTGGCTCGCACAGGCGACCGCCGGTCTACAGGACGAAGAGCGTCAGACCCTCGCCAGAGCCGGCGACATTCTCAAGCGGTTGCTGGAGCCGTGATGCCGGGAAAGGACTCCAGCAGCGGCCGCACCATTCAGCCTTCGGCGTCGCCTCTCTCCGCGGTCTCGCACACCTGGCGGGCGCTGCGCCACCGCAACTTCAGGCTCTTCTTCTTCGGCCAGAGCACCTCCCTCATCGGCACTTGGATGACGCGGCTCGCGACGGCGTGGCTCGTCTATCGGCTCACTCACTCCGCCCTCCTCCTGGGGGTCGTCAGCTTCTCCGGCCAGATCGTCTCCTTCCTCCTCGGGCCTGTCGCGGCGGTGTGGGTGGAGCGTCTGGAGCGGCGGCGGCTTCTCGTCATCACGCAGGCAGCCGCGGCGATCCAGTCCCTCGCGCTCGCGGCGTTGACGCTCGCCAATGTGATCACCCTCGGCGAGATCATCGCCCTCATGGTCTTCCAGGGCCTGATCAACGCCTTCGACATGCCGGGCCGCCAGTCCTTCCTCGTCCAGATGGTGGAGGATCGGGGCGATCTCGCCAACGCCATCGCCATCAACTCCTCGATGGTCAACGGCGCGCGGCTCATCGGCCCGGCGATCGGCGGCTTCATCATCGCGACGCTCGGCGAGGGCTGGTGTTTCCTCATCGACGGCGTCTCGTATATCGCGGTGATCGGCTCTCTCCTCGCCATGCGGCTGCCGGTACTGGATGGCCGCGGACGGCCCGGGACCAGCCTTCTTCACGAGCTGCGCGAGGGCTGGAACTATGTCAGCGGCTTCCGGCCGATCCGCACCGTGCTGCTGCTTCTGGCGGCCACGTGCTTCCTGGGCTGGCCGTATTCGGTGCTGCTGCCGGTTTTTGCGGGCAAGGTGCTGCACGGGGATGCGCATACGCTGGGGTGGCTCACCGCCGCCTCGGGTGCCGGAGCCTTCTCCTCCGCGCTCGCCCTTGCGATGCGCAAGTCGATAAAAGGCCTGATGCGCACGCTGCAGGCATCGGTCGCCCTGCTCGGCGTCGGCCTGATCCTCTTCGGCCTGTCGCACATTCTGTGGCTGTCACTCATCCTGATGGTGGTGGTGGGCTTCGGCCTCATTCAGGCCGCGGCAGTCTGCAACACCATCATTCAGACGCTCGTGCCCGACGACAAACGGGCACGCGTCATGGGCTACTACACCATGGCGTTCTTCGGTGCTGCTCCCTTCGGCAGCCTCATGGCCGGCGCACTCGCTGAGCATATCGGTGCACCTGAGACGGTCATGCTCACCGGCAGCCTGTGCATCATCGGCGCCGCCTGGTTCACCCTGCAGCTGCCAAAGATCAGGCCTGCGATGCGCGAGGCGTATCGTGAGAAGGAGCTTGCGGAGGAGCGTGCGTCGGAGCTACCGAGCCGTAGCGTCCTGGGCGCCACTCCCTTGAGTGGCCCGGTTCCCGCCCCGAGGATCAGCTCGCGATGAGGCGGCGCGCCAGGCAAGCGCCAGCATCGCAAAGCCAAAGACGAGCAGCGCGCCACCCCACCACAGATTGACGTTGATGCCGAGCGAGCGCTGATAGATGGCCGGGCTGCTCCAGAGCCCATAGCCCGCGAGGAGCGCCCCCAGGATGACGAAGAGGCTGCCGATCGGAATGCGGATGTCGAGTCCCATGGCGCTCACCGGAAAATGAAGTTGAGTACGATCGCGCCCGCGAGCACGCAGGTCCCCAATACCGCAGGGCGGGCATACCACCGCTCACCGGCCGCGCTCAGCCGCGGCGTCAGCGAATAGACGAGGCCCTTGAGATCGTGCTCCGCGCGCGGCCGCGTCGCAAGGCTCACGGCCACCGTGACGACGAAGCATACGCAGAAAGCGTAGATCGCCGTCCAGAAGTTCTGCGCCATCTGGCTGGAGTAAAGGTGCAGCACTGCGATCCACCCTCCCTGGATGCCCGTTGCGCTTCCCGCCGGCAGCGTCAGCCCGTGATGCACCGCCGCGGCGCCGGTGCCCGCGAGCAGCCCGAAGAAGGCCCCATGCCCGCTCGCCCGCTTCCAGAACATCCCGAGGAGGAAAGTCGCGAAGAGCGGCGCGTTCACGAAGGCGAAGAGCAGCTGCAGCAGATCCATGATGTTGTTGAACCGGTTGGCCGCATAAGCCGCCGCGATCGACAGGGCGATCCCCGCGACCGTGGCGACCCGCCCCATGTTGAGATAGTGCCGATCGCTCGCCCCATGGCGGATGTAAGCCTGATAAATGTCGTAGGTCCAGACGGTATTGAATGCGGTCACGTTGCCCGCCATGCCCGTCATGAAGCTCGCCATCAGCGCCGTGAGCCCGAGCCCGAGCAGCCCGTTCGGAAAGTAATGCCCGAGCATGAGCGGAATCACCATATCGTAGTTGAGCGCACCGTCCGCCTTGTGCGGCAGCGTAAGTCCGCTCGCGCCGCCGTGCAGCGTGGACGCCATGGCGATCATCCCCGGAAGGATGACGAGGAACGGGAACAGCATCTTCGGCACGGCGGCGATAAGCGGTGTGCGCCGGGCAGCTTGCATGGAGTCCGCTGCGAGGGCCCGCTGCACGACGAGGAAGTCCGTGCACCAGTAGCCGAAGGACAGCACGAACCCGAGGCCCATCGCGATACTGATCCATTCCACCCCCATGGGGTTGGATGAGGGACTGCTCATCACGCTCCAGGTGCTCGTCCAGGCATCGGGCGCGAAGCCGCGCGCGACCGCAACCTGTCTCAAGCCCGCCACGAGCCCGTGCCAGCCCCCCACATCCTTGAGCCCGAGAAAGACCAGCGGCGCGAAGCCAAAGACGATGAGAAAGAACTGCAACACCTCGTTGTAGATCGCGGAGGTCAGCCCCCCGAGGAGGATGTAGACGAGCACGACCAGCGCGGAGAGCAGCACGCTGGTGGTGAAATCCCACCCGAGGAGGAGTTTCAGGAGCAGCGCCATCGCGTACATCGAGATGCCCGAGGAGAACACCGTCATCACCGCGAAGGAGATCGCGTTCAACCCCCGGGTCTTCTCGTCGAACCGCAGCTTGAGGTATTCCGGAACCGAGCGGGCACGCGAGCCGTAGTAGAACGGCATCATGAAGATGCCGAGGAACACCATCGCCGGAATCGCGCCCACCCAGTAGAAATGGCTGGTGGCCATTCCGTACTTGGCCCCGGAGGCCGCCATGCCGATCACCTCCTGGGCGCCCAGGTTCGCGGAGATGAACGCAAGCCCCGTAATCCATGCCGGGATGGCTCGGCCCGAGAGGAAGTAATCCGTGCTCGTGCGCATGTAGCGCTTCAGCGCCGCCCCGATCCCCAGCACGAAGGCGAAGTAGACCCCCATGATCGTCCAGTCGATCGCGTGTGGATGCACGTTTTTATGCCGTCTGTATGATCTGACGCAGATCGCTCCCAGCGATTTGCGCGGCCAGCCGTAGGGCTCTTTCGCCTCCGCGGCCCGGGGAGCGGCCCTGGGCCGCTATATTACTTGCTTTCGAACGACGCATCGCTCGGCGCTCGCAGGGCAAGACCTGTCGGCACCGGGACGCCAAAGTCCGGAGTGCCATCCGGCCCTGCAGCGGATCTTTCGCCGCGCTCTCCCGGACAAATACGTGGCGTGTGCGTCATCGTTTGCCCGGACGGCAGCGAACCGTGGCCGATTGCGATCCGGCAAGCCGGCGGTCGCGAGCACTCAGCCGCTCGCCCTTGTCTTTTCGTTACCGGTCGTGCGCTTGCGCGCTTCGTTGGTGATCTCGCAGCGCCAGGTCGACCACCTCTGCCATCGCCACCCGTTCGGCA
Source organism: Steroidobacteraceae bacterium (assembly GCA_036278795.1). Lineage (GTDB taxonomy): Bacteria > Pseudomonadota > Gammaproteobacteria > Steroidobacterales > Steroidobacteraceae > 13-2-20CM-66-19. Next base: position 92,181 of record DASUKK010000021.1, on the reverse strand, counting down.
CGCACGTCGACAGCGAGCGGCGCCTCAGGGCGGGCGGCGCTCCGGCCCACGAGCAGCGGGAGCCGCACGCGGCGCCGACGGGTGGGCCTGCGCTGGCGGGCTGAAGCGCGGTGCCGCCCGCTGCGGGATCTGCCGCGCCGGGGGCGAGAAGCGCTGCGGTGGCATCTGCCGTTGCGGCGCGTTGAAATGCTGTTCAGGGACCTGACGCACCGGTGGCGCGAAGCGCTGCGGCGGCATCTGCCGTTGCGGCGCGTTGAAGTGCTGTTCGGGGACCTGACGCACCGGCGGCGCGAAGCGCTGCGGCGGCATCTGCCGTTGCGGCGCGTTGTGCTGCTGCGGGACCTGACGCACCGGCGGCGCGAAGCGCTGGGGCGGCATCTGCCGTTGCGGCGCGTTGAAGTGCTGTTCGGGGACCTGACGAGCCGGTGGCGTGAAGTGTTGCCCAGGGGCCTGCCGCTGCGGCGCATTGAGTCTCATATCCGGGCGCTGACGCGTCCGCGGCGCAAAGTGCTGCTCCGGATCCTGGCGGGGCGCAGGCGCGAAGCGCTGCTGGCCCGGCGCGACCGGCGCCGCAGGCATTTGCCGCTGGACCCAGGGCGGGCGGTCATTTCTCGGCGTGCGTGCCGGCGGTAAGCTCGGGTTCTGCAGCACATGCTCGCGTGCCGACATGTTGGCACCTGCGGCTGCGCCGCGACGATCCGGCGCCGTGTGCAACTCCAGCCCCGGACGGTGCGGTGCGGAAGGACTCGTGAGGCGCACCCGCACTGCAGGCGTGTACGGTCGCATTCGTGACAATTCCGCCATGGACACCGGCCGCCCGCCGTTCGCCCGCATGGCCGCCTGCTCCCGGGCGAAGGACACCGGTGCGCGCGGGGGCGCGAGTCGCGCCACGATCGGACGATTGACGACCGCGCGCGGCGGCACCCTGACTACTCTTCCAGCACGCGCCCCAAGGACGCTCTGCCGTCCCGGCATGATCGCAGGCGCCAGGGCAGTGGCTCGGAAACCGCCCTGATGCGGCAGAATCACCCGGTGTGGCCCGACGAGCTGCGCAGACGTGAATACGTTGCGCGGCACGGCAGTTACGGCGCCCGGGACTTGAATGTTGGCGTAGCGGACATTCCCGACGTGGCCCCTGTACGCGTTGCCGATCTCTCCCGCGTTGACCAGCCGGGTATTCGCCATGTTGACGTTCCGGACATACGCGCGACTTGCGTGATAGCCCGGCACATAGACATCACGCGGACCGAGAGGGAACCACCCGACATGGGCCCCGGTCGTCACCGAGACGCGGCCGTGGCGGCCGCCGACCCACCCGACCAGGGCGGGGGCATAGACCGGACGAATCCGGCGAGGCCCGGGGACCCAACACCAGCGGCGATGCCAGTACCCCCAGCGCCCGTAGTGGAAGGGTGCAAAGCCCCAGGGCGCCGCATCGACCCAGGTCCAGCCCCAGGGCGAGATCCACACCCAGTTGCCGTTGCTGTATGGCGTCCAGCCGACGGCCACCGTCGGGAACCACGCATAGCCCCAGTCCGGCGTGTTTTCCCAGGTGCCGTAGGAGCCCAGGTCATCCGCCCCGACCATGTCGGGCGGCACGTATTCCTGCGCAACCGCGGCCTGCTGCTGCATCTGCTGCTCGCGCTGCATCGACCAGTCGTCGAAGGAGTCCGGGGAGCCGAGGCTCGCGTAATCGGCGGCCAGGGTGCTCGTGCCCGTGAACGTGACGCTCTGTTGCGCGGTGACCCGGAATGACTGTCCTCCACCGGTCGCGAGCGCTTCGCCGCTCTCAACCTTGACGATCGTCGTGTCGCCCGAGTCGCTCACCTCGATCCGGTAGGTGCCCGGCTGTTGTAGCGTCAGAGCGAGATTCGGAGTGTCGATCTCATCCTGCTCTCCGCTCGAGAGCTCGCGCACGTGAACGATCACCGTGCCCGCGGAGACCTGCATCTGGGCGGTCTGGTCGTCCAGGTTGAGAAACGAGAATCCCGTCGTGCTGCCGAGACGCACCACGGCGTCGCCGATGTCGAGCTCCGCGCGGGAGTTCTCGTCGGTCCAGAGCTTGTCGCCGAGCGTCAGGGGTCGATTGAGGACGGCGCTGGTCCAACCGTCGGTGCCCGCGGGCTCGAGCGACACACTGCCCTCGGCAGCGCTCATCTGCGCGACCCGGCCGGGAGGATTGGACCCCTGATCCGCATCTTCCCCGAGCTGCTCGATCATCTGGGTCTGGTCCCCCGGCGGCTGCTCCTGCGCGAACGCCGCGCCGAAGGAGCCAGCGAGGATCAGCATTCCTGCGGCAAGGCCGCCGAGAACCGATAGAGTTCGCATTCTCATACCCGTAACGCTCTGGCGCTCACCCCTGGAGGGTCGCACACCGGCCGCGCCCAAGGAATAGCCTCGACTCTTCATGTGACAGAGTTCCCATTGGACAGAACGTGGGAGGGAGGGTTTCGCCGGCCACATGGCGCATTTATGGGCGCGCAGCGCTGAACCCAGAATGAACTGTGCCAGCGCCCCCGCTCAGGCGGTCCTGCCTTGCTGCGGCAGCGCGAGCCGTGGCGAGTCAACCTGTGCCGAAATCCATGTACACTGCGTCCGCCATGTAGAGGACACAACACACATCTGCGTCGGAGTCGACCCAGGCAGCCTGATGGCAATCACGATCCAGGAGCTCAACATCTATCCCCTGAAGTCGGCGCGCGGAATCCCGCAGACGCGCGTACGCCTGGCTGCGACCGGTTTCGAGTGGGATCGTCATTGGATGGTGATCCGCGACGACGGCACGTTTCTCACGCAGCGCACTCACCCTCTTCTGACGCGCATCGTGACGGAGCTGACCGGCGATGGTCTGCTCCTCACCGCGGCGGGATTCGAGCCGCTGGTCCTGCCGTTTGCGCCGCGAGGAGCAGGCCGTCCGGTGCGCATCTGGAAAGACGACTGCCAGGGACTGGATCAGGGCGATGAGGCGGCGGCGTGGGTCAGCCGGGTGCTCGGTGAGCCGGTGCGCATCGTACGGACGCCCGCAGCGCCCGACCGCAGGGCAAGTCCGGAATTCGCCGGCCCGCACCCGTCTCCCATCGCATTTCCTGACGGCTATCCGATCCTCGTATGCAACCGCACCTCGCTCGATGATCTGAACGGCCGCCTCCCAGAAGCCCTGCCCATGGAGCGCTTCCGTCCCAGCCTCGTCGTCGACGGGCTCTCCCCTTTCGAGGAGGACAGGATCGCATCCCTCGAGATCGGCCCGGTCGTCCTCACCCTGGTAAAGCCCTGCACCCGCTGCATCATCCCCTCGACGGACCAGCGCACCGGCATCCGCGGCTTCGACCCGCTGCCGGTGCTGCGCACGTTCCGCTTCGATCGCAAGCTCCTTGGCGTCACTTTCGGCGAGAACGCCGTGATCACCCGCGGCGTCGGGGAATTCCTCGAGCGTGGCGCGCCGTGCCAGGTCACCTACGACAATTGATCTTTGCCGTCCGGCCCGATACCGTGCCAGCCGCCTGTGACGGAGTGGGTTCCGGACGATGAAAAAAGCGGCGCTGCTGCTGGCAGCCACCTGTATCGCATCCCAGGGAGCGGCCTACGCGCTCGGTGTCACGCCCTACCTGCCTCTGAACCTCGATCCCGATGTCGAGAGCCAGGTGGAGCGGGTCCTCATCCTGGGGGACGAGCCGGTCATGACCCGCCCGATCCCGGCGGCGCTCGTTCTCGAGGCCCTCCCCAAGGCCTGCAAGGTGGATCGCCCCCTCTGCGAGAGCGTGCGGCGCTACCTCGACCGCTACATGCAGAGCACGGGGGTCGAATTCACCAGCCTCTCGGCCGCCGCGACTTCCGGATCGTCCAACATCGTGCTGCCGAATCAGCACGGGGAAAAAGCGCAGAGTCCTTACCAGGTCGCCGCGGCCGCGTACCTGCAGCCCAATTCCTACATGCTGCTGAACCTCGGCGGCGTTGCCTACCAGGGCCACGCGACACCCACCGGGACGATGCTCAGCCTCGGATTCGACTGGGCACAGCTCGACATCGGCTGGCGCGACCACTGGTGGTCACCGATGACCGACAGCGCGATGCTGATCAGCACCGAAGCGCCGACCATGCCGTCGATCACGCTGTCGAACTACAGGCCGCTGACGCGCCTCGGGTTGCAGTACGAGGTATTCGTCGCGCGGATGTCGGAATCCGATCGCATCGTCCTGCCGGTCACGGGCCCGAGTCCCGTGCTCACTCGGGGCTACCCCAAATTCGGCGGCTTCCGCCTGGGTATCGAGCCCGTCAGCGGTTGGGCCCTGTCGGCGCAGCGCGTCATCATCTGGGGCGGCGGGGCGGCGGGCGGCCAGTCCTTCTCCGATATCCTGAGGGGCATGTTCCATGCCGAACAGGCACAAACCACCGGTTTTGGCTCCGCGAGCAACGCCATCGGCAAGCAAGAGGCTTCCCTCACCAGCCGGTTCATCTTCCCGGGCCGTGTGCCTTTCTCGATATATTTCGAGTACGCGGGCAACGACACTTTGTCCGGACACTCACCTCTGTTCGGCAAGGCTGACCTTTCCGCGGGAATCGACTTTCCGCGCATCGGCCCGTTCAGCCTGACGTACGAATACGACTCCTGGTCGCCCACTTGGTACGTACACCCCTCTGGGCCTGCGCAGACGGGTTACCTGGATGGCATCACCAACTATGGTGACAGCATCGGCAACTGGTTCGGCGATCAACGCGTGCTGGCGACGCCCAACACGCTCGCCGATGAGGTCGGCGGCCAGAGCAGCATGATGCGCATTGGCTGGGAGCCATCCTTCGGCGGATTGATGCAGCTGCAGCTACGGACGCTCGCCAACGAGAACGGGACTCTCTTCAATAGTTATTCGTACAAGAACGAGTACCTCGGGTCTCTGAGCTACTCCTATCCGTGGAAAGCGTACTCGGTGGGCGCCGAGGTCGACGCGGGCCGCGACGTCTTCGGCGAAAATTACTTCCGCCTCGAAGGCTACCTGCGCGACGGAGATGCATTGCTGCGCGGCGGTGATGATGACGCCGCAACTGCGGCATCCGCCGGTGAGCGCCCGGAGGGAGATGAGCTCTACGTGAGCGCGGGCGCGGACTACTACCGGACACTGGTCAACGTCAATCTCGCCGCCTATCCGCGTTACTACACCAAATGGACTTCCGGACCCTACATCGCCGTGGGCGCCCGACGCCGGGTCTCGGCACACCAGGACCTCGGTGTGGCCGTCGAAGCGGATGACATCAGCGGGCGGACCCTGCTGAGCGTCCGGATGCTCGACTATCGCTACCGGCTGCTGAGCTGGCCCCTGGCCTTGAATGCATTCGCGGGCGCCTCCCGCTACTCGCTCGGCACTCCGGCCTATGGCGCGTATGTAGGCGGCGGGGTGCAGTGGCGCAACGTGCTGCCCGGGTGGGACGTGGGCCTGGACTACCGCAGCGTCCTATATGCGGAGCGAGAGCGCGATCTGCCCACCGATCCGGAACCACTTGGCACCGCAAAGCCCGATTCCTTGACCAGCATTTACAGCTGGACGCTATCGATCTCGCGCAAATTCTAACGGCGCCGGATCACTGCGAGGCGAGCGGCTCGAAGCCCCACTTGCGGAAGGTCGGCTGCGCCTCAGCGCTGGTGATGTACGCCAGGTAACGGGCGGCGGCCGGGCTGGCGCGGCGAGTGAGCGCCACCGGATAGACGATGGGCCGATGGGTGTCGGCCGGAAACACGCTCACGATGCGAACCCGCTTTTCCACCAGAGCGTCCGTGCGGTAGACGATCCCGAGAGGCGCATCGCCCCGCGCGACATACTCGAGAGCCGCCCTGACGTTTTCGGCGCGCACCAGCCGCGGCACGATCCTGTTCCATACCCCGAGCTTCACCAGCGCCTGCCGCGCATAGATTCCGGCCGGCACGGAATCCGGATCCGCGACCGCGAGACGGCCGCCCCGCAGTAGCCGCGCCAAGTCGATGCCGGGCGCGATGCTGACCCGAAGGGAGCTGCTCGAGGGTCCGATCAGCACCAGAGAGTTGCCGACGAGGTTGCGGCGGGAACCTGCCCGCAGCAGTCCGCGTTGCTGAAGGTAGTCCATCCACTGAAGGTCGGCCGAAAAATAGACATCTGCTGGCGCTCCCGCCTCGATCTGCTTTGCAAGCATGGACGATGCCGCGAGCGAGGACGTGACGCGGATTCCCGTCCGCCCGGTGAACGCCTTGTCCATGTCCCCGAGCACATTGGCGAGCGATGCCGCTGCAAACACCAGTACAGGCTGCGGCGCGGCCGCGGCGCGCACCCGCGCCATCCGCAAGGAGAGCGCCGTCGCCATTGCCCCTGCCATCCACTGTCGTCGGCGCATTACGGGACCTGATCGTGATTTTTGAATGGGCGTAGCGATATCAGGACGTGCCGCACTTCGCAACTATGGACGTTGCAGTATCCTCCGCTACATGCGAACGGACTCCCTCGCGCCGTTCCTGGCCGCACTGCTGCTGCTCCTGACGGCGCCCCAGGCTGCCGCGGCGGCGCATTCCGCCCAAAAGGCGCAGCCGTTGCCCTCGGATGCGGAGCTCGAGCGCTCGCACGCCGTAGTCGGCCGGATCGCTATCCACAATGAGAACATCTTCGATCTGTCGAACCCCGAGGACAACAACTGGCTCTTCCGCCTCGCCAACCGCCTGCACCCGGTGACCCGGGTCGGGACCATCCGCGAGCAGCTCCTCTTCCGCCCCGGCGAGCCCTACTCGCGCCATCTGCTCGATGAGTCCGCGCGCATCCTGCGCGCCAATCCTTACTTTTACGATGCCTCGATCGAGCCCACCGCCTATCACGACGGCAAAGTGGACATCCTCGTGGTCACGCACGATGTCTGGACGCTCAATCCCGGGTTCAACTTCTCACGCAGCGGCGGCAAGAGCTCGACCGGCTTTCAGATCGAGGAGATCAACACCCTCGGCACCGGCACCGACGTGAAGCTCCAGCACACCAACTCGGTGGATCGCACCGAGTCGGACATCATGGTGTCGAACCCGCACATGTTCGGCACCTGGTTCACTACCGCGATCGCGCTCGGAAACCGCAGCGACGGCAATACACGCCAGTTCATCCTCGACAGGCCCTTTTACGCCCTCGAGACGCGCCATGCAGGCGGCGTCAGCATCAACGACAGCACCCAGGACGACACGCTCTACGATCGCGGCGAGCAGGTCGACAGGTTCTCCGACCACAACCGCTTCTACCAGATTTACGCCGGCTTCTCCCAGGGGCTGGTACACGGCTGGACCCGCCGCTACAGCGCCGGACTCGCCTACGACGAGCACGACTTCGCCAACTCGAGTCTCTGGTCCGGACCGACCGTACTGCCCGCCGACCGTAGATTCGTCTACCCGTGGCTGCGCTTCGATCTGGTGCAGGACCAGTTCGTCAAGCTGAGAAACCACAACCAGATCGGCCGGACGGAGGATTTCGACGTCGGCGCATACGCGACAGTCCAGGTGGGATTGGCCGGCACGGCGTTCGGATCGACCCGCAACTCGGTCAACTTCATGCTGGCGGCGGGTGACGGCTACGAGCTCACGCGCGGCAACACCCTCACCGTATCGAGCGTGTACACCGGCAGGGTGGAGGACGGCACACTGGAAAATGCCGTCCTGAACAGCTCCGTGCGCTTCTACGACGAGCAGTCGGGCTACTGGCCGTTTCGCGAGGGAAACTGGCTCTTCTTCACGACTCTGGCTGGTTCGGTGGGCAAGCGGCTCGATCTCGAGAACCAGATTCTCCTCGGCGGCGACAACGGCCTGCGGGGCTATCCACTGCGGTACCAGGACGGCACCTCACGTGCACTGCTGTCGCTCGAGGAGCGCTACTTCAGCGATTGGTATCCGTTTCGCCTGTTCCGGGTAGGCGCGGCGGTGTTCTTCGACATGGGCCGGACCTGGGGAAAACCCGACCTCGCGACGCCGGGCCTGGGCCTGCTCAAGGATGCCGGCTTCGGCCTGCGCTTCGGCAACGCCCGTACGGGCCTCGGCAACGTGATTCACGTCGATCTCGCCTTCCCCTTCGACGGGGATACGAGCATCAAACGCGTGCAATTCCTGGTACAGACCGAGCAGGAATTTTGAGCGCGGTGCGCGCCCTCACTTGCGCTTCGGTCCCAGTCCCGGCGGCGCCAGCACGGTACCGTCAGGCAGGCGGATGCCGCTGCCGCCGGGGGGCACTTTCGGCTTCTCCGGTGCGGCGGGCTTCGGAGCGGCGCCTGCAGGCGCCACGGGTGGCTTGGGGGCGGCCACGGCAGGCTTTGGCGCCGGGGCGGCGGCAACCCGCGGCGGCGGCTCCTCCACCGGCGCATGCGGCGGCAACACCTCCACGGACAGCGTGAAGGTGCGCTTTTCCGCGCCCTGCAGAGCGCCCACGTTGACCACCTGGCGGTCGACCTCCTCGCCGCGATCGTTGCGGATCGAGATGGTCACGTAGTACTCCCATGTATCCTCGACCGGTGGATGGCGGATCATCGCCTCCACCTTGAGAGCCGAGGTAGCCGCCACCTGGCGCTTCGCCGCTTCCGAGTCGAAGCGCAGGTGGTGCATGCAGCCCGGGCAGATGCTCAGGCTTTCGAGAATGACTGCCTTGCAGTGCGGGCAGGTGCGCGTCTTGCCCGTCGGGGACGGGCGAGAAGCGACGTTCATCAGCCGCCGTATCCCTTCGCCTCAGCCTTGGTCCGCGTCTCGCCTTCCCAGCCGAACTCGACCTGACCGCGCATGCGCGAGCCTGCGGCCACCGTGAGAGAGCCGGCCTTGACGTCACCGCTGATCACGCCACCCTCGAGCAGCTCCACGCGCTTGGCGTTCTCGATGTTGCCGATGAGCTCGCCGCCGACGACGACGACGCTGGCCTTGACCTGGCCTTCCAGGTGCGCGCCGGTATCGAGGGTCACGTTGCCATCGACCTGGACATCACCCTTGAAGCGGCCCGCGACGCGCACGTGGCCGGACCCTATGATCTTGCCCTCGATGGTCAGATCCGAGGCGATGACGGATTCTTTCATATCGACACGCTGCTCCTTGGGACGGCGGGCGACTTCCGGCGTGAGCGGGGCGACGTTGCTCTTCTCCGGCGGTGCGGCCGGGGGCGGTGGGCTGCCAAAGCTCGGCGAGCCTCCCGCCGAAGGGGTTGCGGTTCCAGTGTTCGTGTCTTTCCAAAGCGCCATGGCATGGCCCCCGATCAAAGATAGTGAGAAAGGAGCGTTGAAAGGTACTCGTCGCCGAGGCCAAGAGCCAGTGTCTCTACATGACGACAAAAGCCGGTCGAGCCCCCGGCGACGCCGTGAGCGGCGCCCTGCAGCCGACGAGCGGTGTCCGGACTCAGGCCGCCTGCGAGCCGCGCCGCACCGCATCGAGAAGAACTTCGAAATCTGCGCCCTTGGTCACGAAAGCAGCCGCGCCGCGGCGCTTGGCTTCGCGCGCGACGTCCTCGCTGAAGGCGACGCCGCTGAAGACGATGATCCGCAGCGACGGCAGCGCCTGAGCCAGCTCTTGAATCAGCGGCAAGCCACTGCCCCCTTGCAGCATGAGATCGAGGATCAGGGCATCGGCCTCGGTGCGGCGTGCCGCGGCCAGCACCTCGCCGGCGTCGGCTACCTGCCCGACACAGCGCATGTCCGGCTCGGTGTCGATCAACTGGCTCATGATGTCGCTGAGATCGCGGTGATTTTCCGCGATGAGCACTCGCAAGCGTTGTTTGTCCTGCAAAGGGTCTTCCTGCGGAAAGGGCGACAGGCCGGGCGCGCCACGCAAATCGCATGCCCGGCGCAAGCGCCGGCGATCAGGCGTCAATGAGACGCAGGAGCTCGTCCGTCTTTTCCCGCATCAGTGTTTCGCTGCCGCGGCTCTCGACGTTCAAGCGCACGAGCGGCTCGGTGTTGGAGCCCCGCAGGTTGAACCGCCACTGCGGGAATTCCATCGAAAGGCCGTCGGTGAAATCGACGGCGAGCGCCTCGCGCTCGTAATGTTGCCGCGCTCGGGCGAGAATCGACTTCGCGTCCGACTTCAGGTGCCGGTTGATCTCGCCGCTGATCGGGAAGAGCCGCATCCGCTCGCCCACCAGCTCGGAGAGCGGCCCGCGCTCGGCGATGACCTGCAGCGCGAGGAGCCAGGGAATCATGCCGCTGTCGCAGTAGGAAAAGCTGCGGAAGTAGTGATGCGCGCTCATCTCCCCGCCGTAGACACCGTCCACCTCGCGCATCTTCTGCTTGATGAAGGCGTGCCCCGACTTGCAGAGCACCGGCTCGCCGCCAGAGCGGCGCACCAGGTCGATCGTGTTCCAGGTGAGGCGCGGGTCGTGCACGATGCGCCCGCCCTTCTCGCGCGCGAGGAAGACCTCCGCCAGCAGTCCCACGAGGTAGTAACCCTCGATGAACTGGCCCCGCTCGTCGAAGAAGAAACAGCGGTCGTAATCCCCGTCCCAGGCCAGTCCCACATCCGCGCCGGTGCGGCGAACGACTTCCGCCGTGGCGGCGCGGTTCTCCTCCAGCATCGGGTTGGGCACGCCGTTCGGGAAGGTTCCGTCGGGCTCGTGGTTCACCTTCACGAACTCGAACGGCAGATGCGGCTCGAGCTGGTCGATCACCAGGCCCGCGCCGCCGTTGCCCGCATTCACGACGACCTTGAGCTTGCGCAGCTCAGGGCGATCGACATACCCCAACAGGTGCTCGAGGTACTTGCCAGAGATATCGAGGGGCCGATCCGTGCCCGGCCGCGCCGCCTTCGCCGGCAGCCGGCCCGCCTCGATCATCGCGCGCATGTCGTTCAAGCCGGTATCGCTGCTCACCGGCCGTGCCTGCTCGCGCACGAATTTCATGCCGTTGTAATCCGGCGGGTTGTGACTCGCGGTCACCATGATCCCGCCATCCAGCCCTTCGGCGAAGGTGGCGAAGTAGGCCCCTTCGGTCCCCCAGAGCCCGATGTCGAGCACATCGGCCCCGGAGTCGGTGAGTCCGCGCTTCAGGGCCGCTGCGAGCTGCGGACTCGAGAGCCGGATGTCGTTGCCGACCGCCACCCGACGGGGACTGACCAGCGCGGCAAAGGCCCGGCCGATGTCATAGGCCAGCGACTCGTTGATCTCGTCGGGAATGCGGCCGCGGACGTCGTAGGCCTTGAAGGAATTGAGATTGGTCATGGTCTCGTCAGGTCGTCGTCCCCTTGCGGCCATAGTGATCCTCCAGCCGCACGATGTCGTCCTCCCCGAGATACGATCCGGACTGCACCTCGATGATGTGCAGTGGAATCTTCCCCGGATTCTCGATGCGGTGCCGCACCCCGATCGGGATGTAGGTCGACTGATTCTCCTCGAGCAGGAACACCTCATCACCGCGGGTGATGCGCGCCGTGCCGGACACCACGACCCAGTGCTCCGCGCGATGGTGATGGAGCTGCAGCGAGAGCACGGCGCCCGGCTTGACCTTCAGGCGCTTCACCTGGAAGCGCGGCCCGTTCTCGATGCTGTCGTAGCTGCCCCAGGGCCGGAAGACTTCCCGGTGCAGGGAATGCTCGTACCGCCCCTGCTCCTTCAGCTTGAAGACCAGCTTCTTCACATCCTGCACGCGCTCGCGCGGCGCGACCAGCACGGCATCCTTGGTTTCCACCACCACGTGATCCTTCAGGCCCACCGCCGAGACCAGCCGGCTCTCGGAGTAGAGGTAGCACCCCTGTGAGTCCTCGCAGATCACATCACCGCGCGAGACGTTGCCATGCGCGTCGGGCTCACTCGCCTCGTGCAGTGCCGCCCAGGAGCCGACGTCGCTCCAGCCGGCCGCCAGCGGCACTACGACCGCATCGGCGGTCTTCTCCATTACCGCGTAATCGATCGAATCGGCCGGACAGGCCTCGAAGAGCGCTTTGTCCACGCGCGTGAAGTCGAGGTCCGACTTCGCGCCCGCGAACGCCTCCGCGCAGGCGCTGGCGATGCCGGGAGCGAGGCGGGCGAGCTCCTCGAGGTACCGCCGCGCGCCGAAGAGGAATATGCCGCTATTCCAGTAGTAATCGCCCGAGGTGACGAAATCCTTCGCCACCGCCGCGCTCGGCTTCTCGACGAAACGGGCGATCCGAAAGACCGCACCGCTGGCCTGTCCCCGCTGGATATAGCCGTAGCCCGTCTCGGCCGCGGTGGGGACGATGCCGAAAGTGACCAGCTGCCCCTGCTGCGCGGCGCCGAGAGCCGCCCGGACCGCCCCGTGGAACGCCGGCACGTCACGGATCACGTGGTCCGCCGGAAGTATCAGAAGCAGCAGATCGCCTTTCGCCTTCGGGCCGGCCGTTTTGAGCGCCGCGTGGGCCGCCAGGGCGATGGCGGGAGCCGTATTGCGACCGGCGGGCTCCAGCACGATGGCCTGCGGCTCCTGGCCCAGCTGGCGCAATTGCTCCGCTACGAGGAACCGGTGCGCCTCGTTGCAGACCACGACCGGCCCTGCCGCCCCCAGGCCCGTCAGCCGCAGGGCGGTCTGCTGGATCATGGTGCGCTCGCCGGTCAGCGCCAGGAGCTGCTTGGGGTAAAGCTCGCGCGACAGGGGCCAGAGGCGCGTCCCCGCGCCACCCGAAAGAATGACTGGGGTGAGCATGGGCGTTACCGATTCAGGGTCGCCGCTCGACGGGCCGTCCTCGTCCGATCGCGTGATACGTCAAGCCGAAGCGGTCGACCATCGCCGGGTCATAAAGGTTGCGGCCATCGAAGATAAGCGGCGTCTTGAGTAATTGTTTCAGCCGCTCGAAGTCCGGGCTGCGGAATTCCTGCCACTCCGTGACGATCGCCAGGGCGTCGGCGCCCTCCACCGCCTCATAGGCATTTCGGGCCAGCTCGAAGCTCGCCTGCCCGGCGTAGATGCGCTTCGCCTCCGCCGCGGCCACGGGGTCATAGGCGCGCACCCGGGCGCCCGCCCGGATGAGAAGATCGATGATGGTCCGGGAGGGTGCCTCGCGCATGTCATCGGTGTTCGGCTTGAAGGCGAGGCCCCATAAGGCGATGGTGCAAGTCTTCAGTCGCTCACCGAAGTGCCGCCGCATCTTCTCGACGAGGACCTCCTTCTGCCGGGCGTTCACCGACTCCACCGCGGTCAGAATCTGGGGCTCATGAGCCACCTCGTTCGCGGAGCGGATGAGCGCCTGGACATCCTTGGGAAAGCAGGAGCCGCCATAGCCCGTCCCGGGATAGATGAAGCTGTAGCCGATCCGTGGATCGGAGCCGATGCCCAGGCGGACCTTCTCGATGTCCGCGCCGAGCTTCTCCGAAAGGTTCGCCAGCTCGTTCATGAAGCTGATCTTGGTGGCGAGCATGGCGTTCGCCGCGTACTTCGTGAGCTCCGCGGAACGGATGTCCATCACGATCAGGCGATCGTGGTTGCGCGTGAATGGCTCGTATAGAGCCCGCATCAGCTCGGTCGTCCGCGGATTGTCCGTACCCACAACGACCCGGTCCGGTTTCATGAAGTCCTGAATTGCGGCGCCTTCCTTGAGGAATTCCGGGTTGGAGACCACGTCGAATTCACCCGGCGCTCCGCGGGCTTCGAGCGTCTTCTCGATCTCCCGGCGCACCTTGTCCGCGGTCCCCACCGGGACGGTGGACTTGGTCACCACCACGCAGTAGCGGCTCATGTGGCTGGCAATGGTCCGCGCCGCGGCCAGAACGTAGCGCAGGTCCGCCGAGCCGTCCTCATCCGGAGGCGTCCCAACCGCAATCAGCTGGAAAAGCCCGTGCTCGGCGCCCCGGGCGGCATCTGTGGTGAATTCGATACGCCCGGCCTCCCCGTTGCGGCGGATGAGAGCCTCGAGGCCGGGCTCATGAATCGGGATCTCGCCCCGGTTCAGCCGCTCTATCTTCCCGGCATCGACGTCGACGCACACGACGTGGTTGCCGGCATCCGCCAGGCAGGCTCCTGTAACCAATCCGACATAGCCGGAGCCAAAAATTGTGACACGCATCGTCAGCAGCGTAACGGAAGGCTCGACCGCCCTCAAGCACGAAGCTTGCCTAGGCTAATTCCAGGCCTTGGCCGTTGGTTCCCCGCGGAGCACTACACGGTTTCATGTCGGAAGTCCTTATTCGACATGTACTTTATGTATTCAAAGCGCTCAAGGTCTAGGTATACTTTACGCGACCTCAGAAGAAGCAAGTGCAGACGAGGGGGGATTACCTCAACCGCGCACGCGGTTGCTGAGAGGGACGTTCAAGCTGATGCAGGGTCTCACGACACGGTCCGGACTCATGGCCGCGCACCTATGGCGCGACCAGCCCATCTTCGTCCGACGCCCTATTTTCCTCGGGTTATGACGACCGCCTCGGTCGGAAATCCGACCGAACCTTCTCTCGGTCCAGGAGTACCCACCAGCCAGAACCACTGCCAGGAGCGCGATTTGCTCACCGCTTCGATGCCAAGATCTTGAGCCACGCACGGTACTTGCATGACCCAGCGGGATCGGAACCGCACAGCACTGGTCAACTTCCACAACACAGCATCGTTAAGCCCCTGAATGTTGCGCCAGTACTTGAACGCGGCCGCCGGTCCGCAAAGATTCAACATCACGTCTGTCGCCTGCTCGCGACAGTGGTTCGTCATTGGGTCTGGGAAGGAGACTTGATCTTGTCGACGCAGGTAAACGAGGCACCACAACGATCGACGTCGGCCGGCCCGGCGCGAAGGCCGCCGCAGCGACCGCACCTGGTCTCCCGTGGGGAGCGGCGTTTGAGCTTCGACTCTGATGTCCAGGGAGAAGGCGCGGTGGCGTTCGATCACGGGGCTACCAGTCTGCATTCGTTCGAGCCTCGGTGGGACGGGGCGCCGGCGCAATCGCCCGCGCACGTCGCGCCACCTTATTCGCCTTCTTCGCCCTACGCGGGTGTCAAGAGAGTTCTCGATGTCGGGGGCGCGATCCTGCTTGCGGTCGTCTTCTGCCCGCTGATCCTGGCCATCGCCGTCCTGATGCGCCGCGAAGGAGACTCGATCATCTACAAGCACCGCCGCGTGGGCCGGCACGGGCAGGCATTCGAGTGCCTGAAGTTTCGGACCATGGTGCCCAACGCGGACCAAGTGCTACGGGATCTTCTCGAGCAGGACCCGGAGATCAAGGCCGAATGGGTGCGCGATCACAAGCTGCGGTGCGATCCGCGGGTCACCCGGCTGGGGAGGTTCCTGCGCCGCACCAGCCTCGATGAGTTGCCCCAACTGTGGAACGTCATGCGGGGAGAAATGAGTCTGGTAGGCCCGCGTCCGGTCGTCCGGGAAGAGTTGCTCAGATACGGCCGGAATGTGCGTACCTACTTGGCGGCCAAGCCGGGGATCACCGGGCTTTGGCAGGTCAAAGGCAGGAACGATACCGACTACCGGCGTCGTGTGGTACTCGATACCTACTACGTAAGAAACCAGAACCTCCTCCTCGACCTTTACATTCTGCTGAAGACGACGCGCGTGGTGCTTGGGGGAAGCGGGGCCTATTGACTGCGCCCCCGGGGCAGTTCGCCCGCTCGTTCATCGGCCCCGTGTCCAGGTGGGCTCCGAACAGCATTCTGCAGAACCGAGTATGGCGTCCACGCGGCATCGGGCCGGACAATCCGTTGCGGGCACCCGGCCCAGAGTGCTCGTGCTGCTCGCCTCGTACAACGGCGAAGCGTGGATTGGCAGCCAACTCGAATCGATCCTGGCCCAGGATGGAGTCGACGCTCATATATGCATAAGAGATGACGGTTCCTCCGACGGGACTGTCCAGGAGATCGCCCGTTTCGGCGCTGACGGGCGAATCACCCTAGCCGGCGATTGCCTTGCCACCGGTTCCGCCGCGCAGAACTTTCTCGCACTCATCCGAGACAATGCGGCGGACGCCTTCGATTTCGTGGCATTCGCCGATCAGGACGACATCTGGCACGGTGGCAAGCTGCAGCGCGCCTGCCAAAGATTGCGCGCCGCCGCTGCGGCCGGCTATTCCGGGCCTACCATCGCCACTTGGCCGGATGGGACGACAGCAGTCCTGCGCCAGGCTGCGGTGTCCACCGCGGCAGACTTTCTCTTCGAGGGCGCAGGTCAAGGATGTACTTTCGTGTTGCGCGCAGACTTCTACCAAAGGGTCCGCCAGTTTGCACTGGCGCATCAATCTCTCACGCGCGAGCTGCACTACCACGACTGGATGATCTACGCACTCGCGCGCGTGTGGGGGTACCGCTGGTCATTCGACTCTCGTCCCTTGACTTCATACCGTCAGCACGACGGCAACGATACCGGCGCACGGATCGCCTTCACGGGCGTTCGCAAACGATTCATACTCATCAGGCAACGCTGGTATCGCTCGCAGATCGCCGCCATTACGGCGGTGTGCGCAGCAGCGGCGCCGACAAATTCGATCGTCACGAGGTGGAACTCGCTCTTCCACGCGGCGGAAGGCTGGGAACGCAGAAGCCGTGTCGCGGCATTTTGCCTACGCAACGGACGGCGCAAGAGGCGCGATAACATGATGGTCGTCTTTGCCGCACTGGCAGGCTGGATTTGATTGTGAATCACGACTCGACAACGTCCGTCAATCAGACGACCGTGATATACGGCGCATTCAAGGGCATGGGCGACCTGCTCAGCGCGGCCCCTGCGATCGTGTGGGAGCTCAACCGGGGATCCCGTGTCGTTCTCCTCGTCTTCCCGCAATTGCCCCGGGAATTCCTCGATCTGATCGATTTTGGCCAAAACCGGGCCGCGCTGCGCATAGTTCCCCTCCCAACACCCGCGCGGCCGGGAAACATGCGGGCGTTCTTCAGCAGGATGTCCCGCCTGTCTCCGGGCTACGTGTGGCTCTCGCCTCACTCACCCGGTCCGGCCGCAAGCTGGCGGATCCCCTTGCTCCTGTCCGTGGTGAAGCGACTATATTGGCGTCACTCCGTCATGGGCGGCGCCGCAAGCGAGCCTCTCTCGAGGCTGTTCGACGTCCGGGTCGCGGTCGATCGGTCCTTGCCGTTTGCGGACCGGGAGTGGCTGGCTTACGCCAGCTTCCGCAGGAACGGGACCGAGGCACCCCCGACAGTCGGTTTCACCAAGACCATTTCACAGGCGCGCGCAGAGCCTCCGGCGTACGACCTGTTGATCCATCCGGGAGCCGGCGCGAAGAACCGGGCCTGGCCGCTGCAGCACTTTGCAACGCTCCTGCGGCACATGCCGGAGCACTACCGCGTCGCGGTCGTCGGAATTCCTGGCGACGTGGCGGCGATGAAGGCGGTGCTGCCCGCCGATCGGAAGGTTCACTATTCTTCGGGCACGCTCGAGCACGCCATCATGCTCATGGCAAGGAGTCGCGTGCTCCTGACAATGGACAGCGGACCCATGTTCTTCGCGCAACTGCTGCGCAGGCCGACTGTCAGTCTATTCGGGGCGTCGGACCCTGCGCACGTGATCGGAAGCAGCAAGTGGGTAAACCCCGTGTATGAGCGCAAGTGGCCATGCCAGCCATGCGGTAACTCCCATTGCAGGCAAAAATCCGTTCTTTGCATGGAATCTCTGGACCCCCGCGGGGTCGCCGCGCACCTGCTCGATCTGTTGCGGGAATCCGAGCGTCTGCCGGTCGTCGAAGAGGACACCCGATGAGCTGGTGGCTGACGGCTCTCCCGTTGAATGAAGTCCTCTACAAGGTCAGGCACCGCCTGATCCCGAACGTCCGCCATCTGCCAAAGTCTCGAATCAGACTTTGCGGAGCTTGCCAGGCCCCGACACTCATTCTGGCGCTTGGAGGCGATGGGGAATTTCACGTATGCATGCGCTGCCGGGCCAATCAACGTTATGAGATGATGGCCAGATACTTGCGCGAGGCGTTCCCGCACATCGGCTCGATGGATGTCCTCGAGTTGGACTACGCCTCACCTTTGCGACGCTATCTTTGCAACGCTCGCAGCTATATGCGCAGCTTCTACAGGGACGAAATCTCCCCGGGCGCCGTGCGCGACGACGGCGCGGTTTGCCAGGACATCACGAGGCTGACCCACGCGGACGAGAGCCTGGACCTGATCGTTTCGAGCGATGTTCTGGAGCATGTTCCCGACGTTGCCGCCGCGTTCAGGGAATCGAACAGAGTCCTGCGGGCAGGCGGCGCGCACGTGTTCACTGTGCCGACGAGAGCGGCCACGCGCCAACGCGCGATGGTCAGGAATGGGAGCACCGTTCATCTGACCGCACCGGAATATCACCGAGACCCCTTGAGCCGGTCGGGAATCCTCGCGTACTGGGATTTCGGGCCGGATTTGCCCGACGTGTTTGCTTCGACGGGCTTGACGTTCCGAGTCGTCCTCGGGCCCGAAGGCGCTGGCGGCCGGGTGGTCTGGGAAGGCAGAAAAGCTTGATTGCGCGCGAATGCGGGCAACCGTCGCGACGACTATGCCCGCCAGGCCCGCCGTATGAACACGATGACAACTCCGAGGAAGAGGGCAAGCACGCAGCCCAACAGCCCCCTGAGCAGGGGGCCTGCGGACGACGGCTTGTCGGGAGGGAACGCCGGATCGACTACTTTCAGGGCGAATTCCTCGCGATCGCGCGCGATCATCTCCTTGTCGATCTGCTGCTGCATGAGCGCATAGATCACCTGCTGCTCCTGGACGACGTTGGTCTTTGATACCAGGCCGTTCAGGTACTCGATGTTGCGCTCGGCCTCCCCTATCTCCTTGTTTCTCAGATAGCTGTTCGCCATCTGCACCAGTCCGTTGGCCCACTGCGCGGCCTGCTGCGGATTCTTCCATCTGATGGTCAGCTCGATCGTGCCGGTCTTCCTGTCGTCGACGACGGCCCTGATGTCGTTCTTGAAATACCGATTGGCCAGCCACAGCGTCGGGATCTTCTTCGGCTCCTGGCTCTTCCAGGCGCCCTTGGCCGAATCCCATTTGGACGCGTAAAGAACCGGAAGGAGATGGTTCTGCTCGATATACCGCTGCGTGAGGAGCTCGGACTGCAGCACTGCGAGCGCCTCGTCCCTGGCGCTCGCCCCGGGCAGGTTGATCCCGGCGAGGGAAGCCAGTCCACCGTACTCCGATGCCAGCTGCGCCAGGCCCCCGAGACCGGAGGAGCCTCCTGAGGGGGCCGCCGGCATCAGCACTGTCGTCGCCTCGTATTCCTTCGTACTGAAAAGTCCCAGGAGCACGCCGGCGAGCGTGAAGACGCACACCAGCGTGATCACGGCGAGCCTCGCTCGCTTCAGGTCTTCGAGAAAATCACGGAAGGTGATCTCGTCCGGGGCGCCTGCAGGGGCGGTAGGTCGATCCATATCGGTTGCGCCTATGATACACGTCGCCAGACCGATCGTACCCGGCGCCGTGTAAAATCCCGCGTCGTGCGCCTTTCATCCATCATCGTCTCGCTGCTCATCGTCGCCGCCGCCTACGTGTACGTTTCGAAGCGCGAAGGCACTTACGTGAACGTGCTCACCGCGAGCTTCGTGATGATGATTCCTGCCGAATACCTCCTGCAGATGTACTACCTGCTCGCCGTCGGTGATTCGAATTCCGTGTATGCCTATGTCCTCAGCTACGGCACGTTCGCGGCCTACACGACGGCATTTGCTCTGGCGTACACCTGGATCCGCATGCCGGCAATCCGGCTTCCGTTCGGCGGCTACGAAGCGGGACGCAGCCGGCTGCCGGCGTATCTGCTGCTGGCCGCAGCCATCTGCCTCTATCTGCCGGTCCTCATCAAATTCAGAGCCGACATCGCCGATCCGCGCGAGATCTACCGGGAGACCCGCACCGGCTACGGAGTTTACTTCTTCCTTTCCCTGACCCTCGCCTACCTGGCTTTCATCCTCCTGCTCTTCGCCAAGCGCGTCGGCAAGATCGAGCTCTCCATGTTCTTCCTGCTGTGCATCGGATTTACCTGGCTCCAAGGCAGCAAAGGGCACATGCTCGGGTTTGTATTCATCCTTGCGCTTCACTGGGTCTACGTCCAGCACCGGCGCATTCGGCTGTTCAAGTTCCTGATCTTTACGGCCGCCATGGCGCTCTTTGGGCTCATGCTCTTCATCGTGACCACGCCGGACCTGATCCTCGGGGGAGGCCTCCAGGGTCTCGCCGCGTACAGCGATTACACCCGCAATGGAATGCTGGTCATCGACTCCGGCATGGGCCCGTTCTACGGCCGGCTGACCCTCGAGAACCAGTTCTACCCCCGCATACCGAGAGTGCTCGACCCCGGCAAACCGAAGGATTTCGGCGACCTGTATCTGGCCGAGCACTTCTATCCCGATCAGTTCGTCACCAACGTTGGCGCTCCCGCATTCGCGAATGGAACGTGGTATGCCGACTTCGGGGTCATGGCGTTGCCGTTGCAGCTCGTGGCCGGAATCCTCAGCGGAATGATGTTGAAGATGTTCATGCGATCGCTGCAGAGATACGGCAGTCCGGGAGACTTCATCATGGTGCTCTTCGCGTGCGGGGTACCCCTCATCACGCTGGGCTCCACTTTCCTCCTCCCGGAGAGCTTGCTGCTCGCCGTGATCGCGAACGCGCTCTTCTGTCTTCGCGTCAGGCGAAGGCGACCCCTGCCGCCCGGAGCCGAGAGCCCTCCCCTGCTACCGGCGACCTAGTCCGGCTCGCCGGCCAGGCGGACCGATCGGCGCAGCGGGCTTGCGCATCTTCGCGGATGCCATGTAATCGCGAATACCGCCGATGATGTCGGTCGTGCGGGCGAAGTGCCCGCGTACGATGCGGTTGGCAAATCGCGAGGTCAGAAACAGCGGCACCGAAATCCACGGGATCAACGCATGCTTGCGCAGGAACCGGATCCCGGATGCGGTCGAATGCCGGTCGACTCGCCGTCGATCGCCCGAGCTTGCACCCACCTTGTGAAGCACCACTGACTCGGCCGCGACTCCCAGACGCCACCCCTGCCGCCGCAACCGGAAGCTCAAATCCGTATCTTCCCAATACAAAAAAAACCCATCGTCGAACAGACCCACCTTCGCCAAGGCCGCGCACCGCAACAGCAAGCTTGCGCCGGTGAGATAGTCAAACCACGGGTCCTCCCTGCGGGACGTCGCATGTGAAGCTCGCCCCAGCCAACAGTTGACCCGTCCGCCTCCCCACGCCTGCACCTCGGTCTGGCTACTCATGTACATGAGCACCGATCCGACCGCACCCAGATCCGGCTGTTCCAGCGCCTTGCCCACCAGCGCCGACAGCGCGCTCGGTAAAGGCTCCGCATCGTTGTTCAACAGCCAGACGAATTCCGCTCCCCGCTCGAGCGCGAGCCGGATCCCCGCATTGACGCCCCCGGCATACCCCAGGTTCCCGCCGGTACAGATCATTTCCACCGCCGGATGAGCTTCCCGAATACGCTGCACGGAGTCATCCGTGGAGCCGTTGTCGACCACAATCACGAATCTGTTGCCGTAGTTCAGCGCGTCGATGGCGGTGAGACATGCGACGGTGTCCTGCCAGCCATTCCAGTTGAGAACGACACAAGCCACGCGCGGGCCGGATCGCGGGTCTGGCGACAGCCGGCCCACATACTGGCCCGGTTGGTCGCCCCCGGGGCCTGTATGGGCGCTGGCGTTCACGCGCGCTCCCCGCGCAGGCCGACGATGCCGGCGTCGCGCAGCTCGAAAAGCGACCAGGCAATTGCAGCGGCAACCACAACGGTGCTGATCGCCACCACCGATGCCAGACCAGCGGAGACGGCCACGAGCAGAAGCGGAATGGCGTTCGCGACCGAAAGCGCAGCCCCAATCTTTTGGGAACGAGCGCCGCCGGACCGCACCAGCCGCAGCTGAAAGAGCGTGTAACAGAGGAACTCAATGACGACGCGGCCGCTCCATACGATGGCAATTCCTTCGAGGCCGAAGTGTAGCCCGCAATAGGCAAGCGCGCAGAAATAGATTGGAAATTCCAACCCGAGCATGACGGTTATCGGACGAGAAACGCCCCTGGCGTTGATCGACGCGAGCGCCATCACGTTCAGACACTGAAACTCGAGTCCCACCAGCAGCGTCCTCACGATCAGAGTACTGTGCTCCTCGAAGGAGCGACCGAGCCAGTGCAGCAGGATCTGAGGAGTCGCTATGGCAGTAGCGAGAAGAACCAGGCCCGCGGCGGCGCTCAGGAATGTCATGAATACGACATAGCCTCGCTCGAAGAGTTGCTTGTTGTCCGAAACACGCGACAGCGCGGGAAATATCACCGTGGCAACGGCGTTCATGAGAATCATCAGCCTTCCGAAGAATTCCAGCGGCACGTTGTAATACGGCACTTCCTGCAGACCGAATAACTTCACCAGCAGGACACGATCACCGTACATGATGCTGGCGCCGATGACATTCGCGCCCACGGTCCAGAAGGAGAAATCGCGAAAGTCCTTGTGCACGCGCAAGCGCACTCTTTTCCACGGGAATCCGTCGGGCCAGACCGCGAGGGCCCTCACGACATAGCAGATCACACCCAGTAGCCGGCTGCCCACGGCGGCAGCGATGATGGTCTGCACGTCCGCGTGGGCCAGCGACAGCACCAGGATGACCGCGTACATCGATGTGCCCACTCCGGATTGCACGATGCCGATCGACAGGAAATCCTCCCGGGCCTCCAGAACCGACCGGAACACGGATGTCATTGCGCCGACGGGCAGAGCCGCGGCGATGATGGCGAGGCACTGGGTCACTGTCCCGTGTGACCCGGGGGACGATCGGACCCAATGAGATGCGAGAGCCGGTGAGGCGAGAAATACGCCCAGAGCGAGAGTGACAGACACAGCACCCAGAAAGATGCCCGACTGCGCGACGACTGACGCGGCACCGGCCATATCGCCGCGGGCGAAGTCGCGTGCGGCGAAGCGGACCAAAGCCCGCCCCAAGCCCAGGTCCAGAATGGAGAACAGTCCCATCGCCGAGAGCGCGATGGTGAATATGCCGAAATCCGCCGCGCCAAGATTCCTGTAAACAAAGGGAATGGCGACGGCGGCGGCCCCCACGGGCAGTATCTGGCCGCCAATCTGCAACATAGTGTTGACAGAGAGGCGCCGCAATCCGCGAAAGGTGTGATGCTCGAGCCACCTCATCCCGGGTCTCGCGCGTCCGCCGTGAGAATGGCGCAGAGTTCCTCTCCTGAAAGCGTGTCCCGGTGCCACGCGACTCTGGCCTTGAGCGCAAGCAGGGGACGTTGGAGGCGGCTTGCGATTTTTTCGCGCAATGTCAAATCCTGCTCACGAAACGAGCCTTTTCTGGCGATGAAGTCGCTCGCAACCAGTATCTCTTCAGACGCTCCGAACGAAGTGAAGCAGGAAGACACGGACAATCCGGCTCTGCGCGCACACGCACTCAGGGCCGGCGGCGTGAAGATGTGCAAGTGACGGGGAGGCTCGAGGCCGCGCCAAGCCGGTCCGTACCGGCGGGCGCCATAGCCGCTTGCATTGGGCGTCTTCAGGATCACTCGCCCACCGGGCCGAAGCAAACCCCGGCACCGCACCAGGAAATCCACGGGATCGGCTACGTGCTCGATGACGTTATTTGCCGTGATGACATCGAACTGAGAGTCCGTGCCGGTCAGACCCTCGAGCGTGCCAACCTGCACCTCCAGACCGTGCAGATCTCGAGCGGCCCTGGCAGCCTGCGGATCGAAATCGATTCCGCGGACGCGCCATCCACGCGCTTTCATCCTCGACATGAAGGCGCCGTACCCGCAGCCGACATCCAGAAGTGCCCCTGGCGGACTGGATCCGAGAAACATGGCTTCCGAACGCCTCCGCTCGGAAGGAATTCCGGTAACCCACAATGCAATGTCCAGCGCCGCCCTGTAGAGGGATCGGCCGAGTCGGTAACCGACTGTCCTGGCCGGCGCTCCATGGGTGTAGTAGCTTGCGTACGCCATGGCAAGGTCCTCCGCGAGCGGCATGGGATCGAGCCACAACAATCCGCAGCCACGGTTGGAACAGCGGCTGATCGACCAGCTTCCCGCGGCGGAAAACATGCTGTCGCTCAGATCGCGGTACAGAGGCACCCCCGGCGAGCCACACAAGTGACACTCGGGCCGCGCAGCGGCGCGCATGGGAGCTCCCGTCCGCCGCGCCCGGCTATCCGCCGCTAGAGCTCGCAACTTCGGGTCCACGAGAGAATAGCTGCGGCAGGATCCTCCAATAGACGCGGAGGTTCTGGAAATCGACCGGCCGGCGGAATGTGACGGCCTTGAATGCCGTCGCGGCGAGTTTCACGGAGCACGCAAAAATGACGATCAGCAAGGCGAGAAAGCCGCCCGGCCCTCCCTTGTGCTTGTAGAAGTGGTGAATGTCTCCCTTGTAGCCCTCGAGCGTCGAGAGAAGCGGCACGTGCCTCCCGCTTCTGCCGCACAGGTGGGTAATCTGCGCACGCGGGCTGAAGCGAATTCTGTAGCCCAGGTCCCGGATCCGCTGACAGAGGTCGCACGCGTCTTCCACGGTGAGGAAATAAGCTGGATCGTAGCCTCCTATGCGCTTGAACACAGCCGTGCGGACCAGCAGGCAGGCACCGGAGACGAAGCCGACATCCGCCTCCCGGTAACGCGCGAATCGATCGTACAGTCTGCGGACGAGGGAGTATGGCAACACTCTCCATACGAACAGGTGCCAGAAGCCCCAACCGTAGTGGTAGCTGGTATGGGGCGAGCCATCCTCGTATACGCATTTTGGGCCCATCGCGCCGATTTCCGCGTCGCCATCCATGAGCGCAATCATCGAGGACAGCGCACCTCTTTCCAGCACCGTATCGGGATTCAGGATGAGCACATAGTCGCCTTCCAGGTGCGGCAGCACCATGTTGTTTCCGGCGGCGAGCCCGACATTTCGGCCCGTCGCCGTCGCAACCACGTTCCCGTGCCGCTCCGCGTAGGCTTTGGCCAGCTCGAAAGTCCCATCCTGCGAATCGTTGTCGATGACGACGATCTTCGCCGGCACCTGGGAGGCCAGCAGACTGTCCAGGCAAGCCGGCAGCTCTTCGCTGGAACGATAGGTAACGATGGCAACCGTGACGCGGTATTGCGCTTTCTGCATCTGAATCATCGATTCATCGCCCGGGATCCCGGGGCCAGTCACCCGCTGCATGCCGCACAATTCGCATTGTAGCGGGGGCGCTGCCGCTTGGGTGCGCAAACCGCCTTGCATGATGGTTCACCGGCACATAAAGTGCTTGGATTCGAACCGCTACCGCGACCCGGTCGGGGAGGCATGGGTGCACATCAGCACCACGCAGCTCAAGAGGCGCTTGGCGATTCTCGCACACGACCCCTGGCGTGCTCTGCGTGCGCTCCGTACCCGGCTGCACCGCGTGCCGTATCAGGTCGGGCTGAAATCGCCGTGGCCCGGCTCGTTCTGCGCCTACGTACCCGATCGGTATTCGAGTAACGCTCGAGCGGCCGCCCATCAATCAGGTCTCTCGCTGGTGAACGACCTCACCGGCTTCACCCGCCATAACCGAGCGAACAACGCGGGAGACCTGGTTCGGTTCTACCTGTTCAACCTGCTCTTCGAGCAGATCGTCAAAGAGGCAATTCCGGGCGATCTGGCGGAGCTCGGTGTCTACAAGGGAAACACTGCCGCCTTGCTTGCGGGATTCGGACGGTCGACGGGCAGGCGGACTTACCTCTTCGACACTTTCCAGGGCTTTTCCCCGCGCGACCTCCTCGGCATCGATGCCGACAAGCCAGCCGAGTTCGCGGACACGTCACTCACGAGCGTACGGTCGTTGGTCGGCTCTGAAGGAGTCGAGTACGTGGTCGGCCACTTCCCGGACTCGACGGCGGCGATTGCCGGCGAGTTGTCGTTCTGCATGGCACATCTGGATTGCGACCTGTACTTGCCGATGAAAGCCGGACTCGAGTATTTCTACCGCAGGCTCGCGCCAGGCGGCATTCTCGTGATCCACGATTATTCGAGCCTCAACTGGCACGGCGCTGAGCGGGCGATCGACGAGTTCCTGGCCGACAAGATGGAACGGCTCGTTCCGATACCCGACAAGTCGGGCACGGCCGTGATCCGCAAGCTCTTTCACTAGATTCCGCGCTGCCGCTCCGGCCCCTTAATGGCGATCACAAGGCATGGACTGCCGCCGCGGCAATCGCCACGTTGTACATGATGCCCGTCACTGCCTGCCAGAAAGGCAGCGGCAGCATCTGCTCGGCGTTGATCGGCACTACGATGGTATCTCCGGGCTTGATCTCGACGTTCGAGCCTCGGCTGAACCATCGGCTGCCTCCGTTGGCCACCACGCTACCGTCAGCCCGTACCACGTAGATTCTCTTCCGATCCGCCTGCGCCGTGAGACCACCGCTCAAGCGGACGTAGTCGTCGCGCGACAGGTTGGGATTATAAAGATGGGAGGTGGCATCCTGAACCTCGCCGATCACGGTGACCTCCTGCTCGAACTTCGGCACCACCAGCTGGTCGCCGTCGCGCAGGACGACATCGTACGGCGAATCGGCGGGATCGCGAACGACGCGCGGCAGGTTGATCACGAGCCGTCCCACCGCCTTCTCGCTCTGCAGCTGTTGGAACAACGAGCGTCCGACGACGAGTGCGCTTGATGCGTTGCCTGTATTGCCGCCGGCGCTCGTCGCCACGGCGCGAAGCGCCAGGACACCGAGCTCGACTTTCATCCGCTGAGCCAGCATGTTCATCTGCTGCTGCTCGCGATCTCTCAGCTCCGCGCGGGTGAAGACGGCGCCCTGCGGGAATGCGTACTGCGTTAGACCGCCTGCCCGCTCGATCACGGACTTCAGCGTCTCCCCTGGCTCGATGGTGTAAGTGCCGGGGAAGCGCACCTGGCCCCTCAGAATGACGGTCTGCTGGGTCGCCCATTGGGAGACTTCCTTGACGCTGAGGACATCGTAGGGCTGCAGCTTCACGTTATTCGCCGGATCCCCGCGCAGGGCGGCGGCGAGATCGATCGACTGCAGCTCGGTCCGGCGGGTGCCGCCAGCGACCACCACATACCGTGTCAGCTCCGCCTTGCCGGCATACGCTGCATCCGCCAAGCCCCCGCCTGCGCGCACGAGATCGGCGACTCGCATGTCCGGCTCGAGCGGGTACTGTCCCGGTACGTTGACGCGTCCATCGACGCTCACCATCTGCTCAGGCTGCTCAGCGGTCGACTCGGTGCGCAGTTCATCCAGGATGGGCTGAATGATCCGGTCGCGCGCGGAGGACAGATCGAACACCGTGATCTGATCTCGCGGCATCAGGGGTACGTCGGCGCTCGAATTCGGCGCAGCAAGCGCAGCCGCAAGATTGGCCGACAGCGCCTCGATGTGCCGGTCGGGCGGCAATTCCCGGCGAATGAGAACGTAGTGCAGGTCGGCACTGGGCTTCACATCATCCACGGAGTGGATGATGTCCGAGAGACGCATGCCGGGACGGTACGCATATGGACCTGCCGTGTAGACATGCCCTTGCAGGATGACGGCGGAGTCCAGGGTAGGCCTCAGCCGCGGCACATGGAATAAATCTCCATTTCGAAGGCCTTCCCGGGCTCCAGCCGCGGCCGTCAGGTCCAGCGGAACCACTACCCGCTCTCCATTCGCCTGGATGCGGGTCAATGTCGCTTTTGAGGTATCCGCGTCAGCAGTGAGCCCCCCCGCGAGGGCAATCATCTGGGCAGGTGTGGTCTCGTCCTTGAGCTCATAAATTGCCGGCCGTTTGACCTGGCCGTCGATCGCAACAGTGGGTCCTGCGGGGGGTACGAATACCACATCACCCTGCAGCAGCTTCACGTCGTCCGCCGTGCTGCCGTGGATCAGCAGATCGTACAGATCGAGCGTGCGGATCAGGGCTCCATTGCGCTTGAGCTGGACCCTGCGCAGGGAGCCCGTCTTGCGGACGCCGCCGGCCGCATACAGGGCGGTGGTGATCGTTCCCAGGCCGCTTACGGTGTAGGACCCGGGCTGATAGGCATCGCCCATCACGAATATCTGGATCGAGCGCGTCTGCTCCATCGTGACACTGGCGTGCACGCCGATCATCTGGTGCGCTACGCGCGATTCGATTTCCGACTGTGCAGCGCTGAAGAGCTGCCCACCGACGTTGATGGGTCCCAGTTGCGGAAAGTTGATCCGGCCGTCGCGACCCACGACCATCTGGTAGGCGTGGTTCTGGCTGCCATAGAGCAGCACGTTGAGAGTGTCCCCGGGACCCAGGACGTAATTGGACGGTACCGGTACATTGGGGAGCAGGTTGAAGCTCAACGGGGACTGCGTGAAAAGGTCATAGCCGAAGGGCTTGAGCGCCTGCTCGCCGGTCTTCTTGAGCGGCAGCAGGGTCAGCCTTACCGCGAGGTTCTGGAAGGCCGGAACCACCGAGAGCCGCAGAGTCGCCTGGTCCTGCGTCAGACCCAGAAGCGGGATGGGCCCGAAGCCCGGTAGCATCAGCTCTCCGTCCGCGGAGAGCTGGTACGGATTTCGCGAGCGGATCACGTCCATCAACCCGGTCAGGTGCTGCTTTTCCGCCTCACTCAACTGCGAAACCGGCGTCACCGGCGTTGAGGCAAGAGAGGCCGCTGCACTCCCTCCGGAGCTGCCCTGCATAGCCTGCAATGCCTGCAGGTTCTGCGGCGAGAGAGTGCTCTTTTGTGCCTCAGCGTTGTATGCCTGCTGTAGCGCCTGTGAGCTCTGGGCCGCCGGTCGGGGCGTGAGCTGGAACCCGATCTCGATGATGACCCAGTCACCACCCCTCAAGATCGGAATCAAGGGCTCACCCTCCTCGCCCGCACGCCTTTGCCGGATTGCCATCTGCTGCTGCAGAAGCTGCAGTTGTCCCTGATTGAACTGTCCGCCCAAGCCTGGAAAATTATTGAGCTCTGCGGTGCCAGGCCCGAAATTCCCGGCGCCCGAGATGCGTCCCAGGATGGCCTGCTGTTCCGACGGCGAAAGACCCTGCAGCAGGGCGAGTGGATCGCCTGTTCCGGGCGATAACGTCTGGCCGTGCGCGGCAGAGGCGAAGAGCCACGGGCCCAAGATTGCAGTCAGCACCCAGGCCAGCAGCCCTAACGGACGTCGCATCAAGCGCATTCAGAACCCTTATCGCCAGTGCACGAGGCAGCGCACGCCCGAGCCCCTGTCCGGCTGTCCGCCGGCTTCTCGGGGTTCGATCGCCCCCGGCCCGCCCCATGCGAAACAGTAATTGTAGCGGGAGCGCTGCGGCTTGGGTGCGCAATCACGGACCAAACGTTCAATAGCGGACGGGGGGATGACCGCGTCCTTGTGTGACCGGCAAGCGACGCGCAGCCAGCGGCGGGGCCGCCTTGCGACTACTTGTAGTGGGTCTCGATCCACCGCTGGTAGCTGCCGTCCATGACGGCCCGCCACCACCACTCGTTCTGGACATACCACTCGAAAGTGCCTCGGAGCCCGGAAGCCAGAGCGGTCTGCGCCCGGTAACCCAGCTCGCGCTCGATCTTTGCGCAGTCGATCGCGTAGCGGCGATCGTGCCCGGGGCGGTCTTTGACGAACTGGATGAGGCTCGAGGTTTTCCCACCCCGCGCCGCGGGGCAGCCGGAGAACCGGGTACAGAGGCCCCGGTCATTGCCAAAGGCCTCATCGGCCACGGCACAGAGGGTCTGCACCAGCTTCAGGTTCTCGCTCTCGACGCCGCCGCCGATGTTGTAGACCTCTCCGGGCCTGCCCTTCTTCAGGATCAGGTCGATACCGCGGCAGTGGTCGCTGACGTGCAGCCAGTCCCGGACATTGCGCCCGTCTCCGTAGATGGGCAGTGCCCGCCCGTGCAGCAGGTTCACGATCATCAGCGGAATCAACTTCTCCGGAAAATGAAACGGGCCGTAGTTGTTGGAGCAGTTGCTGGTCGTGACCTGCAGGCCATAGGTATGGTGATACGCCCGGACCAGGTGATCGGATGCCGCCTTGCTTGCCGAGTAAGGTGAGTTCGGCGCGTATGGGGTCCGTTCATGGAAGGCGGGATCGTCAGCCGCCAGGGAGCCGTACACCTCATCCGTCGACACGTGATGAAAGCGGTGCGTTGCGACCGTCTTCTCCTCCAGCCACACCTTGCGCGCGGCCTTCAGCATCGAGTGGGTGCCCTGCACATTCGTCTCGATGAAGGCATCGGGGCCGTGAATGGAACGGTCGACGTGCGATTCCGCGGCGAAGTGGACGATGGTGTCGATCCCCTCTTCCCGCAGCAGGCTCTCGATGACCGGCGTGTTGCCGATGCTGTCCTGGACGAACCGGAGCTCGGGGCGCTCTTTGACGGAATCGAGATTGGCGAGGTTGCCGGCGTAGGTGAGTGCATCGAGCACCACGATGCGCTCGCCGGGGTATGCGTTCAGCCAGTAATGCACGAAGTTGGCGCCGATGAAGCCGGCCCCACCGGTGATGAGCAGTCTAGGCACTGGGGATCTCTTTCAGGACACCGCGCAAGCGCTTGCGCCAGTGAGTGGGAGAAAGGCCATGAGGAGCCAGCGAGCTCTTGTCGAGAACGCTGTAGGAAGGCCTGCGGGCGGGCGTGGGATAGTCCGATGTGGCAATCGGCGTGACTGCGACATCCGGCGCAAGCAACCCGAGCTCGGCACCTTCCTCGGCAATCGCCACCGCGAAGTCATACCAGCTCGCGACCCCCGCGTCCGTCCAGTGATGGATGCCGCGAATCTCCGGCTTGCCCGCGATTCGCCACAGCGCTTCCGCGAGCCAGCGCGCCGCGGTCGGTGTGCCCACCTGGTCCGCGACCACCCTTGCCGCGCCATTGGCCCGCATGACGCGCAGCATGGTACGCACGAAGTTGGCACCGGTCGCGGCGTAGACCCAGGCGGTTCGCACGATGACGGATTGCTCGGGGAGCGCTTCCAGTACGCCCCGCTCACCGTCCCGCTTGGTCTGACCGTAGACGCTGAGAGGGTGCGTGGGCGAATCCGGCCGGTAGGGAACCGATGCGGCGCCATCGAACACGAAATCGGTCGAGATGTGGATCAGCCGGGCGCCGCTCTCGCGGGCTGCCACGGCCAGATGGCGCGGGCCCTCGGCATTGATCCGTTGCGCCGTGTCGGGCTCGGATTCGGCCTTGTCGACTGCGGTGTACGCCGCGGCATTGATGATCACGGCCGGCCGATGGCGGGCGACACAGTGCCGAACCGCATCGCCCGCACCGATGTCGAGATCCGCGTGCGCGCAGGCTACGGTCTCGATGTCGGCCGGCCGCATCTCCAGCAGCATGCGTCCGACTTGCCCTCCGGCCCCGGTGATCAGGACCTTCGTCAAGGATAGACCTCCGCATCGCGAAAGCTCGGCGCCGCGGCGTCCTTACCGGAAAGGACGGGCTCCGTACCCGTCGGCAAGGGCCACTTCACGCCGATCTCGGGATCATTCCAGCGGATCGCCCGCTCGTGGGGCGGCGACCAGATGTCCGTCACCTTGTACAGGAAGTCCGCATATTCGCTCAGCACGAGATAACCATGGGCGAATCCTGGAGGGACCCACAGCATTTGGTGATTTTCCGCAGACAGCTCCACGCCCACCCATTTTCCGAAGGTAGGCGAGCTGCGGCGGATATCGACGGCGACGTCGTAGACGGCGCCCGTCACGACACGCACGAGCTTTCCCTGGGGATGTTGTATCTGGTAATGCAGTCCCCTCAGGATGTGTCGCGCCGAGTGGCTGTGGTTGTCCTGGACGAAGTTGAGCTCGAGCCCCCCGGCGGCGAATTTTCGCTCCTCCCAGGACTCCATGAAGTAGCCGCGGGCATCGCCGAATACCTTGGGGCGAATGAGCACGACCTCGGGGATCTCGGTCGGGACGAATTCCATCAGGCCCGTCCCTTCAGGATCTCGAGCAGGTAAGTGCCGTATCCCGTCTTGGCGAGCGGCCGCGCCAGGGATTCCAACTGAGCGGCCGAAATGTAGCTCCTGCGGTAGGCGATCTCCTCCGGGCAGCAGACCTTCAGCCCCTGCCGGGTCTCGATCGCCTCGATGAACATCGACGCCTGGAGCAGCGACTCATGGGTTCCCGTGTCGAGCCAGGCCACACCGCGCCCGAGCAGCTCGACCCGCAGCGCGCCGCGCTCGAGGTACTTGCGGTTGACGTCGGTGATCTCGAGCTCGCCGCGCGCGGAGGGCTTGAGGCCCGCTGCAATGTCGAGCACCTGGTTGTCGTAGAAATAGAGGCCGGTCACCGCGAAGTAGGATTTGGGCCTTGCGGGCTTCTCCTCGATGTCGAGCGCCCGCCCCGCATCGTCGAACTGAACGACGCCATACCGCTCCGGATCCCGCACCCGGTACGCGAACACGGTGGCGCCTTCGCCCCGCTGGGCGGCGGTCTCGAGCTGCTCCGGTAACCCGTGCCCGTAGAAGATGTTGTCCCCCAGCACCAGCGCGACGCGATCGTTGCCCACGAATCGCTTTCCGATGATGAAGGCCTGAGCGAGCCCCTCCGGCCGCGGCTGCTCCGCGTAGGAGAGCGAGATCCCCCACTTGCCGCCATCGCCCAGCAGCCGGCGAAAGAGCGGCAGGTCCTCGGGCGTAGAGATGAGCAGGATGTCGCGGATCCCCGCCAGCATCAGGGCCGCGAGCGGGTAGTACACCATGGGCTTGTCGTAGATCGGCAGGAGCTGCTTGCTGATGCTCAGGGTCACCGGGTGCAACCGGGTGCCCGCCCCGCCGGCGAGAACGATACCTTTCAAGTGCTTGATTCCTCTGATGAGCCCTGGCGAAAGCTTACCGCAAGGCCAATGTGGACTTCACGCAGGTAAGCAGGTCGTCGTACACGGCATCTGCCGTCGCTACGGCTTCATTAGGCAGGGGATAGCCCGTCCGCACTAAGAAGCACCGCCCGACGCCGGCCGCTCGTCCGGCCTCGACGTCCGAGAGACGATCACCCACGAGAAAGGACGCGGGCGCATCGATATCGAGGGCCCGGATCGCGCGGGTCAGCATCCCCGGCTTCGGCTTACGGCAGTCGCAATCCGCGCGATAGCGCTCGACGGGGGCATCAGCCAGGTGCGGGCAATACTCCACCGCGTCGAGGGTGACGCCGGCGGCCCGGAGGCGCTCGCGCATGTGCCCGGTGAGTGCCAGGTAGTCCGCCTCCGTGTAGAGGCCGCGGGCGATGCCCGACTGGTTGGTGATGACCACCAGCAGATAGCCCGCGGCCTGCAAGGCCCGCAGCGCCTCGATCGCACCCGGCACGAACGCGAAGTCCTCAACGCGGTGGACGAAGGCGCGTTCCTCGTTGAGCACCCCGTCCCGGTCGATGAACGCCGCCTTGCGGCTCATGAGCCCCGGATGCGCCGCACGAGTGCGCTGGTCGAATATCCCTGCACGAACGCAATCGCGAGAGAACGGCCACCCCAGCCTCGCATCAGACGCGTCTCCTCCAGAGTCTCCATGTCATAGTCGCCGCCCTTCACGTAAATGTCAGGCCGGCAGCGCTGTAGCAACTCGCAGGGGGTAGGCTCCTCGAACATCGTCACGAGCGACACGCTCTCGAGCGCCGCCATCACCAGCAGGCGATCGGTCTCCCGATTGAGCGGCCGGTCCGGCCCCTTGCCGAGCTGCCTCGCCGAGGAGTCGCTGTTGATGGCGACCAGCAGCGCCGCGCCCAGGTCACGGGCCGCCGCCAGGTACTCGACATGTCCGCGATGGATGACGTCGAACACTCCATTGGTGAACACCAGTGGGCGGGGCCAGTCCCGGCCGGAGACCTCCGCCGCCGAGACAACCTTGCGACTCAACGCGAGCGGTAGATCCGGCATCATGATCTGAGGCAATCAAAGCTCCCGTTGCGCACCGAGCCAGT
This sequence comes from Steroidobacteraceae bacterium, assembly GCA_036278795.1. Taxonomy (GTDB): domain Bacteria; phylum Pseudomonadota; class Gammaproteobacteria; order Steroidobacterales; family Steroidobacteraceae; genus 13-2-20CM-66-19. The sequence continues at coordinate 58,444 of DASUKK010000021.1, read as the reverse complement.
CCGCATAGCGCCGCACGCCCGTCGCGACGTCAGCAAACTGGACATCGCAACCGGACGCACGAAGCGAAGCCAGGTCCGCTTGCGTGTGGCATTGATATTTGCCGACCAGCGCCTCCGGGAAAGGGATGTACTCGATCAGCCCCTGTGAGACCTGCTGCTCCAGGCTGAGGGGCGCCTCTCCACGCATCGCGCGCGAGGCGTTGATGGTGGCATGTGCGACATCGTTGAACGGCTGCGCGCGCCCGGTACCCACATTGAAGATACCGTTGCGCTCCGGATGGCGCAGGAACCAGAGATTGATCGCGACGACGTCGTCCACGAACACGAAATCGCGCACCTGCTGCCCCGGTCCATAGCCCCCGTACTCGCCGAACAGTCTCACCTTTCCGGTCTCGCGCAGCTGACCGAAGTGATGGAACGCGACCGAGGCCATCCGCCCCTTGTGCTGTTCGCGCGGCCCATACACATTGAAGTAACGGAAGCCCACGACTTGAGACCGTGCCGTCGGCAGGACCCGGCGCACGATGTTGTCGAAGAGGAGCTTCGAGTAGCCGTAAACATTGAGCGGCCGCTCACACTCCGGTGCTTCGCGAAAGGCCGTGCTATCGCCGTAAGTGGCGGCGGATGACGCATAAAGAAGCCGCGTTCCCTGGCTCTGACAGATATCGAGCAGGTCCTTGGAGCAGCGGTAGTTCGTCTCCAGCATGTAGCGGCCGTTGTGCTCCATCGTGTCGGAGCAGGCGCCCTCATGGAAGACGGCGTCGATGCGACCGAGCTCTCCCAGCGCGAAGCGATCGTAGAATTCGTTGCGGTCGAAGTAGTCGCTGATCCTGCCGCCCAGGAGATTGCGGAATTTCGCACCCTCGGTGAGATCATCCACCGCGATCACATCATCGATGCCGATGGCATTGAGTCCATGCACCAGGTTGCTGCCCACCATCCCGGCGGCGCCCGTGACGACGACCTTCAACTGAAGAGCTCCTCGTAGCTCACCGTCGCCGTACCGAACTTGCCGACCACGATCCCGCCCGCGCGATTGGCGATGGGCATCGCCTCCCGCAGGCTCATGCCGCAGGACAACATCGCCGCGAGCGTGGAGATCACCGTGTCGCCGGCGCCGGTGACGTCGAATACTTCTCGCGCCTGCGCCGGCACCTTGATCTGTCCGGCCCGGTCAAAGAGCGACATGCCTTCCTCGCTGCGCGTCAGCAGGACGCCGTCGAAGCGGTTGGCCTCCCGCAGTTGCTGTACCCGCTCCTCGAGCTGTGCCTCCGTCTTCCAGGAGCCGATCACCTGGGCCAGCTCGGAGCGATTGGGCGTGATGACGGTTGCCCCCGCATACCGGCTGTAGTCATCCCCTTTCGGGTCCACCAGTACCGGCTTCCCCGCGGCACGTGCCAGCTCGATCATGCGTGGAATGTGGGTGAGCCCTCCCTTGCCGTAATCGGAGAAGAGCACCGCGTCATACTGCGGCACGAGGCGGGCAAAATCCGTCAGCATGTCCGCCAGCACTTCATGGTCAGGCTGGTTTTCGAAGTCCACCCGGACCAGCTGCTGAGCGCGCCCGATCACGCGCAGCTTCACGCAGGTGAAGAGCTTCGGATCCCTGCCCAGGATCACCTCCACCTGGTGCTTCGTCAGCAGACCCTCTAGCGTGCGCGCCGGCTCGTCGTCACCCACGACGGTGATCAGCGTAACTCCAGGACCCAGCGCTTTGACGTTCAAGGCGACATTGGCCGCGCCGCCCAGGCGATGCTCCTCCCGGGTGACGCGCACGACCGGTACGGGTGCCTCGGGCGAGATCCGCTCCACGTCCCCGAAGAGGTATCGATCGAGCATGGCGTCACCGACGACCAGCACCCGCGCCCGCTGCAGTCTTTTCTTAAGCTCGCCCAATCCGGTTCCCCTGCTCAAGCGACGCCCAGCGCCTCTTCCAGCATTGCGCACAGCGTATGTCCGATGAAGATGTGCGCCTCCTGAATCCGCGCGGTCGTCGCGCTCGGCACGATGATGGCGACGTCGCAGAGCATGCGCAGCGCCCCGCCATCACGACCCAGCAAGCCGATCACGCTGATGCCTGCCGCGCGTGCCGCGTCCACGGCCCGCAGTACGTTGCGTGAATTCCCGGAGGTCGAGATGGCCAGGAGACAATCGCCCTTCACGCCCAGGCCCATGACCTGCCGCGCGAACACCTCATCGAAGCTGTAGTCATTGGCGATGCTGGTCAGCGCCGAGGTATCCGTCGTCAGCGCCACTGCGGCGAGCGGGCGCCGGTCCTTGAGGAAGCGCCCCGTCAGCTCCGCGGCGATGTGCTGGCTATCCGACGCCGAGCCCCCGTTGCCGCACAGCAAAAGCTTGCCGCCTTGCGAGAGCGTGGCCGCAATCAGGCGGCCGGCCTGCTGGATGACGGGTGCGAGGGTACTCAGGCGCCGAAAGACGTCCATGTGCTCATCGAGCCCGGAACGCAGGAGCGCTGCGCCTCGGGCGGAGAGCGAATCGGCATTTTCGGCGCCCATGCAAGCCCCATCGGATCCGTTGAAGGGGCGAATTGTAGGGGCAATCGCCTCCGGTCGCACCGACCGGAAGCGGCCACGAGGCTACGGCGGCAGCGGGCTCAAGCCCTCGAGCTGCTGCTGGCGCGGTCTCGGCCGGCCTGTGGACGGCACAACCTCGAGATGGGGGCGATAGGCGCGTAGGGCGGTCACCTTGGAGTCGCCACCCGCAGCCGCCCCACCCTTGCTGGCCTTGCTCGTCCAGACGTGGTCGCGCAGGGTCTCGATAGGCTGATACTCCGGGACAGCCTCACGCAGCACCGCCACGGCCCGCCTGCAGTCGGAGGCATCGATGGCGGCATTCAGGCGCTCCAGGATCTCCCGCATCTGGCTCCAGGGCAGGTTCTTTTCCATGGCCCGCATGATCATCAGATGCTGCGTTCCGCCGACGTTATTGCCGATGAGCAGCTCCTCGAACAGCTTCTCCGCGCTGCGCAGGCCCGTGTAGCGGATCTCGATATCCCCGTCGGGATGCTCCGCATCGCGCACCGTCAGGCCCATGAGGCTCACCATGCGCCGGGCCAGGTCATCGATGCGGACCGGAGGGCCCATGTCCAGCACGAAGACATCGCCGCCGGCGGCCATGGAGCCCGCCTGGATGACGAGCTGCGCCGCCTCCGGGATGGTCATGAAGTAGCGGACGACCTGCGGATGGGTGACCGTGACGGGCCCTCCGCGCCTGATCTGCTCGCGGAAGAGCGGCACCACCGAGCCGGATGACCCGAGCACATTGCCGAACCGCACCATGCAAAATCGGGTTTCCGGGGAGCGCTCCTGCAAACCCTGGAGCACGAGCTCGGCCAGGCGCTTCGAGGCGCCCATCACATTGGTCGGATTGACCGCCTTGTCGGTCGACACCAGCACGAAGGTTTCCACCCTGGCTTCGATGGCAGCGTGCGCGGCATTCCAAGTGCTGAGGACGTTGTTCTGCAGGCCCGCAAGCACGTTGTGCTCAACTATGGGTACGTGCTTGTAGGCGGCGGCGTGGTAGACGGTCTGCACGGAATAGGCAGAGAGGAGCTCCGCCATATGCCTGCGGTCGCCGGCATTGCCGAGTAACGGCACCAGATCGAGCGTGAGCTGCTCGCTCTCGATGATCTCGCGCAGCTCCCGATCCAGAGTGTAGAGCGCTAGCTCCGAGCGCTCGCAGAGCACCAGGCACTTGGGGCCGATCCGCACGATCTGGCGGCACAGCTCCGAGCCGATGGAGCCGCCGGCTCCCGTGACGAGGACGCTCTTGCCTCGGATGCAGCGCTCGAAGAGTTCAGGATTGGGGGGGACGGGATCGCGTCCGAGAAGATCGGCGGCATCGACATCGCGCACTTCGTCGATGCGCGCCTTGCCGGAGATGATGTCGCCCAGATCGGGGAGTGACTGCACGTGAACGCCGAGTCCCTCGAGATCCGCCAGCACCTCACGGCGGCGGCGGTGCGACACAGAAGGCATGGCGATCAGGACGCGGTCAATCCTGCGCGTAATCACCAGGGTCGGCAGGTCTGCCGGCGGATAGACGGTGACGCCATTGATCTGGCGGCCATGGAGCGCCGGCTGGTCGTCGATGAAGGCGACCACGTCGAACTCCGGTCCGCCCATCAGAAAGCGTGAGGTCCGCGCCCCCGCCTGCCCCGCCCCGTAGATCGCGATTCGCTTGCGTCCGCTGTCCTTGAGGCTGGAAAGACAAAGGTACCGGGCCAATACCCGGCTGCCGGCGACCAGAAGCAGGGCAAAGGCACAGAAGATTGGAAGGGCCGAATAGCGGACGTGCCAGTCGGGGTCAGCACTATCAATGAGTGCAAGTCCGCATGCGCACATTACGATGGCAATCGCGATCCGGGCGACGACCCGGACGCCGATGAACCGCGTCACACTCCGGTAAAGCCCAAACAGGGAGAAGAGCGCGAGACCGCCGACTGCGGCCCAGAAGAGCACCCTGGTATCCCGCGCAGGATCAATGGCCTCCCCCTTGCGAAGCGCAATGGCCATCCAGAGGGAAAAGGGCAGCATGAACGCATCAGCTGCCAGTGCAAGTGCCCGCTTGGTCGACTTTGGGCGTGCGATGGCCCATTGGGCCACTCGCGTGTGAACCACATCAAGTGGCTCCTGCCCTGGAACCGCGGCAGATGACGAGCGACCGCCGTCCGGAATCGAGCAATCCCCGACGCCCTTACTCACCAGACCCTCCCTTGTCCAGACATCTAGCGATCTTTCTTGAAGAGCTGCATACAGGCCCGGCCGTCGTCGCCACCCGTGCGATGCTGACCGTGAAAGCCGCATTCGCCCACCGCATCCGCAGTGATCAAACCCCGCGCGTACACCATGAGACCCGCCCTGATTGCGTTATCTCGAGCGCAACCTTATAGGCGAAACCTTGTACTCGACCATTATGTCTCTGTCAACAGACTCTTGCATGAGTTGGGACGAGGCGCACATGCGGCAGGATGCGCTCGATTGCCGCTACCGCTCGAACTCACGCACGAAGCTCCTGTGACCTGCAGGCATTTCATACCGCCCCGCGAGTCAGCCCCTCCACCTAGCCATCATCCAGAGCCGACTCCATTCACTTACTCTCGACGACTTCATTATTGACTGCTCCGCTAACGCGAAGAGCGTGGGCACAAAGAATGCGTCCCCGTTGCCACCAACTCCAACGCTCCATGAAACATGGGCTACCACTTCGCGCCAGCTTCAAGCTTGGCCATCGCTATGCTTCTACTCTGCAGTCAACTTTCCGCATGCGGGAGCGAGAGCGGAAGCGATTCGCCACTACCGCAGATGATCACTCCGAGTCCGATGACCGCGCAAAACGAGATCTCTTCCGTCAACGATTTCACGAGGGAGTCGACCCGAGGTCCGAATTTCGCTACTGCGCGTTACATCGACGCGTCCTCGGCCGGGCTCGTAGGCGACGGTAGAACCAACAACACCGCAGTGCTACAGAGCCTACTCGGCAGCGGAGACCGCACGATCCACATCCCCGCAGGCGATTATGTAACCGACGCGTTTGAGATCCCCCCTAACACCGCGCTTCTTCTCGACTCTGGTGTCATATTACGAGACTCAGGCCATCTCGGGCCGGAACAGCGTCTGGTCAACATTGAGACCGCCAACGTATACATCAGCGGCTATGGCGCCAAGGTACTCGGCGATCGCGACGCTTACCCGCCAGGCGAGCAGCGGCATGGCGTACTCATATGGGGTGCCAAGAACGTTGTCATTCAAGGTCTGGAGTCCAGCGAAAATGCGGGCGACGGGTTCTACATCGGCGGCCCGACCGGTCAGCCGGCGGACAATATTCTCCTCGACGGATGTCTCGCCTCGGAGAATCGGCGCCAGGGCCTGAGTATCACCTCAGCCAGAAACGTCGATGTCGTCGATTCCCAGTTTCAATCCACTCACGGTACCGCGCCGCAATTTGGCATCGACCTCGAGCCGAACACTCCGGACGATTTCCTCGATCACATCCTCATCTTACGTCCATCTACGCTCGAGAATGTCGGCGGCGGGATCGCTATCTACCTCGAAAATTTAACTGCAAACAGCTATCCGATTGATATCGAAATCCTTGAACACCTTAGTCAGTCGGAATCTCCTCCGCTCGCCACCCTTGGCTCTCCCTATGTCCCTGGAACGATCCAATACACTAAGGCATCGACCGTCCCTCCACCCCAAAGCTCAGCTCAACCGTAGCAGACTTCCGGAAAAGTCCGGTTGAGCGACAATCGCGTCTTGTCGAGAAGGAGTGAACGACGAGAAAAGCGCAAGGCCTCCTCATCTGAGCGCCAACCGCAGAATGTCCCTGGTAACTTCGACAGTGCGCGCCATATGAGAGGCATCCAGGCCGGGATGAACAAGAAACATTAAGCTCGACTCGCCGAGTCTGCGTGCATTCTCAAGCCGCACCTTAGGTCTAGCTTCACTCTGAGCAAAGGCTTTCTCTAAGTAAATCTCCGAGCAGGAGCCAGAGTAGCACGGCACACCCAGGGCGTTTACCTCCGCAACGATTCGGTCCCGGGTCCAATCGTCCCTCAGCCGATCAATATCAAGGAAGCAGTAGAATTTGTAGTAGGAGTGCACCACATGAGGGGGCGGCTCTGGTATTCGCAGCCCCTCGGTTTCGGAAAAGCCTCTCCTGAGAACAGTCGCATTGTCCCGTCTGGTAGATACCCACTCCGGCAGTCGCTTGAGCTGCACCCTGCCGATCGCAGCCTGGATTTCCGTCATTCGCCAGTTCGTGCCGAACGATTCGTGCAGCCACCGAAACCCGGGACCGTGTCGCCTGCGGTACACCGCGTCATAGCTCTTTCCATGATCCTTGAACGACCAGGCACGCGACCAGAGTTCCTCGCGATCGGTCACTAACAATCCACCCTCGCCTGCGGTTGTCATGATCTTGTCCTGACAGAACGAAAACGAGCCAAATACCCCGAATCCCCCAACCGCGCGGCCTCGATACTTCGCTCCATTCGCCTGAGCGCAATCTTCTATAACCGAAATTCCCTTTGCGGAGGCGAGCTCGAGAATTGGATCCATCTCGCACGGCCATCCCGCTAGGTGCACGAGAATGATCGCTTTGGTGCGCGCGGATATCACCCGTTCTATGCTGCTGGCGGTAATGTTCTGGCTATCCGGATCCACATCCGCAAACACAGGCGTCGCTCCGCGCATGACGACGCAACTCGCGGATGCGATGAAAGTCCGAGGGGTCGTGATGACCTCGTCGCCAGCACGGATACCAAGCGCCTCCAGCGCAAGCTCCAGGGACACAGTGCCATTGGCGAGTGCAACCGCGTAGCGAGTCCCGACTAGACGAGCGTATTCCTCCTCAAAGCGCCGCCCTTCCTCGCCCGTCCAGTAGTTAACCTTCCCCGAGCGCAGGACCGCCGCAGCAGCTTCGATCTGGTCCTCGGCAAAGGCCGGCCATGAAGGAAACATGTTGTCGTCGTCCGCGCTGCGCACGGGTTGCGCCGAGCGCATACTGCCAGTAATAGTCACTTCGATTCCTCTTTCGGCCGTGCGGGTACACCCATTATCGTCAGTCCTGAGGTAACGTCAGCGACAACAACGGATCCCGCGGCTACCATTACATCACTGCCGATCTCAACACCCTGCCGTACGCAAGAGGCGATTCCAATCCAGGTGCGGTTGCCCACGCGAACGTTGCCCGCCAATCGGGCGCCCGGGCATACATGCACCCCGGACCCGAGCTCACAATCGTGGTCCACGCTTGCCGCCGTGTTCACGATGCAACCGGCTCCGAGCCGCGAGCCCGGATTCACAACGGCTTGAGCACAGACTACGCAACCAACCTCCAGCGACGCGAAGCGGCTCACCGTCGCGGAAGGATGCACAACCGGCGGCAGCTCGAATCCCAGAGTGCGACAATGCTCGAGCAGTCGTATCCGCTCCGAAGCGCCGCCAATCGCCACTATCGCTGCCGAAAACCTGCCTCGCAAGCCGGACAGTAAGGCTGTTGTGCCCAGAACCTGGAGACTGAGCACGGACTGGATCTCGATCGCCCGATCGTCAACGAACGCAATCTCTTCCCAGCTTCCCCTCACGAGCGCGGCGTCGGCCACAACCTTGCCATGTCCACCTGCTCCGACGATGAGGAGTCCACTCATCGAACGGAACCTCTGAAGATTTCAGCTGTCGCCGTGCCTGGCTGCTCGACTCCGTGCCCGCGCAATACCTCCGAAACAGTCATCCACAGAATCTTCATGTCAAGCCATATACTGGCGTGATCTACGTACCAGACATCGAGCTCGAATTTCCTTTCCCAGGATATCGCATTCCGGCCATTCACCTGTGCCCAGCCGGTGATCCCCGGTCGAACTTCGTGCCTCCTGCTCTGCTCAGGAGTGTATAGGGGGAGATACTCCGCGAGGAGGGGCCTGGGACCCACAAGACTCATTTCGCCCTTGAGTACATTGATGAGTTCGGGCAGCTCATCCAGACTCGTGCGTCGAAGAAGCTTTCCGAAGCCGGTAAGACGCTCATGATCGGGCAGCGGCCTGCCCCGCTCATCGCAGGCTTCAATCATTGTGCGAAACTTCAGTAATTGAAACTCGCGGCCGTTCCGCCCAGGGCGCCATTGCCTGAACAGCACCGGGCGCCCCAGGGAACACCGAACTACCAATGCCACAATCCCCATTATCGGCGCGGTCGCCACGGCAGCAATGATGGCCACGAGCAAGTCGAATACACGCTTGAGCATCTAGAGCTCCGCCCCATCCACAATCGTCTGCGCAACTCGCCGTCCGTCGTACGCTGACTCGACGAGCTGCCGGCTATTGGCGCCCATCTTCTCAACGAGGCGCGGCTCCGCTATGAAAGATTCCATCGCGCTCGCCAAAGCCGAGGAATCACGTACGGGAACTAAATAGCCGTTCCATCCATGGCGCACGGTTTCGCGGCATCCTGGCGCATCAGTGGTAATGATCGGTCTACCCATAGCCATCGCCTCAAGGACCGTTCGAGGAGTACCCTCCCGATACGAGGGAAGCACGTACACGCGGCACTGCGCCATTTCAACTCTCACGTCTTCTACCGGTCCGCGATATTCTACTACTCCGTTTGCGCACCAGGACTCGAGCTCCACCGGTGAGACGGCCCTCGGGTTTTCAGGATCGAACCAGCCAACCAGACGAAAACTCGATTCTGGATACCGGCTCTTGACGCGCATTGCGGCTTCGCAGAATTCCCTGATTCCCTTGTCCCTCAGCACGCGGGCAACAAGGAGGAAGATCGGGCTGTCAGGAAGAATGGCCGGCCTGAATTCATGAAGGTCCACACCGGACCCCTTGACAACGAAGGTTCGGGATCCGCGCCTGATGAGCCGTCGGCGCACGAACTCCTCCTGGTCATCCGGGTTCTGGAACACCACGGAATTACATCGACGAAGTGCGATTCGGTACAACCGCCCGACTAGCACTGACACCCAGGAGTGGGCAGACCCGTTCTCCGTAAACGCGAATCCTAACCCGGTGATCATCGCCACAACATTCTCGACCCCAGCCATCCGCCCCGCCAGACTGCCCCAAATAACGGGCTTCGCTGTGTACCCTATCAGAGCGTCAGGCCGCAGCCGCCGACAAAGGCGCAGGAGCTTCCAGAAATAGCGCAGGTCGTCGAATGGATTGCGCGATGTGCGGCCCGGCCCAAGTACCATGAACTCCGCTCCGAGCGCTGCCAAGTTCCTCGAAGCTTCGTCATTCTGAGGTGCACAGGCGAGGACACGGTACCCTCTCCGGCCAAGCTCCTCAATCAAGTGCCTTCGAAACGTCCACAGCGACGGCGCGTAACTTGCAGCTAACACGACTGTGCGACGCGCCGGCGCACCTCGCCTGCCCTCCAGCGGTTTCCTATTGTGCAGCACTTCTGTCGCGAGCTCAGCCGCAGCTAAACTCATTCTCGGTCACCCCTTAACCTTATCGGAAGCGTGCGCACGCATACCATGCCGATTCAGCAACAGCCGGCGCACGGGTTTCAGCAGCGGCACGTGGCTCAGAGCAGATCGCATTCTGATCGGGCTCAAAGCTCGCAGCCGATACCTCCAATCACCGACCCATAGTGCATTGCGGTAGTCATCATCTGCCGCACCCGGCGGAGCACCGAAAGGAGAGCTGGAAGAGAACTCGCTGATCCGTCCTTCCTTGATCGCGAGCCACGCCTCAACGTGCCGCTTCGCGTAGTCTTCCCAACCAAGCGCAGCAGCCAGGTTGAGCATCCGTTCACGCTCCGCGAGGATCTGTTTGAATATCGCGCGAAGCTCTTCGTACCGTACGAACGTATAAGTCAGAGCCTCCATGAGATCCAGATGAAACCCCTGCGCCGTGACGATCGTCCGTACTCCTGCGGCAAGCGCATCGAGAATGCCGAGGGTACCTTCGTCCATGCCCATGTATAGAAAGTAATCAAAGGTGGGTAGAGCGGACAGAATTCTTCCGTAGTCCTCCGTGTAATCTTCACTGCCGGGGTCGTACTCCACTTCCGCGCCATGCCGCAGCAACTGCGGGATGATTTTCTCCCATCCCGACCCGAAGATCTTGAACTTAATCTGACGGAAATCCACCTCCGATCCCAATCGGACGAGGAAGTCCTCACGTTTGCGGCCGTCTGCGTATAGCCTCGTCGTGAGGCCGATCACAATCCTCCGAGGCTTGGCCAAGCCATCATGTGCCGCCAGGATATAACACAACGAGCCAGCCGGAACGCCACGCGCCACCAGCGACCGCCTTGTGTCGTTCGACATGCAGATACCGAGATCGACTCCGGTACTCAGCTCCTGTTTGATGAGCCGCGCCTTGTAAGGATCATCTATGTGCGTTATGAACATGCTCGTTCGAGTTGAGTGTCTCCCGTTCGCGAACGCGTAACTCATCCAATGGTTTACGTCCGCGGTCGGATCTTCCTTGTCAGACAAGACTATCTCCGCCCCGAACGCTGGCGAGTGCTTTGCGAGCCGCTGCGCAATCTTCTCGATGACCCATCCCTGATTGTCCGGTGATAGGACGATCCCTACACGGACTCGATTGTGCTTTAACATTCTGCCTCTCTTGAATCTTCGTGGGGAATATTCGTTCCTGGTTCCGATTGAATTTCGCTCGCAGGCCCGGCACTGCGGATCAGAAGAAACCCGTCGCATACTTGTCGCTCATAGTGATTACGGTATAGCCGGCGATGGTTGCTATGAAACTCAAGTACGCAATGAGCCCCGTCCGCAGTCGGGCTTCGCTCCCCATCCTCGATAGGACGAGCGGATAGAACAGGATACCGAACTCCAGGAGCACCTGCCTCAATCTGTTCAAAAGCGGAAAGCCGATGACGGCGAACGACAGGCCGAGACCCATGAGATAGCAGAATGCGATGGCTCGATTGAGCTCGATTGTCGAACGAACCGCCTTTGCGTCCAAAATCGTTAGAGCAAGAAGGAATCCCAAGTGGACGAAGCCGCGTATTTCATGGGTATTCCCAGTGGCTCCATACGCCAACACTTCTGCAGGCATATCCGTATGTCCGACAGCGTAGAGTAGGATCCATGCGGCGAATGAAAAGAGTGCCGCCTGCAGTATTACCCGGCGATACGAGCCACCTGCGATGATGGCCGTTGGCAGAACGGAAAGGGTTGCGACGTGAAATAATGGAGGAATCAGCAAGGATGCGCGCCGCAAAAAGGCTGGCGCCGACGGACTCTCTGCGGAGCGCCGATCAATGCTTATGACTATCGCCATCGCCAGCGCCGTTGCAAATGAATGCCGGATTATCGCAAGCTCGTTGTTTAAATAGAATTCCCCCAGGTAGTGAAGCATCCCAAAGCCCAGTAGCGTGCCGAGCGTCCTCAATGAACCCCAGAGTAGGCACATCGTCACCAGAGAGCAGAGAAACACGTTCACACGAGGGCTAGCTCCGGCGGCTGATAAGGTGTGAACCAAGAGTCCCCATGCCGGCTCGAGCCGAATATCGGAAAGGTAGTCTACAGTCGATTCCGTTCGCGCCTGCTCGGCATAGTAGATGTATGACTCCGTATCGCTGTCAAGATGAGCTGACCGAAACCCGGCGGCGACGAACGCCGCAAGCCAAACGCCCAGCAGGACCACGAAGCCGATGCGACGGAACCGAGGGGACAGCAGCAGGACCTGACCGCCGATCAAAGCCGAGCAAGCGAATCCCCAGACGATCCGTATTGTGTCGAAGGATAAACTCGGCACGACGAAATACCTGTCCGGCCTCTAATGCGCTATCGAACGGCACGCGCCACGTTGCGAGCCCTCTGTGGCGGCTTTCGACGTCTGATTCATTTTGTATGTCGCTCTCCGGCAAGCTTCCATAATCCCAAGGACAGCACAAATGGGAGGGATATCGCGACCGCGAAACTTGCCGCCGCGCCCTTGAGCCCGAACAATGGGGTCAGCGACAAGAAAAGCACGCACGCGACCGTCGCGGATGTGGCATTCGCGACCAATTGCATGCCCAGCCTCCCGGCCGCCACCCAGAGCGCATACACCCAAAGGAGAGGCGCGCCAACGAGTAGCCCTGAGAGCATGATCAGCGTAGCGGCCGGCACATCGGCGAATCCCGGCCCCAGTATCAGCGGCACCGCAATGGGCAGCAAGATCGCGCCGGCAATCAGCGCCACGACAACAACCGCTAAAAGAAACACGGTCGCGCGCAAACCGATCGCGATGATTCGGTTGTAGTTGAAAGTAGCGGCAAGGCGCGAAAACTCCGGCATCAAGACCGAGCCGACGGGGTCCAGCCCTCGCCACACGAGCGTCGCAATGTTCTTGGCCATTCGATAGACACCCACGGTTGCGAGGGGTAGCGTCGCGCCTACTATCACCGTGTCCAATTCGCGAAGCAGGCTGTCCGAAATTGATATGCCGACTGCATGAAAAACAAATTGCCGCAAATTCGGTGCAAGCCGCGGGCGCGCGCTCAGAATGGTTTTAGTCCACAGGCCCCGCTTCCGGAGCTCGCTTATCGCTTTGATAATCGTCGTAAGATTTCCCGCGCTGTCGCAGCCATAATTTAGAGTAACGAGCCCCAGAACGCCGATGTGGTACGCACTCAGCAATATCGCTGCCAGGAGGAGCTTGAGCAGCCAAGCGCCAATCAGAATACCTCCTTGCCAATCGAATCTCCCCAGTGCGCGCAGTGTGCCCAGCGCCGAGTTGTTTCCGAGCTTGGATAGGAATGCGCCAAAACCCGCCACGAGCATCAGCGAAGTTTTACTTCGATCGTGCAGCAGCCAGGTCCCGACCGCTGGAGCGGAAATGATCAATAGTAACCAGACCAATGAACGGCCGACGGCATCTGCGGCAAAGAGGCTACGTATGCTTCTCTCCGCTTCGTCCGGGGTTTTTCGCCAGTCCGACGCCCATTTGACGGTCGCCTCGTGTGCCCGCAGGTCAATTGCGGCGAACGCGAAGGTTGCAACCCCGGTCACCAACGCGTATAGACCGAATCCTGCAGCGCCGAGTGTTCTGCCCATATACAGCAGATATATACCGCCCACTCCTGCAACACCCAGGTTCGATGCGGTCTGCCATGCCAAGTTGTAGCGAATGCTCGGCTCACGTTTGGAGTTCGCCACTTGTGCTTCCACCAGTTTGCCCCGCTCCTCAGAGCAATCGATCCGAAAAGAGCCGGCCCCCGGCCAATGTGGCTCCCTGTCGCCGGCACGATTGGCACGGCAGTCCATGTATAGCCATCCAGCGCCGCGGAATGCGCGGCCCGCGCCTCAAGCCGTCGATGTTCCTGGCCTCTGTCAACTTCTCATTGGACCGAGCCGGCGAGATCGCATTCCCTCGAATGGACTTGCCGCCTACACGGTGCAATGCACACGGCGAGTTTTTCTCTCAAGGCCCGATCAGAGCTCATCCGCCATTCGCTCCAGAACGTCGCAAACCTGATCGATCTGTGTGTCCGTGATCGCAAGCCCCGCCGGCAGATAAAGTCCACGTCTGGCAATTCTTTCCGCGACCGGGAAGCGGCCTCTCGAATCTTGAAACAATCCCAGGTCGTGGAACACGGGCTGTTCGTGCATTCCCAGAAAGAATGGCCTCGTTTCAATTCCCTCTCGCAGCATTCTTTCCCCAAATTCCTGCGCGTCGAATTTGACCTCATCGGGCAGTACAACGCCGTACACCCAGAACACACTGCGCGCCCAGGGCTGCTCGCAGGGGAGCTGGAGCCATTGCATGCCCTTCAACCGGTCCGTATATCGGGCAGCGATAGCGCGCTTCCTTGCGACGATCTCCGGCAGCCGCTGGACTTGTGCCACACCAATAGCCGCCTGCACGTTTGTCATGCGGAAGTTGTAGCCGAGCTCGGTGTGATAAAAGCGCCGAGGAGGCCTGAAGCAGAGATTCCGTAACGATCGCAGCTTTTCGGCGCGCGCTGGATCGTCGGTGACGACCATGCCTCCTTCGCCGGTGGTAATCAGCTTGTTTGCATAGAAGCTGAACGCCGCCAGGTCGCCGAGACCGCCGCAGCGGCGCCATACCGGCAATGAGCCGTCCCGGCCTGTAAGATACTCCGCGCCATGCACTTCCGCCGCATCCTCGATTACCGCCAGGCCGAACTCTCGAGCCAGCGCGGAAATCGGGTCCATATCCAACGGATGGCCATACATGTGCACGGGCATGATCGCCCTCGTTCTCGGCGTGACACATGCGCGGATCTGCTCGATATCCATGCCCCAATTCACCGGTTCGCTGTCGACCAAAACAGGCCGCAGTCCGGCGCGCACAATCGCCATTGCGCAAGAAATGATCGTAAACGTCGGCAGGATGACTTCGTCACCGGGCCGAAGTCCGAGACTGTCGATGGCGATTTGAAGAGCGGTAGTCCCGTTCGACACCGCAATTCCATATTTCACCCCGCAGCGCGCCGCCCATTCCCGCTCGAACTGCTCGATGTACGAGCCCGCCGAGGAGATCCACCCGCTGTGGAGGCAGTCGATCACGTTCCTGCATTCGGCCTCGCCGACCACTGGTTCATTCACGGGAATCATTAGAAACGCACCTTTTCCGGCCCGCTGGTAAAGGGCCCTTGCTTCACTTCGAACAATACCGTGTCTTCGTGCACCCGGAATCCGTGCCCGCCTCCGTTGAGGAATATCGCATCTCCTGGACCGAGATCGAACTGCCTGAACAGCTCGCGGTTGGAATCGAAGATATCGACAGTGCAGCGACCCTCGCGGACAAAAACAACCTCGGTCGTTCCGATCAGTGACCGGGAAACCGGCAGATGTTCGTGGCGCGGGATACTCGTTCCACTCTTATACACTACGAAGCCGAGCTGCTGACTGCACCCCGTGGGCGTTATGAATTGCGTCGCCGCCGCTGTCGCCGTTCTGCGTATGACAATGGCAAGCAGCTTACCGTCTTTCTCGCTGACTTCTATACCCGGGTTCTCGGTCATAGCTCCCTCTCTGGTTTTTCCGCCTTTCGAGCCCCCTGCTCCACAGCGCGCCAGTCCGCGAGCGCCATCTCCCGGACCAGCTCCGAAAAGGACACTTTCGGGGCCCAACCCAGCCTTTCTCTCGCCTTGGATGCATCCCCAAGCAGCGAATCAACCTCCGTTGGGCGAAAATATTCGCTGTCCACCTGAACGATGACACTGCCGTTGGTGCTCCCTCTCTCAAATTCTCCTCTGCCCTCCCATTCAATCGGCATGTCGAGTATTCGCGCCGCCTCAGTGACGAATTCCCGAACGGTGTGCTGCTCCCCTGTCGCAATCACGAAATCTTCGGCCTTTGGCTGCTGGAGCATCAGCCATTGCATCTCGACGTAATCCCTCGCATGCCCCCAATCACGCCTTGCATCAAGGTTGCCCAGGTATAGGCGCTGTTGAAGCCCTGCTTTGATTCGCGCCAATGCCCGCGTAATCTTTCGCGTCACAAACGTTTCGCCCCGAACGGGAGACTCGTGGTTGAATAGAATCCCATTGCAGGCATACATGCCGTATGCCTCGCGATAGTTGATAGTGATCCAGTATGCGTACAACTTCGCCACAGCATACGGGCTGCGTGGGTAGAACGGTGTTCGCTCGCTCTGTGGAACTTGTTGTGCCAATCCGTACAATTCAGAAGTGGAAGCTTGGTAAAATCTTGTCTGGTCCTGTAGGCCCAGAATTCGCATAGCCTCAAGCAACCGAAGAGGACCCAACGCATCTGAATTCGCCGTATATTCCGGCTCCTCGAATGAGACAGCCACGTGGCTCTGCGCAGCGAGGTTGTATATCTCCACCGGCTTGACTTGCTGAAGCACGCGCACCAGGCTGGAGGTATCAGTCATATCCCCATGGTGAAGGATCAGTCGCGCGTTCAGCTCGTGAGGATCCGCGTATAGGTGCTCGATCCTGCCGGTATTGAAGAGCGACGTCCTGCGCCTGATGCCGTGTACTTCGTAGCCCTTCGATAGCAGCAGTTCCGCGAGGTAGGCCCCGTCTTGGCCAGTAATTCCCGTGATGAGTGCCCGCTTCATTGATTGTACTCTCCGTCGACCGGCGAACATATTTGCTCCGTAACCTCTCGGTCGCGCACATTGGCAATCCGAGCGTCGGATTCTTGGATGGCGACCATCACCTTCGGTCGCATCAGTAGTGCGGCCAACGCGGCCAGGGTCATGCCGATCATCAAGCCTGAGATGATGTTGAATACCCAATTTGGACGTATGTACCGATTCGCATCGGGCACTGTCGCAGGATCGATCACCTCGAAAGCGAAATCGCGCCGCGCATTCGCGAGCATGATCGACTTTATGTTTTGTTCCACGAGCTGGTAGATCGCATCCCGCAACTCGACGACCGTAGTCCTTTGCAGCTCGCCGTTCAGGTACTTCAGGCTGCGTTGCGCCTCCGAAATCGCCCTGTTTCGCGCTTCTTCATTGATCTCCGCGACCATCTCATTGGCCCATTGCGCCGCTTCGAACCGGTCCCGCCAATTGACAGAAAGCATGATGAGCCCGGAAGATCGATCCTTGTTGATCGTCCGCATCTTCCTATCGAAGTAGCGCACCGCGTTTCCCATCGTGGGCGGTTCGCGCGCAGCCGCTGCGCCGCCACCGCGCTTCGGGTAAAGGAGTTCCATCATTCCATGCTGTTGTATGAAGCTCGCCGCGAACTGCCGCGATTCCAGATAAGCCAAGTTTATCGAGGCGTCATCGCGCTGCTCTCCCGGAAATGGCATACCGACCATCGCAGCGAGGCTCCCGAGATTTGATTGCATGGCTGCGCTTGCCGCGTTGTCGGGCTTCGCCGGAGCAATGGCCACGGTAGCCTCGTAGATGCGGGTCGACATCATGCCGATCACGATGCCGGCGATAATCCCCAGAATCCCGCCGAGTACGAGGATCCATCTGCGCGTATATAGCCGGGTGAGCGCAGCATCGATGTTCTGCGATGTTGCTGTCCAAGGCGGCGAAAGCCCCACTACACTCTCGGGTCTCATACGACTGCCACCCGTGCCGCAATCTCACCGATTACCAGATGATCGACAAGCAAACTATACGCCTCTCTGGTGCTGCTACAGCGCATGTACGGCTGCCACCGCGACCGCCATGTTATAAAGTATGGTCGTCACGTCTCGCCAAAGGGTGAGCTGCGGCAGCTTCTGCGCGTTGAGCGGCACCACGATGGTGTCACCGGCACGGATGTCCGTGTTGGCCCTGCTGAACCAGCGCGAGCCCGTCTGAGCAACGACGCTGCCGTCGGCGCGGACGACATAGATGCGGTGTTTGTCCGCCCGCTGCGTGAGTCCGCCGCTCAGCTGAATGTAGTCATCCCGCGATAGACCGGGCTTCCAGATGTGCGCCGTCGAGTTCTGCACTTCGCCAATCACGGTCACGTACTGGCGGTCGCGGGGAATCATGAGCGTGTCGCCGCCGCGCAGCTCGATATCGCCCAGCCGCCCCGGATGCTCGATGACGCCCCGTACATCGATCACCAGCCGACCGACGGGCTGAGTGGTCTTGAGCTGCGCGAGCAGGCTCTGGCCGATAGCGAGCGCTTGCCCCGCGTTCTGCCCTTGGTCACCCTGTGTGCTCTGTAGAGCCATCACCGTTAGCTCTGACTGCATTCGTTGCGCAAGCTGGTCCATCTGTTGGCGTTCTTCTTCCTTGATCGCGACTCGCGTGAAGACCGCTCCCTGAGCGAAGGCATACGGCGTCAGACCGCCCGCTCTGCGGATAACCGAGCTCAACGTTTCGTCCTCGCTGATGGGGTAGGTACCGGGGAACCGCACCTGCCCGGTGATCGTGACCGACCCTTCGGTGGCCCAGTAGGGAAGCTGCTTGATGATGAGCGTGTCATAAGGCTTAAGGACGAGATCCGCGGCGGGGCTCCCGGAGAGCGCCGCGGAAAGATCGACGGGTATGATCTTGGCCCTTCGGTACTGGCCGTCCGCGACCACGTAACGGGTCAGCTCAGCGCCGAGCTTGTAGGCCGCGGAGTCCAACCCACCGCCCGCCTTGACGAGATCACTAATCCTCATCCCCGGCTCAAGGGGATACATTCCGGGCGCGAGGGTTTGCCCGTTGACTGTTACAAGCGGAGGTGCAGCGCCGTCGCGCGTTTGTGCCTTGAGCTGCCCCAACACCTGCGCTAACCCGTCCCCCCGATCCTGTCTCAGCGGCAACACGATGACGCGGTCGCGACTTTGAAGCACGGCGTCGGCACCCGTTCCTGGCGCTTCGAACGCCCGCACCGCATCTGCGGAAAGTACCGATATTTTGCGGCTCGGGTAGCCCTCGCGTCGAATCAGAATATAGCGTTGGTCGGCATCCTCCTTCAGCGCTCCCAAGCTCGTCAGGAGCTCAGTCAGGCGCATCCCCGGATGCCAAGCATACACACCGGGTCGCAGCACCTCGCCCTGTAGGAAAACCGAATCCGCCATCTGATCGAGGATTTGCGGGACGGTCAGGATGTCTCCTGGGTGTAGGCGCACGGCCAGATCGCGGCTCGAGCCGAGGTCGAGATTGAGCACAGTGCGCTGCGCGCCGCCATCGACTCGTTCGAGCCGGGCGGCGTGCGGGTCTGCGTCCGGCACCAGCCCCCCGGAGAGAGAGAGCAAGTCTCCCACCGTAGCTCCCGAGCGTACCTCGTAGATCGCAGGCCGCCGGACCTCTCCGCCGATGCTGGCGGTTGGGCCCACCGGAGGCACGAAGACGACGTCACCCTGT
Source organism: Steroidobacteraceae bacterium (assembly GCA_036278795.1). Taxonomy (GTDB): domain Bacteria; phylum Pseudomonadota; class Gammaproteobacteria; order Steroidobacterales; family Steroidobacteraceae; genus 13-2-20CM-66-19. The sequence continues at coordinate 39,210 of DASUKK010000021.1, read as the reverse complement.
TGCAGCCTCAGATCGCCCGAGTCGTCACCGCGGAGGAGCAGCGCGTAGAGGTCGAGCTTGCCGAGAAGCCGGGCCCGCCGCTTAACCTCGACGTTTCTCAGCGAACCGATCTTCGAGATACCGCCGGCCGAGTACAGGGCGTTGGTGACCGTAGATAGACTGCTGATCTGGTAGGAACTGGGGTAGTTGACATCGCCTGTGACGAAGATCCGAATCGTGCGCAGCGCCCCCATCGTGACGCTCGCCTCGACCCCGATCATCTCCGTCTTAATCCGCTGCTCGATCCTGCTCTTCACCTGGTCGTATCTGAGGCCCGCCACCTCCAGGGGACCCAGGCTAGGGATGTGGATATTGCCATCACGGTCTACCGCGAGCGCGTAATTGCCGACCTGCTTGCCGTAAAGCTCGAGGTTGATCGTGTCCCCCGGACCCACGATGTAATCCGTTGGCGCAGGCACGGCGGCCGAAGAGGCGAAGTTCAATTGCTCGTTGCTGAAGACGTCATACCCGAAGGGCTTGAGCGCTGTCGTGCCGACATTGACGACTGGGAGAATGGATACCTTGATCCGAAGGCCGGCCAGCTCGGGATCGGCATTGAGCAGGGCGCTCGCCTCTTTTTCGGTTAACCCCCATAATGTGAGCGGCGGCAGCGTTGGGAGTGACAGCTGTCCGATGCCGTTCAAAGTGTAAGGATTGCCATCTAGGATTTGCTGCCGCCTGTCTTCCAGCAGCATGCGGAGTTTCTTCTGCACGTCAGGCGATGTGACGGGCTGACCATCTACCAGACCTCCCTCGGCGCCGAGGAGCCGCCCGGCGACTGCGGCAGAAATGGGTGCCAATGGGGGAGGCATCTGGACGCCGTTCGTTCCTAACCTGGGCGCACATTGGGTTTCGGTATTGGCTTGACCGACTGCCTGCTGGGCCTGCTGCTGCATCGGCTGCCGACCGTCACCGTCGGTCTCCTCATTGCAGACGGTAGCGACGTCCACGGAGAGGAGCAGCACCGCGCTCGGCTTCAATCGCAGCGGCCCTTTGAGCATTTGCTCCACAGTGAGCGCGCGCAGGCCCGCCGGGGCGGCCCCCGTGCCCGGCTGACCCTGTGCCGTATTGCCGCCGGCCTGTCCCGCCGAGGCGCTCGAAGCCGCGCTGCCCGAATTTCTGAGCGCATTCAACGCCGCCTGCTGCTGCTCCGGCGACAGGTTCTGGAACATCTGCAGCTGCTCGGGCGTGAGCGACGAGGGGAGCGTCTGCGCGCGCAGTGGGAGAGTGGCGGCGAGGAGCAATAGGAAATAGACGCACGCGCGCCCGACCAGATTCTTCTTCATCTCCGGCAAGAACCCCCGCATCCCTTACAATGGTGCGACGCGCGATTGTACTTAACTTGGCGGCACTTGACAGAACCTAGTTCTCAATAGCGATCGCCGGGCGGCTCACGGCCCGCCGGGCCACCGCGGCACTCCGCCAGCTCCGCAGTACACCTGCGGGAGGCCGGCCAAGACGGGATGGCCGCGGGCCGGGTCTGGCCGCGGCGAACGGGGTCCGTTGGGCACGCCGGCGATTTCGATCTTGTACTCGCCACATCGACCCCGCCGTCCGCGGCCGAGTCCCTTGTCATCGGCGAGACAGGCACTTAGCACGAGCCAGCTCGCGCCTGCGACCTGGCAGGGCCTAAGGGCAGGTAGCAGATCCTTCGCAGGAAGTTCCGCAGGCGCCCACTGCCGGTCATCAGCACTACGACACACGTCAACTGCGCACGCAGACCAGGACGTACGATCCGACGTTGTCAGGACGAGAGCGCGCCTTCGCGAGGCAACAGAATGGCTGATTTTCCCAGATTTGCGCGCTTCCGCGGCCGTACCGCCCGTGCTGTAATGACAGCGACAGAGTGGCATGGCGCGGTTGAAACTTCTGTCCGGACACAGATATGTTGGCACTGAGAGAGGAGCTTCCGATGGAAGGCGATGTCGCGCGCCTGGAGCCGCGAATCGCAAGAATCGAGGCGGACGTCTCGCAGCTCAACGCACGCGTCGCGAACGTCGAGGTCGATGTTCGCGAGCTTCGCACGTCGATGGATCACAGGCTCGAGATCATGGACGCCAAATTCGACCACAGACTCGAAGTCCTGACGGCGACCATGGCCGAGGGCTTCAAGGCGATGGACGCCCGGTTCGAGAAAATGGATGTGCGCTTCGAAAAGATAGATGAGCGGTTCGACAACCTGGAAGCCAAATTCGAGGCCAGGCTCGTGGCCGCTGTCCTGGGCGTGTTCCTCAGCGGTCCACGTGCGCATTGAGTCCCGCCCCTCGTCGCTAGCCCCCCTGCTTCCACTCCGTCAGTTTCGCAATCACCCGCCCGACGCCCGGCGAAACCGAATGCCCGCCCGCCGGGTCCCGCACCGCCGGGGCTAGCTGGTCGGTGAGCCGTTTGCCCAACTCCACCCCCCACTGGTCGAACGAGTTCACCCCCCAGACCACCCCCTGGGTGAAGACTTTGTGCTCGTACAGCGCAATCAGCTTGCCCAGGGTCGGGGGATCCAGCTTCTGGAACGCCACCAGGGTGCTCGGCCGGCAGCCGGGGTGCACTTTGTGCGGAATCAGCTCCTCGATCCGCTCCTTCGGCACCTGATGCTCGGTCAGGTCGGCGCGGACGGCCTCCGCCGACTGCCCGTTCATGAAGGCCTCGGCCTGCGCGAGACAGCTCGCGATGGCCAGGTCCTGCTGCGGCTGATTGCCGCAGGATGAGCGCGCCGGCAGCAGGAAGTCGAGGGCCGCCCGGGGCGTGCCCTGATGCAGGAGCTGGAAGAAGGAGTGCTGCGCGTTGTTGCCGGGCTCACCCCAGATCACCGCTGCCGTCTGCCAATCCACCCGGCGGCCGTCGATCGTCACGGACTTGCCGTTGCTCTCCATTTCGAGCTGCTGCAGATACGCTGAGAAGCGCTTCAGGCGATCGTCGTACGGCAGCACCGCGAGCGTCGGCAGCCCCTCGAAGTTGATGTTCCAGACGCCAAGCAGGCCCATCAGGGCCGGCAGGTTCTCCGCCCAGGGCGTCTTTTTGAAATGCTCGTCCATCTCGTGGCCGCCCGCGAGCAGCGCCAGGAACGGGTCCTTGCCGATGGCAATGGCGAGCGATACGCCAATGGAGGACCAGAGCGAGTAGCGCCCGCCGACCCAGTCCCACATCTTGAAGCGGTACTGCGGATGCACGCCGAACTCATCCATGGCGCGATGGTTCACCGACACCGCCGCGAAGTGCTCGCGCACCGCCTCCTCGCCCAGTTTCTCCTTGACCCACGCCCGCGCCGTGTGCGCATTGGTGAGCGTCTCGAGGGTGGTGAAGGTCTTGGAGGAGACGATGAAGAGCGTTGCCCGGGGATCCGCGTTCTGCAGGATGTCTTCCAGGTGGCAGCCGTCGATGTTGGAGACGAAATCGCACTTCGGCGCATCGATGGTGTACGGCCGCAGCGCCTGCACCGCCATCGCCGGGCCGAGGTCCGAGCCGCCGATGCCGATGTTCACGACGCGGGTGAAGGGCTTGCCGGAGCTGCCGACGATGCGGCCCGCGCGGACGTTCTCCGCGAAGGTCAGCATGTGCTCGCGCTCCGTCATCACCACGCGCGCGATGTCGGCACCGCCGATGTTCGCTCCGGGCGGCTGCCGCAACGCCACGTGCAGGACCGCGCGTCCTTCGGTGGAATTGATCTTCTCCCCACGCCACATCGCATCGCGGTAATCCTTGAGACCTACCGCCTCGGCAAGATCCAGCAGCTTGCCCAGCACCATCTCATCGAGGTGCTGCCGCGAGAAATCCATGAGCAGACCCACGCCCTGGCGCGAGAAGCGCTCGAAGCGTCCGGGGTCGCGTGAGAAGAGCTCGCGCGTCGCCACGGTGTTCAGCCGCGACGCATGGGTGGCCAGTTCCGGCCAAAGGGGAGTACGGGGACCTGCGGCCTTCGGCATAAGGAGCCTCCTCAGGCGGGCTGCTGGGATGTGGCCACTGCGGCCGTGTAGAAGCGGTCGATTGTACCGGCCACATAGTCGATTTGCGCCGGAGAGAGCTCGGGGAAGACCGGCAGCGCCAGCACCTCGTGGGCGGCGCGCTCGGACTCGGGGAGCTCGCCGCGCCGGTGGCCCAGGTAGGCGAAGCACTGCTGCAGGTGCAGCGGAATGGGGTAGTAGATCTCCGTGCCGATGCCCGCCGCCGCCAGGTGCTGCCGCAGCTCGTCCCGCCGCTGCACGCGAATGACGTACTGATTCCAGACGTGCCGGCCGCCTCGGGTGTGCGCCGGCGTCACGACCGCGCTGGCCGAGCGCATGGCTTTCAGCCGCTGGGTGTATTGGCGCGCATGGGCGTTTCTCGCTTCCATCCAGCCATCGAGGTAGCCCAGCTTCACATTGAGCACGGCGGCCTGGATCTCATCCAGGCGGAAATTGCCGCCGATCAGGCTGTGGTGGTACTTGGGCTCACCGCCGTGCACTCGCAGCACCCGCATGCGCTCCGCCAGCACCGGATCATTCGTCGTGCACAGGCCCGCATCGCCGAACGCCCCCAGGTTCTTGGTGGGGAAATAGGAGAAACAGCCGATGTGTCCGATGCTACCGGCCATCCGGCCTTTCTCGTCCTCGGCCCCGATCGCCTGCGCGGCATCCTCGATGACTTGGAGCCCGAAGGTGCGCGCGATGCCCATGAGCGCGTCCATCTCGCAGACCTGGCCGTAGAGATGCACCGGCATCATGGCCCTGACCCGCCCACCGGTCTTGCGGTGAATCACCTGCCGATCGGTGCCCTCACCGCGGACCTCGCATTCCCGGCTGAGGAAGTTCTCGACCCAGGCGGGCGACAGGTTGAAGGTCTGCGGCTCGATGTCGCAAAAGACCGGCCGTGCACCGAGGCGCGCGATCGTCCCCGCGGTGGCGAAGAAGGTGAAGGCCGGGGTGATGACCTCATCGCCCGGCCCGATGCCGAGCGCCATGAGGGCAAGCAGCAGCGCATCGGTACCGGAGGAGACTCCGAGCCCGTGCTCGCAATGCGTGTAGCGCGCCATGCGCAGCTCGAGCTCACGCACCTGCGGGCCGAGGATGAACTGCTGGCTGGCGCACACCCGCTCGATGGCCGATTTCACCTCGGCCTCGATCTTCCGGTACTGCTGCGTGAGGTCCAGCAGCGGGACCTTCATGGCGGGCGGGGGCGATGGCGTCGTCACGGGCGTACCTGCGGCAAGTAAACCCGCATTCTAGTAGATTGGCGCGAAGTCGCCTGCGGCGCGTTGCGCCGCCAGCCCTATTTGCACGGTTCCCCCGCGGGCCGGGGGCGGCCTCGGGCCGCTTAGTTGTTTGCTTTCGGGCGGTACCCGTAGTACTGGCAGAACCATTCCACGAACCGCCGTACTCCGACCTCGATCGTTGTCGCCGGCCGGTAGCCGACGGCCTGCGCCAGGTCCTCGATGTCGGCGAAGGTCTCCGGCACGTCCCCGAGCTGCAGCGGCAGGAAGTTCTTCTGCGCCTTGCGGCCCAGGCACTCCTCGATCACCTCGATGTAGCGCATGAGCTCCACCGGCTGGTGATTGCCGATGTTGTAGATCCGGAAAGGCGAGCGGCTGGTTGCCGGGTCGGGTGCGGCGCTGTCCCAGTCGGGCGAGGGCTGCGCCACCTGCTCGCAGGCACGCGCCACGCCCTCCGCGATGTCCTCCACGTACGTGAAGTCACGCCGGTGGTGGCCATTGTTGAAGACGTCGATGGGCTTCCCTTCCAGGATGTTGCGCGTGAAGAGGAAGAGCGCCATGTCGGGGCGCCCCCAGGGACCATATACGGTGAAGAAGCGCAGGCCCGTCGTCGGCAGCTTGAAGAGCGAGGAATACGTATGCGCCATCAGCTCGTTGGCGCGCTTCGTGGCGGCATAGATCGTCAGCGGATGATCCGCGATCCGATGCGGCGAGAACGGCATGTCGGTATTGGCGCCATAGACGGAGCTGGTCGAGGCGTAGACCAGGTGCTCGACGCCGTTGTGCCGGCAGCCCTCGAGGACGTTCAACGTGCCCGTGACGTTGCTGTGCACGTAGCTGTGGGGGTTCTGCAGCGAGTAGCGCACCCCGGCCTGGGCGGCGAGATGCACGACGCGATCGAGCTTCTCGCGCGCGAAGAGATCCTTCATCCCTGCGTCATCGGCCAGATCCAGCTTCACGAAGCGAAAGCCCGCCTTCTGCTGCAGACGGTCGAGCCGCGCGTGCTTCAACGTGACGTCGTAGTACTCGTTGAGATTGTCGAGGCCGACGATCTCATGGCCGCGCGCCAGCAGATTCAGCGCCGTGTGATAGCCGATGAAGCCGGCCGCGCCCGTCACGAGGATCTTCATAGGCGGCCGTCCACCTCCGCGGCGCGGAAGACGTGCTTGATGTCGTAGAGCACGTGATTTTTCTTGCAGAGACGCCGCACTCCCTCGGCCCCGATGTCATGGAATTCCCGGTGCGCCACGGCCACCACGGCGGCATCGTAGGTTCTCGGCGTCAGAGTCCTGATGGGGCGCACACCGTACTCGTGGCGGCACTCCTGACCGTCGGCCCACGGGTCGTAGATGTCGACTTCCGCGCCGTACTTCTCGAGCTCCCGCACCACATCGATGACCTTGGAGTTGCGGATGTCGGGGCAGTTCTCCTTGAACGTCATGCCGAGTACCAGCGTACGGGCCCCCTTGACGTGGATGCGCTTAGCCGTCATGAGCTTGATGATCTCGCCGGCGACGTAGAGCGCCATGTTGTCGTTGAGCCGCCGCCCGGCGAGGATCATCTCCGGGTGATAGCCGATCGACTGCGCCTTGTGGGTGAGGTAGTACGGATCGACCCCGATGCAGTGGCCGCCCACGAGACCCGGCCTGAAGGGCAGGAAGTTCCACTTGCTCCCGGCGGCATTCAATACCTCCTCGGTATCCAGCCCCAGGCGATTGAAGATGAGCGCCAGCTCGTTGATCAGGGCGATGTTGACGTCACGCTGGGTGTTCTCGATGACCTTCGCGGCCTCGGCCACCCTGATGCTCGATGCTCTGTGCGTGCCCGCGCTGATGATGCTTCCGTAGAGCTTGTCGACGAATTCCGCGGCCTCGGGCGTCGAGCCCGACGTGATCTTCTTGATGGTCGTCAGCCGGTGCTGCTTGTCGCCGGGATTGATGCGCTCCGGGCTGTAGCCGACGAAGAAGTCCCGGTTGAACTTCAGACCCGACTCTCTCTCCAGGATCGGGACACAGACCTCCTCGGTGCATCCGGGGTACACGGTGGACTCGTACACGACGGCCGCGCCCTTGGTGAGCACTTTGCCGACCGTCTCGCTCGCCTTGATAAGCGGCGTCAGGTCGGGCCGCTTGTACTCATCGATTGGCGTGGGCACCGTCACGATGAAGACGCGGCAGCGCTTCAGGTCCGCCAGGTCCGTGCTGAAGGTGAGGCGCGAGGCGGCCTTGAGCTCCGCCCGCGAGACCTCCAGCGTGCTGTCGCGGCCGCTGGCGAGCTCCGCGATGCGGTGCGGCTTGATGTCGAATCCCAGCGTGTCGAAATGCTTGCCGAATTCCACGGCGAGCGGCAGGCCGACATAGCCCAGACCGACCACGCCGATGCGGCACTTACGCAGATGAAACATGAACCCCCTCAGGCTCGATAGGCTTCGGCAACCGGGTCATTCCCGGCGGCGGGCCAGAGACAACGCCCGCCACTCGACTTGGCGATGAGTGCCAACATATCACGGTGTGCGCGCAATTCCTGCTCCGTGGCGGAGATGACGCGCAGCGGCGCGGGCGGGCGCACCAGCGCCCGGATCTGACCCGCCCCGAGGGCGGCGGTGCCGGCGATGTTTTCAGTGAGCGCGAGCGCTCCCTGGCCGCCGGTCATTGCCAGATAGACGTCGGCGAGAATGCGCGCGTCGAGCAGCGCCCCGTGCAGCTCGCGGCGCGAGTTGTCGACGTTGTAGCGCTTGCAGAGCGCATCCAGGTTGTTGCGCTGCCCGGGATGCATCTCCCGTGCGAGCACCAGCGTGTCGAGAACGCGGCAGAACTCACTCATCACCACAGAGCGGCCGGCACGGCGCAGCTCCGCGTCGAGGAAGCCGACGTCGAATTCCGCGTTGTGGATCACCAGCTCCGAGCCGCCGATGAACTCGAGGAGCTCGTCCGCGACCTCCATGAATCGCGGCTGGCGCGCCAGGTCCTGGCGCTGCAGGCCATGGACCGCCTCCGCGCCGAGGTCAATGTCGCGCTCCGGATTCAAGTAGCGGTGGAAGGTGCGCCCGGTGACCCGCCGGTTGAGGAGCTCCACGCAGCCGATCTCGATGATGCGGTGTCCGAGCGAGGGCTCGAGACCCGTGGTCTCGGTGTCGAGAACGATCTGGCGCATGGAATTGAAGTCTATCAGCCTTTGCGCAGGCTAGTGTGACGCCATCGCGTCAATGGCTTCATTGGCGAGGCGGTCGACCCGCTCGTTGCCCGGCACGCCCGCGTGACCCGGAACCCAGTGCCACTCGATGGAATGGCCGGCCGCCAGCTCATCCAGCCGCTCCCACAGATCCTGGTTCTTCACCGGCTTCTTGTCCGCCGTGCGCCAACCCCGCGCCTTCCACGCACTCACCCATTCCAGGATCCCGCGCCGCACATACTGGGAGTCGGTATACACACGCACCGGCACGGGTCGCTTCAACGCCTCCAGGGCGCGGATGACGGCGGTCAGCTCCATGCGGTTGTTGGTCGTCAGCGCCTCCGCGCCGGCGAGCTCCTTCTCGCGTCCGCCGAAACTCAGCAACGCGGCCCAGCCGCCGGGCCCCGGATTGCCGCGGCACGCGCCGTCGGTATAAATTTCCACGACACCCGCGGTTCCCTCACTCGTTGTATTCACATGTATCCGTTCGACTCACATCTCACGCGCGCGCGTGGTGGGTTTGACGAGACCGCCGAGGACCGCGGGCCGCTCCCGGAATCGCGGCCGGATGGGTGTCAGCGTGTAGACGCGCTTGCGCGCTTTGAGCAGATAGGCGTTGGCCGGCAGCGGATAAGTGAGTCCGCGCCGCAGCATCCGCCCCGTGCCATAGCCCATCTCATGGCCCGCGGCGAGCCCGCCGCTCCACGGGCCGCGGAACAAATAATGCTGCGCCGATACTACTTCATACCCGAGCAGCACCAGCCATTCGCGGATCCTTCTTTCGGAGAGTACGCGCCGCATGCCCGGCGGAAAACCGTTGCGGCTCCAGCGCGCACGTACGCCCCAGAGGCTCCATGGCCGAAACCCGAGCACCAGCAAGCGTCCCTCGCCGACGAGCACGCGGTCCGCCTCACGCACGATGGCATACGGATCAGTGGCGAACTCGAGGATGTGCGGCAGCAGGACCGCATCGATCGAATCGCTGATGATCGGCAGGTGGGTGGGCCGCCCGCGGATGTCTGCACTTGACGACAGGCCGGGCGGAGCGACGATGGCCTGATGGCGCGTCCGTGCGCCGGACAACAACTCCCGCCCGCCGCCCCAGGCGCCGATCTGCAGCAGCTCCCAGCCAAACACATCCTCTAGCGCTTCGCCGAGAAGCTGCGATTCCGCGGCGATGAGCGCCCCACCGATGGGGCTCGCCCACCAGGCAAGCCGCGCGGCGTGCGGCTCCTGGAATTGAGATTTGTGCGTCGGGGCCATGAAGTGCTGGCAATAGTGTGAAGTTACCGGTTAAATTTCCCTGTCCAAATATGTAAGGTCGGATGCTTTTAGGCCGCGGGCGCCTCCGCGCCAGTGCGAGAAGAAGTTAGCATGCCTTTCAGAGGGTCGGGAACTTGACGGAAAGTGTTCGAGCCATTCGTTTTGCGCTGCTCATCGCGGCTCTTGCGGCGCTTGCCGCCTGCGCCAGCCGCCAGCCGCTGCCCGCGCAGCAGCCCCCGCAGGCCGTCGTGCCGCCGCCCGCCGCCAGCCCGCCGGCCGAGGCGGAGACTCCATCTCCCCCGCCGGCACCGCCGCCGCCCGAGCAGCCGGCCACCCTCGCCCCCGCGCAGTATGCCGACCTCTTCGATCGGATTCGCACCGGGTTCGTCTTTCCGGATCCGGATCAGTCCGCGATCGACCGGCAGCTCAACTGGTACGCCTCCCATCCCGATTACCTGCAGCGCGCCTTCGGGCGCGCGGACATGTACCTGTACTACATCGTCACGCAGCTCGAGGCACGGCACATGCCGCTCGAGCTCGCGCTCCTGCCGATCATCGAGAGCGCGTTCGAGCCTTATGCCTATTCCCGCGCGCGGGCTGCGGGCCTCTGGCAGTTCATTCCGGCCACCGGCTCGCGCTTCGGCCTGAAGCAGGACTGGTGGTACGACGGCCGCCGCGACATCGTGGCCTCCACCAACGCGGCCCTCGATTACCTGCAGGCGCTGCACGATGAGTTCAACGGCGACTGGCTGCTCGCCGTGGCGTCCTACAATTGCGGCGAGCTCGCAGTCGAGCACGCCGTGCAGGTGAATCAGGCCGAGCACCGCCCGATCGATTTCTGGCACCTGCACCTGCCGCGGGAGACGGAGGCCTACGTGCCGAAGCTCCTCGCGATGAAGCGCCTGGTGACCGACCCCGCGAAATTCGGGCTGGAATTCAGCCCGATTCCCAATGAGCCCTACTTCGAGCGGGTGCCGACCGACGGTCAGATCAATATGCAGGTGGCGGCGCAGATCGCCGGCATCACCGCGGAAGAAGTCTACGACCTCAACCCCGCCTTCCACCGCTGGGCCACCGATCCGACGGGTCCGTTCTATCTGCTGATGCCAGTCAATGCCGCGCCCGTCTTCACGCAGAACGTCGCGGAGCTCACCGCTGATGAGCGCATGGGCCTCGAGCACTACGAGGTCAAGCGTCACGACTCGATCTATTCGGTGGCGCGGCACTTCAAGACGAGCGTGGAGATCCTGCGCAAACTCAACACCCTGCCGGCCGGTCGGCTCACCGTCGGGGAAGACATCGAAGTTCCGGCTACGACCTACACTCTGCCGGAGAACGTGCGCCTTGCCGCCGCGCGCGTGGATGGCCGCGCCCGGTGGGGCCGCTACGTGCAGTTCCAGGTCGTGCGGCGCGGAGACACTCTCTGGAGCATCGCACGCCACTACCGCATGAGCACGCGCACCCTGGCCCGGATGAATGGGATCTCCGTGCATCACATCTTGAGGCCCGGTGAGAAGCTCAGGCTCTATGCCAATGTGCCCGTCGAGCATCATGGCGAGCTGCGGTTCCAGGTGGTGCGGGTGCGGTCCGGTGACACCCTGTGGTCGATCGCCCGCCGGCATGGCATGAGCGCCAAGACGCTGGCACACCTCAACGGAATCTCGCGCGGGGAGGTGCTGAGGCCGGGCCAGCGCCTGAAGCTCTACACGCACGCGCCACACCACAAGTCATCCAGCGTGGCGGCGGCCACCTCGCAGGACACGGCGGCGGACGACAGCGACACCCGCAACGTGGTTTACACGGTGCGCGCGGGTGACACGCTCTGGCGGATTGCCCATCTTTTCCAGGTGAAAGTCGGCCAGATCCTGGCCTGGAACGCGATCAAACTGCACACGCCTCTGCTGGCGGGACAGAAGCTCACCATCCACGTGGCGAATACCGGCATTTGACCGCGGCCGGATTCGTCTAAACTGGCGCCTTTCCCTCACCTTGGGCAGGCTCCGGCATGGGATTTCTCTCAGGTAAGCGCGCATTCATCGTCGGCGTCGCGACCGACCGCTCGATCGCGTGGGGCATCGCGCAGGCGATGCATCGCGAAGGCGCGGAGCTCGCCTTCTCGTACGTCAACGACAAGATGAAGGAGCGCGTCGAGCCGCTGGCTCAGTCGGTAGGCTCTCGGCTCACGATGCCCCTCGACGTGACGGTCGACGGCCAGATCGATGCGGCGTTCGATCTGCTGAAGCGCGAGTGGGGCAACCTCGATATCGTGATTCACGCCGTGGCGTTTGCGCCTCGCGAAGCGCTCGCCGGCGGGTTCGTGGAGAGCACGACCCGCGAGGCCTTCCGCATCGCCCACGACGTCTCCAGCTACAGTTTCATGGCTCTGGCGCGCGGTGCGGCACCGCTGATGGCGGGCCGGTCCGGAGCCCTGCTCACCCTGTCCTATCTGGGTGCCGTCCGCTCCATCCCGAGCTACAACGTCATGGGGCTCGCCAAGGCGAGTCTCGAGGCCAACGTGCGGTTCCTGGCAGCGGACCTGGGTCCCCAGGGGATCCGGGTCAACGCCATCTCAGCGGGTCCCATCAAGACGCTCGCCGCGGCAGGCATCACCGGCTTTCGCAAGATGTTGAGCCGGGTCGCGGAGGTGGCGCCGTTGCGGCGCAACGTCACCCCGGAAGATGTCGGCAACGCCGCCGCATTCCTCTGCTCGGATCTCGCCGCCGGGATCACCGGGGAGATCCTCTATGTCGACAGCGGCTTCAGTACCGTGGGGATGAGCTTTCCCCAGGAAGCGGAGAGCTGAGCCCTCCCCGCAGGCCGGGTTACTGGAAGGCGTCGGGGTTCTTGCTCACCTTGGACGTCGCGCGTAGCTGCGCCACGTAGCCGCGCGCGGCGGCATCGCCTTTGCGCTGGACCTCCTGCTGTTGCAGCGCCTGCTCGAGGTACTTGTTGGTTTGCGCGCCATTGCGGACCTTGGTGACCGCGACCAGCGCAGCCCCGCCGTTTTGCAGCGTCACCGCCTGGTACACCGGACCCTGGACCGGCTTCGGCGCATCGAACGCCACGGACAGGATCTCCGCCGGAACGGACGGGTCGCCGCGGCCGACGAATTTCGCAGGTTCCACGGCGATTTTGAGGTCCTTGCCAATCTGAGCGAATGGGGTGCCTGACTGCAGCCGGGTGCGCGCGGTGTTCGCGGCAGCCAACGCGGCATCCGTCTCGCGCTGCTTCTGCAGAGCCGCAACGATGCTGTCGCGGACCTCAGTGAGCGGCTTCACGTGCGGAGGATGCCGGGCCGCGATCTCGAAGATTGCCATCCTGTCGTTGCCGAGAATGACCGGGCCGCCGAGCGTATTCGCCGCGATGGCGCTGCTGCCGAACACCATGCTCTGCAGGGGCTTCGCCTCGCCGAGCGGCGCGCCGCCCTTGCCCTGCAGGAACTCAGGTACCTCGCCGGTCGTCAGGTTGAATTCCTTGGCCAGGCTCGCGAGCGTCACGCCCGGGTCCTGCAGCCTGTTTTGCAGGTTGTCCTCGATGTCACCGAAGCGGTTCGTCGCCTCGCTTTGCTTGAGCTGCGTCTCGAGCTCTGGACGCGCCTCAGCGAGGGTCTTGGTCCTGCCCGGCTGGATCCCATCGAGCCGAATGATGTGGTAGCCGTACTGGGACTTCACCGGCCCGACGATCTCGCCGACCGACTTGATGCCGAAGAGCGCATCGGCGAATGGCGCGACGAAGCCGTTGCGGTCGATCCAGCCGAGACTGCCGCCGTTCTTGGCGGAGCCCGGATCCTGCGAGTACTTCTTGGCGAGCGCGGCGAAGTCCTGCCCCGATTTGGCGAGGGCGAGCACCTGGTTGGCCTGCTTCAGAGCTGCGGCCGGGTCCTTGCCGAACGGAATGAGAATATGGCTTGCCTGGCGCCGCTCCGGAAGGACGAAGCGGCTCTTCTGCTTCTGGTAGGCCGCTTGCACATCGGCGTCGGAGACGGTCTGCGTGCTGGCCACCTGGGCCAGGGTGAGCTGCGCATAGCGCAGGTCGACCGATTCCGGGACGAGGTAGTCGGCCTGATGCGCCTTGTAGTAGGCATCGATGGCCGCCGCATCGATCGGGGCATCGCTCTTGTAGCGGTCGGCTGGGACGATCGCGTACTGAACCTCCCGCTCTTCGTCACGCAGAGCCTGCGCACGGGCGGCTTCCGTGGGCGTCACGAATTCCGAGGTGACAATGCCGCCGAGAAGCTGCACGCGCCGCAGGTCGCTGCGCTTCTCGTCCTTGTACTGGTCGATCGTCAGGCGGCTCTGGGCGAGAATTTCCTTCGCGGCATCCGGCGAGTACTGCCCGGCGATCTGGAAGGCCGGCTCTTGGCGGATCGCGGCAATGAGCTCCGCATCACCGACGCGATAGCCGAGCTTCTCGCTGTGCTCGGATATCAGCGTGTCGGTGATCAGCCCCTCGAGGACCTGGTCCTGCGTGCTCTTCTGCACGGCCGGCGGAATATTGCCGCCGTACTGCTCCTGAAGCTGGCCCTGCGCCCGCAGCCAGGCGTTGCGCGCCTGGTCGAGCGAGATGGTCTGGCCCCCGGCCTCGGCCGCATAGCTCGAGGTGCTGAAATTCAGATTGACGATGCCGTACGCGCCCCAGGCGGCGAATACGAGCGCGAGCGCACCCAGGATGCTGTACCACAGCCACTTGTGCGTATCGATGGTATCGGTGATTTTCTGCAGCATGATCGGCAGGTAGGGTGGCGGAGCGGACGGGACTTGAGAGCCCTGCCAACTTGTTGAAAACAAAGGACGGAAGATCCGCCGGATCTTCTGTTTCCCCCCCGAGCCATACCCACCGAACGGGTGCGGGCGGCCAGGTGCGCGGATTGTACCAAAGCCGCGGGCACGCACCGATGAGGCCAAAGCGATCCAGGGCGGGCGGGAAAGTACCCGACCCGTCGGGCAATTTCACGTTTGCCCCCATATCCTCATAAGTAAGTATTTACTTACAGTAAGTATTAGCTTACAGTCTCCTTACGCCAACCAATTCCCGCCATTGCAGGGGTTACTCAGCGCCGAGGCGCGACTGCCTCACCTGCGCAGCGTCGGGATGGGTCGAGCGAACTGACACATCCGAATCGGGGATGAAATGAAGACTAGAGGGGCCTCACAGTGAATAGGCAAGTGTCGACGCGCGGATCAGCCCTGCAACGCTACTTCAACTTCTCTCGGCTCGCGTCCTATGCCTTGGGACTGTTTGCGCTCGGCCACACGTTTGGTGCGCTGGCCAACACTCCTCGCTTTGGACCCGCGAGCGACCAGGTGGTGGGGATGATGCGGTCCGTCGGAGTCGTCGCTCAGGGCGCGCGCACCAGTTGGTACAACTTCTACCTGGCTTTCGGCTACTTCGACACGGTTTTCTTCCTGTTCTCGATGGTGGTCGCCTGGTTTCTGGGCGGCAAGTCGTCGCAGGAACGCCGCGCGCTTTCGCCTGTCGCAGGGGCGCTGTTCGCCAGCCAGGTCGGCGGGCTTGTGATCGCCCAGCGCTTCCTCTTCCCGGCGCCCACCATTTTCAGTGGTGTGCTCGTCCTTCTCCTCGGCGCCGGCTACATTCGAGACAATCTCGCCCGAAGAGCTTGAGCCGACCGAGGGTTGGCGAGCCGTGAGTTACCGAAATGCCTTTGCAGCGCTGGGCGACCCAACTCGGCGGAAAGTATTCGAGCGCTTGGCGCACGGGCCCCGTTCTGTCGGCGAGATCGCCAAGGACTTCCCCGTCAGCCGCCCCGCGGTTTCGCAGCACCTGAAGGTCCTGAAGGACGCTGGCCTCGTGACCGATCAGGCGCATGGGACGCGACGGGTGTATCGGGTCGATCCGAGTGGACTCGGTCAAATGCGCGCTTGGCTCGATCAGTTCTGGGAGGCAGCGTTGCTGGCCTTCCAGGCCGAGGTAGAACGAGACGAGTCTGAGACCGAACCCGGAGGGGACTGAGTGAACCGCAGCATCCGAGCCGCCCCGATCCGCAAGACGCTGATTGTGCGCGCGACGCCAGAAAAGGCTTTCGAGGTCTTCACCGCAAGGTTCGACCGTTGGTGGCCGCGTACGCACTACATAGGCACCTCTCCGCTTGTTCGCGCGACGATCGAGCCGGGCGTTGGAGGGCGCTGGTACAGCACGCACGAGAATGGTCTGGAAGGAGCCTGGGGAGACGTGCTCGTTTGGGAGCCGCCGCATCGCCTGATCCTGGCGTGGAGGATCAGCCACGAATGGGGTTATGTCCCTGACCTGCTGACCGAAGTCGAGGTGAAGTTCATTGCGCTCGACGACGGCCGCACCCGCGTCGAGTTCGAACACCGTCATCTCGATCGGATGGGCGATACACCCAAGGTCGCAGAGACAATCACATCGATGGATCGGGGGTGGGGCATGATCCTTGGCAAATTCCAGGAAGTGGTCGAGGGCCCGCTTTCCTGAAGCGCCGCTGGTGGATCACCAGACACTGAGGAGGCGTTGCCCAAGGCAGCGTTAGAATATCCTCCGGCAGTGCCCCCCGGCCCTGACCCTGACGCTGTATAGTGGGAACGCCCCGGAACATTCTCTGCGCGCGCCGGCGCCCAGCTTCCGTTCAGGACAACCCGCATGCCAAGCGCTTTGCAGCCAACGCAACCCGCCTCGCTGCCGCCGGTGCCGCCCGCTGGGACGCCCGGCCTGTCGACGCTGACGGGTGTTGTTGTCGCGGTAGTCGTCGTGGCCGCTCTTTATTTCGGGCGCGAGGTGTTGATGCCAGTCACGCTCGCGATGTTGCTGAGCTTCGTGCTCACGCCGCTGGTCGAGCTGCTGCGCCGCTTGTGGCTCGGCCGCATCGTGTCGGTGCTGCTGGCAGTGATCCTGGCGCTCGGTATCATCGTCGCCCTCGGCACCGCGATCGGCACCCAGGTGGGGCACATCAGCCGGCAGCTGCCGCAGTACCAGAGCACGGTCGAGAATAAGCTGCGCCACTTCCGCAGCGCCACCGTCAACCAGCTCACGGCAAAGGTGGAAAGAATCGGCAATCAGCTCAAGGCCGCGGGCGGGCAGTCGGCTGGGAGCCGGGCGCCCGGCGCGACCGGGTCGACCGCGCGGCAGCGCAAACCTCTTCCCGTAATCGTGATGCAGCCCGCGCCGACGGCACTACAGATAGGCGAGGCGGTACTCCTCCCCATCCTCTCGCCCGCCCTGACGGCCGGCATCATCCTGGTGGTGACCATCTTTACGTTGCTGCAAAGGGAAGATCTGCGTGATCGCGCCATTCGGCTCTTTGGCTCAAAGGACCTCCGCCGCACGACGGTGGCGATCAACGACGCGGGGCGGCGGCTCAGTCGTTACTTCCTGACTCAGTTAGGCATCAATACCGGCTTTGGCGTGATTGTCGGGACCGGCCTCTACTTCATCGGCGTGCCCAACCCGATGCTCTTGGGCATCGTGAGCGCGCTGCTGCGCTTCGTCCCTTATGTCGGCTCCTGGATCGCTGCACTGTTGGCGTTGGTGCTGGCGGCCGCGGTCGGGCCCGGCTGGACGATGATGATCTGGACGGCAGTGCTCTACGGAATCACGGAGCTGGCGATGGGCCAGTTCGTGGAACCGCTGATCTATGGCCACAGCACGGGCCTCTCGCCGCTCGCGGTCGTCATCGCGGCGATATTCTGGACCTGGATTTGGGGACCGATCGGTCTGATCATCTCCACCCCGCTCACGCTGTGCGTCGTCGTGCTGGGCCGCCATGCCGAGCGCCTCGATTTTCTCGCGGTACTGCTCGGCGATCGCCCGGCACTCACTCCTGAAGAAAGCTTCTATCAGCGCATTCTCGCCGACGATCCGGACGAGGTCGAGGCGCAGGCCGAGCGCTACCTCGCCGATGAGACCCTCTCCTCATACTACGATGAAGTTGCGCTCAAAGGACTGCAGCTCGCCGCCAACGACGTTGCGCGCGGTGAGCTGTCCGCCACGAAGGCCGAGCACGTCAAAGCCTCGATCAAAGAGCTGATCGAGGATCTGGACAAATATGACGATGTGCCACCGGCAGACGAGGCGAAGGAAGCAGTGGCTGCGGAATCCGGCGCTCGAAAAGCGCCGTCAATCCAGCACCTCGATGCGGGTGAGCTGACGCCATCGTGGCAAGCAGACGCGCCGGTGCTGTGCATTGCGGGTCGCGGATCGCTCGATGAGGCGGCCGCATGCATGCTCGCGCAGTTACTCCGCAAGCACAGGCTCGGTGCGAGAGTCGTGCCGTACGAGGCGGTCTCCCGCACCCATATTGGAGCACTCGATGTCCAGGAAGTCGCGATGGCATGCATCTCATACATTGACATCGGCGGCAATCCTGCGCACTTACGGTATCTGCTGCTGCGGCTGCGCAAGCGCCTGCCCGAGACACCGCTGCTGGTCGGCCTCTGGCCGTCACAGGACCCCAGCCTGGAAGACTCGGCGCTGCGAGCCCAAGCCGGAGCCGACTACTACGTCAGCTCCCTTCGCCAGGCCGTCGATGCCTGTCTTGCCGAGGCACACGGGACACCTCGCGCGCGGCTCGCGACCGTGGCGCAAGCAAGCGGATCCGGGGTGTAGCCTTCGATTTCGATGGCTCGCGCGATTCTCTTCGGCCACGACA
The DNA here is from genome assembly GCA_036278795.1 of Steroidobacteraceae bacterium. Taxonomy (GTDB): domain Bacteria; phylum Pseudomonadota; class Gammaproteobacteria; order Steroidobacterales; family Steroidobacteraceae; genus 13-2-20CM-66-19. The sequence goes on along the minus strand of DASUKK010000021.1, from coordinate 20,935 downwards.
CGCGGCTCGGGCGCCGCCTCGAGGTTGGCTGCCACGGCCGCCACGGCGCGCGAGCGCTCCTTATCGTAATCGCTCCGGCGAGTCGCGGCGGTCACGCTCTCCGCGCCGAAAACCCGCTGCCGCGCTCAGCACCATGAAACCCGCTTCCGCCCCAGCTCGTGCTGACGGCCGATGCAACGCTTGGCCGATGCATATTGCGAGCGGTCGTTCGCAATGTGCATCTCTCCGCCGCACTTGGTGCACACTCCGTATGTGCCGACGGCGATTTTTCTGTGAGCCTCGGGGTGCCACTCTCGCGGCCGAGCCTCGGCATGTCGCGCGCACGTTCATAGTCATAGTACGAACGAAGCTGCGCGATCGGGCCATGGTTTCTGACGCCCTATCGCGTGCAAAGCTGAGGCGATACGAGCATGAAATGGCCGAGATTTCCGGCTGAACGCCGGTCCGCACCACCGTCAGCGGATCGCAAGCGCGAGCACGGGCCACAACGCGCGCCGCCTGCGACCTGGCCGCCGCGCAGGACGTGGCTGATATTCCTGCTCGTTCTCGGCGTGAATTTCGTGGTCACGCGTTTTCTCGCACCGGGCGCCGAAGCGCCGCTCGTCGTCCCCTACACCGTGTTCAAAGAGCAGGTTCTGGCCAACAACGTCGAATCGATCTACAGCAAAGGTGAGGTCATCGAGGGCCGGTTCAAAAAAGCCGTGACCTACCCGCCGGAAAACCGTAGCGGGCGCGCTACCGATGCACGCGGAGTCGCTCACGGCGCGCCGCGAACGGCCAACGCGTTCAAGACAACCCTCCCCGCCTTCGTGGACCCCGGACTCGAAACGCTGCTGATCGAGCACGACGTCGAGATCAGCGCGGTGCCCATCGAGTCCGGTGGAAGCCCTTGGGTGACACTGCTGTACGGTTTTGGGCCGGCGCTGTTGATCATCGGCTTCTACGTGTGGATATTCCGACGGGCGACGCAGAAAGGCGGCGGCCTCGGTGGCGGCCTCATGGGGATCGGCGCGAGCAAGGCGCGTCGCTACGACTCCGGCCGCGATGTCAAAGTCACGTTCGAGGATGTCGCGGGCATCGACGAGGCCGAAAACGAGCTGATCGAGATCGTAGAGTTCCTGAAGGCGCCCGAGAAATACACCCGCCTGGGGGGCACGGCTCCGAAAGGCGTATTGCTCGTAGGAGCCCCGGGGACCGGTAAAACGCTGCTCGCCAGGGCGGTCGCGGGCGAGGCCGGTGTACCGTTCTTCTCCATGAGCGCCTCGGAGTTCGTGGAGATGATCGTAGGCGTGGGCGCCGCGCGGGTGCGCGATCTATTCAAGCAGGCCCGCGAGCACGCGCCGGCCATCATCTTCATCGACGAGCTCGACTCCATCGGCCGCGCACGCGGGCAGATGGCGCTCGGTGGCGCAAGTGAACAGGAGCAGACGCTGAACCAAATCCTCACCGAAATGGACGGCTTTTCCAGTCGCGAAGGCATCATCGTACTGGCCGCGACCAACCAGCCCGAGGTGCTCGACAAGGCGCTGCTGCGGCCCGGCCGCTTCGATCGCCGAGTCGTCGTGAACCTGCCGGACAAGATCGGCCGCGAAGCGATACTGAAGGTTCATACGCGCCGTGTACCCATGGCGCAGGATGTGAGTCTTACGGAGCTGGCCGCGGCGACGCCAGGGCTTACCGGGGCGGATCTCAAGAATCTCGTCAACGAGGCGGCTCTGCTCGCTGCGCGGCGCGACCAGAATGAGGTGCGACAAAAGGATTTTCTGGATGCGCTCGAGAAGATCGTGCTCGGCCCCGAACGCCCCATCCTCCTGAGCCAGGAGGATCGCGAACGGATCGCCTATCACGAAAGTGGTCATGCCGTTCTCGGCCTGCTCGTACCCGGCGCCGACCCCGTGCACCGGGTGAGCATCGTTCCGCGCGGGCAAGCACTAGGAGTGACGTACCAGCGCCCGGCGAGTGATCGCTACAACTATCCAGAAGCATATCTGCGGGCACGCATCATCGGCATGCTGGGAGGGCGTGCCGCGGAGGAGATCGTGTATGGCACGCGGACCACCGGCGCCGAGAGCGATATCGAGCAGGCGACCAACCTCGCCCGTAACATGGTTACGCGCTGGGGCATGAGCGACAAGCTCGGCACGGTTCAGCTCACACCTCGACAGAATCCGTATCTGGGCGGGAGCGTCGCTGGCCCAAGCCCGTTCAGCGAGGAGACGGCCCGCACGATCGACGCTGAAGTCAGCGCGATCATCCGTGAGAGTCACGCCCAGGCAGTGAAGCTCCTACGCACACACCGCAAGCAGCTCGACGCCTTGGTGCAAGCCTTGCTCGCCCACGAAACCCTCGACGAACAGGAGATCCTGGAGGTGAGCGGCCTCTCCCCGGCGCCGCCCCTGGACAACGCGCATCTGGGCGCCGCGTGATCATTGCCCCGTCGAGGCCGCTCCCCCGCTTCGCACGATGCCGTCGGCTGCAACCCGTGCGCCCGGGCGCACGAGCACGCTGTCGACGATAATGGCTCATCCACTCGCCCGTATCGCGGATTGCCGGGGCATCATGGGCGATACATCTCATCAGTGCCCTCATCACCGCCGCATGCCTGGCTCTTGCGGCGATCATCACATTCACCTTGCTCCGGCCGGATCGGCACGCACCACCTGCCGTCGAATGAGTTTCGACAGCTCGCGCAACCACAGGACCGAGCTTGCGACAGCCATACACCGCAGCCAGTCGCCCGGAGTCAACGCCACGGTCGAAAAAGCCTGCTGTAGAAACGGGACGTAGATGACGGCGGCCTGCAGTGCGAGGGACGCGAGCACGGCGCCCCAGAGCCACTTGTTGCAGCAAAGTTGAGCGAACGCACTGCGCTCATCGGAACGCGAGTTGAAGACCGTAAACATCGAGAAGAGCACCAGTGTCGTGAAGGCCATCGTCTGCCCGTAGCGGAGTGTCCCCGAGCCTTCGATAAAGCCGCCAGGCAGGCTCGCATCGAGCACCAGCAAGGTACCTGTCGCCATAATCGTGCCGACGAAGAGAATGCCCATCCACATCGATCGGGTCACCACGCCTTCACCATGCGGCCGAGGCGGCTGACGCATCGCGTCGGCATCCGCGGGATCCATCCCAAGCGCCAGGGCAGGCGCACCGTCAGTCACGAGGTTGATCCACAGAATCTGTGTGGCGAGCAGCGGCAATGCCAGGCCGCCCCTTCCCGCCGCGGGAATCCCAAGCGCATCGGCCAGGAGCACACCGAAGAACATCGTCATCACTTCGCCGATGTTCGAAGACAGCAGATAGCGCAGGAATTTTCTGATGTTGGCGAAGATCGCGCGGCCTTCCTCGACAGCAGCGACGATGGAAGCGAAATTATCATCCGTCAGCACGATGTCGGCGGCTTGTCTCGAGACATCGGTGCCGGTGATGCCCATCGCGACCCCGATATCCGCCGTTTTCAGCGCTGGCGCATCGTTTACCCCATCGCCGGTCATCGCGACGATCGCCCCTTCCTGCTGTAAGGCGCGCACGATGCGCAGCTTGTGATCCGGATTGACACGCGCGTAGACCGAGACTTCGCGCACCGTGCGGCGCAGCGCCTCCTCCGACATCTTTTCGAGCTCGGCACCGGCGACCGCTCGTCCGTTGTCGACGATCCCGAGTTCCGCAGCGATCACTGCGGCGGTGACCGGATGATCTCCGGTGATCATCATCGGACGGATGCCCGCCCCTTTGGCACGCGCGACCGCGTCCGCAGCTTCCGCGCGCGGCGGATCAATCATTCCGACGAGCCCTGCAAACACCAGCTCCCGCTCGATGTCTCCATCGGGCTCCCTCGCCTGTAGCACGCTCAGGGGCAACGTGCGAAAGGCGACACCGAGCGTGCGCAACGCTTCGTGCGCGAGTTCCTCGTTGATCTCGAGGATCTGATTCCGGCGCGCCTCATCCAGTCCCCTCGGCTGTGTACCTGCCAACTCGTGCGAGCAGCGGGCAAGCAGAACGTCTGGCGCGCCCTTGGTGAAAACGAGCAGCCGCTCCTGCCGATCGGCATCGGTGTGGACCGTCGTCATGAGTTTCCGGTCGGACGAGAACGGCACCTCGCCAACGCGCTTGAACCGCGCATCGAGTGCCTCGCTCGCAAGGCCCGCCTTGCGTGCGGCAACGAGCAGTGCCCCTTCGGTCGGGTCACCCAGCACGGTCCAGCGCCCATCCGTTTCCTGAAGGGTCGCGTTATTGGCTCGGTCACCGACGGAAAGCGCGCGCTCGAGCTCCTCACGCAGGGCGCCCTCGATTATCGCTCCCGCGGGAGCCCCGCCCCCATGATCGATCACCACCTCCCCTTCAGGCGCATAGCCGCTACCCCGGAACCTCACCCGTCCGCTCGCCGTCACGACTGTCCTCACCGTCATTTCATTCTTCGTGAGCGTCCCTGTCTTGTCCGATGCGATGACGTCCGCTGAACCCAGCGTCTCGACGGCCGCAAGATGCCGCACGATGGCGTTGCGCCTGGCCATGCGCTGCACGCCCAGGGCCAGCACCGCGGTGACCACGGCCGGCAATCCCTCAGGCACCGCGGCGACCGCGAGCGCCACACCGAAGATGAGCACATCGAACAGAGCCGCAAAACCACGCACATCCTCAACGAGGATGATCGTCGCGATCATGACCCCCGCGATGATTATGACGACGATCCCAAGGCGTCGCGCTATGCGAGCAAGCTCCTTCTGCAGGGGCGTGGCTTGCTCGGGTGCCCCTTGGAGCATCCCGGCTATCCGCCCCAGCTGGGTTTGCATGCCCGTTGCGGTGACCACCCCGAGGCCGTGGCCGTGAGTGACCGCTGTGCCGCTGAAGACCATATTCTCGCGATCACCCACACCGACCTCGCCTGCAATGGGATCGATGTATTTGCTGACCGGCAGACTCTCTCCAGTGAGCGCCGCTTCGGCGGTCTGCAAAGCAGTCGAGCCGATGAGCCGTGCGTCCGCGGGAATCGTGTTGCCCTCTTCAATGAGGATGACGTCGCCGGGCACGAGGTCATTCGCCGCGATGGATTGGCGTTCCCCATCACGAATGACATTGGCGTGAGCCGCCGAAATCCGCCGAAGCGCCGCTACCGCCTGCTCCGCGCGCGAGCGCTGCACGTAGCCCATCACCGCATTCAGGAGCACGACGGCCAGGATGGCGATCGCCTCATAGGGCAATGCCGAATCGCGTTCCAGCAACCACAGTGTCCCCGAGATCGCCGTTGCGACGAGCAGCAGGACGACCAGCGGGTCTTGAAACTGCGCAAGAAAACGCCGCCACGCGGGAAGTGGCTTTTTCGCCGCCAGCTCATTCCTGCCGTACTGCTCGAGGCGCGCGGTCGCCTCACGCTTACTCAACCCGCCTTTTGCACTGGTGGCTTGTGCACTGAGCACCGCCCCGATCGATTGGCGGTACGCAGGCATGTCGGGCGCGCTCATAACAACACTCCGCTCGGTGTCAGGAGAACTCGCACGCGAGCCGTGCCGGGCGGCAACGATGGTACCGCGCCGACTGGCAGCTTGATCGTTGGCGCAGCTGCCCTTGATGGCCGAATTGCCGGCATTGATCGGCACACGACCAGTGCAGCGGGGCGCCGGTCCGGGGCCGGCTATCGGCCAGGAATTCGGGGCGGTCGGACTTCGTGGGGAGTACGTGCGTACCCGCATCCGTACCCCCAGAGCAAAATTCCCAGAACGCGGCGGAACGCCACAGATGCAAAAAAGCCGCTATGTTCCAGCGGCTTACGGACCTCAGCGGCGTTCAGCAGCGCGCACTGGAAATTAGCTGGCGGAGCGGACGGGACTCGAACCCGCGACCCCCGGCGTGACAGGCCGGTATTCTAACCAGCTGAACTACCGCTCCGACTTGGGGGGGCGAATGCTATAGGACGCCCCGGCCGCTGTCCACGATAGCCGCAGTTCGGGAGCCTTCATTGCGCCCCGGTAGAGTATCGGTTCATCGCGGTCTGTGACCCAGGACGGCCGCGCCGGCCGGGCACTCGTGCTACCGTCCCCTGGCTGGGCCACGGCGGTCTCGGTCAACCTGAGCCGGCGGTCTCGGTCAACCTGAGCCGCGCCGCAGCGCTGGATGGAGACGCGCCCGGCCTTTCTTCCGGGATATACGAGGTCGAGGTAGATGAAAGCATTCGGATCGACCCTTTCCGTCGCGCTTGGGCTCGGGGCGCTGCTGCTCGCCGGAGGGGCCATGAGGCCCGCCCAGGCCGGACTGGGGGACACGGTTGCGTCCGTGCAAGCGGACCGGGTCAGCATGAAGGGGCAGCTTCGTACGCGTTCGGAGGCCGGGTACTCCGTCCAGGAGATCACCGCGGCGAACGGCGTTCTCGTGCGGGAATACGTATCGCCCTCCGGTGTGGTTTTCGCCGTGAGGTGGAGCGGGCCCGCCATGCCCAACCTGCAGCAGACGCTCGGGACGTATTTCGCCCAGTACCGGACCTCCGCGCACGCCCAGCGCGCCACGGGACAGCGCGCCGGCCACCACCATCTGGAGATCCGCACGCCCTCGCTCGTGGTGCACGCGGGCGGGCACATGCGGCAGTACTTCGGTCTGGCCTATGTGCCGTCTCTCGTCCCCCAGAACCTCTCCATCTCCGATCTCCACTAACCGCAGCGAGGGAAAGGTGCGCAAGCTCGTTCTGATCGGCCTGGCTCAAGCCCTGCTCGTCCTCGCCGGCTGCGGTGGCGGCTCCGGCAGCGGCATCATCATCTCTCCCGGCAACAATGGCAGCGGCGGGGGCGGCGGGACTCCCACCAACACCATCACCATGACCGTGGACAGCGGTCCCGATCCTTCCGTCTCCTACGATGTCGATACGCCCTTCATCACGGTCACCGTCTGCGCGCCGGGAAGCACGACGAACTGCCAGGTGATCAACCACATCGAGGTGGACTCCGGCTCGTACGGGTTGCGCATCCTCTCCTCGGTTCTCAACCCTTCCCTGGCCTCCGCCCTACATCAGCAGACGGCCCCCGGCGGCAACTCCGTCGTCGAGTGCACGGAATTCGCGGACGGCTTCACCTGGGGACCGGTGAAGGTCGCCGATGTGCAGATCGGCGGCGAGTCGGCGAGCAGCGTGCCCATGCAGGTCATGGGTGATCCCGCGTACGCGCAATCGAGCACCGCCGGGGGCACCACCACGTCGGAGATTCCAACCGCCTGCTCGAGCACCGGCTCGGAAGAGGATACCGTCTCTACTTTTGGCGCCAACGGCATCATCGGCATCGGTGTATTCGCCGACGACTGCGGCCCCGCCTGCGACGCGTCCGTCAGCGGCAATCAGAATCCAGGCTTCTACTACCAGTGCCCGGCAAGCACCTGGTCACCGGCCAACCCCTGCTCCGAGATCGCGATAGCGGAGAGCGCGCAGGTCACCGATCCGGTGTTCTTCTTCCAAACCGACAACAACGGAGTGATCGTGGAGTTCCCCTCCGTGCCGGAGGGCTCGAGCACCGCGACCGGCACGCTGATATTCGGGATCGGCACGCAGGGCAACAACATGCTCAATGCGACCACGATGCTCACGGCAAGTCCATCGTATGGCGACGTCAGCGCCACCTACACGACGCAGAGCGGGCAGCAGCAGTTCCTGCCCTACTCGTACTTCGACACGGGCTCGAATGCCTACTACTTCGCCGACGACTCGATCCCGGCGGGGCAGAGCTGCAGCAGCTATCCGGGCTTCAACCGCAACAATCCGGATGCTTGGTTCTGTCCCAACGCCGAGCTCAGCCTGAGCGCCACCGCCATGGGTCAGAACGGCGTGCAGTCGACGATTGACTTCACGATCGGCAACGCCTACAACCTCTTCAACTCATCGTCAGGGACCGTTTTCAAGGACCTGGGGGCGAGCATGGGTGCGCAGTCCAGCGATTGCACGAGCATGAGCGCGGCGAGCCAGGACCAGTCGTGCTCGTTCGATTTCGGCTTTCCGTTCTTCCTCGGGCGCAACGTATACATTGCGTTCGCAGGCGCGAACACCTCCGGTGGCGTCGGCCCGTACTATGCCTATTGAGTGATTGGCGAAAATCGTCGAGACGATTTTCGCAAGACCCTACACCTTTCGCCGCGGGCCAGGGAGCGGCCCTGGCCCGCTTTGCAACGCATTGGACTTGGGATCAGGTGATTGTCGGGATGCCGGCGTGCTGCAGGCGCGGATTCAGCTTGGCGATCGCGGCCTGGTTCTCGTGCCAGGCGCGCACTGCCTGATCCAGAGCCTTTGATTCCTCTTCGAACACCTGCTGGTCGGCGGGGGTCGGCGCCCGGTCGGCCGACTCGGCGTCGGCTTCAAGGGCGCTGATTCGCCCGCTGATCGCGCCCAGGTCGCTCTCGTCGTGGCGCTGCGCGGTGGCATCGCGGAGCTTCTCGACTGCCTTGAGCAGCGTGCGATCGCCATGTTTGGCGGTGAGCTGCCGCGCCGCCGCCTCCAGCGCATCGTGCGCGGCCTTCTTTGGCTCGTACGCGGCGCTTGCACGCTCGAGCGCCGCATCGAGCGACTGACTGAAGGTCAGGAGCGTATGCAGGTCGGCGCTGCTCGTGTGAACGCGCGGGTCGAGCTGCACCACGAGCGGCGCCCGATACTGTTGGCCGCCTACGCTCAGCACGACGTTGTAGATGCCCGGCAGCACGAATGGGCCTTCCAGGCCAGTCGGTGTGTCCTCGCCGAACACCGCGGCAATGGCATAGTCGTATGAAATCGCCTGCGGACGCGCGTAACGCAGATTCCACACGAAACGATGCATGCCGGGCGCTGCCGAGAGCCGCTCGGCGGGGCGCAGCCACTCCTCGTCGAAGTAGCGCTCCGCACGGATGCGCGGCTCGGCCTCATCGGAGGCGAAGCGGCGCACGAGCTGGCCGGTGAAGCTGTAGACCTCGAGTGTCACCGGTCCCTGCGTGTCCTTCCCCAGCCAGTAGTCGATCACGGCGCCGGCCGGCGGATTCTGTCCCTCCGGCGTCTCGGGCGGCAGCGGCGTGTCCTTGTTGTTGTTGGGATGAACCCGCCAGGCGACCTCGGGCGCGAAGAGATGCGCGGGAGAGCTCAGAACGGCGGCCGAGAGCTGCCGCAGCGGCGTCACATCGTCCAGCACCCAGATCGAGCGGCCCTGGGTCGCGGCGATGAGATCGTGGTCGTGAATCAGAAGATCGTTGACCATCGCCTTCGGCAGGTTGAGCTGCAGCGTCTGCCAGTGGTCACCGTCGTCCAGCGACAGGTAGACGCCTTCCGACGTTCCGGCATAGAGCAAGCCGTGGCGCACGGTATCCGCGCGAACGACGGGCACGAACTGACCGGCCGGCAATCCGGAGTCGACCTCCTTCCATGTCCTGCCGTAGTCGTGGGTCCGCAGCACATGGGGATGGAATTCATCCAGACGGTGGTCGTCGATGGCTGCATACGCGGTCGCCGGATCGAGAGCCGAGGCATCGAGCGAGCTCACCTTCTGCCAGGGCTTCAACGTCGGCGGGGTCACGTTCTGCCAGTGCTGCCCGTCGTCGCGGGTGAGCTGGATGAGGCCACTGTCGGTGCCCACCCAGATGAGTCCGGCCGTTTTCGGCGAGGGTGCGATGGCGCTGATCACGCCGTAGCCGCATGCCCTTGCCTGCTCCCCGGACACCTGCCCTTCGCAATTTTGCGCATCCGCCTCCTTGCCGGTGAGATCGGGTGAAATGATGTCCCAGTGATTGCCCTCATCGGTGGAGCGGAAGAGCACCTGGGCCCCGAAAAGCAGCGCGTGCGGCTGCGTCGGTGTGAATGCCATCGGCGTGACCCACCCGTAACGGTACTTCACCGTCGTCGGCTTCGCGCCATAAGTGAGAATCGGCCACGGAGTGACGTTCGCCACCTCGCCGGTGGTCGCATCGTAGCGCGAGAGCCTGCCGCCCATGCCGCTGCCGAACACCAGATCGGGGTTGTCAGGGTCCGGCAACATGTAGTCGCGCTCATCGCCGCCCACCGGATGCCAATCGCGGAAAGTGATGGCGCCATAGTCGCTGCGGCTCGCGGTGCCGACGGAGCCGCTGTCCTGTTGCCCGCTGTAGATCCAGTAGGGGAACCGATTGTCGGCGGCGAGATGATAGAACTGAGCCGTAGGCTCGTTGTACCAGCTGCTCCAGGTTTTGCCGTCGTTGACCGTGACCACCGCTCCCTGGTCGGAGCCGGTGATCCAATGGTCGGGATGTTCGGGATTGATCCAGAGGAAGTGGTAGTCGTCGCCTCCCGGCGCACCCTTGACGATCGTCCAGGTCTTGCCGGCATCGGACGAGCGGCGGATCGACTGGCCCGCCGCGTAGACGACATCGGGATTGCGCGGGTCGGCCGCGAGGCGCGAGAAGTACGCATTGCCGAAGGTCTCCGCATCGGAGTTGACGCGAGCCCAGTGGTCTCCACGGTCATCGGACCGCCACACGCCACCTTCGGTATCTGAGGCAACAGTCGCGTAGATGCGCGTCCCCTGGGCGGTATGTGTGACGGCGATTCCGATGCGCCCGAGCGGCCCCTGCGGCCAACCGTTGCCCGCGAGCCGGGTCCACGTCACCCCGTTGTCCGTGGAACGATAGATGCCACTGCCCGGGCCATCGTGCGGCTCGAAGTAGTCGAGCCATGGATAGTCCCGCGTCTGCCATGCAGCCGCGTAGAGCAGGTCGGGGTTGGCAGGGTCGCTGGCCAGGTCGACGACTCCGGTCTCGTCATTGATCGCGAGCGCGTGCACCCAGGTCTTGCCGCCATCGCTCGAGCGGTAGATGCCGCGCTGCGCGTTGGGTCCAAAGAGATGGCCGAGAGCCGCCACGATCACGATGTCGGGATTACGCGGATCCACCCAGATACGGCCGATGTCGCGGGTCGCGGTGAGGCCGAGCGCCTTCCAGCTCTTGCCGCCATCGGTGGACTTGAAGACGCCGCGGCCCGCGGCGAGATCGTAGCGCAGAGACACTTGCCCCGTGCCCACATAGATCGTGTCTGGCGCGGACGGTGCAATGGCAAACGCCCCGATGGCTGGCGGCAGGCTGTCGCCGACCGATCGCCAGGTCCTGCCCGCGTCCCGAGTTTTCCAGATACCGCCGCCCGCGCCCGAGAAGTAGAACGTGTCCGGGCGCGCCGGCACCCCTGCCGCCATCGTCGCCCAACCGCCCCGGAAAGGGCCTACCAGACGCCATTTGAGCTGCGCATAGGCGGCCGGCGGCAATTCCCCGACCATGCCGACCCGTCCCTGCGGGAATGGCACCTCCGCCGCGGCGGCAACGGCCTGCGCCCGGGCCTGTGATCCGCAGGTCATGAGGGCGAGCCCCAGGAATGTCGAAGCCAGAGACAGGACGGACAGGCCTGCGGCTCGCGGCGCTTGCGGTCGGCGATCGGTTGCGGTCATTGGCGACCCCCTATTTACGAAACGGGTAACCATACCGGATTCGCCGACCGCGCGCCGCCGACGCAGGCGCCGTCCGTCGCGACGGGGCCGCACACTGCCTTGCAGGCGATCCGCATTCGCCGCCGGCTTTGACACTGCGGGTGGCGTTCTGACAGTCTGCGCGGCTTTAGGCGAGCGACCCCCGACATGGTCCACATCATCATCCTTGCCATCGTCCAAGGGCTTGCGGAGCTCCTTCCCGTCTCCAGCTCCGCGCACGTGATCGTCGCGGAGAAGCTGATGGGGCTGAACCCGGCGGCGCCGGAAATGACGCTGCTGCTCGTCATGCTGCACACCGGCACGATGCTCGCCGTCATCGTCTACTTCTGGCAGCGATGGCGGCGCGCGTTCTTCAGCTCCGCGCCTCAATTCAGGAATTTCGCGGTGGCGATCGTCGTTGCCACGATCCTCACCGGCCTGGTCGGCGGCGCCATCACGGAGTTCGTCGAGAAGGTCCTGATGCGCGGCGAGCCGCACGCCTGGGTGGAGCAACTCTTTGACCGGCTCGATCTGATCGCCGTGGCGCTCGCCGCCGCCGGTGTATTCATATTCGTGGCAGGGCTATACGAGAATCGGCAGCGCCAGGGCGCCGCCACGGCCAGACTGACGCCCGCGCAATATTGCGCGATCGGCGCCATCCAGGGCCTCTGCATTCCGTTCCGCGGCTTTTCCCGTTCCGGGGCGACCATCTCCACCGGCCTGCTGACACGCGTCGAGCGCGCCAGCGCGGAAGATTTCAGCTTTGCGCTCGCCGTCGTGCTCACACCGCCGGCCGCCGCGCGCGAGATCTGGCGCCTCTATGAGTCGCAGCACCATCACCTGGGCGGAATGCTCCCCGCGGCGATGCCCAGCCTCCTCGGCGTGGTGTTCGCGTTTCTCGCCGGCCTGGTGGCGCTCAAATGGATCAGCCGCTGGCTCGAGAGCGGCCGCTGGCACTTCTTCGGGATCTATTGCCTCGCCGCGGCGATCGTCATTGCCTGCCTGCACCACGCAGGCTTCTAGTCGATTTGGCGCAAAGTCGCCTGGCGGCGCTTTGCGCGGCCAGCCGACCGGCTCATTTGACCTCGCGGCCCAGGGAGCGGCAATGGGCCGCTTGATAGCTTGCTTTCGACCGGTCGCGCATTGCCAGACTCGCCACCGCGGCGAGCAGCCGCGCGGGATCGACTGGCTTCGGCAAGTGATCGTCGAAGTGTGCCGCGAGCGCCCTCTGACGGTCTTCCAGACGGGCGAAGGCCGTCACGGCGAGGGCGGGGATCCGCCGCTCGTGACGCCTCTGCTCGCCGCGGCGCAGAGCCCGCAGGAGGCTATAGCCGTCCTCTCCAGGCATGCCGATGTCGGCCACGATGACGTCGGGGCGGCGCAGGGTCACGGCCTTTCGCGCAGCGGCGCAGGAATCCACCGCGCGAACCACGGCGCCGTTCTGTTCGAGCAGGCGCATCAAAGCCTCGCGCGCGAGGGGCTCATCATCGACCAGCAGGACCTCGATCCGCGACAAGTCCGGCAGCCCGGGCCGCCGCCCGGTGCCACCACTCGCCCCGACCTCGCCCGCCGCTCTGCCGAGGGGCAGGCAAACCCTGAACAGCGTCCCCAGCCCGGGACCGGCGCTCTCGGCGGAAATCGCACCGCCGTGCAGTTCCACGAGCTGTTTGGCGATCGCCAGACCGAGCCCGAGGCCACCCTGCCGGCGCGCCGTACCCACCGTCCCCTGGCGGAACCGGTCGAACACGAAAGGCAGGAATTGCGGATCGATGCCGATGCCGTTGTCGCGGACCTCCAGCTCCATGCGCTCGCCCGCACGCTGGAGGCGTACCTCCACGCGGCCGCCAGGAGGTGTGAACTTCACGGCGTTGGTCAGCAGGTTCCACGCGACCTGCTGGATCCGATCCGCATCGGCGCACACCAGGTCCGTACCGCCCGCGAGATCCGCGGCGACCTCGATCCGGCGCGCCTGCGCGAGGGGCGTCGTCTGCGCGATCGCCGCCTCCACGGCCTCCACGAGACGTGTGTCTTTCAGCTCGAGGCGAAGCTGGCCGCGCGACATGCGCGCGAGATCGAGCAGATCGTCGACCAGCTGCTGCTGCGCCAGCGCGGAGCGCTCGAGGACCTTCGCACCCTGCTCCGCATCGCCGGCGGAGAGCTTGCCGTGCGCCAGCATGTGCGACCAGAGACGTATCGTATTGAGGGGCGTGCGCAGCTCGTGACTCACCGTGGCGATGAATTCATCCTTGGAGCGGTTCGCGCGCTCGGCTTCCTGGCGCAGCGCCTCGGAGGCGTCGAGCGCCTGCTGCAGGCGCGCGTTGGCGAATTCGAGTCCGGTCACCCGGTGCTGCAGGTCATCCCTCGCTCGCTCGAGCTCAAGCTGCACGCCCGCCGCCGGGGCGCCGGCGGTGCGTGCGTCGATGATTGGCGCCATTTGAGGACCCTCCCACGAGAGCCGATGAAAGCCCGCTGCTCCGGCACCCGCTCCATTAACGCATAATGATGAGCCGCCGCTCCGCGGTCGCCGAGCGCCCGGGACAACCAGGACCTCCTCGATGACGCTTCGTGCGACTATCGCCCGCGAAATCGATTATAACATAACATATCCTTTGCGGGACAGCGGCCGGCGCGACCGCCACGCTCTGGACCGAGCGGCCGCCGCGGCGCATGTGCGAGAATCCCGCAGGTTCCGCCCATTTCATAAATGAGAGCGCACATGCCCGATCTGTTAGCGTTCCCGATCACCCGCAAGTGGCCGCCCCGCTTCCCCGACCGGCTGCAGCTCTACTCCTTGCCGACTCCGAACGGCGTGAAGGTCTCCATCATGCTGGAGGAGACGGGACTGCCTTACGAGCCGCACCGCGTGGGCTTCGAGAGCCAGGATCAGATGTCACCGGAGTTCCTCTCGCTCAATCCCAACAACAAGATCCCGGCGATCATCGATCCCAACGGTCCCGGCGGAGAGCCGCTGCCGCTCTTCGAGTCGGGCGCGATCCTGATCTATCTCGCGGAGAAGACCGGACGTCTGCTGCCGCGCGAGGCGGCCGGCCGCTACCTGACCCTCCAGTGGCTCATGTTCCAGATGGGAGGCATCGGTCCGATGTTCGGCCAGGTCGGCTTTTTCAACAAGTTTGCCGGCAAGGCCTACGAGGACAAGCGGCCGCGCGACCGTTATGTCGCGGAAGCGAAGCGCCTCCTGCGCGTGCTCGACGGCCAGCTCGAGACACGGCCCTGGCTCGCCGGCGGGGAATATACGATCGCGGACATCGCCACCTTCCCCTGGGTGCGCAACCTCATAGGATTTTACGAGGCGGCGGATCTGGTCGGCATCGACGACTTTCCAAATGTCACGCGCACCCTGCGCGCCTTCCTCGCGCGTCCCGCGGTCGCGCGAGGCCTCGAGATCCCCAGACCCGCCTGACCCAGAGTGAGCGCCCGCACACTGATGGTGCAAGGCACCACGTCGGATGCCGGCAAGAGCACACTCGTCGCCGGGCTGTGCCGTGTGCTGCGGCGGCGCGGGGTCCGCGTGGCGCCGTTCAAGCCGCAGAACATGGCCCTCAACAGCGCGGTCGGGATCGATGGCGGCGAGCTCGGCCGCGCCCAGGCGCTGCAGGCGCAGGCGGCGGGCATCCCGCCGACGGCCGATCTCAACCCGGTGCTGCTCAAGCCGAGCACGGATGAGCGCTGTCAGGTCATCGTCCACGGCCGCGTAGTCGCGGAGATGGGCGCCTGGGGCTACCACGAATACAAGCGCATTGCGCGCGAAGCCGTGCTCACTTCCTACGGCAGGTTGTGCGAGGCGTTTGAAGTCATCGTCGTGGAGGGCGCAGGCTCGCCCGCTGAAATCAACCTGCGCGAGGGCGACATCGCCAACATGGGATTCGCGGAGGCGGTCGACTGCCCGGTGGTGCTCATCGCCGACATCGACCGGGGTGGCGTTTTCGCGCACATCGTAGGCACGCTGGCGCTCTTGAGCGAGAGCGAGCGGAACCGCGTCCGGGGGTTCGTCATCAACCGCTTCCGCGGCGATCGCTCGCTGTTGCAGCCCGGGCTGGATTGGCTCGAGCGGCATACCGGCAAACCGGTTCTCGGCCTGTTGCCTTACCTGCACGGCCTGCATCTGGACGCCGAGGATGGGATCAGCCGGGAGAGCGCCGCCGTCCCGGCAGCGACACGATCGGCCGAGACGCTGCGCGTGGTGGTCCCGGTGCTGCCACGGATCAGCAACCACACCGACTTCGAGCCACTGGCCAGCCACCCGCAGATCGAGTTGCATTACATCGACGCCGCAACGCCGCCGCCGGCCGCCGACCTGGTAATCCTGCCGGGCTCGAAGTCCGTGCGCGCCGATCTCGAGTGGCTGCGCGCGCGCGGCTGGCCCGCCTATCTCACGCGGCATCTGCGCTATGGCGGCAAGGTTCTCGGCATCTGCGGCGGGATGCAGATGCTCGGCTCCGCGATCGCGGACCCCGAAGGAGTCGAGGGAGACGCCGGGGAGACTCCCGGCCTGAGACACCTCGACCTCACGACCGTGCTCCTACCCGGCAAGCGGCTCCGCAACGTGTCGGGCCGCCTGCGCCTCGAAGACGCAGCGGTGCGTGGATACGAGATCCACATGGGCCGTACTCATGGCCCGGCCCTGGAGCGGCCAGCGGTTCTGCTGGACGATGGCAGACCCGATGGCGCCCTCTCGGCTGACGGGCAGATCATGGCGACCTACCTGCACGGGCTCTTCGAGGAGACGAGCGCCTGCGCCGCGCTGCTGCGCTGGGCCGGCCTGACCCAGCCTGTCCGGACCGACCACGCCGCACGCCGCGAGCAGGCGCTCGATCGGCTGGCGGACACGATCGAGGCTGAATGTGATCTCGAGCGCCTGCTGTCGCTCGACTGACCCTGTGCGACTCGTTCGCGCGAACGGCCCCTCTGTGTGGTAGCGCACCGTTTGCGCCCGGCAGCCGGCTCTATACTCGGCTATACCGGGGAAGCGGTACGGAATGAGCCTGAAAGACACCGAGAGCGAGCGTCGCTACAGAGCGCTCTTCGAGAATCCATTCGATGTGATCGCCGTGCTGGACGCGGTCCGCGATACCGAAGGCACGATCGTCGACTGGCGCTACTGCGATGCGAATACCAGTTGGCTGCGGGCGCTGGGCCGCACGCGCGACCAACTGCTCGGCAAGACTGTGACCGAGCTCACGCCTGAGCGCGCACCAGAGCTCATCGCGCTGTACACGCGCGTGCTCGCGCAGAGCCGGCCGCAGCAATACGAGGAACGCAGCGGCGAGACGGACCTGCTCATCAGTCTATTTCCGATCGGGCCCGAGTCCATCGTCAGCTCCGGCGTCGACATCAGCGCGCGCATTCGCGTCGAGGCCGAGGTACGGCGCCTCCTGGAAGTCAATCGCGCGGAACGCGAGTGGCTGTCGGCGGTGCTCAACTCCCTGACCGAGGAAGTTTATTTCGCCGATACGCAGAGGCGGTATACGTACGCCAATCCGGCAGCGCTGCGCGAGTTCGGTCATGAGAACGTCTCGGGCGTGGGCATCGAGCAAATCGTGTCGCAGCTCGAAGTCCTGCGCCCCGACGGAACGCCACGGCCGTTCTCCGAAGCTCCACCCGTGCGCGCGCTCGCTGGCGAAGTCGTCCGCGACGAAGAGCAGATCGTTCGCATCCCCCGCACGGGGCAGCTCCGCTACCGGCAGGTAAGCTCGGCCCCCGTCCGCAACGGTGGCGGCAACATCATCGGCTCGGTATCGGTCGTGCGCGATGTCACCGACCAGCGCCTCAGGGAAAAGGAGCAGCGAGAGGCGGAGCGACGGCGCAAGAAGCTGATCGCCACTCTGGCGCACGAGCTGCGTAACCCGCTGGCCCCCCTGCGCACCGGTATCGAATTGCTGCGCAAGGTCCGCGAGCAGCCACAACTGATCGAAACCGTTCCGCCGATGATGGAGCGGCAGATCCGGCAACTGGTGGAGCTCATCGACCGGCTGATCGACGTGTTTGAGGAGCGGCAGAACTCGGACGGGTAGTTCACTGGCGAAAATCGTCGAGACGATTTTCGCATGACCCTACACCTTTCGCCGCGGGCCAAGGGAGCGGCCCTGGCCTCACCATGCCTCAATGGGTGCTGACGGGATCGAACCGCCGACATTCGCCGTGTAAAGGCGACGCTCTACCAGCTGAGCTAAGCACCCACATTTTTCGGCGGAAATCGCCGAGACGATTTCCGCAAGACCCTACACATTTCCGTGAGGCCAGGGAGCGGCCCTGGCCTCACCATGCCTCAATGCGCCGGAACGACCTGCTTCAGGCGTCGGCCGTTGCGGCGGCCGCGCTTTTCTTCCTCGGCCGAGGGAGCGGGAGCTGCCGCCGCGGTCTCGGCTTGAGGGAGCGGGACCGGCTGCTGCGTCAGCGCGAGCGCCAGCACCTCGTCGATCCACTTGACGGGCTTGATCTCCAGATTGCCCTTGATGTTGTCGGGAATCTCGACCAGGTCCTTCTCGTTCTCGTCGGGGATCAGCACCGTCTTGATGCCACCACGGTGGGCGGCCAGGAGCTTCTCCTTCAGGCCGCCGATCGGCAGTACCTCGCCGCGCAGGGTGATCTCACCGGTCATGGCGACATCGGAGCGCACGGGAATCTTGGTCAGCGCCGAGACGAGCGCCGTGCACATGCCGATACCCGCGCTCGGGCCGTCCTTGGGCGTTGCGCCTTCGGGGATGTGCAGGTGGACGTCGTGCTTCTGATAGAACTCGCCGTCGAGCCCTAACACCTGCGCCCGGCTGCGCACCACGGTCATCGCGGCCTGGATCGACTCCTGCATCACCTCGCCCAACTGGCCGGTGTGCTGGAGCTTGCCCTTGCCGGACACCACGGCCGCCTCGATGGTCAGCAGCTCGCCGCCGACTTCGGTCCAGGCGAGTCCCGTCACCTGACCGACGCGGTTCATGTCCTCGGCCTTGCCGTAGCGGAAGCGCCGCACGCCGAGGAACTTGTCGAGATTGCGCGGCGTGACCGTTACGGAAGTCTCGTCCTTCTTGTGCATCAGCATCTGCTTGACGGCCTTGCGGCAGATCTTGGCGATCTCGCGCTCCAGGTTGCGCACGCCTGCCTCGCGCGTGTAGTAGCGTACGATGTCGAGGAGCGCCGCGTCCGAGAGCTTCAGCTCGTTTTCCTTCAGGCCGTTGCTCTTCATCTGCTTCGGCACGAGATAGCGCCGGCCGATGTTCATCTTCTCGTCCTCGGTGTAGCCGGGGAGGCGAATCACCTCCATGCGGTCGAGGAGCGGAGCGGGAATGTTCATGCTGTTGGCGGTGCAGACGAACATGACCTCCGAGAGGTCGAGGTCGACCTCGAGGTAGTGGTCGTTGAAGGTCGTGTTCTGCTCCGGATCGAGGACCTCGAGCAGCGCCGATGACGGGTCGCCGCGGAAATCCATCGACATCTTGTCCACCTCGTCCAGGAGGAAGAGCGGGTTGTGCACGCCGGCCTTGGACATGTTCTGCACGATCTTGCCGGGCAGTGAGCCGATGTAGGTGCGGCGGTGCCCGCGGATCTCGGCCTCATCGCGCACGCCGCCCAGGGACATGCGCACGAACTTGCGGTTGGTGGCGCGCGCAATGCTCTGACCGAGCGAGGTCTTGCCGACACCCGGCGGACCCACGAGGCACAGGATGGGGCCTTTGAGCTTCTCGACGCGCAATTGGACGGCGAGATACTCGACGATGCGCTCCTTCACCTTCTCCAGCCCGTAGTGATCCTCGTCCAGCACCTGCTCGGCGCGGCCGATATCCTTCAGGATCTTGGTACGCTTCTTCCAGGGTACCTTGACCAGCCAGTCGATGTAGTTGCGCACCACGGTGGCTTCGGCCGACATGGGCGACATCATCTTCAGCTTGTTGAGCTCGCTGGTCGCCTTCTCGCGCGCTTCCTTCGGCATGCCGGCGCGCGCGATCTTCTGCTCGAGCTCGGTGACCTCGTTGCCGCCCTCGTCCATCTCGCCGAGCTCTTTCTGAATGGCTTTCATCTGCTCATTCAGGTAGTACTCGCGCTGGCTCTTCTCCATCTGCGCCTTGACGCGGCCGCGGATGCGCTTCTCGATCTGCAGCACGTCCATCTCGCCCTCGATGGCGACCAGGATGTGCTCGAGACGCTTCCTGATGTCGAGGATCTCGAGAACCTTCTGCTTCTCGCCGAGCTTCAGCGACATATGGGCGGCGACCGTGTCGGCCAGCCGTCCGGCGTGCTCGATCCCGGCAAGCGCGGTCAGTACCTCCGGCGGCACCTTCTTGTTGAGCTTCACGTATTGCTCAAACTGCGAGATGACGGAGCGCGCGAGCACGTCCATCTCCCGCTCGTCGTACGCTTCGACGTCGGGGAGGAGCGCCAGCTCCGCAGCGTAATAGTCGCCTGCGGTGAGCTTGTCGATGCGCGCGCGATCGACGCCCTCGACCAGCACTTTGACGGTGCCGTCGGGCAGCTTCAGCAGCTGCAGGATGGTGGCGACGGTGCCGATCCGGTAGAGATCGTCTCCCTTCGGATCATCGACGTCAGCCTGCTTTTGGGCGACCAGCATGATGCGCTTGTCGCCCTTCATGGCGATATCGAGCGCTTGGATGGATTTCTCCCGCCCCACGAACAGCGGAATCACCATGTGCGGATAGACGACGACATCCCGAAGCGGCAGCACAGGGACCCCCTGGGAGCTGCCGGTCGTCGGATGGGCGGGAGCAGTAGGTTCAGACACGCTCAAGTCCTCGGTGCGAATGAGGGCGGCGGCTCCTTGGGTGCGCAGGAGGCCGTCACCGAAATGAAACCCATTCTAGCGGCAAATATGGGCACCGCTAGCGGGTTTCAACGGTAGTCGAACAGCGGAAGGATTTACTTTGAGACGGCGCGGCGGGGCTCGTCGACGCTCGCGAGGCGGCCGTCGTCGGAACGGTAGACCACGTAAGGCTGCGTCGCCCCTTCGATCACGGTCTCGTCGACGACGATCTTGGCGACGTTGCGCATGGAGGGCAGCTCGTACATCATGTCGAGTAGCACCGTCTCCAGTATGGTGCGCAGGCCACGCGCGCCGGTCTTGCGCTGCATGGCGCGGTGAGCGACCGCTTTCAGCGCATCGTCCCGGAACTCGAGCTCCGCCCCCTCCATCTCGAACAGACGCCGGTACTGCTTGGTGAGAGCGTTCTTCGGGTCCGTGAGAATGGATATGAGCGCGGCCACATCCAGCTCATCGAGCGTTGCCACCACCGGCAGCCTGCCGACGAACTCCGGGATGAGGCCGTACTTGATGAGATCCTCCGGCTCCACGTCGTGGAACAGGTCGCTGCCGTGCGGGCGCATGTCGACGGCGCGCACATCGGAGGTGAAGCCGATCCCGCTCTTCTGCGTGCGGTTGAGAATGATCTTCTCCAGGCCCGCGAACGCCCCGCCACAGATGAAGAGAATGTTGCCCGTGTCGACCTGCAGGAATTCCTGCTGCGGATGCTTGCGCCCACCCTGCGGCGGGACCGAGG
>DASUKK010000020.1:0-525488 GCA_036278795.1 Steroidobacteraceae bacterium | reverse complement strand
AGCCGTCCCGTCGGTCCTGAGCGACGCCGAACTTCAGCGCAAAGCGGTCCGTGACCGGAACGTTCACGTAGCCGTCGGCGGCGAGATCCTTGTAATTTCCGTACGAGATCCGGGCGCTTCCGCCGAACTGATGCTCGGGCTTGCGTCGCACGATGTTGATCGCACCTGCGATCGAATTGCGGCCGAAAAGTGTTCCCTGGGGACCGCGCAGCACCTCGACACTCTGCAGATCGAGCGCCTTGATCATCGCGCCACCCGATGCGCCGATAAAGACGCCGTCGACGACGACGCCCACCGTTGGATCGATGCTGCGCTCGTGATCGTTTACACCGATGCCACGGATCGTCATCGCTGCCGGACTGCCGGGACCCTCCTGAGTGTCGTCGATCACGACGTTCGGAGCGACGTCCGTCAATGTGGAGAGATCGACGTCAGCACGACGCGATAGATCCTTGGGACTCAATTCCGACATCGAGATCGCGACGTCTTGCATTCGCTCGTTGCGCTTGCGCGCGGTCACGATCACTTCCTGGAGGGCGATCGCGGAATCCTGCGCCGTCGCTGTGGACGCAGAGGAATCTGCAGTCTGCGCACGGGCGCCGAACGGAACGGCCAGTGCTAGTGCGAAGGCGCCCGCTAGCCTCGGATTCAGCGTGGGTTTCGACATTTCCCCTCCGGTTGCGTGAGTGGCTCTCCCCTATAACACCTGATCCCCTCGCCGCGTCGTCGTGCGCTGCGCGATCAGCTCTCGTGCATTCGAGAGACCACTCGCGGCGCCGAAGAATAAGGGTGCCCCCTCCTACTGCCAGCGCACTAGCGCGCTGGCAGCCCGCCTCTCTTACTCAGGTTCGGGCGCCCAGTGGAGGCGCCTCGATCGACGGCGCGCGCCCACCGCCCAGCGACGCTGTCTGCAGCAACGATCGCGCGGCCGGCGGGTACGTCCTCCTTTACCCTCGAACCCTCGGATACTCCCGTTCCGAGCGTGTCGCCATCATGGATTTATATTAGATGGTTTTGGACGCACGTAAGCACTACTACCGATCGGACGGAGTGTCGTGGCGCGTATACTGGAATGATGAATATTGAACATCGCGCCCATATCATCGGGATAGTGGATGATGACCGGAGGGTCGTTGAATCAGTAGGCAATCTGTTGGAGTCTGCGGGCTATGAGGTACGCCTCTTCGATTCAGGCGAAGCATTTCTGCAGGCTGGTGCAATGAAGGATATCGATCTCCTGGTCTGCGATATCCGGATGCCCGGTATGGATGGCATGGAGCTGCTGCGGCGCGTAGGACTGGAACGGCCCCATCTGCCCGTCATCCTCATTACCGCCTGCAGTGAGCTCGATCTGACCCGGGTGGCGGGCACGAATCATCGAGGCATTTTTCGCAAGCCAATCGATGGGACGGCATTGATCGAGGCAATTGAAGCGGCCATCGAACCAATCTGAGGCCATGCCCCGCCATTGCCGAGTCGTTTTTGCGGCTAAGCTGCAGCCTGGCGGGTCGCCGGCAGCGGGGGGAGCTCGGTGCGCGGACAGCTCCCCCACGTGCGGCCGGAGCATTGCGGAGCTAATATGGTTTCGTTCGCGAGCGACATTCACGGCCTGCACGGCGGTGGTCATTTTCGATGCAGAAGACCCAGACATCGGCGAGAAAGGCGGATGAGCGCTAGCGAGGAGATCGTGTTCCTTGTGGACGACGACGCTAGAGTGCGCGAAGCAATCGGCGAGCTCTTGGCGTCCATGGGCTGGCGCGCCGAGACCTTTGCCAGAGCCGCGGACTATGTCAGCTATCCGAGGCCCGACGTTCCTGCATGCCTGATTCTCGATGTCGAGCTACCCGATGTCAGCGGTCTGGAATTCCAGAAACGGGTTTCCCAGCAGGACCATCCGCCGATCGTTTTCATCACCGGGCATGGCGATATCCCATCATCGGTGCGCGCCATTCAGCGTGGCGCCGTCGATTTCCTAACGAAGCCGGTGCGGGACGATGATCTGCTGGCGGCGGTCCGGGCGGCGATCGATCGAGACCGCATTCTGCGAGCGGCGCGGGCGGAGCAGGCCGAGCTCCGCCGTCGCTTCGCGGCGCTCACGCCGCGGGAGCGCGAGGTGCTGCCACTCGTGGTGAGTGGCCTCCTCAACAAGCAGGCGGCTGCCGAGCTCGGCATCAGCGAAATCACCCTGCAAATTCACCGTAGCAAGATCATGCAGAAGATGCAGGCCGCATCGCTCCCTGACTTGGTGCGGATTGCTGAAAAGCTGGATATCCCGGTGACACACTGCAGACGCTCGGGGAACCCCTGAGAAATGAGGGGTGGCTCGGGTCCTTCGGAGAGATTTCCGGGCGGGGTAGGTGGACGAGCCTGCTGAGTTGATTAAACACGGGAACCTTCAACTCTTGATCTCATGCGGGGGCATGGTTTCGTCTCGGTCTTCGCATCGGATCTGCTCCTCCCCACGGGGAAATGTACAGCAGTCCGGTCCACTTATCCTCGTGCCCGAAAAATCCGAGCCACCTCTGTCGCCGGTAGGCCGGCTCAATGTCCGCGCCGCGAGACTGCGATATCTCACATTTTGTGCCATGCGCCGATATGCCGCGTTTCAATCGAAATGCGTCTACCCAAGGTACGGGCTATTGTCACGGCTCTCTCACCGGGAAGTTTTGGCGATGACGAATGCAATAGGCTACCTGTGAGTCAGCACCAGCAAAAAGGGCCGCAGTGGACTCGGACTGGAGGCTCAACGCCATGCGATCGAAGCGTTAGCCGCGAAGGAGAGCGTGGACGTTAAGGGCGTGGCATCAGGACGCCACTGTCAACGATATGCGACGTGCCGTGAGGGTTATGCTGAAAGAGAATCCGCTCCTGACTGTGGATCAATTGTGCAAGAGGGCGCGATGCGGGCATACGCTCGACGCAGTGCGGACGTATCCAATCGTAAAACAATATCGGCCGTGAGGTTGCCGCACACGATTCTGCCTACAAGCAGATTGGTTGATCCATCGACAGATGCTAAGTATGCGCCATTGGCCTTGCGACCGGCGGACAGAGGGCCTAAACTGCAAGTGGGGCGGTTTCGTAAGGTAGTTTGTCTCAAACACGCGTTTGCCGGCGGAGCCGCAGTTGGTTCAGTCCTTTCATATTGGTGCTCGTGAATCCGATAGCCTTCAAGTGTTGTCGGAGGACGGAGAACGCATCCTCTGCAGAAGAACCGACTCCTCCGGCCCCGCTCGCGTTGGCGCGCTCGTTGTAGTTCCTACGGCAGAACATCCCTCACGCGCCGTCCTCGAGCGGCTCGCCCACGAACTCGATTTGAAGGACGATCTTGATCCAGCTTGGGCGGTACGGCCGCTCGAGATGGTCCGCGATAGCGGCCGGTTGATGTTGCTGCTTGAAGACCCGGGAGGCACGCCGCTCTCGCGGCTGCTCGACGCGCCTCTTGAGATCAGCCGCTTTCTCACTCTCGCCATAGGAATGGCTAGCGCGCTGGGCCAGGTGCATCAGGCCGGCCTCATCCATAAAGACGTGAAGCCCGCCAATGTCGTGGTGGATTCCGCGCATCGGCGGGTCCGTTTCACCGGATTCGGCATTGCTTCGCGCCTGTCGCGCGAGCGGCAGGCGCCGGAACCGCCTGAAACCATCGCCGGGACCTTGGCCTATATGGCTCCCGAACAAACCGGCCGGATGAACCGGTCGGTGGATTCGCGAAGTGACCTCTATTCACTCGGCGTCACCTTCTACGAAATGCTGACGGGGGAACTGCCGTTCGTAGCCGCCGATCCGCTCGAATGGGTGCATTGCCACATCGCAAGAAATCCCGCGCCGCCTCATGACCGAGTGAAGACCATGCCGCGGGCGGTTTCTTCGATCGTCATGAAGCTGCTCTCCAAGACCCCGGAAGAGCGATACCAGACCGCGTCCGGAATCGAGAGCGATCTTCGGCGCTGCCTCACCGAGTTCGAAGCGGACGGCCGCATCGCGGATTTTCTCGTAGGCCAGCACGACACTCCGGATCGCCTGCTGATACCTGAGAAATTGTACGGGCGAGAACGCGAGGTCGGGGCCTTGCTCGCCGCCTTCGATCGCGTCGTCAGCCAAGGTGCACCGGAGCTCGTGCTGGTGGCAGGATATTCTGGCATTGGCAAGTCCTCGGTCGTCAATGAGCTGCATAAGGTGCTGGTGCCCCCGCGAGGCCTGTTCGCCTGGGGCAAGTTCGACCAGTACAAGCGCGACATCCCCTATTCGACCCTGGCGCAGGCCTTTCAGGGACTCGTACGGCCGCTGCTCAGCAAGAGCGACGCCGAACTGGCCGGCTGGCGCAACGCTCTTCTGGAGGCGCTGGACCAGAACGGACAGCTCATGGTCGATCTTGTCCCTGACCTGAAATTCATTATCGGCGACCAGCCCCCTGTTCCCGAGCTTCCGCCGCAGCAGGCGCAGAGCCGCGTCCAACTCGTCTTTCGGCGCTTCATCGGCGTCTTTGCCCGCCCTGAGCACCCGCTGGCGCTCTTCCTCGACGACCTGCAATGGCTCGACGCGGCGACCCTCGACCTCGTCGAGGACCTGTTGATCCGATCGGATCTGCAGAACCTGATTGTGATCGGCGCCTACCGGGACAACGAAGTCGATGCCGCGCATCCGCTGGCGCGCAAGCTCCAAGCGATCAGAAGCGCCGGTGCGAAGGTGCAGGAAATCACGCTTGCGCCGCTCGCCCGGGCCCATGTTGGTGGGCTGATTGCCGATGCCTTGCGGTGTGACGCGGAGCACGGCGCGCCGCTTGCCCAACTCGTGCAGGAGAAAACGGGCGGCAATCCGTTCTTTGCCATCCAATTCCTCTCTGGGCTTGCAGACGAGGCGCTGCTGCGCTTCGACCATGAGGCAAGACAGTGGTCTTGGAACCTCGACCTCATTCAGGCGCAGGGCTACACCGACAACGTAGTAGACCTTATGGTCGGGAAGCTGGCCCGTCTGCCCGAACAAACGCAGAGGGCGGTGCGGCAGTTAGCTTGCGTCGGCAACGTTGCCGATATCGCGATGCTCTCGATCGGGTTCGGGATGTCGGAGGAGCAGGTCCACGCAGACCTTTGGGAGGCTGTCCGCCAGGAGCTCGTGGAGCCACTCAAGGGCTCCTACAAGTTCGTCCACGATCGCGTGCAGGAGGCCGCCTACTCGCTGATCCCGGAGGCGTCGCGCGCCCCGGCGCATCTGCGCATCGGACGCTTGCTGGCGGCGCAGACCCCGCCGGAGCGGCGCCAAGAGAATATCTTCGAGATCGTCAATCAGCTCAATCGCGGCATGGCCCTGATCACGCAACAAGCGGAGCGCGAGCAGCTGGCGGAGCTCAACCTGATTGCCGGCCGGCGCGCCAAGGCATCGACGGCCTACGCCTCGGCATGCACCTATCTGCGCACCGGCATGTCCGTGCTCTGCGGCGACGCGTGGACACGCCGCTACCGGCTCGCGTTCGACTTGTGGCTCGAGAGCGCGGAATGTGAGTACCTGAGTGGGAATTTCACCGCCGCCGAACGGCTCATTCCCGACCTGCGCGCCAGAGCAGCCTCGAAGATCGACAAGTCAGCCGCCTACCGTATCAAGGTCGATCTGCATGTCGTGAAATCGGAGAACGCCAAGGCCATCGAGAGCGCCTTGGAGTGCTTGCGCCTTTTCGGCATCGACATGCGGCCGCACCCAGCGCGGGAAGAGGTAGATGTCGAATACGAGAAAGTTTGGAGAGGCCTCGCTGGGCGACCGATTGAGAGTCTGATCGACCTCCCGCTCATGACGGACCCGGAGATGCAGGCCGCCATGCGCCTCCTGTCAGCTCTGTTTGCACCAGCCTATTTCACAGACGTCAACCTGCTCCATCTGCACCTTTGCCACATGGTGAACCTGACGCTCAGGTACGGTACGACCGATGCGTCCACGTACGCCTATGCGCAGTTCGGAGTTGTTCTCGGAGCAGGCTTTGACCGATTCGACGAGGCCTATCGTTTCAGCAGGCTCGCCTGTGATCTTGTGGAGAAGCACAATCTCATCGCATACAAGGCGAATACCTACTTGTGCGCGGGAACGGTGGCGCCATGGACGCAGCCCCGGTCAGCGATCGCCTATGTCCGCACGGCGTACACCGTCGGCGCCGAAACCGGCGATTTGCCGGTCGCCTCCTATAGCTGCAACCACATGGTCACAGATCGTCTCATCTGCGGCGATCACCTTGACGAGATCTGGCAGGAGGCGGAGCGCGGTCTCGATTTCGTCCGCAAGACGAAGTTCCGCGACGCGATCGACGTGATCGTGGCTCAGCAGCGCTTCATCCAGACCATGCGTGGGCGCACCGCCCACTTCGCCACGTTCAGCGATGCAGCCTTCGACGAAGCGGAATTCGAAGCGCAACTGACCGAGGATCGAATGACCACGATGGTCTGCTGGTATTGGATCCTCAAGCTCCAGGCCCGCTTCCTGGCCGGCGACTACGCGGCCGCCCTCGCCGCGGAGAAGAAGGCGAAGGCGCTGCTGTGGTCGTCGGACGGCTTTATCCAACTACTCAATTATCACTTCTACGCTGCGCTCGCCGTCGCAGCCTCCCATGAGACCGCCACGCCTGATCGGCAGGAGGGTCTGAGTGCTCACTTGGCGCAGCTGCGTCGATGGGCGGAGAGCTGCCCGGCGACATGCCAGGACAAGCATGCCCTGGTCGCGGCCGAGGTGGCGCGCCTCGATGGGAGAGAACTCGACGCTCAGAACCTCTACGAGCAGTCCATCCGCTTGGCACGAACCGACGGGCTTGTCCACCACGAGGCGCTCTCGCTCGAGCTCGCCGCCCGATTCTACGCCGCACGCGGCTTCGACCAGATTGCAAACCTTTACTTACGGAACGCCCAGCAGTGCTACCTTCGTTGGGGCGCCCACGGCAAGGTGCGGCAGCTCGACGAAATGCATCCGCACCTCATGACGCAAGAGAGAGCGTCGGCGTCTGCTACGATGGGAGCCTCGGTCGAGCGCCTCGACCTCGCCACCGTCATGAAGGTCTCGCAAGCCGTGTCGGGCGAGATGGTCCCGGACAAGCTGCTCGACACGCTGATGCGTACGGCGCTGGAGCAGGCCGGCGCCGAGCGCGGCGTGTTGATTCTTTCGCGTGGGGGTGAACCGCGGATCGTGGCTGAGTCCGCCGTCTCGGGAGACACGATTGTCGTTCGGCTGCCGGACGAGACGGTAAGCCCGGAGGTTCTGCCGCAATCCGTTCTCCAGCATGTCCTGCGCACCCGGGAGAGCGTAATCCTGGACGACGCCTCGGCTCGGTCGCCGTTTGCCGCCGATTCGTACATCCGAGAGCGCCGTGCCCGATCGGTTCTCTGCGCGCCTCTGATCAATCAGGGCAAGCTGACAGGCGCGCTCTATCTCGAGAACAACTTGGCTCCTCGCGTTTTCGAGCCGGCCCGTATCGCGGTGCTCAAGCTCCTGGCATCGCAGGCTGCGGTCTCGCTCGAGAATAGCCGCCTCTACCGCGATCTTGCGGAGCGCGAGGCCAGGATCCGCCGCCTGGTCGATTCCAATGTGATTGGCATCGTCATCTGGGACCTGGACGGACGGCTGATCGACGCCAACGACGCGTTTCTGCGCATGGTGCAATACGAGCGCGAGGATTTGAGGGCGGGACTTCGATGGTTCGACATGACACCTCCTGAATGGCAAGAGGCGCACGCCCTCGAGGAAGTCGCAGAGCTCAAGGCGACAGGCACCATGAAGCCCCGCGAAAAGGAGTACTTCAGGAAAGACGGCAGCCGAGTGCCGATCCTGATTGGAGCGGCCTGCTTCGAGGACCAGCCGAATCAGGGGGTCGCTTATATCCTCGACCTGACGGTGCGCAAACGCGCAGAAGAGGCGGCGCGCCAGAGCGAGCAGCGCTACCGCGCGGTGCAAATGGAATTGGCCCATGCCAACAGGGTCGCGACCGTCGGCCAACTGACGGCTTCGATCGCCCACGAGGTCAACCAGCCTATCGCGGCGACGGTGGCGAACGCGCAGGCGGCGGTGCGCTGGCTCCAGCGCGAGCCGCCCGATCTGGAAAAGGCCCGGCGATCGCTCGCGCGCATTGTCCAGGATGGCGAACGTGCCGGTGAAGTGGTTCAGGGAATTCGCGCATTGATGAAGAAGGCGCCGCTGCGTCGGGAAAGACTGGAGATCAATGGTCCCATCGGCGAGGTCATCGAGCTGGCCCGCACCGAGGCGACGAAGAACGGGATATTCGTTAAAACCGACTTTGCGGAGGGCCTGCCTTGCGTTCGCGGCGATCATGTTCAGATTCGGCAGGTCATGCTCAACCTGATCATCAATGCCATCGAGGCAATGGGCGGCGTGATCGACGGCGTGCGCGAACTGATCATCAGCACGGGAACAGAGGACTCGGGCGACATCCTCGTGACCGTTCGCGATTCCGGACCCGGCCTGGGGCGAGTAAATAGCGAGCGCGTTTTCGACGCATTCTACACGACCAAGACGGCCGGATTAGGCATGGGGCTTTCGATCTGCCGCTCGATCATTGAGGGTCACGGCGGACGAATGTGGGCTGGCGCGAACCAGCCTCACGGCGCGGTCTTTCAGTTCACTCTGCCCCCTTCCGAGGGGAGCGTCCTCCCCGCAGTGTCCGGCTAGATGCGGCCGCATGATGCCGGCCGGCACCGAACTCCTCTCGACAGCACGTTTCTCTGGACACGAAGCATCCTGAATGACGCCTACACATCGGTGACACGCGGCGGATCGGCGCACGCCAATGCCACGGCACGAGGGGTGGCTCGGGTCCTTCGGAGAGATTTCCGGGCGGGATAGGTGGACGAGCCTGCTGAGTTGATTAAACACGGGAACCTTCAACTCTTGATCTCGACTTTTACATCGTTCCAGTCTTCTCCTTTCAGCGGCCAGAGATGATCACGCTGGCTCATCTCGGCGCTTAACGCCATGTTGCAAAACGAGCGTTACATCGGCCGCGTCATGTGGAACCGCTCGATTTGGGCCAAAGACCCGGATACCGGGAAACGGGTACAGCGGGAGCGGCCAGAAAGCGAATGGATTATTACAGAGTGTCCGGCGCTGGTAAGAGCCGACACGTGATGGGTTGCACTTTATTCCGGCCCCGATCTCGCGATCGGCGGTGGGCGGCTTGACGTCCGCGCGTCGGTCGTGCAGATACGTGTTGATGTCCGTCGGCTTCACCTGCGCAAGGGGACGCAGGAGCCAGGCGATGACCTCTTTGCATCGGGGCCGATGGCGCGGCGGCAGGATCCGAGGCCTTTTCTTCGTGCCCTCGACACGCGCCCGCGCTCGCGCGCGCTTTCTCGCGTCGGCTCGCTTCGCATACTCCCCACGCAGGTCCGTGAGGAAGCTTTCCAGGACGGCCGGCTCGACCTCGCACCCTTTGTGTTGGGGGCAGACCTCCTCAACATAGCGCTCGAAAAGCTCGGCGTGGGTGATCCGATGGCCGCCATGTAATCGACAAAGAGCCCGGTCTTTCGCTCCCCTCAATCCGATCGGCTGCTGCCTTGGCGTCCTTGTAGCTGCCGCCGTCGAAACTCAGCTCGGAATATCCGCGCCGGCGGATGCGCACATACCAGTGATCATCACCCTGTGAGATCTGGGCGCTCAGGCCCTGAGCGCGCAGCGACTCGAGGTATGCACGTGCCTCGCTTTCCTTGTCGTAGGGGAACTCGCATTTGTGATCGCGGCGCCTATCGACCGAGACGGTGTAGTGCGAGCGGTTGATGAACGTGGCCAAGGGCGACTCCTTCAAGTTCAGGAGTCACGTCTAGGGAGGCCGTTTTAAACGCTCGGGTGCATACGTGCCGAATTGGCACGGATTTGTCACTGAAAGCCGTGAGTGCCTTCAGCGACGGTGCTAAGTCATTGATTTGGTCGGGGTGAGGCGATTTGTGCTGTTCCTGCCGTTCCAGTACGGGTTCGAGTGAGGTGATGGAGTAATGCATGCCGGTCCACGCTTGGGGTGGGCCCGACACAGCGCCTAGCCGGAACGAGATCGGAGCGGCGCTATCGCAGGCTGAGACCCGCCGTTCCGGACGTTCCGTCGATTTCCCGCGATCCGGACCGGCTACCTTGGATCTACAAGATCAAGAAGTGCAGCCGGAGCGATGATACGTGCGACGAAGTACCAGTTGACGGCCCGGTGCGCCTGTAGGCCTGTCTTACTAAAGCTCATGGGCATTCTCGGTGTCGTCGCCTCGCATCGCAATCGATCCCGCCGGTGCTGCCGCGCCGCGGCGAATGGCCTTCCCGGTGATCTGACCAGAAAGCCGCGTCCGGCCATCACATAGGGTGTCCAACCGGACCGGATGACTCTGGGGCCGCTTCGCCCGAGCCAAAAAGGCCGATCGGCGCTTTCGACCCGACATCGCAGAAACTATGCTTGGCCGGAGAAAGGCGCCGCACTCGGGATCCCGCTGGCGGCGCACCTTGAGCTCCTTTGGGCGCGAGCCCACTGAACGAGCGGAACCAAGCGCAATCTCCGGGGGTGGTAACGATGGGAACGGTTGGACTCGTCCTCGCCATGCTGGCGGCGGTGATCATGAGCGGGCTCGTCGCGCGGGCGCTGCCCTTCAACCTTCCGCGGCCGGTGGTGCAGATCGGTTTTGGAGCATTCATCGGCGCTGTGTCCCGAACTCCGGTGAAGCTCGATCCGGATGTCTTTTTCCTTCTGTTCCTACCACCGCTCCTGTTCCTCGATGGCTGGCGCATCCCGAACGAAGGGCTCCGCCGGGACCGCGGGCTGATCCTGCAGCTCGCTCTCGGCCTCGTGTTCTTTACCGTGCTCGGCATGGGGTTTTTCATCCACTGGATGATTCCAGCGATTCCCTTGCCCGCGGCGTTTGCCCTCGCGGCTATCGTCTCGCCGACCGACCCGGTGGCCGTGTCAGCCATCGCCGCGCGTGTGTCGATCCCGCCTCGGGTCATGCATCGGCTCGAGGGCGAATCCCTACTCAACGACGCATCAGGACTCGTGTGCTTCCGGTTCGCCGTCGCGGCAGCCATGACGGGCACGTTCTCGCTCGGCCGGGCATCGCTCACCCTGCTTCAGCTCGCGGTCGGCGGCCTGTTGATCGGTGTCGCCGTGACCTACGGCATCGCATGGCTCAAGGACGTGATCAGCCGCCGCCTCGGCGAGGAGGCCGGCTCGCAGGTGCTGATCAGCCTGCTCATTCCGTTCGCGGCCTACGAGGCGGCCGAGCAACTCAATTGCTCGGGGATTCTCGCCGCCGTGGCCGCCGGCATCACGATGAGTCATGCGGAGCTCTCGGGCCGGGCACTGGCGATCACACGCATGCAGCGCACGGCGGTATGGGACACCTTGCAGTACGCCCTCAATGGTGTGATGTTTGTGCTGCTCGGCGAGCAGCTGCCGGGCATTCTTGCCGGCACCGTTCTCGTCGTCCGCCAGTCGAACCACGTCAGCCCCTGGTGGCTGCTTGCTTACGTGGTCGCCATCAACTTCGGTCTTGCGGTCCTGCGCTTCGTGTGGGTATGGATCTCGACGCGGCTCTCGGAGCTCGTGGCCGCACTGCGGGGGATGCCGTCTCCGGAGAAGGCGGATCTGCGCCTCGTTGCCGTCGTCTCACTGGCCGGTGTGCGCGGTGCCATCACGCTCGCGGGGGTGCTGACATTGCCGCTGGCGCTACCCGACGGCTCGACCTTTCCGGCGCGCGAGCTGGTGATCTTCCTTGCCGCCGGCGTCATCGTCCTCTCGCTGTTAGCCGCGAGCATCGCCCTGCCGCGTCTGCTGCGCGGCGTGCAGCCCCCGGCCGAGCGGGCTCATGAGGCGGAGCTCGACCGAGCACGCGTGATCGCCGCGCAGGCAGCCATCCGTGCGATCGAGGAGACTCAGCACGACCTCGCTCGCGGCCAGAGCCAGGCCGACCTGTTCGCGGAGGCGGCCACCCGGATCATGGAGCTGTATCGCAGGCGCATTCAGGGAGATGTCCGGCTCGGCGGTGAGGATGCGGAGCGCATCCGGCAGAGCGAGGACATCGGGCGTCAATTGCGCCTCGCCGGCCTGCGCGCCGAGCGCGATGCGATATTCGCACTCGCGCGGCGCTATGAGATTTCCGATGTGACGAGCCGCCGGCTGGTGCGCGAGATCGATCTGCTCGAGGAGCGCCTGAAATAAGGGTACTTGGATTCACCCGATGCCGAGGCGTCGCTTGACGCCGAGGACGTCCAGAAGATACTCAGTATCTGCTCGCCCACCGGACTGCTGGTTGGCGGCCAAGCGCTGGCCTTTTGGGCCGATCACCTGCATGTCGTACCGCCTGTTCCTCAGGCCGTTGAGATTCTGAAAGCAATTCCGGAGCGGAGGGCCGGCGATTACTTGTTCTCGAGCGACGGCGGCCGTATACCGATCAGCGGCATCTCCAAGTATTACCGAACTCGGTTACGCAATGCGATCATCGCCAATACCGGTTCCCCTCTTTCGAAGGAGTTCACGTCTCATGATTTGCGACGTATGGTTGCCACGCGCCTAGCAGAGGCTCTCGGGGAGGAGGGCGACAAGCTCATCAAGTCTTCGGCATTCACGGAGGCCCACAGGGTCGGTATGAAAACAGCGATACTGCTGAATGGGCGCCACGCCTTTTCCACGCTTTCCTCCGCGGCGGGCGATCCCTAAGGTTCCGGCCCGGCCCAGACCCGTGTGTCAGCGACATTCTAAGCTGCCTAGGACGACAACGCGCAACTCGGCAACCTCGCGGCGGCCGTGCCGTTCGCAAGCGGATGCAGCGATGGTGGTCGAGAATTGCCGCAGGCAAAAATCTGCTGCGCCCGCTGACACCTCCGGCAAATCGATCAGCAAGCCGGTGACTATCCATAACCCAGACGGGACGTTTACAGTTCAAAAGTCCCTCCCGACGGGAACTCCACCGAATCCAAAGCCAAGAATGGCTTGGTGATACCGCCTCAAGTCGTGGTATGAAGATTCGGTACCCTCCTAGTGACTACGTTGGATTGGGAGCACGGCAACGACCCGCAATACAGCAAGTATATTCCAGTCCCAACGGTGGACGATGCGCAGATGCTCAAGAAGGCGAGCCAGGCCGAGCTCCTTCTGTTCTCGCCTTCGCTGATCATCGATTTTCCCAGGGATGCCGACGCGCCGACGATCTATTGGGCGGGGAAACGTTCATTTTGACTTGCATTCCTGGCCGTGGCCTTCATGTCGGCAGCGACGTTTGTTCCGAATATGGCGCGGGCGATGGACATCGTGCTGTTCGATCAGATCAGATAGAGGCGCTGGCGTATTGCTGGGGTGATGATCCGTCCATCGCGGTAATCGGGGGAGTGGATCCCACGGCGCGGTGCTCCGCGTGGAAACATGCCAAAGAGCGGTGCCGCGAGATTTGCGGTGACGCCCCCACCGGCCGGTAAATCCCTCACTGAGTGAGGGACCATCGGCCCGCAGTCCACTGCAGCTGCGGGCTCGAACGAATTGCTGTGCAGCGACGAGAGTTTTCCTAGCGGTCCCGTAATCGAGGTCGAAGCAGCATGGACCTGCCCCGTTTCCGTGGACAGCTTGTCGTCTTCGCTCTTGGTCTCTGGTCTTACCTCCTTGATCCTATACCGCAGGGGAGTCTCCCGCCGAAGGCGGGAGAAGCTCTGGTCCGCCGAGCTGAGGATCGACGCTCATTTGCGGCCGAAGCGCCTGCGCTTTGCCGGCACTCCATGACTGGCTTCCCTTATCTTTTCCAGCCACACCAGCCGATCGAAGGCTGCCTTCCGTGCCTGTGATGTTCCGCCCGTCTCGTACCCAAGCAAACAACGCTGGATCTCGTGGTTCAGCTCCGAGAGGGACGCCTTCGCGACTATGTTCCTGTCGGTTTCGCCCGCCAGTCTGTAGAGCATTGCTTGCCGTCCCTTCGGAGTAACGATGCGCTTGCTCGTATTTTACCGGAGATCGATAGCCGAGCGCAGAGTGTCTCCTGTGCGGGTTATACCAACCCTCAATCCATTCGAACACTGCCATCTTAGCTTCGGCCTGGGACTTGAAGCGGCGACGGCTCAGCAGCTCTCGCTCGAGCGTGGCGAAGAAGCTCTCCGCCATGGCATTGTCGTACGCGTCACCAACCGAGCCCATCGAGGGCATGACACCAGCCTCCTGACAGCGCTTGCCGAAGGCATAACTCGTATATTGACAGCCGCGGTCCGAGTGATGGATGACAGCCTCCGGACGACGCTGCACGAGGGCCATCTCCAGTGCCGCGAGAATCAGCTCGGTCCGCAGATGTGTCTCGATTGCGCACCCCACGATCCGTCGGGAATACACGTCCATGACCATCGCCAGGTACAGGAATCCCGCCCAGGTCGGAACGTACGTGATATCCGCCACCCAGAGCCGATCCGGGCCCTCGGCGAAGAAGCGCCGATCGACCAGATCGATGGCTCTGGAAGCCTTCGGATCGGGCGTCGTGGTGATGACGAAACGACGCAGCGTCACCCCGCGCAGCCCCGCCGCACGCATCAGCCGCGCAACACGTTTGCGCCCGACACGGATGTCGTGCTCGTCGGCAAGCTCGGCGTGGATCATCGGCGCGCCGTACGCGCCACGCGAGCGACGATGAATCGCCTCGATCTTGCCGGTCAACCACAGATCCTGACGGGCCCTGGCGCTCATCGGCCGCTCAAGCCAGGCGTAATACCCGCTCCTCGAGACCTTCAACACTCGGCACATGACCCCGACCGAATAGGTGGCCTGATTCGCCTTCACGAACCCGAAGAGCGCTTCGAGGTCGCCCCTTCGGTGGCAAACCAGGCCGCGGCTTTTGAAAGAATCTCCCGCTCCTCCTTGAGCTTGCGGTTCTCACGGCGCAGCCGCGCGAGCTCCTCGCGCTCCGCGCTCGTCAAGCCGCCATCGCCCTTGCCGCCATCGCGAGCGTCCTGCTTGAGCCACAGAGAGATCGTCCATGGCGTGGGGCCGAACTCCTTCGCCAGCGGACGCCGGGGTGCGCCCGGTGCGTGCCAGCTCGACCATTTGTCGCTTGAACTCCGGGGTGTACCGGACCGATTTGTCTGCCATCGTGAACGCCTCCAAAACGAACCTTGGGGTGTCCACGAAACCGGGTCAAGTCCAAGGATAGGGTATGCAAACGGTTAGTGCTAAGAAGATCCTTGGAAGCCTGATCGAGGGCTGCGACCCGCAATCGGGAGAGCCTCTCCCGGCTGAGTGCGTAGTGCATCGATCCGACGTCTTGCGCGCGTTCATAGCGGGTGCTACTGCGATCGAACAGCTTGAGGCGCGTGCTCAGCGGCGCGCCCAGTTACCTGGCAATGTAGGGAAGGATTGGACCACGGACGAGGAGACGAGGCTGGTCGCCGCATTCAAGCGCGGTGATTCGCCCACTGTCTTGGCTCAGGCGCATGGTCGCACGATCCGTGCGATTGAGGCACGTCTCCAGAAATTGGGTCTGATCACCGAGGCAGAGCGCACCACCCGTGGAGGCTTCACCGGCTGGGGTTAAAACAACCGCGCGAAACTCGTCTGCAGGAGTGCCGGCATCGCGACGGACTATGCGCCCGCCGTAAATGCCGGATCTCTTGCGCCCGGGAAGATTCCCATGGCCGAGATTGATAAGTCCTGCGACGATGACGCCATGGTCACCGCATGCATTCAGGAGCTCGACGATTTCGTCACTAGGACGCTCCGCCGCTACCCGATCGATGCGGTCGCGGTAGCGGCGGGCTCGTATCTCGCGGGTCTCCTCGGAGCTCTATTCGACGAGCACCAATTCACGGCTGACGAGGTCCGCCAGCTCCTACGAGAGATGGAGTCGGATATCCTCGACCCGGAGCGCCGGACCTGAGCCTGCGACAGCCGAGCTCCGCGACCCCGCAACGGGCAATAGCGCTGGGCAGCGTCAGTGGTTTCAGCTGTTCGATTCGGAACCGAAACGGTTGCGCAACCAGTCGGCGAGGCTACGGCCGTCCGCCGCGATCTATGGCCGAAATCTCCAACCATCTGCCATACAGGCTGCCATACGGAGCTAGACGAAGTTGGGAAGGAGCGCGTAAGTACCTGATTTTTCTTGGTGGGCGGTACTGGGATCGAACCAGTGGCCCCTGCCGTGTGAACGGCAGCGCCACGCTGGATACCTCACCCGAACTTCGAGTAGCGGCGGGGATTCCTAAACGCTCCGGTGGGAAAGGCTCGACGTTTGTGAAGAGTGCTGGTTGACCGCTAAGGAGATGCGGTCGACCAGGAGGCGAACGTCGATTTCGCATTGGGTGGCAGTGCGCTTGCGTACTCGCGGAGCAGCGCCGTGGTCGGCCGTTCCGGGGCTAGCTCGGTCCGCGTATGGTTCAAGCTCGGTGAAGGGATGCCGTAGACGTGGAACCGAGCCTCGCTCACGACGTAAAGGGCA
This sequence comes from Steroidobacteraceae bacterium, assembly GCA_036278795.1. GTDB lineage: Bacteria > Pseudomonadota > Gammaproteobacteria > Steroidobacterales > Steroidobacteraceae > 13-2-20CM-66-19. The sequence continues at coordinate 509,076 of DASUKK010000020.1, read as the reverse complement.
TCGAGCAGCAGGACGAGTAGGAAAAGGCTTTCTCGCGTGGCATCGTGGGCCTGAATGTTAATTCGAACTTTATCATCACTGTCGACGGAAACGAATCGATGATGGGTATCCGGGAGAACATGGGCTAACTCACTAAGGCGCCCGTAAATTCGTCCAGCTGCTGGCAGGAGTTCTTTGAGCTTCGTAACGGATTTCGTCGGCGACGCTCTTTCTATTTCTCCGACGTCAGTGAGCGGCGCCACTGCATAAGCCCACGAGATCTGTTCGAATCCCAACCGAATTACCGCTTCGGATTCAAAGGCGAACCCGAGACGCACTAGCTGTAAGGCGCCCCGAAACGTGCTCGCGAGTCGTATCAGTACGTTGGCAGCGGCAGCGGCTCCAGAGATCGCTCCACAGGTCCAATGCCGTAAGTTCGTGAACGCGCATCAGCGCTCGCGTACGAACGATTTTCATGAGTTGCTCGGCGCTCCCCGGTTTCGATTTTTCGGGGCGGAAGCTATCTATCCATTTCCCGCGGTTGCGCCGCAGCTGAGCGTCAACGGAGCTATTCCCCATTGAATGAGTGACGCCTGCAGCGAACACGTATGCCTTGAACTCCGGATCGGCCTCAATAGGCACACCCACTGAAAACATGCGAGTGCCGATCACTTCCATTTCATCGAGATCTCTTTTCCATATGATCTTGCGTACTACACCCGGCGCTGATTTCATGTTTGGATTCTCCGGATCTTCCGAACCGACCTTCATGATGTCGTCTCAGTGTACGGTCTGGAACTGCATCGGCGACCCGATGCCGTCGAGATAGGACCATGAAGAGCCAATTTTCCGGATACCGGTTACATTGGGCAGCCTTGCTCTTCGAGGCGTTCGGATTCGCTGCTCGTACTCCTTGAGGTGCGTTGAATGAGCGCTCAACTGGAAGCTGCTGGCCACGTCGACTATGGTGGGCAGCCTCCGCCTGGGTTTCAGGATTGGTGGGCACAACTCCGGAGGTCTGGGCTTTGCCTTCCTGCTCACGGGCACCCTCCTTACCGGCGTCGTACTCTTTGTCGGTCGTCACGAGGGCAGGGAGTAGGGCGGAGCAGGTTGCGCAGAGTCAGTCTAGCGCGCACGTCGCTCATCCAGTTGCTGCACGCGCCGAACAAGATCCTCCGCGATAGAACTCGTTGCGAGCGGGTTCCGGGATGTCGGATTGGGTAAGAACGACACTTTCGCGCCGAATTCACTCGGTAGCCTCAATTGCAAAGTGACTTTCGTCGGCGGACCCGAGTCGACAAAGACTTCCGAGACGTTGGTGAGCTCGACGCGGGCCTCGCGCGTGCCGCGACGAATCACCAGGTGGTCTCCCCCATCGAGGACTTCGTCGGCTAGACCCCACATTCGTCGCTTGAAAACCACGGCCAGTATGACACCCAAGATGGCGAGCGTGATAGCGAGCATCGGGTAGTCGGGGTGCGGCTTCTTGCTCTCGTCCGAGAGCATCCACGCACAAACCGCGGCGTACATGACGGCTGGAAGCGCGTACTTGAGAAGGGGCATGAGCCTGGTACCCGATATTCGCTTCAAGCTGTCAATGTTGACAGGAGGTGGGAGCAGGTTCTCAGGCATTCTTATGCTTTCTCGCTTTGGTTGTTAAGTGCATTCTGGACCGCGATGCAGGCATGTAGCGGGTTCACCTCGATGAGGGCTCCCTTGCCTGTCGGTCGGAAGGTACGCTTTCAATCGCCGGCCGCATGCTCGGCGTCCGCCGTCGTCTGGGACGAGTCCCTACGATGTCGTCCACCTTGGAATTCCAGTATTCGACATATTTCTCATAGGCAAGGACAGAGGTTAGGAAGGCGACATGCTCGGGGCAGTCGATTCGGTAGGCGAGAATGCTTTGCAGGCCTTCGCGCCGCGCCCTTGCGACGCGATGATTGCCGTCGATGAGGTTATATCGGCGCGGGGAAATCTCCGCAAGGATCACCGGGCGCGAGAGGTCCGCTGCGGCGATCGTCAGCTCGTTCAACCCTGGGCTGGTGCCACCGTAGTGGATTTCGGCTAGGAGGACCGGCTCGGCATGGAACTTTCCAGAAGTGCCGATGTAGCTGAGGAGCCGTGAGATGTTGAATTCGAAGATTCCGTTGGGATAGATTTCCTCGCCCGCCTGCGCCTCACACGGACGGAAATGCGGGTCCAGTGCAAGCCGCATGGGCATGGGAGGAAGGCGGGCTGAAGTCATGATTTTGTGTTTCAGAACGATCTTACGATGAGCCTGGAACGGGCCCGAAGAGCAATATCTCGAGCACTGCCCGAATCGTTACCCCGGCAGGCCGCCCCGAAGCGCCTGCAGCCGGGCCTGGCAGCGGCCACAAGGGAGAAGCTTGTCGTGCTCGTGGGCTGTTTGGCAAGTGATTCCGAGGGGCTGGCGGCGGGCGTTGAGCCCGGGATCCGCGGTGCGAGCTCGCTTTGATACCGAGTTCACGGGCGACGTTGGCGATCGGGTCTATTCTTCACGGTGGATGGGGAGGTCCACCGGAACCTGACGTATGGCGACCGACGTACTTTGGATCGCGGCGATAGCCGTGCTTGTTGCCGCCGCCGCATTGGCACGGCCTCGCCGGCCAGCGGCTCATGGGCGCGACCGGCCATGGCCGCTCGAGCCGACTCCAACGCTCCTCAGCGAGCCGGAACAGGTGCTCTACCGGCGCTTGGTGGAAGCGCTGCCAGAGTATCGTGTGCTGACCCAGGTGCAGTTGGCGCGGGTGCTGCGATTCAAGCGGGGTCGGCGCGATCGTGCCGTGTGGAACAGGATTAGCCAACTCTCGCTGGATTTCTTGATCGCAAGACCGGACACGAGCATTATCGCTGCAGTCGAGCTCGACGACTCCAGTCATCTCCGGTCTGATCGTCAGGACGCCGACGCTAGAAAAGGGCACGCGCTCGAGTCTGCAGGCGTTCCGTTGATCAGGTGGCGAGTCGGGAAGATGCCTGATGTAGCATCTATCAAGTCAGCTGTAGCCGGTCTGGGCGTCGGAAGGCTCGAGGAATCGTGCGCGGGGATGACCGTGCGCAAGGCCAGAACCGTGCCCGTTCGCTGACGAGTTCGAAGAAGAGCCAAAGACCGATGGACGATCCAGACAGCCCATGTCCGGCATCGCATCGCCGGTGCATCGAGCGCATTTCCCAGACTTGGCAGACCTTTCTCGCGACGAGATGCGATCGCCTGCGGCATGGGGGCGAGACGGAGAAAGTCGCCGAGGCAATCACGGAGGACTTATTTACTGGGGTGCTCGATTGGAGCAAGGGCGATCTGATGTACCAGGTCGGGTATGCCGATATTGTCATCAGCAACCATCTTGCGAAATATCTGGTCATCGAGGTGAAACGCCCGGGGATGCTCTTCCCCGGTCGACGGGCGCTCGAGAACGCGATAGCGCAGGCACGACGGTATGCGGGGGAGCAGAAGATACCCTCCGTGGCGGCGACCGATGGACGGTACCTTTATGCGGCTGACGTCACGGGCGGCGGTCTGACCGATCGGGTGATGGTTGATCTCAGTTCCGCCGGTGCTCCGGTTGAATTGTGGAGCCTGAGCGTCCACGGAATCTATCGTGCACCAACGGGTTCAGTTGGAAGCGTTGCGATCCTTCCGGAAGCCTCCGTGCTGCCTGCGCAGGAAGAGGTGGAGATCCTTGTCCATCCGAAGTACAAGCTGCCGGCTCCGTGCTTCGCGTATGTACCGGATGCCAGCCGGCCGGCGACCTGGAAGCTGCCATACCGCATGGGGGACGGTGCTGTGGATCCCAAGCGTCTCCCCAAAGCTATCCAGGCGACCCTGGGTAATTACCGCGGCGCAAGGGTAGGGGGTATCCCCGAAGGTGATATGCGCGCGGTGCTGATTCGCCTTGCGCGCGCTGCCTGGAGCGAAGGCCGAATGCCGCCAAGGGCGCTCGCCCCCGCTCCAGCATACCAACAGCTCGCCCTGGTGCTTGATCAGTTGGGGTTGTCTGAGCAGATAGTCGGCAGGGACGCCGATGACGTAGGTTCTTGAGGGCAATGAACAACGAACTGCAATGGGTCAGCCCCAGCGCGAAATCCGTTGTCGTTTGCGCGTGGCCGGCTGTAACCCCTGCGTCCATTGCAGGAAACTGGAACCAAAACTGGAATCAATCGCCATTTGGAAACTAGAACCAATGGCGTTTGCGAGAAAAAAACTTCAAGGGAATCAATGGTCGGGGTGACAGGATTTGAACCTGCGACACCTACGTCCCGAACGTAGTGCTCTACCAGGCTGAGCTACACCCCGAGATGCGAGATCCGCGGACCCTGGGAGGCTCGAGGCAGCAGGGAGTGCGGGCGGCGCAGTTTACTGAAGCGAACCGCAGGCTTCAACGGCCATTCGTGCCGCGTGATTGCCTGCGGCCTGCCGAGCCGCTCGCCGCCTCAGGTCGTATGCTCCACCGCAAATCGTGCGAGCGCCGCCAGTCCTTCCTTATAGTCGCTCTGCGGCAGCGGCTTCAATGACAGCAGTGCCTGCTCGGCCGACTCCTTCGCCAGCCGGGCGGAGTACTCGAGACCCCCGGTGGAGTCGATCGCCGCGATGATAGGCTCGAGCTGGGCGAGGCCGCCTTTCTCGATGGCCAGGCGGATTGCGGCGCGCTGGGAATCCGTACCGTTGCGTAGCGCATAGATGAGGGGCAGGGTGGGCTTGCCTTCGGCCAGGTCATCGCCCAGGTTCTTGCCCCGCTCGACGGGGTTGGAGCGGTAATCGAGCACATCGTCGACGAGCTGATAGGCCGTCCCGAGGTGGCGGCCGTAGGCCGCGAGCGCTCGGCGTACCTGCTCCGGACTGCCCGCGAGCACGGCCGCGACCTCGGCGCCCGCCTCGAAGAGCTTGGCGGTCTTGCGATAGATGACCTCTAGATAGCGCTGCTCGGTCGTCTCCGGGTCGTGCGCGTTCATGAGCTGCATGACCTCGCCCTCGGCGATCACGTTGGTCGCGTCGGCCATGATCTCCATGACCGGCTGGGAGGTCAGCGAGGCCATCATCTGAAAGGCCCGCGAATAGACGAAATCGCCGACGAGGACGCTCGCCTGATTGCCGAAGACCTCGTTGGCGGTATCGCGGCCCCGGCGCAGAGAGGAGCCGTCCACCACATCGTCATGGAGAAGCGTCGCGGTATGGATGAACTCGATGAATGCGGCGGCCTCGATATGCACGTGTGGCCTGTGTCCGCAGGCGCGCCCCGCGAGCACGACGAGCAGCGGGCGCAGGCGCTTGCCGCCGCCGGAAATGATGTGCTCGGCGATCTGATCCACCAGCGGGACGGCGCTCTTCAGACGCGCACGGATCACCTGGTCGACGGAGCTGAGGTCCGATTGGACGAGCGCGCGGATTTCTTCCAATGTCATTAGCGAACGGACCTCGAGTACGGCCACGCATCCTATCCGACGCGGGGGCCGCGGAGAATGGACCACAGGCCATGCAACGCTCGGAAGTGGTCCAAAGCCTGCGCATGACGGCCTTTTCAGCCTGCAGAGCGACCGTTTGACCCGGGGTGGGGGCGCCAGTAGAATGCGCGGCCTTTCTCAAGCCCCCCGTTCGCCCTCAAGCCTATGTACGCAGTCATCGCCACCGGCGGAAAGCAGTATCGCGTCACCAAAGACGGCGTGCTGCGCATCGAGAAACTCGACGCCGAGGCCGGCGCCACGGTCGAATTCGGCCAGGTACTGCTCGTCGGTGAGGGTGCCGACGTCAAGCTCGGCAATCCGCTGCTTGCGGGGGGCAAAGTGGTTGCCACCGTGGTTCGCCACGGCAAGGGCGCCAAGGTATCGATCGTGAAGTTCCGGCGCCGGAAGCACTATCTGCGCCAGAAGAACCACCGCCAGCCGTTCACCGAGATCAAGGTGACGGACATCAGCGCGGGCTGAGGCACACACATGGCACACAAAAAGGCAGGCGGCAGTACCAAGAACGGCCGCGATTCCCACTCCAAGCGACTCGGCGTGAAGCGCTTTGGGGGCGAGCAGGTGCTCGCCGGCAACATCATCATCCGTCAGCGCGGCACACCCGTGCGGGCTGGCTCCAACGTCGGGGTGGGCACGGACCACACGCTCTTCGCCAAGGTGGCGGGCAAGGTGCAGTTCCAGCGCCGTGGCGCGGAGCGGCGGCTTTATGTCAATGTCCTGCCGGAGATCGGCGTGATGGAGACTCCGGCCGAGGCGGCCGAAGCCTAGACCCCTTCGCGTATCGCCTGCGAGCTTGAGAGCCCCGGCCATGCGCCGGGGTTTTCGTCTGGGAATCCCGTATGAAATTCGTCGACGAGGCCAGGTTGAAGGTGCAGGCCGGCAGCGGCGGCCGCGGCAGCACGAGCTTCCGCCGCGAGAAGTTCGTGCCCTTCGGTGGGCCGGATGGCGGCGATGGCGGCAACGGCGGCAGCGTCTTTCTGCGTGCCGCGCCCGGAATCAATACCCTGGCCGACTTTCGCATCGAGCGCACCTGGCGCGCTCAGCACGGGGAGCCCGGGAGCGCCAACGATTGCACCGGCCGCAGCGGTGACGACCTCTACATTCCGGTGCCGGTGGGTACGACGGTCCGTGATGCGGACACCAGCGAGCAGCTCGGCGATCTCACCCGCGAGGGCGAGGTGCTGGCAGTGGCCCGCGGCGGCAAGGGAGGCTGGGGAAACCAGCGTTTCAAGTCGAGCACGAACCGCTCGCCCCGGCAGTTCGGTCCGGGCTTGCCGGGAGAGAAGCGCTCGCTCGAGCTCGAGCTCAAGGTCATCGCCGACGTGGGTCTCCTCGGCCTGCCCAATGCCGGCAAGTCCACCCTCATCCGCGCCGTATCCGCTGCGCGTCCCAAGGTCGCCGACTATCCTTTCACCACGCTGCATCCGAATCTGGGAGTCGTCGACGTCGGGCAGCACCGCAGCTTCGTCATGGCCGATATCCCGGGGCTGATCGAGGGGGCGGCGGAGGGGGCGGGCCTCGGAATCCGCTTCCTGAAGCACCTGCAGCGCACGCGGGTGCTGCTACACCTGGTAGACATCGCTCCCCTCGACCCGGAAGCCGACCCGGTGAAGGACGCCCGAGCCATCGTCGCGGAGCTCAAGAAGTTCAGCAAGGAGCTCGCCGCGAAGCCCCGCTGGCTGATCATCAACAAGAGCGATCTTCTGCCGGAGGCGGAGGCGCAGAAGCGCGCGCGCGCCATCGTGCGCAGCCTGCGACATCGCGGGCCGCACTTTCTCGTCTCCGGGGCCACGGGCCGCGGAACGCGAGAGCTCTGCGAGGCTGTTATGGTGTTTTTGGAGCAGGAGCAGCAGGCTCGCGGGGCGCGCGACCCCGCATTACCTGCAGAAGAAATTGCCGACGAGCGGCCGGCTTCAGCTTGAGCGGAATCGGAGCTGAAATCGGCGGGGCAGTCCAGCGAGCCTTCTCTTGACCACTCATCGCGTTTGCCTCACGGCATTGCGCGAACCCGAGCCGCCAACCGGCTCTTGTGTCGCGCCGCCTTGTTACGGTGGATGATCTGCTTGTTCACCAGCGTATCGATGACCGGGACGGCATCCCGGTAAGTGGCCTGGGCTGCCTGCTTGTTTCCTCCGGCAATCGCCGCTGTCACGTCGCGTACGGCGCTACGCATCCGCGAGCGCAAAGCAATATTGCGGGCGCGATGCTTCTCGGCTTGACGGGCCGCCTTCTCAGCGGACTTTGTATTGGCCACGTGATCTCCGTAAAGAACCTTCCCCCCGAACGCGGGGGGCGGTAGTCTGCTCAGGTCCCTGGACGTTGTCAACGCTGGCCGAGAACGTAGCCGGGTCAGGACGGTCTCCTTCACATAAGATGGCGGCGTCCTCAATGGGTCGGCAGGTGCCAACCGGAATGTGGCGCCAAGCACCGGCACGAATCCTGTATCCTTTAACCTTTTGACATCAGCGGCTTAGCGGCCCCATGGAGCTCATTCGCGGACTCAAAGGCCTGAACGACCGCCACCGGGGCTCCGTCGTCACCATCGGTACCTTCGATGGCATGCACTTGGGCCACCAGGTGCTGCTCACGAGGCTCAAGGAGCACGGCGCCCGCCTGGGGCGGCCGGTCATGGTGATGACCTTCGAGCCGATGCCGCGGGAGTTCCTGCTGGCAGAGGGCCAGGCGCCGGCGCGCCTGAGCTCCTGCCGCGAGAGGTGGCGCATCCTGGAGCGCCTCGGGTGCGATTTCCTGTGGCTGCTGCGTTTTGGGCCGTCGCTGCGCAATCTCTCCGGCGAGGCCTTCGCGGAGCTGCTGGCGCAGCAGCTGCGCACGCCGCTCGTCGTCATAGGCCACGACTTTCGCTTCGGGCGCAATGGGGAGGCCACGGCGGCCATGCTCTCGGCGGCGGGCCAGCGACTGGGGTTCGAGGTCGATGTGGTGCCGCCGGTGACCATCGATGGCGGTCGTGTGAGCAGCAGTGGCGTGCGCGAAGCGCTGGCGAGGGCAGATTTTGAGCAGGTGCGCCGCTGGCTCGGGCGTCCGTACTCCATGACGGGCCGGGTTGTGCGGGGTAACCGCCTCGGACGCAGTCTGGGTTTTCCGACGGCGAACCTCCAGATAGAGCGGCGGCGTCCCCCGGTGCAGGGCATCTTTGCCGTCCGAGTGCACGGTGCCGCGGACGAGCCTCTGCCCGGAGTGGCGAGTCTCGGGACGCGTCCGACGGTCGACGGCGGGCATACGCTCCTGGAGGCGCATGTGTTCGACTTCTCGGGCGATCTCTACGGGCGTGAGATCGAGGTGGAATTCGTGGCCAAGCTGCGCGAGGAGGAGCATTTCCCTTCCCTCGACGCTCTGGTGGCACAGATGCACGAGGACGCGGCCCAAGCCAGACAGATATTGCGCGACAGATTGAATGGCTGACAACTTCGAATGACTGACTACAAGAGCACGATCAATTTGCCGGAGACTGCCTTCCCGATGAAGGCGGACCTCGCCCGGCGCGAGCCGGCGATGGTTACCGCGTGGGAGGAGCGCGGCATCTACGCAAAACAGCGTCAGGTCGCGCGCGGGCGGCCGCGATTCGTGCTGCACGATGGGCCGCCTTACGCCAACGGCGCGATCCACATCGGTCACGCCTTCAACAAGATCCTGAAGGACATCATCGTCAAGTCGCGCTCCCTCGATGGGTTCGATGCGCCCTATATCCCCGGCTGGGACTGTCATGGGCTGCCGATCGAGCTGCAGGTGGAGAAAAAGCACGGCCGCCCGGGGCAGAAGCTCGACGCCGCGGCGTTCCGGGCCGCTTGCCGGGCCTTCGCGCAGGAGCAGGTGAACCTGCAGCGTGCGGACTTCAAGCGCCTGGGAGTGCTCGGGGATTGGGACCACCCCTATCTCACGATGGCGCCGCCGTATGAGGCGCAGCAGCTGCGCGCCTTCGGCCGCATCATCGAGAATGGGCACCTCTACAAGGGTGTGAAACCGGTGCACTGGTGTCTCGACTGCCGCTCCGCGCTAGCGGAGGCGGAAGTCGAGTACGAGGAGAAGACCTCTCCCGCGATCGACGTGGCGTTCCGCGTCACCGACACGAGGGACCTCGAGCGGCGCATGGGGCTCGGCTCCGGGGCACTCGGCAGCGAGCCGGCCGACGTCGTCATCTGGACCACGACCCCGTGGACACTGCCGGCGAACCAGGCAGTCGCGCTACGTGATGACTTCCGTTATGTGCTGGTGGAGGCGGAGCGAGCGGGGGAGCGGTCGCGATTCATTCTGGCGGCGGAGCTGCTCGATTCCTGTCTGAAACGCTTCGGGATGTCGCGCCTTTCCGTGCTGGCGCAAGCCGCCGGCCGCGATCTCGAGGGACTGAAGCTGCAGCACCCGTACCAGGACCGGCAGGTGCCGGTCATCCTCGCGGAGCACGTGACGCTCGATGCCGGCACTGGCGCGGTGCATACCGCCCCCGGACACGGTCACGAGGACTTCGCAGTCGGGCAGCGCTATGGCCTGCCCGTCGTCAATCCGGTCGGCAACGACGGCCGCTTCCTTCCGGACACTCCGCTCGTTGCGGGATTGAGGGTCGATGACGCCAATGGCGTCCTCCTCGATGCGTTGCGGGAGCGCGGCCGGCTGGTGCATCACGAGCCCTTCGTGCACAGCTATCCGCATTGCTGGCGCCACAAGACACCGGTCATCTTCCGCGCGACGCCCCAGTGGTTCATCAGCATGGAGCGCGGAGAGCTGCGTCAGCATGCCCTGCGCGACATCAAAAAGGTGCAGTGGACGCCGGAGTGGGGCGAGCAGCGCATCACCGGCATGATCGAGAACCGGCCCGACTGGTGTATCTCGCGCCAGCGCACGTGGGGTGTGCCGATTCCGCTCTTCGTTCATGCGCAGACGGGGGAGCTGCATCCCCGCACTCAAGAGCTGATCGGGCAAGTGGCCTCGCGTGTGCAGCAGGCTGGCATCGAGGCCTGGTTCTCGCTGGACCCCGCCGAGCTGCTCGGCGCGGAGGCCGGCTCGTACGAGAAGGTCAAGGACGTCATGGATGTCTGGGCCGACTCCGGCCTGTCCTTCGAGTGTGTCGGCGCGGAGCGGCCGGAGGTCGCCGCGCCCGTTGATCTTTACCTCGAAGGTTCCGACCAGCACCGCGGCTGGTTCCACAGCGCGCTTCTCATGTCCGAGGCGTTGTACGAGCGCGCCCCGTATCGGGGCGTCCTGACGCACGGATTCACGGTCGATGAGAAGGGCCGCAAGCAATCGAAGTCGCTCGGCAACGTAGTCGCGCCGCAGAAGGTGATGAGCACGCTCGGGGCGGACGTGCTGCGCCTCTGGGTGTCCGCCACCGACTACGCCAACGACATGAGCGTCTCGGATGAGATTCTCAAGCGCATGGCGGACTCGTATCGCCGCATACGCAACACGGTGCGCTATCTTCTCGGCAATCTGCATGGCTTCGATCCCCAGCGCGACCGGGTGGCGCCCGCCGATCTCCTTGCGCTCGATCGCTGGGCGCTCGCGCGCACCGCCGCCCTGCAGGCGGAGATCATCGAGGCGTACCGGCGTTACGCCTTCCACCTCATCTATCAGAAGGTGCACAACTTCTGCAGCGTGGACCTCGGCGGCTTCTACCTCGATGTGCTGAAGGACCGCATGTACACCACGCCCACGGATGGCCGCGCGCGCCGCTCCGCGCAGACCGTGATGCATCACATCGCGGAGTGCATGGTGCGTTGGCTCGCCCCGGTGCTGTCTTTCACCGCCGAGGAGATCTGGAGCTTTCTGCCCGGCGAGCGCTCGGAGTCGGTGTTCCTCGAAACCTGGCATCCGGTTCCGGAGGTCTCCGCGCGTGACGTCGAATGGCCGGCCCTGCTGCAGCTGCGCACCGATGTCACCCGCGAGCTGGAAAGGCTGCGCGATGCCGGCTCGATCGGCGCGCCGCTCGATGCCGAGGTCGACATCTACTGCGCCCCGGACGAGTACGCGCGCTTCAATGTCCTCGGAGAAGAGCTGCGCTTCTTCTTCATCACCTCCCACGCCCGCGTGCAGCGAATCGAAGGAGAGCCCCCCGCAAATGCGGTTCCAGCTACCAATACGGGGCGGAGCGGCGTCTGGATTGCAGTGAAGCCCACGTCGGACCCGAAGTGCGTCCGCTGCTGGCAACGCCGCCCGGACGTCGGATCGAACCCGAAACATCCGGAGATTTGCGACCGCTGTGTCAGCAACGTCGAAGGTCCCGGCGAGGTGCGCCGCTTCGTATGAACGCCGCCAACGAGCAACACACCGGCATGGGCGTGCGGGGTGGTATCGCGGCCCGGGAGCCCAGCGGCTGGCGCTGGCTGCCCGTCACGGTGGCGGTGATCGGTCTCGACCAGCTCGTCAAGCTCTGGATCGTCGAGCACCTGGTCCTCTACCGCACGGTGCACCTGCTGCCGGTACTGGACATCACCTTGACGTACAATACGGGCGCAGCCTTCAGCTTCCTCGCCGAAGCTTCGGGCTGGCAGAAATGGCTGTTCGCTGGCCTTGCCGTGGCGGTGGCTGCGGGGATCACACTCTGGCTCAGGCGTCTCAACGGACGCACGAAGTGGATGCTGTGTCTCAGCCTGACACTGATCATGGGCGGCGCGCTCGGGAATCTCATCGACCGGCTGCGCATAGGGCATGTGGTCGATTTCATCCTGGCCCACTGGCATCGGGTCTACTTTCCCTGGGCGTTCAATGTCGCGGATTCGGCCATCACCGTGGGCGCGGCGCTGCTGCTCATCGATGCCTGGGTAGAGAGTCGCGGCTCGAAGAAGGAGAGCGTTTGATGCAGGTGCTTCTCGCCAACCCTCGCGGCTTCTGCGCCGGCGTGGACCGTGCCATCGATATCGTGGAGCGGGCGATCGCGCTTTTCGGCGCTCCGATCTATGTGCGTCACGAAGTGGTTCACAACCGCCACGTCGTCGACCGGCTGCGCGACCTCGGCGCCGTTTTCGTGGAGGAGCTGAAGGAAGTGCCGTCCGGGGCAACAGTGATCTTTTCCGCTCACGGCGTATCCCATGCCGTGGAGGATGAGGCGAAGGAGCGCGGCCTCACGGTGTTCGATGCCACCTGCCCGCTCGTCACCAAGGTCCACATGGAGGTGCAGCGATACGCGCGGGAGGGGCGCGAGGTGATTCTGATCGGCCATGCCGGCCACCCCGAAGTCGAAGGCACGATGGGTCGGTTCGACACCTCTTTCGGTGGCCGCATGTATCTGGTCGGCAGCGATGCGGATGTCCGCGCGCTCGAGGTGCGCGACCCGGCCAACCTTGCGTTCGTGACCCAGACGACACTCTCCGTCGATGACACCGCGGAGATCGTCGCGGCGTTGCGCAGAAGGTTTCCGCTGCTTGCAACGCCCCGCAAGGAAGACATCTGCTACGCCACGCAGAATCGGCAGGATGCCGTGAAGAAGCTGCTGGCCCAGTGCGACCTGCTGGTCGTGGTCGGCTCGCGCTCGAGCTCCAACTCCAACCGGCTGCGGGAGCTCGCGGAGCGGGCCGGCATTCCAGGCTACCTGGTCGACGGGCCGGAGGACCTGAGGCGCGAGTGGTTCGAGGGCAAACAATCCATCGGTATCACCGCCGGCGCGTCGGCGCCGGAAATCCTGGTGCGGCGGGTTCTCGAGCAACTTCGCGCCTGGGGTGCGCAGCTGCCGCGCGAGATCGCCGGGCGCGAAGAGCGGGTGACCTTCGGGCTGCCGCGGGAGCTGCGGCGCACGGATCCGGCGGGAGCGGCCAACTAGCCGGGCCGATCAGCGGGCGTACAGCGATTTCTTGAGCTTCCAGCGCTTGTGCGACCAGGGCCAATCGGGTGGCGCCGCGCGGATCTGCCGCTCGACGAGGCGCACGTAGCGCTCCGTCAGCTCACCTGACCGCAACGATTCCCCGGGCGTGCAGAGCGGCTCGAAACGCAGCTCGTAGAACCCGCGCGCCGTCCGCTTCATCCCGAGGAAGAACACCGGGAAGCGCGTGACGCGCGCGATTTCCTCCGGCCCCATGTAGAAGGCGGTGTCGCGGTTGAGGAACCGTGTCCAGTGTTTGTGCTCACTGGTCGTGGGCTCCTGGTCGGCGACCATGGCCACGGCCCGGACCGTCTTGCCGCGCTTGATGATGTCGGCGAGCAGCTCCTTGGCCGGCACCAGGCGGCTGCCGAAGCGGCTGCGCACCTTTTTCATCTCGCGCTCTGCCCAACTGTCGACCAGCGGCTTGTAAGCGGCATCGAGGGGATGGCCCAGCTCGACCGACAGCGCAAGGAGCATCCACTCCCAGTTGCACTGGTGCGCGGCGGCGAGCAGCACCGATTGGCCGGCGGCGAGCAGCGCCTGGGGCTGCTCCAGGCCCACGATACGCACGCGCCTGCGGATCTCGTCGGCAGAGATCGTGGCGGACTTGATGACCTCGACCAGGACGTCGGCGAACCCGGCATAGTAACGGCGCCGGATGTCGCGCATCGCCGTCTCGTCGAGCTCCGGGAAACACAGTGAAAGGTTCGCGCGCACCACATCCTCGCGGTGGGGAAACACGCGAAAGGCGAGCCAGCCCAGGAGGTCGGCCAGCCGATAGAGCACCGGCCATGGCAGGCGCGACAGGAGCCGCACCCACCACGCGGAGCGGGGGAGGGGTGTGGCCGTGCTGGACGCTGCAGGCCCCGTGGCGGGGGGCGTGGGGTTCGAAACTTGCCGCAACATGGTGCGCGCAGGGTACCTATGGCACGATGCCGCCGCCAGCCCGGTCTGGCGATGGAGGCCGCCTATGTCCGTTTCCGACTACTTCAGCGCCGACTATGCATCCGCGCGCGAGCGCTTTCGCACGGCGGCGGCGCGCGCCGGGGCGGGAATGACGAGCTATCTGTTGCCCGATCACCGAGGTCCCAGTGGTGAGGCGCTGACGCTGGACGTGGCGCGTCTCGGCGCGACGGAAGCGCAGAGCGCCCTGCTCGTCATCGCTGGGACTCACGGCGTCGAAGGTCTCGCCGGCTCGGGTTGCCTCGTGGGGCTCCTCGAGGATCGCTTGCAAGATGAGTTGCAGGCGTCCGGCTGCCTTGTGCTGCTCCATGCCATCAACCCTTACGGATTTGCATGGCTGCGCCGCGTCACCGAGGATGGTGTCGACCTGAACCGCAACTTCGTCGATTTCTCGCAGCCGTTGCCCTCCTCGGAAGCGTACGAGCGGTTGCACGATTGGCTCGTGCCCGCGGAATGGCAGGGTGAGATCCGACGCGCGGCCGACGCTGCGTTGATGGCGTATGCCCAACAACACGGCATGCCGGCGCTGCAGGCGGCAGTCTCGGGCGGGCAATACACGCGCCCGGGCGGGCTGTTTTATGGAGGAACACGCGAGACCTGGTCGGCACGGATGCTGTTGCGGGTCCTGCGCGAAGTCTTGCCCGCCACCGCGCGCCGGCTCGCCGTGCTCGACCTGCACACGGGGCTCGGGCCGCCGGCGTACGGTGAGCCGATACTCGACGCCGGCGATGGGAAAGTGCGTGAGCGGGCGCTGCGCTGGTTCGGAAGCGACGTGCGGGATCTCTCGGCCGGGGAGTCGGTCTCCGCGCTCCTGACGGGGACCATGGCGCGCGGGATCGAGCGCGCGCGGCCGGAGTCGGAGCTTACCTTGATCGGACTGGAGTTCGGCACGCGGCCCGTGATGGAGGTGTTGACGGCACTGCGCGCCGATCACTGGCTGCACAGCCACGGTGGCGGCGACACGGTGGCGGGGGAGCAGATCCGCCGCCAGATGCGGGACGCATTTTATTGCGACAAACCCGCCTGGCAGGCGGCGGTGTACGGGCGTACCGCGGACCTCGCCTACAGGGCTCTGCGCGGGCTCGGCGGATAGGATCGAGGGGCGGCTCGAGCCGGCTCTCCTGCCCCGGAGCGCGCGGCCCGGGGCAGGAGGTGTCGGGTGCTACCTGGACGCCACGCGCGAGGCGAGCGCATTGCGCAGCGTGTCTGCGCTCGGGTTGCTGACGTTACCGGCCAGGATCTGCTCGGAGTTCACCGGCCGCTGGTAATAGACCTGATCCATCTTGGTGTCAGGCGAGATGTCCGTGATGCTTGCGGTGACGCCGCCGTAGAGGCCGCTCGTATTCGACCACAGGATCACATCGCCCCTGTTGGTAGTGGCCCGGGTCTTACCCGACCAGTTGACCACAGTCAGACCCGCGTTGCCGTTCAGCGACCAGCCGGTGGTGGAGTCGGCGAACCGGTCGACGGCCTTCTGCGTCATGAGGATCATGGCGATCGCTCCGCCTTCGCCGCCTGCCTGGGCGCCGATGCTGGCGCCGCCTATGCTGTAGAACGCCGGTGAGCTCCATGCATTGTCATGTTTGACGAGAACGACGCCGCCCCCGCCCTGTCCGCCCACGATGAGGCCGCCCTTGCCGTAATGCGGAATGATGAAAATGCCTCGGGCCTGCTCGAGCACGGCCGCGAGCGCGGGGTTCTGCTTCATCTGCTGGACCAGAGTCACTGCATCGGTCACGCGATCCTGAGCGGAGCGCGCGGCATCACTGTGGGAGTCGGATGACATGGAGCTCATGCCGCTGTCATGTTGAGCGGCTACGGCCGGGACGGCGCTCATCAAACCGACTGCCGCGACGGCGGCTGAGACAGAGATAACGATGCGGTGAGTTGCCAATTGCATTTCGGGACCTCCTTCAGGTCAGGCTGTGCCCAACGAATGCGCAGGGGAGGGCAGTGTTCCGCGCAGCCGCGGGCGTGACGGTGCCCGGGACCCGGTGCCGTAACGACGGCGGTGCTATCATCCGACCCCACATCTGCAACGCTACCGGCCGGGGGAAAGGTATGGAGCCGCCGCGCAGCCCTTCACTGTTCGCGAATCCCTATTTCCGGCTGCTCTTCGGCGGCAGCTCGGTCCCCGCGGGACTGGCGCTCACGACACTCGCCTTGCTGTGCCTGACGCGGCCGAGTCTGCGGGCGATTCGCCTGCAGTCGGCGCCCGCGTAAAACCGATCGGGGTAGCTCATGATCCACGACAACATCCTCGGCACCATCGGACGTACGCCCATCGTGCGCGTCCAGCGTCTCGGCCCGCAGCATGTGACGGTGTACGTCAAATGCGAGTTCTTCAACCCGATGGGCTCGGTGAAGGATCGGCTCGCCATCGGCATCATCGAGGATGCGGAGCGCACCGGTGCGCTCGCGCCGGGGCAGACGGTCGTCGAGGCCACCTCCGGCAACACCGGCATTGCCCTGGCGATGGTCTGCGCCGCCAAGGGTTATCCCTTCGTCGCCGTGATGGCGGAAAGCTTCTCCGTCGAGCGCCGCAAGATCATGCGCATGCTGGGCGCCCGCGTCATCCTGACCCCTGCGGCGGAGCGCGGCACGGGCATGGTCCGCAAAGCCGAGGCGCTTGCCGCCCGGCACGGCTGGTTCCTGGCGCGGCAGTTCGAGAATCCTGCCAATCCCGGCTATCACCGCAGCACCACCGGGCCGGAGATCCTCCAGGACTTCGCCGCCCGGCGGCTCGATTACTTCGTCAGCGGTTGGGGCACCGGCGGCACGCTGACGGGCGCCGGGCAGATGATCCGCCTCGCCCGTCCGGACGTGCAGGTCGTCGTTGCCGAGCCGGCCGGCGCCGCGCTGCTCGCGGGCAAGCCGTTCGCGCCCCACAAGATTCAGGGGTGGTCGCCGGATTTCGTGCCCGCGGTGCTCGATCGCGAAGTCCCGCATCGCATCGTTCTGGTGACGGACGCCGAGGCGATCGGGACCGCGCGTGCGCTCGCGCGCAAGGAAGGAATCTTTTGCGGCATTTCCTCCGGCGGCACGCTTGCCGCGGCACTCAAAGTCGCCGCGGAGGCGCAAGCCGGATCGGTGATTCTCGCGATGCTGCCGGACACCGGTGAGCGTTACCTGTCGACGCCATTGTTCGAGGGCATTTCGGACGGTGCCGACCCCGAGCCGTGACGCGTGCGGCGCGCCATCCCGTTGCCGCGCCCGAGCTGCGCGGCCACGGTCGTGCTGGAGGGTATGCCGTAGGAATCACGATCCACACCGGGTGGGCAGCCTGCGTGGTTGTGGGCGGCTCGCTTCGCGAGCCGGAGATCGTCGCCAACAGGATCATTACGCTCCTGGAGGATGCGGAACGCTTTTGCTACCACCGCGCGGCTGAGATGGAGGCCGCCGCGGTGCCGCAGTGGCTTGCGCGCGTGCGCGCCAAAGCGCTCGCCCGGGCGCGGAGCGAGCTCGCGCCGCTACTGGGTCCGCAGGTGCGCGTCGGCGCCATCGTTGCCAAGGACGGAGGCCTTCCGGATCTGGAGGCGGCGCTGGCCACTCACATGCGCATCCATTCCGCGGAAGGCATCTTCTACCGCGATGTCTTCAGCGACGCCTGTCAGATCCCCTGCCGGATCGTTCCCCCGGCCTCACTCGACACAAGCGTGGTGGGCAAACTCGACAGCAAGCCCTGGGGCCAGGACCAGAAGCTCGCTGCGGTGGCGGCTTGGCATGTGCTGAGCCATTGATCGCGGTGGCGGTTCGCTCCGCCTTCAGCGCTCTTCGCGCTCCGCCGTCGGCTTCGACGCCTTCTTTGCGGAACGCACCGGCGCGCCCATCGCTTTCGCATCGGCGAGCAGCTGCTGGCAGTCGGCGCTCTTGTTGAGTCCTGGATCGACGAAGGCCGCGACGGCGGCGAGCGGTGTGCCGATGGCGCCCAGGACCGTTGCGATGGCGCCCTGCGCGGCGAGCTTGCTCCCCTTGAGCCCGATCGCCGGGTGGCTCAGCGTCCCTTTGATCTCCACCGGCGAGCGCAGCACGGCGAAGCGGAACTTCTTGGGCTGTCCCGTGAGCTGCAGGTTCAGCCTCTCGTTGTGCAGGTTCACATCGCCCAGGCCCGTGATGATCACGACCTGGGTATCGAAGACGACCTGTCTGACCTTCGCGATGCCATCATGCGCGTCGAAGTCCGCGATCCCGCAACGCAAGTCCGTGTGCTGCTGATCCTTGCTGAGCAGCAGCCCGAGGCCGCGTGCCACGTTGATGCCCGCGAACTCGGCGAATGCCTGCTCGATCTGACCGTGCGGAATCACGATCGAGAGCGTCCCATCCGCGCTCGAGGCGAAGGCATGCATCGAGTCACCCTCCCCGTGCAACTTGAGTCGCCCTACTAGCGTGCCTTCGATGGGCGGCTTGGTGGTTCCCTTGGTGTGGAACTGTGCGAGCTGCACGTGGGTGAGGCGCACGTCCAGCTGCTCGGTGGGAACGCGCTCGTTCGCGTCGATCACCGCGGTCCCGGCGAGCTCGCCCTCGGGAAGGGTGAAGGCGAAGGGATCGATGTGCAGCACGTTGTTCTGCACTCGCAGATGCAGGTCCACCTTCTTCAGCGGGAGGGTCTGCGCTTTGATCTCGTCGGCATGGTAGTGCAGCGTCGCGTTCAGGCCGCGCAGACGGTCGACCTGCAGCTTCGCCGTCGGCAACAGTAGTTGGTTGCCCTTCACCTTCTTCTCGGCGGCGCTGGCCGTGATGCCGTGGGCCACCCCTTTGGCAAGGGCGGCCTTCGCTTTCGCCTTGCTGGGATGCCCCTTCGCGTGCTGCGCCTGCGCTTCCTCCGTCGCGCTCGGCGCTGAGCCGCCGAAGGTCGGGCCCAGGTCGGCGAGATTGAGTGAATGGGACGTGAGGTCCGCATCGAGGATGGGATACCCCTTCGGATTGAGCTGCACGCTCACGAGACCGTGGATGTCGCTCCCCCCGAGCCTGCCGCGCACGTCCTTGAACTCGTACTTCGTGCCGATGACCCGCAGGTCTCCTGAAATCGAGTAAGGAGGTGTGTCCGGCAGCGCGATACCCGTCAGGTAGTAGCCGTCGGCAAGGTCTTTGCCGGACAGCGAGAGTGTCACCTTGAGCTGCGTGAGGTCGAAGGGCCGGGGCACCACGCCGCGGGCGCTCGCACGGATGTCCGAGGCGGTCATCCGCACATCGAACGGGTAGGGCTTGTGGGTCTCCGCCCAGACGAGCGGGCCGCCGCTCACGAGCAGCTCGAAGGGCTTGTCGTTGAGCTCACCCTTGCCGATCAGCTTGAATCCGGTACCGGTGTTGGCGGCGACCCGGCTGGCCTGCTGTTTGGCGCTGCTCGGATTGGCGCCGTGGCGCTGCGCCTTGGCCTTGACCACCTTTGCGGTGCGCGAGGGCGCGCCAGTCGCCGGGCCGTTCCCACCGGCGTCGATCGTCCCCTCGAAGGTCATCTTGTGAGTCTCGTCGCGAGCGCTGAGCTCGCCGTGCTCGATCAGCAGCCGGTGCACGAGCGGCAGGTGCATGGGCTTGTTCTGCGCCTTTGCGCTCTTCGGATTGCCGCCGAATGCCCAGTTCGCGCGCCCATCGGCGCCGCGATACAGCCGCACGACCGGATGAAACAGCGCCACTTTCGGCAGGACGATATCGCCGGCCAACAGCGGCCAGAATTTCAGCACTAGGTCGATGCGGTCCACCGAGACCATCTGTCCGCCGCCGGCCCAAGAGGGATTGCCGATCTTCAGCCCGCTGATTTGCACGTGCGGACGCCAGAAGACGGAGCCATGCAGCGCTGCGATGCTGACGGGCCGCTTGAGCTGAGCAGACAGCTCGCGCGCAATCGGTCCACGCAGGCGATTCCAAGGGAAGAATGCGACGACCAGCAGCAGCACGACGACTACTGCGCCGATGACGGCTCCGATGACCTTGAGTGTGCGTGAGATGGGTTTGCCCCGGAACATGATGGCTTAATGCCAACGGAGGCCGAACCGTTCCGGAGTATCGAGGAGTCCCCCTCGCAGGGTTGGTCAGGCGCCGGGCTTGTGCTGCGTCGCAGACGACGCGGGTGCCTGTGACCAGAGCGAGTTGATCTCAGCGATGAAAGCTGGGATCTCACTCTCGCTGTAGCCCAAGTGAATCGCCGCAATTCGTCCGTCGCGACCCACGATCACCATGTGAGGGATGGCGTCGACGTCATACTCGCTGCCGATGATCCCATTCTGGTCGCTGATGAGCGTCAAGGCAGAACCGCGCAAGGCATGCTGGATCTTGGAGAAGACATCGCCGCTCTCCCGCCAATTGATCGCCAATACCACCAGCTTGTCGCGGGACGCGGCCCTCTGCAGTCGATCGAGCATGCCCATTTCCTTTCGGCAGGGCGGGCACCAGGAAGCCCAGAAGGAAATAACGACGATCTTTCCGCGGCAGTCGCTGAGCTTGGTCGACCATCCGAGTCGTTGCGGTGGGATGTCGCCGACCTTCAGCTTTTCGTGGGCGTATCCGGGGGCCGCGGCAAGCATGCTTACCACCAGCAGGGGCGCTATCGAGCGAACGAAACCCGCCAAATGCCTGGATGCCACGGACCCCCCCGAGGAAATGGTGCCGGGAATAGGATTCGAACCTACGACCCGCGCATTACGAATGCGCTGCTCTACCAGCTGAGCTATCCCGGCGCCGGGGCGGCGAATTCTATCGGTCCCGAAAGGGACTAGGAAGCCTTCTTGCGCAGCCGGATGACCAGGTCGATCCCGGCGACCTCCGTCCCGGGCGGGGCGGGGGGCAGGCGGCTGAATTCGACTTCCGGGACCGGCACATCGATCAGGGCGCCGCTCGAGGTGTCGTGGAAGTGGTAGTGGGCATCGACGTTCGAGTCGAACCAGGCGCGGCTGCCGTCCACGGAGAGCAGGCGGATGAGGCCGTGGGAGGCGAAGAGATTCAGGGTGTTGTACACCGTGGCCTTCGAGACCCGGGCCCCGGCGGAGCGCAGGTTCGCCAGGATCTGCTCGGCGGAGAGGTGCTGCGGGGCGGAGAGGAGCAGGGAGGCGATGCGCACCCGCTGGGCGGTCGGCCGGATGCCGCAGTCGGCCAGACGCCGCTGGCAGCGCGCTGCGGCCGGGTCAGAAGCCAGGGCTCCGTTCGAGTCCATAGGGGTCATTATAGCGGCAAAGTCCCGCTGATCGCCTCAAATGGGAGTCACCCGCGATATGGCGGCCGAGCTGCCGGTGGGTGTGCTCACGCCACCGCCGCCTTGAGCACCCGCTGCGGCTGCGCGACCCCGTACCCCTGGGCGAAGTCGACCCCCAGGCTGGTGAGCATCTGGATGATCTCGGCGTTCTCGGCGAATTCGGCGATGGTCTGCTTGCCGGTGAGATGGCCGATCTCGTTGATGGAGCGGACCATCTCGCGGTCGATCGGGTCGCGCAGGATCTCGCGCACGAAGCTGCCGTCGATCTTCAGATAATCGACCGGGAAGTGCTTGAGATAGCCGAACGATGAAAGCCCGGTGCCGAAGTCATCGAGCGCGAACTTGCAGCCGAGCTCCTTCAGCGACTGGATGAAACGGTTCGCCTGGGAGAAGCTCGCGACCGCCGCCGTCTCGGTGATCTCGAAGCAGATCTTGCCGCCGTCGAGGCCGCTGCGGTGGAACTGGTCGATGACGAACGGCAGGAACTTGTCGTCGCCCAGGCTCTGTCCGGAGAGGTTGATGGAGCAGAGCGCGAGCTTCTCACGCTCGTCCGCCTCGGACACCAGCCAGCGAAAGGCGTTCTCGATGACCCAGCGGTCGATGGCCGGTGTGATGCCGTAGCGCTCCGCCGCCGCGATGAAGTCGTTCGGGGAAACGATACGGCCGTTCTCGTCCTTCAGGCGAAGCAGCAGCTCGTAGTGTGCGCCGACGTCGACCCGCTGCAGCGGCTGGATGGCCATGCGGTGGATCTCGAAGCGGCCTTCCTCCAGCGCGGCGTTGATGCGCGCGGCCCACTGCATCTCGCGCCGCCGGCGCATCAGCTCCATGTCGTTCTCGGCGAAGCTGTGCACCCGGTTGCGGCCGCCTTCCTTCGCCGCCGTGCAGGCGCTGTCCGCCGCGGAGAGGATCGAGGCGACGTCCTCGTTGTCGGCGGTGATCGGCACCACACCGACGCTCGCGCCCAGTCGAAACACCCGGTCTTCCCAGGTGAAGCGGAAGTTGCGCACGCTCTCGCGCAGCGCCTCGGCCGTGCGCATGGCCTCATCGAGCGCGCAGGCCTCGAGCAGAATGCCGAACTCGTCGCCGCCGAGGCGTGACAGCGTATCGCGCCAGCGCACCTTGGATTTCAGCAGCGCGCCGACCTGGCCGAGGAGCGCGTCGCCGGCGCTGTGTCCGCAGGTGTCGTTGACGATCTTGAACTGGTCGATGTCGAGATAACAGAGGGCGTAGGACGCCTCGCGCGCCTTCGCGCTCTTCAGCGCGCGCTCGAGGCGGCTCTCGAACTCGCGCCGGTTGACGAGCCCGGTGAGGAGGTCATGGCTCGCATGATAGGAAAGCCGCCGGTTGAGCTCGCGGGCCTCGGTGACATCATGGAAGACCAACACGCCGCCGGAGACTCTGCCCGCGCCGTCGCGGATGGGCGCGGCGGTGCTCTCGACGTAGAGCTCGTTGCCGTCGCGGCGGATGAGCAGCATCGGCCGCACCGATTTGATCGGCCGGATGCGCCGGATGGAGACGGTGAGCGGGTTCTCGAGCGGCTCGCAGGTCTCCTCATGGAAGGCGCGGAAGATCTCCTCCACGGGCCGCCCCATGGCATCCTCCAGCCGCCAGCCCGTGAGCGCTTCCGCCACCGGGTTGATGTAGTCGATGACGGAATTGGCGTCGGTGGTCACGACGCCGTCGCCGATCGACTGCAGGGTGATCTGCGCACTCTCCTTCTCGCGAAAGAGCGCCTCCTCGTAGAGCTTGCGCTCGGTGATGTCGAGCTCGACACCGACCAGCCGCAGCAGCCGGCCGTGTTTGTCGACGCGGGCCGTCGCCCGGCTGATGACCCAACGCCACTCGCCGTTGCGGTGGCGCATGCGATGGGTACTCTCGAAGATCGGGGTCCTGCCGTCGACGTGATCGCGGATCGCCGCCTGCACCCGCGCCAGGTCATCGGGGTGGACCAGACTGCTCCAGTCGGGCGAGCCGCGCATGTCCTCGTCGCCGTAGCCGAGCATGGCCTTCCAGCGGGGCGAGAAGTAGACCTCGTTGCTCTCGACATCGAAGTCCCACAGGCCGTCGTTGGCCGACGCCTGGGAGAGGTTGGTGCGCTCTTCGAGCTTGGAGAGGCGCGCCTCGATGCGGATGCGCTCGAGCCCGGTGGCGAGACTCGTGCCGATGAGTTTCATCAGGAGCTGCAGGTTCACGTCCCAGGCGCCGCGCGGCAGGGTATGCGCGAGACCAAGGAATCCTGCGGGCTTGCCCTGCACGCGCAGGGCAACCAGGAGCACCGACCCCATGTGCAGGTCGGAGAAGCGATGGGCTTCCGCGCTCTGCTCGCGCCGCGGGGCGGCCGTATCGCGCAGCTCCGAGAGGCGAAGATGTTCCATGCGCCCCTTCAGCCACGGACACGACTCGAGGCTCAAGCCCTGAAGGCCTTCCGGGCGGCATTGCGCGAAGGCGCCTTGCGCGTGTTGCACTTCCTCGATGACCGGCTCATCCGGCCGCAAGACCAGGAGAAAGGCGCAGTCCGTAGCGCTCGCCTCCCGCAGCAGCTCCAGATTGCGGCGCAGACAATCGGCGACGCCTTCCTTGCGCATGTTCTGGAAATCGACGGCGATCTTCGTGCAGGCGACATCGACGCCAATCGCGGGGCGCGGCGCTTTGCCGCTCCAGGCGTCTGCCGAAAGAATGTCGGAAGCGGTGAAATCCGCGGTTTTATCCGGCGGCAGACTCGACATGGGAACCGGTGACCTCCCAACCCTCAGTCGCGCAGCCTACCCCAGGGCTACATCCCGCGGGCGGCGGGTACTCGGCTTGTGGACCGTTTCCGGCTGCGATGTTCTAACGAGTTACGCGCGATTCTCGCACACTCGCTCAAGAACACAAGCTAACGTGCTGTTCGTCCAGGGGTTCAACGACTTAACAGAATCCGGACCCAAATCCCCAAGATGTGACGTGGTTCTATGTCAAAGCCGCTCGGGCTTCCTCGAAGAGACGCCGCAGCTCCGATTCCATCTCGCCCTGCAGCCTCTCCAGGGTAGCGCCATCCATGGCACGCGGCACGTACCGGGGCTGCCCGATGGCGATGGCTATCCGGGAGAAGGGCACCGGTATGACGAACCGGTCCCATTTGATCCGCCAGGCGCGCGAGGCGGCGTAGGCCATGGGCAGGATCGGCCGCCCGGACATCTGCGCGAGGAGGATGGCACCGGGCTTGAACTTGAACCGCGGTCCCCGCGGTCCGTCCGGGGTGATCATGGGTGAGATGTCCTGCTTGACGAGCGCCTGGTAGTAATCGCGCAGCGCCCGCGCACCCGTGTGGCTGGATGAGCCGCGAATGACGTGGCCGCCGGCGCGGCGGGCGATCATCGCGCCCAGCTCCCCGTCGACCGAAGGGCTGATGAGCCAGCCGACTTTCATGCGTTCGCGCTGCTCCAGCAGGTACTTCGTGCAGTAGAGCTGGTGCTGGTGCCAGTAGCAGGGTATGAGCGACGGCGCCTTCGCGAGCGCTTCATCGAGGTGCGGCGCGCCGCGCACGGCGACCACGCGGCACATCAGCCACCACCCCCGGATGATCCCCGTGGCGAGGGGCGCCGCCACCCTGTAGAGCAGCCGGCGCCCGGGTGTCATGCTGCGGCCCGAGCGCGTGACCTTGCGATAAAAGGTATTCCGCAGGCCGCCGTCGTCCGGCTCGGATGTCACTTGAACGGCTCCGATCTTAAACTGCCAATTTTATATAATCCGCGGCTCCCATGAGCAGACCCGCGACGATGCAGGCCCAGCCACCCGAGGCGGCGCTTCAATTCGATATCGGCTCCACGGATGACACCCTGGAGCGGATGATCGAGCTCTTCGCCCTGCACGGCGATATCTACCGCGTCTATGTGCCGGCGCGGCAGTCCTATACCTACGTCATCCATCACCCCGACGACGTCAAGCGGGTGCTGGTCTCGAACCACCGTAACTACACGAAAGGACTCGGCCTCGATCGGGTGAAGATCCTGCTCGGCAAGGGTCTCATGACCAGCGAAGGGGAGCTCTGGACCCGCCAGCGTTACATGATGCAGCCCTTCTTCCACCGGCGCGTCATCACTCAGTTCGCCGAGGTGATCGGCGCGGCGAATTCGCAGCTCCTGACGCGCTGGGAGGATCTCGCCCGCCGCGGTGAGCCGGTGAACGTCACCGACGAGATGAGCTCGCTCACTCTGGAGATCGTCCTGCGCGCCATCTTCGGGCGGGATCTCGAGCGCATGTCGGCGGAGCTCGGCGGCAATCCCTTCGATGTGGTCACCAAGGAGCAGGGACGGAACCTGCAGTTCGCCTTCAAGTTCCGCTCGCTCACCAAGCTCGTTGCCGGGCTCATCGAGCGCCGCCGCCGGGAGAAAGAGGAGCACTTCGACTACATCGCGATGCTCATGGGCGCCCGCGACAAGGACAGCGGCGAGCCGATGGGCGAGCGCCAGCTCATCGACGAGGTCCTGACGCTCGTGGTCGCCGGTCACGAGACCACGGCGAGCGGCCTCAACTGGACCTGGTACCTGCTCTCACAGCATCCCGATGCCGAGGCCCGCTTGCACGCGGAGCTCGACGCCGCGCCGGACGAGCCGGCGCCCAGTCTGGCGCAAATGGAGCAGCTCGCCTACACCCAGCAGGTGGTCAACGAGGCGCTGCGCCTCTATCCGCCCGGATGGCTCCTGTCGCGGCGCACGATGCAGCCCGATGTGCTTTCCGGGTACGAGGTACCGGCGGGCGCAAACGTGCTGCTGCCGCTCTATCTGCTGCACCGCCACCCGCGGTACTGGAAGGACCCGGATACGTTCTTTCCCGGACGCTTCGCACCCGATCACGATGCGGAGCGGCCGCGCTTCGCCTACATGCCGTTTGCGGCAGGCCCGCGCCACTGCATCGGCGAGACTTTCGCGCTCTTCGAGATGCTGCTGCATCTGCACCGCATCGCACGGCATTTTCGGCTGGTCCACATACCGGACAAGCCGATCGAGCTCGAGGCGCAGATCAACCTGCGCACCCGTTATCCCCTGCACATGAGGCTGGAACGCCGCTGATGTCGAATCCTACGACGAACGCCACGACTCTGACCGAGCTCATCGTGGCCAACCGCGCCCATCATGGGAAGATCACCTACCTCGAGGGCGAGCACGACGCTCACGATGTCAGTTACGAGGAGCTGCACGCCCGCGCGCTCGGCATCCTCCACCATCTGCAGCGCCTCGGCGCGCGCCGCGGCGACAAGCTGATCCTTTTCCTCGGGAGCAACGAGCAGTTCATCGATGCCTTCTGGGCCGCCTTGCTCGGCGGCATCGTGCCCGTGCCCGTCGCGCTAGGCATCAGCGACGAGCACCGGCACAAGCTGCTGCGCATCGCCCGCAAGCTCGGCAAGCCTTTCATCTACACCGAGCGGCGCTCGCTCGATCGGATCGGCGCTTTCGCCGCCCAGGCCGGTGAATCGGATATTTTCGAGAGCTTGCGCTCGCGCGCCTTCCTGGTCGATGACCTGGATGACATCTCCCGCGCCGGTCAGGTGCATCAGGCCCGGCCGGACGATGTCGCCTTCATCCAGTTTTCCTCCGGGTCGACCAGCGAGCCGAAAGGAGTCGTGCTGACCCACGGCAACGTCATCGCCAACGCGCGCGGCGTGGTCGAGGCGGCCCGGATCTCCCCGGATGACATCAGCCTGTCGTGGATGCCGCTCACGCATGACATGGGGCTGATCGGCTTTCACCTCATCATGTTCTACAGGCGGGTGCACGCGCATCTCATGCCGACGGAGCTCTTCATACGGCGGCCGCTTCTCTGGCTGACCCTCGCCAGCCGCATCCGCGCGACCATCCTCTGCTCGCCGAACTTCGGCTACAAGCACTACCTCAAGGTGCTCGGCGACCGGGCGCTCGAAGGCCTGGACCTCGCCAGCGTCAGGCTCATCTTCAACGGTGCGGAGCCGATCTCCGTCGAGCTCTGCGAAGAGTTCCTGACACGCCTCGCTCCCGCCCGGCTGGCGCGCAATTCCATGTACACGGTGTACGGCCTCGCGGAGGCTTCGCTGGCTGTGAGCTTTCCACCTCCCGGAGCACCGATGCGGACCATCGCGCTCAACCGGCATCAGCTCGCCGTCGGAAACCCGGTGGCGCTCGTTGATGCGGGCGCGCGCGATGCCGTGCGGCTGGTGTCAGAGGGCCGGCCGATTCCGTATTGCGACGTGCGCATCACTGATGATGAAGACCGGCCGTTGCCCGAGGGGCGCATCGGGCACCTCCACATGCGCGGCGACAACGTCACGCGCGGGTACTTCGAGAGCCCGGAAATCAACGCGGCGGCTTTTACCACCGACGGTTGGCTGCGCACCGGCGATCTGGCGCTCGTGCACGAGGGTGACCTCTACGTCTCCGGCCGGGCGAAAGAGATCATTTTCGTCAACGGCCAGAATTATTACCCGCACGACCTCGAGGCGATCGCACAGCGCATCGCGGGCCTGGAGCTCGGCAAAGTCGTGGCGGCCGGGGTGCGGCCGCCGGGCGCCGAGGTCGAGCAGCTCATGCTCTTCATCCTGCACCGCGGCTCGATGGAGGACTTCCTGCCCCGCGCGACCCAAGCCGCCCGGCTCATCAACGAGCAGACGGGCCTCGAGGTCGCGCAGGTCGTGCCGGTCAAGCGCATCCCGAAGACGACGAGCGGCAAGATCCAACGGCACCTGCTCGAGCAGAGTTATGCCGACGGCGAGTTCGACGCGGACCTCAAGGCCCTGGCGGCGCTGCGCGAGGCGCAGCGCGGCCCCGAGACGGCCTCGCGCAGCGAGATCGAGGAGAAGCTGCGGACCATCTGCGATGTGGCGCTCGGCGGCAAGCGCGTGGACGTCAACGACAATCTCTTCGAGCTCGGCGCGAGCTCGCTGAAGCTCATCGAGATCCACGAGCAGATCGACCGGGAGTACCCGGGTCAGGTGGACCTGACGGAGCTCTTCGACTTCCCGACCATCGGCGAGCTCGCCCGGCACCTGGAGGGCAAGCTCGGCGCGCCTGCGCCTGCGCCTGCGCCCGCGTGAGCGAGGGGCATGACCCAACGACCGCCACCCGATCGAGGTCGACCGGCTGACGTTCGCGAGGCTGGCAACGAGTTAGGCCAAGAAATCCAGGCGCATCGAGAGGTCGACGGCGCGGACGTTCTTGGTGAGGCCGCCGGATGACACGAAGTCGACCCCCGTCGCGGCGATCGCGCGCACGGTCTCGAGACTGACGCTGCCGGAGGCCTCCAGCGCCACCGGCCGTCCGCGCGAGCGGTTGAGCGCCACGGCCGCCGAGAGATCCTCGAGGCTGAAGTCATCCAGCAGCACGATGTCAGGCCCGGCGAGCAGCGCCTCTTCGAGCTCTGCCAGCGACTCGACTTCCACCTCCACTTTGACGCCGCCGGCCACGCGGCGGCCGGCACTGATCGCCGCGCCGATCGAGCCCGCGGCGGCGATGTGGTTTTCCTTGATGAGCACCATGTCGTAAAGGCCCATGCGGTGATTGCTGCCGCCGCCGCATCGCACGGCATACTTCTGCGCGCTGCGCAGCCCGGGAATGGTCTTGCGGGTGTCGATCACGGTGCAGCCCGTGCCGGCCACCGCGGCCGCGAAGCGGCTCGCCTGGGTAGCCGTGGCGGAGAGCAGCTGCAGGAAATTGATCGCCGTGCGCTCGCCCGTGAGGATGGGCCGCGCCGGGCCCTCGATCTCGAACAGCACCGCGCCGGCGCCGATCCGGTCCCCATCCTGCGCCCGCCAGGTGAGGCGAATGTCCGCATCCAGCCGGCGGAAGGTCTCCTCGGCCCAGGGCCGGCCGCAGAGTACGGCATCCTCGCGGGTGACGACCCGGCCCCGGACCCGCTGGTCTTCGGGGACGAGCTGTGCCGTGATGTCGCCGCGACCGATGTCTTCCCGCAGCGCGGCAACCACCTGCTCCGGCAGGTCCGCCGGAAGGATGAGGTCGGGCCGGGAGGGTGGCACGGTCGAGGGCATTCAGCCAAGCCTACCATGGTGGCCGGCGCTCGGGTTTCAGGGTGCCTCGAGTTACCGGAAAGAGCTGTCAACACGAGAGCGACAGACCGTCGGCTGAGCAGTCTGTCGAGTAGTGAGCACGCGGCGTCGCTAAGAGGGTGGCTGCGGCTCATTGCAATGAGGCGGACCAGTCCCAATCCGGGCGGCCGCTGCGGACTTGGCCCGCTCAATCATCCTCTTGACTTCTGAGCTTGCGTGGATGGGAACCAGTTCTATTTGCGGATGCGCCGCTGGAAAGACGCGAAAAACCTCATCTGCAAACGCTTGTCCGATAGAGGGCACTTCCAGGAAGTCTAGAATGACCAGCTTGAACAGCTCTACTCGTGCCAAGAGGCGCTTGGCTTGAGACCGTGAAATCAGGTTCTCGTTCCCGTATCTAGCCAACTTCACAGGCACTACAGTTTTGGTGAACCCGTAATCATCGCCCGACGTGTACTGAGCGAAAATTTTCTTGAGCGTTCTTGCCGTGTGGTTGCTTAGTTTCATCCACACAAACGTTCCGCCAGCGTCGGCCTTGTCTCGTTCGAATATCCAATCCCAATCGTCTCCAAACTTGTGACTGAACGAAACCCCGCCAGACAAAATATCGAATTCGTCAAACATTCTCGATGAGAAAAAGATGCCCTCACCCGTATGTCTGCTCGGATCAGTAGTCAATTTACCCTTGGACAATTCCAGGATTGCATGCCTCTGGTCCATCAAGCCCAGCCCTTTCTGAATCTTCTTGAAGATGCCCACCCCGTCATCAAGGAGAGCCATTTCAGTCGTGACAGCTGTTTTCTTGATACCAACGTGAATCCAGGTTCCTTGCGAATGATCTATCGCATTGTTGAACATCTCGGTAAATCCGTAGTGCCAGATGTTCGAAACGTTATCTGGCATTTCTCCAAGCGCATTTAGAATCGAATTTCGCCAAACGGAGTCTTCGGCCAATCCCATCGAGATCTGAAAATCGTCGCGCCATTCCAAAAGCGCTGCTAATTTGTATGAGCGACTTCTGGTCTGTCCTGTTTGGATTATGCAGTTCTCCGTCGCAAGCCGATCAAGATGCTTATTCACAGCCTGCCTCGTGATGCGGAAGTGCTCAGCCGTTACGCGACTGATGTCTGCCGGGTGATGCTCCAGCTTTTCCAGGATGAAGCGTCGGACGTCTTCACCCCTTGCGCGAACTCTCGTCATGGCAGCCTTTGCAGCAGATCATTGTCAATGTTAGTGCTGATATTGACAACCTTGAGGCAATTTATTGTCAACCTTAATGGCGAGATTGTCAACCTTGAGCGGCCAGTGCAGCCAAGACCCATGGGCCGAGCTCTGCCCGAGGTGCATCGCAGAGGCGCCCTTCGCTCCGGGGTTTGAACATTGCCCCGGCGGCCTCATAATCACTCTGGATGTCCGAAGCACATGTGCCGGCGGCGGAATGGGACCGCCCGCGTTCCCCCTGTACCAAAATCTGCTCGCTCGACGAGCAGGGGTACTGCGTCGGATGCATGCGCACGGCCGACGAGATCGGCCGCTGGACATCCATGAGCGCCGCCGAGCAGTGGCAGGTGGTGGCCGAGCTGAAGCGGCGCCGCGAGCAGTTCCGTGATATCAAGCCCGATTCCCAATCGGCGCCGTAGGCGCCGCTACATTTTCGGGGTCGCCGCGACCCCGGAGCAGTCCGGCCGAAGGCCGTAACGAGGTTTCTGATGGACGTCGTCGAGAGAATCAAGGCCGAGCTGGGCTCGAGCCCCGTGGTGCTGTTCATGAAGGGCACGCCGGACTTTCCGCAGTGCGGCTTCTCCGCGCAGACGGTCGCGGCGCTGCGCGCGGTCGGCGCGGAATTCAAGCACGTCAACATCTTCGAGGAGCCGGAGATACGCGAGGCGCTGAAGCGCTATTCCAACTGGCCGACCTATCCGCAGCTCTACGTCAACGGTGAGCTGATCGGCGGCTGCGACATCGCTCTGGAGATGTATCAGAACGGCGAGCTGAAGAAGCTGGTGTCGGGCGCCGGGGCGGTCAAGTAACGGCCGGGCAGCGCCACTGGCCGTCCCGGGCCGCCGGCTCACCGGCCTGCGCATCCGCGCGCGGGCGTTCGCGCGGGCGAGGGCACATCAAGTTTCCTCGCCAAGGGCGGCCGCGCTCACCCAGCCCAGTGACCGTGCCCGCGCATCCGCCGCGAGAAAGCTGTCGCGGAAGCGGTTGCAGATGAGGCAGAAGAGCTCCGCGGCGCGCTCGGCATCGTAGATCGCCGAGTGTGCGCAGCTCGGGTCCCACGAGAGCCCCGCGACCGTCACGGCCTTCGCCAGCACGGTCTGACCCAGCGCCGCTCCGGCCAGCGTGGCCGTGTCGAAGCAGGAAAATGGATGGAAGGGGCTGCGCTTCACGTCCGTGCGTTTCACCGCCGCATTGAGAAACCCGAGGTCGAATGCCGCGTTGTGCCCGACCAGGATGGCGCGCCGGCAGTCGTAGGCACGCACGGCGTGGCGGATCTCGCGGAAGATTCGCTGCAGGGCATCGCGCTCCGGCAGCGAAGGGCGCAGCGGGTGAAACGGATCGATCCCCGTCACCGATAGCGAGGCGGGATCGAGCCTCGCGCCCTCGAACGGTTTGACGTGGAAGCTGTGGGTTGCGCCGCGATTCAACACGCCATCGGCATCCATTTCGATGAGGACCGCGGCGATCTCGAGCAGAGCGTCCGTGTCTGCGTTGAAGCCGCCCGTCTCGATATCCACCACGACCGGCAAGAAGCCGCGGAAGCGCCGCGACATCAGCACAGCGCCTGCAGCCGGGCTGATCGCCGCCGCCTCAGGCTCGGCGCCGGTGCCCGACGGGCCGTTGCCCGCGTCGCGAGCGTCCGTCCCCACGCTCGCCGGGATTGGCTTTCCCGAGGGCTGATTCACCGGGAAGCCTCTTCGGGCGTCTCCGCCAGCCGCCAGCCGATGTGCTCGGCGGCACGCAGCGGCACCAACTCGTCGGGGCCGAAAGGATAGGACCGCGGCACCTCCCACCGTGCTTTGAGCAGCGTGAGGCGGCCCGTATTGCGTGGAAGCCGGTAGAAATCCGCGCCGTGCTCGGAAGCGAAGGCCTCGAGCCGCCCGAGCGCGTCCACGGACTCGAATGCCTCGGCATAGAGCTCGATCGCGCCATGCGCCGAGAAAATGCCGGCGCAGCCGCAGGCGGCTTCTTTCGTGCCCCGCGCGTGCGGCGCGCTGTCGGTGCCGAGGAAGAAGCGCTGATTACCGCTGGCCACTACAGCGAGCAGGGACTCACGGTCCGCCTGCGACTTCAGCACCGGGAGACAGTAGTGGTGCGGTCGGATGCCGCCCGTGAAGAGCGCGTTGCGATTCATGAGGAGGTGTTGCGGGGTGATCGTCGCCGCGATCCCCGCACGCGCACTCATAACGAACTGCGCGGCCGCGCGCGTGGTGATGTGCTCGAAGACGATGCGCAGGCGTGGAAAACGCGCCGTGAGCGGCGCCAGCACCCCGTCGATGAAGCGAGCCTCGCGCTCGAATACATCGACGCCCGGGTCCGTTACTTCCCCATGCACCTCCAGGACGAGGTCCTTCTCTTCCATACGAGAGAGCACGGCATCTATCCGATGGATGTCCGTCACTCCGGCATCGGAGTGCGTCGTTGCTCCCGCTGGATAGAGCTTGAAACCTACGATGCAGCCGCTGGCCTTGGCGCGATCGACCTCGGCCGGCTCGGTCAGGTCCGTGAGGTAGAGCGTCATCAGCGGCTCCAGTGTCATGCCCGCGGGCAGCGCATCGAGGATGCGCTGTCTGTACGCGCACGCCTGCTCCGTCGTGGTCACGGGCGGGCGCAGATTCGGCATGATCAGAGCACGGGCGAAGCGAGCCGCGGTGAACGGCAACACCGATCGCATCGCCGCACCGTCCCGCAGGTGCAGATGCAGGTCGTCTGGTCGACGTATGGTGATCGCGGTCAACGGCCGCGCTCCGGGGTCTCGACCAGGGTCTCGAGGATCTTCTGTCTCAGGATCAGCTCCAGCGCGTAGCGCACGCCGAAACCGGTGACTTCGGTGTTGATGTGGCCCAGGCCGCCGGCGCGCGTCGCCGACGAGAGGTCGACGTGCGCCCAGGCGATGTTCTCTGGTACGAAGCGGCTGAGGAAGCGCGCCGCAAGGATGTGGTCGCCCTTGCCCTCGGTGGTGCATTGCACGATGTCAGCCACCTTGCTCTCGAGATCGGAGTCGAAATCGGCATCGAACGGAAACGTCCAGACTCTCTCGCCGCTCTCCCGCCCGGCGTCGATGAGCTTCTGCGCGAGTGCCGGCCGATTGGTGAACGCGCCGCTCATCCGCTCCGTGAGCGAGTACACACAGGCGCCGGTGAGCGTGGCGAAATCCAGCATGAACCGCGGCTGCGTGCGCGCGGCGAGCGCCAGCGTATCCGCCAGTGCCATGCGCCCCTCGGCGTCGGTGTGAATCACCTGGATGGTGACGCCGTTGGCGGCCCGCACGACCTCCTGGGGGCGATAGGCCCTCGGGCCGATGTTGTTCTCCGTGATTGCCAGCCACGCGTCCGCCGCGATCGGCGCACGCAAGCGTGCGAGCGCAATGATCGTGGCGAGCGCCACGGCGCTGCCGCCCATGTCGGTGTGCATGTCGAGCATCGACCGATGGGGCTTCAGGTTGATTCCACCCGTGTCGAAGAGGATGCCCTTGCCGACGAGCGCGAGTTCCGGCGGGCCTGCACGGCGCCGCCCCGGGCGATACTTGAGGTGCGCAATACCTGCCCCCGGAGCGTCGTTGCCGGCGGCGACGGCGAGGAAAGCGTTGGCTCCGGCGCGCCGCAGCGCCTGCTCGCCTAACCAGGTCATCTCCAGGCCGTGGCGACGTGCGAGTTGGGTCACCGCCGTGCGATAGCCGCGGGCGTCCAGAATGTTGGGTGGGAGTGCCGTCAGCCAGCGCGCGAGGTTAGTGCCTTCCGCACTGATCGCGGCATAACGCGTATCGACCTGCGAGTCTGCGGGCAGTTGCACGCGCGTGATGTGTCGCTCGTCCGCCGCGGGCGCGCGGCAACTGGGCAGCGCGAATGCCTGCGCCAGGACTCCGGCGAGCAGCGCCTCGAGCGCTGCCTGGGCGACGGCTGGGCCGGCGCCGGCCGCCGGGAAACCGGCCGTCGCGAGGCCGATCGTCTGCGGGCCGCGGGCGGCCGTCTCCTTCAGCATCCGGCCGGCGAGCGCGAGCCGCTCGAAGGCGGTCGCTTGCGGACGCAGGAACCCGAGCACGGCGAGCGTCTGGCGGCGATTGGCGAGTACAGTGGTGCGCACGGTGCCGGCTTGCGGCGGCTCGCGCGCGAGCAGATCCCGCCAGCGCGGGCTTTCCGGCAGCTTATCCAGGCTTCCGGGGCCGGCGGCGTCGGGCACGGCCACGAGGAGGGCGTCGACGTCGCTGCCGCGCGAGCGCAAGATTTCCGGGGCGCCCGCGGGCGGCAGCAGCGTGAGACTGCGTCGGCCGGGGCTCACGCTCCGCTCCGGCGCTTGCTTGACCATCGGCGGTGAAACCCGGATCATTGCGCGGCTCATTTAGACAGTCGGCTTTCGCTTGGCTAGGAAGCTGCCGGCGCATCCTACTCCATTAGCTCGAATGACCGAACCTCCCAAGCTGGAAGATCTCGACCCCGTTGAAACCCAGGAATGGCTCGAGTCCATCGACTCGGTGCTGAAGACCCATGGTCCGCAGCGCGCGCACTTCCTCCTCGAGCGTCTGATCGATTACACCCGCCGCAGCGGCGCGTATCTACCGTTCAAGGCGAACACCGCGTACGTCAACAGCATTCCGACGGGACGCGAGCCGCAGTACCCCGGCAACCGCGCCCTCGAGCGGCGGATCGAAGCCTACATCCGCTGGAACGCGATGGCGATGGTGGTGCAGGCGAACCGCATCTCCTCGGAGTATGGCGGACATCTCTCGAGCTACGCCTCCTCGGCAACGCTCTATGAAGTGGGCTTCAATCACTTCTGGCGGGCGCCGTCGGTGGAGCATCCGGGCGATCTCGTTTTCATCCAGGGGCATTCCTCCCCCGGCATCTATGCGCGCGCTTACCTGGAAGGGCGCTTGAGCGAGAGTCAACTTCGCCACTTCCGACAGGAAGCCGGCGGCCCGGGGGAAGGTCTCTCCTCTTATCCGCATCCCTGGCTGATGCCGGATTTCTGGCAGTTCCCGACGGTGTCCATGGGCCTCGGTCCCATGATGGCGATCTTCCAGGCGCGCTTCATCCGTTATCTGGAGCACCGCGGGCTCGCCAAGCCTTCCGACCGCAAGGTTTGGGCGTTCCTCGGCGATGGCGAGATGGACGAGCCGGAATCCATGGGCGCGCTGACCATGCCGGTGCGCGAGGGACTCGACAATCTCATCTTCGTCATCAACTGCAACCTGCAGCGGCTCGATGGACCGGTGCGCGGCAACGGCAAGATCATCCAGGAGCTCGAGGCCGCCTTCCTCGGCGCGGGCTGGAACGTCATCAAGGTGTTGTGGGGCTCGCGCTGGGATCCGCTCCTTGCGCGCGACACGCAGGGCCTCCTGCGGCGCGTGATGGAGGAATGCGTCGACGGCGAGTACCAGAACTTCAAGGCCAAAGGCGGCGCGTATACCCGCGAGCACTTCTTCGGGAAGTATCCGGAGCTGAAGGCGATGGTCGCCAACATGTCGGACGAGGAGATCTGGCGGCTCAACCGCGGCGGCCACGATCCGCGCAAGGTGTACGCCGCTTATGCGGCCGCCATGGCCCACAAGGGCCAGCCGACCGTCATTCTCGCGAAGACCGTCAAGGGCTTCGGCCTCGGCAAGGGCGGCGAGGGGCAGATGGTCGCGCACCAGCAGAAGAAGCTGTCCGAAGACGATCTGCGCGCCTTCCGCGACCGCTTCCACATTCCGGTGTCGGATGAGGAGATCGCCAAGCTCCCCTTCCGTCAGCCGGCGGCGGACTCCGAGGAAGGCCGCTATCTGCACGAGCGCCGCAAGACGCTGGGCGGCTACCTGCCGGCGCGCCGCAAGCAGGCGCCGCCATTCGCCGTGCCGCCGCTCGAGGCGTTCTCCGCCGTGCTCGAGGGCACGGGAGAGCGCGAGATCTCGACGACGATGGCGTTCGTCCGCATCCTGACCACACTGCTCAAGGACAAGCAGATCGGCAAGTACATCGTGCCCATCGTGCCGGATGAGGCGCGCACCTTCGGCATGGAGGGACTCTTCCGTCAGATCGGCATCTACTCGTCGGTCGGACAGCTCTATACGCCGCAGGACGCGGAGACCCTCATGTCCTATCGCGAGGACAAGAAGGGGCAGATGATCGAGGAGGGGATCAACGAGGCCGGCTCGCTCTGCTCGTGGATCGCGGCCGCGACCGCGTACAGCAACCACGCCCTGAGCATGGTGCCCTTCTACATCTTCTACTCGATGTTCGGCTTCCAGCGGGTGGGCGACTTCATCTGGGCCGCGGGCGACATCCAGGCGCGCGGCTTTCTCCTCGGCGCGACGGCGGGCCGCACGACGCTGGCGGGCGAAGGCCTGCAGCACCAGGATGGCCACAGCCAGCTCGTCGCCACCACCGTACCCAACTGCGTGGCCTACGATCCGGCCTACGCGTACGAGCTCGCAGTCATCATCCAGGATGGCATGCGGCGCATGTACGTGGAGCAGCAGAACATCTTCTACTACATCACCGTCATGAACGAGAACTACCCGCAGCCGGCCCTGCCGAAGGGCAGCGAGACGGGGATTCTCAAGGGCGCGTACCTGCTGCGCGCCGGCGGCAAGGGTAAGCTGCGCACGACGCTGCTCGGCTCCGGCACCATCCTGCGGGAGTGCCTGGAGGCCGCGAAGATCCTCGAAGCGGACTACGGCGTGCGCGCCGACGTCTTCTCCGTCACGAGCTTCAGCGAGCTGCGCCGCGAGGCGCTCGAGTGCGAGCGTTGGAATCTGCTGCACGCCGGTGACAAGGCACGCGCGCCATACGTGCAGCAGTGCCTGAAGGATGCGCAGGGCCCGTTCATCGCCGCGACCGACTACCTGCGCACCGTACCCGACCAGATTCGCCAATGGGTGCCGGGCCGTTATGTCAGCCTCGGCACCGATGGGTTCGGCCGCTCCGATTCCCGCGCCGCGCTGCGCCGGCACTTCGAGGTCGACCGTCACTACATCGCCGTCGCCGCCCTGAAAGCGCTCGCCGACGAGGGCAAGCTCGAGGCCTCCGCCGTCACCGCGGCGATGAAGGCTCTCGGCGTCGACCCGGCGAAGCCCGTTCCCTGGAAAGTCTGAAGGTCCCATCGCGATGAACGCGGCAGCTCGCCTCGTCGAAGTGCGTGTGCCCGACATGGGCAACTTCAAAGATGTCGCCGTGATCGACGTGCTGGTCAAGCCGGGCGAGAGCATCGAGCCGGAGGCGCCGCTCGTCACGCTCGAGACGGAGAAGGCAACCATGGACGTGCCTTCCACCGCCAGCGGTGTCATCGAGAAGCTCCATGTCGAGAAAGGCGGCAAGGTCAACGCCGGCGATCTGATCGCCACCGTCCGCTCAGCGGGCGATGGCGCGCAAGCCGCGCCGACGGCGCAGGCGCCCGCGGCACAGGCAGCCCCCACGCAACCTGCCGCAAAAACGCCCGCGGCGGCCGCTTCCGGCGTGACGGGGAAGTCCGCGCCGCAAGCGCAAGCGGCAGGTGGCACGACGGCGAGGGCGACGCCCGCTGCGTCGTCGAGCTCCCCGCAACCCACCGGTGCGGCCCCGGCAGGGCCGGCGCAGGCGCCCGCTGCTCCCGCAGCGGAGATTCCTTCGGCTTTGCGCACTGACCTGCCCCCGATCAACGAGCCTGGCTTTTCCCGGGCGCACGCGGGCCCGAGCGTGCGCAAATTCGCGCGCGAGCTGGGCGTTGACCTGACACGTGTCGCCGGTCACGGCTTCAAGGGCCGGATCACGCACGATGACGTCAAAGCCTTCGTCAAGGGCTTCATGACAGGTCCCGGCGGGGCCGCGGGCGCGGGAGCGAAGTCAGGCGGCGGCGCGCTCCCGGTCATTGCGCCCGTCGACTTCTCCGCATTCGGTCCGACCGAGACGCAGCCGCTCTCGCGGATCCAGCGCATTTCCGGCCCGCGCCTGCATGCGAGCTGGGTCAACATTCCGCATGTCACCCAGTTCGATGAGGCGGACATCACTGAGCTCGAGGCGCTGCGCGGGAAGCTCAAGGATGCGGCTTCGGAGCGGGGCATCAAGCTCACGCCGCTCGCGTTCATCGTGCGCGCCTGTGTGCGGGCGCTGCAGGCGTTCCCGCAGTTCAACGCTTCCCTCGACCCGACCGGCGCCAACCTGATCCTGAAGAAGTACCTCAACGTCGGGTTCGCTGCCGACACGCCCAACGGCCTCATGGTCCCCGTGGTGCA
Source organism: Steroidobacteraceae bacterium (assembly GCA_036278795.1). GTDB lineage: Bacteria > Pseudomonadota > Gammaproteobacteria > Steroidobacterales > Steroidobacteraceae > 13-2-20CM-66-19. The sequence goes on along the minus strand of DASUKK010000020.1, from coordinate 470,249 downwards.
CGAGGCCGACCGCAAGGACATCTACGAAATCGCCCGCAAGCTCGGCGAACTCTCCGAGGCGGCGCGCGCGGGCAAGCTCGCCGCGGCGCAAATGCAGGGCGGTTGCTTCACGATCTCCAGCCTCGGGGGCATCGGCGGGACTGCGTTCACGCCCATCATCAACGCCCCGGAAGTGGCGATTCTCGGCGTCTCGCGCTCGTCGCTGAAGCCCGTGTACCAGGACGGCACGTTCGTGCCGCGGCTGATGTTGCCGCTGTCGCTTTCCTATGACCACAGAGTCATCGATGGCGCCACGGCCGTGCGCTTCACGACATTCCTTGCCAAGGCGCTGGCGGAGCCGAATGCGCTGATCGAGGCCGTGCCGTGAGTCGGGTGGATCTGGTCGTTCCGGATCTCGGCAATTTCAACGATGTCTCGGTCGTCGATGTGCTCGTGAAGGCCGGCGATACGGTCGAAATCGAGGCGCCGCTGGTCACCCTGGAGACCGACAAGGCATCCATGGATGTCCCCGCCACCGCCGCGGGAAAGATCGCCGAGGTGCTGTTGAAGCGCGGCGACAAAGTGTCCAAGGGAACGCTGATCGCGCGCGTCGAAACCAACTCGCAGGCCGGCGTGCCCGCCGGCGGAGCGCAAGCGGCCCCGGCGACGGCGGGATCTCTCAACAGCGCCGCTTCTGCCAGCAGCGCCGCCCCCGCCGCTCCGGCCGCCAAGTCGCCCCCGGCGCCTCCGTCTGCGCCCGCTGCGAAGCCGGAATCGACCGGCGATACCGTACGCATGCCCGCTCCCGACCTGACCCGACCGCCCGCGGACCAGGTCGAGTTCAACCGCTCGACGCAGCTCCTCGTGCTCGGCTCCGGCCCGGGCGGCTACACCGCCGCGTTCCGCGCGGCCGACCTGGGGCTGCAGGTGACGTTGGTGGAGCGGTGGCCCATGTTGGGCGGCGTCTGCCTCAATGTCGGGTGCATTCCTTCCAAGGCTCTTTTGCACGCGGCCAAGGTCATCGAGGACGCCGAGGAGATGGGTGGGCGAGGCATCGCCTTCGGCGCGCCGGAAATCAACCTCGAGAAGCTGCGGACCTGGAAGGGCTCTGTCGTCAACAAGCTCACCGGCGGCCTGCGCACGCTCGCCAAGCAGCGCAAAGTCGAAGTCGTGCAGGGCGTCGGACGCTTTGTGAGCCCGAACGTGATCGAGGTGATGGGCAACAGCGGCTCGGAGCGGATCCGCTTCGACCAGTGCATCATCGCAGCGGGCTCCGAGGCGATCCGGCTGCCCGGGGTGCCCGACGATCCGCGGATCATGGACTCGACCGATGCCCTCGAGCTGCCCGAGTTCTCGGGCGGGTTGCTCGTGATCGGTGGTGGCATCATTGGCCTGGAAATGGCGTGCGTCTACGACGCGCTCGGCAGCCGCGTGAGCGTCGTGGAGCTGACACCCCAGCTGATGCCGGGCTGCGACCCGGACCTCGTGCGTCCACTCGAGCGACGCATCCGCTCCCGTTATGAGCAGATTTTGCTGGGCACGCGTGTCGCCCGGGTCGAGCCGCTCGCGGAGGGGATCCGGGTGACGTTCGAGGGTGAGAAGGCGCCGGCGCCGCAAGTGTTTGGCCGCGTCCTGGTGGCCGTCGGCCGCTCACCCAACGGCAAGCTGATCGGCGCGGAGGCTGCCGGCGTGCAGGTATCGGACCGCGGCTTCATCCCCGTCGACAAGCAGCTGCGCACCAGCGTGCCGCACATTTTCGCGATCGGCGACATCGCCGGCCCGCCGATGCTGGCCCACAAGGCGATGCATGAGGCGAAAGTTGCCGCGGAGGTCGCTGCCGGACACCGGCGCGCATTCGACGTGCGCGCGATTCCGTCGGTTGCCTACACCGACCCGGAGGTCGCCTGGGCGGGTCTCACGGAGACCGAGGCGAAGGCAAAGGGCGTTGCGGTCGAGAAGGGCACCTTCCCATGGGTGGCGAGCGGTCGCTCGCTGTCGCTCGGACGCGAAGAAGGCATGACCAAGCTCCTCTTCGATCCGCAGACGCGCCGTCTGCTAGGCGCCGGCATCGTCGGCACGAACGCGGGCGAGCTCATCAGTGAGCTCGCGCTGGCTATCGAGAACGGTTGCGATGCCGCTGACATCGGGCTGACGGTTCATCCACACCCGACTCTATCGGAGACGGTTGCAGGGGCAGCCGAGGCGGTCGAGGGAACACTGACTGATCTCTACATCCCCGCGCGCAAGAAATAGCGTCTGCGAGTAGACGCGGAAGTGCAGGCGGACAGCTCACTTCCCGCAGGCATCCCGCGGTGGGCGGCGCGCCGCCCGCATATCGCGGCTGCGGCATTGCGCTGGAGAAATGCGTACCGGCACGACGGAGCGCGGCTACTCCTCGTCGTCCTGCTCACTCTGTTGGCGGCCTGTGGGCTCGCGGAAATTCCCGCGGCAGGTCTCATTCTGGACTGGCTCGGGCGCAACGTCATCGTGACCGTCCTCGTCGCTACTTGCCTTTTCGCGCTGTCGACGAGCCGCCGCAAAGAGCGTGCGGCGGCCGAGGCGGCCCGTTCCTGGCTCACTCCGCTGCCGTGCGTCAGCCCTGTGTCGCTGACTGTGATGTGGGGAACCACGGTGCGGCTGCTGCTCGTCCTCTCCTTCGCGGCGCTGGTCTGGCTTCTCGGGCAGGTTGCCCCGGCCGCTGTCTGGAGGCTCGCTGTTACATTCATCGGCGGCGCCGTGCTCGGCTCGCTGGCGGGCCGGCAGCTGCGAAGGGGGTCCGAAGATACGCCGGGATTTCATTACGCAACGGTGCGCAGAGCGCGCGCGCGGTGGGCGACCCGGCCGTCGCTGCTGCCGCTCGCGTACTGGCCCGCGGCGCAGGGAAGGATCTTCAGCCGGCCGAAGGTGCTCTCACGTGTGGCATTCACGGCCCTCCTGACTCTGCCGATGGGAACGCCAGGCCAGGTGGCGCTGGCGATCGCCGCCGCATCGATCGCGCTGGTCAGCGTCGCGTCATTGTCGTTGGCCGCGGTCCGGGTTGCCTTCGAGGCCGCGCCCTGGCTGGCTCCAACGACCCTGCGCCGGGCCAGATTCACGAGAGCCATGCTGTGGCGTGTGATCATGACGCAGGCGCTCGCCCTGGCCGTGATGGTTTTCCTGGCTTGCGCCATCGATCTGCCGAAGGCGCTGCGGCTGGGTGTCGCCCTTGCCGTTGGCTCGCTCATCGTCTCACTGGCGGTCGCGGCGGTGGCATGTGCTTGGGCCTGCCGCCGGGCGGGACTCGGCGCGGAGTTGCGGGGAGCCTCATCGGAGCAACGACTTGCCGCCTGATCCCACGACCGCCCCGAATGCGTCCGCCGCTCTGCAGGTCAGCGGCCTCCATGCGGGTTACGGCAAACAGATCGTATTGTCGGGATTCGAACTCGAAATCTCCCGCGGAGAGTGGCTCGCGCTGCTGGGTCCCAACGCCAGCGGCAAGACGACCCTGCTGCACTGCATCGCCGGAATGTTGGTTCCGTCCGCGGGCAGCATCTCCATATGCGGCCGCTCGTTGCGGCAGGACGCACTCGGCGCCAAGAGACAGCTCGGCTTCGGTTGCGCGCCGGAACGGCTGCCGGGTCTCCTGACCGGGCGGCAGTGTCTGGAGGTGTACGCCGCGGCCAAGAGTCTCGGCGCAATCGATGCCGAGGTGCTGGAGCTGGCGGATGCGTTCGCCTTCACCGTCATGCTCGACCGCTTCGTGGCTTCCTATTCGCTCGGGACGAAGCAAAAGCTCGCGGTGCTCCTCGCTCTGCTCGGCGAGCCGGCGCTCGTGGTGCTGGATGAGGCTTTCAACGGGCTGGATCCCGCGAGCGCGCTGGTGCTGAAGCGGCACTTGCGCGCTCGCGTATCGGCAGGGCGGTGCGGCGTTCTGCTCGCCACGCATGCGCTGGATGTCGTGGAGCGGTACTCGGACCGCGCAGTGCTGCTGCTCGATGGCCGCATTGCCAGGGAGTGGAGCCGCGAGCAGTTGGCGGCGCTGAGAGCGATGCCGGGGGAAGGGCTGGAGGCGGCGCTGGCGGCGGCCTCCGGGGCGTCATAACGCGCGCAGGCGCTCGAGGTAGCGTTGCTCGTCGGGGGGGCGGCCGGCGCGTTGCGATTCCCACAAGGTTTCGGCGAGCACTTCCAGGATGGCGTGCTCGGCGGTGTGCGGGTCGCGCAGGCGCTGGGAGAGCGCGTGGTGGATCTGGGCGACGCCGGGAGGGCGATCGGTGGCGACTTGCTCGCGAATCGCCAGGTGCAGCCCCATGTGGAGGAAGGGGTTCTCCCGGCCGGCTTCGGGGCTGTAGTCGGTGGTCAGGGCTTGTGGGCCGGATTCGAGCAGGGGGACGTATTCGGAGTGCTCGGCTATCACGGCGGCCAGTTGGGCTTCCAGGGGTTCCAGGGGTTGGCGGGCGGTGTATTTGCGCCAGGCGTCCAGATACATCTGGCGGAGTTGTTCGCGGTTTTGAGAGAAGACTGGCATGGTTACTCGATTGCCGTCTTGGGGGATTTTCGCGCCCGGAGCGTCGCTCGCAAAGGGACTTTCCGGGAACCCCGTGAATCCGTCCCTGGACGGTTTCCCGCGGCGCCTTCGCTTGCGACAGCGGGTCTCAGAGGGCGCAAACGCTTTCCGCGCATCTCGCTCTCCTGCTCCGCGCGGAAAGCCGGGGATTTGCCATCCTGGCAACTCCCGCTCGGCGCAGTGCGCCGAGCCCCTGTTTTTGAGCTTCCGGGAAAGTCCCTTTGCGAGCGACGCTCCTTTTTTGCGGGAGCGGCGATTGTCTTCAGGGTGTATTCGCAGAGGTCGCGGATGATGCATTTGGGGCACGCGGGGAGGCGTGCGGTGCAGACGTAGCGGCCGTGCAGGATCAGCCAGTGGTGGGCGTTGAGCTTGAATTCGGCGGGGGTGTTTTCGTTGAGGGCGTCTTCGACGGCGCGCGGGGTTTTGCCGGGGGCGAGCCCCGTGCGGTTGGCGACACGGAAGATGTGGGTGTCGACGGCGATTTCGGTCTCGCCGAAGATAATGTTGAGAACGACGTTGGCGGTTTTGCGGCCGACGCCGGGAAGCGCCTCGAGGGCGTCGCGGTTGGCGGGGACTTTGCCGCCGTGGAGCTCGACCAGCATGCGGCAGAGGCCGATCAGGTTCCTGGACTTGGAGTTGTAGAGGCCGACGCTCTTGAGGTAGGGCTTCACGCCTTCCTCGCCCAGCGCCAGGATGGCCTCGGGGGTGTTGGCGACGGGAAAGAGCTTGCGGGTCGCGGCGTTGACGCTCCTGTCGGTCGTGTGGGCGGAGAGCATCACGGCGACCAGCAGCTCGAAGGCGCTGGAGTGCTCGAGCTCGGTTTTCGGCTCGGGGTTGGCGGCCGCGAGGCGGCGGAAGATCGCTCGGCGGGTGGCGGCGTGCAAAGGTGTGACCCTCGGATCTCTTACGGGAGCGTGCCCGGGGCCGCCATCCGCTTGCGGGAGGCGAGCAGGGCGTCGCGCTCACGAGAGCGTCGGGCGATGCGCTCGTTGTGAGCGAGGAAGCGTTCTCGGTTCGCCTGGCGCGTGGGCGCGGGAGCCGCATCGGCAAGGGACAGCCGCGGGACCATGGAGATGCAATCCACGGGACACGGCGCGATGCAGAGCTCGCAACCGGTGCAGAGCGTGGCGATGACAGTGTGCATCTGCTTGCGTGCACCGATGATCGCATCGACCGGGCAGGGCGGCAGGCATTTTGTGCAGCCGATGCAGGTCGCCTCATCGATCAGCGCGACGAGCAGGGGGCCTTCGACGCCGTTGGCCGGGTTGAGCGGCAGCGCGTCGCGACTCAACAATGCCGCGAGCTCCGCGATCGTCGCGGCGCCCCCCGGTGGGCATTGGTTGATCTGCGCCTCGCCACTGGCCATCGCCTCGGCATAGGGCCGGCAGCCCGGGTAGCCGCAGCGCGTGCATTGCGTTTGCGGCAGCAGCGCGTCGATGTCGGCGGCGCTTGCCATGGCCAGACTCAACTCACCCGCATGCCCGGCGCCGCCCCGCTGTCGGGCGAGAGCAGATAGGGTCCGCCGGAGTCATTGCTCGCGGCGAGCACCATGCCCTCGGAAACGCCGAACTTCATCTTTCGGGGAGCGAGATTGGCGATCATGATCGTGAGACGGCCGGCGAGTGTCGCCGGGTCGTATGCCGACTTGATTCCGGCGAACACCGTGCGCGTCTCGGTGCCGATATCGAGAGTGAGCTTCAGAAGCTTGTCGGCGCCCGTCACGTGCTCCGCGGTGACGATGCGCGCTACGCGCAGGTCGAGCCGCTTGAACTCATCGATGGAGATCGTCGCCGCGGGCGATGCAGCCGTGCCTGTGATAGAGGCGCCTGCGACAGAGGCACCCGCGACAGAGGCAGCTGCGGCAGGGGCACCTGTGACTGCGCCCGCGGTGCGCGAGGCACCCGATGCGGCGCCGGCTTTCGTCGGCGGCTTTCCGCCCGCGGATTCGGCGCCTACTGCGGTGGCGGCCCCGCCAGGTGTCGCTCCTTTCGCAGGCGCCGCGGGACTATCGGTGTCGAACAGCGCATCGAGCTGCTTGGGATCGACACGGGTCATCAGGTGCTGATAGGGCGCCGCGCGCTGCGGCGGCTCCAGCGCATCCGGCCACTGGAACGGCCGCTCGAGCCCGAACAGCTCCCGGGCGACGCGGGTGGCCACCTCGGGGAGGACGGGCGTCAGCAGCACGCTCAAGACTTTGAAGCCATAGAGCGTGCGCGAGCAGATGTCCTGCAGCTCGGCGCGCCGCGCGGCATCTTTCGCGAGAACCCACGGCTGGCGCGCGTCGAAGTCCTGATTGATCCGATCGGCGTGCGCCATGATCTCGCGCATCGCGCGGCCGAATTCCCGCGCCTGATAGCTGTCGCGCACCCGTTGCGCGATGTCGGCGGCCTCGCGCCGCAGCGCTTCGGTTCCGTCGGCATACTCGAGCGCGCCGGCGAAGTGCCGGGTGATGAAGTTGGCCGCGCGGCTGGCGATGTTGACGTACTTGCCGACGAGGTCGCTGTTGACCCGGGCGACGAAGTCATCGGGATTGAAGTCGATGTCCTCGACGTTCGCGTTGAGCTTGGCGGCGATGTAGTAGCGCAGCCACTCCGGGTTCATCCCGATGTCGAGATAGCGCAGCGGGCTGATTCCCGTGCCGCGCGACTTCGACATCTTCTCGCCCGAGACGGTGATGAAGCCGTGCACATACACGTTATCGGGGACCCTGTAGGGCGGTCCCGCGAACTTCAGCATCGCCGGCCAGAAGAGCGTGTGGAAGTAGATGATGTCCTTGCCGATGAAATGGATCTGCCTCGTGTCCGGCGCAGCGAGAAATTCCTCGAAGCTGCGCGGCTCGCCGTTCGCTCTGGCCTTGCCGCTCGTGAAGTAGCTTTGCAGCGATGCCAGGTAGCCGATGGGCGCATCGAGCCAAACGTAGAAGTATTTGCCTGGGGCGTCCGGGATCGGAATGCCGAAGTAGGGCGCATCGCGGGAGATGTCCCAGTCGCCGAGCGCCTGATCGCCCTTGTTCTCGCCTTGGCCCGAGAGCCACTCGCGGGCCTTGTTGACCACCTGCGGCTGCAGCCGGCCCGGGGCGGTCGTCCAGCCATCGAGGAAATCGACGCAGCGCGGGTCGGAGAGCCTGAAGAAAAGGTGATCGGAGGTCTTCAGGACGGGCTTCGCGCCGGTGAGGGCCGAGTAGGGCTCGATGAGCTCGGTCGGGGCGTAAACCGTGCCACACACCTCGCAGGCGTCTCCATACTGGTCCTTGGAGTGGCAGTTCGGGCACTCGCCCTTGATGTACCGGTCGGCGAGGAACATGCCCTTGACCGGATCGTAGAACTGCTCGATGGGCTTCGAATAGACGAGCCCCGCCGCCTGCAGGCGGCGGTAGATGTCCTGCGACAGCGCTACGTTTTCCGGCGAGTCGGTCGAGTGCCAGTGATCGAAGCTGAGGTGAAATCCCTGCAGATATCTCGGCCGCCCGGCCGCGATCCGCGCCACGAGCTCCCGCGGGCTGATGTTCTCCGCCTCCGCCTTGAGCATGATGGGCGCCCCGTGCGCGTCGTCCGCCCCCACGAAATGCACCTGATGCCCCTGCATGCGCTGGAAGCGCACCCAGATGTCCGCCTGGATGTACTCCATGATGTGCCCGATATGAAACGGGCCGTTGGCGTACGGAAGCGCCGTCGTGACAAAGAATTTCTCAGCCATTCCGGGAGTTTACAGGACCGCGGGAGCCGCGGCAGCCCGTCCGGAAGGAGCGGTTCGGGGGCTAGCCGGCGTCCTTGACCAGCTCGAACTTCGCCTTGTTGATGGCTTTCTTGTAGGCCTCCTTGCCCGTGATCATCCGCTGGTCGAGGAGCTGTTGGATGGCGGTGTCCATGGTGCGCATGCCGAACTGGCCGCCGGACTGCATGGTGTTCTCGAGCTGGTCGAGCTTGCCCTGGCGGATGAGGTTGGCGGCCGCGGGCGTGTTGATCAGGATTTCCAGCGCCGCCACCCGGCCTTGCTTGTCGGCCCGCTGCAGGAGCTGCTGTGAGACGACGCCCCGCAGAGACGTCGAAAGCATCGTGCGCACGTGCGACTGCTTGTCGGACGGAAAGACATTGACCATGCGGTCCACGGTCTGCGCCGCGCCGTTGGTATGGAGCGTGCCCATGACGAGAATGCCCATCTCCGCGGCGGTGACCGCGATGCTCATCGTCTCCAGATCGCGCAGCTCACCCACCAGAATGACGTCCGGATCCTCGCGCAGAGCCGAATGCAGCGCCGCGGCGAAACTGGCGCTATGGACACCGATCTCGCGCTGGCTGATGAGACAGCTCTTGCGCTGATGCACGAACTCGATCGGATCCTCGATGGTGAGGATGTGTCCCTTCACCCGCAGGTTGATGTCGTCGATCATCGCGGCGAGCGTGGTGGACTTGCCGGAGCCCGTCTTGCCGGTGACGAGGATCAGCCCGTTGTTGGTCCGGCAGAGCTGCCGTACCGCCTCCGGGAGCTTCAGATCGTCGAGCGTCAGCGCCTTGGAGGGGATGGCGCGAAACACCGCGCCCATTCCGTTCAACTGGCGCATGACGTTGACGCGGAAGCGCCCACGCTCCGGAATGGTGTACGCGAAGTCCGCTCCGTCCTTCGACTCGAAGCGCTCCAGCGCCGTCTTTGGCATGATCTCGTAGAGAGCATCCTTGACGAAGTCCTGGCCAAGCTTCTCGGGCTTCAACGACATGAGATCGCCGTACTGGCGGATCCGCGCCGGGTCGCCCGCGATGAAGTGCAGGTCCGAGCCGCGCTTCTCCAGCACTTCGATCAGGTAAGCGTCGATCGTAGCCATGCGACCCCTCGCGTCTAGGCCACCGAGGCCGGCGGCGCAGCCATTTCGACCTTGGGAAGCATGCTGGTGTCGGTGACGTACTTCTGGAATGGACGCTTGTCCATCGCGTAGGAGTATGCGTCGTCCGGATCGATCTCTCGGGCGCTGATTGCCGCAAGCAGCGCCTGGTCGAGTAGCTGCATGCCGAGATCACGCCCCATTTGCAGCTGGCTCGGGATCTGGTGAGTCTGCTCCGTCTGGATGAGCTTGGCGATCGCCTTGGTCATCATCAGGATCTCGCAGATCGCCTTGCGGCCGCGCGCGTCCGGGGTCTTCACCAACACCTGGGTGACGACGGCGAGCAGGCTCTGCGCCAGGAAGCTCTTGGTTTGTTCGCGTTCCTCCATCGGCAACGCATCGATGATGCGGTCGATGGTTTTGACGGCGCTCGTCGTGTGCAGCGTCCCGAGAACGAGATGGCCGGTCTCCGCCGCAGTCATCGCCATCGAGATGGTCTCCGCATCCCGCAGCTCGCCCACCAGGATGACGTCGGGGTCCTCGCGCATGGCGGCGCGTACGCCCTCCGCAAAGCTGGGAATATGGGTCCCGAGCTCCCGCTGGATCACCTGGCTGTTCTTGCTGCGGTGCACGAACTCGATCGGATCCTCGAGGCTGATGATGTTGAGCTTCCGGGACTCATTGAGGTGATTGATCATCGCGGCCAGGGTGGTGGACTTGCCGGTACCGGTGGAGCCGGTGACCAGGATCATCCCCTGATGGAAGTCGCAGAGCTTAGTGATCGTCGCCGGCATTCCCATCTTCTCCAGCGACGGGACCTCCGAGGGAATGGCACGGAACGTGGCGCCGATGCCGGTATCCTTGCGGTAGACGTTGACGCGGAAGCGGCCGCCGTCCGCCGAGACATACGAGAAGTCGAGGTCCTCCCCCTTGCCGAAGTGCTCGGCCTGGGAGCGGCTCATGATCTCCGCGACGTAGCCCTCGAGCTCCGTGGCGCGCAGGTCACGAAACTTGATCGGCAGGAGGTCTCCCTGCATGCGCAGCATGGGAGGTACCCCGACGGCAAGATGCACGTCCGAGCAGCCCTGCTGTGCTCCCAGCTTCAGAAACGCGTCTATGCGCGCCAAGGACGGTCTCCACGGTGATTCGAGCCCGCCTCTTTTGCCCCCTTATGCCGCCGAAATCAATGGGTTGCCCCAAAAAATTTGACGTAACGCACGCCTTCTTTACAGGCACAGGGACGTGCCCCGCCGCCGCAGGTGGCGGAGGTCGCGAGCAAAAACCGCGCTTTTGCTCGCGGCCGCGCTTCGTTCGGGCAGGATGCCCGGATCCAGCGCACAGACTACTAGAGGTATTTGCCGAGGGCTCCGCGCAGCTCTTCCATGCTCTGGAAGCGCTTGGTCTTGTCGACCGCCATGCTCTTGATGATGAGCTCCGAGAGGCCGGGCGGCAATGCGGGATTGATCTCCTGGGGCGGGCGCGCCTTGCCCTGCACGTGTTGGTACATGACCGACATGTGATCGCCGCGGGAGTAGGGTGGAACGCCGGTCAGCATCTCGTAGAGCATGACTCCGATGGCGTAGATGTCGGCGCGCTCGTCGACCTTCTTGCCGAGGATCTGCTCGGGCGCCATATATTTTGGCGAGCCGATGACGTAGCCCGTCTTGGTGAGCTGGGTGTCACCCTCGCGCTGCGCGGCCGCGACGCCGAAATCCACGATCTTGAGCAGTCCGTGCTGGTTGATGAGCACGTTGGCGGGCTTCAGGTCGCGATGCACGATGCCCACCTGGTGCGCGACCGTCATGCCGGTGCACATGTCGATGCCGAACTGCAGCGCGCGCTTGAGCTCGATGGGCTTGTCGCCGACGATCTCGCTCCCCAGGGTATGCGACGGGAAATACTCCATGGAGATGGCGTAATTGCCCTGGATGAAAAGGAAGTCGTAGATGCGGATGACGTTCTTGTGCGTGATCTTGCGCGAGTAGCGCAGCTCGTGGACGAAGCGCTTCATGACTTCTTCGTCCGTCGACACGTTGGGATTCAGGAACTTGAGGATCAGCCGCTCGTCGACGACCGTATCTTCCATGAGGAGCACCGTGCCGAAAGCTCCGCGGCCGATGCGATCGATGTACTTGTAGCGGCCCTCGATGATGTCGCCGGGCTTGAGTGTCTGGATGTCGAGCCGCGGCGGGCCTTCCGCGATCCGCGATTGCGATGCCGCATCGATGGCGGCGGTGCGCCCCGCCTCGACCGGCGGCGGCGGTTGTATCGGGCGGACCGGGGGCGCCGGAGCCGGAAGCGGCGTACCGCCGGTGACCGCCGCGGCGCCCGTCATGCGCTGGTCGAGCTCCGCCAGGGCGGCGCTGGCCACGCGCGAGATCGTCTGGTCGGGAGAGACGGCCTGCGTCTGCAGCTCCGTGCGAAGCTGCTCCAGGTGCCGCTCGTCGACCAGCTTAGAGAGCGCCTGCATGGCCTCGATCCGCAGCTCCCGCTCAGGCCTCGCCATGAAGGGCAGCAGGGTATCGACCAGCTTGGCGTCCCCGAGCTTCCCGAGGGCGCGAACGACGATGGGGGTCGCCTTGGACGGGGGCGACTTCAGCATCTCGGTGAGGCGCGGCACGGCGCGCTTGCTGCCGATCTCCGCCAGCGCATCGACGGCCCGCTCGCTCACCCACCAGTCCGTATCGCGCGTCGCCTGGATGAGAGAGTCGACCGCCCGCTCGTCTTTCGTCTGGTTGAGGATCTCGATCGCGGCGCGGCGGATGTCCTCGTCCTTGTCGCGGATGAGCTCGAGCACGGCCTCGATCACCCGCGGGCCGCCGATCTTGCCGAGCGCATCCGCGGCGCGGCTGCGCACCCACCAATCGGCGTCCTTGAGCGCCTGGAGCAAGTGCTTCACCGACTTCGCGTTGCCAACCTCGTTCAGCACCTCGACCGCGGCGCGGCGCGCGTTTTCGTTCTCGTCCTTCAGGATCTCGATGAGGTAACGGATGGTATCGGGGTCGTTGGCCTTGATGACGACGTCGATGGCCTTGTTCTGCACATCGATCTCAGGGTCCCGGAGCAGGGCGCAGACACGCTCGATGTCGATCTTACCGTCCATGCGCTGCAGCGCCGAGAGGGTCGCGCCGCGGATCAGTTTGTTGGGATCCTTGAGCAGGCCCTGCAGCGCCGTGTGCACTTCCGGTGTGTTGAAGCGCGCCAGGATGTTGATGATGTGCACGCGCGCGATGGGATCCTTGCCATGCACGCGGCCGATGAGCTCCGGCACGGCATGGGAGTCGGCGATCTCGCCGATGATGCGAAAGAGCGCCGCTTTCTCGTTCGGCTCCTGGGTATAGGCGGCGTTGAGGAGCTCGCGGACCCCGAAGCGCGACTTCTGTGCCGCGATCACCTCGAGCAGGGCGGACTTGGAGACTCCCGGTGTCGCCAGCGCCTCGATCAGCAGGTTCGGCGGATAGTTGCGGCTGGTGGTGAGCGCCCATGCAATGCCCGCCACCACTCGCGGACTGCCCTCCACCAGGCCGCGCACGAAAAGCGGAAAGGATTTCGGGCTCACCAGGCCGCCGAGCACTTCGACGAAGGCGAGCGTGGCGTTCTTGTCGGCATCCGGCAATGCCGCAAAGACGGATTCGATGGCGCCCGCCCCGAGATCCCGCAGCCGCGCCACGGCCTTCTGGGTGTCCGGGCTCGCCGGATCGCTGGAGGACCTGATCTCGGTGATCAGCCGGTCGGCGCGCAAATTGGTGAAGAAACTCATTCAGCCTTTCCGGAAAGGCACTCCCGCGCGGCTCCTCCTTCGCGCAAGTCTTCCTCCCACGCTGATATCTCGTGACATCTGTGCCCAGGCGCAGACCCACCCCCCGCCCGCCAGGCAGCGCCTCAACGGCCTGGTCGGGAACGCGACGAAATTATGCCATAGCCGCCATGACCCTGGACGCGGCCCGGCGCAAAGACTGGCCGCGCGAGGCCGCCGGAGTGTGAGCGCCGGGGAAACGCTCTACAATCGTCGTTTTGACCTGGCGATCGTGACAATTTCCACATGACCGACGACTCCACTCTCAACGCCGTCCGGGCCGCCCTGAAGGCATACGTTGACCCTTACCTCAAGGAAACCCTGGCCGAGGCCGGCGCGCTGCGCGATCTGGCCGAGCAGGGCGGCGAGTATCTGGCGAGGATCGCCCTCGGCTATCCAGTGGGCGGTTACCGCGAGGAGCTCGCCGCCGCCCTCGAGGACCATCTGGCAGCCGCGGGGCTCGAGGTGCCGCTCACGATCGAGCTCGAGAGCGACATCCGCTCGCACGCCGTGCAGCGCAATCTGAAGCCGCTGGGAGAGGTCAAGAACATCGTCGCCGTGGCTTCCGGCAAGGGGGGCGTCGGCAAGTCCACCGTTGCCGCGAATCTGGCGCTGGCCTGGGCCGCGCAGGGCGCGCGCGTCGGGATGCTCGATGCGGACATCTACGGGCCCAGCCAGCCGCTGATGCTCGGCCTCGATGGGCAGCGGCCGACGTCGCCCGACGGCAAGAGCCTGAAGCCGCTCGAGAGCTATGGCGTGCTGGCGATGTCCATCGGATTCCTGGTGGATGCGGAGCAGCCGATGGTCTGGCGCGGTCCGATGGTCACACAGGCGCTCACGCAGCTGCTCTCGGAGACGCATTGGGGCGACCTCGATTATCTCGTCGTCGACATGCCGCCCGGGACCGGGGACATCCAGCTCACCCTCGCTCAGCGCGTACCGGTCGCCGGCGCCGTGATTGTCACGACGCCGCAGGACATAGCGCTCGCGGACGCCCGCAAGGGCCTCAAGATGTTCGAGAAGGTATCCGTGCCGGTTCTCGGAATCGTCGAGAACATGAGCGTGCACGTCTGCTCCCATTGCGGCCACACCGAGCACATATTCGGCGCGGGCGGCGGCGCGCGGATGGCCGAGCAGTACGGCGTGAAGCTCCTCGGCGAGTTGCCGCTCGACGGGCACATCAGGGAGGAGGCCGACGGCGGGCGCCCTACCGTCGTCGCCGCTCCGGATTCGCCGCGGGCGCGAGCCTATTTCGAGATGGCGCGCCGCACGGCGGGCGCGCTCGCGATCCGCGCGCGCGATCGCAGCAGCGTGTTCCCGAAGATCGTCATAGAAGAAGGCTGACGCGGGATTCTCTCCGCGCTGGGCGAGAAAATGGCCGTATCTCAAGAGACTGCCCGGTCACCCGTCTACACAGGCATCCTCCCGTGCCAGAAGATCAAGGAGATGTTGAGCGCCGGCGAGATCCTGCCGCTCGCCATGAACCAGATCGCTCCCGACCAGGTGCAGCCCGCAAGCATAGATCTGCGCCTCGGCGAGTGGGCGTATCCGGTCGATGCCAGCTTCCTGCCCGGCAAGGACATGAAGGTGCGCGAGAAGATGGAGAAGTTGGACTCGAGCTTCGAGCGCTTCCAGATCGACCTGCGCAACGGGGCAGTGCTGGAAAAGGGCCGGGTATACGTCATTCCGCTGCAGGAGACCATCAACCTGCGCAGCGACGTCGCCGCCTTCGCGAATCCGAAGAGCTCGACCGGACGCCTGGACATCCTGACGAGACTCATCGCGGACGAGGCGACGCGATTCGACCAGGTCGAAGAAGGCTATGAAGGGCAGCTCTACCTCGAGGTCGCGCCGCGCACTTTCAGCGTCGTGGTCAAAACCGGCACGCGCCTGAATCAGCTGCGATTTCGGCGCACGCGCGGCGAGAATCCCAAGCCCATCACCGCCGTCGATTGGCGAACCCTGCTCGCCGAAGGTCAGATCACAGATTCGACGGCGATGACCGAGAAGACCGCGGACCTGCCCTTCACCATCGATCTGCGCGGCTCCGGCAGCGATAATGCACTCATCGGGTGGCGCGCGAAGAAGCACGCCAAGCGCATCGATCTGGAGTGTCGCGACTACGATCCCTTCGATTTCTGGGAGCCCATCCGCTTCCACAAGGACTCGTCGCTGATCCTCGATCCGGATGAATTCTACATCCTGATGACCCGGGAGAAGATCGCCGTCCCGCCCGAGTTCGCCGCGGAGATGCTGGCGTATGACACGCGGGCCGGTGAATTCCGGGTGCACTACGCGGGGTTCTTCGATCCCGGATTCGGCTGGGACGCGCAGAACAGGCGGGTCGGCAGCAGCCGCGGTGTGTTGGAAGTCAGATCGCACGAGGTGCCGTTCCTGCTGGAGCACGGACAGACGGTGGGCTGGCTGCACTACGAGCGCATGGCGGAGCGGCCGGATGCGCTCTACGGGAATGACCTGCGGTCGAACTACCAGGGACAGCAGCTCAAGCTCGCCAAGCAGTTCAGGCAGCTCGAGCCGGCCTGAAGCGTCGCGCTCGCGGGCCGAGCCGGCCGCGGCTTGACTTCATCGTTTACACGCGTAATCTTTGCCCATCTACACCTGTAATCGGAGGGGCCGGCCATGCGATCGTTCGGGCTCGTGGTTTCGGGCGCGCTCGGCAGCGCGTTGCTCATGGCGTCATGCTGCATGCCCGCACGCGCCGCGGCGACACACGCGCCGCCGCCGGCCGCGCAGGTCAGGGACGGCTCGCATGATTTCGACTTCGAGCTCGGCGCCTGGAATTTCCGGGTGAAGAGAATGACGCATCCGCTCTCCGGCTCGCGGCACTGGATCGAGCTCGACGGCACGACGAAGACCTGCAGGGTGTGGAACGGTCGCGCTCAGCTCGAGCAGATGGAAGTGAGCGGAGCAGGACAGTCGATAGAAGGGCTGACCCTGCGCCTCTACAACCCGCGCACCCGGCAATGGAGCCTCTACTGGGGCACGAGCAAGGCGGGCGCCCTGGGCGGGCCGCCGAATGTCGGGGAATTCAGCAGCGGCGTCGGCGAGTTCTATGCCCAGGACACTTACAATGGGCGCTATGTCCTCATCCGCTACGTCTGGTCCCGCATCACGGCGAACTCGGCGCATTTCGAGCAGTCCTTCTCCGAAGACGGCGGAAAAACGTGGGAAGTCAATTGGATAACCGATCAGACGCGCGTTGCGCCGGCCGCGGATTGCGCCGGCGGGTCACCGTGAGATCCCGTCCGTGAGCGCGGAATCGATCAGCGAGGCGGAGTCCGCGGTCCTCGCGGTTCTGTGGGAGAAGGGTCCCGCAACGGCGGAGGAAGTAGTGGCCGCGGTCGCCAAACCGCGTGCATGGCAGGAGTCGACCGTCAAGACTCTGCTCGGCCGCCTGCTCAAGAAGCGCGCCGTGCGTGCCGAGAAAGTCGGCCGCCGCTTCATCTACTCGCCCACCCTGAAACGCGAGGAGTGGCTTTCGCGCGAGAGCGAGAGCCTGCTCGATCGCCTCTACGGTGGCCGGGTGGCCCCGCTCGTGGCGCACTTCAGCCGCCATCGCAAACTCTCGAAGCGGGACGTGCGCGAGCTCAAGCACTTGATCCAGGAACTCGAGGATGAGTAACGCCGCGTTGCAGTATCTCGCCGTCCTGACCGCGGTAACCTCCTTCGCCGTATCGTTCGTCGCGCTGGCGCGCGCGCCGTTGCGAAGCACGCTGGGAGCGCGGGCGGTCTATTGGCTGTGGCTCTCCGTGCCAGCCAGTGTGCTCGCTTTGGCGCTCCCGCGTAACGCTCAGCCAAACGGCGCTGCGGCGGCATTCGCGCCCGGTGTCTTTGACTGGCTCTGGGGGAGGGTCGATGTCCTGTTGGCGTCGGTTCACTTTTCCGGTCCACTGAGCGGGGCCGCATGCATCGTGTGGGCCGTGGGCGCCTGCGCCGCTCTTGCCCTCATGATCCGCGGGCAGCGCTCCTTCGATCGCTCGCTCGGTACCCTCATCCCGTCGGCCGACGGTACCTGGCGCAGTCCTGCGGTGGTGGAACCGATGCTGATCGGCGCATTGCGCCCTCGTGTGTTGGTTCCACCCGACTTCGAGCAGCGCTACAGCGCGGAAGAGCGTGAATTCGTCCTCGCGCACGAGCGGGCGCACATGCGCCGGGGCGACACGCTCGTCAACGCGTTCGGTGCGGCATGGCTGTGCGTTTTCTGGTTCAACCCGTTGATGTTCTGGGCCATGCGACTGCTGCGATTCGATCAGGATCTTGCATGCGACGCCGCGGTGCTCTGCGCGGCGGGAAAGGGGCGCCGCGGGCGCTACGCCGAAGCGCTGCTCAAGGCGCACCTGGCAGGCGACGCGGCGTTGCCTCTGCCACTCGCGTGCCATTGGGGTTCGGTGCATCCGCTGCGGCGGCGTATCGCCGAGCTGCGTCGGCCGGTTGCGGGCCGCATGCGGCACGGGATCGGAATTCTCTGCGTCGCGACACTCGTCGCCTCCGTCAGTCTCACTTCGAGCGCCGTACAGCCCTCGCTGCACGCTGGGCTGCACGTGGCGCGCTCGACTCCGCCGGCCAGCGCGACGCGTGCGGTGTCTTCGCGTCCCGCCCAGGCATCCGCAACGGTCTGCCCGCTCAGCAGGCATCGTGCGCCCGCGCCCCACACGCCGCAGCGCCGCGCCTGAGCGCGGTCAGTTGAGCTTGAACGCCCGGATCTGCAGCGCAACCTGCGTACTGCCTTTCACGCGCTGCTCGGCACGCGCCGGCATGTAGTGGAGCGCAGGCGCCAGCCAGAGATACGTCGTCTTGTTGGATCCGGGCTGATGGCTGGTGTACAGGATGGTATGCAACTTCCCGAGCGGGGTATCGAGCGTGCTCTCCTCATGACGGACATACTGAAAGCGATCGATCTCGTCGGTGTTGAGCATCCAGAAGCTGTTGGGCACGTTCTGCGACTGCAGCTCGAGCATGATGGCAATCTGTACGGAGAGGGGGTCCTGGGTCCCCGGTTGCAGCTTCAAGGCGAGCGGCTTTCCCTTGGCCTTGCCGGTGACCTGGCCCGATTTCCAGTCGAACTGCACCATGACGTCGTTGCCCGCTCCGCCCGCCTGGAAAGCGAGGGGCTCCACCTCGCCGGCCGAGATCCTGAAGCGGCTCGATTGGCGCAGCGGATGCGGAAAGGCGAGCCGGAAAACACCGTAGGCGCTGTCGGTCGAGGTATAAACGTATGACTGCGGCGCGGTCTGGCGCAGCTCCAGGGTCGAGCTGCCGGCGGTGATCCCATGCCATTCGATGGTGTAGGTCGCGATGAATGGGGCGGGCTGCGACGGCGGTGTGCTCGGCTGCGGGAAGACGTCACCGCCCGGCGCCGGAGACCCCGCCGCAGCCGCCGACAGTGTCGCGGCGGCCAATGCCAGCGCCGCGATCGTGATCGCGCCCTCAGCCCGCCGCGCCGCCATCCAGCCTCGCCATCATGGGAAATCCTCCACCACCGGCGCATCGAGTGACTTGCCATCCAGCCAAGGCCGGTCGTCGCGCCACGCCAGCCTGCCATCGGCGAGCCAGCCGATCACCCGGGGATAGATGGTGTGCTCCGTTGCCTGAACGCGTGCTGACAGTGTGTCCTCGGTGTCTCCCGGCCGTACGGCGACTCTCGACTGGAGAATGACCGGTCCTCCATCGAGTTCCGCGGTGACGAAGTGGACGCTGGCGCCATGCACCGAATCGCCGGCCTCGAGGACGCGGCGGTGGGTGTGCAGTCCGCGGTAGTTGGGCAGCAGCGACGGATGGATGTTGAGAATCCTGCCCGGACGCTGCGCGACGAATTGTTGTGAGAGGATGCGCATGAAGCCGGCGAGGACGACCACGTCCGGCGCAGCGACTGCGAGCGCTGCGTCGAGGTCGCGTTCGAACCGCGCGCGCTCCGTAGCACCGGGCCAGGCGATGGTATGCGCTTCGATGCCCAGCGCGCGGGCCGTGTCGAGGCCGGCTACTCCGGGGCGCTCGGAGAGCACCAGTGCGACGCGTGCATTGATCCGGCCCGCGGCGCAGGCCCGCGCGATCGCGGCCATGTTGGAGCCGCGGCCCGAGATGAGGATCGCGAGCCGCAGCGGCTCTGTGCGCGTCACTCTTCTATGACCACGCCGCGCGAGCCCGGACGGATCTCTCCGATGACCTGCGCCGACTCACCGCGCGCGGCGAGAAAACTGACCGCCCGCGGCGCCTGCTCCTTCGGCACCACCGCGACCATGCCGATGCCGCAGTTGAACGTGCGATACATCTCCACCGGCTGGATGCGACCGACCTGCTGCAGCCAGTCGAAGACCGGATCACGATGCCAGCTGCGGCGCTCGAGCACGGCTTCCAACCCTTCGGGCAGCACGCGTGGGATGTTGTCCGTCAGGCCTCCGCCAGTGATGTGGGCCAGCGCGTGAACTTCGAGCTCCCGTGCGAGCGCCAGAAGCGGCTTGACGTAGATGCGGGTGGGGGCGAGCAGCCGGTCGAGGAGCAGCTTGCCGTCGACCTGGATGTCGCTGCCCGCGGCGCTCAACGCGACGAGCTTGCGAATCAGGGAGTAGCCGTTGGAATGCGGTCCCGAGGAGGCGAGGCCGATCACGGCGTCGCCCGCGCGCACTCTGCTGCCGTCGATGATCGCGTCCTTTTCCACGACGCCGACGCAGAACCCGGCAAGATCGTAATCTTCACCGTAATAGATGCCCGGCATTTCCGCGGTTTCGCCACCAACTAGAGCGGCACCGGCCTGCGCGCAGCCTTCCACGATGCCGCGAACCACGGCTTCCGCCACATCGACCCGAAGCTTGCCCGTGGCGAAGTAGTCGAGAAAGAAGAGCGGCTCCGCCCCCTGTACCGCGATGTCGTTGGCGCACATCGCGACCAGATCGATTCCGATCGTGTCGTGGCGCCCTGCATCGATGGCCAGCCGCAGCTTGGTGCCGACGCCATCCGTCCCCGAGACGAGAACCGGGCGCCGGTAACCTGGCGGCAGCTCCACCAGCGCGCCGAAGCCGCCGATGCCGGCCAGCACCTCTGGCCGTCGCACGCGCGCGACAAGAGGCTTGATGCGCTCGACGAGCTCATCGCCGGCGTCGATGTCGACACCGGCATCGCGATACGTCATGCCGCCGCGGCCTTCACTCACCGAAACGCCCTCGTGTACAGGCCGGAGCCCTTGCGTGTGGTATTGTACATTTTGCGCGATCCGTGGCGCGATCCAAACACTTCCGATGCCCTGCCGCCAGACAACCGCCAGAAGCCTTGTCCGCGCAGCGCTGCTGCTCGCGGCGCTCGCCGCGCTGCCGGCGGTTGCCTGGGCGGCGCATGCCGTTCCGGTTTTTCAGGTCGACGTGACGGGTCAGTCCGCGCCGGCCCTGCAGCAGGCCATGCGCGAGGCGCTGGTGCGCGCGACGGGCCGACGCGAATCGGCGAGCGATCCGGTGTTCGGCGGGCTGATCGCGGATGCGCCCAAATATGTCCAGGGCTATGACCGCGGGCCGCAAGGTGAGCTGCAGGTTCTCTTCAACGCGGCGGCCGTCGGGAAGACCATCGCGGCGCTGGACCGCAGTGTCTGGGACCCGAACCGCCCCTTCACCCTGGTGGTCATCTACCCCCCGCCTGAGCAGGCGGACCAGGCGGCAGATCAGGCGGGGCTGGAGCAGGCAGCGGAGCAGCGGGGCCTTCCGATCAGCATCGTGCCTCTGCCGGTCGCAGATGACAGCGGCAATCTGCTGCCGCGCGAATCCCTGCTCGAGATGGCGCACCACTACGGCGCCGAGCAGGTGCTGATCGGCAGGCCGCCGGCCCCCGTAATCGCGCCTTCGGCGGCTGCTCCGGCTGCGGCGGCGACAGCACCGGGGAATGGAGCGCCCGCGACGAATCCCGCTCCTCCCGCAGGAACTGCGTCCGCGGCAGCGTCGCCGGCCACGGCGCAGCCACCGCAGGCCGCGACGCAAGCGGCAGCCCCGGCGAACCAACCGGCGGCGCCGCCAGGCCAGGCGGAAGCCTGGCAGTGGACGCTCTACACCGATTTCAGCAGTCAAACCTGGAATGGCCCACTGACCTCGGGTATCGACAACACGGTCGACCTGCTGGCGCCGCCGGCGGGAGCCGCCGCGGCCAACGCCGCCGGCGAGACGCAGATCGAGATCGAGGGTGTATCGAGTCTGGCGGACTATGCCAATATCGAGCTCATGCTCGGCGCAGTCCCGGGAGTCAGCAAGGCGAACGTCAGACAGGTCAGCGGTAACTCGGTCCTGTTCGACTTGACAGTGCGCGGCGGCGGAGGCGCCATCGAGCGGGCACTGTCGGGCTCGCCGAGCTTCAGTCGCGTCGGGCCGGCCGCGCAGGGAGGCGGAACGACCGGCATGCCGCTCGTCTACCGCTATCGGCCGGGCTAGTCGCGCTCGAGGTCGCACGCGGACGCAGCCGCTCGCTCACTGTGCGTCATCTACCCAACTTCATCTGTCTGGTGCGCCTCGCGCTCATCTGGCCGATCGCCACGGCTCTCTACGGCGGTCGTTACGATCTCGCGCTCGGGCTTTTCATGCTGGCGGCTTTCTCCGACGGTCTGGATGGCTATCTGGCGAAGCGCTTCAATTGGATTTCCGAGCTCGGCAAGGTCCTCGATCCGGCGGCCGACAAGCTGCTGCTCGTCACGGTGTTCGTAGAGGGCACCTGGCTCGGGCTGGTGCCGTGGTGGGTGACCGCCGCGGCGGTCGCGCGCGATGTCATGATCGCCCTGGGCGCGCTCGTCTACCGCGCCTGGTTGGGGCCGGTACGGGGGCGGCCGACGATCATCAGCAAGATCAACACGGCAGCGCAATTGCTCTATCTGGCGGCCGTGATGCTGGGCGCCGCGCTCGCCTTTCCGCCCCACGGCGTGCGGCGGGCGCTCGCGCTCATCGTGTTCGCCACCACCGTTCTCTCCGGGCTCAACTACATCCAGGCCTTCACCCGCCGGGCCTGGGCCACGATCCTCGAGCGTGAGAGCGATCTCAGACGGCGCGAGCTGCAAGCCCGGGGGCGTGACAGAGACGCCGAGCGGCGAGGCAAAGATGCCGAGCGTCCGGCCTGAGTGAAGGGAAGCCATGAAGCAGCTTCCCCTTGGAGTGGGTCTGCCGGATCGGGCGGTATTCGCGAGTTTCCTGCCCGCCCGCAACCGGGAGGCGATCGCGCACGCCAGGCGGGTGGCCGCCGGCGAAGCCACTGGCGCCACTTGGATTTGTGGCCCGGCAAGCGCGGGCAAGACGCATCTGTTGCAGGCAACGTGCGCGCAGGCGGCCGAATCGCGTCGCGCCGGGTACTTCCCGCTCGCTGAGCTCGCGGCCCTCGGCGTCGGTGTACTGGACGGCCTGCCGCAGCTGCAGTGTGTCTGCCTCGATGATCTCGAGGCCGTCGCCGGCCGCCTCGAGTGGGAAAAGGCGCTCTTCGGTCTCTTGCGCGAAGTCGAGGAGGGTGGCGGGGCGTTGGTCATGGGGGCGCGGCCGCCCCCGGCGCTGCTCGCCTGGGCGCTGCCCGATCTCGGCTCGCGCTGCGCCGCGGGGGCCGTTCTGCCGCTGCGCGCGCTCGATGAGGCGGAGCAGCAGCAGGCGTTGCAACTGCGCGCCCGGGTGCGCGGCTTCGAGCTTCCGGAAGAGACCTCGCGCTGGCTGCAGCGCCGTTTCCCGCGCGACATGCGCCGACTCTACGATCTGCTCGATACCCTCGATGTGGCGGCCCTCGCCGCGCAGCGGCGACTGACCGTGCCGTTCATCCGCGAGGTGTTAGCGCAGGCCGGGGGGCCTGCCGCCATGGATGGCCAGTGGCACGGCCCTTCCAGCAGCTAACTCGACAGCCGCACCGCCAGGGACGCGACCCTCTTTCCCAGCGCCTGCGCCAGCGCCCGCTCATCATCCGTCAACACCGGCTCATCCGCGGCCCCGGCAACGTGAGATGCGCCATACGGGGTACCGCCGGAACGCGTCTGGTGCAGCGCCCGCTCGGTATACGGCAATCCAACTAGATACATGCCGTGATGCAGAAGCGGCAGCATCATCGAGAGGAGCGTCGCCTCCTGTCCGCCGTGCAGGGTTTGCGTCGAGGTGAATACGCCCGCCGGCTTGCCGGCCAGCGTGCCCGATACCCACAGGCCCGATGTCGAATCGAGGAAATACTTGAGCGGCGCCGCCATGTTGCCGAACCGGGTGGGACTGCCGAGAAGAAGGCCGTGGGCGGTGCGCAGGTCTTCGAGAGTGGCATACGGCGCACCGGTCACGGGCACGAGCTTCGCGGGCCGCTCATTCTCGGCGCTGATGGGCGGCACGGTACGCAGTTTCGCGGCGGCGCCGGCGACACTTTCGACGCCACGGCAGGCCTGGCGTGCCAGTTCCGCGGTCGCACCGTTGCGTGAGTAGTAGAGCACCAGAATGTCGATCATCGAAGCTCCCCCTGTCCCGGGCCGCGCACAGGGCACGGCGTACGGCCGGACCAGCCTGGGTCGAGTTTGCGGATACGTTGCCACAGCGCGCTGCCTCCTTCCATGCGTGCGAGAAGCCCGATCGGGCGCAGTCTCGGCCGTGGGAGCACGGCGCGCGAGGGGGTATTTCGGGTCGCTCGCGCGGCAAATGGGTATATTCGCCGCATGATGTGCAGGAAATGCCTCGTATCAGGCCGCGTGCAGGGAGTGTTCTATCGCGGCAGCGCGGCGCAGCGCGCGCGCGAGCTCGGCGTGCGAGGCTACGCGCGAAATCTTGCCGATGGCCGCGTCGAAGTCCTCGCCTGTGGAGAAGAAGAGGCGGTGCAGGCCTTCGTGAGCTGGCTGTGGACAGGGTCGTCCGCGTCGCGGGTCACCGCGGTCGAGGTCGCCGAGGCGCCGCAGGATGGCGCGCCGGCCGGCTTCCATACCGGATAGGCCCCGGTCCGCCGCGCCGATTAGTGTCGCTTGGCGGTGGTCGCAAATCCCAGGTCGTCCGCCCCGGACCACCGCTGCCAATCCGTCAGCACCCGGTCGGGATACTCCGGATGGCCGACGCTGCCATTGTATTTTTCCAGCGCGAGACGCACGTCGTTGTGGGTGTACTGGAGATAGAACCTGAGAATGGCGCAGCCCATGCGGATGTTGGGTGCGACGTGCACGAGCTCCCAGCCCTTCATTCCCAGCTTCGTCGGCCAGTAAGGCATCACCTGCATCAGGCCGACGGCGCCCGCGGACGAGACCGCCCAGCGGTTGAAATCGCTCTCCACCTGCATCACCGCCATCACGAGGCCCGGCGGCAGTTTGGACTCGCCCGGCCGATGGGTCTCGCAATACACCTGCTCCAGGATGGCCATCCGCTCGGCCGGGTCGGCGACGAAGCGCTTCAGCCGCGGCGCCATGAGTGTGTACCAGACGGCGGCATCGTAACGGTCGGCGAAGCACTGGGCCTGCGAGATGGCGTGCCGCACCACCGGACCCAACGCCGCGTCCCGCTGCTGGTCCGCGTGCGCGGGCGATGCCAGGATGCCGCAGGCGAGCGCGAGCAGCAAAGCGGCGATCGCACCCGTCAGACGGCGAAGACTCCTAACGGCGCAGGCGCGCTTTGATGAAGTCGACGGCCTCGCCGCCCGGAAACTCCGTGCTCTCGCTGTCCCGGCGGTGGCGGTACTCGAGGCGGCCGGCTTCCAACCCGCGCTCCGCGACCACCAGCCGGTGCGGAATGCCGAGAAGCTCCGCATCGGCGAACTTGACGCCTGGCCGGGCATCGCGGTCGTCATGGAGCACCTCGATGCCCTGGGAGGTGAGCTCACTGTACAGGCGGTCGGCAACTTCGCGTACCCGGGAGGACTTCTGCAGATTGAGCGGCACGAGCACCACCTGGAAGGGTGCCAGCGGCTCCGGCCAGATGATGCCGCGCTCATCGTGATTCTGCTCGATGGCCGCGGCCACGACGCGCGTCACACCGATGCCATAGCAGCCCATGAGCAGGGCCACTTCCTTGCCCGACTCATCGAGCACGGTCGCCTTCATGGGCTCGCTGTATTTGCATCCGAGCTGGAATATGTGCCCGACCTCGATGCCGCGGGCGACCTTGAGCCGGCCCCGGCCGCTCGGGCTCGGATCTCCCTCACGCACGTTGCGGATGTCGGCGGCGGTCACCTGGCCCACGTCCCGATCCCAGTTGACGCCGGTGAGGTGCATGTCCTTCTCGTTGGCGCCGCAGACGAAGTCGGCCAGACCCCACGCGCTGTAATCGGCGTAGATGCGGCAGTGCAATCCCACGGGGCCGATGAATCCCACTGGCGCGTCGCTGGCGCGCGCGATGCGCTCCGCGCTCGCCATGCGCAGCGGGCTTGCGACTCCCGGGAGTCGTTGCGCCTTGGTGGCGTTGAGGTCGTGATCGCCGCGCAGAACGAGCGCCACGATGTCTTCGTCCGAGCCCTCGACGAGGAGCGTCTTGATACAGCGGGAGGGGTCCACCTCGAGCATGCGAGAGACTTGCTCGATGGTGCGCGCGCCGGGCGTTGCCACCTTGGCCATGGCCTCGCGCGGCTCGGGGCGCGGTGCCTGCGGCGGCAGCGCGGCTGCCACCTCGAGGTTGGCGGCATAGTTGTCGGCGTCGGAGAAGACGATGGCGTCCTCGCCGGAGGCGGCGAGCACGTGAAATTCCTGCGAGACATCCCCGCCGATCGGCCCCGAGTCTGCCCGCACTGCGCGGAAATCGAGTCCCATGCGGGTGAAGATGCGGGTGTAAGCCTCGTACATGGCGCGATAGCCCTGCTCGAGCGAAGCTGCGTCCACATGGAAGGAGTAGGCGTCCTTCATGATGAACTCGCGCGCCCGCATGACACCGAAGCGCGGGCGGATCTCGTCGCGGAACTTCGTCTGTATCTGGTAGAAGTTCACCGGGAGTTGGCGATAGCTCTTGATGTCGCGGCGCGCGATGTCCGTGATGACTTCCTCGTGCGTCGGGCCGGCCACGAAGTCGCGCTCGTGGCGGTCCCTGAGGCGCAGCAGCTCCGGGCCGTACTGCGTCCAGCGGCCGGATTCCTGCCACAGCTCCCCCGGCTGGAACACCGGCATGACCATCTCCAGCGCCCCGGCGCGGTTCATCTCCTCGCGGATGATGCTCTCCACCTTGCGCAGGGTCCGCAGCCCCATCGGCAGCCAGCTATAGAGTCCTGCCGCCTCGCGCCGGATGAGTCCCGCGCGCAGCATGAGCTGATGACTGAGGAGTTCCGCCTCGGCGGGGGGCTCCCTGGTGGTGTTGATCGGGTACTGCGACAGCCTCATCGGTGAGCGGGGTCTTTTGCGGGTTGAAGAGACGACCATCTTAACAGGAGACCACCTGATAAAATTCGCCTCCCATCCGCCTGCAGTGCCGAGCCAGCCGTGACATCCCCGAGCCCGATCCCGGAGAGTTCCCCGCACGCGGAACCGGATGCCGACAACCCGGTCAAGCCGCGCCGCAAGGGGATTTACCTCGTGCCGAACCTGCTGACCACCGGATGCCTCTTTTCCGGGTTCTATGCCATCGTCGCCGCGATCGATAAGCATTTCGCCCCTGCGGGGATGGGCATATTCGTGGCGATGATCTTCGACACACTGGATGGGCGGATTGCCCGGCTCACGCGCACGGAGAGCGCCTTCGGGAAGGAGTACGACAGCCTGGCGGACATGGTCTCCTTCGGCCTCGCCCCGGCGATCGTCGCCTACCAGTGGGGCGTCGTGCGCATTGCCGAGTTCGGGCACGAGTGGGGGCGGTTCGGCTGGCTGGCGTGCTTCTTCTATGCCGTGGCAGCCGCACTTCGCCTGGCGCGCTTCAATGCACGCGCGCCGACCGCCGACAAGCGCTACTTCGAAGGGCTGCCGAGCCCGTCCGCTGCCGCCATCGTGGCTGGCTTCGTCTGGGCCTCGAGCCAGTGGCACGAGCCGGGACTTCCGGGCCTCATCGCCGCCTTCACGGCCACCGCGGTGGCCGGAGCCCTGATGGTCAGCCGGTTCGGTTACCCCAGCTTCAAGCAGTTCAATCTCGATCGCCGGGTCCGCTTCGTATCGCTGTTGCTGGTGGTACTCATCATCGTCCTGTTTGCGGTCGTGCTCAACGCCACGAGCCCGCCGACGCTGCTGCTGGCGATCTTCGGTACGTACGCGGTATCGGCTCCCATCATCTGGCTGTTTCGCCGCATGCGCCGCCTCCGGCGCTCACCTGCGCGATGAAGCGGGCACTTCGCGCCGAGTACCTGCGGGCCATCGGCATCGACGTATGGGTGCCGCGCGCAGGTATCAGCGGCGATGCCGGCGGACGCGCCACGGCCGAAGTGGCCAAGCCGGCGGTTGCAGCCGTCGTACCCGCCGCGGCGGCGGGGGACCCGATGGTCGAAGGCGGCTCATGGGAAGCCCTGCGCGCCGAAGTGCTGGCCTGCACCCGATGCGCTCTGCATGCCGGCCGGACACAGGGGGTCTTCGGTGTGGGCAATCCCCGGGCGGAGTGGATGGTGATCGGCGAGGCACCCGGCGCTGAGGAGGACCGCCGCGGGGAGCCTTTCGTCGGGCGCGCCGGACAGTTGCTGGATGCGATGCTGCGCGCCATCGGACTCAGCCGTGCGCAGAACGTGTTCATCGCCAATGTCCTCAAGAGCCGGCCCCCGAACAATCGCGATCCGCGCCCGGAGGAGGTCGCCGCCTGCCTGCCTTATCTGCGGCGCCAGATCGAGCTGGTCCGTCCCCGCCTGCTGCTGGCCGTCGGGCGAATCGCGGCCCAGAATCTGCTGGGGACGGAGGAGTCCCTGAGCCGCCTGCGTGGCCGAGTGCATCGGTTCGGCGAGCTGAACACGCCCCTCGTGGTGACGTATCATCCCGCCTATCTCCTGCGCAATCCGGCCGACAAGCGCAAGGCGTGGGAGGACCTGAAGTTCGCACGCAGCGTATTTCGGCAACTGACGGCAGGCATACCCGAAGATGGCCAGCGCTCCTGAGATGCTCGATGCCGCCCCGGAGATCCGCATCCGCCCCATGACGGACGCGGACGTCCCCGAGGTCTTCGCCATCGAGCGCGCCTCGTACCAGTTCCCCTGGAGCGAGGGCATCTTCCGCGACTGCCTGCGGGTTGGATATGTGTGCCGCGTGCTCACGTTGGAGAGTCAGATCATCGGATATGGAGTGATGAGCGTCGGCGCCGGCGAGGCGCACGTGCTGAACCTTTGCGTAGCCGACACCTGCCGCTGCCGCGGGCTCGGGCGGCGCATGCTGGGATACCTGCTGGAGCGCGGCGCGGCCGCCGGCATGAGCGAGGCCTTCCTCGAGGTGCGGCCGTCGAATACGGCGGCGATCCGGCTGTATCAGGCGATCGGGTTCGAGCAGGTCGGCATGCGCCGCGGCTATTACCAGGCGGTCGGCGGCAGGGAGGATGCCGCAGTGCTCAGACTTACCTTGCGCGGACGCCGCTCCTCCCGCACCACGCTCTGACGACCATCCATGACTGAACTGACTGCCGAGATTCGTCGGCGGCGGACGTTTGCGATCATCTCGCACCCTGACGCCGGCAAAACCACGCTCACCGAGAAGCTGCTGCTCTTCGGCGGCGCCATCCAGATGGCGGGCACCGTCAAGGGCCGCAAGGCGGCGCGCCACGCGACGTCCGACTGGATGCGCCTCGAGCAGCAGCGCGGGATCTCCGTGACATCGTCGGTGATGCAGTTCCCTTACCGCGAATGCATCGTCAACCTGCTGGACACGCCCGGCCATGAGGACTTCTCGGAAGATACCTACCGCACTCTGACGGCCGTCGACTCGGCTCTGATGGTCATCGACTGCGCCAAGGGCGTCGAGGAGCGAACCATCAAGCTGATGGAGGTCTGCCGACTGCGCGATACGCCCATCATGACTTTCATCAACAAACTCGATCGGGAAGGGCGGCCGCCGATCGAGCTGCTCGATGAGATCGAGAAGGTGCTGGGTATCGCCACGGCGCCCGTCACCTGGCCGATCGGGATGGGAAGGGAATTGCGCGGCATCTATCACCTGCCGGAGGACCGCATCTACGTGTATCTCGCCGGCGAGCGCGGCCGCGTCGGCGAGAACCAGGTGATCCAGGGGCTGAAGAGCGATGCGGCGCGCGAGCTCCTGGGGGAGCGCCTGGATGCGATTGCCGAGGAGATCGAGCTCGTCAGGGGCGCGACCGCGGTGTTCGATCCGGACGCCTATCTCGCCGGTCGGCAGACGCCGGTCTTCTTCGGCTCGGCCATCAGCAACTTCGGCGTGGAGGAGCTCCTCGCGACGTTCACCGCGCATGCGCCGGGCCCGAAGTCCCGCGAGGCGCGGGAGCGGCAGGTGGAGCCGCTGGAGGAAGCGCTATCGGGGTTCGTGTTCAAGATCCAGGCCAACATGGATCCGGGGCATCGCGATCGCATCGCCTTCCTGCGGCTGTGCTCGGGTAAGTACACGCGGGGGATGCGGCTCTACCATTCGCGGCTCGGCAAGGAGGTGCGGGTTGCGGATGCGCTGACGTTCATGGCGGCGGAGCGGGAGCATGCCGAGGAGGCTTATGCGGGCGACATCATCGGGCTCCACAATCACGGGACGATCAACATCGGCGACACGTTCACGGAGGGTGAGAGGCTGGCCTTCACGGGGGTGCCGAACTTCGCGCCGGAGATTTTCCGGCGGGCGGTGCTGAAGGATCCGTTGAAGATGAAGGCGCTGCAGAAGGGGCTGTCGCAGTTGTGCGAGGAGGGGGCTACGCAGCTCTTCAAGCCGGTGCGGAACAATGAGCTGATCCTGGGGGCGGTGGGGCAGCTGCAGTTCGAGGTGGTGGCGTTCCGGCTACAGGATGAGTATGGGGTGCAGTGTGTGTTCGAGCCGGTGAATGTGCATACGGCGCGGTGGGTGGGGTCGGGGGATGCGAAGAAGCTGGAGGAGTTTCGGGGGCGGGCGCATGACAATCTGGCGGTGGATCATGCGGGGGCGTTGGTTTATCTGGCGCCTTCCCGGGTGAATCTGCAGTTGACGCTGGAGAGGTGGCCTGACATCACCTTCCGGGAAACCCGCGAGCACGCAATATGAAGATTCGGGGCCGGGTCACCGCTTGAAAAGGCATTTCCCGGGACCGCCGCGAGTACATCCCTGTAGGCTGCCGCAAAAACATCCCTGTTTTTGAGGCTCCGGGAAATGCCTTTTCAATCGGTGCCCCGCTGTGCGCTTATGACGTCCGGGAATCACCGGGGCTGAAGTCGGCGGACCGATAGTTGGGCCACGGAGCGTTCGAACTTACGCAGGTCGTGATCGGGTGTTGGTGCTGAAGTTGGGCCGAAGCGCAGGTCGGCGTAGGACTCGAGTAGCGGACCCAATTGGGGGGCTAGGTCGGGGCGGTGGCGGGTGATGGATTGGGCGTAGGCCAGGGGGCCCTGGTGGGGCGGGCGGGGGAGGCCAATGCGGGACAGTTTGCGGCAGAGGCGGGCGTAGGCGCGGCCTAGCCGGTCGGGGCGGGGGCGGAGCGAGCCTTCTCTGCCGAGCTGCCAGGAGATCCAGGCCAGCCAGGCGAGTAGCGCCACACCGAACGCGTAGGCTGCGTCGCGCAGCTCGGGGGAGTGGAAGCCGAGGTCGCCCAGGAGGTTGAGTTGGGCGCGGTAGTTGAAGCCGACTACGCGCTCGTTCCACCAGCCGTTGAGGGCGTCCCAGCGCTGGAGGGTCGCGTTCAGCCAGGGCCAGGCGTGCACGATGCGCGCGGAAGCGGAGACGGCGTTCGGCAGCAAGTCGAGAATGCCGTGGTCGATCCTCTCTGGCGCGACCACTGCTGTGGGGTCCACTCGCGTCCATCCACTCCCGTCGAGCCAGACTTCCGCCCAGGCGTGTGCGTCCGACTGGCGCACGACGAAGGTGCCGTCGTAGGGATTCAATTGACCGCCCAGATAACCGGTGACGACCCGCGCTGGAACGCCTCCAGCTCTCATCACGTCGACGAAGGCTGACGCGTAGTGACCGCAGAAGCCTGTGCGGGTATCGAACAGGAAGTCATCGATCGGCTCCGGCCCGAGAGGCGGTGGAGTGAGTGAGTATGAGAAGCCGTTCGTGCGCAGGAAGGTGAGAACTGCCCGTATGAATCCAACGTCAGAGCCCGCGCGGTGGCGCAGTTGCAAAGCCAGCGCACGCGTGCGGGGATTACGCCCCGGGGGAAGCTGTGTGTCCGCCAGCCGCGCCGCGGACGAGAGTGGCGCGAGCGATTGGGGATGCGCGCAGGAGCGCGCGTCGTAGGTCTGCGATTGCGAGACGGGCTGTGTCGCGATGAGCTGATAGTCGTCGGTGTAGCGAACGTCGGGCGCCGGCGAGGCCATGACCGTGTCGAGAGCGAGCCACCAGGCATGGAAGGTGGGCTCGAGGTAGACGCGATAGCGATACGGCGCGGAGAGGCAGTTGAGCCGTTGTATCTCGCCGGGCGAGTATCGTCCGGCGCTCCAGGTGGCGCCGTCGAACTCGTGCATCACGGGACCGCGCCAGTAGCGCTCAGCGGGCGGCGGCGGCCTGCCGTCGAACCGCACCCGGAAGGCGATGGCATAAGAGGCCGTCAGGCGGGTGATGCCGCCGGGTGTCAGGGTGTCGCCGAGCCCGGTCATGGCGTCGTCGCCCGGCGTGAATGCCCAGAGGTGGCCCGGCAGGCGCGGAAAGAAGAGAAACAGGAGGATGGCGAGCGGAGCGGCGTAAAGGAGTGTGCGGCCGGCGAGCCCGACGATCTCGCGCGTTCCCAGGCCGGGCGGCACCGGGAGAGCTTCGTCCCCGGCGTAGGCCACGACCGCCAGGGCGGAGCAGCACAAGAGCGCGTCGGTCCCGTAAAGCGGCACCCATGCGAGCGCTTGTCGGTCGAGACATGCCGCCAGCAGCAGAAAGAGCGCACCGCCGATGACGATGTACTGATCACGCCGGGTGCGTGTCTCGAGCAGCTTGATGGTCACCATCAGCATGAGCATCGCCGTGCCGGGAGCGAGTCCGTTGAGTGTCCGGAATTGCGCGAACACCGCCGCGACGAGCGACAACCCGAGCCCAATGCGCACGGTGCCGCCCGGCAGCCGCGCCCTGCCGAAGGCCGCCGCCAGCCGCCAGCCCACGAGCACCAGCCCGGCGATCGTGATCCACGCGTAGACCTGGGCGGCATGCAACAGAATTGCCGCGGCGCTCACCGCGCAAACCCAGAGCAAAGGTGACCGGGGTGTCACCTTCAGGGCGCCGGCGCTCACGACCCGTACGACGCGAGCGCCGACAGGCACTTGTGGCGATGATCGGACCCGCGGTGGGCCATGATGCGCTGCCCCGGCAGCTCGAGACTGTACAGATCCCCGCCCGCCTCGGCGGCGACGATCCAGCGTGCCAGTTGTTCCAGGCGCGACTCGATGTCGGGTTGCCGCGCAGCGTCCAAGGACAGTTGACGCAGCGGCGAGCCGGCCGAGCCGTATTCCTTCACCAGCAGCGGCGCTTCGCGCGCGTAGGCTTTCCAGGCCACCTGCCGCGGCGAGTCGCCGTCACGGAATGGGCGCAGCCCGAGCCACTCGTCCGCCCCGGCCGTACTGCGCGGATGGGTGCCGGATCTCGCGCCGCTGTCGGCGGGCAGGGGCAGCGCGCCGCTCGGGCGCGGATATACGATCAACGTGATGGGCGCATGAATCCAGGTCCAGGCACGGAAGAGGCCGAAGGGATGCGTGCTGCTGACTCGCAACCGATCGATGCGGTGCAGGCCGCGCCGCGGCGCCCGGATGGGCAGCGCGGCCTCTCCGCGGCCGCCCGCAGGCAGGTCCAATGCCACCGCCGCTTCATTCGCAACCGCGACCTGTATACGCCTGCGGGTGAGACGCGATGCGCTCCCGAGCGTCAGGCGCAGGTTGCCGGTGGTGCCTGCGAAGAGCGGGGCGGCGGCTGCCTCGAGGAGCGACAGGCCGAGCAGATTGCGGTGACACTCGTGCATCGCCACGAGGGCGAACCCCCCGAGCAGGAAGGTGAGCAGCAGCGCGAGGCTGTTCGCATAGTTCAGCCCCGCGGCAAGCATCGTCAGCAGCAGAGCTCCGAAGGCGACTCCGGCACGGGTCGGCAGGATGTAGAGACGCCGCCGCGCGAGCGTCAGCGGCAGTCTGTCAGGCCCCTGGCGGCGCCGCGCCCACTCGGCGGCCCACTCCCGCACGCGCTCCCGCAACTTCCTGACACGAATCATGTTGCCTCGATAGGCGCCGGAACGCCCCGCCGCCGCAGGCGGTGCATGAACTAAATTGGAACGGGCACCGTCCTGATCAGCTCTTCCGCGACCTCCCTGCCCGGGGAGTCCGACCGGCCTGTGTCGCGCCGCTCGAGCCGGTGCGCAACCACTGCAGGCAACACGGCCTGCACGTCCTCCGGCAGCACCGCCGGTCGGCCCGCGAGACGGGCCCAGGCCTGGGCGGCGCGGATCAGCCCCTGCCCGGCACGCGGCGACAGACCAAGCTTCAAATCCGGCCGATCCCGGGTTCTGGCAATGAGCGTCTGCGCGTAATCGAGCAACGGCTCCGCCACGTGTGTTGCACGCACCATGTGTTGGACGCGAATCACCGCCTCGGGTCCGAGCACCGGCTGGAGGTTGGGAATCAGGTCGCGCCGGTCTCCATGTCTGAGCAGCTCCCGCTCGTGCGCGGCGTCAGGGTAGCCCAGCGTCACGCGCATGAGAAACCTGTCGAGCTGTGATTCCGGCAGCGGAAAGGTGCCGAGCTGCTCATGCGGATTCTGGGTCGCCACGACGAAGAAAGGTTCGGGGAGGCGATGAGTGGTCACATCCACGCTGACCTGACGCTCCTCCATGGCCTCGAGCAGCGCGCTCTGCGTCCGCGGGCTCGCGCGATTCACTTCATCGGCGAGCAGCAGCTGCGTGAAGATCGGGCCCTGACGAAACGCGAATTGCTGACTCGCGCGGTCGAAGATCGACACGCCGATGATATCGGCCGGCAGCAGGTCGCTGGTGAATTGCACCCGCTGCCACGCCAGTCCCAGCACGCGAGCGAGCGTGTGCGCAAGAGTGGTCTTGCCGACGCCTGGGACATCCTCGATGAGCAGGTGCCCCCGCGCCAGGAGGCAGGTGAGACACAGCCTCACCTGGCGCGACTTGCCGAGGACCACCGTCTCCAGGGCATCGAGCGCGCGTTGCACGGCGGCCGCATCATGATCCGGCGCCGGCGCCGCATTCATACGGCTGCCGGTCCCCGCAGATCGCGCACGCGCTCGAGTTGGGCCGCGAGGCGGGCGACCGTTTGCTCGAGCTCGGTGAGGCGCTGGCGCTCGGCGTCCACCACGGACTCGGGGGCGTTGCGGACGAAGCTGTCGTTGGCCAGGCGAGCGCGGGTTTTGTCGCGGTCGGACTGGGCGCGCGCCAGGAGCTTGGCCAGCCGCTCCGCTTCCGCGGCGGCATCGATCAGTCCGGCCATCGGCACCAGCAGGGTGAGCTCGCCGACCAGGGCCGTGGCGGCTTGCGGCTGCGGCTCGCCGGCGGCCAGCTCGCGCGGCGGCTCGATGCCGGCGAGACGCTCCAGCCAGGCGCGATGGCGACCGATCAGCTCCACATCGTGCGCGGAGGCGTTGCGGTAGAGGAGGGGGATGCGCCGCGAGGGATTGATGTTCATCTCGCCGCGGATCTGGCGGACGGCGAGGATGAACGATTGCAACCAGCTGACTTCACGCTCACTCGCCTCGTCGCGGGGGAAGTCGGCGGGTCGCGGGTAGGCGGCCCGCATCACTGTCGGGCCGGAACGCCCCGCGAGAGGGCCGACGCGTCGCCAGATTTCCTCGGTGATGAAGGGCATGATGGGGTGCAGGGCGCGCTGCAGCGCCTCGAGGACTTCGAGCAGCGTGCGGCGCGTGCCGGCTTGCGCGGAGGCGGAATCGGATTGCAGCACCGGCTTGGTGAGCTCGAGGTACCAGTCACAGAACTCGTACCAGGTGAACTCGTAGAGCGCGGCGGCCGCGTAATCGAAGCGATACTCCGCCAGAGCCTTCTCCACCGTCTCCACGGCGCGCCCGAAGCGCGAACGGATCCAACGGTCGGCCACCGACAGCTCCAGGGCTGTGCTCGCATTTCCGTGCGCTTCGCTCGCTGCAGGCTCGCCAACCGTCATCGTCACATAGCGTGCTGCGTTCCACAGCTTGTTGCAGAAGTTGCGGTACCCGGCGACCCGTGCGAGATCGAAACGGATGTCCCGGCTGGGGGAGGCGAGTGCCGCGAAGGTGAAGCGCAGCGCGTCCGTACCGTGCGGCGCGATGCCTTCGGGGTACTCCTTGCGGGTCGCCTTCTCGATCTTCGACTTCATCTGCGGCTGCATCAGGCCGCTGGTGCGCTTGGCGATCAGCGACTCGAGGTCGATGCCGTCGACGATGTCGAGCGGGTCGATGACGTTGCCCTTGGACTTCGACATCTTGTCCCCGTGCTCGTCGCGGATCAGACCCGTGATGTAGACCTCCCGGAACGGGACGTCGCTCATGAACCTGAGGCCCATCATCATCATCCGCGCGACCCAGAAAAAAATGATGTCGAACCCCGTCACGAGCACGGTGGACGGGTAGAATTTTGCCAGCTCCGGCGTCTGCTGCGGCCATCCGAGTGTGGAGAACGGCCAGAGTGCGGAAGAGAACCAGGTGTCGAGGACGTCGGTGTCCTGATTCAATCGAACATCGGGGGCGAGATGATGCTTGCTGCGCGCTTCCGCCTCGCTCCTCGCGACATACACATTGCCGTCCGCGTCATACCACGCAGGGATGCGATGGCCCCACCAGAGCTGGCGGCTGACGCACCAGTCCTTGATGTTGCGCATCCATTCGAAGTAGGTCTTGGCCCAGTTCTCCGGCACGAACCGCGTCCGCCCGCTCTCGACTGCGGCGATTGCGGGGGCCGCGAGCGGCGCGATCCTGACATACCACTGATCGGTCAGCAACGGCTCGAGCACGGCGCCGCTGCGATCGCCGCGCGGAACCATGAGCCTGTGCTTCTCGACCTTCCCGAGCAGGCCCGCTGCCTCGAGCTCGGCGACCACGCGCTTGCGCGCATCGACGCGGTCGAGGCCGCGGAATCTTTCCGGCACATTCTCGTTGAGAGCGGCGCGCGGGGTCAGAATATTGATCTGCTCGAGGCCGTGGCGCAGGCCGATTTCATAGTCGTTGAAATCGTGCGCCGGAGTGATCTTGACGCAGCCGGAGCCGAATGAGGCGTCCACGTAGGCGTCGGCAATGATTGGTATCGGTCGCTCAGCGAGCGGCAGCATCACGCGTTTGCCGACGAGATGTTGGTAGCGCTCATCGTCCGGATTTACTGCGACCGCCGTATCGCCGAGCATGGTCTCCGGACGCGTGGTGGCCACCACGACGTGACCCGCCCCATCTTCCAACGGATAGCGCAGATGCCAAAGATGACCTTCCTCCTCCTCGCTTTGGACTTCGAGGTCGGAGAGCGCCGTGAGCAGCACGGGGTCCCAGTTGACCAGCCGCTTGCCCCGATAGATGAGGCCCTCCTCGTGCAGGCGCACGAACACTTCCACGACCGCCCGCGACAGCCCCTCATCCATCGTGAAGCGGTCGCGCGACCAGTCGACGGAGTCTCCCAGGCGGCGCATTTGCGAGGCGATGGTGCCGCCCGATTGCGCCTTCCACTCCCAAACACGGGCGACGAAGGCCTCGCGCGACAGCTCGCTGCGCTTGCGGCCCTGTGCTTCGAGCTGGCGCTCCACGACCATCTGGGTTGCGATCCCGGCATGATCGGTACCGGGTTGCCAAAGCGCGTCATCACCGCGCATACGGTGATAGCGGGTGAGCGCATCCATCAGCGTATGCTGAAACGCGTGCCCCATGTGCAGCGTGCCCGTCACGTTGGGCGGCGGAATCATGATGCAGAAAGGCGATCCGCGACCGCTCGGGGCGAACCACCCGTGCGATTCCCATTGCTCGTAGATCCGCCGCTCGATGTCCTGCGGCGCATACGCTTTGTCCATGGTGACTGACGGGCCCTGAGTGAATCGTCAGGGCATTATAGCGAGCGAGCGTGCTTATTCCGCGCGCAGCGGGTGAGTACCTGGTTCGATGCCCAGCTCGCGGTATGCCTTGAAGCGTGCCCGCCCCGCCCGCCGCCGTCCCTCATCGCCATCTATGATTTCAGCGATCCGGCGCGTCAGGTGCAGGAACGGCGGCGGATCTGCGGCGAGATTGACGACGAAATCGACGTCCTCCGCAGGCGGGGAGCCGGCGCTGAGCAGCACTGGTGCCTCGCCAGCCGCGTTGGATGTCAGCCAGTCATGCGGGACGAAGCTGCCATCGGCAAAGGTCCATAGCAGCCCATCGAGCGCTTCCAGCTCGCCGCGCTCGGTGTGCCAGATGAGCGTGCGCTGCGAGGCGAGATAGGCCTTCTCCGCCAGCCGACAAGCGACCCTCAGCCGGGCGGATGCCGAGGCTCCCTCGAGCACGTAGAAGTCGACGCGGAGAGCCTTTCCCTCGGGCCTGCCTTCCTCGTCACCCATGATCGACGCCGTGGCGCGTCAGACTTTTGCCCGGTGGATGAGAAAATCCGCGAGCAGTGGCGTCGGACGCCCCGTACTGCCCTTCTGCGCGCCGCTCTGATAGGCGGTGCCGGCGACGTCGAGGTGCGCCCATTTCAGCCCCTGTGTGAACTTGCCGAGGAACGCCGCAGCCGTGAGGGCGCCGCCGTCGCGGCCGCCGATATTGGCGAAGTCGGCGAAATTGCTCTTCAGCTGTTCCGCGTAGTCCTCCGTGACCGGCAACGGCCAGGCACGATCGTCAGCGCGCACTCCCGCCTCGACCAGCTCGGTGACCAGCGCTTCGTCATTGCCCATTGCGCCGGAGTGGTGGTGACCCAGCGCCACGACGCAAGCCCCGGTCAGCGTCGCGATGTCGACGACGGCCGCCGGGTCGAAGCGGCGAGCGTAATGCAGCGCGTCGCAGAGAATCAACCGGCCCTCCGCGTCGGTGTTGAGAATTTCCACGGTCTGGCCGGAAGCGCTGGTCGCGATGTCGCCGGGCTTGACCGCCTTGCCGTCCGGCATGTTCTCCACGGCGGCGACGAGTCCGATGACGCGCAGCGGCAGATCGAGCGCCGCGGCGAGCGTCAGGGAAGCAATCACCGCCGCCGCGCCGCTCATGTCGAATTTCATCTCGTCCATGGCGCCCGGGTCCTTGAGGGAGATGCCGCCGGTGTCGAACGTCACGCCCTTGCCGACGAGGACGACGGGGTGCGCGGACCGGCCGGCCTTCCCGGTCCCGGCGTGCTCGATCACGATGAATCGCGGCGGCTCCGCGCTGCCGCGCGAGACCGCCAGCAGACAGCCCATCTTCTCGCGCCGGATCGCCGGCTCATCGAGCACGCGCACGCGCAGGGAGCGGTAGCGCTTCGCGAGCGCGCGCGCCTCCTCCGCCAGGAAAACGGGTGTGCAGACGTTCCCCGGCAGGTTGGCCAGGTCGCGCTGGACCTTGCAGGCCTCGGCGATCGCGGCGCCATGGGCCAGGCCACGACTCACTCTCG
This sequence comes from Steroidobacteraceae bacterium, assembly GCA_036278795.1. Taxonomy (GTDB): domain Bacteria; phylum Pseudomonadota; class Gammaproteobacteria; order Steroidobacterales; family Steroidobacteraceae; genus 13-2-20CM-66-19. The sequence continues at coordinate 431,613 of DASUKK010000020.1, read as the reverse complement.
TGGCCGCGCTCCTGGGCACGGGGCCCGCCAGGACCTGCTCGAGCGATGCCGCCTTTGGCTTCTTGCCGCTCTTGAGATCATTGATGCGATAGAGGCTTCCCGCGGCGATTTCCGCGACCGCGCGCCCGAAGTAGTAGTCATCCAGCTCTTTCGTCTCGGGCCTCTCCAGCGCGACCGCCACACTCGCGATACCGGTCTTGGATAGCGCCGCGGCGGCGGCCGCCCAGGCCTTGCGCCACACCTTGCGGCTGAAGCTCTTTTTCGCGCCCAGCCCGGTGAGGAGCACCCGCGTGGCGGCGATGCCCGGCAGATCGGTGAGCAGCAGCGTCTCGGCAGGCTTGCCGGGAAAATCACCCCGGTCCAGCAGCGTCTTCAGCCGCCCGCCGCTGGCCGAATCGACGGCGGTGGCCTCGTTGCTCAGCTCCGCTTCTTCGAAGACGCCGACGACGAGGCAGTCCACGTCGAGCGTGGCTATGCCCTTGCTCCAAGTCTCAAATCGCATCGCTGTATCCCCATGCCGGCCTGGGGCCGGATATTTTTCGCCACCGGGTCACGAACCATTGAGACGCGCAACCGGCTGCTTTACCTTAATATTTTAGTTTAACCCACCGGCGGTCCGGCGGGGAAAGTCACGGCAGGCCATCGGTTTGGGGAAAATCCTCGGACGCTACATTCTGCGCGAAGTCATCACATCCTGGATCGTGGTGATGGGTGTGCTGCTCCTCATTCTGCTTGCCAATCAGGTGGCAGCCGTGCTCGAGCGCGCCGCGGTGAGCCAGTTTCCACAGGGTGTGGTGCTCGAGCTCATCTATCTCGGGATCCTGCAGTACTCGAGTATTCTCGTGCCCGTGGGGCTGCTGCTCGGGATCATCCTGGCCCTGGGAAGGGTCTATCACGACAGTGAGCTGGCGGCGGCTTTTGCCTGCGGCGTCAGGCCGATCACGCTTTATGCTCCCGTGATCGGCCTGGGTGTCGTTCTGGCCATCGGCCTTGCGGCGCTGACGCTGATCGTTGCGCCAGGGGCCACGGCACAGGCCTTGACGTTACGGAATGCAGCCATTCACGCCGGCCAGTTCGCACCCCTGCAGCCGGGGACGTTCCGCGCCTTCGGCGGCGGGTCGGCCGTCGTCTACGCGGAGAAGGTCGATGCCGACGGAACGCTGCAGAATGTCTTCGTGGAGAGGAACCAGGGGCCGGTCGTGGAAGTGGCCGTCGCCAGCCGTGCGCTCCATACCGTCGCACCGGACGGCAATACCCAGACCATCAAGCTTCTGGATGGCGAGCGCCTGGAGGGAATACCGGGCAGCCCGCAGTTCCGCACCAGTAACTATGCCGAGCTCACCATTCCGCTGCACGTACCGCCTGTGAGTGACGTCATCACGGACCTCGACGCACAGCCCACTGCGGGGCTGCTCGCTTCCCCGGACCCCAAGCGCCAGGCGCAGTTTCAATGGCGGCTCTCGATGCCGCTGATGTGCATCGTCCTGACGGTGCTCGCGGTGCCGCTCGCGCGTCTGAAGCCGCGCCAGGGCCGCTACTCCCGCGTATGGCTCGCCGTGGTCGTGTACCTCGTCTACTCCAACCTCATCTCCCTCGGTCAGGCGTGGATTGCTCGCGGCGCCATCCCGGTGGCACTCGGCCTCTGGTGGACGCACGCTGCAGTCATATTGTTCGCTCTGACGGTGATCTTTGGACCGCGGGCGGCGCAACGCCTGCGCTATCGAGCGAGCCGCGCATGAGCATGCTCGACCGCTACATCGTGCGGACCATCCTCGGCGCGGTACTGCTGGTCATGGTGGTGCTGCTGATCCTCGGGGCCTTGTTCGTGTTCATCGGCCAGCAGGGCGATATCGGGGTAGGCCACTACTCGGTGGCCGACGCGATGTGGTACACGCTGCTCAATCTGCCGCAGCAGGTGTATCAGCTGCTGCCGATCACCGCCCTAATCGGCTCGCTCATCGGCTTCGGCCAGCTCGCGCGCGGCAGCGAGATCACCGTCATTCGCGCCGCGGGTGTGTCAGTGGCGCGCCTGGCCGGCACGGCTCTCTTCGCGGCGGCCCTCCTGATCGCCTTCGAGGGCGTGCTCGGCGAGTTCGTGGCCCCACAGCTACAGGAAGCGGCGAATCAGCAGAAGGCCTTCAGCAAATACAACAGCGTCGGCTTCGGCGGCGGCGCGGGCGCCTGGGTACGCGACGGCGACCTGATTCTGAACGTCGCGCGGCAGTCGGGATCGCGGCAGTTCGTCGGCATGCAGGTGTTCGAGCTGTCGCCCGGGCACTCGCTGCTCTCCATCGGCCGCGCCGCGAACGCGACGGCCGCTGGCCACCGCACTTGGGTGCTCGGCGGCTATACCGAGTCGCGCTTCCTCTACGGGAGCGCGGATCCGGCCGCTGCCCAGCCGGGATGCGACCACAGCCCGGCGCAATGCCGGCCGCCGCCCGTCGATCGCGTGACGGCCAGCGCTCCCGGTAGAAAAATGCTGCAATCGAACGTCACCGCGGGCTTTCTCGGTCTCGCGGTGCAGGACCCGGAGCAGTTGACGCTCAGCTCCCTCTGGCAGCTCATCGAGTACTTCCATACCAATTCCCTCGACGCGCGCCAGTATCTCTTCGCTTTCTGGTCGAAGGTCGCGCGCACGGTGGCCATCGCTTTCTCCGTGCTCCTCGCCTTGCCGTTCGTTCTCGGCTCGATGCGCTCGGCCGGCGCGGGCACGAGAGCGATGCTCGGCCTCGGCATCGGCCTCGTCTTTTTCCTGCTGCAGCGCCTGATCGAGAGCGGGACGATCGTATTCAACCTCGATCCGGTGATCCTGGCGTGGCTGCCCACTGCATTGCTGGCTACGGTGACTCTGCTTTTACTGGCGAGAGCCAGATAGGGCGGCGTGGTGCGCGCGCGCCTTGGCGGGAGTTTTTTTCGCGGGCAGCGGCTTCAGCAGTCCGTCCAACGACTGGAAAATCTGCTCAAAGCGATAGTCCGGGATCTCGTAGTCCCACCCGTGCACGCGTGAGTTGATCTGCTGTGCCTCGGCGTCGGCCGATTTGCCGGTTGCGCGGGCGGAGACGTCGATGTAGTGGTCATTGGCCTGTTTGTAGCCGCTGATGTCGATCTCGAGGCCGTCGAAAGTCTTGAAGACGGCGTGCGAGAGGTCCGTGCCCGCCGCTGGAGCGACCGCGCTGCGCACGTCGGTGAGGGTGAGGCTCGAGAGAGCGCTGCCCATCGAATCGGCGGCGTCGGCGCCCGTGAGCTCGCGGCCGTGAGGGACGCCGCGCACGGTGAAGTCGGCCTGGGTCTTCTTGTCGCGCGCCACACTGAATCCGGGTCCTTTGGGCGGATGCTCCTCGATCTCGCTCACGCGGTCCTGGGCGATGTCGAGGATGTTGGGATCGAGCCATAGTTTCGGGTCGGCATCGGCCATGACCATCGGACTGGCAAGCAGGCTCTGCGCGGAGTCGACCACGCGGACATAAACGTCGTTGCCATCCACGGACTTACCAACGATGAGAGACCAGGTCTTGCCCGCAGATACGACGTCGATGCGGGATCCCGTGGCCTTTGCTGCCGTCACATCGTCGACGCCGAGCACGGGGTAGTTGCGCGCGATGCGGGTCTTGCGCTCCACGGCTTTCAACGATCCGAGGTCGAGCAGGAGCTTGCGGAGCTTGCCGGAGTCGGCGGGATAGCCGCGCTCGCCGACGAGCCAGTCGGTCGCCTTGCGCTCCAGCGAAGTCTGCTGATTGCCGGCCTTGGTGATACGGACCTGGGTGACGTCGTTGAGCGCGCCCTGGAGACCGGGGAGAACCGCGGTGCCTGCGATCGAATCGTCGCCCGTCTGGTTGCGGCTCGACATCCAGGCGGCGAGCGCGATGATCACGATGCCGATGGCGAAGAGGAGCGTGACGCGGCGTGCGGTCATGGATGTTTGTCCTTCTTGCTCGAGACGACGGCCGGACGCCGGCGGCGCATCGCCGCAAGGAGGAGGGCGGCGAGCGCGAACAGGGCCGGCATCACGATGATGTCCAGAACCTTGAGCTCCGTGCCCAGCCTGTCGATGTCGCCGACGAGGCCGGCCTGCACGGCGCGCAGCTGCTTGCGGATCTGGAGCTTCTCCGCCTCGAAGTGCTCGATCTCCTGCTGCTGTGCCGGCGTCAGGATCAGGGCGGATTTGTCGTTGCGCTTGGACTGCAGCAGGGTCAACTGCTGCTCCGTCTGCTGCAGCTCATGCTGGAGCTGCTCTTCCTGCGCATGGAAGTGCGCATCGGCCGTGCGTCGCAGCGCATCGACACGCAGGAAGGGACGTGTGAAGCCCGCGCGGCCGCGGACGCTGATGAGATCGGAGCTGCCGGTGAGATTGTCGAGCGCGTTGAGCACCAGGTCGCCATTGCTCGCCCACGCCTGAGCGATGGTCTGGCCGAAGAGCTGCTGCTGGCGCACCCAGAGGTAGTCGGACAGCAGATCGGTATCGGCGAAGACTACGAGATTGAATGGCTTGATTGACGTCTTGAGGGCCCGCTGACCAGCGGGCAGCGTGACACCCTTGGGAGGGCCGTCGGGGAAAGCCGTCTTGACCATCCCGGTGATGCGCGCGGCAATCGTGTAGCGCGTACCCGTGGGCTTGAAGCCATCCAGCAGGCTCGTCGGATTGAACAGCATCGCGAAGCGCTGAGCCGGCATCGGCTCCGCATCGGCGCTCGACTGGATCAGCGGCTCGAATTTGATCGAGGCGCCCTTGGCCGCGGCGAGGTATCCGGCGGTCGCGACGTTGACGTTGGACAGGCCGGATGTGATGACGTCGGCCTGTGACAGAGAGTGCTCACCGAGGCCCAGGATTCCCAGGTGCTCGACCGGCGGCTGCCCCTCGCGCATGGCCACGGTGAGCGCGTGGCCGCGGTCGGCGATCACTTCGCCGGGCTTGAAGTCGACTCCCCAGGCGGAGAGGAGCTTTTCCATGTGCGAGGCGCGGTCGGCTCCCATGGATTGCATGGGGTTGCCCGCCGGCTGATCCGACTGCGCCATCGGATCGACGAACGCGATGATGTGTCCGCCGCGCAGCGCGTACTGGTCGATCGCGTATTGCGTTGCGGGCGAGAGGTTCTTCGGGTCGACGAGCACGAGCACGCGCACGTCCGGGCCGATGGAGGTCGCGGTCGGCTGCAGCGTGTGCACGTCGAAGAGTTGGGTGGCCTGCGAATAGATCGTCCACGGCGGGCGCATCTGTCCGCTGCGCGGGTCGTAGCCTCCCGTCATGGGCAAGGTCGAGAGCCAGGCGACCACGGGCTTCGCGGGGTGCGCGAGCTGGTAGACGAGCTTCACGACGTCGTACTCGAGGAAGCTCTGCTTGTTCGGATCGAAGAAGGGGATCGCCTGCTGTCCGTTGGTGGAGTTGGTGCCGGCGAGGCCAAAGTAGAATTTCGTGCCGGCGTCGTTGATGGCGGTGCCGGTGACGCCGAGCTCCGCGGCGCGGTCCTCGTCGACCGAGAAGGGCTGCGGATCGATGACGTGCAGGTGGATCATGCCGCCGGAGCGCTGCGCCAGCTCCTCGAGGAAGTCGTGCACGCGCTGGCCGTAGGGACGGATCTGCGGGATGGATTCCGCGGTCTTCGCCGAGTAGTAGAAGTAGAGGTCGATCGGCTCCTTGATGCTCTGCAGGATCCGGTCCGTGCCGGGCGAGACGGTGTAGAGGCGATTCTGGGTGAGGTCCAGCTGCCAGCCCGCGAGCGAGTAGTTGAATACGATCGTGAGGCCGATGAATGCGAGCGCGAGTGCCGCTACCGCGCCCCAGCCGAGTGTCGAGCGTTTCGTCATGAGGCGCTCCTAGTCCGCCTTGCGCAGGTCGAGGGCGACCGCGGTGGTGAAGAGGAAAAAGCCGATGAGCATCGCGAAATAAAGGAGATCGCGTGCCTCGATCACGCCCTTGGCGATCGACTGGAAGTGCGTGAGGAAGGAGAGCGACGCGATTGCGCCGACCAGCGCCTGGGGCGCCCAGCTCTGGAACGCATTCACCACCATGGGATAGCCGGCGAGAAGGAATGCGAAGCTGACCGCGACGCCGAGGATGAATGCCACCACCTGATTGCGCGTCAATGCCGACATGCAGGAACCCACCGCGAGAAAGCCGCCGGCAAGGAGCAGGCTTCCCAGATATGCGGCGACTATCGTCCCGTTGTCGGGGTTGCCGAGATAGTTGACGGTGATCCAGATCGGAAAGGTGAGGGCCAGGGCGAGCGCGGTGAAGAGCCAGGCCGCGAAATACTTGCCGAGCACCGCCTCCCACAGCTTCACCGGCTGGGTCATCAGCAGCTCGATGCTGCCCGACTTGCGCTCCTCGGCCCAGAGCTTCATGGAGATCGCCGGGATGAGGAAAAGATAGAGCCACGGATGGAAAGCGAAGAAGGGCTCCAGGTCCGCCTGGCCGCGCTCGTAGAAGCCCCCGAGGTAGAACGTGAAGGCGTTGGCCAGCACGAGGAAGATCAGGATGAAGACATAGGCGAGCGGTGTCGCGAAATAACTCGCGAGCTCGCGGCGCAGAATGATGCCCACGTTGCGCATGGCGCCCCCGTGTGAGTAGTTATGCCGTGATGGATCGGAAGACTTCGTCGAGTCTTCCGGATTCGAGATGCAGCTCCTTGAGCGCGAGGCCTTTGCTGCTCGCCAGCTCCGCGACGGCCGCCAATATTGCGGCGCCCGAGCGGGGCAGTGCGGTCAGCCGTACGTCGCGCTCACTGACTTCGACGTCGGCTACCGACGGCAACGCCGCCACGGCGGCGCGGGCTGCGGCGAGCTGCTCCGGCCGCTCGAGCTGCAGCGATACCGCGTTGTAGTAGCGCGATCTGGCCGCGAGCTTCAGCGGTGTGTCGTCTGCCACGATGCGGCCGCGCGCAATGATGATCGCGCGATTGCAGACCGCGTCGACCTCTTCCAGGATGTGGGTCGAGATGACGATGATCTTGTCGCGCGCCATCTCGTTGATCAATGCGCGGACCTCGAACTTCTGGTTGGGGTCGAGGCCATCGGTCGGCTCATCGAGGATGAGCACCGGAGGATCATGGATGATGGCCTGCGCCAGGCCCACGCGGCGCCGAAAACCTTTTGACAGGGTCTCTATCGACTGCTCGAGAACGGAAGCGAGCTGCAGCCGCTCGGTGACGTAGTCGAGGCGCGCGCTGCGGCGGGATCCTTCGAGGCGCCGCAGATCCGCGACGAACTCCAGGAAGCGCCGCACGCGCATCTCGCCGTAGCTCGGTGCCCCCTCCGGCAGGTACCCGAGCTGCTCTTTGGCGGCGAGGGGCTCCGTTTCGATGTCATGGCCGCAGATACTGGCCTTGCCGGCCGTCGGCGTGACGAAGCCCGCGAGCATGCGCATGGTCGTCGTCTTGCCGGCGCCGTTGGGTCCCAGGAATCCGAGGACTTCGCCCGGACGGACTTCGAAGGTGACGTCGTCCACGGCCGCCACAGACTCGTAGTGCTTGCTCAGATGCTCGGTTTTTATCATAAGGTCAGTCCACCTCCGAGGTTGCGGTAGATGCAGGCAATCGTAAAAAGTTCCCGTCAGGTCGGCTGCCGGCCGCCGCGGCCTGCGCGCAGGCGCCAATAGAGCATCATGAGCGCGCCCCCCAGCATTCCGCCGAGGTGCGCGAAATGCGCGACGTCGGCCTGTCGGCCGGTGACGCCGAAGAAGAGCTCGATGACGGCGTAGCCCGCGACGAAGAGCCATGCGGGTATCGGAATGGCGAAATAGAGCAGCAGCCGTGCACGCGGGAAGAGCAAGGCGAACGCGAGCAGGATGCCGAAGACGGCGCCGGAGGCTCCGATGGTGGGCACGCCCCCGCCTGCGAGATATTCCACCGCGAGCTGCGTGCAGCCGGCGGCGATCAGGCACGCGAAGTAATAGCCCAGGAAGCGCCGCGCGCCCCAGAAGCTCTCCAGCGCCGGACCGAACATGTAGAGCGCGAACATGTTGAAGAAGATGTGCGCGATGCCCTGGTGCAGGAAGGCGTAGGTCACGAGCTGCCAGGGGTGGAAGAGCCCCTCCGGCGTGGCAATCGGCCAGAGCGCAAAGAGCGCCCAGACGGATCGTGGCGCCAGCAGCTCGAGAACGAACACGAGCACATTGACGAGGATGATCGCCCGTGTGGCCGGGGTGAGCTCCGGGAACATGGGCGCAGTCTACGCGTCGATCCGACGCTGTAGGAATAAACGTCCCGCCATGCCGTCGGCCGAGACTAACGCGAGGGCGGGAGTTGGCTGCCGAGGCGCTCGGCCGCGGCCCGCAGCAGCGGCAGCCCCTTCTCCAGGAGCTCCCGCCGCGTGACTCGTGACGCCTGAGTGCTCACGTTCATTGCCGCCACCGTCGTGCCGACGACGTTCCTCACCGGCACCGCGACCGAGCGCAAGCCGATCTCGATCTCCTGGTCGTTCACCGCGAAGCCTTCGGTCGCCACTTCGGCCAGGATCTCCTCGATGCGCCGGCGTGAAGTCACCGTGAAGCGGGTGTGCGCCACGAGCTCGAACTTCGACAGCTCCCGGGCCACCTGCTCGGCCGGCAGGCTGGCGAGCAGGACCCGCCCGAGCGCGGTGCAGTATGCCGGCAGCCGGCTGCCGACCCCGAGCGTGACGGCCATGATGCGCCGGGTCGCCGCGCGCGCGACGTAAACCACCGCACCGTCATCCAGCACCGCGACCGAAGTGGCTTCGCCGAGCTGCTCGCTCAGCTCCTCGAGGACGGGCTGCGCGGCGATCGGAATCGGCGCAGTCGAGAGATACGCGTAGCCCAGATTGAGAACCCTGGGCTGCAGGCTGAAGGTGCGGCCGTCCGTGGCGGCGTAGCCGAGCTCTCGCAGCGTGTACAAACATCGGCGCACCACCGCTCGCGTCAGTCCGGTGGCGCGGCTGACGTCGGCGATGGTCAGACGCCGATCGAAGCCGGAGAAAGCGCGGATGACGTGCAGTCCGCGCGCGAGCGAAGTCATGTAATCCGGGTCGCCGCCGCGAAAGAGCGCGTTGTCCGGATCGCCCGCGGCCGCGCCGCGCGGCGCGATAACCGGACGCGAGCCACTGGAAGATGCTTTGGGACGCAACACGACCTGTACGGGACGACACACGGCTACCAGTACGGTAATCGTACTCGTTGTCCCGCGGCGTGTCATCCGGCAGCGCCCCCAACGCCGGGACATGTGAGAATGCCCGCCGGCGATTTTGCCGGGAGTTGTCATCGGGCGCAGGCGGGACTCGCAACCATGAAGATCGTAGTTCTCTTTGGGGGTACCAGCGAGGAGAGGGATGTGTCGATCGCGAGCGCCGCACAGGTGATTCCGGCGCTGCGCGGCCTCGGCCACGAGGTGCTGGCGGTCGATACGGCGACCGGCCGGCTCGAAGGTCCCGCCGAGCAGCGCCTGCTCACCAGCGGCGTCGGGCCGCAGCCCCCTTCGGGCCCGGCGCTCGCGGGCATGAAGCAGGGCGCGCCCGCGCTCGCCATGGAGGCGGCCGGCATGGGGAACGTCGATGTGGTTTTCCTCGCGCTGCACGGCGGGGCGGGAGAGGACGGCCGTATCCAGGCGGTCCTCGATCTGGCCGGGCTTTCCTACACGGGCAGCAATCACATCGCGAGCGCGACCGCGATGGACAAGGACCTTTCGAAGCGACTCTTCCGCGCCGCGGCGGTCCCGACGGCGGACTGGAGGATTGCGCCCGTGACCGCGCAGGAGGTCGCCGACGAGCTCGGCTGGCCCGTGGTCGTGAAACCCAACAAGCAGGGATCGACTGTGGGGCTGAGCGTCGTGCGCACGCCCGATGCGCTCCCTGCCGCCGTCGCTCTCGCGCAGCGTTACGACGACGAGGTGATGGTGGAGCGTTTCGTCCCGGGCCGGGAGCTGACCGTGGGCGTGCTGGAGGGGTGCGCGCTGCCCGTGGGCGAGATCATCACCCCCGGCGAGGTCTTCGACTATCAGGCGAAGTACCAGGCCGGCGGCGCGCGCGAGATTTTTCCCGCACCGCTCGCCCCTGACATCGCGGCGCGTGTTCAGGAGCTCGCCGTGCGCGCACATGCGGCGCTGAAGCTCGGTGCCTACAGCCGGATAGATTTCCGCATGGACCCCGAGGGCGGTCTCTGGTGCCTCGAAGCCAACTCGCTGCCGGGCATGACCGCCGCGAGCTTGTTGCCGCAGGCCGCGCGCGCCGCGGGCATCGGATTCCCGGAGCTGGTCGAGCGGATCTGCAAGGCGGCGTTGCGTAAGCGCAGCAGTTGACGCCGTCCGAAGGCCGTCGAGGCCGGCGGGCTGATGACGCCCGTCGGCAACCTGCCGCCGTCTCTGCAATACTTCACCTCGATCAACCCATTGCGCCATGCCATCGGCATCGCGCAGCGGCTGCAATAAGGAAGATCATGATCCCACGAACCCTGCGCTCTCTCACCCTGGCCTCGCTCGGCTGCACTCTGGCCGGCTGCGCCGTCGGCCCGAACTTCGTCAAGCCGAAGCCGAACGTGCCGCCCCAGTGGTCGGCAACCGCGGCGGCCAATGGCACGGAGGGCGCCGCGCACGTGAATTCGCAACGCGCGCAAACGGTCTCATGGTGGTCGAGCTTCAACGATCCGAAGCTGACCTCGCTGGTGCAGCAATCTGCGGCACAGAATCTGGACGTCAAGCAGGCGGTGCTGCGCATCGAGGAGGCGCAGGCGCAGACCGCCGTCGTCGCCGGGGGCCTCTGGCCGAGCCTCTCGGCCAACGCCTCGTGGTCGCGCCAGCGGATCAGCACCAACACGCCGAACGGCGTCATTTTCGGCCTGAACTTTCCCGGGCTGCCCCCGATCCTGACGAATCCCTTCAACCAGTATCAGCTCGGTCTCGGCGCCTCCTGGACGCTCGATCTCTTCGGAACCGCACGGCGCTCGATCGAGGCCGCGAACGCGCAGATGCAGGCGGCCGTCGAGGGCGGCCACGCGGCGTTGCTCTCGATGGTGAGCGACGTGGCGGCGACCTACATCGATCTGCGCGGCGCGCAGGCCCGCCGCGCCATCCTGCAACGGAGTCTCGCGACGCAGCGCGATCTCCTGCAGCTCACGCGGGACCGGCGCAACGCGGGATTGACTTCCGATCTCGACGTCGAGAATGCCACAGCGGAGGTGGGCACGACGCAGGCGCAGGTCCCGCTCGCCGATCGGGAGATCACGGTCGACATCAACCAACTGAGCCAGCTCATGGCAAGGCCGCCGGAGGCGCTGCGCGCCGAGCTCGCACAGGCGCAGCCGGTGCCGCCAGTCCCGCCGGTCGTGCCGATCGGCGTACCTTCGGACCTGGCGCGCCGCCGGCCGGACATCCGCCAGGCGGAGGCCAATCTGCATGCAGCGACGGCGCAGATCGGTGTCGCGATCTCGGACTACTTTCCGCGACTGACGCTCACCGCCGCCGGCGGGTACCAGTCGGTGGGACTCTCGCGCCTCATCGAGACCGCGAGCCGCTTTGCCTCATTCGGACCGGCCATCGAGCTGCCGGTCTTCGAGGGCGGACGGCTGCGCGCGACGGTGCGACTGCAGCGGTTGAAAGCCAAGGAGGCGGCGGTGATCTACGCCCAGACCGTGCTCACGGCGCTCAATCAAGTGGAGGATGCACTGGCCGCCTACGGCTCGGATCAGGCGCGCCGCGCGTCCCTCCAGACCGCGACGACGGCGAGCCGCAATGCCCGGCTGTTGGCGCGCGAGCGGTATCGGAGCGGAGTGGCGAGCTTCATCGATGTACTCGATGCGGAGCGTACCGAGGAGCAGAACGAGCTGGCGCTCGCCGAGGCCAACACGGCTGTTTCCGCCGACCTGGTGCAGCTCTATCGGGCGCTCGGCGGCGGATGGGGCGAGCCTGTTCCAGCCACGTGACACTGCCGCATCGCGCGATGAACGCGCGGTGACTCATCGGGTGGCTGCCGGTATAAGTGCGCCAACCAGCGGCACTCAGCGGGAGAAGATCATGTCCGGCCAGCCTTTCGAAGTCATCAGTCAGCATCGCTGCTTCGGCGGTACGGTCGGCTTCTATCGCCACGAGGCGGCGAGCACCGCCTGCTCGATGCGCTTTGCAGTATTCACGCCCTCCCAGGCGAAGTCGCAAGCCGTGCCGGTGCTGTATTACCTCGCCGGCCTCACGTGCACGGAGGAGACCTTCATGATCAAGGCCGGCGCGCAACGCGTCGCCGCCGAGCTCGGGCTGATGCTGGTGGCACCAGACACCAGTCCGCGCGGCGTCAAGCTGCCCGGGGACAGCGATGCATGGGACTTTGGTGTCGGCGCGGGTTTCTATGTCGATGCCACGGCGGAGCCCTGGTCGCGTCACTACCGGATGTATACGTACGTCACGCAAGAGCTGCGCAAGCTGATCGCGGGGCAGTTCCCCGCGGACGACGAGCGCACCGGCATTTTCGGTCACTCGATGGGCGGGCACGGCGCGCTCACCATCGCACTGCGCAACCCGGGCCGCTACCGCTCGGTGTCGGCGCTTGCGCCCATCAGTGCGCCGCGCCGCTGTCCCTGGGGGCAGAAAGCTCTCGGCGGCTATCTGGGAGCGGACCAGGGGCAGTGGGCAGCCTACGACGCTTCCGAGCTGGCGGCCAAGCTGACGGACGGGCCGCAACGACCACCCATCCTGGTGGATCAGGGACTGGCGGATCAGTTCCTGGAGTCACAGCTGCATCCACACTTGCTCGAGGAATCCGCCCGCAAGTCGGGGCTCAGGCTCACCGTGCGCAGGCACGAGGGCTATGACCACGGGTATTACTTCATCTCCAGCTTCATCGAGGACCACCTGCGCCATCACGCGGGGCAGCTCGGAGTGTGACGGGCTTCTGCGTCCCGGAAATCGAACACTCGGCGGTTTGCGCAGGGCTCTCCGGGGGAGGGGGAGAGACGGCGGCGGTGTCGGACGTATACTCGGGTGATGGCGACATTGGCTTCTGAGCACGGTGAGACGATCCGACGGGTCGTGGGGGACTTCAAGGGGCGCCCCGGGCCCCTGATCGAGGTCCTGCACGCGATCCAGGCAGAGCTCGGATTCGTACCGCCGGCCGCGGTACCGCTCGTGGCCGCCGAGCTCAATCTCTCGCGGGCGGAAGTCCATGGCGTGGTGTCCTTCTACCACTTCTTCCGCAGCACTCCCCCGGGGGCGCACACCGTGAGCGTCTGCCGTGCGGAATCGTGCCAGGCCGTGGGTGGCGAGGCGCTGGCCGCGCACGCCCGGCAACGGCTGGGAGTAGACTTCCATCAGACCACCCCGGACGGGCGCTTCTCGCTCGAGCCTGTCTACTGCCTGGGTAACTGCGCCTGCTCGCCGGCGGTGATGATCGATGGACGGCTGCATGGCAGGGTGACTCCGGAGCGGCTCGATGCGCTGCTCGCGGAAGTCGACCGCAAGAGGTGATCGCTCCAGCATGACTCTCACCGTATATGTGCCCCGCGATGCCGGCGCTCTTTCGCTCGGCGCGGGGGAGGTTGCGCACGCTATCGCGCGCGAGGCCACGGCGCGCGGCCTGGAGCTGCAGCTCATCCGCAACGGTTCGCGCGGGGCGTATTGGCTGGAGCCTTTGGTGGAAGTGGCGACTGCGCATGGGCGCACGGCATACGGGCCGGTGACCGTCGCCGACGTTCCGGGGCTCTTCGATGCGGAGTTCCTGCAGGGCCGCTCACACCCGCTGTCGTTGGGCCTCGCCGATGCGATCCCGTGGCTCGCAAGCCAACAGCGCCTGACTTTCGCCCGCGTCGGGGTCGTCGATCCCGCCAGTGTGGCGGACTACGTGATCCACGGCGGCTACCAGGGACTGCGCCGCGCGCTCGCGATGAGCCCGCAGGCGGTCGTGGAGACGATCATCGGCTCGGGCCTGCGTGGGCGGGGCGGAGCGGCTTTTCCGGCCGGCATCAAGTGGAAAACGGTGCTGGAGCAGCCTGCCGGACAGAAATATGTCACGTGCAACGCCGACGAGGGTGACTCGGGCACGTTCTCGGACCGGATGTTGATGGAAGGCGATCCCCTCAGCCTCATCGAAGGCATGACGATCGCGGGCGTCGCGGTCGGCGCCGGCCAGGGCTACATCTACCTGCGCGCGGAATATCCGCACGCGCACCGCGCGTTGAATGGAGCCATCGCGGCGGCATACCAGGCGCGTTATCTCGGCGCCGACGTGATGGGCAGCGGCAAGCGTTTCGATCTCGAGGTCAGGCTCGGAGCCGGCGCCTACATCTGCGGCGAAGAGACCTCGATGCTCGAGAGCCTGGAAGGGAAGCGGGGCGAAGTCCGGGTTCGGCCGCCGCTGCCGGCCATCAAAGGACTCTTCGGTTGCCCGACGATCGTCAACAACGTGATCACCCTCGCGAGCGTGCCGACCATTCTCCACCGCGGCGCGGAGCACTACGCGGGCTACGGAACGGGCAAGTCCCGGGGCACGCTGCCGATCCAACTCGCCGGCAATATCAAGCGCGGCGGGCTCGTCGAGCGGGCGTTCGGCCTGACGCTGCGCGAGTTGCTGTACGACTACGGCGGCGGCTCGGCCTCCGGCCGTCCGCTGCGGGCGGTACAGGTGGGCGGACCGCTCGGCGCCTACATCCCTGCCTCGCAGTTCGATACCCTGGTCGACTACGAGGCGCTTGGCGGCATCGGCGCGCTGCTCGGCCATGGCGGCATCGTCGCTTTCGACGATACCGTCGACATGGCGCGAATGGCGCGCTATGCGATGGAGTTCTGCGCGATCGAATCCTGCGGCAAGTGCACTCCCTGCCGCATCGGCTCGACACGCGGCATGGAAGTCATCGACCGGATCATTGAAGGGCAGGACGCCGAAGGCAACGTGCGCAAGCTCGAAGAGCTCTGTGAGCTCATGGTCCAGGGTTCGCTCTGCGGCCTGGGCGGCATGGCGCCATTCCCCGTGCAGAGCGCGTTGCGGCATTTCAGGGAAGACTTTCGCATACGGAGTTAACCATGTTTGCGATCGACTATGAGGATCTCGGAACGCCGGCTCCCGCCGAGGCGGGCGCGGATGTCACGCTGGAGATCGACGGCAAGCCCGTCACGGTGCCCCCTGGCACTTCCGTCATGCGCGCCGCGGCACTCGCAGGCACGCAGGTGCCCAAGCTCTGTGCCACCGACACGCTGAAGGCATTCGGCTCGTGCCGCATGTGCCTGGTCGAGATCGAGGGGCGCAAGGGCTTCCCGGCCTCCTGCACGACGACCGTGGCGCCCGGCATGAAGATCCGCACTCAGTCGCAGAAGCTCACGGCGCTGCGTCGCGGGGTGTTGGATCTGTATCTGTCCGAGCATCCGCTCGACACCTCCGGCGCTCGGTGCGAGCTGCAGGACGTGGCCGGGGCCCTCGGTGTCACCCATACCTCATACGGCCCGCGGCCGACGCGCCAGCCGATGCCGCGCGATGAAAGCAACCCTTATTTCACCTTCGATCCCGAGCAGTGCATCGTCTGTTCGCGCTGCGTGCGCGCTTGCGACGAGGTGCAGGGCACCTTGGCGCTGACGGTCCAGGGACGGGGCCTGGAGTCGAAGATCGCCGCCAGCCAGGATGAATCGTTCCTCGAGTCCGAGTGCGTCTCCTGCGGGGCTTGCGTGGAGGCCTGTCCAACGACCGCTCTCATGGAGAAATCGGTCATCCGCCTCGGTCAGCCGGAGCGTGCCGTCACCACGACCTGCGCGTACTGTGGGGTGGGCTGTACCTTCGAGGCGGAGGTCCGCGGCAGCGGGGCCGCGACCCAGGTCGTGCGCATGGCGCCGAGCCGCCAAGGAGACGCGAATCAAGGCCACGCCTGTGTGAAGGGTCGATTCGCCTACGGCTACGCGACGCACGCGGACCGGATTCTGAAGCCGATGATCCGCAAGACCATCCGCGATGAGTGGCGCGAGGTCTCCTGGAGGGAAGCGATCGCCTACGCGGCGAGCGAGCTGCAGCGCATCCAGGCGAAGTACGGCCGCGACTCCATCGGCGGGATCACCTCCTCGCGCTGCACCAACGAAGAGACTTTCCTGGTGCAGAAAATGGTACGCGCGGCTTTCGGCAACAACAATGTCGATACCTGTGCGCGCGTGTGCCATTCTCCCACCGGCTACGGCTTGAAGAGCACCATAGGGGAGTCGGCCGGCACCCAGGCGTTCACCTCCGTGGACAAGGCCGATGTCATCCTGGTCATCGGCGCCAACCCCACCGAAGGACATCCGGTGTTCGGGTCCCGGATGAAACAGCGCCTGCGCAAAGGGGCGAGACTCATCGTGATCGACCCGCGCGCCACCGGTCTCGTGCGCAGCCCGCACATCGCGGCGGATGTCCACCTGGCGGTGACGCCGGGCACCAACGTCGCCATGCTCAACTCCATCGCGCACGTCATCGTGACGGAAGGCCTGACGAAGGACGACTATGTCGCCGAGCGCTGCGAGCCTGAGTCGTACCAGCTATGGAAGGAGCTCGTCGCCGCGGAGCGCAATTCGCCGGAAGCGATGCAACCCGTGACCGGAGTGCCGGCGGACCTCGTGCGCCGCGCGGCGCGCCTCTATGCCGCGGGCCCCAACAGCGCGATCTATTACGGCCTCGGCGTCACCGAGCACAGCCAGGGCTCGACCGCAGTCATGGCCCTGGCCAATCTGGCGATGGTCACCGGCAATCTCGGCCGCGAGGGCGTCGGCGTCAATCCGCTGCGCGGCCAGAACAATGTGCAGGGCTCCTGCGACATGGGCTCTTTTCCGCACGAGTTCAGCGCCTATCGGCACGTGTCCGATCCCGTGGTGCGGGGGACGTTCGAGCAGGCCTGGGGCGTCACGCTGCAGGCGGAGCCGGGCCTCAGGATCACCAACATGTTCGAGGCGGCGCTGGATGGCACTTTCCGCGCCCTGTACGTGCAGGGCGAGGACTTCGTCCAGTCGGACCCCAACACGCATCACGTCACGCGCGCCATGGAATCGCTGGAATGCGTGATCATCCAGGATCTGTTCATCAACGAGACGGCGAAATTCGCGCACGTGTTCCTGCCGGGCTCGTCCTTCCTGGAGAAGGACGGGACCTTCACCAACGCGGAGCGGCGCATCTCCCGCGTGCGCAAGGTCATGCCGCCCCCGGCGGGCTATGAGGACTGGCAGATCACCATGCTGCTCTCGGAGGCATTGGGCTATCCGATGCACTACCGCCATCCGTCGCAGATCATGGACGAGATCGCCCGGCTGACGCCGACCTTCGCCGGCGTGACCTACGAGAAGATCGACCGCCTGGGCAGCATCCAGTGGCCGTGCAACGATGCCGCGCCGGAGGGCACACCGACCATGCACGTGCACCAGTTCGTGCGCGGCAAGGGGAAGTTCTGCCTCACGGAGTACGTGCCGACCAGCGAGCGCTCGACCAGCCGCTTCCCGCTGATCCTGACGACGGGGCGCGTGCTGACCCAGTACAACGTGGGAGCCCAGACTCGCCGCACGGAGAATGTCGTGTGGCATCCGGAGGATCTGCTGGAGATCCATCCGCACGACGCGGAGGTCCGCGGCATCAGCGACGGCGACTGGGTGGGGCTCACCAGCCGCGCGGGAGAAACGGTGCTGCGCGCCAAGGTGACGGAGCGGATCGCGCCGGGTGTCGTCTACACGACCTTCCACTTCCCCGAAACCAACGCCAACGTCGTCACCACGGAGAACTCCGACTGGGCGACGAACTGTCCGGAGTACAAAGTGACGGCGGTTGAGGTCGTATTGGTCAACCAGAAGGACGCCTGGGCCAAGCGCACCGCCGAGGAGCGGGCGTTGCCGAGGCCGGCCCGCCGGCGCAAGCGCGATCCGGCGCCCGCCTGAGCCGGGCGACGATGCGGCGGGCGCGACGTGTCGATCGCGAATGAGCCCTCGGAGAGTCGCGAGAAGGCGGATGACGCCCGGCCCACCGCGGTGGAGCTCGACGTCGAGCGCTGGCGATGGGGCACGGTCACGCGGGAGCGCGACCTGGTCGCGGAGGAGATGCCGGTCGCGCTCGTGTATCACGGCGTTCCGCACGTCGTCATGCTCGCGACCCCGGCTGACCTGGAGGATTACGCGGTCGGCTTCACATTGAGCGAGGGTCTGGTGACGCGGGCGGAGGAGATCCGCGGTGTCGAGGTGACCCGCGGCGAAGACTCCATCGAGGTGAGAATCACGGTCGCCTGGGAGCGCTTTTCCGCGCTGCTCGATCGCAGGCGCAACCTGACAGGCCGCAGCGGTTGCGGGCTCTGCGGCCAGGAGACCGTCGAGGCTGCCGTCCGCGAGGTGAGGAAAGTGGGTCCCGGCGCGCGGTTGACCGCGGCGGAGCTCCACGAGGCGATTGCGCAGCTCGCCGGCCTGCAGCCGATCAACGCCCGCACCGGCAGCGTGCATGCGGCGGCGTGGCTCGTGCCGGGCAAGGGCATCCAGGTGGTGCGGGAGGATGTTGGCCGGCACAACGCTCTGGACAAGGTCATCGGCGCACTGGTGCGCTCGGGGTTCGACCCGGCCGCCGGCGCGCTGCTCCTCACCAGCCGCGCGAGCTTCGAGATGGTGCAGAAGAGCGCCGCCGTGGGTGTGGCGCTCGTCGCGGCCTTCTCCGCCCCCACCGCCTTCGCGGTGCGCCTGGCCGAGCGCGCGGGCCTGACCCTGGTAGCGTTTGCGCGCGAGCATCAGCACGTGGTCTATGCCCACCCCTGGCGTCTGGAATCCCAATGAACATCGACCTTCTCATCAAAATGGCCAACGAGATCAGCGCCTACTTCGCTGCGGAGCCGGACGCCGAGCAGGCCGTGAGGGACGTCGCTGGACACCTCAAGCGCTACTGGGAGCCGCGCATGCGGCGCCAGATCATCACGTACTACCAGGAACGGCAGGGTGCGGGCCTCGACGACCTGGCGCTGCGCGGGGTGGGACTCCTGGCGGCCACCGATGGGGCCGGTAAGCCTCCTCTATAGCCACGGGGCGGCGCAGAATCTATCATTGAGGGTCCAATGGAGACCCTTTTGAGACCGTCCGACATGATTGAGCGACCGCGCAAGGCCCTGATCTGCGGGTCGGCGGCATTCGACACCCTCATGGTGTTCGAAGGGCGCTTCCGTGAGCACATCCTCCCGGAGCAGATCCACATCCTCAATATCTCCTTCCTGGTGCCCCGGCTGCGGCGGGAATTCGGCGGCTGCGCCGGCAACATCGCCTACAACCTGCGCCTGCTCGGCGATCCGGCGATTCCGATGGCCACCGTCGGGCGGGACTTCGGGCCGTACCGGGAATGGATGGAGGGCATGGGCCTGCCGCTCGCGCACGTGCGGGTGGTCGATTCGGAGCTCACGGCCCAGGCGTTCATCACGACCGATCTCGAGGACAACCAGATCACCGCCTTCCACCCGGGCGCCATGCAGCACGCACACCTCAACAACGTGGCGGAGGCCGATGACGTCGTCATCGGAATCGTGGCTCCGGACGGTCGTCAGGGCATGATCGAGCATGCGGAACAGTTCGCCGACCTGGGCATTCCCTTCATTTTCGATCCTGGCCAGGGGCTGCCGATGTTCGACGCGGCGGACCTGGACCTCTTCATCGAGCATGCGAACTGGGTGGCGGTCAACGACTATGAGTGGCAGCTGCTGCAGCAGAAGACCGGTTGGACGGTGGGCGATCTGACGCAACGGGTGGAAGCGCTCATCGTCACGCGCGGCGGCAAAGGCTCGATCATCCACACCCAGGACGCACAGTTTGAAATACCCTGTGCGAAAGCCGCTGCCGTGGTCGACCCCACCGGTTGCGGCGACGCCTACCGTGCGGGCCTGCTGCACGGGCTGATGCACGAGCTCGACCATGAGACCACCGGCCGGATCGCAGCCGTGATGGGCGCGCTGAAAATCGAGTCGCGCGGCACCCAGAACCATCGCGCCACACCGGAGCAGCTCGAGCAACGGCTGGCGGAAAGCTTCGGCGATGACGCCGCCGCCAAGGCGGCGCTCACCGTCCGCCGCTGAGCCGGCAGGACGCGCGCCAGGCAGCTTTCATCCCCTTCAAACCCAGGAATCGCATAATGGCCAACGACTATCTCTTCACCTCTGAGTCGGTCTCCGAGGGACATCCTGACAAGGTGGCCGATCAAATCTCGGATGCCATGCTGGATGCCATCCTCAAAGAGGACGTCCGCGGTCGTGTGGCCTGTGAGACGCTGGTAAAGACTGGTGTCGTGATAGTCGCGGGCGAGGTAACCACCAGCGCATGGATCGATGTCGAGGCGCTCGTGCGCAAGACGGTGCTCGATATCGGTTACGACTCCTCTGAAATGGGCTTTGACGGCGCCAGTTGCGGTGTCCTCAACATCATCGGCAAGCAATCCCCGGACATCGCGCAGGGTGTGGATCGCAAGGACGAGCGCAAACAGGGAGCGGGTGACCAGGGCCTGATGTTCGGCTACGCCACGAACGAGACGGATGTGCTCATGCCCGCGGCCATCACCCTGGCCCACCGTCTGGTCAAGCGCCAGGCTCAGGTGCGGAAGTCCGGGAAGCTCGGCTGGCTGCGCCCGGACGCGAAGAGCCAGGTCACGTTACGGTACGAAAGCGACCGGCCGGTCGGCCTCGAAGCCGTGGTGCTGTCGACGCAGCACAGTCCCGAGGTGTCGACCAAGGCGCTGCGCGAGGCGGTGATGGAGGAGATCCTGAAGCCTGTCCTGCCTGCGAAGTGGATCGACAAGCGCACCAAGTACCATATCAATCCGACCGGCCGATTCGTCGTCGGCGGGCCGGTCGGAGATTGCGGCCTGACGGGCCGCAAGATCATCGTTGACACCTACGGTGGCTTTGCCCGTCACGGCGGCGGCGCGTTCTCCGGCAAAGACCCTTCCAAGGTGGATCGGTCCGCCGCGTACGCGGCGCGCTATGTGGCCAAGAACATCGTCGCCGCGGGCCTGGCGGATCGCTGCGAGGTGCAGCTCTCCTACGCCATCGGCGTCGCCGAGCCGACCTCCATCATGCTGGAGACCTTTGGCACCAGCCGTCTCTCGCGCGAGCAGCTGACGGCCATCGTGCGCAAGAACTTCGACCTGACTCCCTTCGGCCTGCGAGAGATGCTCGACCTGGCGCGCCCGATCTACCAGAAGACCGCCGCATACGGCCACTTCGGCCGCACGGAGCCGGAGTTCACCTGGGAGCGCACCGATCGCGCGGCCGCGCTAGCCGCCGAGGCGAAGGGCGCCAAGGCGGCCTGAACGTCGGCGGCAGGCCGTGCCGGGACGGGCGGGATGCCCGGAGCCGGCGACTCATATCACCCGCCGCAGCGGTGCGGCGGTGCGGCGTCTCTGAGGAGCGTTGCGACAGACCCGCCGGAGCGTCGCCTCCGGCCGGCTGCCAGGCTCAGAGGCGCGCGCAATTTACATACGGCGCTCACCCAAGTCATTGGAGCATTCGACCATGAACGCCACACTCAAGTCCGCCGTCACCCCCAGGGACTGCAAGGTCGCAGACCTCGCGCTCGCCGACTGGGGCCGCAAGGAAATCCTCATCGCGCAGACGGAGATGCCGGGGCTGATGGCCATCCGCGAGGAATACGCCCCATCGCAGCCCCTGGCGGGCGCGCGTATCACCGGCTCTCTGCACATGACCATCCAGACCGCGGTGCTCATCGAGACGCTGCAGGCGCTCGGCGCACGCGTGCGCTGGGCATCGTGCAACATCTTCTCCACCCAGGATCACGCCGCCGCGGCCATTGCAGCGGCGGGCACGCCGGTCTTCGCCTGGAAGGGCGAGTCGCTGGCCGACTACTGGGACTACACACACCGCATCTTCGACTGGCCGGAGGGTGCCTATACCAACATGATCCTCGATGACGGCGGCGATGCGACGCTGCTGATGCATCTTGGCGTGCGCGCGGAAAGCGATCCGACGGTGATCGCCAAACCCGAGAGCGAGGAGGAGGCGGCGCTCTACGCGGCCATTCAGGCGAAGCTGAAGTCCGACCCCAGGTGGTATTCCACGCGCATCCGCCACATCAAGGGCGTGACCGAGGAGACGACGACCGGCGTCAAGCGCCTCTACCAGATGGCGAAGGAAGGTACCCTCGCGTTCCCGGCCATCAACGTCAACGACTCGGTCACCAAGAGCAAGTTCGACAATCTCTATGGTTGCCGCGAGTCCCTGGTCGACGGCATCAAGCGCGCCACCGATGTCATGGTGGCGGGCAAGGTCGCCGTGGTCTGCGGCTACGGAGATGTGGGCAAGGGGTGCGCGCAGGCGCTGAAGGCGCTCTCAGCCCAGGTCTGGGTCACGGAGATCGACCCGATCTGTGCCCTGCAGGCCGCAATGGAGGGCTATCGCGTGGTCACGATGGAGTACGCGGCGGACAAGGCGGACATATTCGTCACCGCCACCGGGAACTTCCAAGTCATCACCCACGCGCACATGCAGCGGATGAAGCACAACGCCATCGTGTGCAACATCGGCCACTTCGACAACGAGATCGATGTCGCGAGCCTCAAGCAGTACGCGTGGGAGAACATCAAGCCGCAGGTCGATCACGTGATCTTTCCGGACGGCCGGCGCCTCATCCTCCTCGCCGAGGGAAGACTCGTGAACCTCGGCTGTGCGACCGGTCACCCGAGCTACGTGATGAGCTCGAGTTTCGCCAACCAGACTCTCGCGCAGATCGAGCTCTACGGCCATCCGGGCAAGTACCCCGTAGGCGTGTATGTTCTGCCGAAGCATCTCGACGAGAAGGTTGCCCGGCTGCAGCTCACGAAGTTCGATGCGCAGCTCACGACTCTCACCGAGACACAGGCCCGCTACATCGGCGTGGACAAGGCCGGTCCCTACAAGTCCGATCAGTACCGTTACTGATCGCTTCCCCGGAGGGGAGGGGGGCAATCCGGTCCGCGAGCATTATGTAAGGATTGCCTGCCCGACGAAGATGAAGCGCGGCTGACGCCATTCGGCGACAGCATGCGTCCGGCGGCCGCTCGCGCGCCGCCGGACGACCCGACTCTGCCGTCGGGTTGTCGACATTACCCACTGCGAATGTAAGAGACGTCAGCCGCCCGGGAAGCGGCTGGAGTGTTGCAAAAGTTACCGCGCCGGCCGGCGCGGGAAACATTATGGGAGACGCCGGTCGGCATTGGCCATACCGGGGAAACCCGTTGCGGCCAGTCGATACCTGGAACGGAGTGAGACTCGAGCCGAAGCGCTGGCTCGCTTTCCCTTCCCAACTGACCCGACCCTACAACATGTCGATACGTCGCGTTCGGTCATGTTGTACGCGCCTTTTTCCGCAAAAGCGTGTATGATTCCGCCCCGACCCTACAGTTGGGTGTTTTTGTGGAGTATCGAGTAATGGCGAAACGTCCTCCGAATGACGGCGCGTCCTGGAGCGCCAGTGAGTTGAAGACCCTGAAGTCGCTCGCTAAAGCGGGAACGCCGACCAGCGAGGTCGCGAAGAAGCTCGGGCGTACCGCTGCGGCCGTGCAGCAGAAGGCCATGCGGGCTGGGATTTCCTTCCGGGCGGCCAAGAGAGCCGGCGCCCGCAAGAAGAAGTAAGCGCCGCGCGCAATACGACGGGGGCTCGCCTCTTCGAGGCGGACCCCCGTCTTCGTTTGGGCGGCTCCGCCCTTGCCATGGCCGCTGCGAGTTGTCAAACTGCCGCCGCTGATTCGCGCAGCTCGGTGTCAAGAAACCTGAAGAAGGGGGCGGCATGCGGCGAAAAATCGGCTTTTACTGTCTACTAGCGGCGATAGTGGCTTTGGCCGGCTGCGATGTGCAGTTGCAGGACGAAACTCCGGCCGGATTCCAGGCCAACCCCGACGTTGCCATGTATCCGATCACGGCCAAGGTCGTGAGCTCCGGAGCCCTGGTGAGCCAGCCGGTGTACGTGTTTGCCGTCTCCGGCGAGCAGAGAGTCCCGCTGTCAGCCTCTCCGGACGGGACCTACCAGACAATGCTCCCCGTGAGGTGCACGCGGACCTTCCCGCTGCAGTTCCTGGCGGTCTGGCGCCTGCAGGGCGTGATGACGCAGCATCGGCTCTTCCCGCCGCAGCCGCGGGAAATCGCCCTCACGCCGCCGCCGCTCACCCGCCAGGCGAGCATCGACACTTCCGGCAAGCCGGACAAGAAGACACGCTCCTGGGAGGGAAACGTGCAGTACGACATCGTCACCGCGCCAGAAGCCCATATCACGGGCGCGACCCTGGAGCCGGTCAGTCAGGACAAGGCCGATGTGGCGGCGGCGAAGGCGATCAGCATCGTGAGCAAGTTCCCGATCGATGCCACCTGCGGCACGCCGGCGGCCGTGCAGCTGGCATCCAGGAAAGACCACGCACACGCCAACCTCATCATCGACACCGACCTTCCGGGCATGCCGCACTGGACGACGCGGGTGGACTTCGCGCCGCAGCCGCAGCAGTGAATTCGCGAGCCGGTTAACGTAGCCGGGCGCGCAGACGGCCGATCTCGGACGCGCCGAGGCCGATCGCCTCGAGGTAGGCGCGCGTGCCGCCCGCACGAACGAGGTAGTCCAGCATGTTGTAGACGGCCTCCTCCGGGCAGCGCACCATCTCCATGAGGGCTGCCGGGTCGGCGTCCTGGTATCGGCGCAGGTAGGGATCCCGTAGATTCCTGGTACTCGCCGCATAGTCGTCCGCTATGGCGCCAGGCACGACATCGGCCAGGGCGAGCAGGAGCGCGGCAATGACGCCCGTTCGGTCCTTCCCCGCCACGCAGTGAAAGAGGAGCGGACCGGGGCTTGCCGCCGCGATCACCGCCAATGCCATTCTGAGCCGCGGCTGCAGGCGCTCGAGGACGGTGCACTTCCACTGCTCCTTGGCGCAGTAGCCTCCCAGAGCGCCCCAGTCCGCCGGGTTGTCGGCGAGCAGCGAGACCGACACGTAGCGCACGCGGGGAAGTCGTTGCGGCACGGGGCTCGGCGATGCAGCGATCTCCTCCGGCCAGCGGAGATCGAGGACCGTCTCGACGCCATACTCGGCGAGTGCTTCGAGCCCCTCTGGTGAGAGTTGCGCGAGGTCGTCCGCGCGCAGCAGGGAGCGGCCTCTCGTGATGCCGCCGTCCACGGTCGGATACCCGCCGAGGTCGCGGGCATTGAGCAAAGTAGGAAACATCTCTCCGAGTGTAGCCGAGCGACTCGACCCGCACCGTCCGAAATCGCGCGCGTACAATGCAGGCCCATGCCGCTCAGCTCCAGCGATCGATTTCTGGGCCGTGTCGAATCCTACGCGAAGTATCGACCCATCTATCCGTCGGCCGCCATCGACTTGTTGGAGGCGCGCTGCGGCCTCGAGCCAGGCATAAACGTGGTCGATCTCGGCTCGGGTACCGGCATTCTCTCCGGCCTCCTGTTGAGCCGCGGCGCTCGTGTATTCGGGATCGAACCGAACCGGGAGATGCGCCGCCATTCCGATCTTGCGCTGAGCGGAGAATTCCATAGCGAGTCCGGCACCGCGGAAGATACCCACATGCCGGACAGTTACTTCCACCTCCTGGTCGCGGGGCAGTCGTTTCACTGGTTCGATCCGCAGAAGGCGCGGGCCGAGGCGCTGCGTATCCTGAGGCCCCGCGCCTGGGCTGCGCTCCTCTGGAACGAGCGCTCCGGGGATCGGGTACCGTTTCTCGAGGATTACGAGGCGCTGCTGCGCCGCTACGCGCCGGAGTACGACGAAGTGGCACGGCTGCGGGCGCAGCCGCAGGGCATCCGCCAATTCTTCGGGCGGGAGCCGGAGCTTGCCGTATTCCCGAATCGGCAGGTGCTCGACTTCGAGGGGCTCTCGGGCAGGCTCATGTCCTCTTCTTACGCGCCCTCGGCCGATCGTGCGGAGCACGAGCCGCTGATGAGAGGCCTCGAGGAGGTATTCGACCGCCACCAACAGGAAGGGACGATCGTGTTCCCCTACCGGACCTTGGTGTACTTCGGGCAGCCGGGTGGGCCGGCATAGGCCGATTGCGGGCGCTCAGCCGCGCGTCCACCACTCGTAGAATTCGTCGAATCCGATCGCCCCGTCGCGATTGGTGTCAATCTCATCGAAGCCGATCTCGCATTCGGCGGACGTCACGTTCTCGTCCACCGACTCCATGAAACGGATGAATTCCCCGAGCGTCAGCCGGCCATCCCTGTTGATGTCGTTGAAATCGAATGTCTCGCGCAGCCGCCCGCGCTCTTCGGCGCCCGGGCGCACGTAGTCGAGCGTCGTCCGATCTTTATGTGTGCGCTGGCTCATGCCAGCGGCCGCAGCAATTTTCACTCCGGCCCCCGCTGCGGCGCGGCCGCAGGCCTCGGCGGCCGGATGCTAGAGTAGGCCACATGCCGCCCTCTCTCATCGTCTTCGACCTCGATGGCACGCTGATCGACAGTGCCGCGGACCTGGCAGCGGCGGTCAACGCCATGCTCGCGGATTTCGGGTGCGCCCCGCTTCCGGTCCCGGAAGTGCGGCGGATGATCGGGGATGGTGTCGCGATGCTCGTCGCCCGCGCGCTGGCCGCGAGGGAATGCCCGCAGGCCGATGCGGCTCGGGCTGCGGAAATCTTCATGCGGCATTACGCGTCCGATGCGACATCGCTGACGACCGCCTTTCCCGGCGCTGCCGAAGCGCTAAAGGCGCTGCGCGCGGCAGGCATTCCGCTCGCCGTGTGCACCAACAAACCGGAGCGCATCACCGCCGGCATCCTCGACGCCCTGGGGCTCGCCGGATATTTCGCCCGCGTCATCGGCGGCGACTCGCTTCCATTCCGCAAGCCCGACCCACGGGTGCTGCTCACCCTGCTGGGGGCGTTCAACGCCAGGCCGGAAAGCTCGCTGCTGGTGGGCGACAGCGAGGTCGATGCCGCGACGGCTGAAGCGGCGGTCGTGCCCTTCGTGCTGATGAAGCACGGCTACCGCCGCGGGCCGGCTGAAGAGATCCGCTGCATCGCCGCGCTGGAGAGTTTCGCGGCACTGCCGCCGCTCGTCGGCGCGCCGCGCCGTTGACCGGAGCGCAACCGTTCCCTTGCAGGATTTTCCGGTGTATTGTGGTAGCGCTAACTAAATTGATGGGACCGCAATCCAGGCTCCCGCGGAGAGAAGAACCCTACGCAGGCAGTGGCTGATTCCGGCTGCTCTCCTCGTCCTCGCCGCCGTCAGTGGCGCCGCGCTGCCCAGTCGGGCCGCATCGCCGAGCACGGTCCCGCAGCCATTCCACACCTTCAAGGTAACCGTCTACATTCCGGTGCAGGCGGTGCAGCACATGGCTCGGGATCCGTCCTGGATGCGCTCGAGCTGGCAGACGATCAGCAGCAGACTGCATGTCGATCAGGTGTTCATCGAGGACTACCGCTCCGGCGTCAGCGCTGACGATGCGACCCTCGCACGGGTGAAGCAGTTCTTCGTCTCACAGGGGGTCGCGGTGGCCGGCGGCATGGCGATGCTGGGTGCCGGCCGCAGCGCGCAATTCCAGACGCTGGACTATACGGTACGCCACGACCGTGAGCTCGCAAGCCGCATGTCGGCCCTCCTTGCGCGGCACTTCGATACGTTCGTGCTCGATGACCTCTACTTCTTCAACACCAAGAGCAACTCGGACATCGCCGCCAAGGGCAAGCAGAGCTGGGCGCAATTCCGTATGCGCACCATGGACGAGGTCTCGCGCGACCTCATCCTCAAGCCCGCCAAGGCCGCGAATCCCAAGGTCAAAGTCATCATCAAGTTCCCGAATTTCTACCCTTCCTTCCAGGAGATGGGCTTCGATCTCGAGAACGAGCCGAAGATCTTCCCCGAGATCTGGACCGGCGATGAGACGCGCTACGCGCCCACCACCGACCAGCAGTTGCGGCCTTACGAGAGCTACGAGATTTTCCGCTACTTCGAGAACATCGCTCCCGGCCGAAACGGGGGCGGCTGGGTCGATCCCATCGCCATGCAGTACCTCGACCGTTACGCCGGCCAGCTCTGGGACACGATTCTCGCCAAGGCGCCCGCCATCAACCTCTTCGAGTACACCGACCTGTTGCGCATCGCCGACCCGCGCAACCGCGAGGACTGGGAGCGCCTGCCGACCACTTTCAACTACTTCGACATGGCTCGCCGCTGTTGCGGCGGGTTGCCCGGCACCCCGGGCGCGAGCTATCCGCTGCTGGCCGATGCGGTCCAATATGCCCTGCGCAAGGTGGATGACATTGCCGGCGCGCTCGGCAAACCGACGGGGCTCGCGACTTATCGGCCTTATGACTCGACCGGGGAGGATTTCCTGCCGGAGACGGTGGGGATGGTCGGCATCCCGATCGAGATGTATCCGCAGTGGCCCGACGCGAAAGCGGTCTTCCTGACGGAAGCAGCCGCAAAAGACCCCGACATCGTAGCAGAGATCGAGCGCCGCTTGCGCGGCGGGGACAACGTGATCATCACATCCGGCCTGCTTCGGGCGATCCAGGACAAGGGTTTCGACCAGGTCACGGACATGCGCGTCACCGGGGATGTGGCGGCGGCCACCGAGTACGTCGAGGGATTCGGGTTCGGTGGCGGGACGGTGCTCGGCCGCTCGAAGCCGATACTCTTCCCGCTCATCCACTTCTACACCAATGAGGAGTGGGCGGTCCTTCGGGGCGTCGCAACCCAGGGTGGCGTCCCGCTCCTGCTCATGGACCATTACGGCAAGGGTGAGCTCTACGTTCTCGCGGTGCCGCAGGAGATGAACGATCTTTATTCCCTGCCCGAGCCGGTGCTGAATGCGCTGCGGCGATACCTGACTCCGGATCTGCCGGTCAGGCTCGAGGGCCCGTCACAAGTCAGCCTCTTCGAGTACGGCAACGGCAGCTTCGTGGTGCGGTCCTATCTCGATCATCCCGCCGCCGTGCGTGTCATCGGCCGGTTCGCGCATCTGACCAACCTGACAGCGGGTACGAGCTCGGACGGGGAGCCGATGACCGCCGTTCCGAGCTTCCTCGCGCCCCCCTCGGCGTCCGCGAGTGAACGGCAGTTCGGCTACGAGCTGCGCATCGAGCCGCACAGCTTCGTCGCCTTCAGGGAAAGTCCCTGACAGGTTAGGGACACAAGGGGCCTGCAAGGTGAATCGGCCGAACGGCGGGCCGCTTTGGCCAAATGTAAAACGATCCGCCGAGCGGCCGCAGGCTGGTTTGGACCAGCTGCGCGACGCTGTGTGAACTGCTTCACGAATTGACCGCGTCAATCCCCTGAGCTGGGGAGAACCCGCCGCCGGCGGGGGCGAGTCGCGCCTTTCCCGGGGGAGTCTGTAGTAGGCTCCCGGGCAGCTGCGGGGGTGGGTGCGGCGATAATGGTAGGGCCGGTCGAAGAGCGCATCGCGAGTCCCGGAAAGGAGTCCCCGGCGGACTCCGCGCGGCCTTTTCCCCGCACATCGCCGCCCGATACGACCAGCCCCGAAGCCGCACTCGCCAGAGCCAATCGCCAGCTGCGGATGCTGATCGATTGCAAGCGTGCGCTCGCGCGCGCGGAGCACGAATCGGATCTGCTGGAAGAGGTCTGCCGGATTCTGGTGGGATCCGGCGGTTACCAGCTGGCCTGGGTGGGCTTCGCCGATGAGGATCCCGACCATACCGTGCGGGCGGTGGCGCACGCCGGCTGCGACAGTGGTTATGTGCGGCGCATAAAGGTCAGTTGGAGCGATGACGAGCGGGGCCGCGGACCCACCGGGTGCGCGATTCGCGAGCGCAAAGCCCAGATCTGCCGGAGCATCGAGAGCGATCCCGACTTTCGCCCCTGGCGTGAGGAAGCCCATCGCGAAGGCTACCGATCCTCCATCGCCTTGCCGCTTTGCCTCGAGGGCACGTGCATCGGTGCGTTGAGCGTCTACGCGGATCGTGCAAACGCCTTCGACGATCCGGAGCTCGCGCTTCTGCAGGAGCTCGCATCCGATCTGGCCTTCGGCTTGAGGGCGGTGCGCACGCAGCTGGAGAAGTCGCGGCAGGAGCGGCAGATCGCACGGCTTGCGCAGATGGTGCGCATGCAGAGCGCGATGAATTCGGCGATGTTCCGTATCCGCGATCGCGAGGAGCTGCTGCGTGAAGCCTGTCGTCTCGCGACGGGCCTCGGCGGATTCTTCGGCGCCGCTGTGTGGAACGTGGTTGGCAGCGGCCGCTGGGCGTGGCTCAAGTACCGCGCCGGCGCGTTGATCTCGGACACTGAGACGCTGCAGAGGATCGAGGTCTGCAACGGGAAGGATTACGACCCCAGCCTCACAGGGCGTGCGCTGCGTACGGGCAAGCTGACCGTGTGCGCGGACATCAGCCGCACGGATGTCCCGATAGCTGCGCGCGAGCTACTCCTTGCCCACGGCATCCGCGCACTGATCGTGCTGCCGCTGATAGTCGACGGGAAGCGCATTGCGGCGCTGACACTGACCGCAAAGGACACGGCGCCGGCGGAGGACGGCGAGCTGCTGCAGCTGCTCGAAGACATGACGACGAGCCTGTCGTTCGCGCTGCGCTCGTTGGAGCATGCCGAGGCAGCCCAGTATCTGGCGCGTTTCGACCCGCTCACCGGGCTTGCCAAGCGGGCGCTGTTCGGCGAGCGGCTGGATGGGGAGCTGCAGCTACCTGGCGACGCGCCGGCGGACGCGCGACTTGCCGTCATCGCTTTCGATGTGCATGGGCTCGGCAGTATCAATGGCACCTACGGCGAGCGCTTCGGCGACCTCGTTCTGCAGAGTCTGGCCGAGCGTCTCAAGCGCTACTGCAGCGGCGATGAGCGCCTCGGTTACCTGGGCGCGGGCACGTTCGTCTTGATCGAGCGTACGGCGGACTCCGTGTTGGATGGCATTCAGATCGCGCTCGACGCCGCGGTGCTCGATGACCCCTTCGAGATCGACGGGCGGTCGATCCGGCTCTCCGTCGGCTATGGTGCGGCCCGGCACCCGCACGACGGGACGACCGGCGCTCTCCTGGTGCAACGCGCGGAGGCGGCTCTGAAGCGGGCCAAGGAATCCGGCGAACACTTTCTGCACTTCCGTCCGGAGATGAGCCGCGAGACGACCGCGCGGGTGGCGCTCGAGGGCAAGCTGCGCACCGCCATCGACGAGCAGCAGTTCGTTCTTCACTATCAACCGCAGATCAACCTGTCCACGGGCGAGATCGAGGCCGTCGAGGCGCTGCTTCGCTGGCGAGACGGCGGCGAGGAGCCGGTATTGCCGGGACGGTTCCTGCCGATCCTGGAGTCCTCCGGAATGATAGTGCCGGTTGGCAACTGGACGCTGCTCAAGGCGGTGGAGGATCTCGAGGGATGGTTCCGGGCGGGGTACCGCGCGCTGCGCGTGGCGGTGAATGTCTCGGCGGTGCAGTTGAAGCAGCGCGAGTTCGTCCACGGCCTCCTGGGGCTCGCCGAGCGATTGGCGCCGCTCGCGGGCTTCGGCCTGGACATCGAGATCACCGAGACCACGCTGCTGCAGGACCTGGAGGGCACGAGCCGCAAGCTGCGCGAGCTGCGCCAGGCCGGCATCCGCATTGCGCTCGATGATTTCGGCACGGGCTACTCCTCGCTGGCCCTGCTCTCGAAGCTGCCGGTCGACGTGCTGAAGATCGATCGCTCCTTCGTCTGCGGCCTGCCAGACGATCAGGCGAGCGTGACGCTCGTGGCGAGCATCGTGGAGCTGGCCTCCGCGTTCGACCTCGTGACCGTCGCGGAAGGTGTGGAAACGGCGGAGCAGCTGGCCGCGCTGCGCGCGCTGCGTTGCCGCCAGTCGCAAGGCTTCTTCCATAGCGCGGCGGTTCCCGCGGGCGAGCTGGAGCAGATGCTCACGCGCCGCGGCGCCCCGCGCCGGGCCGTCGTGCGGGCGTTTTGAGCTACAATTCCTGCCGGATTTCGCTCGCATAGCCCTCTGGGCTCCCCGGTAGACCCTCTTCATGCACGGTACAGCGCGAGGCGCGGCTTGCCTCGAGTTCGGACGATTTCGACTCTTCACCCGCCAGCGTGAGCTGCGCCTCGGTGATATGACCGTTCCGCTCGGCTCCCGGGCGTTCGACGTGCTGCTCATCCTGGTGGAAGCCGAGGGCGAGCTCGTCACCAAGGAGGAGCTGCTCGCGCGGGTCTGGCCGGGCGCGGTCGTCGAGGAAAGCAACATCCAGGTGCAGGTCTCGGCCCTGCGCAAGGCGCTCGGCGAAGAACGCAACCTCATCCTCACCGTACCGTTACGGGGCTACCGCTTCACCGGGAATGTTCGTCTGCTCGATGCCGACGGCCGTGCGTTGCCGCAGGCGGCGCCGCAGCCGCCCCCCGCCCGGCAAATCCCGACCAACCTGCCGGCGCCGGTATCGGACTTCATCGGCCGCGAGACCGAGCTCAGGGAGCTGCGCGAGCTGCTGCGCCACAACCGGCTCGTGACTCTGGTGGGTACCGGAGGCATCGGCAAGACGCGGCTCGGCCTCGAGGCGGCACGAGCCACGCTCGAGGAGTTTCCCGACGGCGTCTGGCTGGCGGAGCTCGCGCCTCTCACCGATCCGGACCTGGTCGCGAGCGCCATCAACACCGCTCTCGGCCTGCAGAGCGGCGCCGCCTGGACTTCGGAGCGGCTTGCCGCGGCTCTGCGCGGGCGCCACCTGCTCCTCGTCATGGACAACTGCGAGCACCTGATCGGGGCGGCGGCCCGCGAGGCGGAGACGCTGCTGCGTGCCGTACCGGGCGCCTGCATCCTGGCGACCAGCCAGGAGCCTCTGGGGCTGGATGGGGAGTGCACTTACCGGCTGAGTCCGCTGGAATTCCCCAGGGAGGAGACCGCGGAGCTCGCGGCCGCCCTGCGTCACGATGCGGTCCGGCTCTTCGCCGCTCGCGCCCGCGCCGCCGATCCCCATTTCGACCTGAGCGAGCGCAACGCCGCGACGGTCGCCACCATCTGCCGCCGCCTGGACGGCATTCCACTCGCCATCGAGCTCGCCGCCGCGCGCGCCGCGGCGCTCGGGATCGAGGGACTTGCGCGCAGGTTGGATCTGCGATTCCACGTCCTCACCGGAGGCCGCCGCACGGCACTGCCACGCCATCAGACGTTGCGCGCAACGCTCGACTGGAGTCACAGACTACTGGCGGAACCCGACCGCATCGTTCTGCGGCGGCTTGCCGTGTTCGCAGGCAGCTTCAGCCTGGAGGCTGCGGCGAGTGTCGTGGCGGACCCGGCGCTCGCCGAATGGGAGGTCATCGGAAGAATCGCCGAGCTCGTGGACAAATCGCTGGTCGTTGCCGACGCCTCGGGTCCCGTGCGCCGTTATCGGCTGCTCGAGTCGACTCATGCATACGCGATGGAGAAGCTTGCCGACAGCGGAGAGTTTGGCTCACTGGCGCGCCTGCATGCGCTGCACTTTCGTGACTACGTCCGCAGCGCTTTGGGCTTGTGGGAGGAGACTCCCTCCGTACAATGGCTGGAGGCGCAGGCTCCGGAAATCGACAACATCCGCGTTGCGCTCGATTGGGCATTCGGCGCCGACGGCGATCCTGCCATTGGAATGGAGCTCGCCGCGGCCTCCTATCCCCTCTGGTACCTGCTGTCGCTGATGCAGGAGGGCAGGGCACGCCTGGAGCGTGCGATGGACACGATCGGTCCGTCGACAGGAAAGCCGATCGAAGCGCGCCTGCGGTACGGATACGGCTTTCTCTCCACGGGCGAGCCGCGCGGGCGCGCCCTGCCGGCGCTGCGGCGCGCGGTGTCGCTGTATCGCGAATCGGGGGAGCCGTTGGATCTCGGGCGGGCGCTCAGTTTCTGCGGGCTCAATCTCGCGCGCACCGGCCGGCTGACGGAGGGGCTATCCGCGCTCGAAGAGGCGCGGGGACATCTTTCGGCCACGGCCCACCCGAAGAGCCTCGCGCTCTGCCTCACCAATCTCGCGATCGCGCGCACGGTGGCTGGAGATTTCGAGATCGCCCGCGCCCTGCTCGATGAGTCGCTCGCGGTCGGAGCGCAGTCCAAGGCCGACTTCTGGGTCTGGCGCGCTCGCATCTACAAGGCAGAGGTGGAGTTCGCCGAGGGCCGGGTGGAGGAGGCGATCAGGCAGGCACGTGAGGTCGTCACCCTGTCCCGCGCTGCGCGGCGCACGGGATTGCTGGGACATGCGCTCTGCAATCTCGCCGGCTATCTCATCGCGCGCGGCGATCTGGAGGAGGCGGGCGCGGCGCTGCGCGAAGGGCTGCCGCTGGCACAGGAGAGTGAGCTCGATGCCGTGCTCCTCGCCGGCGGTCTGCAACACCTCGCGGCCATTGCCGCGCGGCAAAACCGGCTGGAGCGCGCGGCGCGGCTCATAGGCTACGCGCATGCCTTCTTCGCGTCGCAGTTCGAGGGCCGCAGTCCCGCGAAGCAGCAGATCCAGACGCACATCGTCGAGACCCTGCGCGGCGCCATGCCGGGCGAGCAGCTGGCGCGGCTCATGGACGCAGGTGCGCGGTGGACGGAGGAGGAGGCGATGTCCCGCGCGCTCGAGGCGTGAGGCGCGTCACGGCGATTTAGAAGGATTAAGAGCGGACTAAGGACATGCATGGCGCGCCGCCGCCATGCTCATCGCGTCGAAAAAGACCGGTGATCGCTGTGCTCATGATGGATCGTCCCGCCCGCCGCCGCATCGCGAGGCTCCTCCCGCTCCCGGCGGCCCTGCTGCTCTCCGGTTGTCAGTGGGCCGTGCTCGATCCCAAGGGGCCGGTCGGCCTGCAGGAGCGCTCGATCATCCTCACCGCCACGGTGTTGATGCTGATCGTGGTGGTGCCGGTGATCGCGCTCATCCTCGGCTTCGCGTGGCGCTACCGGGCGTCGAACGAAAAGGCCGAATATCGGCCGGATTGGTCGCATTCCGGCAGGATCGAGGCGGTGGTGTGGCTCATCCCCTGCACCATCATCGCGGCTCTCGGTGTGATCACCTGGAGGTCCTCGCATTCGCTCGATCCCTACCGGCCGCTGACCTCCAGGGTGAAGCCGATCCGCATCGACGCGGTGGCGCTCGACTGGAAGTGGCTCTTCATCTACCCGGACCAGCAAGTGGCGACGGTAAACGAAGTCGCCTTCCCGGCGAATGTCCCGGTGGAATTCCACATCACCTCCGCGACGGTGATGAACGCGTTCTTCATTCCGCAGCTCGGCAGTCAGATCTACGCCATGGCGGGCATGCAGACCCAACTGCACCTCCTGGCGAGCGAGCCGGGCACGTACCAGGGACTTTCCTCCAACTACAGCGGCGACGGCTTCTCCGGCATGACCTTCGAGGCCATCGCCGAGCCTTCGCGGCAGGGATTCGATGCCTGGCTCGCGAAAGTCAGGGCGTCGCGGCAGACACTCGGCGCCCGGGATTACATGCGGCTCGCCAGGCCGAGTGAGAGCCATCCCGTCACGTACTACTCGCAAGTGCAAGCGGATCTCTTCGCCGACATCGTCGCCGGGCGCTTGCAGGAGCCCACGGGCCGGCTGGTCGCGCACACCGCCGCGCACAGGCAGGTCGACGGGCCGACGGCCGCGATGGGCGGGATGAGCGGCATGTCCGGCATGCCGGTGACGAGGAGCAACTGATCATGCTCGGCAAGCTGACTCTCGCCGCCATTCCCTACCAGAACCCCATCGTCATGGGGGCGGTGGTCTTCATGGCGCTCGCGGTGATCGCCGTTTTCGGCGGCATCACGCTGTTCGGCAAATGGAGGTACCTCTGGACGGAGTGGCTGACTTCGGTCGATCACAAGAAGATCGGCGCGATGTACCTCATTCTCGCGGGGGTGATGCTGCTGCGGGGCTTCGCCGATGCGGTCATGATGCGCGCGCAGCAGGCGCTCGCCTACGGAGGTCATCCGGGATATCTGCCGCCGGAGCACTTCGACCAGGTGTTCAGCGCCCACGGCACCATCATGATCTTCTTCATGGCGATGCCATTCATGATCGGGCTCATGAACTGCGTCGTACCGCTGCAGATCGGCGCCCGTGATGTCGCTTTCCCGTTCCTCAACTCGCTCAGTCTCTGGCTGACGGTCGCCGGCGCGATGCTGGTCAACCTCTCGCTCGCCGTCGGTAACTTCGCGCGCACCGGGTGGCTGGCGTATCCGCCGCTCTCGGAGCTGCACTTCAGTCCGGGGGTGGGCGTCGACTACTACATCTGGGCGCTGCAGATCTCGGGCATAGGTACCACGCTCAGCGGCGTCAACTTCATCGCCACCATCCTGAAGATGCGCGCCCCCGGCATGACGCTGATGCGCATGCCGGTGTTCACCTGGACCGCCCTCTGCACCAACATCCTGATCGTGGCGGCCTTCCCGGTCCTCACCGTTTCACTGGCGCTGCTGACCCTCGACCGCTATCTCGGGATGCATTTCTTCACGAATGGCCTCGGCGGCGATCCGATGATGTACATCAACCTCATCTGGATCTGGGGTCATCCCGAAGTCTATATCCTCGTACTGCCCGCGTTCGGCATCTTCTCCGAGATCATCGCCACTTTTTCGGGCAAGCGCCTCTTCGGCTACACCTCGATGGTGTTCGCCACCATGGCGATCGCGCTCCTTTCCTTCCTCGTCTGGCTGCACCATTTCTTCACGATGGGCTCGGGGGCCGACGTCAACGCCTTCTTCGGGATCACCACCATGGTGATCGCCGTGCCGACGGGCGCGAAGATCTTCAACTGGCTCTTCACGATGTACCGCGGACGGGTGCGCTTCGACTCGCCGGTGCTCTGGACCATCGGCTTCATGGTCACGTTCGTGATCGGCGGCATGAGCGGTGTGCTTCTCGCCGTGCCGCCCGCCGATTTCGTGCTGCACAACAGCCTCTTCCTGGTGGCGCACTTCCACAATGTCATCATCGGCGGCGTGGTGTTCGGCGCCATGGCCGGACTCACCTACTGGTTCCCGAAGGTGTTCGGCTTCCGGCTCGACGAGCGCCTGGGCAAGGCCGCGTTCTGGTGCTGGCTCGTCGGTTTCTACGTGGCCTTCATGCCGCTCTATGTCCTCGGACTCATGGGGGCGACGCGCCGCATGGATCACTACGACAACCCGGCCTGGCAGCCGCTGTTCGTCGTCGCGGCGATCGGCGCCGGCATCATCTTCTGCGGCATCGTGCTGCAGCTCGCGCAGGTGGTGGTGAGTCTCGCGCAGCGCGAGCGCGCGCGCGACCTGACCGGCGATCCGTGGGGCGGGCGCACGTTGGAATGGGCGACATCCTCGCCGCCGCCGGCCTACAACTTCGCGCGCATCCCGGTGGTGCGCGATCGCGACGCTTTCTGGGACATGAAGCAGCGCGGTGTGGAGATGAAGGCCAATGTCTATCGGCCCATCCACATGCCGCGCAATACGGGCACCGGCTTCGTCATGGCGGTGTTCCTGGGTCTCGCGGCCTTCGCGATGATCTGGCACATCTGGTGGCTCGCGATCGGCGGCGCCGCGGCCGCGACGGTGGCCCTGATCCGCCATGCGTTCGACGACGATCGCGACTTCTACGTCGAAGCCGAAGAGGTGAGGCGAACCGAGACTTTGCGCGGTCGCGCCCAACTGAGGAGCGTGTAATCCATGTCGAGCAATCCGATGGTCGCCCGCGGCGGGGCGCTGGCTTTCGAGCCGGGATACGCCGACAACGCCGCCGATGCGCTGCGCAATCTGCGCCCGGCCACCGACGTCGTCGACTTCGAGCTGGAGCATCATCACGATGCGGCGGGCACGGCGCAGCTCGGCTTCTGGGTCTACCTGATGAGCGACTGCCTGCTGTTCGCGGGACTGTTCGCCACGTACTCGGTGCTCCATGTCCGCACCGCGGGCGGGCCCACACCGCAGGGACTGTTCGATCTGCCGTACGTGCTGGCCGAGACCATGTTCCTCCTCTTCAGCAGCTTTACTTGCGGCCTGGCGACACTCGCCGCGGGGCGGCGCAGCCGCGGTGCGACGCTCGGCTGGCTGGCGGTGACCTTCGTGCTGGGACTCGCGTTCGTCGGCATGGAGGTGCACGAGTTTGCGCACATGATCGCGGACAACGCGGGCCCGGACCGCAGCGCGTTTCTTTCCAGCTTCTTCACGCTCGTCGCGACGCACGGACTGCACGTCACCTGCGGCCTCGTCTGGATGGCGATGATGATGGTGCTGGTGGTGAAGAAGGGCTTCACGCCGTCCACGGAATCGCGGCTCGCCTGCCTGAGCCTCTTCTGGCACTTCCTCGACATCATCTGGGTCGGGGTGTTCTCGCTGGTCTACCTCTTCGGAGTCTCCTGACATGAGCGTCGCCAACGAGGCGATCGTCGGCCACGCGCCGCACGGGGCGATCCACGGTGCCGCCCATGGCCGCGCGCACGGCGGCGGCCACGGGTCCCGCAAGTCCTACGCGATCGGCTTCC
The DNA here is from genome assembly GCA_036278795.1 of Steroidobacteraceae bacterium. Taxonomy (GTDB): domain Bacteria; phylum Pseudomonadota; class Gammaproteobacteria; order Steroidobacterales; family Steroidobacteraceae; genus 13-2-20CM-66-19. The sequence goes on along the minus strand of DASUKK010000020.1, from coordinate 393,377 downwards.
TGCTGGCGATCGCGCTGACGCTCGTGCCCTTCGGGCTGGTGATGAGCCATGCGTCCCTCGGCACGCCGCTCATCATCGCCGTATTCGCGCTGGCACAGATCGGCGTGCATGTGGTGTTTTTCCTGCACGTCGATCGCTCCGAGGAGCAGCGTTGGAATCTGACGGCGCTGATTTTCACGGCCATCGTCGTATGCATCATCCTGGGCGGCTCGATCTGGATCATGCACAACCTGTACGTCAATATGATGCCGGGGATGATGCAGGGGCCGATGGGCTGAGATCGCTTCTGCGCGTCGCCAGCCAGGAGCCGAGCAGGACGAGTGCGAATCCGATCAGGCCCCAGACGCCCAGGCGCTCATCGAGCAGTGCCGTGCCGAGGATCGTGGCCACGGCGGGATTGATGTAAGTGATGATCGATGCGCGCGCAGCGCCGGCAGTCTTCACGAGATAGAACATCAGCAGCATCGAAAGCGCGGTGCAGATCACTCCCAGTATGGCGACGGACGAGAGTGCCACGGCGCTCGGAATGCGCCGCGGCAGAGAGAGGAGCGCGGGGACGAGCAGCAGCAGGCTCGCGATCGAGAGGCTGCCCGCGACGGGGCCGATCGACTCGACGGAATGGAGATGCCTCTCGATGATGAGCGGGCTGATCGAATAGCCGATGGCCGCGACCAACATGCACCCGACCCCCGCCCAGGCGAGCGGGCCCGAAAGGGAGCCGAGTCCCACAAGCGCGACGACACCCGCGAAGCCGACGACGAGTCCAATCAGCCGCGCCGGCCCGAGGCGCTCATGGACGCCGAAGAAGCGGGAGATGATGGCGATGATCAGCGGCACGGTCGCTATCAGAATCGCGGTGACGGAGGAGGCGATCCAGCGCTCGCCCAGGGAAATCGCCGAAAAGGGTATGGCGAACTCCGCCAGCGCGACGGCGAAGACGGCTGCCTTGTGGGTCACGAGCGCACGCAGTTCCCCGCGCCGCCAGGCAATGGGCAGCAGGATGAGCGCCGCGAGGGTGATTCGTCCCCAGGCGATGTCGAAGGGCGAGAGCTCCTGGACGGCGAGCTTGACGAAGAAATACGGCAAGCCCCAGATGATTCCGAGGGCGCCGAAGGCCAACCAGGTACGCGCGCTCACGTCTTCCGGCTCCTCTGGCCGAGGTCCCGGCCGCTGATTCAGGCCGCGTAGGTTACGACAGCCGCACCGGCAGCGTCTCTCCCGGGGGTATCATGGCCCGCGCCAGCCACAGGAGGTCCACCCCATGTCCGCCAGTCCTTCGAGTGCCGCCGATAAGCGACGTCGCTTCCACGAGCTGCACCGCAGCGGCTGCTTCGTGATCCCCAACCCGTGGGACGTGGGCAGCGCCCGCTACCTGGAGGCGCTCGGGTTTGAGGCGCTCGCCACGACCAGCTCCGGCTTCGCATGGACGCAGGGCCGCCCGGACAACTCGCTATCGCGCGAGGTGGTGCTGGAGCACTTGCGAACGATGGCTGCTGCGACGGGCGTGCCGATCAATGCCGATTTCGAAGGGGGCTTCGCGCGCGAGCCGGCTGGCGTCGCGGAGAGCGTCCGCCTCGCTGTCGAGACCGGCGTCGCGGGCCTGTCGATCGAGGACTCGACGGGCGATGCGGCCAAACCGCTCTACGACCTCGAAGATGCAGTCGCGCGGATGCGCGCGGCGCGCCAGGCGATCGATCAGAGGGGAGGCGATACGCTGTTGGTCGGACGCACGGAGGGCTTCCTCGTGGGCAGACCCGATATCGATGAGGCCGTCTCGCGGCTGCAAGCCTATGCGAGCGCGGGTGCCGATTGTCTCTACGCGCCGGGAATCCGCTCGGCCGAGCACATTCGCCGTGTCGTCGAGAGCGTCGCGCCGAAGCCCGTGAATCTGCTCGTGGGCTACGCAAGCCCGCTCTCCGTCGCAGAGATCGCTGCGCTGGGCGTGCGCCGCATCAGTGTGGGCGGCGCACTTGCGCGCGCGGCGTGGGGCGGCTTCATCCGCGCCGCGAAGACCCTGGCGGAGCAGGGGCGCTTCGACGGCTTCGCCGATGCCGCCGGGCACGATACGGTGCAGGCGCTGATGCGCTGAGCGCTCCGCGGGCGGACATCGAAGGAGCGCATGGCTATACTGCGCCCCTCCCCGCTCACCTCTTCAGCGCCCAGCATGTGGTTCAAGAATCTCACCGTCTATCGCCTGCCCGCCGATTGGAGCTGGTCCGCCGCGAGTCTCGAAGAGGCGCTCGCACGCCGTCCGCTGCAGCCCTGCAGTGCGTTAGAGATGCGCAGTATGGGATGGGTGCCACCGGCGCCCACTGAGCGGCTCCTGCACACCGTGGGTGAGCAGCATCTGCTCGCGCTGGGTGTCGATCAGAAGCTCCTGCCGGCCTCGATCGTACGGCAGGAAGCGGAGCTGCGTGCGCGGGCGCAGGCGCGGACCCAGGGATTTCCGGTTGGGCGGCGCCAGATGCGTGCGCTGAAGTTACAGGTGCTGGATGAGCTTCGCGCGCGCGCCCTCACGCGGCGGCGCACGACGCGCGCATGGATCGATCCCGGCAACGGCTGGCTCGTCGTCGATTCCGCAAGTGATCGCCGCGCGGAGGAGCTCGTCGAGACGCTACGCGACACACTCGGCAGTCTTGCCGTGCAGAAAGTCGATACTGAGCGCTCTCCCAGCGTGTGCATGGCAACGTGGCTGATGCAGGCCGACGCGGCGGGATCCTTCTCGATCGAGCAGGATCTCGAGCTGCAATCGGGCGAGCCTGCAAAATCCATCGTCCGCTATCGCCGCCACCCTCTCGACGGGAAGGAAGTCCGCGCGTATGTCGCGGCCGGCAAGCGCCCCACTCAGTTGGGTCTGACCTGGAATGGCCGCGTCTCGTTCGTGCTGACCGAAAAACTGCAGATCAAGAGGATCGAGTTCCTCGAAATGGCGCCCGAGAAGGGTGATGGGGAGGAGATCGACGCCGCCGAGCAGTTCGATCTCGACTTCGCGGTAATGGCCGGTGAGCTCGCCAGGTTGCTCGAGGAACTGATCCGGGAGTTGAACGGCCGTGAAGGGGCGGTGCGGCCCGCCGCCGCCGCGGCCTGAGGACCGCTGCCGTCCTCAGGATGCGGGCGGAGCCGTCGCGACGAGGGAAGGTCGCTCGCCGATGGCGGTCGCCCAGGCGGTGAGCCGGGGTCTGCTCTTGCGCCAGTTCTCGTTTGCAAAGCGCAAGTCGAGATAGCCCAGCGCGCAGGCGACGGAAATCGCGCCGATGTCGAACACGCCGGCAAGACTCTCGGACTCCAGCGCATCGAGCGCCGTGCGAACCTTCAGCAGTTGCCCGTCGACCCAAGCCTGCCAGCGCAGCTCTTTGGGGCGCGCCGCTTCCTCGTAGCGGGTCAGCACCGCGGCATCCATGATCCCGTCGGCGAGGGCTTGGCGGCGAAGCGCCGTCCAACGCGCGGCACCGGCCGCCGGAAAGATGCGATTGCCGCCCGCCAGGGCATCGAGGTATTCGCAGATGACAGGTGAGTCGTAGTACGCCGCCCCGTCATTGGTGATCAGCGTCGGGATCTTGCCGACGGGATTGCTGGAGCGCACTCCCTCGTGCGGGCTGACCGGAGTCAGCGAGACGCTGATCAGCTCGATCTGGTCGCTGAGGCCCAGCTCGTGCGCGGTGACGCGCACCTTGCGCACATAGGGTGAAGCCGGATTGAAGTAAAGCTGCACGTTCAGTTCTCCCGAGCGGTGGGCGCGCCATCGTGGACGGACCCGAGAGTCTGCTGTCGGGTCCGGTGTGTTTGCAAATCGCGGTGCCGCCTCTGCGTCGCGCCCGTACCGTTGTGTGGCCGGCGGTCGGCACCGATCCAGCCGCGATACAGCGGCTATGCTCTGCCGCCGATCTCGTCGATGTGCCGCAGGAGGTCGGCCGGGTCCTCGTAGACGCGCACCGCACCGGAGCGCTCGAGCTCATCCTGCCCGTAGCCGCCCGACAGGAGGCCGACTCCGAGCCCGCGGGCGCGCCGCGCCGCGAGCATGTCCCAGATGCTGTCGCCCACGATCACGGCAGATTCGATGCCGACTCCGAGTCGCGCCGCCGCCGCGAGAAAGAGGTCGGGATCCGGCTTGGCATGCCGAACCTCATCGCGGGTGACCACCGGCACCTGCGCGGGATCCACGTGCAGCGCATCGAGATTGTATTTTGCCGAACCCATGCGGCCGCTGGTGGCGATCGCCCAGGGAATGCGGGCCTGGGTCAGGTATCGTAGCAACTCCACGGCTCCGGGCAGCGGGCGTACCCAATGGGCGAGACGCGCGTACGCCGCCGCGTGTTGGCGTTGCAGCGTTTCCAGCAGGACCGGTGTGATCTCCAGGGAGGTCTCGCGCAGCAGCATTTCCGTGAAGAGGCCGCCGCTCATCCCGATCTTGCGGTGAATGCGCCAGACCGACAGCTCGATGCCGGCGGCGTGCAGCGCCTCCTGCCAGGCCTGCACATGCTGGTAGACGCTGTCCACCAGCGTGCCATCGAGGTCGAAGAGGAAACTGACGTCGTGACGGGTCATCGATCGGCGCCTCCGGAGAATGTAAGCTTCGTATTATGCTTGCATTCCTGGGAGACGGATCATGAAGAAAATAGACATCTCGGCAGCGAAGGTCTCCATCGGCAGCGGCTACCCCGCGCCGCATGACGAGCCTTGCCGGCAGCGCCAGCGGTTGCGACTGGGCGATGTCGCGGGGCTCACCCAGTTCGGTGTCAATCTGCTGCGTCTGCCGCCCGGAGTCTGGTCGAGCCAGCGCCACTGGCATACGGCGGAGGACGAGTTCGTCCACGTGCTCGAGGGCGAGGTCGTGCTCGTGACCGACGACGGCGAGGAGGTGCTGCGGGCGGGCGATTGCGCCGGCTTCAAGGCCGGCGAGTCCAATGGACATCACCTGCAGAACCGCAGCAACGCGCAGGCCGTCCTGTTGGAGATCGGCGCGCGCGATCCCGAGCGCGACGGAGTCGACTATCCCGATATCGATCTCACGATTCGCGCAGGCGCGCGCGCCTTCCTCCACAAGGACGGCACGCCGTATCCGCCCAAGCCGCGCTGAGGCGGCGCGGAGGATTTCAGTACCGGATGTGACATAGTCCGGGGGGCGTTGCTCTAATAGTGACAGGCGTCGCTATTTCGTGAGGCCTTTTTCCCTTCGCTAAAGCTCGGAAGGCGGCCGTCGATAACTTTCGACAGAGGCCCGACCGTGGGCCGGCCTTGCGACCAGCGAACACATGACGTCGACATCCCCCGCGGGCATGGAGCCCGCAGAGAAGGACAACGAAATCCTCGGCCGGGTCTGCCTTGAGGCCCTGCCCATCTGGGCGCGCCAAGTGGAGACCGCCCGCCGCCAGTCCGAGGAAGCCATCGTGGCGCTGACCGCCCGGTTCGACGGGATCGCCCGGCGGCTCGACGCTGCGCTCGGCGCAGCGGAGCAGGATGGCGGCACCCGGGCGATCACCACCGACGCCGAGCAGGCCGCGCACAGTCTGTCGCTGGTTCTCGATGCCCTGAAGGCCATCCAGCAGAGCCGCAACGCCCTCGCGCAGGACATTCGAGGCCTGGTTGCCCGCACCGACGAGCTGCGGCAGATGTCGGGAGAAGTCGAGTCGATCGCCTTCAAGACCAACATGCTGGCGCTGAACGCGGCGATCGAAGCGGCCCATTCCGGAGAGGCCGGCAAGGGCTTCGCCGTGGTCGCTCAGGAAGTGCGGTCGCTCTCCTCGGCGGCCCGGGAGACCGGCAAGCGCATCAGCGACACGGTCGGGGTCATCAGCCGCTCCCTCACTGAAATCGGCGGTTCCAACGAGCGCGTGGCGCTTCGTGACCAGGAGTCGGTCACGGAATCCGAGGCGCACATCCGCACCGTGCTCGAGCGCTTTCGCGAGCGCACGGGCCGGCTGGTCGCGGCGGCGCGGCAGTCGGGTGCCGAGAGCGCCGCGATCAAGGACGAGGTGTGCGAATCGCTAGTGCAGCTGCAGTTCCAGGACCGTACCAGTCAGATTCTCGGGCAGGTCATCGCCGCCATGACTGACCTGACCGCGCAAGGGGCCGATCGGGCATCCGGTGAGCCCACGGCTTCGGTGGGCGAGCATCTCGCGCGCATGGCCAGCACTTACACCACCGAGGAGCAGCGCCGCAATCATCGCGGTGAGCGTCAGCGGACCACGTCCTCACAGGACGTCACTTTCTTCTGAACCGGTGAAGCATGGCCAAGAAGATTCTCATCGTCGATGACTCGAGCTCCGTGCGGACGATTGCGCGGACCGCGCTGCGTGAGCAGGGTTACGACGTGGTCGAGGCGGGCAACGGGCGCGAGGCGCTCGAAAAGCTTTCGGCGGAGCGTGTGCACCTGGTGGTGAGTGACGTCAACATGCCCGTGATGGACGGTATCACCTTCCTCAAGGAGTTGAAGAGCCATCCAACCTCGAGGTTCGTGCCCGTCATCATGTTGACGACCGAGGCCGGAGAGGACAAGAAGCAGGAGGGACGCGCGGCCGGTGCGAAAGCCTGGATCGTCAAGCCCTTCCAGCCCGCGACCCTCGTGGACGCGGTCTCGAAGCTCGTGCTCGCCTGAGCCAAATGACGGCACGAACGAAAAGGCGCGCGGATGACGGTGGGCAGCCGTTGCGGATCGACGGTGAGATGACGATCTACTCAGCCGCGGCGCTTGCGAAGAGTGTCGTCACCGCGGTCACGGACCCGTCGCGCGAGCCGAGCCTGGATCTCTCCCAGGTCACCGACATCGACACGGCAGGCCTGCAGATCCTCCTCATGGCGCGCAAGCTGGCGCGGGCGCGCGGCGGGCTCGCTCTCATCGATCCCAACCCGCGCGTGGAGGCGTTGCTGCGCCTGTGCCGGCTGGAAGACATGATCGCGAGCCGTCCGCGCCGGGAGAGCGCCGCGTGAATGTCGATGAGGCTCTGCCGGGCTTCTTCGTCGAGGCGGCGGACCTGCTCGTCGGGATGGAGGCCGGCCTGCTCGAGTGCTCGCGGGCCGCACCGGGACCCGAGACGATCAACCTGATCTTCCGCAGCGCGCACACGATCAAGGGGTCGGCGGGCCTCTTCGGGCTCGATGCCATCGTCCGCTTCGTACACGTGGTCGAGACCGCGCTCGATGCGGTGCGGCTCGGTAAGCTGACCATGAGCGATGATCTGCTCGCGCTGCTGCTGCGCGCCAAGGATCACATCGCTGCGCTGGTGGCGCGGGTCGAGTCGGGCGACAGAGTCGCCGCGGAGCTCGAGCCGTCCGGCGAGCAGATCACTGGCGCCCTGAAGCGGCTGAGCGGCTCTGCTGGAACGTCCGAGGGGAACCGGGGCGCCGATACGACTGCGCAATGGCAGGTTTCGATACGCTTTGGATCGGACATGCTCAAGGCCGGCATGGATCCGCTCGCATTCATCCGCTATCTCGCGACCTTCGCCACCCTGGAGCGGGTGACCGTCACCGAGGATGACCTGCCGGCTGTCGAGGCCTTCGATCCCGAGACCTGTTATCTCGGGTTCGAGATCGACCTGCGCACCGCGGAAAGCAAGGCGCGCATCGAGGCGGCATTCGAGCTGGTGCGCGATGACTGCACGTTGCGCATCACGTCGGCTGCGCATCCCGAGCCTGCCTCGCGCGGCGATGCCGCCTCGCCGGCGGAGCGGGCTGCCGGATCCGCCCGCGCCCCGGAGGGGGACCGGAAGAAGCCGGCGCGCGTCGCGGCCACGCACTCGATCCGCGTGGATGCCGAGAAGCTCGATCATCTGATCACGCGGATCGGGGAGCTCATCATCGCCGCCGCGGGCGCTCAGCTCGCCGCGCGTCAGGCGCGCGATGGAAAGCTCGTGGAGCATACCTCCACGCTCGCCGGGCTCGTGGAGCAGGTCCGCGAGAGCGCGCTGCAGCTTCGCATGGTGAAGATCGGCGGGGTCTTCGACCGCTTCAAGCGGGTCGTGCACGACATCTCGCGTGAGCTCGGCAAGGAGATTCACCTGGTCATCAAGGGCGAGGATACCGAGCTCGACAAGACACTCGTGGAGCAGATCGCCGACCCGCTGACGCACCTGGTGCGCAACGCAATGGATCACGGCATCGAGGCGGCCGACACGCGCGCGGCGCGCGGCAAGCCGCCGGCTGGCACTCTTACGCTCAACGCCTTCCATGATTCCGGCAGCGTCGTCATTGAAGTGGGCGACGACGGCGGCGGCCTCAGGCGCGAGAAGATCCTTGCCAAGGCTCTCGAGCGCGGTCTCGTCGAGCCCGGCCGCGAGCTCACCGATCGCGAGGCGTTCGATCTCATCTTCGAGCCCGGCTTCTCGACGGCCGAGCATGTGACCAATCTGTCCGGCCGCGGCGTCGGCATGGACGTGGTCAAGAGAAACATCACGGCGCTGCGGGGCGATGTCACGTTGCGCAGCGTGGAAGGAGCCGGCACGACGGTCAGCATCCGCCTGCCGCTCACCCTGGCGATCATCAATGGCTTTCAGGTGGGAGTCGGCAGGTCGAGCTTCGTACTGCCTCTGGAGGTGATCGACGAGGTGGTCGAGCTCGGCGCAGTCAATGGGCATGACCTGATGGACCTGCGCGGCGAGGTTCTGCCGTTCGTGCGCCTGCGGCAGGTATTCGGCACGCCAGAGGCGGCCGCACGCCGCGAGAGCGTAGTGGTAGTGAGGCATGGGTTGCAGCGCGCCGGCCTCGTGGTCGATGCGCTGCTCGGTGAGCTGCAGACGGTCATCAAGCCGCTCGGAAAGATGTTCCGCGCGGTCGATTGCGTGACCGGATCGAGCATTCTCGGCAACGGCGAGGTCGCCCTGATCCTCGACGTGCCCGCGCTGGTCCGCAGAGCGGCCGCGCGCAATAGGCACTCATCGGGGAATCGCGTCGGAGAACTTGTATGTTAGAGAGCATGAAAGTAGCGCAGCGCCTTGCGATCGCCTTCGGCATCGTGGTGGTGCTCCTGATCGGAGTCGTCGTCACCGGCGTCGGCCGCATGGCGACAGTGAACGATATGCTTCACTCGATCACGGCGGAGAACAACGTCGAATCGCGTGACGCGGTCAGCGTACGCCAGGATGTCGACAGCATCGGCTTGGCCGTGCGAGATCTGGTCATCAACAACGATCCCGCCACGCTGCAGGCCGACCACGCGACCGTGCGCAAGCGAGCGCAGGATCTGGCGACCGATGTGGACGCGCTGGATCGTCTCTTCCAGTCGTTGGGCAGCACCGCTGCCACGGAGAAGGATCTCACGGCGAAGATCAAGCAGATGGCGCCGGACTATGCGGCCACGGCCGAGCAGGTGGCGCAACTCGGCGTGGAGAACAAGGACGACCAGGCGATCACGCTCCTGCGACAGCAGTTCGATCCGCGCGGCGCGGCGCTGCAGCCCGTCGTCCAGCAGCTCGCCGAGTTCGAGGACAAACAGAACGAAGACGCGGCCGCGCAGGCGGAGCAGACCTATGTCGGCGCCCGCACCCTGATGGTGATCCTCGGTGTGGTTGCCACGGTGCTGGCGATCGCTGCGGCCCTCATCGTAACGCGCAGCATTCTCAAGCAGCTCGGTGGTGAACCTTCGTACGCCGCGGAGGTGCTGCATGCGATCGCCGCGGGTGATCTCACGGTGGAGGTCGAGACTCGCCAGGGCGATGAGTCGAGCATGCTCTATGCCGTGAAGAGCATGGCGGACAAGCTGAAGCAGATCATCGCGGAGGTGATGGGATCGGCGGATGCCCTGGCGGGCGCCGCGGAGGAGGTGAGCACGACCTCGCAGTCGCTCTCCCAGGCGGCGAGCGAGCAGGCCTCGGGCGTCGAGGAGACCAGCGCTTCCATCGAGCAGATGACGGCTTCCATCGCGCAGAACAGCGACAATGCCAAGCAGACCGACTCCATGGCGGCCAAGGCCTCCACCGAGGCGACCGAGGGCGGTGAGTCCGTGCAGGCGACCGTGATGGCGATGAAGCAGATTGCCCAGAAGATCGGCATCATCGACGACATCGCGTACCAGACCAACCTGCTCGCGCTCAATGCGGCGATCGAGGCGGCGCGCGCGGGCGAGCACGGCAAGGGCTTCGCCGTTGTAGCCGCCGAAGTGCGCAAGCTGGCCGAGCGCAGCCAGGTGGCGGCGCAGGAGATCGGCACGGTTGCCTCCAACAGCGTCGAGCTCGCGGAGAAAGCGGGCACGCTACTCGCGGCCATGGTGCCGAGCATCAAGAAGACCTCGGATCTGGTGCAGGAGATCGCCGCGGCTTCGCAGGAGCAGTCCTCGGGCGTGGGGCAGATCAATTCCGCCGTTACGCAGTTGAGTCAGACCACGCAGCAGAACGCGGCTTCGGCCGAGGAGCTCGCCTCCACGGCGGAGGAGATGAGCGGCCAGGCCGAGCAGTTGCAGCAGGCCATGGCTTTCTTCAAGACGGGCGCGAGAAGGCCGGCCGACGCCGGCCGGCCGATGACGCGCAAGAGCGCCGTCAAAGCCAAGCTGGCACAGCGCTCCCCGCCGCTCGCGGGCGGACCCAAACTCGCCGCGGGACTGGCCATGGCGGCCGCGGAGCCGGATGAGCTGCAGTTCGCCAAGTTCCAATGAGCGGCGCCGAGGAGAGCAACATGCAGCAGCATGCCGAGAGGCAGTCCGCCGCGCCTGAGATGGCCGCTGGCGGCCAGAGCCAGCAATATCTGACGTTCGTACTGTCCGGTGAGGTGTTCGCGATCGGCATCCTCTCCATCAAGGAAATCATCGAGTTCGCGAATCCGACGAGCGTGCCGATGATGCCGGACTATTTGCGCGGGGTGATCAACTTGCGCGGTCTGGTCGTGCCGGTGATCGATCTCGCCGTGCGGTTCGGGAAGCCGCCGAGTTCCGTAACGAAGCGCACGTGCATCGTGATCGTGGAGATCGACCTCGACGGAGAACGTTATGACATCGGCGCGATGGTGGACGCCGTCAATGCCGTCGTCGACATCCCTGCGAGTGAGATCGAGCCGCCGCCGACCTTCGGGGCCCGAATCCGCACGGACTTCATCGCCGGCATGGGCAAGATCGATGGCCGCTTCGTGATCGTGCTGGATTCGCGGCACGTGCTTGCGCCCGCCGAGCTGGAATCGCTGGCCGGCGCACTCGAGGCCGCGCCCGTACACAACGCCTGATGTTCGACCTCTCGGACTCGGATTTCGCGCAGTTCCAGCGCTTCATCTATCAGTCCGCCGGAATCACGCTGAGCGACGCGAAGCGGGCGCTCGTCTGCGGCAGGCTGGCGAAACGCCTGCACGCCTGTCAGCTGAAGACCTACGGCGAATACCTCGACCTGTTGAAGAGCGGTCAGTCGCCGGGCGAGCTGCAGACGGCCGTCGATCTGCTCACCACCAACGAGACCTACTTCTTTCGCGAGCCCAAGCACTTCCAGTTCCTGAAGGAGACGCTGCGTGCCCGGCGGGCCCCTGGGGCGGCGGTCAGGGTATGGAGCGCGGCCGGCTCGACGGGGGAGGAGGCGTACAGCATCGCCATGGTGCTCGATGACTGCCTCGGCGGCGGACCGTGGGACGTGGTCGGCAGCGACATCAGCACTCGGGTCCTCGCGCGTGCGCGAACCGGACACTACCCGCTCGATCGCCTGTCGAACTTCCCGCGCGGGTATCTGCAGCGCTACTGCCTCAAGGGCACGGGCGCGCAGGAGGGCACATTGCTCGTCGAGCGAAAGCTGCGGTCGCGCGTGCGGTTCCTGCAGGTGAACCTGAACTCACGACTGCCGCGGCTCGGGACATTCGACATCATCTTCCTGCGCAATGTCCTCATTTACTTCAATCTCGAGACCAAGCGCGGCGTCGTCGCCCGCGTTCTCGAGTCCCTGAAACCGGGCGGATGGCTCCTCATCGGGCACTCCGAGACCCTCGTAGACGTGAGTGACGGCGTGGAGATGGTTTCGCCCGCGATCTACAGGAAGCCGAAATGAGCGCGATCCAGGTCATGATCGTCGATGACTCGGCGGTCGTGCGTCAGGTGCTCGTGGAGCTGCTGCGCGAGGAGACGGGTATCGAAGTCATGGCGGCGGTTGCTGATCCGCTCTTCGCAATGCAGCGGATGAAGGCGCGCTGGCCGGACGTGATCGTTCTGGACGTGGAGATGCCGCGCATGGACGGCATCACCTTCCTGCGCAAGCTCATGCAGGAGCGGCCCACACCCGTCATCATCTGCTCGACGCTGACCGAGGCCGGCGCGCCGATGACGCTCGAAGCACTCGCGGCGGGCGCCGTCTCCATCGTCACCAAGCCGAAGGCCGACCTGAAGGGATTCCTGCACGAGTCAGCGGCCGAACTGGCGGGGGCCATCCGCACGGCGGCGCGCGCGAACCTGAAGGGGCTGGTGCGAAGAGCGGCGACGGTACGGGCATCCGCGCCAGGCGCTGCGGGAGTCGGCGCAGCAGCAGCGGGTACCGTGGCGGCGGCCGCAGCGGCCGCAGCGGCCGCAGCCGCCGCGGCGGGCGGGACGGGTGGTGCGGGCGGGGCGGGAGCGGGCCTGCGACCCACCGCGAAGTACACTGCGGATGTCATCCTCTCTCCGGCCGGAGAGCGGGCAATGACACGCACGACCGAGCGGGTCATCGCCCTCGGTACTTCGACCGGCGGAACTCAGGCGCTGCAGGAGGTGCTGACCGCGCTGCCCAAACTCTGTCCCGGCCTGGTAATCGTCCAGCACATGCCGCCCCAGTTCACGGCAGCTTTTGCGACGCGGCTCGATGCCTTGTGTCAGATCGAGGTGCGTGAGGCGCGGGATCGGGACCGTGTGATGCCGGGGTGCGCCCTGATCGCGCCCGGTGGACGCCACATGCTGCTGCAGCGCAGCGGGGCGCAGTACTACGTGGAAGTTCGCGAGGGGCCGCCGGTGAACCGGCACTGCCCGTCCGTGGACGTGTTGTTCCGCTCGGTTGCCAAAGCAGCGGGCCGCAATGCGCTCGGCGTCATCATGACGGGCATGGGCGATGACGGTGCCCGCGGCCTCAAAGAGATGCGCGATGCCGGCGCAGACACGATTGCGCAGGATGAGGCGAGCTGTGTCGTATTCGGGATGCCGAAGGAAGCCATCCGCATGGAAGCCGTCGAGCGCGTGCTGCCGCTGGAGGCCCTGCCGCAGGCCATCCTCAGCGCGTGAGCCGGATGTCAGGCGGCCCGTGAGGCGGATGTCACGCGACCGGTGCTGCAGACGCCAGGCGCGGGTGAAGCAGATGTCAGCCGACCGCTGAGGCGGGTGTCAGCCGCGCAATGCGCTCGAGCGCCGGGGGATGCGAGTAGTAGAAGGCCGTGTAGAGAGGATCCGGCGTCAGGGTGCTCGCGTTGTCGCGATAGAGCTTGACGAGGGCCGACGCCAGCTCCCGCGCGCTAGCGTGTTGGGAAGCGAAGTGGTCTGCCGCGAATTCGTGGCGGCGCGACCAGAATGAGCTGAGCGGAGTGGTGAAAAAGAGCGCCACCGGTAGCACCAGTGCGAAGAGGATGAGCGCCGCGTGCGGCGAGGGCGTCGGAACGCCGAGCACCCCGTAGAAGCGCGGGCTTCCGGCAAGCCACCCGAGGAGCGCGAAGCCGGCGAGCATCGTGGCGAAGGAGACGAGCAGCCGCTGGCGGACATGGCGCAGGCGGAAATGCCCGAGCTCGTGGGCGAGCACCGCCTCGATCTCGGGCGAAGCGAGCTGCTGCAGCAGTGTGTCGAAGAAGACGATGCGCTTGTGGCGGCCGATGCCGGTGAAGTAGGCATTGCCGTGCGCGGAGCGGCGCGAGCCGTCGATGACGAAGACGCCGCTCGAGCGAAAGCCGCAACGCGCCAGCAGCGCCTCGATGCGCTCTTTGAGCGAGGCGTCCTGCAGGGGCGAGAACTTGTTGAAAAGCGGCGCGATGAAGGCCGGCCACGCCCAGGTGATGAGCAGCGTCACCGCCAGCCAGCAGCCGAATGCGGCCAGCCACCACCAGCGGCCGGCGCGGTCCATCAACACCAGGACCGCCAGAACCAACGGCCCGCCGATCAGTGCCGCCAGCGCGATTCCCTTGCCGAGGTCGGCCACGAAGATCATCGGTGTCGTGCGGTTGAAGCCGAAGGCAGCCTCGATCCGGAACGTGCGCAGCAGCGACACGGGCAGGCCGATGATGCCCATCGCCGCGGCGACGGTGGCGATGACGGCCATCCCCAGCCAAGGCTCGGCCCAACCCGTGTGTCGCCAGAGAGCGTCGATCGCCGCGATACCACCGCCGACGGTCAGGCCCAGTGTGACCGCCGCCCCGATCACATTGCTCGCCATCCCGAGCCTGGCTTTGGCGGCCGTATAGTCCGCAGCCTTGCGATGATCTTCCGCTGACAGCCGCCCGGCAAAAGGTTCCGGTATGCGATCGCGGTGTCCCTCCACAGCCGCGATCTGACGCGCGGCGAGCCACAGCTCCGTCGCCGTGGTGGCCACAACGGCGGCAATGAAGAGTGTCGTTGGCCAATGCATCAGGGTCTCACCTACGAGGTCTCACGTGCCACAGAATGTCTGCAGCACACGCTCCGACGGAGCGGGTGGTTGCGAGTATTCGCGTCTCTCCGGCTGGGCATCAAAGGGGCGCCGCAGTACATCGCGAAGAATGTGGAACGGCCGGTAATCGCCGGCTTGCGCAGCGTCCAGTGCGGCCTGCACGCGGTGGTTGCGGGGAATGAAGGCGGGATTTGCCGCCTGCATGCCGGCAACTCGCCCGGCGAGGGGGGCCGGGTCGCGAGCCATGGCGGAACGCCAGTCGCGCAACCACGATCCGATGTCGGCGGTCTGCGCGAACAGCTCGCGCAGCCGAGCTTCCGCGTCGGGATTTTCCGCCGCGAGCGCGAGTCTGTGGAAGCTGAGGGTGAAGTCGGCGTGCGACTGTTCCATGGCCGTGAGCAGTCGCTTGATGAGGTCGGCGTCGCCTTCCGCGGACCCGGACAGGCCGACCTTGCGTCGCATGCCCGCGAGGAACCGTGCGTCGAACTCCGCAATGAAAGGCTCGATCACAGCCGTCGCGAGCTCGATCGCCTTTTCCGGTTGCGGGTCGATCAGCGGCAGCAGCGTCTCAGCGAGCCGCGCGAGATTCCACTGCGCAATGACGGGCTGGTTCCGAAATGCATATCGTCCCTGGTGATCGATGGAGCTGTACACGGTGTTGGGATCATAGGCGTCCATGAAGGCGCAGGGGCCGTAGTCGATGGTCTCGCCGGCGATCGACATGTTGTCCGTATTCATGACGCCGTGGATGAAGCCGACCAGCATCCAGTCTGCGATCAGCGCGGCCTGGCGTTGTGCCACGCTCTTGAGCACCGAGAGCGCCGGCACGCCTGAATCGCTGGCGCCGGGATAATGCCTCGCGATTACGTAGTCCAGCAAAGCGCGCACGGCGTCGTCATCGCGGCGGGCGGCAAAGTACTGGAATGTTCCTACCCTGACATGGCTCGCCGCCACGCGAGTCAGGACCGCGCCGGGCAATGCGCTTTCCCGATATACCTGCTCGCCCGTCGTGACCACGGCGAGTGATCGCGTCGTGGGGACTCCGAGCGCGTGCATGGCTTCACTGATGAGGTATTCCCGCAGCATGGGCCCGAGCGCCGCACGTCCGTCGCCGTTGCGAGAGAAGGGTGTGAGGCCGGCGCCCTTGAGCTGGACGTCATGGAGCGTTCCGTCCCGTCCCCGGAGCTCCCCGAGCAGGATGGCGCGCCCATCACCCAGCGATGGGACGAAGCCGCCGAACTGGTGTCCGGCGTAGGCCATGGCGATGGGGTCGGCGTCCTCGGGCAGGCGGTTGCCGGAGAGCAGGGTGGCTGCGTCGGGCTCGAGCACATCGGGGTCGAGGCCGAGCTCTCGGGCCAGACTCGTGTTGAATACGATGAGTTTCGGGTCTGGCACGCGCGCGGGAGCGACCCGCGCGAAGAAGCGGCTCGGCAGGGCGGCGTAGCTGTGTTGGAGCCCCAGGCGCATGGCCTCCACATGATAGCGCGGTGAAGAGCCCGGAGTGCGGCGAGCGTCAGACGAGCGCCCGCGCGTGAGAGCCGTCGGGCGATGACAGGGCTGAAGCCGGTAGAGGGAAGCCGCGCGGAGGCGGCGAGGAGGCTACGCCGGCGCGCGGGTGGGCAGCGCCGGAAACCGGGCGCCTGCCTCGGGCACGGAGCCGCGCTGGCTCACGATGACGGCGGCGGCTCTGTTCGCGTACGCGGCGGCTTCCGCTCTGGCGGACCCGGAGATCCTGGCAGCCATGTAACTGGCGAGGTGCGCGTCGCCGGCACCCGCGGTATCGCCGATGACTGGCACAGGCTCCGTCGGGACATGCTGACATTCCCGTCCCGACCCGACCCAGCAGCCTTGCGGGCCGCCGCGGATGAGGTAATCGGCCGGGAGACGGCTCACCCGCTCGACGATCTGCGCCGTGTCCTCGGCGCCCCAGAGAGTTTTCTCGTCCTCCGCGCCTGTCGCAATCAATGCAGACAACCGCTCGAAGGTCCCGATCCGTTCCCGTGCCTCCGCCTCGCTGTCCCACAGGCGCCGCCTGAAGTTGCAATCGAAGACGACACGGCAGCCATCGCTGTGCCGCTCCACCCAACGGCAAAGCTGATCGAAGCTCGCTTGCGAGCAGAGGGCGAGCGTGATCCCGGTGACGAGAAGAAGCTGCGTGTCGCCGAGGAGCGCCTCGAATCGGCCGGGATCGGCGGACTGCAGAAAGGCGCGCGCGGCCGATTGCGCCCGCCAGTACGAGAAGCCGGGGCCGCTTGCCGGATCGAGCGGCAGTCCGTAGATACCCGGCTCGCCTGCGATCGGCGGCTCGATGACATGGATCCCTTCGCGCGTCAGCCGCTCCCGCAGCCAGGCGGAGTAGCTGCTGTCGCCGAGCGCGGTTACCAGCGAAATCCGCCTCGCGCCCGCACCCAGTATCCTGGAGAGGCAGATCATCGAGTTGGCGACGTCGCCGCCGAAGGCCATGCGGACCCCGCCATCGGCCGCGGGTTGCAGCTCCAGCAGAGGCTCGCCCAGCGCCGCTATCCGCCGGGTATCCGTCCATTGCCAGCCGCCGCGATCGGATGTTGTTGCCATGGGGCAAGCCTACACGAGCGGTATCGCATGCGCGAGACTGCGCATGCGCATCCGCAGGTTTGCGGCACGCTACGTTTGCGAGAGGCTGGCATCAGCAACTCCGAGCTTGCGCGGCGAATGCAGCTTGACGAAAAAGAGGCGCGCCGCATCCTCGACCCGCATCACCCGACCAGGCTTCCCAGAATCGAAGCGGCCTTGGCGGTGCTCGGTCGCCATGTGGAGCTGTCGCTCGCCTGAGCCGCGCTCAATTCGGCAGCGCGTACGCGATCAGGTAATCGCCTCGCGTGCTGGAATCCTTGTATCCCCCCGCGGCGATCACGACGTACTGGCGGCCGCCGATGCTGTAGGTCATCGGTGTCGCTTGGCCGCCGGCCGGCAGCTTCGCCTGCCAGAGCACCTTGCCGGTGTTGACGTCGAATGCCCGCATGCGATCGTCCAGGCTCGCGGCGATGAATATGAGACCGCTAGCGGTCACCACGGGGCCGCCGAGGCCCGGCATGCCGAGGTTGAGATGCACCAGCGGCGCAACTCCGAGCGGTATCTGCCACTTGATCGTGCCGTGCACCATGTCGACCGCGGCGAGAGTGCCCCAGGGCGGCTTGACGCAGGGAATGCCCAGACTGGACATGAACGTGCGGCGGCGCATGGCGTAAGGAGTTCCGCGCATCTGGCCGAACTCCCAGCCGCGGAACTGCGGATCGCTCATCTCGGCAGCGACCTTTTTGCGCGGTACGAGCGCGACGAGAAACGGCAGATTGATGGTGTTGACGATTGCGAGCTGCCGTTCCGGATCGAAGGCAACGCCGCCCCAGTTGACGCCGCCGGCGTTGCCTGGAGACTGGATGGACTCCTGGGTGGACGGCGGCTGGAAGATGCCGCCCGAGCGATCGGCTTCGATTCGCTTGCGGCAGCTTCGGGTATCGAACCAGGCGACGCCCCAGGCGTCAGCCGCTGTCACGGGCCCCTGCCGCACGAGAGCCGGCGGCGCCACCGGGTAGGGTTGCGTGGGCGATGGCGTCTCACCGGGCACCGCGTCCTGGGGAACGGGCTTCTCCACGATGGGGAAAATCGGCGCCCCCGTTTCCCGATTGAGCGTATAGAGAAAGCCGGTCTTGTTGGCCTGAATGACCGCGGGCACCCGCTTGCCGTCGTGTGTCAGCTCCACGAGCGTCGGCTGCGAGGCCGTGTCGTAGTCCCACAGGTTGTGATGGACGAGCTGACGACCCCACACGAGCTTCCCGGTGTTGGCGTCCAGCGCAACCACCGAATCCGCCCAGCGGTCATCGCCCGGCCGCGCGCCGCCGAAGAAGTCCGGACTCGCGGAGCCCGTGGGTACGAAGACCAGATGTCGTGCCGGATCGGCCGAGAGCGGTGCCCAGGCGTTGGCCGCGCCGGTGAGCCTGGCGCCCTGCGCGCTCCACTCCTTGTACATGGGATCGGACGGATCACGGGGAATCGGATCCCAGCTCCAGAGCAGCCTTCCGGTTCTGGCGTCGAAGGCGCGCACGGTACCCAGCTCGAGATCGACGCCCCGGTTGTCGCCGACCGAGGAGCCGAGAACGACCTTGTCATCCAGGACCGCGGGAGGCGAGGTCACGAGGTAGTCTCGCCAACCGCTTCCCGGGCCCTCGGCAGATCGAATGCCCTGCAGCAAATCGACGGCGCCCTGCTCGCCAAAGTCCTCGCAAGGCTTGCCGCTTGCCGCATCCAGCGCAAGGAGCCTGCCGTCGAGCGTCGCGGCGTAGATGCGGGCCTGGCACTCGGCGCCCTCGGGCTTGGAGGCGTCCAACCACAACGATACGCCGCGCGACACACCATCCGAATAGTGCAGGCGGTCATCGTTGTGACTGTCGTGCCGCCAGCGTAGCGCACCGGTCGCGGCGTCCACCGCCACGACATTGGTACTTGGCGTGGTGAAGTACAGCACCCCGCGGTACAGGATCGGAGTGGCTTCGAAGGCGGAGCGCGTCCAGTCCGTGACGCCCTTGCCCAGCTCCCCGGTGCGGAACGTCCAGGCCACGCGCAGCTCGCGGACGTTCGCGGGCGTGATCTGTGTCAGCGGTGAATAGCGAGTACCGCCGGGGTCGCCGCCATAGGCCGACCAGCCGGAGGGCGTTGGCTGCGCGGCGGCCGCTGGCGCGTTCCCAGACGGCGACGGACGGCCCGCCGCGAGATCTCCGCCGGCCGGCGCCTTCGGGCCGGAACACCCGCTGGCGAGGAGCAGCGCGGCGAGCGGCAGAGCGGCTAGCGAAGCGGCCGGCAGGGCGACGGCCGAGGGGCGTGATCGTCTCATTGACAGGGCTCCGTGTGGATCGCGGGCCGACCTTAGGGCGTTCGCCGCCGGTGCGCCAGCGGCCTGGTGACGAGCGGCGCTGCGCCAGGACGAGCGGCGCCCCGCGGATGACCAATCTCAGGGGAAAGCATGCTCCAGAGAGCCTCCCTCAGCCGAAACCTGCTCCGGCCAGCCTTCCTCAGCCGGAATTCGGTACGATCCGGCGATGTCTTCAATAACGTCCTCAACCACGGGCGTGCCATCCGCGGTGGTTTTCGACTGCGACGGCACGTTGATCGACAGCGAGAGGGTTCACGCAAAAGCACTCCAGGGAGCTCTTGCGCGGTGGGGAATCATACTGGGTGTGGAAGAGATCAGGTCTCAAAGCACCGGTATTGCCAACGACGACTTTCTTCGAAGCATGGCACGGGAGCGAGGTGTGGCACTGCCTGGGGACGCTGAAATGGTCGTCGAGGGGATTGCGTCGCAGCTCATCGTGGAAGAGGTCCGGCCCATCGAAGGGGCTGAGGAAATCGTCACGCACTTGGCCGCGAACGGGATCGGGCTCGCGGTGGCATCGAATTCCAGCCGGCGTCTGGTCCGAGAGATGCTGCAGGCGGTCGGATTAGCGCCCGTATTCGACGATCGTATCGTGACGCGCGATGACGTAGCCGCGCCGAAGCCGGCACCGGACGTCTATCTCGAGGCCGCCCGGCTGCTGCAGACGCGAAGCGAGAGCACGATCGCCGTGGAGGACTCCCCGGTCGGAATCATCGCCGCTCGCGAGGCGGGCATGCGGGTCATCGGGTTCCGCCCTCCCGCTGCCCTCTTCAGCGCCGCCGATTTGACAAGGGCAGGAGCCTTCGCCGTGATCGGGAGCCTGCGCGAGCTACGTGACAGGCTTTTCCCGTCCTGATGCAAGCGCCAGCGACAGGATGAGGGCGAGACCCCCGAGAACCACAAAGACGGTCCAGAACGCTTCCTTCATGTAGGCGAGCGACAGAATGCCCGTCGCCAGATAGAAGATTCCGATCCAACTGGAGGCGGACAGGCCGCTCTTCTCGCCGCGCCAGGCGCGCCAGGCGCTGGCGATCACCAGCAGCCCGAACACCAGCATGCAACCGCCGCAAAAGTACCACACCAGGTAGATCAGCTTTTCGGTGTGCATGTCGAGTGCCGCGTGGGCGAGGCCGATGTCCAGCGCCTTGCGGCCCCCGAAGCTGTGGCCGAAGGCACCGAGAAAGATGAGCACGCCGGTCAGTGCGAGCGCCGATGAAAGGATTTTGCGCATCATGGCGGCTTCCGGTGAGGTTTCAACGCAGCAGGTGCTGGAGGCGGGCGCGGTAGCGGCGGCTGAGATTCACGCAGGTGCCATCCTGCAGCACGATGCGGTAATCGCCATGATCCCAGGGCTGGATCTCGCGGATGCGATCGACGTTGACCAGTTGTCCGCGGTGCACCCGCACGAAGCGCCGTGCATCCAGCTTCTTCTCCAGGGCTGCAAGTGACTCCCGCCTGGGGTAGGTGTTTCCCTGAGCGTACACGTTTACATAGTTGCCGTCAGCCTCCACCCGATCGACATCGCCGACGGCGATGACGTATTCGCGATTGAGCTTGCGCACCACGAGGCGCTCGAGCGGAGTATCGCCGGCGGCTTCACTTATCGTGGCGGCGCCGCCCGCGATGCGCACTTGCTGCTCTTTCATGGCAGAGGAATGGCGCGAGTCCACCCAAAGCCCATACAACCGGAATGCCACGATGCAGACGAGGAGCAGCCAGTAGGTGATGAAGTCCTTGCGGTATTCGTAGAGCCAGATCGGCCACCACGGCGCGACGTCGTAGTGGCTGCCCATGAGCTCATAGACCAGGTAGCGCAGGCCGCTCATGCCGCCGACATGCGCCAGTGAGAAAGGGAGAGTCGCAAGCAAATGCGCCGGAAGACTGCGGGCCCAGCCGCCATGCACCAGCGGGAACTGGCTGAGCCACCAGCCAATCGCCGGTACCAGCAGCCAAAGGCAAACGACGCTCGAGAACTCCGAGGTCAACGGTTGCCAGGCTGCCAGGTGCACGCCGTCCCGGGCCCGATCGGCGATCTCGGTAAAAACATTGGAAATCGCGATGGCCGAGAGCAGCACGGCGAGGAAGGCCATCTGCCCGCTGAAGACTCTGCGGGCGGTGGCGGGCTCGAGGAGCGGGACGGTATCCATATCGATGGCGGTGGCCTGTGTGGACTGCATTATCCCGTGGCGGGGTCAGACCGGACAATCCGGGCCGCGCCCGAATGGCTTGCCGTCCCGGCTGGGCAGCGAGCCCGGGGGATCCGACCCGCGGCTCTGCACGTTGAACCTCAATGAAGCGGTCCGACGGCTTCAGCGTTACTGGATGATCCATGGACAGCACATCTTCGCAGCCGGATATCCCGGTTCCCTCCCCGGAAAACGTGTCTGCGGCCCGGATCGCAGGGCTGCGGTACGTCAGC
This sequence comes from Steroidobacteraceae bacterium, assembly GCA_036278795.1. Classification (GTDB taxonomy): domain Bacteria; phylum Pseudomonadota; class Gammaproteobacteria; order Steroidobacterales; family Steroidobacteraceae; genus 13-2-20CM-66-19. The sequence continues at coordinate 371,560 of DASUKK010000020.1, read as the reverse complement.
GACCGGCAGCCCGGCATCACCCGCAAGGGAGCCGCGGGCCGCTTCGTCTATCGAAACCCTAAGGGCAAGGTCATCAGGGATGTCGCGGAGCTCGCCCGCATCAAGGCGCTGGCCGTGCCCCCCGCGTGGACGGACGTGTGGATCTGCCCCCTGGAGAACGGGCACCTGCAGGCCACGGGACGGGACGCGCGGCGGCGCAAGCAGTATCGCTATCACGCGCGCTGGCGACGCACTCGGGATGAAACGAAATATGAGCATATGCTCGAGTTCGGCCAGGCGCTGCCGGCGATCCGCCGTCGCATCGCGGCCGATCTCGGTCTACCGGACCTGCCGCGGGAGAAGGTCCTCGCCGCCGTCGTGCGCCTGATGGAAGACACGCTGGCGCGCGTGGGCAACCCGGAGTACGCCTCGCAGAACAACACCTTCGGGCTGACCACCCTGCGTAACCGCCACGTGCGCATCACGCGCGGCCGGATCGAGCTGGACTTTCGCGCCAAGCACGGCATCCGCCACGTCAGTCGGGTAAGCGACCGCAAGCTCGCGCGGGTGGTGAAGAACTGCCGCGACCTGCCGGGTTCCGAGCTCTTCCAGTACATCGACGAGGCCGGCGAGCGGCACTGCATCGACTCGGCGGATGTCAACGAGTATCTGCGGGAGATCTCGGGTCGCGACATCACGGCCAAGGACTTCCGCACGTGGGCCGCCACCAATCTCGCGGTCCTCGCGCTCGCCGTCCAGGAGCGCGAGCCGCCGACGAAGAAGGCGCAGGTCGCAGCCATCAGGGAGGTCGCGAAGCGGTTGGGCAACACGCCGGCGATCTGCCGCAAGTGCTACATCCATCCGGCCGTGTTGGAGGGGTATCTCGACGGCAGCCTGCGCAGCACGTTGGCGGCGGTAGAGCAGGAAGAGCAGCCTCCGGAGATGTGGCGCATCGAGCGCATGGTCATGCGCTTCCTGAAATTGCTGTGATTTCCCCGTCGGCGTACCGCTTCGCTATCGACGGTGTAGGGATGGCCTGCTTCATCCACCAGCACTGCGGGCGCCGGTGGAGTTTTTGAAGCGGGCCGTCTGAGCGGTTACTCGAGCGCGAAAGATCCCGTCTTCACGGGGCCGGAGCGTCGGTAGACGCTGTAGACGACGCCTGTCGTCGAGGTTCGGGATTCCTTGAGCGTCAGCGCGCCGGAGAGCGACGCCGATCCGAAGAGACGCTTTCCGCTCCCGAGGATCACGGGAAAGGTCAACAGGCGGTATTCATCCACCAGATCGAGCTGGATGAGGGTTTGCAGCAGCCCGGGGCTGCCGTGGACCTGAAGCTCGCCTCGGTAGCGCTTCTTCAGGCTCGCGACTTCGCCGGCGACGTCGCGCACCCGTGAGGAATTCTGCCACTCGAACGATTCGCGGGAGCGCGAGGCAACGTGCTTCGGCAGCGCATTCAGCCTGGCGGCGATGGGATCGTTGGGATCGGTGATGCGCGGCCAGTGCGCGGCGAAGATATCGTAGGTGCCGCGGCCCAGGAGGAACGCTTCCACCTTCGAGAAATTGTCGACCACGATCGCGCCCATCTCGGCATCGGCATGCGGGAAGACCCAGCCGCCGTGACGGAATCCGCCGGAGGTGTCCTCCTGCGGCGCGCCGGGGGCTTGCATGACGCCGTCCACGCTAAGGAAAGTCGTTACGGTCAGTTCGGCCACGGTCCTGCTCCTCGATTCTGCTGGTGGGTTGCGGCTTTGCGCCTGGGTTCGTCCAATAGCCGAACGCCGCCTGCCGGGATCGACAGGTGCGCCCGGGATTTCACGGCACTCGCCCGTGAGCTCGCAGCACTCGTGGCGAGAGCCCCCTCGCGTGGCGGATCGAGCGCACCATGTGCGCCTGATCGGCGAAGCCCCCGTCCTGCGCGATCACGCGATCAGATCTGAAAGCGACAGACACTCACCGCTCCGGCACCGCGTCGAAGGCGACTGTCAGGCGCGGCTGCGGGCTCTGGAAGGGCACGGTGGCGTGCCAGAAGTATGAGGGGAAGAGCACCAGCATGCCGGGTGTCGGCCGGACCGAATACTCCGGTTCGAGCGCGGGCGTCGTCAGGAGGCCGGGCTTGCCGAAGCTGAGGATGCCCTCGTCCGTGCGCGCCTCGGCCATCACGTCGGGCAACTCCGCATAGAAGGCTGAGGAGATCCAGCCCCGCGGGTGGACGTGGCTCATGTGAAAGCCGCGGTTGCGCAGCCTCACCGACCAGCTGCCGTTGAAGCGCCAATTGCCATGATTGCGCCGTCGCAGGACGTCGCTGCCCTGGCCGATGTGCTCGAGGTATCGGGTGATGGGCTGCGCGAACGCCTCGAAGAGTCCACGTATCGCGGGGTCGCCGTGGCGTGTCAGATCCTGAGTGGTCTCTGTCCCATGACGCAGGGATTGGAAGAGGAGCGCATGCCCATCGGGGTCGTGGAGGCGGTTGAGGCTCGCGGTCAGATCCGTCAGAAAGGTCGGCAGATCCGTCCAAGGGGCAGGCGGCTCGATGTGTAGCGGGAGGACGAGATTCCGGTAGTCGCAGAGCCGCGCGTAGCGCTCATCGCCGAGGAGGCGCAACGCGGTCGTCTGCAGCGCGATGAAATATTGATCGTCCGGTGCCTGCGCCAGCAATGAGTCGCAGTTCTGCAGAGCGGCGCGCACGTCGCCGACGCCGAGCTGGGCCGCGGTGAGGAGGCTGCGGGCAGAAGTGTTGTCAGGCAAGGAACGAATGGCCCGTTGCGCGAGTGACAGCGCCTGGGCGGGATCGAAATCGAGTGCCGAGAGTCCCGCGCGCACGAGCAACACGGGCGGCGCTTGGACGCGTTCAGCGCGAGGCGCGAGGCACGCGTAGGCGCCGCGGGCATCGCCGGCGCCCTGAAGAATGGCCGCCTTCGTCGCCCAGAGTGCATCGTCATTGCCAAAGGCTCGCAGCGCCTGGTCGAGGGCTTCGGTCGCCTGCGTGAGATCGCCCGTGCGAACCCATACCAGTTGCGCGAGGCTGTTGTGCGCCTCCGTGAGACGCGGGTCGAGCCGGAGGCAGTCGCGCAACGCGGTCTCGGCGCGATCGTTCGCGCCCTCCGCCATCAGACTCCTGGCGTACGTCAGACAAAGTGTCGCAGTCCTGAAGCCTCGGGCAAGCGCCCTGTGCGCAATCTGAGCGGCCTCCGCATGGCGGCCACCCGCGTGCAGGGCGATGGCGAGCGCCTGGGCGGGCACGGGGTTGTCCGGCGCCGCGGCGGCGAGACTGCCATAGACGGAGATGGCTTCCGACTGCCGGCCCAACGCGACGAGTGCCGTGACGTGCTGCGTGGCAAGCTCCGCGTCCATTCTGCCCTGCCCGGCGAAGGGCGTGATGGCGGCAAGAGCCAGCGCCGCCCGGCCGGTAGCGTTGTAGTGGCGAGCGAGCACCACTGCGGCCCGAGGGTCCGGGGCTCCTCCCGCGAGCGCGCGTTCCAGCACTGATTCGGCTTCGCTCCCTCTACCGGTCGCGAGCAGCAGTTCGCCCAGCGTCGTGAGGGAGGGCGTCCAGGCAGGATCCACCTCGAGCGCGCGTCGCAGCAGCGCTTCAGCGGCCGTGGGATCGCCGAGGGCGAGCTTCGTTCCGGCAAGCAGACGCTGCGCCTCGGCGAAGGTGGGATTCGCGGCGACGAGCGCCTCGAGACGATCGTGCGCGGCGCGGAACTGGCCGGCCTGAAGCTGGGCGCTGACGGCGCGCATCGCCTCGCGGACGGAAGCCGGAACGCTCACTGGAATTCGACCCGGATCGAAGGGAACTGCCGATGATTGTCGCACGGTGAGGTGCGCGGTGCAGCGCGGTCGCGGGCGCTCCACCTCGATCGCGCGACGGCGTTCCCGGGCTCCGTCCCCCCGATCCCCCTCGCGCCGGATGACGCGAGGGGGATCTCCTCAGGGAAATTGCCTGCGTGGCATTACCAGTAGTACTTGGCCGTTACGTTGATCTCGCGTCCGAGGATCGAGCGGCCGAACCCGACGTTGTTCTGCACCGTGTTGCCGCCGAACCGGGCATTACCCTCGGTCAACCCGAGCTGGTTGGTGATGTTCGAGCCGAGTACCCGGAGCTCGAATCGCTCCCCTATCATGGCATCGACGCCGAAAGCCAGGTCGTAATAAGCCGGCAACGGCGTCAGGTTAGACTCGTCCTGGAAGCGCTTGCCGATGTGCTCGTACGTCAATTGCTCGGTCAGGGTGCCCCAGTTGAAAGACTGGGTATCGCTCGGTGTCAGCCGTACCTGGAACTTCGGCAGACGCGCAAGCTGGTTGCCGTTGATCGCGCCGCACACCTGCTGATTGGTGATGCTGGTGTAGATGAAGCAGCCCTGGAAGTCCTTGTAGGAAGCATCTTCAAAGATGCCGCTGACCGTTATCTTGAAGGTGCTCAGTGGTGCGGTGCTGCTGGTAGCGAACGGCGTTACGCTGCCGTCGATTCGCCCGCCAGTGGAGTTGGATCCAAACGTGGAAGCGGGACCGATCGGCACGTTCTGGATGTTCGTGGGCGTGTACGCGATTCCCTTGAAGGTCTTGCGGTAAACCGATGCGTCGATGAGCGTCCACTGATTCTGGATCTTGAAGCCGCCCTCGTAGTTGCGCACGGTCTGCAGCGGCGTTCTGTTCGGGCAGCCACTCGAGCCGTTGCTGACGTTGCATCGTACGCTGTCGAAGTTCTCGAAAAGAACGCCATTGTTGATGCGCACGTAGGCGCTCATATTGTCGTTGAATTCGTAATTGGCGCCCACGGAGAATGTCGGTATGGTGTTGTTCTCATCGCCGTGCGACCACGTCCCGTTTGGCAGGGTGACCGCGTTGTCCCACAGATCGAACGCCGACCCCATCTGTACGTCCGCGGTGTTGGTCGTCTCCTGATCCAGGTTGATGTGCTCGACGCGCAGCCCGGCATCGAACAGCCAACGATCGATCTTCCACGAGTCGGAGATATACGGCGCGATATTCGTGGCGCGGCCGTTCTGCAGGATGTAGTAGCCTCCGTTGGCGTTCACGATGCCCTGAGGGCTGGTCACGTGGTAGACGTTTCCGCCCGTGCTGGCCGACAGGATGATCGGCGAGGCGTTCGGCTGATTGGTGATCAGCACGTTGGAGCTCAGCGACCAATCGTCGTTCATGGTGTAGTGGGCTGCATACACACCGAAGGTCACGGTATTGCCGAATCCGAGATCCTTGTTGACGCGGAACTCATCGATGACGTTGACGATCTTCTTCTGCACGCTCCAGACCTGCTGAGTGACCACGCTTTGGCTGGGGTTCACCGCCTGGCCGTTGGTGTAGGTGGCCTGCACCATGGCCGGGGTGAGGACGCCGGGCAGCGTCAACTGCGTGGCAATGTAGTCTGACAGCGTGGAGGGATTCCCGTTGTTGACCAGCGCGTACGTGGGTACGAGGCCGCCGTCGAATATGAAGTTGTTGCTGATCGACCAGCCGCCGTCGAATGCCTCCTTGAGCTCCGAGCCCAGGTAGTTCAGCTGCGCGCCGCGACCCCGGCTGATATCGTCGGGCTGGAAGCAGTTGCATGCCGGATCGGGCACCTGGAAATTCTCCAGCTGCTTGCTGTTGTAGGTGGAGTCGAGCTGATCGAAGCCCGGATAGGTGTGAACCGATCCGTTGGAGACGGTATAAGGAAAGTCGGCGACCCACTGATTATGGTCGTGCAGGGTTCTGACCCAGAACATGATCGATCCATGGTCGAGAGTGTGCTTCAGGGTGGCCGTCAGCTGTCCGCCGACGTCGGACAGATATTGAGGATCGCGCACACCGTCGGATTGCCGGTAGAAGCCGCCGATGCTGCCGTACCAGCCGTCAGCCACCTTGCCGCTCTCGAATACATCCGCGCGGTACATTCCCTCGGAGCCATAGGTGACACCGAACGATCCGGACTCCTTGTCCGAGCCGGTCCGCAGGATGAAGTTCGCCGTCGCACCCGGCTGGCCCGGACCGAAGATTGCGCTGGGTCCGCCCTGGACGATTTCGACGCGCTCCACCGTGTCGTCCATGCGCATCAGCGAGCTGTTGTCCATGAAGGACAGAAAAGGAGAGCCGTAGAGGGGCGTGCCCTGGATCATGGTCGTGAAATAGGGCGAATCGCCGCCACCCAGGGGGAAGCCGGCCACGTCGATGTTGACGCCGGTTTCGCCGCCGGATGCCTCCGGCCACACGCCAGGCGAGAGTTTATAGATTTCGGCCGTGCTCGCGGGGTTCGCCATTGCGATCTGCTGCATGGACGCGGACACAATGTTGTAGCTCGCATCCAGCTTTCTCACTGAGGTCGCCGTGGCGGTGACCACGACGGTTTGCAGGCTCTGGGTGGCCTCCGCCGAGGTGGGAGGCGCCGCCAGCGTCGTCGGCGCGGCCTGCGCATGCGCGCTTCCGGTGACGGCGAGGCCGCTCGCGCCGAGAATCCCGGCGACGACGGCCGCCACGGTGTTCGGCGTATGGGTGGACCCGATGGCCCGTTGCCGGACCGGATGGCCGCCCCGGCGGGGCGCGTACTCGTCTTTGACTCTCATGAAAATTCCCCCAGTAGGAAGTGCCGCCTGCGGCAGGCAGCGAGACCCAGTGAAATGATCACCCTCATCCGGAAGCGGTTGTTGCGCGATCGCAACGTCCCCGGCGTGCAGCTCGGGCGGAGCTCGCGAGCGACGCGATTCTCCGAAACGACCGGTGCGGATCGAGCGGTCATCTTGGGAGTAGACGTTCGAGCCGGGAAACTCCGCTATTACCGGTACACTGAAAATTTCAAAGCGGGGCGGATCGGCAGTGGCATGCCAGCGAGGACTGCGGCAAGGGTGACGGGCGCGGGAGAACAGGCTATAAGTCGCCGATTCGCCACAAGCCGGTCGAGGACGCTTTCGCCCATGGTTGTTCATTCCCGAGCCTCCGTGATGCTGCGATCTGCCGCAGCCGCATGTCTCCTGGCGGGCCTGTTCCTGGCCGCGCCGCGGGCGCTCGCCGCGTCCTCACAGCTCGCCTTCCAGGTGCGGGAAGGCAGGATCCTCAATTACTTCCTCAGGCAGGGGCCTGTCGCGGCGCACCTGGTGCTTCGCGCCGGCCCGCAGCCGCGCATCCTGGTCGCCTTTCCCGCGGGAAACAGCGGCGTCGGCCTCTGGTTCGCCCGCGAGGCGGGCCACGCCGCATGGCAGATCCGGGGCGAGCCGCAGCCGGTCCACTCGCGCGATGCCAAGGGGAGGGCGCTCTACGGAATTTCGGCCGAGGCGACGCTAGCGGATCGAGAGCTCGATATTCATGGGGCGGCGCTCTCCAACATTCGGGTCCTGCGGGACTATGAGTCTCTGGGAACGGTGCCCCACGGAGTCGGCGTGGCTCCCGTCGTCACCGGTCATACCCTGGCCTGGTCCCGCGATCGACTCGACGGGGCCGCCGGGTACCGCCTGACGATCGAGGTGCTCGACGGGCGGTTGAGCGGCAAGCGCATCCTCGCCGGGAAAGATGGGAAGATCGGACTGCGAATCACGGGGCTCACGGGCGAGAAGCCGCTCGCCCCGCTCGCCGGCCGGGATCTGCTGCTCAATCCCTCTGCCGCGGATCCCGCTGCGCGCGAGACCCTGGCGTTTCTCGCGTATCGCGAGAAGCTCCTCGCCGGTTCGTGGCGCTTCGATACCTATTTCGGCCGTGACACGCTCATGAGTGTGCGGTTGCTGATGCCGGTCCTGAGCGCGACCGCGGTCGAGGCCGGCCTGGATTCCGTTCTCGCGCGCCTGTCACCCCGGGGCGAGGTGGCGCATGAGGAGGATATCGGCGAGCAGGCGGTGCTCGATCACATGAAGACCGACGGGTCGCGCTCCGCGACGCCGGTGTACGACTACAAGATGATCGATGAGGACTACCTGCTGGCGCCGGTGGCCGCCGCATGGCTGCTGCGGCCCGGCGCGCAAGCGCGCTCCGCGGCCTTTCTCGCCGCCGCTGTCGGCGGACCGCTCGAGCTGCGCGGGTCGCGCGGCGCGGCGCTCGTGAGGAACCTGCGTTATGTGGTGCAGGGCGCGGTGGCCTTTGCGCAGGCGCCGGGCGTAGCGCGACTCATCGGCCTGAAGCCCGGACAGACCGTGGGCGACTGGCGCGACAGCGGTACCGGTCTCGGCGGCGGGAAGTATCCCTACGATGTCGATGCCGTGCTGGTTCCGGCGGCCCTCGGTGCCGTGGCGCGGCTGGCACGGAGCGGCCTCCTTTCGCCTTACCTCACCGCGGCGGATCGCGGACTGTTTGCGGACGCGGCAAGAATGGCCGCCGTCTGGCGTGAGCATGCCCCGCCGCTCTTCGCCGTGACCGTCAGGCCCAGGGCGGCCGCCAATGCGGTCGAGATCTATGCCGACGCGCAGGGCGTCCTGTCGGCGCCCGCTCTCCATGCACTGCATGCGCAACCCGTGCGCTTCCACGCGCTGTCGCTTTCGGCCTCGGGTGAGCCGATCCCGGTCATGAATTCGGATGAGGGGTTCATGCTCCTCTTCGAGGACCCGCGGCCAGAGGAGCTCGATCATCTCGTGTCGGCGCTGATGCGTCCCTTCCCGGCGGGGCTCATGACCGGTGTCGGCATGGTGGTCGCCAACCCGGTATTCTGCACTCCCGCGCGGCAGAAACTCTTCAGCCGCAATGCCTATCACGGCACGGTCGTATGGTCCTGGCAGCAGGCGCTCTTCGCCGCGGGGCTCACCCGGCAGCTCGAAAGGCACGACCTTCCGGCAGCCGTGCGCGCCGATCTCGCCAAGGCGCAACAGACCCTATGGTCGGCGATCGATGCCACGCGTGCCATGCAGAATGCGGAGCTGTGGTCGTGGTCCTACGGAGCGGGACGATACCAACTGCGGCCTTTCGGCTCCTCCGCCGCAGACGTGGATGAATCCAACGCGGCGCAGCTCTGGAGCACCGTCTATCTGGCGGTGAAGCCGTTGCAACTCGCCCATACTGCGACAGGCGGCGCGAGATGAGGAGTCGCGGCCGCCACGGCGCGTCCCCGACGGGCCGCATGCTGTGCATTTTCCTCTGCACGCTGCTGCCGTTCCTCGCCTGCGCAGAGCCGGCAGACAACGGCTTTCGTCTGAGCACCGGCTTCGAGCAACTGCCGGCTTATTTTCCCGGGCTGCTCGGCAACGGCTACATCGCGACTGTCACCACGCCGCGTGGCATCGACGCCGCACAGACGTATCTGGTGGGTCTCATGGATTACAGCGCGGGAGACATCTCGCGTCCCGCGCTGGTGCCGGGCTGGACGGCAATCGACTTCGCGCCCGGCGATGCGGGCTCGAGGGCTGTCTGGGTCGACGAGGCGCCGTTGACCGCGGCGCATTTCACCGGTTACCGCCAGACTCTGGACATGCACGCGGGGACGCTCGCCACCCGGTACTCCTACACCGATCGGGGACGGCGGGTCGCGGTCCGGGCCATTGCCTTGGTCAGCGAGGCCTCACCGCATATCGCGGTCGTTCATCTTGCCATCACCCCCGACTACGACGGTTGGGTGCGGCTTTCCTTCCCGCTGACGATGTGGGCGCGGCACGCCCCCAGGTTTCCGCTCGCCCGCTGGAGCGGACCCGAGCAGGAGAAGATGCTGGCGGCGCGTGGTATTTCGTTGCAGCCGCGGCCGCCGGCCACCGCCGATCGCGCCGCCCTCTGGTATCCGGGCTACACGGAGGTCCTGAAGAGCGGCGGCGATGCGCGCAAGCTGTCACTGTGGCTGTCAGGCAAAGCCGCGAGCGGTCTGTCCATGGCGATGGCGGCGGCAGTCGATTTGCCGGTGGCGGGGACAGGCTCCGCCAGGGTGAGCGTGAGTCACGATGCGCACCGGCTCGCGCTCGAAGTGGCCTTGCCCGTCGCGAAAGGTCACACATACGCTTTCACCAAGTACGTCGCTCTGTCGCGGGCGGGTTGGGGTGGCGATGTGGCCGGGGACCTCACGCTTGCGCGGCAGGCACGGGCGCAGGGGTTCGGGCGTCTCATGAGCGCGCAGCGGGCGGCCTGGCGCGCGCTCTGGCGGTCGGACATCGTGATCGAAGGCGATCCGCGGGCGCAAGAGGTTGCGCATGCGCAGCTCTACTCTCTCATCGCGAGCTCGACGGCCGGCACCGCCTGGTCCGCCGGGCCCTGTGGACTGACCGCCTGCTACGCGGGCCACGTTTTCTGGGACAGCGACACCTGGATGTTCCCCGCGTTGCTGCTTCTCCATCCGCGCCGCGCGGAGTCGATCGTAGCCTTCCGTGAGCGCACCCTGGAAGCGGCGCGCGATCGCGCGCGGCGTCACGGATACCGGGGTGCCATGTTTCCCTGGGAGTCGGATCCCCAGAACGGCACCGACCAGACACCGTACTCCGCTCATCAGCTCGCCGAGAGCGAGAATCACGTCGATTCCGAGGTCGCGATCGCACAGTGGCAGTACTACCTCGCCACCCGCGACCGCAACTGGTTGCGCACGCACGGCTGGCCGGTGATCCGCGACGTGGCGCGCTTCTGGGCGAGTCGCGTCACCCCCGATCCGGATGGAAAGCGCTATCACATCCTCCATGTGACGTCGGTGGCGGAGTCGAATACCGACATTCCCGACGATACCTTCACCAATCTCGGCGCAGCGAAGGCGCTCGACACCGCCGCCGCCGCCGCCAAAATCATCGGCGAGCCCCCCGATCCCGATTGGCACCGCATCGCTCGCGGGCTGTATATCCCGATGGCGCCGAACGGGCAGTATCACCTCGCGTTCGCGCCGTCGGTTACGGTTCATGGCAAGGATTTCGGCGGCGGACCCGTGGCGCTACTCTTCCTGCCGGCGCTGGATTTCCGGATGCCAGCCGAATTGCGGCTGAATGACTACCTGCATGCCATCCGCAGCGACACGGCGCAGTCCGTCGGACGGGTGAGCATGGGTATCCTGCCGCGCGTGGCCGCCGCGGGCGAGGCGGACCGTGGGTCCGCCGCCGCGGCCTGGGCCAAACTGTTCGAGACGGGCGGAACACTCAAGCCGCCGTACGATGTCTGCACCGAGACGGCGAGCAACGAGGTCGGCCCATTCCTCACCGGATCCGGATCCTATCTGCAAAGCCTGATGTACGGTCTCACGGGGCTGAGGCTTCGTGAAGCCGGGCTCGTGCAAGCGTATCCTCCGGCTCTGCCCCCGGGATGGCGCTCGCTGACGCTGCGCGATGTCAGCTTCCGGGGCCGGCGCATGACGATTCGCATTGCGCGCGATCCGACGGGCGCCGTGCGCCTCAGCGGTTTGCCGTGAGGGCTCGAGGGTGAAACCCGTGCTGCAGTCATTCGATGTCTTTCCAACCCGGATCTGGCAGGCCCACCTGGACGCTCTGCAGCCGCGCTTCGCGGAGTGGACGAGTTGGGTTCTCGCCTCTCGCGCGGCGAGTCCCACGCCCGCGGGACGCACCAACCGTGGCGGCTGGAACAGCAAGGACATGGATGTTCTGGAACGGCCGGTGTGGGCACCTCTGCGGCAGGCCGTCCACGCGGCGTGCGTGACGGCGCTCGGCGAGATGGGCCGGGGTGGCCAGGCGTTCGAGCTCCAGTCGTGGATCAATCTGCACGACCGCGGGGGCTTCAACTTCCTGCACATGCACGAGCGCTCGCTCCTCTCGGGCAGCTTCTACCTCAAGGTACCCGCGGGCTCCGGCGTGCTCGCGTTCCGCGACCCGCGCCCCGGAGTCACTCACTCGGACTTCAAGGGCTCCTTTCCCAACGCGCACGCTGACATCCAGCTCAAGCCGAGTACCGGCCTGTTGGTGCTCTTCCCTTCCTGGATGGAGCACTACGTCGAGCCGCACGACGGCGACGAGCCGCGCATCTGCATCGCGTTCAACGCCAATCAGTAGCGGCTCGGCGGTGGCTCGCGCCGCTGCTCGCAGCCATCCGACATCACTTCCCGCAGCGCATCGAGATCAACAGGCTTGACCAGATGCCGATGGAACCCGGCGTCCTTTGCCCGTTGCCGGTCGGTTTCCTGCCCCCAGCCGGTGACCGCGATGATCTGCGTAGTCGCCGCCCAAGGCAGACTCGCCAGCCGGCGCGCCGTCTCATAACCATCGAGGCGCGGCATACCGATGTCGAGCAGCACGACGTCGGGCCGGAAGATCTCCGCCGCCTCCAATGCTTCGATGCCATCATGGACGACGCGGGTGTCGTGCCCCATGGACTGCAGCAGCATACTCAGGCTGACCGCCGCGTCATGATTGTCGTCCGCAATGAGTACTCGGCAACTGACGGAGAGCTCGGGATCCGGGCGACGGGGGGCCTCGCGTTTGGCGGGAGTCGCCGCGATCGCCGGCAGATGGATCACGAATTCGGTTCCCTTGCCCCGGCCCCCGCTGCGCGCCTCGATGCGGCCGCCGTGCAGGTCGACGAGCCTCTTGGCGAGAGTGAGTCCGATCCCGAGTCCGGCATCGGGCCGCTCGTACGACCTGTCGAGTTGGGCGAAGGGCTCGAAGATGTGATCGAGCATTTCCGGAGGAATGCCCATGCCATTGTCGCGAACGCTCACCACCGCGCGTTGGTCCTCGGTACGCAGCGCTATCTCGATCTTGCCGCCCGGCGGCGTGTATTTCACGGCATTGTGGAAGATGTTCGAGATGATTTGCGTGAGGCGGATGCGGTCTCCGCTCACGTAGACCGACTCGGCGGACGCCACGAGCGCGACCTGGTGCCGCGCGGTCTCCGCGGAATGCCGATAGGTGTCGATGATGGTCTTCAGGAGCTCCTTGAGCTCCACCGGTTCCGGGTGCAGGCGGATGCGGCCGCTCGTGATCCGCGATACATCGAGAAGGTCGTCGACCAGGTGGGTCATCTGCCGCGCCTGCCGCTCGAGGATGGCGGTGGCCGCCCGCAGCTCAGGCGCCAGACTCTTGGCGTGCTTGAACAGTTCCGCCGCGGCGCAGATTGGAGCGAGCGGGTTGCGCAGCTCGTGGGCGAGCGTCGCGAGGAATTCGTCCTTGCGCCGGTCGGCCTCGCGCAAGAGCTCCTCGTTCCGCTTGCGCTCGGTGATGTTGCGCGCGACTTTCGACGCGCCGATGATGGTGTCGTCCTCGCCCCGGATGGGGGAGATCGTCAGCGAGATGTCGATGCGACGTCCGTCCTTGGCGAGGCGCACGGTCTCGTAGTGGTCTATCCGCTCGCCGCGGCGTAACCGGGCGAGTATCTCGACCTCCTCGGCATGGAGCTCGGGCGGGATGATGGTCGTGATCGGCCTGCCGACGATCTCGTCCGGCTCGTAGCCGAAGAGGCGGGTTGCGGCTGGATTCCAGGAGGTCACGATGCCGTCCAGCGTTTTGCTGGCGATGGCGTCGTCCGAGGACTCGACGATGGCGGCGAGCCATGCGCGCGTGAGCTCAGCGCGCTTGCGCTCGGTGACGTCGCGGAAGACTACTACGATGCCGATGAGCTCCCCGTTCGCGAGCCGTACCGGAGCGCCGCTGTCGTCGATCGGAATGCGCCGGCCGTCACGAGTGATCAGCACCGTGTGGTTGGCGAGGCCGACGATGCCGCCGGTCTCCAGCACCTTGGCGACGGGATGCTCCACCGGCTTGCCGCTGAACTCGTTTTCAATCCGGAAGATCTTCTCGAATGGCTGATTTCTTGCATCCGCCATGGACCAGCCGGTGACCCGCTCGGCCACCGTGTTTAGGAATGTCACACGGCCCGTAACGTCCGTCACGATGACGGCGTCGCCGATGCTCTTCAGCGTGACTTCGAGCGTTTCTCTCTCCCGCCGGAGGTATTGTTCATTTTGGTCGCGGCGGGCGGCTGTCATTCTCGCAGTGGGGTCCATGGCGATCCGGCGTGTCGGCTTCGATCGCAACTTTCGTGCCTGATCGCGATTCAGCCTCCGGTCGGGTTGTCCCTGAAGGCGATCAACTTTCGCCGGGCCCGCAGCCGCGGGTGCGAGGCGGTCGAGGGCGGCTCGGTCCCTATTCGCCAGCCGCGCGATTCGCGCCGGCCTCCGGGTACCACGTGCCCGTGCGCAAGGTGACGGGCGAATAGTCGATGAAGGCGCCGCGCACCGCCGCGGCGCGCTTCCGGTACCACCCGCGCGTGACCTGGAACCGCCAGATGCGCTCCGCGCCCGGCACGAGGGCCGCGGCCGAGGCGCTCCAGTCGATGCTGGCGAGCCCCTGCAACTGCAGCAGATCGCCGCTCTCGAAGTCGAGGAAGAGGAGCGACGCGCGGGGCTCGCCCAGGAGATTGCCCAGCGTGTTGAAATAGCGGTTGCCGCGGAAATCGGGAACGAGGAGCGTGTCGGCCTCCAGATGCACGAAGCCCGGCCGCCCGCCACGGTGGGAGATGTCGGCGCCCCCGGCCGGGCCGATACCGGCTCGCGATCTGCTTGCGACGAAGAACGTGTCGGCACGCTCTATCAACGAGCGCGCCGCGGGATCGAGAGAAGTCAATTGCCGGCCCGGGCCCGCGGCCGCGAGCGCTCGCGTGACGGCGCGCCGCTGGATGTACTGCGGGCAGTTGCCGAAGCTCTGCCTCACCACGACCGTGAATCCGGTCGCATCGACGCCGGTCACGATGCCGTTCGCGCGGTTGCGCCGGCGCGTTCCGAAGTCGATGCCGAGCAAGCCGATCTCGTCGGCGGCGCGGATCGTCCCGGCCGCCGGATCGGCGATGTGCGGCAGTGCGCCGACGCGAAGCGTCACCGGGTCCGGAGAGGTGACGAATCCCGGGTCGCCTTCCAACAGGGCGGCCAGCGGCCAGCCGGCGGCACCGCTCGTCGCCACCAGCAGATACGGCAGGGCCGCGAAAAAGGTCCGATGCTGCTCCGGCATGAAATCGCGGATGCCCGATCGCATCGTCACCGCGCCCGCGCGCGTCTGCGCGGCGACTTCGTCCGCATGGAATGCGGTGCCGGTCATGGAGGACCCGCCATCGGCACGAAGCGCGGCAACGCCTCGACCCGTGACAGCCAGTTGCGCAGCGCCGGGTAGGGCTGCAGCGAGACGCCGCCTTCAGGCGCATGCGCGGTGTAGGAGTAGCAGGCGAGATCGGCGATCGTCGCGTGATCGGCGGCGAGGTATGCGCGCTCGCCGAGGTGCGCTTCCATGAAGCGAAACACCCGCTCGGTGATCTGCAGCGCGCAGTCGCGATCGCTCGGGTCGCCCCACTGCACGATGAGCCGCGCGAGGGCAGGACCGTACTTGATCTCTCCCGCCGCGATGGAGAGCCACCGCTGAACGCTCGCGGCCGCGAGTGGCTCTTGCGGCAGCCATGGGCTTCCCGGTGCGTACCGCTTCGCCAGGTAGACGAGGATCGCGTTGCTGTCGCAGATGATGGTGTGGCCGTCCTCCAGCACAGGTATCTGGCCCAGCGGGTTGAGGCGCAGGAAATCGGCGGACCGGCGCGCTTCGACCGGCGTGCTGACGAACCGGTACGGAATTTCCAACATCCTGAGCAGCAGCGCCACGCGATGGGCGTGGCCGGAGCGCTCGGTGCCGTACAGGGTGATTCGGGGATGGTGGTTTTCGCTCATGGTGTCGATGCTCCCGCGGAAGGACACGATTGTATCCTTGCTGTATACGAAGTAAATCTGGCATTCTCGCAACTCATAATTGCAATTTTAGGAATTATCCGTGGATCGTCTCGATGAGCTGGGCGTGCTCGTCGCGGTCGTCGAGCAGAGAAGCCTCGTGGGGGCCGCGAGACGTCTGCGGCGCTCCCCGCCTGCAATCACCCGGGCGTTGTCCGCACTGGAGCGGCGAGTCGGTGCTCGTTTGATCGAGCGGACCACCCGCCGGCTGTCGCCCACGGAGGCGGGCCGCGCGCTGGCCGAGGAATCACGGGCGTTGCTGAGTGCTTATGACGAAGCGGTGACCGCGATCTCGCCCGCCCCCGTGCGCGGGCCTCTTCGCGTCACCGCGCCGGTACAGTTCGGAAAGCGCCACGTGGCTCCCCTGGTGACTGCATTCCTGCAGAAATATCCCGAGACCCAGGTGGAGCTGGTCCTCAACGACCGCTATCTGGATCTGATCGACGAAGCCCTGGATGCCGCCATCCGGATCGGCGCGCTCTCGGATTCCTCTCTCCTGGTGAGGCGCGTCGGCGAAGTGCGCCGTCTGGTCGTGGCAAGTCCCGACTATCTGGCGCGCCGCGGGACGCCGGCAAAGCCGGCGGAGCTCGCCGCCCACGATACGATCTTCAGCACGAGTACGACCTCGGAGCTGCTGGAGTGGCGATTCGGATCACGCGGCAGGACGACGGTCGTGCGCCTCGCGCCGCGTCTGCTCGTCAACGACGTGGACGCTCGGCTCGCCGCGGCACGGGCCGGTCAAGGGATCGTGCGCGTGCTGTCGTATCAGGTCGCCGAAGATCTGGCGGCGGGCAAGCTGGTTCGCTTGCTGCGCGCCTATGAGCCACCGCCGTTGCCCGTGCAGCTCGTCACGGCCAGCCGCGTCCACATGCCGGCCAAGATCAGGGCCTTTCTCGATCTCGCGGCGGAGCAACTGGCGACGCTGCGCGTGCTGCAATGAATTTTCGGTTGAACCCCGCAGACCCCATGAGCGACATACGGGCACCAACGATATAAACTGCCTGTCTCACTCGAGCGGTACCGAGGTCCTTCCATGAGTGACTTTGATCATGATCCTGCGGAAGGGAAAACGTCGTCTCCGACGCGCAGGGAATTCGTCGCGACTTCCGCCGCCCTCGGTCTCGTTGCAGCCGCGGGCGTGTCCGTTGGGGCGGAGCGCGGCATCGTCGAGAAGGACGTCGAAGTAAGAACCGCCGACGGTGTATGCGATGCCGCGTTCTTCCATCCCGCGGCTGGAGCGCACCCGGGCGTGCTGATCTGGACCGACATTTTCGGACTGCGGCCGGCATTCCGTGCCATGGGCAGGCGGCTCGCCGCGCAAGGTTATGCGGTGTTGGTGCCCAATCCGTTCTATCGCACGGCACGCGCGCCCGTCGTCGTCGATGCCTCGAAGTTCAATTTCGACGATCCCGCGGATCGGGCCAAAACCCAGCAATGGACGACACCGATCAAAGCAGCCGGAGCGATCGAGAGTGATGCCGAGGCGCACACTGCCTTCCTCGACGCGCAGCCGCAGGTCGATCGCGCGCACAAGCTCGGCACGCAGGGCTATTGCATGGGCGGGCCGCTCGTCTTCAAGACAGCCGCGCACGTGTCCGGCAGGATCGGCGCCGCGGCAACCTTCCATGGCGGCGGACTCGTGACCGACAAGCCCGACAGTCCGCATCTGCTGATCCCACACATCAAAGCGCGCATGTATCTCGCCGTCGCCGCCAGCGACGACTCGAAGCAACCCGATGCGAAGGACAAGCTGCGCGCCGGCTTTGCGGCGGCGCATGTGTGCGCCGACGTGGAGGTCTATCCCGGCACCATCCATGGTTGGTGCGTGCCGGACATGCCCCGGCACGACGGCAAGCCCATCTACAACAAGCCGGACGCCGAGCGCGCCTGGGGCAAGCTGCTGGAGCTCTATCGCACGGTCCTGGTGTGAGCACGGGCGGGGCTTGCTTTCCGCGGGACCCCTATGTAGACTTGCGATCATGGGTAAGCGGGACGATGTGCGGATTTCTCTCCAGACCCTGCGGGCCTTGGAGGCGTTTCTGGAGAATCCCTCCGACGAGCTGTCCGGCGCGGACGTGCAGAAGCGCAGCGGGTTGGCTTCCGGGACGCTGTATCCCATCCTCCTGCGGCTCGAATCCGCCGGCTGGTTCGTCAGCCGCTGGGAAGCCATCGATCCCGTGAGTGCCGGCCGGCCTCGCCGGCGGCTCTATCGTCTGACGCCGAGCGGCCTCGCGCGCGCGAGCGAAATCTTCGCGAGCTTGAGCAGAGGAGTTCCAGCATGAGCGGGCAAGATCCGAGCAGCGCGGTGGCGCGCTATCTGGTGAGTTGCGCGGCGCGCAAGGCGCCCCCCGGGCTGGCGGCGCGGCTGGAGGAGGAATGGCTCGCCGACCTGGCGGTCCGGCAGGGAGCCTTCTCCCGCATCCGCTTCGGACTGGGCTGTTGCTGGGCCACGCGAGTCATCGCGCGCGAGTTCGGCGCGGCGGCGGCTGGCGCGGCCAGCGCCGCTTCCGGCCAGCGGCTGTTGGTTGCCTACGGCGGATACGACTTCTCCCGGTTTTCGCGCCGTACGCTCGCATTGATCGCCATCGTCTTCTTGCACGTGGCGATCCTCTACGCATACCTGAACGGCGCGCCCCAGCGGATCGTCGACAGCGCGCCTGCGCCGATCAACGGTGCTGTCATTCTGGATCATCGAACCTTTCACAGGCCGGAACCGCCGCTGCCGCCGAAGCTCACGATGCCGAGGCTGGACGATCTCCCAACGCCGCGCATCCCGCCGAACGTCCCCGTGGATCCGAGGACGATCACCGCGCCGCATACCACGCTGAGTCACCTGCCTCCGATGCCCATTCAGGGCTCGAAGCCGGTCGCGCGCGTGACGGGAGGTCCGGGCGCGGGTTTCCCTGACACGGAGAATTACTATCCGCCGGCCGCGCGGCGGCTCGGCGAGGCAGGGGCTGCGGCCGTGCGGGTATGCGTCGATTCAAACGGCAGACTGACAGCGGATCCCGCAATCATCCAGTCGTCGGGAATCGCACGGATCGACGGCGGCGCTCTGCGCCTGGCAAGAGCCGGATCCGGCCACTACCGGCCCACGACCGAGAACGGCAAGCCGGTGAGCTCGTGCTACGCGTTTCGCGTCCGGTTCCGGCTCGAGGACGAGTGACGCCTCAGTGCGCTCCTTGCAGGAATTGCTGATCGAAATACGCCGCGGTCGCCTGGTCGGCCCGCAGCCAGGAGGCGTACCGCAGGAAGCCGTGGATCTCGTCCGGGATCACGATCTCCTGGTAGGGCACGTGCCGCAGTTGCAGCCGGCGCACCAGATCCACCATCTGATGGAAATGCACGTTCCGGTCGTCGTCGCCCTGGATCAGAAGGACGGGCGACTTCCAGGTGGCGATGGCCGAATCGGGCGATGAGAGCCAGAAGATCTTCTTCAGCGCCGTGATGTCAGGCATCTGGTAGCGCTCGAGCGGCTTGCCGAACCAGTCGCCGGCGAACATCGACCAGTCGTGCACGCCGTGCATGTCGACACCCGCCTTGAAGATGTCGGAATTGCGCGCCAGCCCCAGTGCCGTCAGGTAGCCACCGTACGATCCGCCCCATATCCCGATCCGCCTGGGATCGACCTCGGGATCGCTTTGCAACCACTTTGCGCCGGCAACCACGTCCTGATACTCCGCGGCACCAGTCGGTCCCCAATGCTCTGGATAATGGAAATCGTGGCCATAGCCGATCCCCAGCCGGTAGTTGACCGACAGCACCACGAACCCGTGATTGGCCAGATACTGATTCACGGCGTACGAGTTGCTGTAGTAGTCCATGTAGTGCCAGGTGAGCAGCATCTGCCGCGGCGGGCCGCCGTGGACGAAGATGATGCCGGGCTTGCGCGCCACGCCGCCCGCAGCGGCGAAAAGCTGACCTTGGACGGCCGTGCCATCTGCCGCGTGGAGCTCGACCGGCCGCGGAACGACGAGAGCGTTCGTGGGGAAATCGGCGGGCGCGGCGTCGCCGCCGGCGCCGTGCCAACTCGTGCCGGTGACACGTCCCCACATCACCTCGGGGGGTTGCCTCGGCCCGGCATCGATGAACGCGAGTGTCTCGCCATTCGCCGTCAGCGCAGGCGTCCAGGCGCTGTGGTCGCCACGAGTTACGGCGACGGGAGCGCCGCCGTCCACCGACACTCGATAGAGGTGCCGGCGGTCATTATCGCCGGGGGTGGAGCCGGTGTTGGCGTTATAGACCAGATACCGCCCGTCTGGCGTCATGGCGACGTCCTCGATCATGAACTGACCGGGCGTCAGCAGTCTCGCCGTCCCTCCCGTTGCGGACACCGTGTAGAGATGCGGCCAGTTGTCCGCTTCTGACACGAATGCCAGACGGTTGCCCGCGGCCCAGCGCAGGCGAGCGCCCCCTCCGGGATACGAGCCACGGAGTGTGTCAGGGCTGCTCCAGACGAGTGCGCCGGTGTTTCGCGCCACGTCCGCCACCCAGATGGACCACCGGCGGGGGTGTCTCTGGAGGACGGACTGAGGCGGTCCGCCCTCACCGGGGGTCCGCACGAAGGCGATGCGACCTCCGTCCGGGGACCAGTGGGGCTCCGAGTCACGCGAAGTCGACGGCAGCAGGTACTCGATCGGCGTGTTGGCATCGCGATAGACGCCGACGAAGCCGTGATCGTCGCGATCGGAGACGAATGCAAGCGACTTGCCATCCGGCGACCAGCGCAGGTCCGAATCCTTGCCGAGGTCGAAGAACAGGCGCTGGGCTTTGCCGCTGCCGTCGATCGGCGCCAGCCATACGCTCTCTTCGGGCAGATGGATGAAAGCCACGCGCCGGCCGTCGGGCGATATCGTGGGCGCATCGCCTTGGCCGAACGTACGCGGTGCGCCCCCGCTCAATGAGACCACCCACACTTGCATTTGCGGCTGTTGCGGACTTGCCGCCGGATCGGGCTCCACCGACTCCGGCCAGTTGGCGTCGTGATCGCCGCCTCGTACGTACACGAGGTATTTACCGTCACGCGAGAAGTGGAGATGGGTGATCTCCTGCCCGACATCGCCGGCGTAGCTCGTCACCCGGCGAGCCCGGTAATCGGGACCCTGTGCGACCCAGATGTTGCGCACACCGCGCTCGTCGGACACCCAGGCGAACGCGCTGCCCGATCGCTGCGCGACCAGGTCGGAGGGGAAGGGGTAGCCCAGCACCTGGGCCATGGTGAATCGCCCCGCCTGCTGCGCGTGGCAGGGAAGGCCCGCGGCCGCGGCGCCGACGGCCAGCAGAAGCGAACCCAGAAGCGCCGATAGGCGATGCGACAAGGCGGCCTCTCCCAAGGGCCGCGCTGCACGCGCGATGCCCTCACTGCGATGGTGGTGACGTGAAGGTTAGCAGAACACAGGCTGCGGCCCGCTTCGGGTCGGCGCATGCCGCGGCCTTTCAGCCGCATCCGCCTATGGCGTCGCTAGGCCCGCCGGATCAATGCGAGCTTCACTCCGAAGCCCACGAATACGAGGCCCGTCAGCCGATCCAGGCGCCTGACGACAGAGGGCCGTCTCAGCGCGCGCGCGACCGGCCGCGTGGCGACAATCAACAGCGCGAACCATGCGAGGCCCATCAATGCGTGGAGCGCGGCGAGGAGAAAGATGAAAGCGCCCGCGGACACGTGCGCCGGCAGGAACTGGGGCAGAAAGGAGACGTAGAACACGCCGACCTTGGGATTGAGAAGGTTGGTGAAATATCCGCGCCTCAGCCAGCTACCCCCGCCGGCAGGGGGCGTGTCGGAGCGATCGGTGAGCTGGAGGTCGAAGCGCGAGCGAGGCTCGAGCAGCAGATGCAGTCCGAGCCACAAGAGGTATAGCGCCCCTGCCCACTTGAGTATGGTGAAGGCGAGCTCCGAAGCCGCCAGCAGAGCGCCGAGGCCCAGCGCCACGGCCGCGCCCCAAGTGAGGCAGCCCATCACGACGCCGACGGCGGCCAGCGCCGCTCGCCGCGGGCCCTCGGCCGCGGCAGTACGGAGCACAATGGCCGTATCCAGCCCCGGTGCAATGGTGAGCAGGCCCGCGGCGATACAGAAGGCGACGAGTGCCTGGGCGATTGTCACGAGAGAGTTGGGACGGCAGCTACGGCGCTAGATCCCGGCATACCAGTCGTAGCCATGATCCTCCCAGTAGCCGCCGTGGCCGCCTGCGATTCGGCTGAAATCGCTGACCAACTGGATGTGCCGGACATACTTCGCCATCTTGTAACCGAGCTGCCGCTCCACTCGCAGTCGCAGCGGCGCGCCGTGGGCAACGTCGAGAGGCTTGCCGTTCATGTCATAGGCGATGATCGTCTGGGGATGCATCGCATCGGTCAGACCGATGCTTTCGTAATACTGCCCGGGACTCTGCTCGCCGCCCTTGGCAGGATCGCCGTCGAGGTTGTCGGCGCAGTAGAACACCACATATTTGGCCCCGGCCCGCACGCCGGCCGCTCGAAGCAGCAGGGCGAGCGGGACGCCGGTCCAGCCGCCGATCGCGCTCCAGCCTTCCACGCAGTCGTGCCGCGTGATCTGACTTCGGGAGGGGAGCCTGCGCAGGTCGGCAACGCTCAACGTGAGCGGATGAGCGACCATGCCATCGATCTGCAGGTGCCAGTTCACGAATCCCTGGGCGACGTGGCGCTCGTACTCCTCGCCGCCCGGGTCCAGCGTTCCATTCGCCTTGAAATGGGGAGAGATGTCGGATGGCTTGTACTCCCGCGCCATCTCGCCGCCGCCGAGGAGGAAGCGCTGAGTCGCGCGGGTCCAGCTCTGAGCGACCGCCAGCACGCGCTGGAAGCTGGTGCTATCGGTGAGCGCATCGACTTGCAGGATCCGGCTGCAGCCGGTGAGGAGCGCGCCGCTGCCGGCGAGCCCGCCGATCAATGCCTGGCGCCTGGTGATCAGTGCCCGCTGCCTGGTGATGATTGCCATGTCAGTCGTGCTCCCGCGGGACGGCGTAACGGCCGGTGAGCATCGAGCGCACCTCGTTGAGCGGTCCCGCGAGGACCACTTCGATGAGGTGGACGGCGATGAACAGCACGATCACGGAGGCGAAGAGGAAATGCAGGGTGCGCGCCGACTGGCGCCCGCCGAGCGCCGCGACCAGCCACGGGGCGAACGCGTCGAAACCCGGCGACATGCACAGTCCTGTCACCACCATGCCGACGATGAGCATCAGCAAACCGACATAAGCGACCCGCTGCAGCACGTTATAGCGCTTGGCCGCCTCGCCCGTCGGGTGCCTGAGCTTGATGTGGTCGATGACCGAGCGCGGAATGGCGCGAAGGTCCGTCCTGGTCGGCCACAGATCGCGCTGGATGTGCCGACTCGCGAGGCTCCATGCCAGATAAAGCGCGCCGTTGAGCACCAATATCCAGGCGAAGAAGAAATGCCAGTGGCGCGCATCCGCGAGGTCCATGTAGCTCGGCAGGGTCAGCCAGTCCGGCCACGGTCCGAGCGTCAGGAATGGCTTGTCGAAGTCGGCTCCGGCCTGGCCCCAGTAGAGCCGCGGGTGCGCGTCGAAGATGTTGAGTCCGCTGCCGACCATGATGAAAATCGTCAGGGCGTTTATCCAATGGGTCAGGCGGACCGGCCAGGCATGGCGATAGATGATTTCGCGGCGCGCGCGGGTGCGGGGCTGCTCGGTCTGGGACATGGCTTCGGCGACAGGAGTCGGCATCGTCTCACCTTTGATCCGGCAAGGGCGGGAGCCGCTGGGGCGCCCATCGCCGCTATTCGCGGGCGATGGGCCTCATGTTACAGAAGCTTTCGCGGACCTGCTCACCAGCGCAGGAGCCGCGCCCCTGCCACCGCGCCGAGGAGGGTCGCGGCCGCGATTCCGAGCGTGTACCAGCTCGCGACGAATGCCGCCGCCTGTTCGGGACAGTGCAGCCCATAGAGCGTCGCCGCGAGCGCGCCCGCGGCGAGTCCCGCCGCAGCGCCCGTCAGCACGGGACGGGTGGGCGCCAGTCGGCGAAGCGCCGCGATGAGGCAGGCGTAGATAGGGATGGCGAGCAACAGGATGAGCGGTGAGCAGACTTTCCACGTGTGGCCCAACCATAGCGCCAGGCGGCCGGCTGGCGCCGCGGACAGTATCTGGCCCGTCCCGATGGCGAGCATGGCCAGGATGACGACTCCTGCAGCGAGCGGGGCCGCGCCGACTCCCGTGCCTGGCACCGAGAGCCGCCTCACGATGACTGCGCCCGCCAGCGCGAGCAGGCCGCTGTAGGCGGCCTTCATCCAGAACCACGGCTGATGCGCGGCCGCGAGAAGCGGTTGACAGCGCAGCCCCAGCGCGACGATGGCGAGAGTCACGAGGCCGCCGGCGACCAGGGCCGCCAGCAGTCTTCTATTGACGATCCCGGGCGGGGTCGCCTGCACATCGCGCGCGAGGAGCTCTATGAGGTCAGTCGTTCTCATCGCGTAGCGCCTGGTTCAGCCATTTGAGGCTTCGATGCAACATGACCCGCGCGGACACCGCGGTCACTCCGCGCTTCTGCGCCGCTTCCTCGACGGAGAGGCCCTTCAGCTTCACATCCTCGATCAGACTTCGCTGCCGGTCGGGCAAACGTTGCAACAATCGGTCCAGATCGGTGCGCAGCGCACCCTCCTCTGTGTCTTCCGCGGCGAAGAGAGCGCCGGCATCCTCGAGTGGCACCTGGTGCGAGCGGTTGCGGCGGCGTAGATGGTCGATGAGCTTGTAGCGGGCGAGGGCGTACGCCCAGGGCGTGAAGGGCAGAGACCGGTCGTAGCTCTCGCGCTTCAGATGTACGGCAAGGAGAGTCTCCTGGACGAGATCTTCGACTTCTCCGGTGCCGCTGCCGATGCGGCGTGCGAAGTACCCACGCAGGTAGCGGCCCAGGACGCCGAGGAGCTGACGGTGCGCGCCCGGATCCCCCTCCAGGCTGCGAATCATCAGGGGCCGGAGGCGCTCTTCGGTCTGATCCTGCTGCGGCACGGGAAAGTCGACTCGCTCGCGGCGCGCAAGCCGCATCATTCTAACGCGGGCGGTCCGTCACCCACAAACCCGGATTGCGCCGCGCGCCTGTAACACCGGCCGGTCGAGAGCGAACTGAGGGACATGGAAACGCCGCTCGAGCTCTGCGCACGCTCCGCCGCCACGCTGCGCCGGGCGTGGTGGGCTCTACCTCTGCGCCTCATCGTCGGCTACGGCTTCATGGAGCACGGCTTTGCCAAGCTCGCGCGCGGACCCCAGGTATTCACGGGCATCCTGCACGCATTGCACATGCCGGCGGCGCCGCTGCTCGCCTGGGCGACCATTCTGACCGAGCTCACGGGCGGGTTCGCGGTGCTGACCGGCGCCTTCGTGCCGCTCTGCAGCATTCCGATGGCGATCGTGCTTCTCGTCGCCATCCTCACCGTGCACCTTCCCAACGGGTTCAGCTCGATCAAGCTGCTCGCCGTCACGCCGGCGGGCGCGCACTTCGGACAGCCCGGGTACGAGACGGACTTGCTCTATCTCGCCTGCCTGGCCGCGCTCGTGCTGGGAGGCAGCGGCCCCTTCGCTCTCGATTCGATCCTGCTGCGCGGCAAGCGCGACAAATCTGTCTGACGTCCGACCTCCTCCAAACGAATCCCAAGAACGGAGAGCACCATGCGGTTCCAACATATGACTCGATCCATCATCAGGGTTGCCGGTGTGACGGTTGGCGCGTCGCTCCTCGCGGCCGGCCTGGCCGTTGCCGGCGAGCGCGGCCGCGGCATCCTCGTGCTTACCAGTACGAACGATCCGGGCACGAATCAGGTGCTCGTTTATCAACTGGACACGGGGGCGGCCCCCACGCTCTCGCTGGTGCAGACGCTGCCTACGGGCGGCCGCGGCGGCGCGAGCGGGAACGCCGGCATCCTCCAAATGCGAGACGACTCCGGCGCGGTGGCGAATTATGGATCGGGCAATGTCAGCGAGCTCGCGAGGGATGGGGACTTCATACGCGTCAGGAGGCAGATCAGGCTCGCTTCCGGATGCTCGAAGCCCGATTCCGTGGCGCTCACCGACGGTCATCTTTTCGTAGCGGGCGCGAATTGCGTGGAGAGCCACGCCTGGCCGTCGGGTCTTCCTGACGGGTCGGTCGTGCATCTGTCGGACCCGTCCGCCGCGCAGGTCGCCGTCGGCAAGACCTGGGGTGCCGTCACCTTCACTTCGGGCGCGGTGGAGCAGGTAGGTCTCACGCGCTGGGGCGCTCTGAGCGGCTCCGTCGCCTCGGTTGCGCTTCCGAACGATGCGCACGACACGCCGCTGGGCGCGGCCTTCTGGCGCGACACTCTGGGTTTCACGCCAGCCCACAGCCCTGACAGCTTCGCCATCGTCGATACGCAGCGGAGGGTGTATCCGGTCGTCGGGCCGGCGCCATCCTATCCCGCCAATGCGCCATGCTGGGTGGCGAAAGGACCGGGAAACATCTGGTACACGGGCAACAGCCCCGGCCAGGCGATCTCCATATTTTTCAGCGACGCCAAGGGCGGGGTATTCTACAAATCCGTGCCCCTGCCCGGTGTTCCTACGGACATCACTGTGTCGAAAGACCGCAAATGGCTCGCCGTCATCTACTCCGCGAACGGCAGCGGCTATGTGGCCGTGTTCTCGATAGATGCGTACGGCGACCTCACGCCGCAAGCGACGTCCAGCCCGATCGGGGTCGCCACGTTCAGCGGTGTGGCAATCAGCGAATGAGCCCGGGACGAAGCCGGACCGCGATGCCGCGGCTTGCGGTGCTGACACTGCTGGCGATCGGACCGGCCGCTGCGCTCGCGGCGCAGCGGCCGGTCGTCATTCAGCTCTTCACGTCGTTGGGCTGCTCCGACTGTCCGCCGGCCGATGCGCTTCTCGCCCGTGTCAGCGGGCTGGATCGCGATGTGCTCGCGCTGGACCTGCATGTGACTTATTGGAACGACGCGTCGTGGGCCGACCCGTACTCGCTGCGCAGCATCGATCAGATGCAGAACCGGTATGCCGCGCTGCGACATGACGCGCAGGTCTATACACCGGAAGCCGTGGTCGATGGTGGGCTGCCCTTCGTCGGGTCGAACGCCGGCGCCATGGCGGCCGCCATTGCCCAGGCGAAGGCGCGGATTGCCGCCGCACCCGTCGTTCCCGCATCCATTCGCGCAGCCGCGCGGGAGCTCAACATCACGGTTGGCTCCGGCAGCGGTGCGGGGACCGTATGGCTGTTCGGCTTCGATCCTGTGCGTACGACCAGAGTGCAGGGCGGCGAGAATGCCGGCGCGAGCATCACCGAAGTGAACGTCGTGAGCAGCATCACCCGGGTGGCGGACTGGCGGGGCCGCACGCTGCATCTGCACGCCAATCGACCCGCCGGCACGCGCTTCGCCGTCGTCGTGCAACAGGCGGACGGGACCATCCTGGCTGCCGCCTCCAGTCAGGCGGCTGCCCGCTCGCCCGCGGTGACCCTGCGCGCTACTGGGCCGTGAACCCGCCATCGACCGCGATGCTCTGGCCCGTCAGATAACGCGCTTTATCGCTCGCAAGGAAGACGATGGTCGATGCGATTTCCTCCGGAGTGCTGGCCCGCTGAGCGGGGATGGTCGCGAGAAATCGCGTCTTGGCGTCTTCATTGCGTCCCACGAAACGCTCGAGCATCGGCGTCTCTACCGGGCCCGGTGCCACCGCATTCACACGTACGCCCCCTCCCGCCGCTTCCAGGGCAGCGCTCCTGGTCAGCCCCTCGACCGCATGCTTGCTGGCCGCATAGATGGCTGCTCCAGCGAGGCCTACCTGTCCCGCAATCGATGAAAGGTTGATGATCGAGCCTGAGCGCTGCGGCAACATGACTCGCAGCTCGTGCTTGAGTGACAGCAGGGTGCCGAGCACGTTGACCGCAAAGGTGGATTCATAGTTGGCGGTAGATTGCTCGACGAGCGGGCCTGTCTCACCTTCCGTCCCGGCGTTGTTCACGGCGACGTCTATCGTGCCGAACCGTCCAACAGCCCGGTCGATGAGGCCGCGAACCTCGCCTTCGAAACGGACATCGGCCCGGACGAACTCGGCTTCGGCGCCCTGCGTGCGCAGCTCCGCAGCGAGCGCTTGACCTTTGTCATCGTGACGGCCGCTGACCACGAGACGGAATCCCTCCTTCGCGAATGCCAGGGCCGTCGCACGGCCGATGCCGGTCAGAGCGCCGGTGATGAGAACAACGGGTTTGCTCATGTCAGGTCTCCTCGTAAGCTCGGTTTGCGAGGACTCTGACAAATTCCCTTTGGTTGATATAGACGCTTGCAGGACTATAATTCATTCCGCAGTGGAATAGAGGCGGGTGCACCGTGGACAAACTGCAGGCAATGAGCGCGTTCGTTCGCGTCGTGGAATCGGGCAGCTTCTCCGCGGTCGCCCGTGACCTCAATGCCACTCAGAGCGCCATCAGCAAGCAAGTGGCGGCTCTCGAGGCCGAGCTCGGCGCAAAATTATTGACCCGCACTACGCGCTCGCTGGCGTTGACGGAGGACGGTGCGCGCTATTTCGAACAGGCGAGGCGCCTCGTGGCGGAGATCGCGGAGGCGGAAAGCGCCCTGCGCACCGGTGAGCGGGAGTTGACCGGATGGCTGCGGGTAGCGGCATCCGTGGGCTACGGCCGGCTGCGGGTCATGCCGCTCGTTCATTCATTCCTCGCCAGGCATAGGCGGGTGAGGGTCGATCTGCGCCTCAACGACGGTTTCGTCGATCTCATCGAGCAAGGCATCGATGTCGCAGTGCGTCTCGGCGACCTCCCCGACAGCAGTCTGGTGGCGCGCAGAATCGCAACGGTGCCCCGCTGGCTCATTGCGCATCGGGACTACTTGCGCCGCCTGCCGAAGGCAGGAAAAGCCCTCCGCGCTCCGGAGGATCTCCTGCATCACAACTGCATCGTTTACACTGAAGTGCCATGGCGCAGCGCCTGGAGATTCACGGCCGGAGCGGGTGCTCCGGAGCCGCCGGGCAGCCCGCGGACGGTCCACGTGCAAGGTAACCTGCAGACCAACAGCAGCGAAGTGATCAGAGCATCCGTACTTGCTGGAATGGGAATTGGCTTTTCGCCGACCTGGCTGTTCGAGGAAGAGCTGGCAAGCGGGGCCGCGCAGCACCTGCTGCCCGACTGGGAGGCGGCGGCGATCCCCATTCATCTCGTGAGTCCCGCGCAGCGCCGCCAATCCGCCAAAGTCAGGGCATTCGCGGACCACGTCAGCCAGGCGCTTGCCTGCAGCAAGCGGTGAGCGATCGCCATGCCGAAATCCGGTCGGCGAAATCAGCGGCATCCGTTCGATAACGCCATTGCGGCTGCCAGGCGAGCGAAGCCCGCACCCTACGAGTTCGTGCTGGATGAGATCGCCTCTCTCTCTCCCGTGACACGGCCGATGTTCGGCTGCCTCGCCGTGTACGTCGACGACAAGATCATGCTCATCCTGCGCGAGAAACGGCTGCCCGCCGCGGACAACGGTGTCTGGCTGGCCACGACCTCCGAGCACCACGAAAGCCTGCGGCGGGAATTCCCGCGGATGCGGTCCATCCGGGTTTTCGGCAAGAAGCCGACGCACTGGCAGGTTCTGCCGGC
Source organism: Steroidobacteraceae bacterium (assembly GCA_036278795.1). Taxonomy (GTDB): domain Bacteria; phylum Pseudomonadota; class Gammaproteobacteria; order Steroidobacterales; family Steroidobacteraceae; genus 13-2-20CM-66-19. The sequence continues at coordinate 342,417 of DASUKK010000020.1, read as the reverse complement.
CGACGACCCTGACTTCGAAACGGCCGCGTTACGGGCCTGCAGGCTCATCCTTGCCCACGATCCCCGGATCGGGAGGGTGCCGAAGACTCGCCTCGCGCGAAAAGGGCGGGCGTAGAATATTGGCGCAACGGCATGGGGGACGGGAGCGGTCATGAAGGCGACGGTCCGGGACAATTCCGCGCAACAGCGTTTCGAGCTTGCGGTGGGCGATGCGCTGGCCATCATCAACTACCGCCGCGAAGGCCGATTCGTGGGCATGACACACGTCGAGGTCCCGGTCGATCTGCGCGGCAAGGGAGTCGGCTCGACGCTGGTCGCGGGGGCGCTCGCGCTGGTGCGGCAGCGCGGCGAGAAAGTCGCACCCCTCTGTTCCTTCGTCGTGCGCTACATCAGGTGGCACCCCGAGAACGAGGATCTGCTCGCCGACGGATACGATTAGCGCCTGCCTTGACACCCGGAATAACTAAGACAATACTGCGATCGTGGCGGTAGCGCTACCAAGCCTCGTCCGCGGCCCGCGCCGCCTGCGACGGAACGCGGCGCAAGCAGGGGGAGATCGATGAGCAAGTTGAGTCGCCTGGCGATGTTCGGCGCGTGGGCGCTGCTGCTCTGTGGCGTCTTCGCCGTGGCGTCCGCCCGGGAGGCGAGCGAGGCGCGGGTGTCGATCGCAGTACAGGCCGATGCCCCGGGAGCGAAAATCGACCGCCACATCTTCGGTCAGTTCGCCGAGCATCTCGGCCGCGGCATCTACGAGGGCCTCTGGGTAGGGCCGGACTCCTCCATTCCCAATACGCAGGGCTATCGCAACGACGTGCTCGCCGCGCTCAAAGCGCTTCACGTCCCCGTGATCCGCTGGCCGGGCGGGTGCTTTGCCGACGACTATCACTGGCGCGACGGGATCGGTCCGCGCGCGCAGCGTCCGGTGCGGATCAATACGCATTGGGGCGGGGTGATGGAGCCCAACTCCTTCGGTACCGACGAGTTCTTCCAGTTCGCGCGAATGATCGGCGCCGACGCCTATGTAACGGGCAATGTCGGCTCGGATTCCCCACAGCAGATGGCCGACTGGGTCGAGTACATCACGTCCGGATCGCGCAGCACGCTCGCGCAGTTGCGGCGCGGGAACGGGCGGGACCAGCCGTGGCGGCTGCCTTTCTTCGGCGTCGGCAACGAAGCCTGGGGCTGTGGCGGCAATATGCGGCCGGAGTACTACGCCGATCTCTTCCGCCGCTACGCCACCTTCGTCAGGGATCATGCCCCGGAAGGGATCGAGGTCGTTGCGAGCGGTGCGCACGATGACGACTACCACTGGACGGACGTCCTGATGGCCCGGGCGGGTGATCTCATGGATGCGTTGTCACTGCACTACTATTCGATACCGACGGGCAACTGGAAACACAAGGGCGCCGCCACGGGATTCGGTGAGGACGAATGGGCGTCGACGCTGAAGGCCGCGGCGCGCATCGATGAATACATCACCCGCCACTCCGCCATCATGGACAAGTACGACCCGCACAAGCGTGTCGCTCTCTTCGTCGACGAATGGGGTGCGTGGTATGACCCGGAGCCCGGCTCCCACCCGGGATTCCTTTATCAGCAGAATTCGCTGCGCGACGCCCTGGTGGCGGCGATTTCATTGAATATCTTCGAGCGCCACGCGGACCGCGTGCGCATGGCCAACATCGCCCAGATGATAAACGTCCTGCAGGCCATGATCCTCACGCGCGGGGATGAGATGATCCTCACGCCGACTTACGATGTCTTTCGCATGTACGTGCCGTTTCAGGACGCTACGTACCTGCCGGTGAAGGTCGCCACGCCCTCGTACCGGTATGGCGCGGTTGCGCTGCCGGCCGTCGACGCCGCGGCGGCGCGTGATACCTCCGGCACGATGCACCTGGCGCTCGTGAATCTCGACCCGCATCACCCGGCCACGGTGTCGGTGCGCATCGCGGGAGCCAGCGCGCATTCCGCCAGCGGGCAGGTGCTCACCGCGAACGCCATGGATGCGCACAACACTTTCGAGCGCCCCCATGCTGTCGAGCCCGTTCCGTTCGAGGGGATGCACAAGGGTGGGAACCTGGTGTTCCGGTTGCCTGCGATGTCCGTCGCGGTGGTGGCCCTGCACTGAGAAGGCTGTCCCCGGGGCGGCCCATGCCTGGGCCCCGGGGCTTAGACGCGTGTCACGAAATCACGTCTGTTTCCCGTGATAGCGATCTCGGTCAATTGATAGCAGATCAGGAATCCTTGGCCCATACCAAAGGGGGTCGGGGAAAGCCCGATGACTGCGTACGTGCTGATCATTTCGAGCATCGCGCTCGCGGCGGCCGCCGGGACGGCCGGGTATGTCCTTGCGCGCACACGGCGGCCCGGAACGGAGAGTACGGCGAGCCGCGACGGCGCGATGCTGCGGACCCTGATCGACAATCTTCCGGACCTGATCTACGTGAAGGATGTCGATGGCCGCTTCCTCCTCGCCAATGTCGCGGTCGCGCGCATCATGGGAGCGAAGACGCCGGGTGAGCTGCTCGGCAAGAACGACTTCGACTTCCATTCCAGGGAGCTCGCGACTCTTTATCATGAGGATGAGCAGGTGGTGATCCGCTCCGGCAAGCCGCTGCTGGCGCGTGAGGAGGAATGCCGGGATCCGGCGGGCAATCTCATGCACCTCGAGACGACCAAGGTGCCGCTGCGCGATGCCGCCGGCAGAGTGACAGGCCTGGTGGGTATCGGGCGGGACATCACCCAGCGGGTCGCGGAGGCGCGGGCTCTGGATGGGGCCGTGCAAGAGTCCAGGGAAATCATCCAGGCGGTACTCGCCGGCGCGAGCGATCGGCGCATCGCCATGCACGGCAAGGCCGGCAACCTCCTTCTTCTCGCGCAGAGCGTCAATGAGCTGATCGACAGCGTCTCGACCACGGTCGCGGAGACGATGCGGGTCGTGGGGCGGGCGGTGGAGGGTGATCTCACATCCAGAATGAGCGTCGACGACAAGTCGGGTGACTTCAAAGCGCTTGCCGCCTCGGTCAATTCCCTGGTCCAGGCCATGGTCGATGTCGTGACCAGTCTGTCCCGAACCTGTCAGGCCGTTCAGTCGGGTGCCGAGGAGATTTCCCGCGGCAACCTCGATTTGAGCCGGCGCACTGAGGAGCAGGCATCGAGTCTCGCCGAGACGGCCGCATCGATGGAACAGATGACCTCGAGGGTGAAGAACAACGCCGACAACGCCGTGCAAGCCAACCAACTGGCGGTCGCGGCGCGGGAGCACGCCGATCGCGGCGGCAGCGTCGTCGGCTCGGCTGTCGCTGCCATGAGCGAGATCAGCAACGCGAGCAACAGGATCGCGGAAATCATCGGTGTCATCGATGAGATCGCGTTTCAGACGAACCTCCTGGCGCTGAATGCCGCGGTGGAGGCCGCGCGGGCCGGTGAGCAGGGCCGGGGTTTCGCCGTAGTGGCCTCCGAGGTACGCAATCTCGCATCGCGCAGCGCCGGGGCGGCCAAAGAGATCAAGGCGCTCATCCAGGACTCGGTGGGCAAAGTGAGCGAGGGAACGAAGCTGGTGGATGAATCGGGCAGGGTGCTCGGCGAGATCGTGACGCGGGTGAAGAAGGTCACGGACGTCATGGCGGAGATAGCGGATTCCAGTCGCGAGCAGGCATCGGGAATCGAGCAGGTCAACAGGGCCGTGACGTCGATGGATGTGACGACCCAGGAGAATGCGGCGCTGGTGGAAGAGGCCACCGCCGCCGCACGCGCGCTGAGCGAGCAGGCCACCAGTCTGATGAAATTAATGGGACGGTATCGGTTGGGGCAGGTGGGTGCCGCTTCCGCGCGGGCCGCCGGCGCCGCTCGTGCGCTCGCCTGAGCTCGCCGGGTCACACGTCATCGGGTGAGATGACGGTTCCGCCAGAGCTCGGGCCCGCGGGTCAGAGCCCGGTCAGTGGACGTAAGAGCCTGCGTTGATGTCGATCGTGCAACCGGTCGAGTGATCGCCGAGCCCGCTCGCCAGGAACACGACGAACGGGGCCACGTCATCGGCCTCCGTCAAGCGCTGCAGGGCGATGTCGTTGGTCGCGTAGTCCTCACCGTACTGATCCAGGAAGTCCTTCGCCATGTCTGTCCGCGTGAAGCCGGGCGCCACGTTGAAAGCGAGGATGCCGGCCTTGCCGAAGCCCCGGGCAATGGAGCGTGTCAGGGCGACCAATCCTCCCTTGGACGCGGCGTAGGCGAGATAGGCGGGCTGATCGCCGCGGAAGGCCGCGCGAGATGAAATGTTGACGATGCGGCCGCCGCCCTTCTGCACGAAATGCTCGATTGCAAGCCTGCAGAGAACGGCAGGCGCGCGCAGATTGACCGCCATGGTGCTGTCCCATTCCTCCACCCAACCTCCAATGGCGGCCTCCAGCGGAGACGAGATGGCGATCCCCGCGTTGTTGACCAGTGTATTCACGCGCCCGAAGCGCGCGGCCACGGTTTTCCAGAGCGCTGCGCACTCTTCGACACTGGACAAGTCCGCCTGAAAGATTTCAGCGGACGGGCCGATTTGCGCGGCCAGGGCGGCGGCCCGCTCTCGCTGATCCCGGTAGTGAAGCGCGACCTTCGCGCCGGCTTTGCCCATTGCGCGGGCCACCGCCGCGCCGATTCCCCGGCTGGCGCCCGTGACGAGCACGCTCGTGTTGCTCAGGTCGATATGCATGGAACCCTCTCTGCGCCTGATGGCGGCGGTATTATACGGAGTACGGCGGCCGCTCCACCCAGAGCTCGAATATCCCGTCAGTTGCCTTGCCGTAAGAGCTTCAGGAAGGCTTCCGCGACCGGCTGCACCGGCGCGCCGTCGCGGCTGAGGACCGTGAGCGGCCGAACGATCCGCAGGTCCCGCAGCGGCAACTCACGAAGCAGGCCTTCACGCAATTCGCTCAACATGCAGATGCGAGGCAGCCAGGCGATCCCACCGCCGTGCACGGCCGCGCGCTTCAGCGCTTCCATGTTGCCGAATTCCATGGTCGGGTTCTGCTCGAGGCTCCAGCGGCGCAGCCGCGCCCAGATGACTTCCCGCGTTCCCGAGCCGCTCTCGCGCACGAGCAGCGGCTGACCGCGGAGGTCGCCGATCGTCAGCCGCCGCTTGCCCAGGACCGGATGGTCGGGCGAGGCGACCGGAACGATCTCATCCTCCTGGAAAACCGCGGCGCGCAATCCCTCGAAATGCAGGGGGCCTTCGATGAAGCCCAGCATGAAGCGCAGGTCATCCACGCCTTGCGACACCTGCTGGGTGTTACCCACGAACAGCGTCACTTGGACCCCGGGCCGGGCGCGCCGGAAGGCGGCGAGGATACGCGGCAACACGTATGTGCCGATCGTGTTGCTCGCCCCGATCGCGAGGCGGCCGCGCTGCCCGCCGGCGATCTCCCGCATCGCGCCTTCGGCGGCACGCTCGAGCTCGAAGAGGCGCTGTGCATACTGATTCAGGACTTCGCCGGCCTGCGTGAGCCGCATGCCGCGCGAGTGCCGCTCGAAAAGGCTGACGCCCAGGCGCTCCTCGAACATCTTGAGCTCCCGTGACAGGGCGGGCTGGGAGATGTGCAGCTTGCGCGCGGACGCCGTGAGGCTGCCCAGGGAGGCCACGGCGAAGAAGATCGAGAGGTGATGCAGGTTCATATGCATTGAGTATATGGCTAGCCTGCCGTAATTGCATTGGATGAATAGCTGAACCTGACGCATCATGCGGGCTCCTGCAGACCGGACGGCGGGACATCAATGAAAACGGTTGCCCGTACCACGTGTTACATGTGCGCCTGCCGCTGCGGCATCAAGGTGCACCTCGAGGATGGCAAGCTTCGCTACATCGAGGGCAACCGGGATCACCCCGTGAACCGGGGCGTGCTCTGCGCCAAGGGATCCGCCGGCATCATGACGGCGGTCTCGCCCGCGCGCCTCGCAACGCCGCTCGTGCGCGTGGGTCCGCGCGGATCCGGAGGATTTCGCGCCGTCTCCTGGCGAGAGGCGATGGAGATGGTGACCCAGCGGCTCGCCGCGATCCGCGCTTCGGATCCCAACCGCCTCGCGTTCTTCACCGGTCGCGACCAGTCACAGGCGCTCACCAGCCATTTCGCGCGCAGGTTCGGCACGATGAACTATGCGGCGCACGGGGGGTTATGTTCCGTCAACATGGCGGCGGCCGGGCTGTATTCCGTGGGCGGCGCGTTCTGGGAGTTCGGGGAGCCTGACTGGGACCACGCACGCCTCTTTCTGCTCTTCGGCGTCGCGGAGGATCACGACTCCAATCCCATCAAGCTCGGCCTCGGCAAGCTCAAGGCACGCGGGGCGAAGATCATCTCGATCAATCCGGTTCGTACGGGCTATTCCGCCATCGCGGACGAATTCGTCCCCATACGGCCGGGTACGGATGGTCTGCTGGTTTTCGCCCTGATCCATTGCCTCTTGCAGGCCGGGCGGATCGATACCGAGTTCCTGGTCCGCTACACCAATGCGCACCACCTGGTCATCGTAGCTCCCGGTGAAGCCGACGACGGCCTGATGGCGCGCGACGGCCTCGGCCGCGAGCTCGCGTTCGACCGCAATTCCAAGACCGTGACCGACGCGATGGCCGGAGGGATCGATCCCGCGTTGATGGGCGAGTTCACGCTGCGCGACGGGCGTCGCGCACGCCCGGCCTTCGAGCTGCTCGCGGCGCGCTACACGAGCCGGGAGTATGCTCCGGAGGCGGTTGCCCCTCGCTGCGGGGTCGATGCCGCGACCATACGGCGCATCGCCGCGGAGATGGGCGAAGTCGCGTTCAACCAGTCCGTCGTGATCCAGCAGCCATGGACGGATACGAGCGGGCGGCGGCACGCAACCATGACCGGACGGCCCGTGGCGATGCACGCCATGCGGGGCATCTCCGCTCATTCCAACGGCTTTCATACCTGCCGCGCCATTCACGTGCTGCAGATGCTGCTCGGCGCGATCGACACACCCGGCTCCTGGCGATACAAGTCGCCCTATCCCAAGCCCATCCCCGGTGGGCCGGCGCCCGGCTGCTCCATGGGGCCCGGTGAGCCCTTGGATGGGCCGCCGCTCGGATTTCCGCGCGGTCCCGAGGACCTCCTGGTCGACGAGAGCGGCGAGGCCCTGCGGCTGGACCGTGCGTTTTCGTGGGAGGCTCCGCTCGCCATCCATGGGCTCATGCACATGGCGATCGCCCGCGCCTTCGAGGCCGGCCCGGCGAGGATCGACACACTGTTCCTCTTCATGGCGAACATGGCATGGAACTCCGCGATGAATCCGGGCGAGACCACGCGCATGCTCAGCGAGTGCGACGAGCACGGAAATTATCGCATCCCGTTCGTCATCGTCGCGGATGCCTTCGCGTCCGAGACGGTGGCGTATGCGGACCTCGTGTTGCCCGACACCACCTATCTGGAGCGCTACGACTGCATTTCGCTGCTCGACCGGCCGATCGGATCGGCGCATGGACCGGCCGATGCCATTCGCGTGCCGGTGTTACGGCCCGGCCGCGATGTCCGTCCCTTTCAGGACGTGTTGCTCGAGCTGGCCGGCAGGCTGCAACTGCCCGACTTCACGGACACTCGAGGCAACGCGCTGTACTCCTCATACGCGGACTACATCGTGCGGCACGAGCGCGCACCAGGAATCGGACCGCTGGCCGGCTTTCGCGGCAAGGATGGCCTCGCCGCCGGCAAGGGAGCGCCGAACGCGAGCCAGCTCCACCGCTACGTCGAAAATGGCGGCTTCTGGAAGCAGGAGCTGCCGGCGGAGCAACTCTACTTCAAACACGCCAACAAGGCTTATCTCGCCGGTGCGAAAGCCATGGGCTTCATCGAGAATGACGGGCAGGTCGTCCTGCAACTGTACTGCGAGACGCTGCAGAGATTCCGCCTGGCGGCCGAAGGGCACGGCGATCGCCGTCCCCCGGAGCGCCTGCGCGCGCGAATCCGCACGTTCTTCGATCCTCTGCCCATCTGGTACGTGCCGCTGGAGGAGGCGCTGACCGACCGCACTCGGTTCCCGCTGCATGCCATCACGCAGCGCCCGATGGCGATGTACCACTCGTGGGGCTCGCACAACGCCTGGCTGCGCCAGATCCTTCCCCAGAATCGCATGTACCTGCACCGCGATCTGGCGGCCAGCCTCGGAATCCGGGACGACGATTGGGTGTGGGTTCATTCCCGCAGCGGGAAACTGAAATGTCAGGTGCGCACGATGACTGGAGTGAATCGCGATACCGTCTGGACCTGGAATGCGATCGGCAAGCGCGCCGGGGCCTGGGCCTTGCGGCACAACTCGCCCGAGTTTCGCCGGGCGTTCCTCCTCAACCATGTCATCTCGGAATATCTGCCGAAGGAGGGCGATGACGCGCCGCACTCGAACTCCGATCCGGTGACGGGGCAGGCCGCCTGGTTCGATGTGACGGTCCGGATCGAGCCCTGCGGGAGTGATGCGTTCGCTGAAGTCGCTCCGCGGCTGGGTGCGAATCCGGTGCGGCTCAAGCGCGCTTCGAGGACCGGCTGATGACCATGTTGCCCGATGCCGCCCCGGGGGCCAAGAGACTCGGCCTGGTCATCGACCTGGACACCTGCGTCGGTTGCCATGCCTGTGCGGTGAGCTGCAAGGAATGGAACGGCGGCGGGAAGTTCGGCCCGCTGCCGGACTACGACAAGCAGGGACCGGAGCCCGACGGCGTATGGTTCAACCGGGTGCATTCGTACGAAGTCGGCGCGGATGACTGCTCGCGCACCGTGAACCTGCCCCGCTCCTGCCTGCACTGCGAGAATGCCCTCTGTGTGACCGTCTGCCCGACCGGCGCCTCGTACAAGCGTGCGGAGGACGGCATCGTGCTCGTCGACCCCGAGATCTGCATCGGCTGCAAGCTCTGCTCGTGGGCCTGTCCCTACGGGGCGCGGGAATTCGACGAGGAAGAGGGCGTGATGCGCAAGTGCACGCTCTGCGTCGATCGCATCTATGACAGGAATCTGCCGGAGGCCGAGCGGGAGCCCGCCTGCGTCGCGGCCTGTCCGACGCGTGCGCGTCACTTCGGCGATCTGGCCGACCCCGAAAGCGGCGTCTCCAAGTTGGTTGCCGCCCGTGGAGGAAAGAGTCTGCTCGAAGGTCTGGGCTATCGGCCCACCAACCAGTATCTGCCTCCGCGGCGGGCGACGATCCCCGCGGCGCCGCGCGAGGCGACTTCCGGCACCGGGGAGGGCTTCGGCGGCGCGCTTCTGAGGCTCCTGGACCGGGCGCTCAGCCGATGAGGCCGGCCGCCTCCATCCTCCTCCTCACCACGCTGACCGGATTCGCGTTCGGCCTGCTCGCCTGGATCGGGGCCTATGCCGTCCTGGGTCTCCTGCCCACGATGCCGCGCCTGGCCATCACGGGCGTCGCCGTCGGGCTTCTCCTGGCATCCCTCGGCCTCGCGGCGTCCATGCTTCATCTCGGGCGCATGGAGCGCGCGTGGCGCGCGCTGAGCCAGTGGCGATCCTCTTGGCTGTCACGCGAAGGCGTCTGCGCGCTCCTCATCTATCCGGTCGCGATCCTCTTCGCCATCACCTTGCGCTCGGGTCACGACCGTGTCGCGGTCCGCTTGCTCGGAGCACTCGTGGTGATCACCTCACTCGCGACCGTGCTCTGCACCGCCATGATCTACGCGAGCCTGAGGCCCATACGGCAGTGGCACAACTCACATACTGCGCCCGGCTATCTGATCTACGCGGTCTTCTCGGGAGCGTTGCTGTTCGCTCTGCTGCATACCGCGCTCGTGGGAAAGCCAGGGGCCACGGACCTCATCGCTGCCGCCGCGGCAGCGATCGCATGGCTCGCCAAATGCGCCTACTGGCGTCACGTCGACACGCAAACACCGCTCGCGAGTCTCGCGGCTGCGATCGGCTCGCCTGAAGACGTGCAGGTCAAGCCCCTGGACGCACCTCATTTCACCGAGAACTACGTTCTGCGCGAGATGGGCTTTGCGCTTGCCCGGCGCCATGCCGCCAAGCTGCGGCGGATGGCTCTGGTCTTGGCCTTTGCTCTGCCGCTCGGCCTCACCCTCATCGCCAGCATGGAGATCGCTCCCCTTGCGGCCACGGCTGCCGCCCTGGCGTGCGCGGCCATCGGGTTGCTCACCGAGCGGTGGCTATTCTTCGCGGAAGCGACGCACGTCGCTGCGCTGTACTACGGCCGCAGGGTCTGAGCCCGCGCAAGCGGGTACGCAGCGCAGCAGAGCCGGGGCTGCTCAGGTCCGCAGCGGCATTACGCGGCTGCCACGGCGGGGCGCTGTCCGGTGGACCACCATCCGGTCGTGGAGCCGCGTGATCGCATCGCTCCCCGTGCGGACGAACAGTCCCGGAATCAGCGCATGTACGAGGCAGGCCAGCGCGGCGGCCAGCAGCGAAATCCCGAACCCGAAGGCGTGGCGCTGATGCTCCAGATAGGACTCGCCCACCGATCGCGGGTGGTCGAGGAATAGGCGGGTGAACACCGAGCCCCCTTATTTGACGCCGGTCGACAGGAAGATAGTCAAAGTAGCGTCAAATATCTTCTCCATTTAAACTACGCAGAACGGCCTTTGTGGGAAAATTTCCCATGTCCAGTCTCGACGGTACGGATCTGCGCATCCTGGCCCTCCTGCAGGGCGATGCCTCCCAGGCGGTGGCCGCGGTTGCCGAGCAAGTGCACCTCTCCACGAATGCCTGCTGGCACCGTATCAAGCGCCTCGAAGAGGCCGGGATCATCCAGAAGCGGGTCGCGCTGCTCGATGCGACCAAAGTCGGCGCGGGGCTGACGATGTTCGTCCTGATCCGGGCAGCCGAGCACTCGCAGGCCTGGTTCGACCATTTCGCCGCGACGGTGCGCGCGATTCCGTCGGTTACGGAGTTTCACCGCACGAGCGGCGACGTCGATTACCTGCTCAAACTGCAGCTGGCCGACGTCGCGAGCTACGATGAAGTCTACAAGCTCCTCATCAGCTCAACCCGTTGTGCGGAGGTGCGCGCGGTCTTCTCCATGGAAGAGCTCAAACGCACTACTGCCGTCCCGCTCCCCGCGCACGCCGGGTGACCGGCTCGCCCCGGCGTATCAATGGGCGCTGAGCAGCGCGGTGAGCCTGTCGAGCTGCGCACGATAGCCGTCCAGCACCTTGGCGGTCACTCCAATGTACTCTTCTGCACGGCTCCAGTTGCGCGTCTCCAGAGCCTCCCGCACGGCGGGAATCGTCTTCGGCGCATAACCGGTCAGCTCGCCGGGTGCCTGCATCATGTTCTTGTACCAGGCGCGGCCGGGCAGACCTGCCTCATCGAGCAGACGCCGCTCCATCGTCGTCATCAATGTGTTGATCTCGCTCAATTGACTCGCGGGGATCGCGAGGCCGGCAGACGCGCGCGCCTGATACGCTGTCTCATACGCTGAGGCACTCTGCCGCAGTCGTGTTGCAGCCTGATCGAGTGGTCCGAGATCGATGTCGGGAACGTCGGACAGGCGCTGCGGCGGTGCCACCGGCCGGGTCGGGTCGGCGGCGAGCTGATACGCATTCGCATCGAGCAGCTTGTGCTGCTGCTGCGCGGCCTTGCTCTCTCCGGCGAGCTCCTGGTGCAATTCCTTGACGTAGCGGTCGAGCGTGGCGCTGAAATCCGTGAAGCGCATGGGCAACACTTGCGCATCGGCGGTGCGCAGCACGATGTGGCCGGCGACCTTGGCGAGCGCGACCTCGTACTCGAAGGTCGGATCGCCGAAGCGGATGTAGTGATCGAATGAGTCGTAGCGCGAGTGGTAAATGCCCGCCTCATCGTCCTCGCCGCCGAACTCGACATTGAGCGAGGCAATGCCGAGGTGGTCGAGGAAGGAGCTGTAGTCCGAGCCCGAGCCGAGCGGACCCAGCGGCACGTCACCGCCGGTCGCGGCCAGTCGGGCGATCTCGCGGGCCATCGGCACGGCGTTAGGCTGCGCGCCGCGGACCTCGAGGAAGGCGCGCTCCCGTTGCAGCACGGGGACGTTCGTTTCCGGGTCGATCACGCCGGACGCGACCTGATTGGCCATGTGTTGCAGGGAATGGCTGCCATCGATGGACAGGAAGCCGCGCGCGTTGGTGTCGGAGTTGACATACAACACCGCCTTCTGCTGCAGATCCTTGGCGTGCGTTTCCACCCATTCCGTGGAACCGAGAAGCGCCGGCTCTTCGCCGTCCCAACTGGCATACACGATGGTCCTCTTCGGACGCCAGCCCTGCCGGTGCAAGGCGCCGAGCGCCTTCGCCTCACCCATCAGCGCAATGGTGCCGGCCAGCGGATCCCAGGCGCCGAACACCCAGCCGTCATGATGGTTGCCGCGCACGATCCACTGATTTCCCTCGGTGGAGCCTTTCAATACCGCGATCACGTCGTAAAGCGGCTTCAGGCTCCAATCGGACTTCACCAGCAGATGGACCTGCGCCGGCCCGGCACCGATGTGGTAAGTCAGCGGCAAGGCGCCGCGCCAGCTTGCCGGTGCGACCGGCCCGCCCAGCGCCTGCAACAAGGGAGTCGCATCCGCGTAGGAAATCGGCAGCACGGGGATCTTGAGGATCGTCTTGGCATCCTCGATGGCCAGGTGCTTCGCGCCGGGCACCGAGCCGTATCCCGGCGTCGTCGGATCGCCGGGGTACCACTCCATGTTCATGACCGACCCGCGCTGCACGCCCTCCGGCGGCCGCCAGCCGCCCTTGGGATAGGCGTCTCCGTTGAAGTATCCGTCATCCCGCGGATCGGAATAGATCAGGCAACCTACCGCCCCATGCTCGTACGCAAGCTGGGGCTTCAGGCCACGCCAGCCGTGACCGTAGCGAACGATCACGATCTTGCCCTTGACGCTGACACCATGGCGGGCCAGCTCCTCGTAGTCGTCGGGCATTCCGTAGTTGACGTATACCAGGGGCGCGGTCACGTCGCCGTCTGCACCGTATGCGTTGTACGGTGGCAGAGCACCGCCGAGAGCCGATGTGCTGTCGCCCTTTATGGGCGGCTCGTGCAGCGCCGCCTTGAAAGTCGTCGGCGCGACCATTTCGACCAATTCCTGCTTCGGCGTGGGGTAGAGCACATCGAAGGTCTCGATGCGGGCGTCCCAGCCCCACTTCTTGAACTGTGCCAGGAGGAATTCCGCATTGGCTTTGTCGTGTGGGGAGCCAACCTGATTCGGTTCGGCGGACAGCCGCCGCAGCCACTCGCGCATCTCGGGCGCGCTGAGCTCTGCGTCGAAACGCTGCTCCAGATCGTGTTCCCGCGTCGAGCCGGCCGACGTGAAGCCCAGCATGTCTGTGCCGGTCGGCGCTGTCGCGGACTGCGGCAGCGCCGTGCCGGCGAGACAGGTCAACGACAGGCAAACCAGCCCGACCCCGAATTTACGCACGACTTTCACTGACATCGCCACTCCCCGCAAAAATCGCAGGACGATAGTTTACTGGGTCACGGTGGCTTCGGAAGTCGCGCATCAGCTTCCGCTCGGCGTGGCGGCCCGGTGTCACCGCAGCGTGCGCTCGGGCTGTCGCAAAACGACGGGTCGTCCGCCGTGGATGCGACCTTGCGTTCCGGGTGCCGCGGCCTATAGTCAGCTTGCTCGCCGCTTCACCGCATAGGGAGAGAGCTCATGCTAAGACGTCCCCTTGGAAAGACCGGTACCACCGTCTCGGCCATCGGCCTCGGTTGCATGGGAATGTCCGAGTTCTACGGGCCCGGCAATGAGGAGCAGTCCCTGGAGACGCTGGCGACGGCGCTGGATCAGGGCATCGATTTTCTCGACACCGCGGACATGTATGGAATGGGGCACAACGAGGAGCTGCTCGGCCGCTTCCTCGCGGGACGGCGGGAGCGAGTGGTGCTCGCGACCAAGTTCGGCATCGTCCGTGATCCGAATGCGCCCACGGCGCGCGGCATCGACAACTCTCCGCAATATATCCGCCGCGCCTGCGAGGCCTCATTGCGCCGGCTGCGGATCGACACCATCGATCTCTACTACGCTCATCGCCGCGATCCGTCGGTTCCCATCGAAGACTGCGTGGGGGCGATGGCGGAGCTCGTCAAAGCGGGCAAGGTCCGTTACCTGGGATTGTCGGAGGTGGCGCCGGAGACGCTGCGACGCGCGCATGGCGTGCATCCAATCACGGCGATCCAATCTGAATACTCGCTGTGGAGCCGCGAGCCGGAGCGGCAGATGCTCGCGACCTGCCGCGAGCTCGGCGTGACTTTCGTCGCATACAGTCCGCTCGGGCGGGCGTTCCTCACCGGGACCGTGAAGAGTGCGGACGATCTCGCGGCGGGCGACTTCCGCCGTGCGAATCCCCGTTTTCAGGGCGATGCGCTGCAGAATAATCTGCGTCTCGTCCGGGGTCTCTCGGAGTTGGCCTCGAAGCGCGGCGCCACCAGCGGACAGGTCGCGCTGGCCTGGCTCCTTTCCAAACACCCCGACGTGGTGCCGATACCCGGCACGAAGCGGCCGCGCTTTGTCATCGAGAACGCCGCCGCTGCGGCAATCGGTCTGGGCCGCGAGGAAATCGCGGCCCTCGACGAGCTTTTCGATTCTTCCGCCGTGGCGGGCGACCGCTACACGGCGGCGGGTATGGCCACGCTCGAGAGAGCCTGAGCGCCCCTCTATCTGGAGCTGTCGAAGAGCGCCGTGAGGCGATCGAGCTGCGCGCGATAGCCGTCGAGCACTTTCGCGGTGACGGCGGCGTACCGCTCGGCGCCGCTCCAGTCCTGCGCCTCGAGAGCTTCCCGCACGGCCGGAACCGTCTTCGGCGCGTAGCCGGTCAACGCTCCCGGCGCCTGCATCACGTTCTTGTACCAAGGCCGGCCGGGCAGACCGGCATCATCGAGCAGACGCTGCTCCATCGTCGCCATCAGGGTGTTGATCCGGCGCAGTTGTGCGGCGGGAATCGACAATCCTGCGGACGCGCGCGCTTGGTAAGCCGCTTCATAGGCTTTGGCGCTCTGCCGCAGGCCGGCCGCGGCCTGATCGAGTGGTCCGAGGTCGACATTCGGAACGTCGGACAGCCGCTGCGGCGGCGCCACCGGGCGAGTGGGATCAGCCGCGAGCCGATACGCGCCGGCATCGAGCAGCTTGTGCTGCTGCTGCGCCGCCTTGCGCGCGGTGTCGACTTCCTCGTGCAACTCCTTGACATAGCGGTCCAGGGTGGCGCTGAAGTCGGCGAAGCGCATGGGCAGCACTTGCGCATCGGCGGTGCGCAGCACGATGTGGCCGGCCACCTTCGCCAGCGCGACCTCGTATTCGAAGGTCGGGTCGCCGAAGTGAATGAAGTGGTCGAACGAATCGTAACGTGAATGATAGATTCCGGCGTCCGCGTCCTCGCCGCCGAATTGGACGTCAAGTGTGGCAAGACCCAGGTGATCCAGGAACGGGCTGTAATCCGAGCCGGAGCCCAGCGCGCCCAGCGGCAGGTCGCCTCCGGCGGCCGTGAGTGTCGCGAGCTCCCGGATCCTCGGACTGGCGGCCGGCTCGGCCGCCGCGACCGCGATGGCCGCGCGCTCGCGCTGCTGTACGCTGACTTTCGTTTCCGGGTCGGTCACGCCGGCCGCGACCTGGTTGACCATGCGCTGCAGCGAATGGCTGCCCCCGGTGGAGAGGAAGCCGCGCGCGTTGGTGTCGGAGTTGAGATACAACACCGCCTTCTCCTGCAGCTCCTTCGCGTGCGTTTCCGCCCATTCGGTGGATCCGAGCAGCATCGGCTCCTCCCCGTCCCAGCTGGCATAGACGATGGTGCGCCTGGGTACCCAGCCCTGCCGGTGCAGAGCGCCCAACGCCTTGGCCTCACCCATGAGCGCAACGGTGCCCGCCAGCGGATCCCAGGCGCCGAATACCCAGCCGTCGTGGTGATTGCCGCGGATCACCCACTCATTCCGATCCGTGGAGCCTTTCAATACCGCGATCACGTCATACACCGGCTTACGGTTCCAGTCCGATTTCACCACGAGGTGCACTTGCGCGGGTCCGGCGCCGATGTGATACGTCAGCGGCAGCGCCCCGCGCCAGCTTGCGGGTGCCACCGGACCGTCGAGCGCCTGGAGCAACGGCGTCGCATCCGCGTAGGAGATCGGCAGGACCGGAATCTTGAGGACCGACTGCGCATCCTCGACGGCCAGGTGCTTCGCGCCCGGCACGGAGCCATAGCCGGGTGTCGTCGGATCACCGGGGTAGCGGGCGATGTTCATCACCGACCCACGCTGCACTCCGGCCGGCGGCCGCCAGCCGCCCTTGGGGTAAGCATCGCCGTTGAAATAGCCGTCGTCCCGCGGGTCGGAATAGATGAGGCAGCCTACGGCGCCGTGCTCATAGGCGAGCTGCGGCTTGATGCCGCGCCAGCCTTGGCCGTAACGCACGATCACGATCTTGCCCCGCACGCTGATGCCGTACCGGCTCAGTTCCTTATAGTCGCCCGGCATCCCGTAGTTGACGTACACCAGCGGCGCAGTCACATCGCCGTCCGCGCCGTACACGTTGTATGGCGGGAGGGCACCGCCGAGCGCCGATGTGCGGTCGCCCTTCACGGACGGCTCGTGCAGCGCCGCCTTGAAAGTCGTCGGCGCAACCATCTCGACCAGCTCCTGCTTCGGTGTCGGATACAGTACGTCGAAAGTCTCGATGCGCGCGTTCCAACCCCACTTCTTGAACTGCGCCAGGAGGAACTGCGCATTGGCCCGGTCGTGCGGCGAGCCGACCTGGTTGGGCGCCGACGACAGCTCGCGCAGCCACTCGCGCATCTCGGGAGCGCTGAGTCCCGCGTCGAAGCGCTGCTCCAGATCCCGTTCCTGCGCTGCGCCTGCCGATGTGAAGCCCAGCATGTCCGGCCCGGCCGGCGTCGCCGCGGCCTGCGGCAGCGCCGCGCCTGCAAGGCAGGTCAATGACAGGGAGGTCAGCCCGACCGCCAATCTGCGCGAGACTCTCGATGACATTGCAACAGCCCCCTCGAACCGATTGCCGCATGACCGGGACGAGCGTAATCCCGCTCACCTCACTCACACAAGGCGGCGGCTCGCTGCCGCCGCAGCGCGCGGTCGGACCGTCGCAAAACGGCCCGAGGCGGTCGCTCAGTGCGCGAGCTTGCGTTCCGATCGCTTCGGCCTATAGTCGCTCCGCCGGGGCGGCCGCTACCGGGTACGCACCGCCACTTCCGGAGGGCGCTTGAAAATCAAACACGTGGACGTCTACAACTTCGACCTGACCTACGTCCATGGTACGTACGTCATGTCCGGCGGACGGGCGATCTCTTCCCTGCCGTCCACGCTCGTGCGTGTCACGGCGGACAACGGCCTGCAGGGCTGGGGCGAGGTCTGTCCTCTCGGGACCACCTATTTGCCCGCCCATGCCGAAGGCGCCCGCGCGGCGCTATCGCTGCTGGCGCCGGCCGTGGTCGGTGTGGATCCGACGAACAACGCCGCCGTCAACGATTCGATGGATGCGGCGCTGAGCGGCCACGCATACGCGAAGAGCCCTATTGACGTCGCCTGTTGGGACCTGGCCGGCCGCGCGCTCGGAGTCAGCGTCTCGACGTTGCTCGGCGGAGTCCGCCAGGAAAAATTTCCGCTGTACATCGCGGTCCCCCTGGGGTCGCCGGACGAGATGACGGCGCACGTCCTGGCGCGCCGCCAGCAGGGCATGCACAGGTTTCAGCTCAAAGTCGGCGGCGATCCGGTTCTGGATGGGGTTCGTGTGCGCCAGATCATCGCTGCGACAGGCCCCGAAGACCTGGTCGTCGCGGATGCCAATTGCGGCTGGCGCCTCAATGAGGCCCTCATCGCCGTGGGAGCCATGGAGCGCCTGCCGCGGCTTTATCTGGAACAGCCTTGTCCCACGATGGAGGAGTGCATCGAAGTGAGGAAGCGCACCGCACTGCCGATGGTGTACGACGAGATCGTCACGGACCTGGCGACCCTGCTGCGCGCGGCGCGCGAGGGCGGCGCCGGAGCAGTCAACCTCAAGGTATCCCGGGTGGGTGGCCTGACCAAGGCGAGACTGCTGCGGGACGTCTGCGACGAGCTCGGAATCCAGGTGACGATCGAGGACACGTGGGGCGGTGACATCGTATCGGCGACGTCCGCCCATCTGGCCGCCAGCACGCGCCCGAGGTCGCTGCTCACCGTGTCGTTCATGAACGACTGGACCCATGAGCACGTTGCCGGCCACCAGCCAAGAAGCGTCGACGGGTTCGGGAGCGCGCCGACCGGGCCCGGCCTGGGCATCGACGTCGACGCGGGCAGGCTGGGCAAGCCGCTTTTCAGCGCCGGCTGAAGCGGCTCACGTCGTTTCATTCATCACTGAACGCGACGATAACCGTCACGAAGCATCACTTGATGTGGGCCGGCGAGTCAGCGCTGGAAGAGGCCCGCAGGTCGATCGCGGCAGAGTTCGCGGCGATCGGCTTCAGGCCGCCCGAAATCATGCAGCGGCTGGGAGTCACGATGCAGCGGGCGACGTATCGGCGCGCGCCCTATTGAGCAGCCGTCGATGCCAGCGGCAAGAGTAGAGCGCTCGCGTGGGTTGCGTCGTGAAACACAGCGATGTGAGCCACGCGCGCGTCCTTCGGATCCTCATAGCCGATGCGGCCGCCCGTGTTGTAATTCTTCTGGTAGTTCGGCGAATTGAGAGGCATGAGGACCAGCCGGATGCGTGCACCCGCCGGGATCCGCCAGCCGATCCAGTTGAACGAGAACGGGATCGTGACCACCTGATGAGGCTTCAGGAGCTCCTGCCGGAAAAACCCGTCGCGAAAGCGGGCACGGCGGATATCCTGGCCCAGTGTCACTGCGGAGCCGTCGGGCGCGATCATCTGGACTTGCGCCCAGAGGTCGAAATCCGGTGCGTCCGACTGCACGATGAGATTCAGGCGCATGTGCCCGGCCAGTTCCACGTTCTGTGGCAGCGGCGCGGAGTGAAAGACCAGCGCATCCTTCTCATACGCGCGAAACTGGCTGAGAAGATCCTCGTCGGCCGCGTATTGCGCGACCGCCAGCTCGGGCAGCGTACGCGGGTCGTCGACGATGTTGGCCGGCGGCTCGGCGTGCGGCTTCGAGCGTGAGAGCGCGCCGGAGTGGAAGAGATCCCCGGGCGTGCCGGCCGGATCTTCGAGGTAGAGCGTGAGGTCCCGGCCGGACGAAGCGCCGGCGAGCGAGTGGGCATACCGCCACTCGTTCGCGCCCATCATGTAGTAGGTCACGCGGTCGCGCAGCAGCGCGGGTCTCGGCCCCCGGCCCAGCACCCAGTCGTACCAGTCCGCATGCAGCTCGTTCATGTCCAGCACGGCGGAGTCCGGGATGGCCAGTCCCTCGATCGTCTTTTCCGGATGCTGCGTCCCCAGATGGTCCCAGGGTCCTATGACGAGCAGGACGTTGGCCGCCTCCGCCGGTGAGGCGAATTGCAGGAACCGCCGGTAGTAATGCAGCGCACCCGGCTGATCGTCGTCGAAGAAGCCGGTGGCGGTGAGCACCGGAAATCTCATTTTCGCGATTTGCGCGGGCTTGGGTTCCGCGGCGAGATTGAAAGCCTCGTCGCCCACGTGATCGAGCCACATCTTCATGAACGACAGCTTTCGCCCCCGGCTGTCCTCCATCCACCAGTCGTCCTGGGCGATGCCGATGTCGTCGTCCAGAGTGCGGAAGGGCGCTTGCCGGGCGTAATGCTCCAGCATCTTTTTCTGCCAGTAATCGGAGCGGATGTAATCGTCGTTCAGCGTGCGGCCCGAGACGTAGCCCATGATTACCGCGGACCACGCTTGCGGGATGCCGTTGGAATTGGGCACGTCCCAACCCGGATAGATGGGGACGTAGGGCGCGATGCCTGAAAGGTGCGGCGGGAGTTGTGTGGCCGCGTGCCACTGCGTCATACCCACGAATGAGCCGCCGTACATGACGACGTGCCCGTCGCTCCAGGGCTGGCCTGCGATCCACTCCACCACGTCGTGACCGTCGCGGCTGACCTGCAGGCCGATGTCATCGCTCTTCTCGCCACCGGAGCGGCCGCGCCCCCGCACCTCCACCTGCACGAAGACATAGCCGCGCTTTACGAACGACTTGAAGTCCTGATTGCGGCCGCCGTCTATATCGTATTGCGTCAGCTCGAGGACCGCCGGCGCCTTGCTTTCGAGGTGCGAAGGTTTGAAGATCCAGGCTTCCAGCTTCACGCCGTCGCGCATCGGGATCATGCGGCTCATCTCAATGTCGTAGCCCGGACCGACCTGTGCCCGGGCGGGTATGGGCGTGACGGCGCCGAGCGTGAACGCTGCGAGCGTTAGAGCGAGCGCCAAGCCTTCTGTACGCATCGTGAAGACCCCCTTGGCGGATGATAGCCGACTCTCGCCAGGTCGGTTTAAACCGATCGATGGGGCACGAAGTCTAATGGACGGAACGATGAGACTGATCTCAAGGGAAAAAATGTCTGCACGATCCTCGGATTGGCTCCGCGGGCTCGCGCTCGTGGCGATCTCGATACTGGCCGGCGGAGCGCTCCAGCCGGCGCTGGCGGCATCTCCCCAGGTGGCCACACCGGTCCTCCCCGATCTCAATCCGTGGTTGCAGAAGAACGGAGAGCCCGGGGAGGCGGCCTGGCAGCACGCGGCGCACTTCTCCATAGCCTATGAGATCGATCCGGGGCATGACACGCCGGCTCCGGTATCGACGCAGGTCGACGCCGGGTACACCACGGATGCGCTATGGCTGCGGTTCCAGGCCCAGGACCCGCATCCCGCCGACATCGGGCTGCACTACCGCGTGCACGATGGCGTCATGAGCTACTTCGACGATTACGTCGGCATCTTCCTGAGCCCTTTCAACGATGCGCAATGGGCCTACGAGATGTTCTGCAGTGCGGGTGGCGCCGAGTATGACGCCTTCCGACAGCAGAACAACGAATACTCTTCCTGGGATGCGGTATGGAGCTGCACCGCCTCGCGTACCGCCACCGGTTACGAGGTTGTCATGAAGGTGCCGTTCGCCTCGATCAAATTTCCCCACAGCCCGGATCCCCAGAAATGGGGACTCATATTCTTCCGCAACTGGCCGCGCAACCTGCGCCACCAACTGTTCAGCCGGCCCCTGGATTACGACAGCAACTGCACGCTGTGCAGCATGCAGCCCATGCGGACCGCGGCGGCAGTCAAGACCACTCCCGCCGATATCCAGCTGATCCCCTCGGTTACCGTGATCCGCACCGACTCGAAGAAGGACTCGACCGAGGGACTCGAGCAGGGCTCGCCGGGCCTCAAGGGAAGTCTCGACGCGCGCTGGGTCCTGCGCCCGGACCTCGAATGGTCGGCGACGCTGAACCCCAACTTCTCCGAGGTCGCGCCCGATGTGCTGCAGCTCAGCGCCAACCGGCAGTTCGCGCTTTTCTATCAGGAGAATCGCCCGTTCTTCGAGCAGGGTACGCAGGTGTTCAACACGCCGAGCCTGCGCTTCAGCTCGGATTTGTTCAATCCGTCCGGATCGCTGATCGATACCCTGGCCATCAGCGATCCGCGCTTCGCGACGAAGCTCGTCGGCCAGGTCGGCGCCAACGAGATCGGCGCGCTGATCACCCAGGACACTCAAACGAGCATACTGCTTCCCGGCCCGCAGAGCTCGACCGTGCAATCTTTCGACTTCACCACCCGGGATGAGCTGCTGCGGTATCGCTACGATGTGGGCGCCTCGGCCGTCGGATTTTATGCCTCGGATCGCGATGGCGGCGGCTATCACAACGGCCTCTACGCCACCGACGCCACGTGGCAGATCGATCCGAGCGACGTGCTGACGGCTCTGGTGGGCTCCTCCAGCACGACCTATCCAGGCGCCGTGGCAAGCGCTCTCGGAACCTCTCCGGGCGGCATCAAGGGACTGCTCTGGACGGTCGACTATTCGCGTACCCGGCACAATTACAACTTCGATCTCAACTTGAGCCATGTCGCCGACGGATTCCGGGCCGACCTCGGATACTTGCCGCAGGTCGGATACGACCAGGGTGCTTTCCTGGGCGAATACGACTTCTACGCGCCCGACGAGCAGTGGTGGCAGAACTTCGGGTTCGGAACCATCTCGAACTGGACGCGTGCCGCGGCCGGCGGGCAGAACCTCGACCGCAAGGTCAAGCTGTACACGGTCCTGCACGCCAACTACCAGTCGAAAATCACTCTCTACGCCACCCGTGATCAGCAATATTATCTCGGCCGGAATTTCACACTGGATCAGTATGAATTGGACGCCATCGCCCAGCCCACGGAATGGCTGAATGGCGAAGTCGACGTCACCGGGGGCGATGGCGTGGACTACACCGGCGTGCGCAAGGCGGGGTTGCTGTCAGTCAACACCACGCTTTACTTCCAGCCCGGGAAGCATCTGAAGATCGACCTGGTCTATGACTACGAGCAGCTCGACCTCGCCGGCAAGAGGCTCTTTACCGCGAATGTCTACGATGTGCGCTTCGCCTGGTATTTCACTTCGCACCTGTTCGCGCAGGCCATCGGACAGGGGCAGGCGGTGCGTAACAACACCGCCTCTTATCCTCCTGACACGCCGCACCGCACCGGCAGCTTCGCCACCCAGTGGCTGCTCGGCTATCAGGTCAATCCGTGGACCGTTTTCTACGCCGGCAGCTCCGAGGGCTACCAGGAGACCACCGACGGCCAGCTCCTGCCCCAGCAGCGCACTTTCTTCCTGAAGGGGAGCTATTACTTCCAACCTTTTTGAATGTCTCGTACGATGACGCTCTTTC
This sequence comes from Steroidobacteraceae bacterium, assembly GCA_036278795.1. Classification (GTDB taxonomy): domain Bacteria; phylum Pseudomonadota; class Gammaproteobacteria; order Steroidobacterales; family Steroidobacteraceae; genus 13-2-20CM-66-19. Next base: position 319,683 of record DASUKK010000020.1, on the reverse strand, counting down.
GGAATACCGGAGAGCGTGCATGAAGGGCCTCGTCGAGCTCGCCCGCGACCTCGAGACCGGTGCGACCACGAGTCGACGGCTGGTGGACGGGTGTCTCGCCAGGATTGCCGACCCGATGGGGGAGGGACCGCGCGCCTTTCTCGAGGTCCATGCGGAGACGGCGCGGGCAGCGGCGGATTATTGCGACCGGATGCGGGCGTGTGGTGCGACGCTCAGTCGCTGGGCGGGCATTCCCATCTCGATCAAGGACCTGTTCGACATCGCCGGGGACGTCACCACCGCTGGCTCCACATCGTTGCGCGGGCAGCCGCCGGCCGATCAGGACTGCCCTGCCGTGGCGCGTGTGCGTGCCGCCGGATTCATCCCGATCGGGCGTACGAACATGACGGAGTTCGCCTATTCGGGGCTGGGCCTGAATCCGCACTACGGCACGCCGCTCAGTCCATTCGAAAGGCAACGGCGCCGGGCCCCCGGGGGCTCTTCATCGGGGGCGGCCGTTTCCATCACGGATGAGATGGCGTACGGGGCGCTGGGCACCGATACGGGCGGCTCATGCCGGATTCCGGCCGCATTCTGCGGTATCGTGGGATTCAAGCCCACGGCGCACAGAGTGCCAACCTCCGGAGTATTTCCGCTTTCGCAGACTCTGGATTCCGTGGGCCCCCTGGCCGCCACTGTCGCAGGCTGCGCGGCGCTCGATGCCGTTCTCGCGGATGAGCCTATGGCGACACTCCCCGTCATTGGATTGCGCGGGCGCCGATTCGCGATTCCGACGCACTATGTCCTTAGCTCTCTCGACTCGCACGTGGCCCGCAGTTTCGAGCATGCGGTCCGCGCGTTGCGCGACGCCGGGGCGCAGATCGATGAGATACCGCTGGCAGAGCTCGATGAGCTGCCGGGCCTCAACCACAAGGGCGGATTTGCGGGCGCGGAAGCCTATGCCCTGCATCGCGAGCGCCTCGATTCCCAGAGGGAGCTATTCGATCGGCGGGTATCGATGCGCATCCTGATCGGACGGGAACAGAGCGCCGCGGACTACCTCGATCTGATCCGCGCACGGGCCGACATGCGGCGCCGTGTCGACGAGCAGCTCGCGGAATTCGACGCCGTCATTCTGCCGACGACGCCGATCATTGCTCCGCTGATACAGGACCTGGAGACCGACGAGGCCTACGTGCGAACCAACGGTCGGGCGCTGCGCAACACGGCCGTTGCGAACTTCCTCGATCGTTGTGCCATCTCGATACCCTGTCAGCAACCCGGCACCGCGCCGGTCGGCCTGATGCTCATGGCGGCTCACGACGGTGATCGGCGACTGTTGGCGTTGGCCGCGGCCGCCGAAGCGCTCGTGTCTCCGAAACACTCGGGATCATAGACGATGAAGCGAATCAATCGGCCTCCGGGGAGGCCGGCCCTTTGGGTGGGTTGCGCGTTGGCACTTTGCGCCGGCGTTGCAGCCGCGGGCACTTCGCAGGCTGCGAATGCAGCCGCCGCACAGCCGGCATCCAGCGATTCACGCTACATTCAATGGCTCGAAGAGCGTTCAATGCTGCGTCACGCGGAGGCGGTGGCGCGGCGCTACTCGGGCAACTCCGCGCAATGGCATCACTCCTACGGTGAGCCTGAGCCCCACGCCGCAGTGTCCCGTGCCTCGGTCTGGTTCACCGCTTATCCGGCGGCAACGATTGCCGATCCCGGAGATTCGGTACTCGTGACGCTCGCCGACGAGCGCCTGTGGCACGCGTTCCAGGCGATCGGCATCCAGGGGATACACACCGGGCCGATGAAGCAATCGGGCGGGATACGGGGACACTCTTACACACCGTCGGTCGATGGCAACTTCGATCGGATCAGCTTCGAGATCGACCCGAGCTTCGGGACCCGGGCGCAGTACCGAGCGCTCGTCGCGCAGGCTCACCGGCACGGCGCGATCGTGATCGGGGACATCGTCCCCGGACATACCGGTAAGGGCGCCGACTGGCTGCTCGCCGAACGGGCGTACCAGGATTATCCCGGTCTCTACGACATGGTGAGCATTCCGTCGTCCGATTGGGGGCTTCTGCCCCCGGTGCCTTCCGGGCGCGATGCCGTCAACCTCAGCCCTGCCGCCGTGGCTGCTCTTGCGGCCAAGGGCTACATCGTGGGAGACCTGCACTCCGGCATCTTCTATGCACCTGGCGTGAAAGTGACGGATTGGAGCGCCACCGGCGTCGTGCGCGGCGTCGATGGCGTGAAGCGCCGCTGGGTGTACCTCCACCTCTTCAAGCAGGGTCAGCCGACGCTCGATTGGCTGGATCCGAGCTTCGCCGCCGATCGGCTGGTCATCGGCGATGAGGTGGACGAGATCGGCGTGCTCGGGGACGACATGGTGCGTCTGGATGCCAACAGTCTGCTCGGCCTCGAGCGCGAGCCCGACGGGCGTGTCCTCTTTGCGGACCACCCGCTGTCGGTGACGGTGAATGAGCTGCTCGCAGACACGGCGCGCAAGCTCGGCGGATACACGTTCGAGGAGCTGGCGGCGCCGCTCGATGCGATGCACAAGATGTTGAGTGGCGGCCCGGACCTCTCCTACGACTTCGTAACCCGGCCCGCGTACGACGACGCGCTTCTCACTGGCGATGCCGAGCTCCTGCGGCTCGTTTACGGGCTCATGCGGCAGTACGACATCGACCCCGGGCGACTGATCCATGCGCTGCAGAACCACGACGAGCTGACCATGGGCCTCGGCCTCTTCAGTGGTCCGCACGCGAATGAGCTCTTTGCCTTCCGCGGCGCACGGATCACGGGCCACGCACTGCAGGACCTCGTCCGGCAGGAGATGTACAGCCGGCTCATCGGCGCGAGCGCGCCCTACAACCTCAAGTTCGGCAACGGTGTGGCCTGCACCACGGCCAGCCTGATCGCGGCGAAGCTCGGCATCCGGGATCTTTCGAAGATCACGCCGGCGAATGCCAGGAGAATCGAGCACCTGCACCTGTTGCTCGCCTTCTTCAATGCCATGCAACCGGGTGTGTTCGCGCTCTCCGGATGGGATCTGGCAGGCGATCTCACCCTTCCGGCCGCACAGGTGCGCCGACGGCTCGCCGATGGAGATACGCGCTGGATCAACCGCGGAGCCTATGACCTCCTGGGATCGAACCCGACCGCCACCCGCTCACAAGGCGGGCTTCCGCGCGCCAGGTCGCTCTATGGTCCGTTGCCGCAGCAGCTCCAGCATCCCGATTCTTTCGCCTCGCAGCTACGGCGGATGTTGCAGGTGCGCTCGGCGCTGCGCCTGGCCGCGGGACAGGTGGTGGATGTGCCCGCGGTCCGGGCCAAGGGACTGTTCGTCATGGTCAACCGGCTTCCTGGCGGCAGCGACCTGGAGGTCACCGTGATCAACTTCGGTGATGCCCCGATCGATGAGGCCGTGCCCATCAAGGGAGCCGCACCCGCCATGCGAGTCAGCAACCTGTTGGAGTCCGGAGCGCCCGCGTCGACTGTCGATGCCGCGGGCAGTTTGCGAGTCAGCCTGAACGGTTACGAATGGCAGGCCCTGCGCCTCACGCGCGCATCACCGTGAGGCAAGCAGGCAATCCCAACGGAGGCTCACGGGGAACGGCCGCAATTTTCCTGTCAATGAGGATGGCCTAATCTGACGCGCATGCTCGACGCTCGCTTCATCGTCCGCGCGGCTTTGGTAAGCGCTCTCGCTGTGGGCTCGGCGGCGGTGGGCTACCGAGCGTGGCGGAAGCCAGCGATCACATCGCCGGAGATCCGTCATCTCGGGGACGGGACGACTGCTTCGCTCGGGCCCGATACGCGACTCTTGGCGGCAGCGGGCTTCCCCTCGCGGCGTGAGTTCTCCCTGGACGGAGAGGCGCTTCTGAAGGTGCCGGCCATGGGACGGCCATTGATCGTCCGCACACGGCTGATGCATCTCGAAGTGCGCGGCTCATCGACGCTGGCCATCACTGCTCGGTCGCGGGAGACTGGTGAGCAGGTCGAAGTTCTGAGCGGCGAAGTCATTGTCAGCAAGAACTACGCGTCATCCTACCGAGTGCCGGATGATCTCCATGGAGGTGAGATGTCGATGGTCAACGAAACCATCGACCTCATGGAGAAGGAGCATCTGGACGCGTCGTCGCTCGCCAGTATTCGCGAGCGTGCCGATCGGCTGGACTGACGGCGCGCCGCAGGTCCGGGGGCCGTGCACCCGCCCTGACCCTGGAGCTATCCCGCCGGCGGATTTCCACACAAACATCAATAGAATCAAGTGGTTGTATGGCGCAGCACATCGCGCCAAATCGCCGATAAATTTCCGGTAAGTTTCCGCTGATCGCTACGATCGCTACAATACCGCCACACCAATAAAGGCGGCCGGAACGTTTCGCCTCGATCGCGGAAAGATGTCACGATCGGTTGCGTTTGCTCGCGGCCGACAGAGGAACACATGAGCAAGCCGTCAAAACACACAGAACCGTCGCCGGCGATCGTCTCCTCGGCCCACCTGGCCGCGGGCGCCTCCCCGGCGCTCTCGGAGCTCGAATTCAGCCTGACGCTGGCATTCAATGCCTACGAGCGCTGGATCGTGCGCTGCGCCGCGGCTGCGGGCGCTCAGCTCAGCCCTCTGGAGGTGCTGATACTTCACACCGTGCGGCACCGCGATCGGCAGAAGAGATTCATGGACATCATGCTGGTCCTCCACATCGAGGACGCGCACCTTGCGAACTATGCCGTGCGAAAGCTGCAGGCCGCCGGCCTGGTCCGTTCGAGGCGCATCGGCAAGGAAAAGTTCGTCGAAGCGACGCAGAGCGGCGTCGCGTTCTGCGATGCCTACAGGACCGTGCGCGAGCGCTTGCTCGTCGAAAGCGTGAAGACCGGTGGCTTCTCGGAATCGGCGCTTTCCGCGACGGCCAAGCAGCTTCGCATGCTGTCCGGCAACTACAATCAGGCGGCCCGCGCTGCGGCGACACTCTAGGGCGAAAAATCAAACGCTGATGGCGCGCAGTTCGCGCCCCTTGGTCTCCGGCAGCGACAACGTGGAGACGAGCACCAATACATAAGCGCCGCCGGCGAATACGGCGATGGCTGCTCCCAGTCCCATCCCCTGGCTCAAGTAACCCACCAGAGTCGGGAACAGAGCTCCAATGCCGCGCCCGAAGTTGTAGGTAAAGCCTTGCCCATTCGCGCGCGCGTCAGTAGGGTACAGCTCCGTCAGATAGGCGCCGACCCCGGAGAAGATCCCCGATGCGGCGAAGCCGAGCGGAAACCCCATCACCAGCATCGCGCCGTTGCTCAACGGCACTTCGGTGTACAACATCAAGGAAATACCGGAAAGGACGGAGAATAAAATGAGATTCGCCCGTCGACCCAGCCTATCCGTGAGATACGCGCCCACCAGGTATCCGCAAAACGCGCCTGCTATGACGACCATCAGATAACCACCCGTATTCAGCACGGACAAGTGCCGGGTCGTCTTCAGATACGTCGGCAGCCAGGTGGTGACGGCGTAGTAGCCTCCCTGGCAGCCCACGCACATCAATGATGCCAACGTGGTGACCCGCAACAGCTTGGGGGAGAAGATTATCCATGGTGAAGTGCGCACTCCGGAAACAGCCCGCTCCGCGCGCGTCTTGCTGAAGACTTCCGGCTCGTGAAGATTTTTGCGGATGTATAGAACCAGAAGCGCCGGCAACAAACCTATCCAGAACAGGGCACGCCACGCATAATTCTCGGGCAACAGCGAAAACAGCAATGTATACATGATCGCGGCGAGCCCCCAGCCCAGGGCCCACGCGCTCTGCACCGTACCCACGGCTTTGCCACGATCCAGTGACGTGGTGATGATCTCACCCATCAGGACGGACCCTACGGCCCACTCGCCACCGAACCCGAGCCCCTGCAGGGCGCGTAACCAGAAGATCTGGCCAAAACTGTGCGCAAAGCCGATTGCGGCGGTCGTTACGGTGAACCACAGGATCGTCGCCTGCAGAACACGAACGCGTCCATACTTATCGGCGAGAATCCCGGCTCCCCAGCCGCCCACGGCCGATGTCAACAGGGTGATGGTGCCCAGGATGCCTGCCTGGCCGCGATCGATGTGGAATACGTTGATCAGGGCTGCTATTGCAAACGTATAAACCATGTAATTGAGAGCATCCAACCCCCACCCGAGAAAAGATGCCTTGAACGCTGCGCGGCCGTTTGCGTCCAGATTCTTATACCAGCGCATTTTTCGAACCTCGTTTGCGGAGGAGGGAACTCACTACCTGGATCGAAAATCATCGTCATCGTAAATGACTGCTCCCGAAGATCCACCATGCCACATCCGGAGGCTGAGATCGCTGACAGCCGGGGAGAGTCATGAATTTCCCAATGTCTTCAGCCGGTTATCGGCTCACCCTTGATCGACGTTGAGGCAGATGCGAAGTTATTGTCAATAATAGCCTGATAATTTATATTTGTATTCTCAATAAGGCGCGCCAAGGACGCCGGAGTCCGCCGCGTGACGGCCAGAGTGGGCCGCGACAATTCTTGCCACTTTTCTACAGAAATTGATTTCGCGACGATAGGGCCTCCAACGGAGCATCGATGTGACTGGCTGGCAATTCTGGATCGACCGCGGCGGCACCTTCACGGACATCGTGGCGAAGGCGCCCGATGGAGCGCTCTCCACGATCAAGCTCCTGAGCGAGAATCCCGAGCGTTACCGCGATGCGGCCACGGCCGGAATCAGAATGGCACTGGGAATCCCGCTGCAGGCCCCCATTCCCCGGAATGCGATTGCCGAAGTCAAAATCGGCACCACTGTCGCCACCAACGCGCTGCTCGAGAGGAAGGGCGCGCGCACCCTTCTTCTCGTCAATACCGGCTTCAGGGACCTTCTCCGGATTGGCCATCAGACACGGCCGCGGCTGTTTGACCTCGATGTGCGGCTTCCGGCAATGCTCTGTGAGGCCGTCGAAGAAATCGACGGACGCGTTTCCGCCGCTGGCGAGACCCTCACGCCGCAGGATGAGCCAAGGGTAAGAGAGCTGCTGGCGCGCCACAGGGCGGCAGGTCTCGAGGCTTGCGCAATCGCCCTGATCCACGCCTGGAAGTACCCGCACATGGAATCGCGCCTCGCGGAGCTCGCTCGGGAAGCCGGATTCATCCAGGTATCCGTTAGTCACGAGGTCAATCCCCTCGTCGGCTACGTAGCGCGTGCCAGCACTACCGTCGTCGACGCATATCTTTCCCCCGTGCTGCGGCACTACATCGATCAGCTCGTAAGCGAGCTGCACGGCGCGCCGCTCTTTTTCATGAAATCGAGCGGCGGTCTCGCGCTGGCTGCTGACTTCCAAGGCAAGGACGCGATTCTCTCCGGCCCCGCCGGCGGGGTGGTCGGAGCCGCGCGCACCGCAGAAGCCGCCGGTGAGCCGCGCATCATCTCATTCGACATGGGCGGCACTTCCACGGATGTCGCACTCTATGCAGGCGCTCTGGAGCGCACGTTCGATACCGAAGTCGCCGGAGTCGAGATGCGGGCGCCGATGATGGCGATCGAAACAGTCGCCGCCGGCGGCGGCTCCATCCTGCAGTTCGACGGCACCCGGTTTCGGGTCGGGCCGGAGAGTGCGGGCGCGAATCCGGGCCCGGCAGCCTATCGCCGCGGCGGTCCACTCACCGTGACCGATGCCAACATCATGTGCGGCAAGATAGCGCCCCGGCATTTTCCGGCACTCTTCGGCCCTGATGGAAACGAGCCGCTCGATTTCGCGGCAGTGTCGCGTGGGTTCAGCTCGATCGCCGCGCAGGCCGGCAATACGGATCCCAGAGAGACTGCCGAAGGCTTTCTCAAGATTGCAGTGGCCAACATGGCGGCCGCGATCAAGCGGGTGGCGCTGGAACACGGCCAGAACGTCGAAGACTTCACCCTGCAGTGCTTTGGCGGCGCGGGCGGACAGCATGCGTGTCTCGTCGCCGAGGAGCTGGGGATGAGGCGTGTACTGATCGATCCTTTCGCCGGTGTTCTTTCGGCGTATGGCATCGGCCTTGCTGACCAGAGCGTAACCCGCCAGTGCGGTATCGAGCAGCGGCTCGACGAAGGAGACGAGACCGCCCTCGCCGAAGTCATCGACAGGCTTACGAAGGACGCCACTGAAGCGCTGACTTCCGGCACCGCGGACAGCCGGATACGGACCATCGTCACGGTGCATCTGCGTTACGAGGGCACTGATACGCCGCTAGCCGTCCCGTTCGCCGCCACCGAAGCAATGCGGCAGGCGTTTGAAGCAGCGCATCAAGCCCGGTTCGGCTTTGCCACCCCCGAGCGAGGTCTCATCGTCGAGGACGTCATCGTCGAAGCCATCAGACCTGGTGAGACAATCAACCGTCAGCCTCCGGTCCGTTCCGAGCATATTGCGCCAATAGACCAGGTTGACATCTGGACAAGAGGCCGCACCTGGTCCGCGCCCGTCTATGACCGAGCGCAGATCGGTCCCGGAGACCGTTTCGACGGTCCGGTTCTCATCCGCGAGGCGATCGCGACCACCGTCGTCGAGCCCGGGTGGGTGGCCGAAGCCCTCCCTAACGGCGCGTTTCTGCTCAAGCGCGTAGCGTCCGTCGACCGATCGCTCGAGGTTTCCGCAGCGCCCGATCCGGTGCTGCTGGAGCTGTTCAACAATCTCTTCATGGGTGTTGCGGAGCAGATGGGCGCGGTACTGGAGAACACCTCGACGAGCGTGAATATCCGCGAACGGCTCGATTTCTCCTGCGCTCTCTTCGATGCCGCCGGCGCGCTCGTCGCCAATGCGCCGCATGTTCCGGTTCACCTCGGGGCGATGGGAGAGAGCGTCCGGACGGTGATTGCCCTGCGTGGCGACAAATTGCGTCCCGGTGACTCGGTCTTGCTCAACAATCCTTTCAACGGCGGCACGCATCTTCCGGATGTCACCCTCGTTACTCCCGTGTTCGATGAGCAAGGGCAGGCGATCCGGTTCTTCGTCGCCAATCGCGGGCACCATGCCGACATCGGCGGAACCACTCCCGGCTCCATGCCACCCGACTCGCGCGAGCTGGTCGAGGAAGGCATCGTGATCGACAATTTCCTGATCGTCGATCGGGGGAAATTCCAGGAAGCGGCTTTCCGCGAGCTGCTTGCGTCCGGACCCTTCCCGGCGCGTAGTCCGAATGTAAATATTGCTGATGTCAGGGCGCAGCTCGCAGCGAACGCGACCGGAGCACGGGAGCTTCACGGGCTCGTTGCTCGGTATGGCTGGCCTTGTGTTGCCGCGTATCTGGGCCACGTGATGAATAACGCCGAGGAAAGCGTACGCCGCGTCATCAGCCGCCTTGGCGACGGCAGTTTCGAGTACACCATGGACGATGGCGCAAAACTGAAAGTATCCGTCTGCGTCGATCATGAAAAGCGCGAGGCGGTAGTGGATTTCAGCGGAACGAGCAGCCAGAGAGATGGAAACTTCAACGCGCCGCCCGCGGTCACGCATGCCGCGACCTTGTATGTCTTCCGGTGCCTGACCGGGGACGATCTGCCGCTGAACGAGGGTTGCCTGCGTCCGCTCAGAATCGTCATCCCCAAAGGCTCTTTCCTCTCGCCCGACCCCGGTCGCGCCGTGGTCGCCGGAAACACCGAGGTCAGCCAGGCGACCTGCAATGCGCTTCTCGGAGCGCTCAAGGCCGCGGCAAGCGCTCAGGCGACCATGAACAACTTTCTCTTCGGTAACGAGCGCTATCAGTACTACGAGACGATCTGCGGCGGAACTGGCGCGGGTCCGGGCTACGACGGCGCGGGACCGGTCCACACTCACATGACCAATACGCGCATCACCGATCCGGAAATTCTCGAGCTGCGGTACCCCGTCAGGTTGGAAAAATTCGGCGTGCGCGAAGGTTCTGGCGGAATGGGGCGGTGGGTCGGCGGTAGCGGCGCCATTCGCAAGGTTCGCGCGCTGGAACCCATGGTCGCGACCTTCGTGGGCTCGCGTCGCAACGTCCCACCCTTCGGGCTCGAAGGCGGCGGGGCCGGTGCGCCCGGGCGCCAGTGGGTCGAACGGCACGATGGGTCCGTTCAGATCCTCAGCGGAACCGCTCAAGTGGAGCTGGGTAGCGGAGACATGGTAGTGATCGAGACGCCCGGCGGCGGCGGGTTCGGCCGCGCGTAACAAGACCTGCCCGACGCGCAAAAGCCCCCGGAATACAAATACCTGCGGCCGCGTCGGCCGCTTCTATCCGCCGAACACCTCGAGGCGCGACGCACAACCCCGACCGCCTGTAATAGGTTACGGGGAAGTTATTGACATTTTATAAGTACTGAATCACCATCGGCTCATCAGGGGGAGAGTGATCGTGGGGCGTCGATGAAACTCTTAAATCTCCTTTGCGCTCTTGGTCTCACTGGCGCAGCTCCTGCGCGCACCGCGTCCTGCGTCGGCCAATCCCGGCGGACCGTTTACCAACCTTCGATCGGCACAGCCGACGCAGTTGACCCAACGTCATCGGTGCCGGCCGTCTGAATCGTGTGTCGCCGTAGGTCCCGATAACTAATTTCTCTGGCTGAGGAGATTTGCAATGCGTACTTCCGCGATTTCGTTCGCTGTGCATGCCGCCTTGACGGCCGGTGTGTTCGTTGCGGGTGGATTACCGGTGGCTACGTTCGCTCAGGAGGCAATCCAGCCGGCAGGCGCTGCGCCTTCGCAAAGCTCGAATGCAGCCACTTTGCAGGGTGTCACCGTGGTCGGGACCAGGATCAAAGTGACCGACAAAGAGACTGCGCAGCCCATCCAGATGCTGTCCAATGCGCAGCTGAAAGCTACAGGGCTGACTTCGGTCGGGCAGATCCTGCAGCAGCTGCCTTCCGCCGGAGACTCGCTCAACGAGTTGACGAATGCCGCCGGAAACTCCAATACAATCAACTCGCCTGCCGGCGAGGAGGGCGAGGCGCAAGTATCCCTGCGTTTCCTCGGCGCTCAGCGAACTCTGGTCCTCGTCGATGGGAAGAGGTGGGTAAGCGACTTCTCCGGCGCCGTGGATTTGAATTCCATTCCGTTATCCATGGTCGACCACATCGAAATCCTGAAGGACGGCGCTTCGGCCATCTACGGTTCCGATGCGATCGCCGGTGTGGTGGATATCATCACCAAGAAGAACTTCAACGGCGCGACAGCCTCGGCCTACTACGGGCTGTACAACGAGGGTTCACAGACAGCCGGTCGCACGCAGCAATATTCACTGTCGGTCGGCTCGAATCACGACAATCATGGCGTGTTCGTGTCGGTCGAGCACAACCAAACCAGCCCGGTATTCAACTCGTTCAGTCCGCAGACGGAATTCGGAATTCCCGGCACTGGCAACACACGGGGCAGCTCAGGCACCCCACAGGGCGACTTCCAGTTCCTTACCCCTCCCATCTCGGACTTCGCGGCCAACGGCGGCAGTCTGCCAGCCGGGGACGACGCGCTCCTCAGCATGTGTCCTCCGTCAGCAACGAACGCGAGCGTATTGAAGTGCAATCTGACGTTGAAGCCCGGGGCTTCAGGCACCAGCGCCAGCGACTTTCGGCCGTACACGGCGGCCGATGCGTTCAATACCAATCCGCAGAACTATCTGCTGACGCCGATAAAGACGAACAGCGTCTTCGTACAGGGACACTACGATTTCACCGACAACCTCATCCTCACCCAGACGGTGGCGTATACCGACAGGAAATCCTCGCAGCTCAATGCGCCGATGCCTCTGTTCTTTTCCCCGAACAATATCGACGCCGGGATCCCCGCAAATAATCCGTACAACCCGTTTGGATTCGCACTGGACCCGCACTCGAATCTGATCCTGTTGGCCCGGCGCTCGATCGAAATGGGACCGAGAGTGTTCAATACGGACGCCTCGAGCCTGAACTACCGGGCGAACATCATCGGTAGTTTTCACCTTGGGCAGGGCTCGTGGGATTGGGACGTCGGCTACATCTACGCCGAGAGCAACGAGCGCGACATCTACTCGGGAATGTTCAATTTGAACAACGTGGCGGTCGCGATCGGCGACCCGACGACGTGCGCCGCCATCGCCGGATGCGTCCCATACAACCTGTTCGGCGGAATTCCGTCCGTGGATTACCACACGTACGTGTTCCCGCCCACGGCTTTTCCCGGCTCGATTACCCCCGCCATGAATGCCTTTGTCGGAGCGACGGAGCAGAATACCGTCGATAACTACCTGTACGACTACACTGCCGACATCAGCAACTCGGCGCTGCTGAAATTGCCTGCCGGGCCGCTGGGAGTGGCTTTTGGCGTGGAGCATCGCAAGAATGCGGGAACGTTCACGCCCGATGCGCTGCTCGCCGCCGGCGACAGCACCAGTTCCCCGGGAGTGCCCGTGCCTGGAGCCCAGGGAGAGATTTCGGTAAGCACCGCTTACGCGGAAGCGAATGTGCCGATCCTGGCAAGACTGCCGGCGGTCTATCGCTTGAGCCTGGATGCCGCGGTCCGGTTCTCCCACTACGACCTGTTCGGCAGCACGACGACGAAGCGTCTCGGCCTCAAGTGGCAGCCGATACACGACCTGCTGCTGCGGGGAACGTATTCGACGGGCTTTCGCGCTCCCAGCCTGAACGACCTGTTCGGCGGCAAATATCACAACTTCAGCTTTGCCGGATCCGATCCCTGCATCCGGTGGGCGACGTCGGGGGTGGCGCAGGGCATACAGCAGCTATGCCAGGCCCAAGGCGTGCCGAGTGATTATGTCGGCGGGAACGGCGCATCGACCGTGGTCGTAACCGGCAGCAACGCCAGCCTGAAGCCGGAGAAGTCGACTTCCCGGACATTCGGGCTCGTGTACAGCCCGAGCGCCGTGAGCGGGCTCAACGTCAATTGGGATTATTACAAGATCGAGGTCGATGGCGCGATACAGGCTCTCGGTGCCTCGACAATCGTTCAGGGCTGCTACTTCGGCCAAAATACTCAGGACTGCTCATTCCTGCAGCGCGACATTTTCGGCGACCTGACCATCAATGCGGGCGAGGAGAACATCGCGGAGCTGACCACAGAGGGCATGGACGGCGGAGTCGATTACACGCTCCCCGTCGGCTACCTGGGACTCTTCAAGCTGGGGTTGAATGTCAACTACGTGAAGGACTTCGAGATCTCGCAGCCCAACGGGCTCGGCGGACAATCGGTGGCGCAATACGTCGGGCACGAGCTCGGGGGCTCGCCGTCCGGCGTACCGAAGATTCGCGCGAACTTCAATGTGGCCTGGGGCTACGGGAATTGGGGCGCAGACTGGACGATGCGATACATAGACTCCATGATGGAGCAGTGTTCGGATTCCCAGGACGGTACCAAGAACAGCTTCACGAACCTGGGCCTGTGCTCGAACCCGAACTACACCAACAACTCGCTCTCCACCAACAGGATAGGCGGGATCGTGTATCACAATGTGTTCGTGACTTATGGCATCGATAAGTTCAATACGAAGCTCACCTTGGGGGTCAATAACGTCTTCGATAAGAACCCGCCGGTATCGATAAGGCTGGGGGGCTTCGATCCGAGCATGTACCTGATTCCGGGAAGGTTCATTTATGCGAGTCTGTCGGCCGATCTTTGAGCCTCGGCGGGAGCGTAGATGTATGAGATCTCTTACTGTCTTCGTTAACCTTTGCGTTCTTGCGGCCGGCTCGATGCTGGGGGTGATCAGCGTCGCCGCCCAGGACGCTGGCTCGCCTTCGGCCGGTCTCATGGGGGATATTCCGTTCAGAAATATCGGCCCGTCGGTCGGCGGGAGAGTTGCCGCGGTCGCGGGCGTGCCGGGCAACCCTCACATATATTACGTCGGCGCCGCAAGCGGCGGTGTCTGGAAGACGACAGACGGGGGGAACACCTGGGGCGCGATCTTTACCCACGAGGGTTCGTCTTCAATCGGCGCGATAACGGTAGATCCGAACGATCCGGATCACGTGTGGGTGGGGACGGGTGAATCCAATCCTCGCAACAGCGTCGTTCAGGGCGACGGGGTGTACTACTCGGACGATGGCGGAAGGTCGTGGCAGCATCTCGGGCTCGAGAATGTCGGCCAGATATCCAGAATTCTCGTCGATCCGCAGAATCGAAACATCGTCTACGTGTCGGCTGTGGGGAACCCGTGGGCTCCCAATCAAGAGCGAGGGGTATACAAGACGCAAGACGGCGGGCAGTCATGGAAGAGGATCCTCTACGTTGGCGATACGACGGGCGCGATCAGCCTGGTGATGCAGCCAGGGGATCCCAAGAGCCTGTTGGCCGCGATGTGGGATTTTCAGCGATTCCCCTGGCTGCTGCGATCCGGGGGACCCAAGAGCGGCATATATCGCTCCCGTGATGGCGGAGCGTCCTGGACGTTGCTCCACACGGGCCTTCCGCACGGGCCGCTGGGCAGAATCGGGCTGGCCGTCGCCCCGAGCATGCCGAATCGGGTTTACGCAGTGATTTCGGCGGCCAGCGGCATTTTGTGGCGCTCGGACGACTTTGGCTCGTCGTGGCGCCTCATGAGCAGCGACTACAGGATGGATTTCAGGCCCTTCTATTTTGCGAGCCTGGTGGTCGCGCCGGACGATCCCGATAAGGTCTTCTTCAGCTCCTTCGGGCTCATGGAATCGATCGACGGCGGCAAAACGGCGTTTTGGGCCGATCGTGGAGCGCACGACGACCACCACGCGATATGGATCGATCCGAAGAATCCGCAGCGCATGATGCAAGGCAATGACGGGGGCGTGAATCTTTCCCAGGACGGCGGCAAGACCTGGCGACGTCTCAAGAACATGCCGCTGGCGCAGTTCTATCAGGTCGGCATCGACGACAGCGTCCCGTTCAACATGTGCGGGGGATTACAGGACTTGGGCGTATGGTATGGGCCGTCCAATAACCTGGGACGCGATGCGAATATCTCGGAAGACTGGTTCACCGTAAACGGGGGCGACGGCGGTTACTGTGTGCCCGCTCCCAGCGATCCAAACATCGTCTATTCCGCGGAAACGGGCGGCGGGAACATCACGCGCTATGATCTGCGGACCAACGTATCCGTGCCGATAGGTCCTTATCCAGTGGATGGCGGGATACCCATGGCGCAACGCAAGTACCGCTTCAACTGGCAAACGCCGATCGCTGTGTCGCGCTCGGAGGCGAATCACGTCTACATCGGCGGCAACGTGGTATTCGAGACCAAGGATGGCGGGTATTCATGGAATGTCATCAGCCCGGACCTGACGCGCAATGATAAGGCCAAGCAGGTGGTTCCGAAGGGCCTGGTGCACTTCGAGCAGAGCAGCGCCGAGGCTTACGACACAATATTGTCCATATCGCTGAATCGGCAGGCGCCCGGAGAGCTGTGGGTGGGGACGGACGACGGTGCCGTTCAGCTCACGCGCGACGATGGAGGGACTTGGAAGAATGTAACCCCACCAGGCGCCCCGAAATGGGCTCGTGTATACAATATCGGGACCTCTGCGACCGCTCCGGGCACCGCGTTCGTGCCGTTTGACGCACACAGGAGTGGGGATAACAGGCCGTACGCGTTCAGAACGACCGACTACGGCACGCATTGGACGACCATAACCACTGGCCTGCCAGGCATCGGATACGTCAACGTAATACGCTCAGATCCTCTAAGTCCGCATCTGTTGGTGCTCGGTTCGGACAATGGACTCTATTATTCGCTCAATGACGGCGGGCAATGGGAACGATTCCGGAATTTTCCGACGGTTCCGGTCAGAGACGTGAAGTTCTCCGAGGGGGGGCATGACCTCGTGGTTGCTTCGCATGGGCGGGGTCTCTTCGTTCTGGACGACATACGTCCTCTCGAGCAGTTCAGCTCGCAGATGGCAAGTGAGGCCTTTCACCTGTTCACGCCGGGTCCCGCAATCGAGTTCCGTCACTGGTTGTACGACGCGCGCTGGGAAACGGATTACACCGCATACCGCCCTCCCAACCCGGACGACGGTGCATATATCGACTTCTATGTGGGTTCGGATGCGCCGCAAAATTCGGGCAATGTGGACTTCAGGGTGACCGGACCGGATGGCCGGGTGATCTCCACGTTTTCGGCGCCGGCGCACCCTGGCGTGGGCAGATACGTGTGGGATCTGCGCTATGCGGATTCCACGAGCCTCGATTTCGTGAAGAAGCCGCCGGCGGGACCGGGGCCCCCGGGTCACGATGTCGACCCGAATCAGGGACCCCTGGTGCCACCGGGTGAATACGGATTGCAGGCTCAGTTCGCGGGTGTTACCAAAACCGCCACCATCAAAGTCGTCAAGGACCCGAACGTCAGCTACGATGATGCGCTCTATTCCGATTACGCGAGAGAAGCGCTCCTCGCGCGTGACACGCTGAGCCGCCTCTCCGTCGTGGTGAATTCGCTGCATCGACTCAAGGGGGAAACCGCGCAGATAGCGGGCTCTCTGGAGAACGATCGCGGGAGGCTCAGGAAGCTCCTCGAGGCGGTCGATGACTCGGTCAACGCACTGCTTGCGGAGACGTACGAGTCTTCAGCCGGGCACATAGAGATCACGAGGAGCTCGCCCTATCAGCAGACTCTGACTCTGGCACGGCAGCTCGCCGCCACTTTTCCCTACAGGCTGCCCCCGGCGACATTGGACTCGGTTCAAGCCAACAAGAGCCGGGTAGACGGGTACGTCGGTGAATACGACACCAAGGTGGTGCATGCAATCGACGCCTACAACAGTGCGGCGGAAAAGGCAGGCGCTCCCAAGGTGTCCGTCCATTAGCTGAGAGCCCGAAGGGCGGTGGCGGCGAAGAGTGTCCGCCGCCGTCCTTTAACGGAAGTCGATCTGAGAGAGGCCGGTAATGGAGCATGATCCTCGGGTCTCGCATGCAGGCGCGGGTGGCATTCTCTTCGACGTCGCCGGCGAATCGTTCGAGCCGGCCAAGCAGCATCGTCTCTGGGCGCTTGCCGAGAGTCTGGCGGCGCAGCCGATCCCGGGACTCAGGGAAACGGTGCTGGGCATCAACAACGTGCTGCTCGTAGTGGACCCCCTCGTCACACATCCAGGGCGGGTGACGGAACAGTTGCTGCGCCGCTGGGAAAATGTGCAGCCTGCAGTCCCGGATTCCCGCGATGTGGAAATTGACGTTCACTACGGAGGGGACGGCGGCGAAGATGTCGCCAGCATCGCAGCGCATGCCGGCATGAGCGCGAACGAGGTTGTCGAGGTCCACAGCAGTGCTGTCTACACCGTAGCGTGCCTCGGCTCGATGCCCGGATTTCCGTATCTGGTGGGACTTCCGTCCAGATTACACGTCCCGCGACGAAAGGTGCCGAGAGTGAGACTGCAGGAAGGCAGCGTCATCATAGCGGGGGCGCAGGCATCCGTACTGCCCTGCGCCGGGCCGTGTGGTTGGCATGTCCTGGGCCGGGCTGGAGTATCCCTCTTCAATCCTGAGGCTCCTGTCCCTTGTCTTCTGGCGCCCGGAGACCGCGTTCACTTCCGCTGCGGGTCGATCGACTGATGCTCGAGGTGCTGACCAACGGTGCGCTCAATATCGTGGTCGATTCAGGCCGCCATGGCTTCATGGGAATCGGCGTCAGCCGCGCCGGTCCAATGGACGCTCTGGCGCTGGATATAGCCAACGCACTGGTGGGCAACGGTCCTGAGGCTGCGGCGATCGAGGTGAGCATCTTTCCGTTCCGCATCGCCTTTCTGGCTGACATGGTCATCGCCGTCACCGGCGCGCCCTGCAGGGCGGAGTTGGGACGGCATCGCATGCCTCCGTACTGGGCCATGCGAGCCCGCGCCGGTGACATACTCAGCCTCCATCCTCCGGAGCTGGGTGCACGCGCTTACCTCGCCACCGCGGGGGGCCTGGCCGTCAGCCCGGTTCTCGGGTCCCGGTCCACAGAGGTAAAGGCGTCATTCGGCGGACTGCAGGGTCGCGCGTTGCGCCGCGGAGATCGACTCGATGTGGACCTCGAGGAGGCGGACGGACAGACCTTCCCGCATGGAGCCGCGGGCTTCGGCGTGCTCACGGAGACACTCGCCGCATACTGGCGGGAGCTTCAGACCGGCACCGTGCAATTGCGTGTCCTGCCGGCGGCGGAATACGACGAGTTCACGGATCGAGCCAGACGCGATTTCGCCAAAGCTTCCTATCAGGTCTCGGAAGAGTCGAATCGTACCGGCGCCAGGCTGCGTGGTGATCCTCTTGCCTTGCGGTACCGTCGTGAGCTTCTGTCGCATGGGATCGTGCCGGGCACCATACAGGTTCCGCCTTCCGGCGAGCCGATAGTCCAGCTCGCCGAAGCCAATACGTGCGGGGGCTACCCGAAGATCGCCACGGTGATCGAGCGCGATCTATGGAAGTGCGGCCAAATGCGACCGCGCACGCGGCTTACTTTTCGGCCCATAGACCTGGAGGAGGCGATCGAGGCCCTGAAGGACGGCGCTGCCGAACTGCAGGACTTGAAGAACACCGTGAGAGGTCAATCATGCAGGACTCCAACGCCAAGCTGAGTGTCGATCTGAACGCCGACATGGGAGAGGGGTTTGGCGTGTACCGTATCGGTAACGATGAGGCGTTGCTCGATGTCGTCACGTCGGCCAATGTCGCCTGTGGATTTCATGCCGGCGATCCGGAGATCATGGCGCACACCTTCGCCATGGCGAAGGATCGCGGGGTCGCCGTTGGCGCTCACCCCAGTTTTCCGGACCTATGGGGATTCGGCCGCCGGGTGATTCCGTGCTCTCTCGGCGAGATCGAGCGCTTCGTCGCCTACCAGATCGGTGGAGCGCAGGCGCTCGCCGCCTATGCCGGACATTCGATCACCCACGTCAAGGCGCATGGCGCGCTCGGAAACATGACACAGTCGAATCGAGAGGTCGCGCTGGCCATCTGCAAGGCCATCAAGGCCGTCGATTCGGCATTGATCTGCATGTCATACGCCGGCGGACTGATGCTGGAGATCGCGGCCGACATGGGGCTGAGCACGAGCGGCGAGATTTTCGCCGACCGCGGCTACGGCGATGATGGTGAGTTGATACCGCGCGGCAAGCCGGGTGCCATGATCCACGATCCCGATCTTGCCGCCGAGCGGGTGGTCCGTATGGTGCGCGCCGGCGCCATCGAGTTGCGTCAAGGCAGGCAAATAAAAGCCGCGATCGACACGGTGTGCATCCACGGCGACTCGCCGAATGCGATCGTCACGGCTACCCGCGTGCGGGGAAGGCTCGAAGAAGCGGGAATCGAAGTCCGAAGTTTTGCCAAAGGGCGGGGCTCGTGAGTCGCGAGCTGCTGGAACAGCTGATCGAGCTGCTCGAGCAGTCTCGCGTGAGCGAGCTCGTTTACGCGAACGGTGGCACCCGCATGAGGCTGGTCAAGCGGGAAGAAGCTGCGCCAGCGTCTGCGGCGCCGCTGCCGCCGGTGTCCGTGCGGGGCAACGATGACTTACGATGAGCTTGCCGCCCTCATCGAGCGATTGTCCGCTGCCCGGATCAGGGTGTGTGAGTACAAAACCGCTGAGATCGAAGTCCGCGTATTGTTCGGGGGAGCACGGCACGACATCATTCATTCCCATGAGACAGGAGTTTTCCACTCCAGGCATCCCCTGGCCAAGACAGCGTCTGCGCGTGACGGAGAAGTCGTTGCGAAAGGAGAAATCCTTGCCTACGTGCGTACCGGCATCGTCGTCCAGCCCGTGACTGCTCCTCTTGAGGGCCGGGTAAGGAAGCAATTCCTATCCGATGGTGCGGCGGTCCGCTATGGGGCGCCGTTGTACTTGTTCGAACGTCGTCCTTGATGCTGCGAGCTGATGTCGTGCTTCTTCTCGGCTGGATCTTCAGGAGGCTGCCGGTGACCCAGATCGGCCAGTCGCGCTTCGCGCGGCGAGCCGGGCCGGCTTGCCGTGTCACGCAACCCTGATATAGCAGGTGTACGGCATATCGTGGATCGCCGTGAACGGCGCGAAGCGCACGCCACCGGCCTGCCAGTGACCATGGCCCGCGCGTTTGACGTTCAACAACTGGCTGCGGCCGAGCTTCGGTTGCTGCGACAGCGCGAACAGCACCTGCGGGCCGCGCATCAGGGCGACCACGTCGGGGTGATGTCGATTGATCGGCACCAGCCGTACCGGCATCGGCAGGTCGAGGTCGATCCGATCGCCATCCTTCCAGGTGCGTTCGATGGTGGCGAATCCCAATCGAGTCTCCACGGGTACCGGCCTGCCGTTCACGCGCAACCTCGGCCGGCCGCCATCGAGGCGCGACCACCCTGGGATGCGCAGGCGCAACTGGAACCTCGTGTCGCGGCTGGCCTTCAGCCCCAGGCGCACGTTGCCATCATTGGCGTAGTCGCCGCTTTGCACGAGAGCCAGCTGCGCGCCGTCCGCCGCCCTCCAGCTTCCGGTGGACGGCGTGTATAGGTTGACATACACGCCTTCCGGATCGCGGAAGTAGACCAGCACGTGGTAGTCCGCAGCAACCTGCGGCAATGTGCCGGAACAGCAGGGCCAGCGATCCGGAAAGTAGGTGCGCGAGCCCTCGAAGTTGTAGTCTGAATAATAGAACGCATGGCCATCTTCCTCGAGCTTCTTCGCACCCAGCACGGTGTTGAGGAAGACCTGCTCCATACTGTCTCCGTAACGGCCGTCGCGTGTGATGCGCAACAGATAGCGGGTGAGCTTTAGGTGCGCATAGCTTCCGCAGGGCGTTTCGAAGCCGCGGTGTGTCGTGGTGAGCGTGGTGTACAGGTCGTCACTGTCCGGCTTACGGAAATATTCCTCGGGGCCCCAGCCGCCCGTGGCGAAGCTCTGGGCGGCAATCATGGCGAAGCCGTTGCGCGCGGCATCCAGATGCATGCGGCTGCCGGTCGATATGTAGGCCTGCGCCGCTGAGTTGAGCGCGTTGGCGTAGCTGTAGGCGTGGTGGTCCGACAACACGTTCCGGCCGGCCGCGAGGGGTGCAAAATAGGTATCGTCGAGCAGAAACCGCTGTGCCAGCGGCAGGAAGCGCCCTCCCGCATGTCGCTGCCATGCCAGGAACAGGTTTTCTCCCAGTGTGTAGCTCTCGTCCATCAGATACCAGCCGGATGTGCTTTCACCGATCGACTGCCGCCAGCGCTTCTGCGGGTCGCCACGGTCGAGCGCACGCGGCGGCAGATGCGGTTCGGCAACGTCGGTCGTGCGGTCCAGGAGCGGGAACGCAGACTCGAGGCCGCAATGGGAATGGGCGTCGATCAGCCCACACACGATCTTGTCGTAGTTGTAGGCGGGGAAGGGAAAGTTGGCGTAAAAGCGTCCCGAGATGGCAGGGCCGTAGGCTGCGAGTATTTTCTCGAGCTTGAGCCTGCCGGCGGGTTTGCCGGATGCCGCGTAGCCGCGCGCCAGCGCCGAGATCCACTGGCCGAAGGCATGTCCAGGCGCAAAGCCGTGTCCGCCGTAGGGATCCTTGTTCTGCGCGCGAACGGCGTCGGGAACCAGGTCATACCAGCCACCCATCCCCTGCCCCGGCGCAGGCAGGCCGGTCCGCAAGCGATAGGGTTTGAGCAGCGAGTCGATGTCCATCTGCAGCATCACGCGCTGGGTGTGCTCGAACTGGCTCCGTGGCAGGCCCGGCGCCAGCCGCACGTCGGCGTAGCCGAATTCCTCGAGCAGGTCCGTGGGTGCCGCTGGGCGCGGTGCGGTTGTGCCTGCCAGCGCAGCGCCTGGCAGAGCGTAACCGCAAACCGCAAGCGATGAAGCGCTCTTGAGGAATTGGCGGCGCGAATTGGGGGGAGAAGAAGCCTCGTCGTCCACGCACTATTGCCGTTCAAACCCGATGATGCGCGGCTGAGCTTGGGCCTTGGAGTACGGAGTCATGGTCAACGCCTTGAGACCCCGGGAAAGCGTAAGCCGCAGGTCGTCGTCTATTGTGCCATCGCTTTTCTTGTACGTCAGTTCTAGAGTGCGCCCGTCTAGCTTGCAGAGCGAGGTACATGCGTGCCGGCGTTGCACGCGCGGATCGGACTTGGATGCAGAATCGCTGGTGAATAGGAGGATTCATGTCGCTGGATTTCGAGGGAGCCTACATTGATAGAGCAGCTCTGGTCATCATGCACTATCAAGAGGATGTCTTCGCCATTCTCTTCGGCAGACAACATTCGCCACTGCTCGATAAATGCAATGCATTGATCCGGCGTTGGCGCGACACCGGCCGGCCGATAATGTTCCCCAACTTCTTCCTGGGCGAGAAGTACGAATACGCTTCAAAGGACAATCGCCTGATCTCGTCGATCGTACCGACCGGACGATTCCGTAGCGCTCTTCCAATGAGAGGGCTCGCGATCGAACCGCAGGATTCGTTCTATGCTTGCCCGCGAGCCAGTGTTTTTCATGGCACGCCGCTGGACACCGATCTTCGGCAACGCGGTATAAGTACCCTGGTAATGGCCGGGATAAGCAGTACTGGCGTCGTCCTTTCGAGTGTGACTTGGGCCAGTGACGCGGACTATGACGTGCGCCTGGTCCGTGAATGCTGCTATGACCCTGATCAACACGCGCACGAAGCTCTATTTCATACCGGCTTTGGCGGGCGCGTACAGGTGCTTTGAAAGAAACTTGGTCCCGACGGCGAGCGCGTGACCTTAATCGGTAAGAAAGGCCTTCAGAATCGGGGTAAGCAAAGACGCGAGCCTTTCCATATGGCGGCGGACCTGCTCATCTGAATGGTGTGGCGGCGGAACGAAGCCGGGCTTCGAGGGATGCGGATGATAGGGCAGCCTCATTTGCCCCGCGCCTCGAGGAGTGCGTCGAGGCGCGGAAAGACGCGGCGCGCGTTCTTCTCGAAAATCCGGTTCCTGTCCTCCTGCGCAATCGGCAGGGCGTCGATGTACCGCTTGGTGTCGTCGAAATGGAAGCCCGTCTGCGGGTCGATTCCGCGGACCGCGCCCACCATCTCGGAGCCGAAGAGAATGTTGTCGAGGTCGATCACGCGGAACAGCAGATCGATGCCCGGCTGGTGGTACACGCACGTATCGAAAAAGACGTTCCTCATGACGTGCTCCGGCAGCGGCGGGCGCTTCAGCATGTCCGCGAGACCGCGGTAGCGGCCCCAGTGGTAGGGGACGGCTCCGCCGCCGTGCGGGATGATCAGTTTCAGGGTCGGGAAATCGTGGAACAGATCGCCCTGGATGAATTGCATGAACGCCGTCGTATCGGCGTTGATGTAGTGAGCCCCCGTCGCGTGAAAGCACGGGTTGCAGGATGCCGAGACATGCACCATGGCCGGCACTTCGAGCTCGACCATCTTCTCGTAGAACGGGTACCAGTGCCGGTCGGTGAGGGGCGGGGATTTCCAATGCCCCCCGGACGGGTCGGGATTGAGGTTACAGCCGACGAAGCCCAACTCGCGCACACAGCGCTCGAGCTCGTGCACGGAATGCCCGATCGGCACGCCCGGCGACTGGGGGAGCTGGCAGACCGCGGCGAAGTTGTCGGGATACAGGTCGACGACCCGCTTGATCAGATCGTTGTTGGCGCGCGCCCAGGCGGCGGACACCGCCTCATCGCCGATGTGATGCCCCATGGCGGATGCGCGCGGTGAGAAGAGTGTGAGGTCGCTGCCACGTTCCCTCTGGAGCTTGAGCTGATTGGCCTCGACGCTGTCACGAATCTCGTCGTCGGATATCCGCGCCGGCGCGGCGGCGGGAGCGCCGGGATCCTTGACGTGTGCAACCTGTGCTTCGCGGAAGCGTTGGTGGGCCGCCGGCGCGGTCGTGTAGTGACCGTGGCAGTCAATGATCATGCGATCTCCCGGTTGCGGCGCCGGTGCCCGGCGCCTATCGAGTCGAGTACGGTGTCCAGACGCTCCACGAGCCCGGCCGGCTCGCGCTCAGGCCGATGCGCCGCGGCCCAGTCCTGCCGGGCCACACAGGCCAGGCTCATCAGCGGCTCGACGCCCGCCTCGCTGACGGCCGCGGCAGCCTCGCGCATCTCTTCGGCACGCCGGCGGCCGTGCTGTTGCGAGCGGCCGATCATGTAGTTCGCGATGCGCTGCCAGTCAGCGCCCGGCAACAGGTCACGCAACGACTCCAGCACCGTCGCTTCGACACCATGGTGGCGCGCCGCGAGCAGTCCCTCGGCGAGCAGCGCCTCCAGCCCTTTGATCATGACGCTGCGGCACATCTTAGCGGCGGAGGCGCGTCCCACGTGCATGTCAAAGACCTGAACACCCGTGAACCCGAGGGCGCGGGCGAGCGCCTCGAAGCCAGCGGCGTGCGTGCCGCCGATCAGCATGGGAGAGGCGATTCGCTTGGGCGCGATCGGAGACATCACTGCCGCTTCGATGAAGCGGCCGCCGGCCGCCTCGATTGCATTGGCGGCGGCACGCTTGGTCGCGGGCGCCACCGAGTTGAGATCGAAGTAGTAAGCGTCCAGCGCAATGCTCGCGGCCGCTTCCCGGGCGACGGCAACACAGTTGGCGGCGGTGACCGCTGAGACGATAACGGTCCGTCCGATCAGCGCGTCAGCCATCGAGGTCGCGGTCCGCGCATGGCCTGACGCGTGCGCTGCACGACTCGGCCCGCTCGTCGGTACGGGAAAGAGGCGATCCCAGGCCGAGATGTCTCGTATGCCGGCGGCATGGAGGTCGGCCGCGAGCGTCTGACCGACTTCGCCATAGCCGATCAGCGCCACGGGAGGTGGACCGGCGCTCACGCGGCCCGCCACGCGGCGGCGGGAACATAGATCTCGCCACGCATCAGTTTTCGGGCAGTACGCAGCAGGGCGGAGCGATTGACCTGCAGGTTGTCGCCGCTGCCCGTCACATCCATTTCAACGGTGAAGAATCCCGTCGGATGCTCGATTTCGAGACGTCGCGGCCCGGCGGCCGCGGGGCCGCCGACGATCCGCTCGGCCACCGTGCCGGGCACCGCGCAGGCGGTTGCAACGCTCACCGCCCCCAGAACTCCGATCGCTTCGTGTACGCGATGGGGAATGAACGTGCGCGTGCTCAACTGCCCGCCGTGGCGCGGGGCTGAGATGAGGGACATTTTCGGAACGGTCTTCTTCACGACATCGCCGAGGTTCATGCGCGGGCCGAGCTCGAGGCGAATCTTCTCCACTCGCTGCCTGAGGGCTGCGTCGGCCTCGAGCGCCGCCGGAGACTCGGCGCCGCTCAGGCCAAAGTCGGCCGCATTCAAGACGACGACAGGCATGCCGTTGTCGATGCACGTGACCTCGATGCCGTCGACACGATCCGAGACGTTCCCGGTCGGGAAAAGCGCGCCGCAGGAGGAGCCCGCGACGTCGAGAAAATCTATGCTGATGCCGGCGGCGGTACCGGGTACCCCGTCGATCCGCGTGTCGCCCTCGTATTCCACTACACCGTTCGGTGTCGGCACATGCGCCACCGCCACACTCTCGGTATTGACCATGTTTATGCGCACCGGGGTGGTCGTGCCCGTCGGCTCGAGGAGGCCGTTCTCTATGGCCCAGGGACCGACGCCTGCCAGGAGATTGCCGCAGTTCTGTGAGTCGCTGACCTGCGCCTCGTCGACCACCACCTGGAGGAAGAGATAATCGACGTCCGCGTCAGGTCGCGTGGACGGTCCGATGACCGCCACTTTGCTCGTCAGGGGATGCGCCCCACCCACGCCGTCGATCTGACGGATGTCGGGCGAGCCCATGGCGGCGAGCAGGACCCGATCGCGCGTGTCGCGGTCGGAGGGGAGATCGCGGATGTTGAAATAGAGGCCCTTGGAGGTTCCGCCGCGCATCAGAGTCGCAGGAATAGGCCGTAGCATCGACTCAATCCTCCGCCGAGCCATCCCGGTATTCGAGCCCCAGGCGGGCCAGCTTTTCGCGCATGTCGTAGATGTCGAGGCCGAGCTCACCGGCCTTCAGGCGCGCGCGCGACTTGGCTTCCTTGGCTTCCCTGGCGGCACTCGCTTCTGCAACCTTCATGGCGCGACGGCGCGGCACGACGCACACCCCATCGTCATCGGCCACGATCACATCACCGGGATGGATGAGAGCACCCGCGCAGACGACCGGCACGTTGACGCTGCCCAAGGTCGCTTTGACGGTGCCTTGCGCCGAGATGACCTTCGACCAGACTGGAAAGGCCATCGCGGTAAGGTCGCGCACGTCGCGGACACCGGCGTCGATTACCAGTCCCCGAACCCCGCGAGCCTGCAAAGAGCAGCCGAGCAGCTCACCGAAGTAGCCGGCGTCGGAATAGGAAGTCGGCGCGACGACGAGGACATCGCCTTCGCGACACTGCTCCACGGCGACGTGAATCATCCAGTTGTCACAGGGCGGTAAGCTCACCGTCACCGCCGTTCCGGCTATACGTGCACCCGCATAGATCGGGCGCATGCCAGGCGCCAGCAGACCCGTCCTCTCCTGCGCCTCGTGGACCGTTGCGACGCCGAAATTCGCAAGGCGATCGACAGCCGCCCGGTCCGCTCGGGGAGTGTTGGTGCGTACGATGCTCATGGCCAGCTCGGAATGGAACACCTCGGGCGATTCTCGGGCGTACGCGCCCGCGGCGCCAATTGCAATTGCGCGCGCGGTATAAGAAATTGGCTACAAATGACCACGATCCCCAATCTTCGCCACCTGTCGGTCTTCTGTGTCGTCGCCCGGCTGGGGAGCGTGAGCGCAGCCGCGCGCGCCGCTCACTTGAGCCAGCCGGCGGTCACCCAGGCGATCGGCTCACTGGAGGAGGACTTCGGCAGCCCCCTCTTCGTGCGCACGATGAATGGAATGGATGTGACGGAGGCGGGGAAGCTCTGTGCCACCCGGGTGTCGAGCGCGCTGCAGCGCGTCGAAGCCGCCATAGCCGCCACGGCGTTGCAGCCGCAGGCACGGGGCGGCGCCAGCGTGACTCGCGGTATAACGGCGAGGCAACTGCAGGCGCTCGTCGCCGCCGTCGACGCCGGCGGATTCGGGCCTGCGGCGCGCCTCGTCGGCATGACCCGATCCACCATTCAGCGCGCGGCCAGGGAGCTCGAGCGCCGGATCGGCGTCCCGCTCTTCGAGACGACCAGCCATGGCCTGCGGGCGACGCGCGAGGCGCTGCGGCTGGGACTACAGGTACAGCTCGCGATCGCCGAGCTCGGCCAGGCCCGAGCGGAGGTCGCGGCGGCGGCCGGCGCCGATACCGGCCAGACGGTGATCGGCGCGATGCCGCTCGGGCGCAGCTTCATGGTGCCGGAGACGGTGCTTCGCTTCGCGGAGCGCCGGCCGCAACATCGGGTCTCGATTCTCGACGGACCCTACGAGAACCTCCTCGACGCACTGCGGCGCGGTCGCGCCGATGTGCTGGTAGGAGCGCTGCGCGAGCAAATTCCGCCGGACGTCCTGCAGGAGCCGCTGTTCGATGATCCCCTGGCGATCATCGTGCGCCGCGGCCACCCACTCGAGAAGATGAGCTACGGGGGCCGCCGCGCGCCCCCTGCCGCGGCGCTCGTCGGATTTTCGTGGATCGCGCCCCGGGCAGGCTCGCCGCTCCGCCGGCACTTCGAGCGGCTGTTCGGCGGCGCGGCCGCTCAGCCGCCCGCCGCGGTGATCGAATGCAACTCGTTGATCGCGGCCCGCACGCTGCTCCTGCGCAGCGACCGCGCCATGCTGCTGTCGGCGCAGCAGGCACATCACGAGCTCGCGGCCGGCGAGCTGGTCGCGTTGCCGCACCCGGCGGGCCGGGTCGTCCGCGCGATCGGGCTCACACTGCGGCGGGACTGGCAGCCCACTGCCGCGCAGGCGGAGCTGTTGGACATCCTGCGCGAGGTAGCGAAAGCCGGCCGGGTGCCGGAACCGTAGGCCGTTAGTTCTTGCTCGCAGACGAGCGGTACTGCTATCTGCAGACCATCACCGACTCGGCGAGCCGATATCTGTTGTGCTGCGAGGTGCCGGCGACGACCACCAAGGAGACCTACGCCTTCACCGTTTTTGAGCGGATTTCGAGGACTTTGGGCTTCCGCTGGCGATCCGCACCGACAACGATGGCGTCCCCTTCACAAGCCGCAGCACCTTCTTCGGGTTGAGCAAGCTCCCGGTGTGGTGGCTACGGCTCGGGATTGGCATCGAGCGCATCAAGCCAGGCAATCCCAACAGAACGGTCGGCACGAGCGCATGCATCTGACGCCGCCACTCGTCCCGCCGGCAAGAACTTCCTGCAGCAGCAATCGAAGTTCGACCACGTCATGCAGGAGTACGAGTACGAGCGGCCACACCAGGCCCTCGGAATAATCTGGCACCTATCCGCTCGGAATAGACATTGTTTTCATGGCGCTCCCTACGGGATTCGAACCCGTATTACAGCCTTGAGAGGCCAGCAATGCAGCCCTGCTTGCGTTCTACGGCTGATCTGGTCAGCCCATCACGAGCATCTGCTTCGGACTTGCGCAAGCGAACCAAATGTAGTAACGTTTCTACAAGAAGGGGGCGTTATGGCTATCACCACGCTATCCAGCCGCGAGTTTAACCAGGACACGGGCCGCGCAAAGCAAGCCGCGCGCAAGGGGCCGGTCTTCATTACTGACCGGGGTCGTCCCGCGCACGTGCTGCTCACGTTCGAGGAGTATCAGAAGCTCGCCAACGAGTCCTTCGGATCACAGTCTCTCGGAGACTTGCTTGCCACTCCCGGTGCCGAGGATGTCGAGTTCGAACCGTCCCGGCTGAGTGGCCCGGTATCGAAGCCGGTGGATTTTGACTGATGTACCTGCTCGATACGGATGTCGTCACCGAGCTGCGCAAAGTCAAGGCCGGCAAAGCGCATCCCAACGTTGCCGCATGGAGCGATGCGCTGGCGCCGACTGAGACTTTTCTATCCGCCATCAGCGTTCTCGAGCTCGAGCGAGGTGTTCTGCGCATCGAGCGGCGCGATGCCGCGCAGGGAGCGGTCATGCGGGCCTGGTTGGACGAGCACGTGCTGCCCGCTTTTGGGGGGCGCATCCTGCCGATAGATACAGGCGTCGCGCGGCGTTGCGCCAAGCTGCACGTTCCGGATCCGCGACCGGAGCGTGATGCACTGATTGCCGCTACTGCGCTGATCCACGGCATGACAGTCGTTACTCGCAATGTCGAGGATTTCGAGCCAACAGGCGTTGGTATCCTCAATCCGTGGGAGTGGCAGCCGCCGCAGCCGTAGCAAAGTCGAGAGGCTGCTGTCGCCGAAGAATCCGGCATTCACCATGCCGCTCAATCGAGATAAATCCATCGACATTGACCAGCACTGACTTCAGTTGTGACACAAGATCCGGATATTCGTCGCGGTGCGCGCGCCTTTCGTCCACACTTGGAACACAACCGCAATCATGGGGTCACTTCATTTTTTTCGTTGCAATCAGCTGCTTCCCGTTGCCGCGCGGACTACTTTCCCAGTTGCTCGGTGGTGCGTATGAAGCCGAGCACGCTTTCGTACAAGGACTCACGATTCCGCTCAAGATGCATTACGTGCGTGCCATCGTAAATGCATAACTGCCATTTGAGAGGACTCGATGTAAACCTTGCAAGGAACGCTGCAGGCTGAGAGCCACGCTTATTAGCCTCCATGTCGTAGTTCCCGTAAACCATGAGGATTGGGGCTGTCACGTGACTTGGTACATATGGGTAGATATCGGCATTGGCAGCCTCAATGTCTGCGATAGGACCGTCGGGAATGCGGATCGCCCCTGGCTGGTCCCCGGTGATATGAGGGGCAGATGCTTCGAACTCTTGAGCCCATCTCTCAGGGACGGCTGACTCTAGCAATACTAATCCGGGCGGCAGCACCTTTTTGAAGTACAACTGCTGCAGGCGCTCTTTGGCAGTGATACTCCACCAGGCAACGTGCTCGGATTGCGGCTCTGAACCGGTCTTAGGTACTATCGGACCAAACAGGGTGAGAGAGGTCAGCGTGCCTGGATGGCGCGCGGCAAAGGTTGCGGCCGGGATCGTGCCCCAGGAATGGGCGATGATGTCCATCTCATCTATGCCGCGTTTATTACGCATGTAGCCAACCGCAATAGCTATTTCACGGGCGGCCTCGGGTGCGCGCAATAGGGGCAAGTTGCCAGTTGGCGCTGCATATAGGGCATGCGGGCGGCTCGAGGCGCCATAGCCCAAGAAGTCCAGACCGCAGGATAGAAACCCCTCTTTCGCCATGAAGTCCATCCAAGAGTCACCTCTCGTGAACTCAAAGCCCTCCGCAAGCATCGCGGGAAAACTAGCGCCGTGAATGAATAGCACGGCCCTATCGCTGCTGGGCTTGGGTCCGGCGCAATGAAGTGTAATGTGCTGCGCGGACCCCGGCGAAACCGGAAGATCGATCGTTTCGAGCAGGGGCTTTGCACCTGCCGGCTGCATAGCCAGTAGGGCGACCGAGAAAGCGAATACTGTAACTCGTAGCACGGGCTTGTTGATCACGGAGGTGTGATTTGTTCTAATCACGAACAGGTGTTCTACATATGAATCATATCATACAGCAAGTGAGACATCATGGCGAATCCCGCATCCGGTAAGGGCCCCCCTCCCGGTGATGGCTATGTCCAGTCATTCGCGCGCGGCCTTCGGGTGATCCGCTCATTCGGTAGCGCGAGACCGCGAATGACATTGAGCGAGGTCGCCGCGAACTCGGCAATGACCCGAGCAGGGGCTCGGCGCATCCTGTTGACTTTGCAGGGTCTCGGCTATGTTGAAAGTGACGGTAAGCGGTTCGCATTGACGCCGCGCGTGCTCGATCTTGGGTTCGCCTACCTTTCTTCAATGCCCATATGGAACCGCGCCGAGCCCGTCATGGAAGCCCTCGTCGAAAAGGTCAAGGAGTCCTGTTCCGCGGCCGTGCTCGACGGTACTGACATCGTGTACGTGCTGCGCGTGCCCACGCGCAAAATCATGACCATTGACCTGAGCGTCGGATCGCGACTGCCGGCATATTGCACGTCCATGGGGCGCGTGCTACTCGCCGGGCTTCCAGACGACGACCTGGTGCGCCTCCTCCGCGCATCCAGGCCACGACCATTGACGAAGCACACGGTGACTGACGTCGACGAGCTGCTCACGCGCATCAAGCAGGTCAGACGGCAGGGCTGGTCTATCGTGAATCAGGAATTGGAAGAGGGGCTGCTCTCCGTCGCCGCGCCGATCTACGGTCACGGCGGACGGCTTATCGCCGCAATCAACGTCAGTGGGCAAGCGAACCGAACGAACGCACGAGTTGCGCAGGAGCTACTCCTGCCACCAGTTCTCGAGGCTGCGCAAACGATTTCAGCTGGTTTACGAGGTTTGTGAGGCGCGTGCTGCCCCCGTTCGTTAGTGTCCTAGGCTACTCTCGGGCCTCTGTCCGGCACCGTTTTCAATAGTGATTGAGTTCCGAGAGAAGGGCCGTTCAAAGAGCAAAAGGCATTTGTGAACGCCTACGCCGGAAATGACCCGGTGGCGGAGGCGCTCGTCCACGATCCCTCGTGGGCGTGCCGGCGCGACTGTGTGCCGAGCCTAAGCCGCGAAGGACTCAATAGTCATTTTTCGTAACCAACGTTGCGCCGGATCGCCTTCCACTCGGGAGTGCCACACTAGACTGATGGCAGTCGGTTCGGGCAGAGGGGACTCGGCGAGCTGTAACGGGAGCGCTCTTCGAGGACAGCGTGTTCCCGGGTCAGATCAACGGTGGCAGTGTCGTCGCCGGGTTTGCCGCGGATGGCAAGTCGGTGTATGTGATGTCCAGGACCGGGTCGGATCATTCCCAGCTGACGCGGATCGACCTGGCCTCGGGCCGTGAGCGCACCGTCGTCGGTGGCGAATGCGATGTGGCCCAGGATTATGGTTATTTCGGGACGCCGTATGACCGGGGTCCTTTGGTATCGCGCAGTCCATCGAGCGGCGAGCCGGATGCGGTGGCTCAGGAGTGCGCCGAGCGATACTGGCAAGCACTGAGTCCCGCCATGCGCTCGGATCTGCAATTCCTGCACGACCGGGTCCACGGGTTTCCCTTGATCGTCTCTCGCGACCATGCCGACCGACGTTGGGTCATCGCTGCGCTGGCCGGTGATCGCCCGGTCGAATACAGTCTGTACGACCGCGCCTCAAAGGCCCTAAAGCCTCTCTTTTCAGAAATCCCGCAGTTGGCGGCGCGTCGGCTGCCGCGACCGGAGCATTTCGACATCACGGCACGCGATGGGCTGCGGATTCCGGTATACCTGACGAAGCCGCCGGGCACAGGGCCTCATCCTCTGGTGCTATATCTGCACGGTGGACCGTGGTCCAGGGATCACGATGAATTCGATCCGGTGGTGCAGCTGCTGGTCAACCGCGGCTATGCGGTGCTGCAGGTCGAGTATCGCGGCTCGGCTGGCTACGGAAAGGCGTTCCTCAACGCAGGCAATCACCAATATGGACTCAAGATGCGCGACGACGCAATCGACGCAGTGGAGTGGACCATCCATCACGGAGTCACGGATCCCAAGCGTATCGGCGTCCTTGGGTTCTCCGCGGGCGGATATCTCGCGCTGCGGGTGACCGAAGCACGCCCCGACCTCTTGCGCGCAACGGTGGACGGATTCGGCCCGACGGATGTCGGCGCGGACCTCGCCGCGACTCCACCCAGCTGGGAGGCGATCAAGATGCGCTGGGT
Organism: Steroidobacteraceae bacterium; assembly: GCA_036278795.1. Classification (GTDB taxonomy): domain Bacteria; phylum Pseudomonadota; class Gammaproteobacteria; order Steroidobacterales; family Steroidobacteraceae; genus 13-2-20CM-66-19. The sequence goes on along the minus strand of DASUKK010000020.1, from coordinate 287,135 downwards.
CCGAAGGATCGGCGATGCCGAGCACGATGAGGCACTCAATCGCCGTATATCTCCGCGCTTTGAGCACGAGCCGGTCGAGGGCTCGTTTCTCGTGGTGCACGGCGCCAATGACCCGCGGGTCGAGCGGAAACTGTCGGACGATTTCGTGACCATGTTGCGCAAGCGAGGCGCGAAGGTGACCTACATCGTCTATCCCGACGAAGGACATGGCCTTGCCCGGCCGGCGAACAATCTCGATCTCTACGGGCGGGTCGAGGAGTTTCTGGCGCGGAGGTTGGGCGGCAGGGCGCAACCATGGCGTACGCAGCCTGGCGCACACGTTGAGGTCGACTGAGTCATGCTGGCAGCGATTCGTTGTGTGCGCAGATCATTTCGGATGAGGCTGGTGCCCCCTCTTGCCTTTGCCTGCTGCCTGACGCTCCATCCGACCCTCGCTCACGCCACATCCGCCGGCGAGCCGCTGCAGCAGATCAGCACGGCTGCCACTGAATAGGGGACGGAGCTACTAGCGAACGCCATACATTCATGTGGATCTCTCGGTCGGGAAAGGGCCCGCCGAGCAAGTCAGGCGCAAAGGCGACATACCCGAGATCAGCCAGGCGGCGGGCGCGTGTCCACGCGTGATCACCTGGCCCACTCCCGCCGTGGCAAACGAGGACACACGGTCGCGGCGCGTCTGCACGTGGGCGAAAAAGTCGCCCGCCAAATGTTTTGCCATCGGCCGAGTAGCTGAGCGTTTCAAAGGTCATAGGGGGTGCCTGAGCAGTAGCGCATCACGACAGGGGCAAATTCTCCGCAGATGCAGCGCGCACGGACGGCTGAGGTGTCCCCGCCTGTTTGCTAGCTGCGCGCGATTCGGAAGTAGTTGGGAGAGCTGGAACTGGCCGAAAACTGTCCGAAGGCGACGCGGCCAGGTTGTTCTTATCCGTAACCGTTTGATTTATTGGCGCTCCCTACGGGATTCGAACCCGTGTTACAGCCTTGAGAGGGCTATGTCCTGGGCCTCTAGACGAAGGGAGCGCTGTGGCTTCGGGGCCGGCTTCAGGAGCGCGGTATTATAGGGGGGAATCTCCGGCTGGCAATGGCTCTTTGATTTCAAGGACATACGTGCATGTAGCAGCCCGGTCGCCGGCTCAGGGAAGCCTCCACCCGCGGCACGCCATGGCGGTTGAGCCAGACCATGTACGCCGGCACGTTACCCATCTCACCGAGACGATTCCGCCGGGCCACCGCCGTGACATGCCGCTCTTCGGTATATTCCCGGCGTGCGCCACCACGTTGAGTACGCCATCAAAATACCGACGGTCACATCGGGATGATGAGCTCCGATGACCCCGCATCACGTCTGTGCCCGGTCGGTCCTGCCACGTCACCCCGGGTGTTTGATCTCGTCGTGTAATGCGTTGAGCTGTAACGGGAAACGTACAGCCTGTCTATAATAGAGGGCTGTGTCCAATGCTCAAGCCGAAAGCCACGAATTGAACTCTTCCCAAGCACGCCTCGTGGCGCCCGCGGCCAAGCCCCGGGTCATTCCGCGGGCGGAGCACTCGATTTCCCGATCCCATATCTCGCCCAATGCCTTGCGGGTGCTCTATCGCCTCAAGGACGGCGGATTCCAGGCCTTCCTGGTGGGCGGCTGTGTCCGGGACCTGCTGCTCGGAATGGAGCCGAAAGACTTCGACGTGGCGACGGATGCGCTGCCGGAGCAGGTCAAGCGGCTTTTCCGCAATTGCAGGCTGGTGGGGCGGCGGTTCCGACTGGCTCACGTCTTCTTCGGCCAGGAAATCATCGAGGTCGCCACCTTCCGGGCAGCGAGCGCGCCATCCCAGGGGGAAGACCCGCTGGCGGATGCGGACCTGGAGGACGGGGAGGCGGCGGAGCTCGATGACCCGGAGCTCCTGGCGGGGTCCCTGGGTGAGGCCGCGTCCATCGGCGAGGCCCCGGCCGGGACGGACCTTCCACGGAGCGAGCCTGCTGGCGATGCCGCGGAGCCGGCCGGTGACCCCGCGGAGAAAGACAAGGCCGTCGCAGAGCGCGCCTCGGACCGGGCAGTCGGGCGGGAGGCGCGGGCGCCCATCGATGACGACTCGGAGCGCATGTTCGATGAGACGGGCCGGATTCTTCGGGACAACGTCTATGGCACCATCGACGAAGATGTCTGGCGCCGGGATTTCACGGCCAATTCGCTCTACTACAACATCGCCGACTTCTCCATCTGGGACTATGTCTGCGGTGTGGAAGACATCGCCGCCAAGCGCCTGCGGCTGATAGGCGATCCGGAGACGCGCTTTCGCGAGGATCCGGTGCGCATGCTGCGCGCCGCGCGCTTCGAGGCGAAGCTCGGATTCGAGATCGATCCGGAAACGGCCGAGCCCATCGGGCAGCTGCGGGAGCTTCTGAGCGGCGTGCCGCCGGCGCGTCTCTTCGACGAGATGCTGAAGCTCTTTCTCACCGGGCACGGGACCAGAAGTCTCGAAGTCCTGCAGCGGCGGGGCCTCCTCGCGCAGCTACTGCCCAGCGTGGATGCGTATCTCAGCGCACACGCCGGCGGCCTCGTCGAGCGCCTGCTGGTGAACGGACTTGCCAATACGGATGCCCGCGCGGTCGCAGGCCGGCCGGTCACGCCCACATTCCTGCTGGCGCTGCTCCTCTACGGTCCCATCGCGCAAATCATCGAGTCGATGCCGCCCGAGAAGTGGCATGAGCTTTCGGCCATTGCGGAGGCTTGCGATCGCGCGGTGCGGCAGGCGCAGGCGCACCTGACGATTCCCAAGCGCTTCTCTCTGGGTTTGAGCGAGATGTTCTCGCTGCAGCCGCGTCTGGAGCATCCGAGCGGACGCCGGTCGCTGCGCCTCCTCAGCCACCCGCGGTTCCGGGCGGCCTACGATCTGCTCCTGCTGCGCGCCGAGCTCGGCCTGGCTTCCCCGGAGATGGCCCGCTGGTGGACCCAGGTGCAGGAGGTCCCGCACGAGGAGCAGGGGCGGATGGCCGATGCGCTCGCCCAGACGGCCAGCCCGCGGCCGGGGCGTCCCAAGTCCGGCCGCCGGCGCCGCAGGGGCCGGCGCGGCCCGCGCGGCTCGTGACTCGCCGCGCAACGGCGATCTGGCAGCCCGCGTACATCGGCCTCGGCAGCAATCTCCAGGATCCGAGGTCACAGCTCGCGCGCGCCGTGGCGGGACTGCAGGCACTCGCCGCCACGCGCCTGGTGCGCGTATCGCCGCTCTACCAGTCGCGCCCCTTCGGCCCGGTGCCGCAGCCCGACTTCATCAATGCCGTGGCGGGGCTGGTGACCCAGCTTGATTCACGCACTCTGCTCGACGGGCTGCAGGCACTGGAGAGGGCGCTCGGCCGGCCCGCCGAGCACGAGCGCTGGGGACCCCGCATCATCGACCTCGATCTCCTGGTCTACGGCGCGGAGCGCCGGCAGGAGCCGGGCCTGACCCTCCCCCATGGCGGGATAGTGGAGCGGAACTTCGTTCTGTATCCTCTTTGCGACCTCGCTCCGGACCTCGATGTGCCCGGGCTCGGCCGGGTGGCCGAGCTCAAAGGGCGCCTTACGTCCGCAGGCCTCGAGCGGCTGGGCGAGCTCTGAGTCCGACTGGATAGCGCGTGAGAGCATGACCGGGGCTGAGCACCAGTTCATCGTGGTGGAAGGGCCGATTGGCGTTGGCAAGACCAGCCTCGCCCGGCGTCTAGCCGAGAGCCTCTCGGCGGAGCCGGTGTTGGAGGATGCGGCGCAAAACCCCTTCCTGGAGCGCTTCTACAAGAATCCGCGCGCCGGCGCGCTGCCGGCACAGCTTTATTTCCTCTTCCAGCGCTGCCAGCAACTCGGCGCTCTCAAGCAGCAGGACCTCTTCACGCAAGTGCGCGTGGCGGACTACCTGTTGGAGAAGGATCGCCTGTTCGCGCGGGTGACTCTGGACGATGCGGAGTTCGCCCTTTACGAGCAGATCTACGCCAGGCTCGACGTGCAGGCGCCGAAGGCGGACCTCGTGGTCTACCTGCAGGCGCCGGTCGATGTGCTGCTGGAGCGCATTGCGCGGCGCGGCATCGGCTACGAGCAGTACATCGAGCGTGACTACCTGGTGCGCCTCAACGAAGCGTATGCGCGTTTCTTCCATGAGTTCGAGGCCGCGCCGCTGCTCATCGTCAACGCCGCCTCCATCGATCCCGTCAATAACCCCACGGACTATGACGAGCTGCTGGCCGCCATCCGGCGCATGAAGCGCGGACGGCTGTACTACAACCCGTTGCGCAGTAGGGCGCCCTTCCAGTAAACGAGCGTAGGCCGAATATGTACACGCAGCTGCAGCTTCGCGATTCCGACCGCCAGCCCGTAACGCTGAGCACGCTCGCGCGCATGAAGGCCGACGGGCGCAAGATCGCGAGCCTGACTTGCTATGACGCGAGTTTCGCCGTACTTCTCGATGAAGCCGACGTCGATGTCGTGCTGGTCGGCGACTCCATGGGCATGGTCATCCAGGGGCACGACACGACGGTGCCGGTCACGATGGATCACATCGTCTATCACACCCGCGCGGTCGCACGCGGCCTGCACCGGCCGTTCCTGATTGCCGACCTGCCATTCATGAGCTATCCGTCGAAGGACAAGGCGCTCGAGAATTCCGTGCGCCTCATGCAGGAAGGTGGCGCCAAGATGGTAAAGCTCGAAAGCGGCGGTAGCCAGGCCGAGATCGTGGAGTTCCTCACCGGTCACGACATCGCGGTCTGTGCGCACCTCGGCCTGCGGCCGCAGTCCGTGCACAAGACCGGCGGCTTTCGCGTGCAGGGTCGGGAGCGGGATGCGGCGGCCCAGATGATCGAGAATGCCAAGCGTCTGGAATCGGCGGGCGCGGACATCGTGCTGCTGGAGTGCATTCCCGCGGACCTCGGCAAGGCGATCACGGAGGCGCTGCAGGTGCCCGTCATCGGGATCGGCGCGGGGCCGGCCACGGACGGGCAAATCCTCGTCCTCTATGACATTCTCGACATCACGACTGGACGCAAGCCGCGTTTCGTACAGAACTTCATGAAAGGCGCCGGCGACAATCGCGAGGCGCTGAAGCGCTACGTCGAGGCCGTCCGTACGGGCACCTATCCCGCCCCGGAACACTGCTTCTCACGGTGATGGATACCGTCACCACCATTGCGGCGGTGCGCGAGCACGTACGCCGCTGGCGCAGCGAAGGACGGCGCACCGCCTTCGTTCCGACCATGGGAAATCTCCACGCCGGCCACGTGAGTCTCATCGAGACCGCGCGCCGCCACGGCGACCGCTTTGTGGCCAGCATTTTCGTCAACCCCATGCAGTTCGGCCCGAACGAGGACTTTGCGCACTATCCGCGCACGCCCGCACAGGACGCCCGCATGCTGTCCGACGCCGGATGCGATCTCATGTTCATGCCCGATGTCGGCGAGATCTATCCCAATGGCTCGGAGCGGGCTACGCGAGTCGAGGTGCCCGGCCTCTCGAGCATCCTCGATGGCGAGTTCCGTCCCGGACACTTCGAGGGTGTCGCAACGGTCGTCGCCAAGCTCTTCCACATCGTGGAGCCCGACGTCGCCGTTTTCGGCGAAAAGGATTTCCAACAGCTCACCATCATCCGCCGGATGGTGACCGATCTCTGCATGCCCATCTCCATCATCGCGGCCACGACGGTCCGCGAGCCTGACGGCCTCGCCATGAGCTCGCGCAACCAATACCTCACCGACGAAGAGCGCCGCACCGCGCCCATCATCCATCAAACACTGCTGGCCGCGGTCGAGCGCCTACGCGCCGGCGACAAAGATTTCGCAGCCATCGAGCGCGCCGGCATCGAAACGCTGGCGAGAACGGGCTTCAGGCCCGACTATTTCGCCGTCCGCCGCGCCGATGATCTCACCAGCCCCGACCCCGCCGCACGGCACCTCGTGGTCCTCATAGCCGCACGCCTCGGCCGTGCCCGTCTGATAGACAATCTCCAAGTCAGAACGTAAGAGAAGACCGCATCGCAAATTGATCCTGGCCAGACGCGGATCGCCAGGACGGCGATCCGCGAGTTCGTATGCGGCTCTGCGCCGCGGCTCTCACCCGATCCGAAGCGTAATCCGCGCTTTGCGGATCGGGGGCCGGCCCCGAGCGACGGCGCCTGAAAGGCGTTCTGGCCAGGGTCAAATTTGTGAGGCGCTCTGGACGCCGACAGCGCCACTCCGCTGCCGGGAAAGCGCCCAATCGATATGCTCCCGCACCAGCGCAGACGCTCCCTCTCTTCTCTCCTCGAGCGCCCGAATCGCCCCCTCCGAGGCAGGCGCATTCCCCAGCGCCACAGCAATGTTCCGCGACCACTTCTCATACCCGATGCGGTAGATAGCCGACCCCCGCATCCGCTCCTCGAACTGCGCCTCCGTCCACGCAAACAGCTCCGTGAGCCGCGCCGCATCCAGCCCATGGCGCACCTTGAAATCCGGATGCGCCGCCGCGTGCGCGAACTTGTTCCAGGGGCAGACGAGCTGACAGTCGTCGCAACCGTAGATGCGGTTGCCGATGGCCGGCCGCAGCGCCTCCGGTATCGCGCTGTGATGCTCGATCGTGAGGTACGCGATACAGCGGCGCGCATCCAAGCGATAGGGCGCCACGATGGCCGCCGTCGGACAGGCCGTGATGCAGGCGGTGCAGGTGCCGCAGTGCGCACTCGCCGGCTCGTCCTCAGGCAGCGGCAGGTCGGTCAGGATCTCCCCGAGGAAGAACCACGAGCCCGCGTCGCGCGCGATCAGGTTGGTGTGTTTGCCGATCCATCCGAGCCCGGCGTCGCGGGCGTGCGCCTTCTCGAGCACCGGAGCGCTGTCGACGCAGACACGATACCCGAATGGTCCGATATCCTCCGCGAGCTCCTTGGCGAGTCGCGCGAGCGCTCCGCGCAGCACCTTGTGGTAGTCGCGTCCGAGTGCGTAGCGGGAGATGTAGCCGCTCTCGGCGTTGCTCAGCACCGCCTGCGCATCCCGGGCGGTGGCGGGCCAATAGTCCATCCGCACGCTCACCACACGGGTCGTCCCCGGCACGAGCTCCTGCGGGCGGCTGCGCATCGTGCCGTGGCGGCGCATGTAGTCCATCTCACCGTGAAAGCCCGCATCGAGCCAGCGCAGCAGGTGGTGCTCATCCTCCGGGATATCGATGCGCGCGACCCCGATGCGATCGAAACCCACTTCCCGGGCACGCGCAGCCAGCTTGCTCTTGGCCGCTGCCGGGTCGAGCGGCGGCGGTCGTGTCATGGCTTCCTCACCGCGCCATTATAATCGCCCCATGGCGCTTCCCGTCTGCCTCTACTCCACCGCTCAAGTGCGGGCGCTCGATGCCCATGCGATAGACACGCTGGGCGTTGCGGGCTACACGCTCATGAAGCGGGCGGGCGAGGCCGCTCTGAGATACCTGCGCACGCGCTTTCCTGTCGCCCACCGCATCGTCATCGTCTGTGGCGCCGGCAACAACGGCGGCGATGGGTACGTACTCGCGCGTTTCGCCCACGCGGCGGGCCTCACCGTCACCACACTTGCCGCGGCCTCCCCCGATAGCCTTCGTGGCGATGCGCGTCAGGCGTACGACGATCTGCGCGCGAGCGGCGTTCCCGTTCAATCCTATGCGCCGGAGCGGTTTGTGGAGGGTGAGGTCATTGTCGATGCCTTGCTGGGCACCGGGCTGCGAGGTCCCGCGCGCGAAGATGTCGCGCGCGTGATCCGCGACATCAACGGCTCCGGCCGCCCTGTACTCGCGGTCGATGTTCCTTCCGGTCTCGACAGCGACACCGGGGTGCCGCTGGGCGAGGCCGTCCGCGCGGACTGCACGGTGACCTTCGTCGGCCTCAAAACCGGCCTTTTCATCGGCGACGGGCCGGAATTCGCGGGCACGGTGTTCTTCGACGACCTCGAGATCACTCCCGACCAGACCGCCGCGACCCCAGCGCGCGTGGAGCGCATCCTGGATTCAGCAATCCAACAGGCACTGCCGCGCCGCGCACGCTCCTCGCACAAGGGCGACTTCGGCCGCGTACTGATCGTCGGCGGGGGAGTGGGCATGCCGGGAGCCGTTCGGCTGGCCGGTGAGGCCTGCCTGCGAGTCGGTGCCGGCCTGGTGACGGTGGCTTTCGCGCCTGAGAATGTGCCGGCGATCGCGGCGGGAAGACCGGAGTTGATCTGTTTGCCGGTCGCAGATGCCGGGGCGCTGGCGGAGGTGCTGGCGCGGACTGATGTGATCGCAATTGGACCGGGACTCGGTCGCACGCCGTGGGCGCGGACCGTGCTCGAGAAAGTGCTGCATGCGGGTAAGCCGCTCGTGGTCGATGCAGATGCTCTCAACATCGTCGCGGAGTCCCACGTGCCCGCACGCGAGGATTGGATCCTGACACCTCATCCGGGCGAGGCAGCACGCCTGCTCGGCATGGCTACCAGTGACATCCAACGGGACCGCCTCGCTGCCCTCGAGCATCTCGTCGCACGTTATCGCGGCACCATCGTTCTCAAAGGGGCCGGCACGCTGGTCGGCGCACCAGGACACACCCCGGCGCTCTGCGAGCGCGGCAATCCCGGCATGGCGACGGCGGGCATGGGGGATGTGCTGACCGGCACGATTGCGGGCATCCTCGCTCAATGCCGGGATGCGTGGCTCGCCGCGCGTGTGGGCGTGCTGGTGCACGCGATGGCCGGCGATGCGGCGGCGCGCATGGGAGAGCGAGGCCTCCTCGCCGGCGATGTCGCCCGGGAGCTGCGCAACTGCGTCAATCTCTGAAGACACCGGAAGACACGGAAGCGCTCGGCGCGAGGCTCGCCGCGGCCCGTCCTCCCGATCGCGGGCAGGCGGTCATCCTCTATCTGACGGGCGATCTGGGCGCGGGCAAGACCACCCTGGTAAGGGGATTCGCGCAAGCCTGCGGGGTCGCGGCGGCGGTGCGAAGTCCGACGTACACGCTGGTGAACGTGCATGAGACGGACACCATCGTGCTGGTGCATCTCGATCTCTACCGGCTGCGCGAACCGGGTGAGCTCGAGCACCTGGGCCTGCGGGAGTGGGCGCGGCCCGGCTGCCTCTGGCTCGTCGAATGGCCGGAGCGGGCAGGGAGCCTGCTGCCGCCCGCCGATCTGACGGTGCGCCTGGCCGCGGGACCGAATGCGCATCAGGCCGACATCATTGCTGGAAGCGCCATAGGAGCCGCCTGGCTCGAAAGCATCCGAAGTAGTTGAAAACTTGCGGCGCGGCTCGTAGATTACGTGTCAAGTAGCGCTGCAAAGTTGATGATAAGAAAGGTCTTTCAGCTAGGGATATTGGTTCTTCTCGGCGTCGGCTCGGCCATGGTCCCGGGCGCGGCGGTCCGGGCAGCGAGTGCGCGTCTTCGCGCCGTGCATCTGACCACGTCGCCCGCAGGCGCGCGAGTGACCCTTGATCTTTCGCGCATCACGGACGAGAAGTTCTTCACGCTCGATCACCCGTTCCGCGCGGTGATCGATCTGCCGCGAACCCATGCTGGGACCGGACTGAGAGTCCCGCGCGCACACGGGCTCGTCGCCGCCATTCGGGTAGGTGCCCGTCCGCACGGCGCGCTGCGGTTGGTGCTCGAACTGACTGCGGCCACACGAGTGCACGCCGAGTGGACCCATTCCCGGGCGCGTGGATCGCAGCTCGTTCTCACGCTCGGTGATGCGCCGGCCACCGGCACAAAGGCCGTTGCGAGCACCGCGCCCGAGCGCATTCCCACGGCGATCCATGCGCTGCATGCACCCGTGGACAGCGGACGCGACATCATCGTCGCGGTGGATCCCGGACACGGAGGCCAGGACCCGGGCGCCATCGGCCTCCACCGCACGCAAGAGAAGAACGTGACGCTCGCAATCGCACGCCGGTTGGCGCACCAGATCAATGCACAGCGAGGCATGCGGGCCATCCTGACACGCAACAGCGATGTCTTCATTCCCCTTCGAGACAGGATGCGGATCGCGCGCCGCGCCAAGGCCGATCTCTTCGTCTCCATCCACGCCGACTGCATCACCGACCGGCAGATCTCGGGCGCTTCCGTTTACATCCTCTCCCTGCGCGGCGCTTCGAGCGAGGCCGCCCGCTGGCTCGCCGAGCGCGAGAACGACGCCGATCTCAAGGGCGGCGTTGCGCTCGATGACAAATCGAGCACCCTTGCCTCCGTTCTCCTCAACCTCTCCCAGTCGGCCACGATCAGCGAAAGCATGACGGCCGCGCGGGAGGTGATCACCTCTCTGGATCGCTCGGTTCCCGTACGCAAGTCCGAGGTGCAGCAGGCCGCCTTCGTCGTCCTGAAGTCCCCCGACATTCCCTCGATGCTGGTCGAGACGGACTACATTTCCGATCCCGTCGAGGAGCGCAAGCTGCGCAGCCCCGCCCGCCAGCAGAGAATCGCCGCCGCCGTCTTCCACGGGATTCGCGGTTACTTTCGCCAGCATCCCCCCTCCGGCACCCTCTTCGCCGAAGAACAAAAGCCACAGAACGACCTGATAGCCGGCAATCGATAGCCGGCAGCCCGGCACGCTCGAGAGGAGCGGGCCGTGAAATCTTCCTGGCCAGAACCTGATCGCCAGGAGGGCGATCCGCTCCTGAGACCCGCCGTCGCAAGACGAAGTGCCCCGGGAGACCTCCAGGGACGGATCTATGGCGTTTCGGCCAGGAAGATTTTACGGCCCGGGCCGGAGCTATAGACTGCCCGATCATGCCCATCCGCATTCTCCCCAACGAGCTCATAGATCAGATCGCCGCAGGCGAGGTGATCGAGCGCCCCGCCTCGGTCATCAAGGAGCTGGTCGAGAACAGCCTGGACTCCGGCGCCCACCGCATCGAAGTGGACATCGAGCGCGGCGGCATAGGCCTGATGCGCGTACGTGACGACGGCTGCGGCATTTCCTCGGAGGAGCTTTCGGTTGCGATTCGCCGCCATGCCACCAGCAAGATCGCAGCCCTCGATGATCTTGCCGCCATCACCACCCTTGGCTTTCGCGGCGAGGCCTTGCCCTCCATCGGGTCCGTGTCGCGCCTGCGCCTCATCTCTCATCCGAGACACGCCGAGCGGGCGGCGGAGATCGGCGTCGACGGCGGCACCGTGACTCCGGTACGGCCCGCCGCCCATCCGCCCGGCACCACCGTCGAGGTTCGCGATCTCTTTTTCAACATCCCGGCACGGCGCAAATTCGTGCGCAGCCCGCCGACCGAGACGGGGCACATCGCGCGGCTGCTGGAGCGCCTCGCGCTATCCCGCCCGGATGTCTCGTTTCGTCTGCGAAGCGGCGAGCGCGTGCTGCTCGATGCGCCGCTGCCGACACACGAGCCGGCGGGCGAGGAGCGCCTCGCGCAAGTGTTGGGCAAGGAGCTCGTGCCGAGCCTGATCGCCGTCGACCATGCCTCCGGGCCCGTGCAGCTCACGGGTTGGATCGGCCTGCCGACGGCCTCGCGCGCGCAGCCCGACCAGCAGTACTGGTTCGTCAACGGCAGGAGCGTGCGTGACAAGCTGCTCGCCAGCGCCGCGCGGCTCGGCTACCGCGACGTGCTGTATCACGGCAGGCATGCCGCCTACGTGCTGCATCTGTCGCTCGATCCGCAGCTCGTCGACGTCAACGCGCATCCGGCCAAGCTGGAAGTGCGCTTCCGCGACGGCCATCAGATCCACGAGTTCATCTTCCGCGCCATCGAGCGCTCGCTCGCGGCCACCCGGCCGGAGGCGGGCGCGACGCCGGCCGCCAGCGCGCAGCCGGTGTTGGCGGGCGCGGCTGCGCGGCTCGCCGGGCCCTCACAGGCGTGGGCCGGTCGCGGCCCGGTCTCCGGGCTGTTGCCGCTGAGCGCAGCGCGCGCCGATGTGCCTTCGCGGGACCCCTGGATGTTGGCGCAAGCTGTCAGAGCCGCTCCGGCGTCGACGCCTTCCAGCGAGGAAACCGGGGAATCGGGCGCCAGTGTCAAGGAACGCACCGGTCGCGACGACGGCGCGGTGGGCTATCCACCGCTCGGGGTCCCGCTGGCGCAGCTCCATGGCATCTACATCCTGGCCCAGAGCCCTGAGGGACTGATCCTCGTCGACATGCATGCCGCCCACGAGCGAGTGCTCTATGAGAAGCTCAAGGCCGACCGCGGCGCTGGACCGGCGGCATCGCAGCTTCTCCTCGACCCGCTGATCGTCACCGTGAAACCCCATGAGCTCGACGCCGCGCTCGAGGATCCGGCGTCCTGGGAGCGGGCCGGGTTCGAGATCGACTCCGTCGGCCCGACCTCGCTCGCGCTGCGGCGGATTCCGGCGCTGCTCGCCAACGACCGGGTGACGGACATCGTCAAGTCTGTCATCGAGGATCTGGCGCGCGAGGATGGGCTGCACCATCTGGATGCGGCCGCCGACCGATTCCTCGGGACGCTCGCCTGCCGTACCGCCATCCATGCGCGCCGTCGCCTGACCCTGCCGGAGATGGACGCGTTGCTCAGGCAGATGGAAGCAACCGATCGCGCGAATCAGTGCAACCACGGCCGACCCACGTGGACTCGCCTCACTCTGGGCGAGCTCGACCAGCTCTTCCTGCGGGGACGCTGATGTCACCTGCGGCGCGCGCCCCCGCGGCTGCCGCGGCGCAGCTTCCGGTGTACCTGCTCACCGGTCCCACCGGTACCGGCAAGAGCGACTGGGCGATCCGCCTGGCACAGTCGGCCCCGGTCGAGATCGTTAGCGTCGATTCCGCGCTGGTCTACCGGGGTCTCGATATCGGCACCGCGAAGCCCGCCGCGGAGCTGCGCACGCGGCTGCCGCATCACCTCGTCGATATTTGCGATCCGGTCGAGAGCTACTCGGCCGGACGGTTCGTGATGGATGCAATGGCTGCCATCGCCGCCGTACATGCGCGCCGGCGCGCACCTCTGCTGGTCGGCGGCACGATGCTGTACTTGCGTGCGCTGCTCAAAGGTTTGGCGCCGCTGCCACAGGCATCGGTGGAGCTTCGCCGCGAGCTCGATGAGCGTGCGGCGCACTCAGGCTGGCCCGCGCTTCACGCGGAGCTGGCACGACTGGATCCCGAGGCCGCGGCGCGCATCAATCCCAACGACAGCCAGCGAATTCAACGGGCTCTGGAGGTGTGCCTCGCGACCGGACGGCGCCTCTCGGTGCTGCAACGCGAGACGGTGAGCCCACTCGCAAACGTCCCGCTCAAAGCCTGGGCGCTGGCACCCCGCGACAGGCCCGTGTTGCATCAGCGCCTCGCAAGTCGCTTCCACGCGATGATGGCCGCCGGCTTCCTCGAGGAGGTGCGGGCGCTCCACCGCAGGGGTGACCTCACGGCGCGCCATTCTTCGATGCGTGCGGTCGGGTACCGCCAGCTCTGGGCGCATCTGGAGGGAGAGTACGCGCTCGGCGAGGCGGTCGAGCGGGGTATCGCCGCCACGCGCCAGCTCGCCAAGCGGCAGCTCACCTGGATGCGTGCCGAGACAGCCCCGCGCTGGCTCGACCCGGATACGGACGAACTGTCGTGGAATCGCGACTTACGTCGCGAGTTACTACAGCTTGGTCTTTGATTAGGCCCGCATGTTAAGATCTCATCCGTCGGTCCCTTCGTCAGCGGGGCACATACCTTGCTGAACGCTTCCAGGGAAGCTCGCTTGCGATTCCAATCTCTCGAACAATTAAAAGCCGTGAAAACAAGGAGAACCCGATGGCCAAAGGCCAGTCGCTCCAAGATCCCTTCCTGAACGCACTACGCAAGGAACGGGTGCCCGTATCCATCTACCTCGTCAACGGCATCAAGTTGCAGGGTCAGATCGATTCCTTCGACCAGTTCGTGGTGCTGTTGAAGAACAGCGTCAGCCAAATGGTCTACAAGCACGCCATCTCCACCGTCGTACCGGCGCGCAATGTGCGCCTGACCGCGGAGGAGGGTGCTGCCCCGGTGGAGTCGCCCGCGGAGTGATGTGCTGCCGCACGGAGGAGCCGAGTGTTCGAGCGCCCACGTTCCGGTGAGCGCGCGCTCCTGGTGCGCATTGGTCTAGGCGCCCAGGTCGATCCGGAAGATCTCGAGGAGTTCACCCAGCTCGCGGTCTCGGCCGGCGCGGAGCCGGTCGCCACGGTGACCGGTCGCCGCGAACGGCCCGAGCCGCGGTTCTTCGTCGGCAGCGGCAAGGCCGAGGAGCTGAGGCAGGCGGCGGATGCGGGCGCGGCCGATGTGATCCTGGTGGATCATGCGCTCTCGCCGAGCCAGGAGCGCAACCTCGAGAAGCTCACGGGCAAGAGGGTGCTCGACCGCAACGGGCTGATCCTGGACATCTTTGCCCAGCGGGCGCGCAGCTTCGAGGGCAAGCTCGAAGTCGAGCTCGCACAACTGCGGCACATCGGCAGCCGCCTGGTGCGCGGCTGGAGCCACCTCGAACGGCAAAAGGGCGGTATCGGCATGCGCGGACCGGGCGAGACGCAGCTCGAGACCGACCGGCGACTGATCGCGCAACGTGTGCGCGTGCTCACGCGGCGGCTGGAGAAGATCAAACAGCAACGCGAGACCGGACGGCAGATGCGCGCGGAGATCCCGGTGCCCTCGCTCGCCCTGGTCGGCTATACCAACGCCGGCAAGTCGACGCTCTTTCGCGCGCTGACCGGCGCAGACGCTTATGTCGCCAACCAACTCTTTGCGACCCTCGATCCGACGGTGCGGCGGATTACGCTGCCTGGAGGCACACCGGTCGTCGCCGCCGATACGGTCGGCTTCATCCGCGAATTGCCGCATGAGTTGGTGGCAGCCTTTCAATCCACTCTCACGGAAGCGCGCGAGGCGACGCTGCTGCTGCACGTCATCGATGCCAGCGACCCGCGGCGAGACGAGCACATCGCGCAGGTGAACGAAGTCCTCGCGGAGATCGGCGCGGACTCGATTCCACAGATCATCGTCTACAACAAAATCGATCGTCTGCAGCGTCCGGCGGCCATCGAACGTGACGAAGCCGCCATGCCGTCCGCAGTTTGGATCTCCGCCGAGAAGCGCATCGGCCTCGATCTTCTGACGAGCGCCATTGCGGAGCGGCTGTCACGGTTCGCGCGCCGTGCGCGCGTGCGTTTACCCGCGGGTGCCGGCGCGCTGCGCTCCCGGCTCTATGCGGCGAAATCCGTCCGCGAGGAGCGTACGGCCGAGGACGGCTCCATCGAGCTCACCGTGGAGCTGCCCGACGTCGAAATCCTCGCGCTGGCGCGCACCGCCGGGGTGCAGATCCTCGAGGCCCCGCAGCCCGATATTTCTTGTGCCTCCGGCGACGCGTACCTAGAATCCAGAGCGCCGCGGGCGACTTTGGGCCAATAGACACATATGGGTAAATTTGTAGTCGTCATCGGCACCCAGTGGGGCGATGAGGGCAAGGGCAAGGTCGTCGATCTCCTGACGGAGCGCGCTGCCGCGGTGGCACGCTTCCAAGGCGGACACAACGCCGGGCATACTCTGGTCATCGGCGGCCGCAAGACCATCCTGTCCCTGATTCCCTCGGGCATCCTGCGCGAGAACGTCCGCTGTTTCATCGGCAACGGTGTGGTGCTCTCGCTGCAGGCGCTGCTTGCGGAGAGCCGCACGCTGACGGACCAGGGCGTGCCCGTGTTCGACCGGCTGCGCATATCGCCTTACTGCCCGCTCATCCTGCCGTCGCACATCCTTCTGGACAAAGCGCGCGAGCGGGCTCGCGGCCCCAACGCCATCGGCACGACCGGCCGCGGGATCGGGCCGGCCTACGAGGACAAAGTAGCGCGCCGCGCGGTGCGCGTGGCGGATCTCTTCCAGCGCGACCGCTTCGCGGCGAAGCTGGGCGAGGTGCTGGACTTCCACAACTTCGTGCTGCAGCACTACTTCCGCCAGTCCGCGGTCGATTTTCAGAAGACGCTCGATGAGCTGCTTGCCCTCAGTGAGACGATCGCGCCCCTCGTCACCGATGTGACGCTGGCGCTGCACGGACTTCGCCGGTCCGGTGCCAACGTTCTTTTCGAAGGTGCACAGGGCGCGATGCTCGACGTCGACCTCGGCACCTATCCGTTCGTCACCTCATCCAACACCACCGCGGGCTTTGCGGGCACCGGTACGGGTCTGGGGCCGCGGGCCTTCGATTACGTGCTCGGAATAGTGAAGGCTTATACGACGAGGGTGGGTGCGGGTCCCTTCCCGACTGAGCTTTTCGACGGCTACGGAGAGCATCTCTCCCGCGTCGGCCACGAGTTCGGCTCGGTCACCGGCCGGCGGCGGCGCTGCGGATGGTTCGACTCCGTCGCCCTCAGACGCTCCATCGTCCACTCGAGCGTCTCGGGCCTTTGCATCACCAAGCTGGATGTGCTCGACGGTCTCGACACTATCAGGGTGGCCGTCGGCTATCGTGTTGGTGATCAGGTCGTGGCGGAGCCGCCGCTCAGCATCGAAGGTTACGCGGGCGTGGAGCCTGTATACGAGGAACTGCCCGGCTGGCGGGAGTCGACGGTGGGAATCACCGACTATGCGGCCCTGCCGCTGAACGCGCGCAAGTACCTGGAGCGCCTGCAGACGCTGGTCGAAGTACCGATCGACGTCATCTCCACGGGCCCGGATCGCGAGCAGACGATCGTACTGCGACATCCGTTCGACAGTGTGAATGTTGGCTGAAACAGGCGTGCGGCCGCTTTAGCAATCTCAGCATGGCCTGCGGGGCTCGCGGGCTCGCGGCGGCCCTCGCCCGCCCAGGTGCAGGTTTCGCGCTACACGCTCGCGGGAATCAGGCGAAAGAGAATGCGGGCGATACCCGGGACGCGCCGCGGGCGCTGCAGGCGCGGGTCGTATTCGGCCATGCGGCGCTCGTTCTCCACGAGGCAGAGTCTCAGCAGCCTCGACGTGCGAGTCCAGAAAGAATTGGCCGAGGAGGCGCCGATGCCCGGTCGATCCGACCGCGAGACGATCCATCTCAAAATTTGCCGGAACCACGCACATGTTGCAGCTCCTTTCGTCCCTCCACCCAATACCAGGACATCAGCGCGGGCACTCCGAAGAGGATTTCCCGCATCCGCTTGGCCAGCGACAGCGCCAGGGCGAGCTCGCCATTGATGCCGAGCAGGGCTCCGAATCCGACCAGACTCGCTTCCTGCACGCCCAGCCCCGCCGGCACGAGGAAGGCGAAATTGCGTATGGTCATCGTCAGGCTCTCGAGCGCGATGGCCGCGCCGAAGTGCACCGGATGCCCGAGCCAGCGCAGCGCGAACCAGGTCTCCAGCGAGCCGGCCACCATGCCCGTCACCTGCCATGCCATGCTGGTGGCGAGGCGCGGCCAATCGCTGCAGAGCTCGCGAATCGCCGCGTCGAGGCTCGCTGACTGGCCGGCGAGGAAGCTCAGTGCCTGCTCACCCAGCAGCCGCACCGCGACCCGCTCCAGCCGCTCGAACATCGAGCCGTACCGCAGCAGCGCGCCGAGTAACACGACGAACGGCAAGGTCGCCGCGAGGCCGATGAGCACGTCGTCCGCCAATTGTACCGTGTGCGTGAGTCTGAGCAGGCAGAGCACCCCGATCAGGACGAAGAGGTACTGGCTGAAGACGGTGAGGACCACCTCTGTCGTCACGCTGGCCGCTGCCACGACGACATCCACGCCGCGCTCGGCGAGGAGGCGGATGCCGATGAGCTCCCCGCCGATATTCGCGGCCGGCAGCAGCCGATTGATGCCCTCGCGGATGGTGGCGATCCAGAAGAGGGTTCCGACCCGGCTCTCGCGCCAGCGCGCGATGAGCACACGCCAGCCGAGTGAGTCGAGCAGGATCGGCAGGACGTGCAGCGGCACCAGCCAGAGCAGCACGCGGCCGGCCCGGGCGAGGGGGACGAGAATCGCGCTGCCCTCGTGCATGAGCAGGACGATCAGCAGCGCGAGGCCGGCGGCCAGGGCGATGCGGACCGCGAATCTCATGCCGCGCGCCGCTCCCCCAGGCGCGCAGTCGATAAACGACCGAAGCCGCCCGTCTGCGCGCCACAGGCCGTGATGGCGGCGCGCACTCTGGGGCTCAGGAGCGCGGCGAGCTCATCCGCGTGGCGGTAACCCATCATGCTGGGCGCGATGGCCGTGCCGGACTCAACCGCCGGATGCAGGTAGATCTCCGTCACGCCGTCGGGCAGCTTCCCGAGAATCTCGAGCAGCCGTGCCTCATCCATCGCGCCGCTGTGCGACATCCCGAAGACGTAGTCGTTGTGCGCGATCCCTGCCGCGCGCAGCCGCCGCCGCATGAGCGCCAGCCAGGGGCAGAGGAGTCCCGTCACCGCGCGCCCCGCGATCGGACCGACCGCGCCGTGCGCTACCCACGCCGGCTCCCGCGGTAGCCGCACGGCCGGCGCACCAAACTCCGCGCCGATCCGCAGCAGCATCTCGAGCAGTGTCGGATGGAGGTGAAAATGCTTGTGGGCGTTGACGTGATCCAGCGTCAGCCCGGTGTCGGCGAACGCCTGGAACTGGGCGCGGATCTCCGCCTCGAGCTGGCGGCGCACGGCCGGCAGCGCGAAAAAGCGTACGCCGTCCCGCACCATGTTGTTGCCAAACCTGCCGTGAGCATCGACGAGCGCCGGGATGCTTCGCTGCGGCAACACCGACCAGCCGTCGGCAAGCACCAGGTGCAGACCGACCGAGAGACCAGGTAACTCCCGTGCGCACCGGACGGCGTCGGTGGCCGCCGGCGCGCCTATCATCAGACTGGCAGTGGTCAGCACCCCCTCTACGGCCGCCTGTCCCACCGCCCGGTTGACCGCCTGGTGCAGCCCGAAGTCGTCCGCGGTGACGATGAGGAGCTTCAACGACTCGCCCCCCGGCTGGTCAGGCCTCGTGCGCGTGCAGGAAGCGGAAAAACTCGACGCCCTCTCGCAGCCGCCGCTTGGTCATTTCCCAGCTGCGCAGCATCTCACCGGTGAGCTCGGCGATCTTGCGCGGCCGGAAGTAGAACTTCTTGTAGAAGATCTCAACCGCATGGTAGATCTCCTTCGCCGGCAGATGCGGATAGCCGATGGGCGAGAGCTGCACGCCGCGGTCGTTCACCAGATTCAGGTTGTCGTGCGCGGTGATCCAGCCGTTGTCGACTGCCTGTTGATAGAGCTGAGTGCCCGGATAGGGGGCTGCGAGGGACACCTGGATGGTGTGTGGGTTGATGTCGACCGCGAATTGGATCGTCTCGCGGATCGTCTCGACGGTCTCGCCCGGCAGGCCCAGGATGAACGTGCCATGGATGGTGACGCCGAGCTTGCGGCAGTCGCTGGTGAAGCGACGCGCGATGTCGGTGCGCAGGCCCTTCCTGATGTTGTGCAGGATCTGGTCGTTGCCCGATTCGTAGCCCACGAGGAGCAGGCGCAGGCCGTTGTCCTTCATTACCTTCAGTGTCTCGTAAGGCACGTTGGCCTTGGCGTTGCAGGACCACGTGACGCCCAGCTTGCCGAGGCCGCGCGCGATCTCTTCCGCCCGCGGGCGAAAGTCGGTGAAGGTGTCGTCGTCGAAGAAGATCTCCTTCACCTGCGGCATGTTCTCCTTGATCCAGCGCACTTCCTCGATGACGCTCTGGGCGCTGCGCACGCGGTAACGATGGCCGCCCACGGTCTGCGGCCAGAGGCAGAAGGTGCACTTCGAGCGGCAGCCGCGTCCCGTGTAGAAGGACACATAGGGATGTTGCAGATAGCCGATGAAGTAGTTCTCGATCGTGAGATCGCGCTTGTAGACGGGCGTTACCCAGGGCAGTTCGTCCATGTTCTCGATCATGGGCCGCTCCGGATTGTGCTCGATCCCGCCGTCCGGCCGACGAAAGGAGAGTCCCGGAATGGTGGCGAGCTCGCGCCCCTCGGCCACCTCCTTGCAGGTGTAGTCGAATTCCTCGCGCGCCACGAAGTCGATGGCCGCGGATGCGCCGAGCGAGCCCGCCGGGTCGACCGCGACCTTCGCGCCCACCATGCCGACCATGAGCCGCGGGTTCTCTTCTTTGAGCAGCTCCGCGACCTTCGCATCCGTGGGAAAGGACGGCGAGCTGGTGTGCATCACGACGAGGTCGTACTGCCTGGCGAGCGGCAGGACCTGCGACATCGGGGTGCCGTCCGCGGGCGCATCGAGCAGCCGGCTGCCGGGCACCAGCGCCGCGGGCTGCGCCAGCCAGGTGGGATACCAGAAGGAGCGGATCTCGCGCTTCGCCTGGTAGCGCGAGCCCGCGCCGCCGTCGAAGCCGTCGAATGAGGGAGGATGCAGGAACAGCGTTTTCATCATGATTGGAATCCTCAGGAAATCGATTGCACCGAGCCGTCGCGCGCCACGCGGTAGCGACCCTGCCGCCACTGCACCTCGCGTGTGATGAAGGCGCCGCACCAGAGGGCAAATCCGAGCCCATCGGCAAGCGGGATGGCCCAGAGTTGGGATAACGATCGTGGCTCGGCAGGGCTGGCCGGATCCGTGGCATGCGTGGCCAGGTGCAAGAGCACGCGCAACAACATCGTCGCGGCAAATAAGTAGAGCGTCAGCGGCGTTCCGTCGGCCAGCACGCAGCCGAGAACCGCCATTGGCACGCTAAACGTGATGGCACATAACGCGTATCCTCCCGGACGCACCACGCGGATAGTGCGCAACCACCGCAGCCCGTGCTGCACGAGCTGGCGGAAAGTGCGCTCATCGACCCAGGTATCTACTACGACGTCCGACAACACTGTCCGTTGACCGCGGTGGCGCGTCAGCTCACCGAGCCGATAGTCGTCCGCGAGCTGGTCGGCAATCGCGCGGAAGCCGCCGATGGCGTCCAGCGCGTCGCGCCGCAAGGCGATCGTGGCGCCGAAGGCGAATGCGCGCGAGCCGAATAGCGCTGCCACCCGCACCGAGGGGATGAACCAATCGTTGATGAAGAGCGCTCCGAGCTGCGACCAGACCCCGGGCCGGGGGACCCCGCGGTAAGGGCAGGTGACGATGCCGACCTTGGGGTCGGCGAGGGGCGCGGTGACCGCCGTGAGGTATCCAGGCGGCACACGCACGTCGCTGTCGGCCAGCACCAGCCAGTCATATCGAGCCGCGCGCATCATGTTGATGAGGTTGCTGACTTTCGCGCTCGCGCCGTGCCGGGTCGAATCCACCACGACGATGAGATCGAGCCGCGGATAGTCGCGCTTCAGCCGCTCCAGCACAGCGAGGGCCGGATCGGCCGGATGCTGGACGCCGAATACGATCTGCACGCCGCCGGCATAGTCCTGCTCACAAAAGGTGCGCAGCGACTGCTCGAGGCCAGGCTCTGCGCCGCACAGAGGCTTGAGGACCGTCACGGGAGGCGGCGAGGACGCGGCAGCGCCGCTGCCCAGCCGCCGCCGCGGTTCCGCGATGCGCCGGGCCCATACGGCGGCCCAGGCGGCAAGGGCATAGCCGAGCGCGACCACGGCGAGCAGGATCCCGAGCCCGGCCATGACTGCCTGGGCAGTTACAGCGAACGTGGAGCCGGTTATCATGGGCGGAGGAATGCCTACACAGCGGATTGCAATGAGCGAAGAAGTCGGATGGTTTCAAGTCCTTGAATTCCGCACATGGTACACGCTTGGTCCCAGGCCGGGGGTGCCCGCATGACGCATGCAAGGGGCGTCCAGGCCACACTGTGGGGTGGCGGCGACAGTACGGCCGAGGCCGAGTCTCTCATCCTGGTCGACGAGGCGGATAGAGAAGTGGGTTACATGAGCAAGACTCGCTGCCACGAAGGGTGTGGCGTCCTGCATCGCGCTTTCTCGCTGCTCATTTTCAACGATGGCGGCGAGCTGCTGCTGCAGCGTCGCTCGGCCGCCAAGAGACTGTGGCCGCACTACTGGTCGAACAGTTGCTGCAGCCATCCGCGGCGTTCCGAGACCATGGAGGCGGCCATCCACCGGCGGCTGTACGAAGAGCTTGGACTGAGGTGCCCGCTGCACTTCCTGTTCAAGTTTCAGTATCAGGCTCAGTTCGACAATGTCGGGGCGGAGCATGAGCTGTGCTCGGTGTTCATCGGCCAAAGTACGGGGCGTGTGCTCATCGACCACAACGAGATCTCGGACTGGCGTTGGGTGAGTCCGGAGAGGCTTGCGACGGAGCTCGGGACGGGCACGGAGCGCTTCACACCCTGGTTCACGATGGAGTGGGAACGGATTTGGCGGGATCACCAGCCGGCGCTGCATACGTTACAGTCGCGGCGCGCGGAACCTTGAGCTGGACCTGGCTTTCGTAAGAGGGCCGGGTGCCGCTCAACCGCGGCGAGCACCAACACAGGAGCTGATTTTGGGTATTCCACTGATTCAAAAGTACCGCGTGGCGCGCTACATCCTCGGCAAGAAACTCAGCCGCCAGAAGCGCTATCCGCTGGTGCTGATGCTGGAGCCTCTGTTCCAGTGCAATCTCGCCTGCGCGGGCTGCGGCAAGATCGACTATCCGAAGGACATCCTGCAGAAGCGGGTCTCCGTGGAGGATGCGCTGCAAGCGGTCGACGAGTGCGGGGCGCCGATGGTCTCCATTCCCGGCGGAGAGCCGCTCATCCACAAGGAGATGCCGCAGATCGTGGCGGGCATCGTCGCCCGCAAGCGCTTCGTCTACCTCTGCACGAACGCCATCCTGCTCGCGAAGCACATCGACGAGTACCAGCCCTCGCCCTATCTCACCTTTTCGGTGCACCTCGACGGCAACCGCGAGCGGCACGACGAATCGGTGTGTCAGGAAGGAGTGTTCGACAAGGCGGTGGCGGCCATCAAGCTGGCGCGCTCGAAGGGCTTCCGCTGCACCGTCAATTGCACGTTGTTCCAGAACGAGAAGCCGGACGAAGTTGCCGATTTCTTCGACATGGCCCAGTCGCTGGGGGTGGAGGGGATCACCGTCTCTCCCGGCTACAGCTATCAGCACGCGCCGCGGCAGGACGTCTTCCTCGGGCGCAGCGCCAGCAAGCAGCTCTTTCGCGACATCTTCAAGCGCGGCCGCGAGCGCGGTGCGAATTGGCCATTCAACCAGTCGTCGCTGTTCCTCGATTTCCTGGCCGGCAACCAGACCTATCAGTGCACGCCGTGGAGCAACCCGACCTACAACGTCTTCGGTTGGCAGCGGCCGTGCTATCTGCTCACGGACGAGGGCTATGCCAAATCCTACCGTTCCCTGATGGAGGAAACCGACTGGGAGCGCTACGGCGTGGGGCGAAACCGCAAGTGCGACAACTGCATGGCGCATTGCGGCTTCGAGGGCACGGCCGTGGATGACACGTTCGCTCATCCGCTCAAGGCGCTGAAGGTGGCGCTGCGCGGCCCGCGGGTCGACGGTCCCATGGCACCGGAGCTGCCGTTCCTCTACGACGATCAGCCGCCACCGCCCGTGGCGACGATCCCGCTCGCCGATATCAAGCGTGCGAGCCGAAAGGAGGAAAGCCGGCGTGCCAGTCGTGCCTGATTCGTTCGCCGGCCAGCTCGAGGCGTGGCGTGCGCGGATGGAGGGCGCGCTGGCGGCGCGACTGCCCCGCGCGGACCAGACTCCGGAGCGGCTGCATGCGGCGATGCGGTACAGCGTGCTCGGCGGAGGCAAGCGGGTGCGGCCGATCCTGCTCCTCGCCACGGCGCGAGCGCTCGGGCTCGCAGAGGACGACGTCGAGGCCGCCGCATGCGCGCTCGAATTGGTGCATGTCTATTCGCTGGTTCACGATGACCTGCCCTCGATGGACGACGATGATCTGCGTCGTGGCCGGCCCACGTGCCACAAGGCTTATGATGAGGCGACGGCCCTGCTGGTGGGCGATGCGCTGCAATCCCTCGCGTTCGCGCTTCTCGCGCGCGACGCGGCGCTGCCGTCCGATCCGGCCATCCGCGTGCGCCTGGTGGAGCTTCTCGCGCGCGCGATCGGGAGTCTCGGCATGGCGGGCGGACAGGCCATCGACCTGGAAGCCGAAGGCCGCAAGCTCGCCGTCGCGCAAATCGAGGAGATGCATTCTTTGAAGACGGGTGCCCTGATCCGGGCGAGTGTCATGATGGGCGCGGCCTGCGCGCCGCGGCTCGAGCCGCAGCTCGAGCAGGCGCTCGCGGGTTTCGCGGCCCCGATCGGGCTCGCGTTTCAGATCCAGGACGATCTGCTCGACGTGCTCTCGGACACCGCCACTCTCGGCAAGGCGGCAGGCGCCGACCGGCAGCGTGGCAAGCCCACTTACCCCGCCATCGTGGGCGTGAGCGCATCCCAGGAGCAGGTACAGCGTCTGCACGGGCAGGCCATGGAGTCCCTCGCGCCCTTCGGGGAGCGTGCGGACGCGCTGCGCGGCGTGACGGACTGGCTGCTGGCCAGGCGCAATTGACCGGAGGCCCGAAGTGGTGGAACCCGATTCCGGCATGTCCGATGAGGCTTACCAGGACGAAATCCTGCCGCTCGTCTCGCGCACCTTCGCCCTGACGATTCCGCAGCTTCCCGCGGCGCTGCGGACTGCGGTGACGAGCGCATATCTCCTCTGCCGCATCGCGGATACCATCGAGGACGAGCCCGCGCTTTCGGCGACCGACACCTACGTCTTTCTGGAACGCTTCACCGCCGTCGTGAAGGGTACGGAGAACGCGGCAGGGCTCGCGCGCGATGTGGTCCCCCGGCTCTCCGAGCGCACGCTGCCCGCGGAGCGCGACCTGGTCGCCAACATGGAACGGGTCATGCGAGTGGTGGGCGGTTTCCATGATCGTCAGCGCGCCGCCATCCGCCGCTGCATAGAGGTGATGAGCCGCGGCATGCATCAGTTCCAGCGCACCGCCAGCCTTCGGGGACTCGTGCGCTCGAGCGACCTGGATTCCTACTGTTACTACGTGGCGGGAATCGTGGGCGAGACGCTGACAGAGCTCTTTTGCGCCTATTCTCCTGCGATCATGCGTCACTACGCCGCCCTCTACGAGCTCGCGCCTTCCTTTGGCCAGGGTCTGCAGATGACCAACATCCTCAAGGATGTCTGGGAGGACCGCAGCCGCGGAGCCTGTTGGCTGCCGCAGGAGGTCTTCAGCCGGTACGGGGTGGATCTTGCCCAGCTTTCCCCGGAACGCAGCGATGGCCGCTTTCACGCGGGCATGCTGGAGCTCATCGGCGTTGCACACCGGCACTTGCGCAACGCGCTCGCCTTCACGCTCCTCATCCCGGGCGAGGAGGCGGGCATCCGACTCTTTTGCCTGTGGGCGCTCGGGCTCGCGGCGCTGACTCTGCGCCGGATCCAGACGACGCCGGGCTTCACGAGTGGCGCGCAGGTGAAAGTATCACGATCGGCGGTGATGATGACTCGGACTCTGACCAGCCTCTCGGTGCGCAACGACCGAGTGCTCCGACAGCTCTTCGAGCGCGCCGCCAGGGGCTTGCCGCTTGCCGATCGGCCGGTACCCATGGAGCCTGCCGCGGCGGTGCGCGCGCCCGCCATCAGTGAGGAGCTTGGTGCTTCGAAGCGCCTCGGAGGGTCACTGCCGTGACCCCGGGCGCGCAGGCGGGGACTACCGCCCAGTTTGCCGGTGCGCTGGCTGCGCCGGAGATTGCGCGCTCGCGCATTTCGCGGCCGCTCGAGCGGCTGGGTCAGGCGATCGGCGCGGCGCGGGACGCGCTCATCGGCCTGCAAAAACCGGATGGACACTGGCTCTTCGAGCTCGAAGCCGATTGCACCATTCCAGCCGAATACATCCTGATGATGCATTATCTGGATGAGATCGAGCCGGAGCTCGAGCGCAAGCTCGCCGTCTACCTGCGCGATCATCAGGCCAACCATGGCGGCTGGCCCCTCTACCATGGAGGGGAGCTCGATCTGAGTTGCACCGTCAAGGTCTATTACGCCTTGAAGCTCGTGGGCGACGACCCCGATGCGCCCCACATGCGTCGGGCCCGCGAAGCCATACTGGCGCGCGGCGGCGCCGCGCACGTCAACGTGTTCACGCGGATCGCGCTCGCTCTGTTCGGCGAGATCCCCTGGCGGGCGGTGCCTTACATCCCCGTCGAGATCATGTTGATGCCACGGTGGTTCCCCTTCCACATCGACCGGGTTTCGTACTGGTCGCGGACGGTCATGGTGCCGCTCTTCGTGCTCTGCACGCTGAAGCCCGTGGCGCGCAACCCGCGGCGGATCCATGTGCGGGAGCTCTTCACCACGCCGCCGGAGGAAGAGCATCACTACTTTCAACTGCCGGGCAAGGGAAGACTCCTCGCCTGCCTTTTCTTCGCCCTGGATCGCGTGGCGCGGTGCATCGACCCGCTGATCCCCGCCGTGATGCGCAACGCCGCGATGCGGCGTGCCGAGGCCTGGGTGCTCGAGCGCCTCAATGGCGAGGACGGCCTCGGCGCGATCTTCCCGGCGATGGTGAATGCGCTGGAGATGATGGTATTGCTCGGTTATCCCGCGGATGATCCGCGCCGGGTCACCGCCAAGCGGGCGATCGAAAAATTGCTGGTTGACCAGGGGGACAGGGCGTATTGCCAGCCCTGTGTATCGCCCGTCTGGGATACGGCGCTGGCGGCGCTCGCGATGCAAGAGGTGGATGACAGCCAGGCGACCCGCTCCGCGTTGCGCGGGCTCGATTGGCTGCTGCCGCGACAGGTGCTGGAGGAAGTCGGCGACTGGCGCGCGTGCCGGCCATACGTAGCGGGTGGCGGTTGGGCCTTCCAGTATGGCAATGCGCATTACCCCGACCTCGACGACACGGCCGTCGTCGGTTGGGCCATGCATCAGGCACGTTTGCCGGAGCGTTACGCCGGCTCCATCGAGCGCGCGCTCGACTGGCTGGTCGGCATGCAGAGCGAAAACGGCGGGTTCGCCGCGTTCGACGCCGACAACACCCACTACAACCTCAACTACATCCCGTTCGCGGATCACGGCGCACTGCTCGACCCGCCGACGAGCGATGTGACGGCGCGGGTGGTGACGGTGCTGTCGCGCACCCGCCGTCCACAGGATCGTGAAGCGTTGGAGCGCGCCATCGCGTACCTGCGGCGGGAGCAGGAGAGCGACGGCTCCTGGTTCGGCCGGTGGGGCACCAACTACATCTACGGGACGTGGTCGGTGCTGATGGCATTGGAGGTGGCCGGCATCCCCGCCGACGATCCCGCCATACGTCGGGCGGTGTCATGGCTTGTGACACGCCAGAATGCGGACGGTGGCTGGGGCGAAAGCAACGACAGCTACAACCTCGAAAAATATCCGGAGCGCAGCTTCGCCAGTACGGCGTATCACACGGCATGGGCGGTGCTTGCCCTCATCGCTGCGGGCGAAGACGCCTCGCCGGCGGTGCGCCGCGGAGTCGATTACCTGTTGCGCACCCAGGAGAGCCACGGGCTCTGGTCGCATCCGAGCTTCACGGCGCCCGGCTTCCCGCGGGTGTTCTATCTCAAGTACCACGGCTACTGCGCCTTCTTCCCCCTCTGGGCGCTCGCCGCCTACCGCCGCCGCGCCGAGCACCATCTCCCTTGAAGCCCATCGGCATCGTCTCGGCGCTTGCGGCCGAGGCGCGCACTCTCGGACCCGCGGCTCGTCATGGAGCCGAGCTCCGACAGCTCGCCGACGGCGCCCTATTGGCAGTGAGTGGAATGGGAGGTGCGGCCGCCGCCGCCGCCGCGCGCCGACTGGTGCTCGCCGGTGCCACGGGACTTGCGAGCTTCGGGATGGCCGGCGCTCTCGACCCGACACTGATCTGCGGCGCGGTGCTGTTGCCGGAGGAGGTCGCGCCCATCGATGCCGTCGAGTCCGCAGCCGGACTCACGGCCACTTCACAGGAGTGGCGGCAGAGCCTGCGCGCGGCCCTGCCTGCCTCCTGTATCGCCTGGGGTGGCCGGCTGGTCACCAGCCATCGGCCGATCGGACGTGCCGCCAAGAGGGAGGCGTGGCGCGGAACGAGCGCCGCCGCCGTGGACATGGAGAGCGCCGCCATTGCGCAGGTCGCGAGACAGGCCGCACTTCCGTTCGTCGCCATGCGTGTCATCGTCGATACCGCCGCCGATGAGCTGCCCGCGGCGGTCATTGCGGCAAGCGGCGGCGGACAAGTGCGGATGGAGCGGTTGCTCGCGGCTCTGCTACGGGCACCGAGAGACCTCGGACCGCTGATCCGTCTCTCGGCGCGATACCGTATCGCGACCCGCGTGCTCGCGTCGGTAGCGCGTCCAGGCTCGGCCTCGCGGCGGGCGCTGGTTGCCGGTCCCGATACGGAGGCTTCATGAAAAAATCGCCTGCAGCGATTTTTGACGCGGCGAAGCCGCGGCCCCGAGCAGTTCGCGCGGAGCGATCGGCAACGTCAAACGCACCAGCGTTTGACGGCCCCGAAGGGGCGAGGCCCAGGACTGGCCGAGTAACGGGCGGGGCTCAGGATGAGCCATAGCAGAGCGTTGGTGACGGGTGCGACGGGATTCGTCGGTGCCGCTGTCGCCCGCGCGCTCCTCGCGGAGGGCTGGGAAGTCCGGGCGCTGGTGCGCAGCGGATCGGACCGGCGCAATGTCGCTTCGCTGCCGGTCGCGCAAGTCGTAGGCGACCTCACCGATGCCGCTTCCCTGGAGCGGGCGCTGGAGGGATGCGAGGCGGCTTTCCACGTCGCCGCCGACTACCGGCTGTGGGCGCCGCAGCCGCAGGAGCTCTACCGCGCCAACGTGGATGGAACGGCTAATCTCCTGGATGCCGCCGCGCGAGCCGGAGTCCGGCGCATCGTATACACGAGCAGTGTCGCAACGGTGGGCCTGCCCGCGGACGGCCGTCCGGGAGCGGAGGACGCTCCCGTTGGTCTCGCCGACATGATCGGTCACTACAAACGCTCCAAGTTTCTAGCCGAGGAGCGGGCTCGGCAGGCGGCGGCCCGAGGCATACCGGTCGTGATCGTCAACCCCTCCACGCCCATCGGCCCCGGAGACGTCAAGCCGACACCCACTGGCCAGATCGTGCTCGATGCGGCGCGCGGCCGCACGCCTGCTTATGTCGACACGGGACTCAACATCGTGCACGTGGATGATGTCGCCGCCGGCCACCTCCATGCCTTCCATCGCGGGCGCATCGGGGAGCGTTACATCCTCGGCGGCGAGGACATGACGCTGCGGCAGATCCTGACATTCATCGCGCAGCTCGTCGGCCGCAGCCCGCCGCGCATCCGGCTGCCCCACGGCGCGGTATTACCCGTGGCCTACGTCTCCGAGCTGTACGCCCGGCTGACCGGCCGCCAGACGCGCGTCACCGTCGAGGGTGTACGCATGGCGCGCAAACGGATGTTCTTCTCCAGCGCCAAGGCCGTCAGAGAGCTCGGCTACCGCTGGCGCCCGCCGTCAGAAGCGTTTACCGACGCCCTGCGCTGGTTCAAAGACAACGGCTACCTCACTGACGGGACGCCGTTCGAAAGCAGGTAATTGAGCGGCCCAGGGCCGCGCCTCCGGGCCGCGAGCAGAATCCCTGTCGCCAGGCTGGCCGCAAAAAGCGCCGCAGGCGGCTTTTTGCCAATCAAAAGGGATAATTTATGCCGGTGAAGACCGCGACACCTTCGTGGCCTTTGCCGATGTCGACGTAGCCGACCACGGAAGGCGCCGCGATCCCGCGCAGCCCCACGCCAAAGACATTGTGCAGATGCTTCATCGGCCAGGTATCGGTGTTGTGGAAGACCCGCCCGGTGTCGAAGAACGGAGCCACCTGCAGGTCGATGTGCGTGCCCAGAGCATCCATCGAGTACACGTTCTCGCGCAGCTCGATGTTGGCGGAGAAGGAGTTGCGGTCGTAAAAGCGCGAGGTGCCATAGCCGCGCAGCGTTTGCGACCCGCCGATGGAGCTCTGATCGCCGCCTATGCTGCTCAGCGCCCAAAAGGGCACTCGGTTGGCGGTCGGCTCGTAGCGCAGGCTCACGTGAGTCGCCACCACGAGCGACGGGAACGGGGAATAGTAGAACCGCGCGTCGCCGCCGGCCTCGGTGAACAGGGAATTGTCCAACTTGGCGTTGCGGCTCGCCACGCCGCCGTAGACGACTACCTCCATCCCCCGTGTGGGGATGACTATGTCGTCGCGTGTGTCGTAGGCGAGTGCGATGCGGTTCAACAGCTCGTGGGTGGTGCCGATGCCGATGATATCCGCAAACCGCTCGGTGATCGGCGGGACGCCGTTGAGGTCTCCGGCAAGTACCTTCACCTTGTTCGCGGCGAACGTGTAGGCGAGCTGCAGCGCATGGGTGATATTCCAGCCCAGTGTTGCGGTGACCCCGAGCTGCTGGTCCGTGTAGACGGACTGGTTGATCTTGAATGAGTTGTTGCCGATACCGTAGAACCGGGGCGTGCCGCTACGGTCGTAAAGGCCCTCTACGGTGAAGGAGAACGGGCTTTCGCGCAGCAGTCCGGTCTGGAAGATCGCATCCAGCGTGCTCTCGATGCGCTCCTCCCCGCCGCCGACGATCGACCACTGCGTGTTCTTCGAGGGGAAGGCCAGAATGCGGCCGTGCGCGCCCCAGCCGAAGTACGGGTTATGCATGAAGTCCGGCGCGATGATGGCCGTGATCTCGCTGCGATCGTTGGTCACCAGGCGGGTCGGAATGACGCCGAGCGTGGTGCCGTTGTTGGGGTCGACGGCGGTCAGCGGTACCGGCAGCACCGGCCAGGTGGTGGGATTCAACCAGTTGATTTTCCCGTGATGCTTCGCCTGTTTCGCCTTGGGCGCCGGGATCGGCCCGATCACTTTTGGCGCCCGCGCAGGCGTCGTCACCGGTGGACTCGCCGTGGCCTGGGGTGCCGCCGCGGCCTGCGCCGCGGCGCCGTGGGCTGCGAGGCAAAGCGGTGCCGCGGCGATCAGGCCGAGCGCTGCACGGGCGATGCGCCTTGGGCTATGCTTGAGCGACGGCGGACCGTTCGTGTCTTTCGAGACAATCAGTACTCTCTCCGCGGCGCTGAGCCGCGGCCTCAAGTTGCAATAGGAAGTCAGCATGGCGAAAAAGGTGCGCCGATTATATCGGGCTCGGGGGAGGGACCGCATGCTCACGCGGCGTCGCGCTCCAGGCGTCGGTTGATCCTGTGACTTTCGCGCACGCGGCTGCGGCCATTCCTCTCGCCATCTGGCTTTATCTGCTGCTCTTACGCGGCGGATTCTGGCGTGTTTCACGCGTCCTTCAGCCACGGCCATCGCTGGCGGTAGCTGATGTCGTCGCAAGCAGACGCGCTAGACGTGTAATCGCGGTCGTACCGGCCCGCAATGAGATCGAGAGCATCGGCAAGACAGTCCGCTCCTTGCTTGCGCAGACTCTGGAGGTCCCCATCCACATCATCGTCGTCGACGACGCCAGCACGGATGGGACCGCGGAGGAAGCCAAGAGGGTCGCCGATGCCGCGGGCGGGGGTGCGCGATTGACGGTGCTGCGCGGCACGGCACCCGCGCCGGGCTGGACAGGCAAGCTCTGGGCCATGTCGCAAGGCGTTGCCGGCGCGGTCGCGCGTAATCCTGACTTCCTGCTGCTCACCGACGCCGACATCGAGTACGCGCCCGGTGACGTCGCCGCGCTGGCCGACAAGGCGGAGGCGGAGGATTTCGACCTCGCCTCGCTCATGGTGCGGCTCTCGACAGAGACGTTCGCGGAGCGCTGCCTGATCCCGGCCTTCGTTTTCTTCTTCCTCAAGCTCTACCCGCCCGCATGGATCGCATCGCGGCGAACGGCCATGGCGGGCGCCGCGGGCGGCTGCATGCTGATACGGCCGGCCGCGCTGGCGCGTGCCGGAGGTCTTGCCGCGATCCGCGGCTGCATCATCGACGATTGCGCGCTGGCGCGCGCGATCAAGGCGAGCGGCGGGCGCATCTGGCTGGGCCTCGCGCGGCAGACGCGCAGCCTGCGGATCTATGGCACGTTCCAGGAGATCGGCGCCATGATCTCGCGGACCGCCTTCAATCAGTTGCGACACTCCTATCCGGCGCTCGCCGCAACTCTGCTCGGACTCGCCGTCACCTATCTGGCGCCGCCGCTTCTCCTTCTGGCGCGCGAGCCGGTCATGGTGGGCCTCGGCGCCGTGGCGTGGCTGCTGATGACGGCGTGTTATCTACCCATGGTCCGCTTCTACCAGGTCTCACCCGCTTACGCGCTGACTCTGCCGGCGGTGGCGCTCTTCTATGCGACCGCCACGGTGCACTCCGCGATCCAGTACGCCGCGGGACGCGGTGGGCGATGGAAGGGCAGGGTGCAGGACGTCCGTTCGGCGCGCGAGCCGCGCGCCTAGCAAGGAACGATGGGCTTCTCCGCTGACAGTGGCACGATCGATCTCTGGTGCACCTACATCAGCGAAATCGGCGATGACTCCCTCTGGGTCCGCTATGATGCGCTGTTGTCCACGGACGAGCGTGCCAGACAGGCGCGCTTCCGGTTTGCGCGGGACCAGCGGCGTTACCTGGTGACACGGGCGCTGGTGCGCACGGTGTTATCACGTTATACCGGGTTGCGGCCCGAGGAGTGGGCGTTCTCGGCGGGAGCGCACGGACGTCCGGTCATTTCGGGTCCCCGGCCCTTGCCCGCGCTGGAGTTCAATATCTCGCATTCCGCCGACCTCGTGATGCTGGGGGTCACATCGGCCAGGACGTTGGGACTCGACGTCGAGAACTTCGAGGCGCGTGATGCTGACATTGCGGGGCTCGACCGCTACTTCGCTCCGCAGGAGAGCACGGCGCTGCTCTCGCTGCCGCCGCGCGAGCGGCGACGACGCTTCTTTGAGCTGTGGACATTGAAGGAGTCGTACATCAAGGCGCGGGGATTGGGTCTCGCGATCGCCCTCGACGCGTTTCGCTTCGAGCTGCAGGGTGAGCGGGGACTGACACTTCACATGCGTCCGGAGCTCGACGATTTGCCGGAACGCTGGCGACTGTGGCAACTCGTTCTTCGCTCCGATTACCTTGCCGCGGTGTGCGCGGCACGGGGTGAGGCAGTGCCGCCGCGGATCATCGTGCGCGAAGTCGTGCCGCTGGGGTGCGAGAAAATCGTCGATATTCCGCTGTCGCGCAGCACGCGCTAGCCACGATCAGGTCAGGGGATACCCCCGGCCCCAGTCCGGGCGCCGGCCGAGCGCGGCGACTTGTGGGCGGGAGCAGCCTGCCGCGCCTTCGCCATCATCGCGTCCCGGCGCGCGCGGAATTCGCTGTCGGCATACCAGTCCGGCCACTGCCCGCCATCGGCCAGGTTGCGGCCGAGGAGATACAGCGTCTGGATGTCTTCGAGCGTGCCGCTGAGATCCCACTTGGGATCGAATACATCGTTTGGCGTGTGGTAGCGGTGCGCCGTGTAGTCGGCGGAGGCCGCGAGCCCCGCGGCCTGACCGCCGTCGATCAGGTCGAGCCCGGGTCCGACGATCAGCGATGGCACGCCCGCCTTCGCGAAGCTGAAGTGGTCGGAGCGGAAATAGAACCCGAACTGCGGCGTCGCCTCCGGAGTCAACCTCCTTCCCTGCAGTGACAGGACTTGCTTGAGGTCATCCTCGAGCTGCGATTGCCCGGCGCCGATGACGGTCATGTCGCGGGCGCGCCCGATGACTGGCCACGCGTCCACATTGATGTCGGCCACCGTCTTGTCGAGCGGGTATACAGGGTGGGCCGCGTAGTATTGCGACCCGAGCATGACCGATTCCTCGAGTGTCGGCATGAGGAAGAGGACGCTGCGCTCGGGTGGAGTCCGCTGGTGGGCGAACGCATCGGCGATCTCGAGGAGCGCGGAAAGCCCGCTGCCGTTGTCGATGGCGCCATGAAAGATCTCTCTGTGTCCGCGGGGTCCGCCCGAGGTGCCGAGATGATCCCAGTGGGCGCTGTAGACCACCACCTGGTCGGGGTGCTTTCTGCCCTTGACGAGGGCCAGCAGGTTGTAGGATCGGCCGTGCTCGATTCCGCTCCTCAGGGTGAGGGATGCGGTGGCCTCGAGTGGCACGGGAGTGAAGCCCCGTTGCGCCGCCTGCGTGGCGAGGCTGTCGAAATCCAGCCCCGCCGCGTGAAAGAGCCGCTCCGCCGCGGCGCGCGTCAGCCAGCCCGCGACCGCGAGCCGCGGCCCCGGCGCGACGCTGGCAGGCAGGCTCTGCATCGGGCCGCCGTTGCTGTTCCTGACCACCGTCCAGGAATAACCGGCCGCATCGTCGCTCGTATGCACGATGAAACAGGCGGCGGCGCCCATCCGCGCCGCTTGCTCGTACTTGTAGACCCAGCGCCCGTACCAGGTCATTGCCTTGCCGTTGAAGAGTCGCGCATCGCCGCTGGCGTAACCCGGATCGTTCACCAGCACGATCACGGTCTTGCCCTTGACGTTCACACCCTGGTAGTCGTTCCACTGCCATTTGGGCGCGTCGATTCCGTATCCCATGAATACGACGGGCGAGCTGCGCAGGGCGACGAGCGGACGCGCGGCCTGAGTGAAGGCCATCATGTCGGTGCCATAGGCGAAACCCTGCGCGCCGCTGCCCGTGTGGACCTCGAGCTTCGCGCCGGTGTTGAGCAGAGTGGTCGTGACGACCGGCACGCTCTGCAGCCAGTACCCGTGATTGCCGGGCGTGAGGTGCATGTGCCGGAACTGGTCGACCAGATAGCGGATCGTCAGAACCTCGCCGCGCGTGCCGGGCTTGCGTCCGCCGAAGGCATCGGAGGATAGAGTTTTATCGAATTGTAAGAAGTCGCCATCATTGATCTGCGGAGCCAGGGCAACGGCCATCGGCGGGGGCGTGGCGGAGGTCGCAACGGCTGCGGGCGCGCGAATCACGCGTGCCGCCGCGGGGGCCGACGACTCGTCGCCCGAGGAGTGGCAGGCGCAGAGCACCCCCGCGAGCAGGCCGAGGAGCAGGATACGAGGCGTTGGCTGGGCGTACGACAAGCTGCGAGATGATATCGCCCGCCCTAGCCGAGGTCGATGGCGAGCGTGTTTCGCGAGCCGCCGAGGCGATCGAGCACCGACCCGGCCGGCACCCGTGCGGCTCCGCGGCGGTGCGGATTGGCGTCGTGCGTGAAGGGCAGTTTCTCGCCGTTGAGTACGATGGCGTTGACCCCGCAGCCGGCGGGTCCGACGCGATATGTCACCTCGAGCGGGTGTCCGCGCAGCGACGTCAGCGCACGCATACCGTCCAGCGTGCCGGGCAGTACCGGATCGACGCAGAAATCGCGTGCTTCGTGGGTGAGCCCGATGAAGTGCCGCAGCGTGAGGGCGAGAGCGATCCCCGCGCCGCTGGAATAGACCCGCCAGCCGCCATCGAGGGGGACCGTACCCTGCAGGATGCGTCCGTATTCCGCGCGCGCCTGATATCGATCCGCGAACGCCGCATCGGAGCTCGAGTAATAGCAGTTGGCCTGCCGCGGGCTCGCCGTCGGGACGACGGAGCGGATGCCGATCGGGCTGGCCTGGCACAGCGCGCGAAAGAAATCGTCCGCCATTCCAACATGCGCCAGGGCCTGGGCGTAGCGCAGATGGGCATGCATGTACATGAGTCCGATTTCGCGGCCGAAGAATGTCGCGCTCTCCGCGCGTTGGAAGATGCGCTGCGGGCCGCCGTGATACGGCATCGGCCGGTCGAAGAGCCGTACG
Source organism: Steroidobacteraceae bacterium (assembly GCA_036278795.1). GTDB lineage: Bacteria > Pseudomonadota > Gammaproteobacteria > Steroidobacterales > Steroidobacteraceae > 13-2-20CM-66-19. The sequence goes on along the minus strand of DASUKK010000020.1, from coordinate 251,693 downwards.
CCGTCGGGGCCGGAGAGCTCCCGCCCGATGATCGCGAGGTGCGCGCGCGTCTGCTCCGGAGTGAGCATGTCCTCCAGGATGGCGTGGATCATCGCAAGAGAGCTGTAGTGGACGCCGGTCGTGGCATCGCGGGGATGCAGGATGTAGCGAATGTCCGCGCCGCTGTCGAACACGGCATACCCGGTGAGCACTCCGTCAGGGATCAGGAGGCGCTGGAAGTCGCCGCGAACGGCTTGCGCCTGCCGCTCCAGCGGCTCCGCCTGGGCGGCGCGCCCGACCGATCGCAATGCACGCGCCAGCGTCGTCAGGACCTGGAAATGCAGCGTCACCGTCCACGCGCTGCACATGCGCTCGCGCAGCGCAGGATCCGCGGGCTGGAGGGAGTCATTCCAATCCCCGTGTCCATAGGCGGCGAGTGTCGTGCCGGGGATGCGCCGCCCGTCGATGACGGTGAAAGCGCGCTCGACATGCTCCCACACTGTCGCGCGGTCACCCGCGTCCGGCCCTTTGGCATCGAAGAAGGGGACGCGGACTTGCAGAATGCCGGCATCGCCCGAGGCGATGAGATATTGCGCGAGCGCCACCAGCGGCCAGAAGACGATGTCGCCATGCGAGTCGCCCGCGCGGATCCCGCGCTCCCGCTCGAAGAACATGAACCACTGCGGCCAGTCTCCATCCGGATTCTGGTTGGCCATGACGCGCAGCACGATGTCGCGCAGTGGCTCCGTGCGGCCCGATGCGAGGAGCATCTCGACCGGTCCCTGGCAGACGTCACGGGTGCCCCAACCGCCGCCCGAGTACTGCTCGAGTCCGCGCGGCGACAGATAGTGGACGAGCGCGTTCTGCGCATACCACGGCACCATTTCGGCGAGGTGCGCGGCGCGGACGAGGGGCTGCGCGGCGGCAGGGGTCGGCGCGATCGTCAGGATCGGCAGCAACGGCTCCTCAGGCGGGGGCCGCCAGGGGTTCTGGCTTCCCTCCGCGACGAGCTCGCCTCGAATGCTCAGGCCCGTGCGGCGCACCGGCGAGGTCTCGATGCAAAGATACGGCTCTTGTCGCGAGCGGCCGTCGGCGAAGAGCAGCTCATCCGTGCCGACGCGTTGCACGGCCGCTTCCGGCGCGAAGGTGATCCGGAACTCGCCGTGCGGAAACCTGCGGCCGACGTCCGATCCTGGCGCGGCCGTCACGATGAGCGTATCGCCGGCGAGGCGCCAGGCGAGGCGCTGCAAGGTAGTGCCGTCATCGCCGTTCAGCGCGATGTGCTGACAGATGAGGAAGGCCGTCGCGAGGCCCTCGGTCACCTCGATGTCGAGCGTCAGCGCATGCGCTCCGCTCTGGGCGGCGGATCGCAACTGAATCTCACCTTCGCCATGCCGGTAGATCCAACGGCAGCTCTCGGGCGTCATCTCGAAGGCCGAGGGCACGCCGAGCAGGCGCCATTCGCCGCCGAGCCGCGCGAAGACACGCAGGCCCTGGGAGCGAAAGAAGCCGAGATAACTGCGATTCGCCGACAGAAAGCGGTTGATGCTGACATGTCCCTGGGCCAGCATGGAGTGAAAGACGCCGCTCATCCATGCGGTCGATGTCAGGGCGCTCTCGTCCGGAGTCAGATGCCGTCCGGTGCGCAGCAGCTCCCCGTGAGGGCGCAACACGCGCAGTTCCTTGGCTCGCAGCACGACGTGGGCATCGACGCCGTGAAAGAAAGACAGCGGCTGGCCGTGCTCGTCCGTCTCCTCGTGGCGCCAGGGAGGTGGAAACATCCGGCGCAGAGCATCGCCATCGAGGTCGGCCGCCCGCAGGGGAGGGGTGGCCGAGAAGAGCGTGCGGGCAGCCGGGACCGACGGAGGCGCGGCGGGCGATCCGGGCGCCGATGGCGATGCAGCCGCGAGTGATGACTCGGGCAGCGCCAGTACCGCGCCGACCCGAGAGCGATCCGCCTCGGTCGTCGCGCCGGGGTGATCGGCGGCAAAAACGCCGAAGAAGCCGGCGTGCAAACGCTCTCCGGGAGCGAGGCGCAGGGGCGCATCGCGCAGCACCGCCATGGCGTGCTCGTGCTGCAGCCGCCGGCTGGGAAGGTCGCCCAGCATGCCGGCGGGCGGCTCGCCCGCGCGGCTCGCGAGCCCGTGGAAATCCAGCGCATCGGTTGCGAAGGAGACCGCTTTGCGCAGCGAGCCGATCAGGCACCACGGATTACGCCCTTCCGCGGCCTGGTTCTGGCGCGAGGCGATCAGGATTCCGCGCTGCGGATCCGAGAGCGGCGTGTGATCGATGTACTGGCTGACGTAGTACTCGTTCATCCGCACTGCCCCGTAGGGGGCGAGCGCGAGGTCCTGCGCATACGTGAGGTCCAGCTCCTGCGCTTCGGATGCGGCGTTCGTCAGGCTGACGTGCCAGAACCAGACCGGGCCCTGCGCGGCGAGCACCAGCGAGATCTCGTATTCGACGCCTTGCCAGGTGCCGCGGCCCGTGAGGCTGCCCGCTGCCGGAGCGCCGAAACACGTTGGGCTCGCGGGCCCGAGAAGCGGCGTCCAGTCGAGACTGCCGGCGTAGCGCCGCAGGAAGAGATTGGCGGGACCGCACTCGACCTCGCTGCCGACGAAAAGGTTCAGGGTCGTCCCGCCACAGTCCAGGCGGCGCATGCCGCCGCTCTCCGTCATCTCGGCCCGAAGGCCGCCGCGGCCGGTCACGATTTTCGCTGGGATAGCCACGCCGGCTATCGTATCCGCATCCCGCCCTGGAGCGGCAGCCGTTGCAGTGGTGCGACAACGATGCGCGGCAACCGCTCCCGGCTTAAACTGGCGGGCATGAACAGCATGCCTAAGCCTTCGCAAGAGCCGCGCCCGGCGTTTGGATCCGTACTGGCGCCCACGATGACCTTGGCGCGCTACCAGAATGGAGCCTGGGGGCGCTTCGAGACCCGCCCGTGCGCGCCGATCGAGCTGCACCCGGCCGCGCACGTCCTGCATTACTCGAGCACCTGCTTCGAGGGGTTCAAGGCCTATCGCTGGGCCGACGGCAGCATCAACGTATTCCGGATGGACCGGCACATCGAGCGCATGCGCCAGAGCGCTCGCTCGCTCGTGTTGCCGGAGCCCGATCCGCGGCAACTCGAGGACATGATCCGCACCGCCATCGACCGCAATCGCGATGTGGTTCCCGAAGCGCCGGGAGCGCTCTACATGCGGCCGATCCTCTTTGGCACGACGCCCAATATCGGCGCCGCCGGCGCCGCGGCCACCGAGGCCAGTCTCATCGTACTGGCGAGTCCGGTGTGGGACTACTTCTCCGGCGCCGGGGGCATGAAGGCGCTGCGCATCTACATCGAGGACGTCAATGCACGCACGGCCACGCAGACCGGCCGGGTGAAGACGGGCGGCAATTACGCCGCGGCCCTCGGACCCACCCTCGAGGCGCGGCGCAAATACAAAGTCGACCAGGTGCTGTTCTGCCCCGGCGGCTCCGTGCAGGAAACCGGCGCGTCCAACTTCCTGCTGCTGCGCGACGGCCAGGTGCTCACCCGCAGTCTCGACTCGACGTTCCTCCATGGAGTGACCCGCGACTCCGTGCTGACGCTGGCGCGGGAGGAGGGCTATCGCGTCGAGGAGCGGATCTTCGATGTCGCCGAGATGCTCGAATGGGTCCGCGACGGCGAGGCCGCGCTGTCCGGCACGGCCGCGGTGCTCGCGGGTGTCGGCACCCTCATTCATCACGGCCAGGAGGTCAGGGTCGGCAGCGGCGAAGTCGGACCGCACACGCGCAAGCTTCGCGAGCGGCTCGTCTCCATCCAGTGCGGCGAGTTCCGGGACACGCACGGCTGGACGCAGAGGGTGTGACAGAGGCCGGCTGCCAGGGTACCGTTCCTTTCTACGGCCCGGAGGCGGTTCGGGCCGGGCTCGACTACGAAGGCTGCATCGCGGCGGTCCGTGTCGCCATGGCCGAGCTCAGTGCCGATGGCAAGCCGCAGCCGTTACGCAGCATTTTCGAGATCGCTCCCGCCAGGCTCTTCGGCGTGATGCCGGGTACGCTTGCCGCGCCGCATGGCTTCGGCGCCAAGGTGCTGTCGGTGTTTGCAGATCCCGCGCAGCCGGGCCGCTCAGCGCACCGCGGCATCGTGGTGCTCTTCGATCGCGAGAGCGGACGCGTGGCGTGCATCGCCGACGCGGGCGAGGTGACGGAGATCCGCACGGGCGCGGCGTCGGCGGTCGCAACCGACGCGCTGGCCCGGCCGGATGCGCGTACCCTCGCGGTGTTTGGCTGCGGGGCCCAGGCCGCGTCCCACATCCGGGCGCTCATTCGTGTGCGCCGGCTGCGGGAAATCCTGGTCTGGGGGCGCTCTGCGGAGCGTGCCGCCGCATTCGCCGAGCGCATGCGGCGTGAGGTTGGGATTCCCATCAGGGCAATCGCAGCGGGCCACGAGGCTGCCGCCGCGGCCGACATCATCTGCACGGTGACCGGGTCGCGGACTCCGGTGCTGCTGGGTGAGTGGGTGCGGCCGGGAACGCACGTGAACGTCGTCGGCTCCAGCCACGCCGGGCCCGTGGAGATCGACCCGGCATTGGTTCAGGCGAGCCGCTACATCGTGGACAGTCGCCGCTCGGCACTGGCCGCGGCCGCTGAGTTTCTGCTCGCCAGGGAAGCCGGCATCATCGACGACGGTCACATCGCCGCCGAGATCGGCGAAGTATTGCTCGGGCGCATCCCCGGCCGCAGGTCGCCGGAGGAGATCACCGTTTACAAGTCGCTCGGGCACATCGTGCAGGACCTCGCCGCGGTGAGCCATCTGCACGCTCGGGCGGGCTCAGGCAATTAACAGCCCCTACCGCGACCGCGACCTCCCGCTGTATCTCTGTATCCGTGTCCTGTCGCGGATCGCGGTGCTGGTGCAGTCGGTTTGCGTCGGCTGGCAGGTCTACGACCTGACACACAGTCCGCTCGCGCTCGGGCTCGTGGGCCTCGTCGAGTTCGTGCCGATGTTCCTGCTCGCCTTGCCCGCCGGGGAGCTCGCGGACCGCTTCGATCCGCGGCGCATCATCACGCTGGCCAGCCTCCTCGAGGCGCTGTCGAGCGCGTTGCTGCTCATCTTCGTCCTCACCCGCCAGACCTCGGTTTGGCCGCTCTACGGGGTGATCCTGCTCTACGGCACGGCACGGGGCTTCTCCGGGCCGGCGACGCGATCGCTGCTGCCGTTCCTCGTGCCGCCCGAGAAGCTTCCGAGGTCCCTGGCCTGGGGCTCCTCCATCACTCAGCTCGCGATCATCGCGGGGCCCGCCCTCGGTGGCTTTGCGTACGCATTGGGGCCGGCGATCGCATACGGCGGTGCGCTTCTTGCGTCAGTGGCGAGCGCCGCGGGAATGTTGTTCCTCGGCGGCAGGCGCCTTTCGCCGGACACTACGGTGCTTGCGAGCCGCTTTGCGCGGGTCCGCGAAGGCATAGAGTTCGTGCGCTCGCGGCCGGTCGTCTTCGGAGCGATCTCGCTCGACCTCTTCGCGGTGCTGTTGGGTGGCGCGGTCTCACTCCTGCCAATCTATGCTCGAGACATCCTGCACGTCGGACCCACGGGTCTCGGTCTCCTGCGCAGCGCTCCCGCGTTCGGCGCCGCTCTCACAGCACTTTACCTCACCCGCCGCCCGGTGGACCGTAGGGTTGGCCGCACCATGTTTGCGGCCGTGGTGGTGTTCGGCGTCGGCACGATCGTGTTTGGCGTCTCGGGCAATTTCGGCCTGTCGCTCGCGGCGCTCGCCGTCACGGGCGCCGCGGATCAGATCAGCGTCTACATCCGCGCCGCACTGGTGCAGTTCGCAACACCCGATGTCATGCGCGGGCGAGTGAGCTCGGTGAGCACGCTTTTCATCAGTGCCTCCAACGAGCTCGGTGGCTTCGAATCCGGTGTCACCGCGGCCCTTCTTGGAACGGTCCCGGCGGTGGTGTTGGGCGGCGTCGGCACCCTCGTCGTGGTGGCAGTCTGGATGGGGGTCTTTCCACCCTTGAGAACCGTCGATCAGTTGCGCGATGTCATGCCGGTCGAAGGCGGGTTCACTCCGGCAGCGGGATGAATTCCTGCTCGTCGCCCGGCACTTTGCCGAACCGGCCCTCCCGCCAATCGCGCTTGGCTTGCTCGATCCTCGCCTGCGAGCTGGAGACGAAGTTCCAGAAGATATAACGCTCACCGTCGATCGGTGCGCCGCCGATGAGGGCGACTCTCGCGTCGCTGATGGCGCGCAGAGTTGCCGGAGCGCCTGGCGCGAACACCAGCATTCGACCGCGCTCAGCCCGCTCGTTACCGCATTCGACGGCGCCGGTGACGATGTAAGCGGCGCGCTCCTCATGCTCGTCCGGAAGCGGCAACTCACTGCCCGCCGGCATCGCTGCGTCGACGTAGAAGAGGGGCGAGAAAGTCCTGACGGGCGAAGTCTCACCGTAGGCGCTGCCGGCGAGCACGCGGATTCGCACGTCGGCGATGGCCGCGGAAGGAAGACTGCGCGCGGGGTGGTGATGGAACTCGGGCTCGGTCTCCTCGTGGCTGCGGGGCAGCGCCACCCACAGTTGCAGCCCATCGAGCCGAGAGCCGGTCCGCCGCGGGTCGGTCCCGGTGCGCTCGGAGTGCGCGATTCCGCGGCCCGCCGTCATCCAGTTGACGTCGCCGGGTCGGATCGGCTGGTGCGAGCCCAGGCTGTCGCGATGGACGATCTCGCCTTCAAAGAGATACGTCACTGTGGCGAGACCGATATGCGGATGAGGCCGCACGTCGATTCCCCGCCCTGGCGGGAAAACGGCAGGCCCCATGTGGTCGAAGAAGATGAAGGGACCGATGAGCTTGCGCGCGGGCGAGGGCAGCACGCGGCCGACGGTGAAGCCGCCGAGGTCGCGTGTACGGGAGTCGATCACGGCGGCGAGCTGGGGAGTCCCAGGGCAGGGCGCCGAGGTGGGCTCGATGTCGGGTAGTACGCTCATGGCGGCATCCTACGCCGCAGGAGCAGCGAGAACTATCGCATCGTAAGCCCTGCCGCGCTTGCGCCGTGGCCAAGCCCGCGGACTAGAATCGCCTGACTATGATCGGACGGAGGCGGTGACATGCCCACAGGCGGCGACATCCAGTGTGGAGCGCAGAATCCGGATTCGGCGAAACGGCTCGCTCCCATCACCCGGCGGACGTTCCTCGGCGCTGCGGCCGCGGCCGGCTACATGGCGGCTACCGCTGGCGTTGCAGCGCCGGCCCATCCCCGCCGGTTCTTCGCGCGCCATGACCTGCCGATCGGCCTGCAGCTCTATACGCTCGGGGAGGCGCCCTACCAGGACCTCGATGGCACGCTGCAGACGCTGGCGCGAATCGGTTACCGGACCGTAGAGACCGTGGGCCTGATGAAGCGCACGGCCGGGGAGCTGCGCGCGGCGCTGGACCGCGCCGGACTGTCATGCCCCAGCGCGCACGTGCCACTGCAGGCGGACGGCGGCGGCGGCCCGTCGCTCGCGGGAGATATCGGCCGGCTTGCCGCGGACATGCACGGTGTCGGCGTCAGCTATGTGGTCGTACCCATATTCCCCTTGCCAGAGCGCATCGGCGGACCACGCGAGGGCGAGGACGGCCAGCACTTCCTCAGCCGTGCGGGCAGCGAGATGACGGCCGCTGACTGGCGGCGCATGGCCGCGCAGCTCAACGAGAAAGGGGCGGCCCTGAAGCGTGAAGGCCTGAAGCTGGCCTACCACAACCACAACGTCGAGTTCACGAGGCAAGGCCACGGCACCGCATACGACCTGCTGCTCGCGAACACGGACCCGGACGCGGTCTGGTTCGAGATGGATGTCGGCTGGGTCGCCGCCGCGGGGGTCGATCCGATCCCGCTGCTGCGCGCGCACCGAGAGCGGTTTCGGCTGATGCACGTCAAGGACATCAAGGCGAGCACCGTGCCCAACAATGGATTCAGGATGGATCCGGCCGACGTCGGATCCGGCGCCCTCGACTGGAAGAGCATCCTGGCGGCGGGCTATGAGGCGGGGGTGAGATACTACTACGTCGAGCAGGAGCCGCCGTTCGCCGGACCGCGGATGGATGCGGCGCGGGCGGATTACGAGTACCTGGTCGGGGTGGCCTGACGGGACGGCCTGAATCTGGAGCAGGGCGGCGGATCCGCCGGTTCCGCTGACACCTCTGCCCGGCCTGGGGCGTCCCCGCGTTCGGCCGGCATCGACACGCGCCGAATGAAGGCGGAGAATGCTCCGCGGCCGCTACAAAAAGGCGATGTCCCATTCTGCCAAGGGGGAGACAGCCAACATGACGATGCGCAGCCGGATCCGGGCCATGCTCATTTCGATTCTCGCCAGCGCCGCGGCTCTCGCGGTAGCGGCGCCGCCGGCCCGCGCCGACGTCACCGTCGGACAGAAGACGTCGATGAGCCTTTCTGGAATCAACATCGACATCGAATCCCTGGAGCGCACCAGCGCCGACAAGCAGCGCAGCGATTCGACGGTGCGCTGTCATGGCTTCCTCGCACTCTTCTGCCACAATGTCGAGAGCGGCAGCATCGTGCGCCTCGACAAGCAGGTCGAGTGGCAACTGCAGCCGAAGAAGAAGCGTTACAGCGAGCGGCCTTTCCCGACGGCCGAGCAGCGCGCGCAGGCGCAGCAGCAACTCGATGCGGCGATGGAAGAGATGAAGAAGTGCCCGATGCCGCGAGCGCAGAACGCCTCGCAGACCGGGCCCGATACCACGCACTGTCAGTTGAGCTCACCGGTGCTCAACGTGAACGGCACGGACGAGCACACGACGATCCTCGGGCACGATGCGCGTAAGACCAGTGTGGTGCTGTCGCAGACTTGCACGGACACGCAGACCGGGGACGTCTGCGAGATCGACTACGGCTTCGAGACCTGGCTCACGACGGATGCGATCGCGGGCAGCGAGGAGCGCGCCGCGTTCGTCAGGAAGTATCTGCAGGCACAGGGTCTCGATCCGAACAGCCCGCAGCTCCAGCAGACCATGGAGCGCTTCATGGCGCCCTATGCGGATGCTCTCAAGCAACTGCGGGGCAAGGCGGCGGACCTCAAGGGCTACCCGCTGCGCACGACCTTCTACGTAGCGTTCGGCGGCCCGCATTGCGGCAAGGCGAAGCAGGCGGCGCAGCAGCAACAGGCGAGCAGCGGCAGCCGCTTCAGCATGCACAGCCTCGCGACCAATGCCATCGCCGGCGGGCTGTCGGGGCTGTTCCATCATGGTGCTTCCGCGATCAACACGGGTTCCGCGGGCGGAGCCGCGGCGTCCGGCGCGGCGAACGAGGCAGCGGAGCCTGCAGCCGATGCCGCGGCCAATTCGATGACCGCTCAGTCTTCATCGGACGCTTCATCAGCGGCCGCGCCCGCTCCGGCGCCCGGATCGCTGGTGCGCGTCATGTCGCTCATTACTGAGACGACTTCCATCGACACGTCGGGCATTCCGTCGGATCAATTCGAGATCCCGGCCGACTGGAAGCTCGAGCCGCAGAAGCAGGTGGCGAGCAACGCGCCCAAGTGCCCGACCGCCGGGCAATGAATGGGCGGGCACTGATGGCAGTGCGACACGATACGGGAGCAGTAGGGTAGGTTTTCGGGCGCGCCATACCGCGGGGGGCGCAAAACCGGTAGGCTTCGCCGATTGCCCGACACTGAGGCGAGTCCTACATGCCGTCCCGGAGCCTGTCTGCAGGCTGCTCATTCGTTCTGCTCGCGGCGCTGACTCTGGCGGCAATCCCGGCCGCGGACGCGGCCAGATCGGCGTCGCGCAATCCGCGGTCCCCCATCGCGCCCTCCGGCATCAGGCTCACGCCGACAGCGGCGGCGGGCGCGGCTTTCGTGCGGCTCGATCCCGGGCTGCGTGACTTTCCGCACTACCTCGCCGGTCAAGCGGTCACGACGACCACCAGTCCGGACGGCAATACACTCCTCATTCTGACGAGCGGCTACAACCAGCTTCGCGACCGGGCGGCCAAGGTCATCGCGGCCGACTCCGAGGAATACGTATTCGTCTACGACATCGGTCAGGGCCGGCCCGAGCGTCGCCAGGTCTTACGCGTGCCGAATACCTACATGGGTATCGCATTCGCACCGGACGGCAAGCACTTCTATGTTTCAGGAGGTGTGGACGACGACGTACACGTCTTCGAGCGCAGCCGTCGGGCGTGGTCGGAAGACACTGCTGCGCTCATCAAGCTGGGGCACCCCGCAGGCAAGGGACTCGAAACACCGCCCGAGGTCGCGGGCCTGGCCGTATCGTCCGACGGCAGCCGGCTGGTGGCGGCGAATTTCTACGACGACTCTGTTTCCCTCGTGCCGCTCTCGGGCGGTCTTCCGGCGGGACCGGCGCGCGAGGTCTCTCTTCAGCCCGGCCAGGGTGGTGCCGGCGGCACTTATCCCTACTGGGTCGCGATCAAGGGAAATCGCACGGCCTATGTGTCCAGCATGCGGGACCGGGAGATCGATGTCGTCGATCTCGGAGGCCGCACGCCGTCCGTCGTTGCGCGCATCCCGGTCAGAGGCAATCCCAACCGCATGGTGCTGAACCATGCCGGCTCGCGGCTCTACGTGGCCAGTGACAATGCCGATGTCGTCTCGGTGATCGATACGGCTGACAATCGCGTTCTCAGTGTCACTCGCACGATCGCGCCGCCGTCACTGATGGCGCCGGGCGCTTACTTCCACGGCGTCGCTCCGAACAGTCTGGCGCTATCCGCGGATGAGAGCCGACTCTACGTCACCAATGGTGGCGAGAATGCCGTCGCGATCCTCACGCTGGGAGCGGGTACGCCGCGTGTTGCGGGTCTGATCCCGACGGGGTATTGGCCGAACTCCGTCAGCATCAACGCCGACGGAAAGATGCTCTACATCGTCAACGGCAAGAGCATTCCAGGTCCCAACGCCGGATGGTGCGCGGACAACGACTACGACGCTGCACGGCATGTGCAATGCAGCGCGTCCAACCGGTACGTCCTGCAGTTGTCCAAAGCGGGCTTCCTCACTCTGCCTGCCCCCTCGACCCACGACCTGGCGGAGCTTACCCGCACGGTGGCTGCCAACGATCACTTGTATGTACGGGAGGAGGCAGAAGACCAGCGCGTCATGAGCGCCCTGCACGCGCGCATCAAGCACATCATCTACATCGTTCGCGAGAACCGCACTTATGACCAACTCCTGGGCGATCTGCCGGTCGGCAACGGTGACCCGCGCCTGGCCGAATTCGGCCGCACGATCACGCCCAATGCCCATGCGCTCGCGCTGGGCTTCGTCACGCTCGATAATTTCTACGATACGGGCGAGGTGAGCGGCAACGGCTGGCCCTGGAGTACCTCGGCGATGGAGTCGGACAACGGCTCGAAGGACATGCCGGTCTACTACGCAAAGCGGGGGCTCTCGTACGATGTGGAAGGGACCAATCGTGACGTGGACGTGGCCGTCCCGTCACTCGCCGGCAGGGAGAAGGAGGAGCCCGGATATCCGCACGATCCGGACCTCCTGCCCGGCACCGCCGACGTGACGGCGCCGGATGGTCCCGAGGGCGAGTATCAGCAGGGCTACCTCTGGGACGCGGCCATGCGGGCGGGGCTCGGCGTACGCAACTATGGCTTCATGCTGGACCTGAAGCCTTATGACAACCCGATCCATGCGCCGCCGCTGCTCCCTCTGCCCTATGCCAGCCATACACGGATTGCGTTTCCGGCGAATCGCCAGTTGGCGCCGGTCACGGATCCGTATTTCCGCGGGTTCGACACCCGGTTCCCCGATTACTACCGGGAGGTGGAATGGAAGCGTGAGTTCGACCGGTACGTCGCCCACAAGAACCTGCCGGCGCTCAGCCTCGTGCGGCTGATGCGCGATCATCTCGGTGATTTTGCGAAGTCGATCGATGGACTGACCACGCCCACGGCGCAGGTCGCGGACAACGACTACGCCGTCGGCCACTTGGTCGAGGCGGTCGCTCACAGCCCGTATGCCGATTCCACGCTCATCATCATCATCGAGGACGATGCGCAGGATGGCGCCGATCACGTCGATGCTCATCGGAGCGTCTGCTTCTTCGCCGGTCCTTACCTAAAGCACCACACCGTCGTCAGCGAGCGGTACTCCACCGTCAACGTGCTCGCCACCATCGAGGACATCCTCGGACTGGGGCATCTGTCCATCTACGATGCGTACCAACGCCCGATGTCCGCTGTCTTCGACCTCGGACGGAAGGACTGGACTTACCAGGCGATCGAGCCTGCGCCTTTCGCCGCGGCATTCACCGGCGGCAAGCAACTGCCTGACCCGGCCGCGTTTCATTTCAAGCAAAGTCCCGCCTACTGGGCCCGGGTGACACGAGGCATGCAGTGGGGGAAGGAGGACGAGAACCCCGCCCCGCTCATCGAGCGCATCTATTGGGAAGGCCTCAATCCCGGGGTGCCGTACCCGAGCCTGAGGTCGGGAAAGGACCTCAGCCGGGACCGGGACCGGCTCCTGGCCACGCCTGCGGGGCTTTAAACGCTTCCGTCCGCGAATGAGTCTAAAGGAGCATGGTCCCGGCTACACAAAGCGAATCGATCGAATGGGAACCGGCCCTCGTCCAGCGGGCGTGCGGTGGCGATATGCGGGCGTTCGAACGCCTGTACCGCCAGCACATTGGCAGCGTGTACGGATTATGTCTGCGCATGACGCGCGATCCGGCGGCCGCCGAGGACTGTGCCCAGGAGGCATTCTTCAACGCCTGGCGGGCGCTCGAGCGTTTCGAGACGCGCAGCAGCTTTGCGACCTGGCTGCACCGGATCGCGGTCAATGTAGTCCTGAGCCGGCGCCGCAAGACCGCAACGCAGGCGGAATTGCCGCCCCTGCCGGCAGACCCCGGGAAGGAGCCCGCGGAGCCGCCGGCAGAGTGGACATTGGACACGCCAGTCGAGGTCCGTGAGATCGAAGATGCCGTTGGCGCGCTGCCGGAGGGCGCGCGAGACGCACTGGTGATCTGCGGGATCTACGGGTACTCGCACGGGGAAGCAGCGCAGATGCTCGGCGTCGCCGAAGGCACCTGCAAGGCCCAATTGCACCGGGCGCGCGCGCTTCTGCGAGCCCGGCTCCAGCCGGAGAGCCATCCATGAACGACCCAGCGCCTTCCAAGGTCAGGCGCGTCAGCGACCTGCCGCGAGAGATCCCGCCGCCGCATGACGGCTGGCCGGCACTCGAGGCAAGGTTGCGCGCCAGCGGGATGCCGCAGCCGGACACCGGCGTGGAGCCAGGAGGGCGGGTGGCGCCAGCGCGGCGTTGGCGCCCGCGAGTGATGCAGATCGCGACGCTCGCCGCCGTCCTCGCCGCGGTCGTGGTGGGCATCACCATCGACCGGTGGATTCTTGCGCCGGGCCATCCCGCCGCACCCGTCGCCGCGGTCCCGGGCAGTGGCAGCGCGGACAGGGGAATCCCCGTCTCGTATGTCACGGATCCACGGTATCTGCACGAGCGGGCGGAGCTTCTGCGCACGCTGGATGCGCGGCTCGCGAAGCTTCCGCCGCCTACCCGGAAGAAGGTCCTGCAAAGCCTGGCGACCATCCATCAGTCGATGCGGGACATCCAGCAGGCGCTGGGCCGCGAGCCCGGTAACGCGCTGCTGCAGGAGCTGCTGATCGATACCTATCAAGACGAGATGCACGTGCTGTCGACCGTTCAACAAGCGAGCAGCGGCAGCGGAGAGACCTGAACATGACTACTTCCCTCATTCGTATTGCGATTCTGGCCACATCGCTGGCCCTTGCGGGCGAGGCGGCCCACGCGAGCGACTTCCAGCAGCAGATCGCGGCCGATCCGCGCGGCGAGGTGGATGTCAGCAACGTGGCCGGCGACATCGTGATCACCGGGTGGGATCGACCCGCGGTATCGGTCACGGCCGATCTGTCGAGCGACACGCAGCGAGTGCAGGTGAAAGGAGGGCATGGCCGCACCAGCGTATGTGTCACCTATGGCGAATCGAACGATTGCAATGGGCCGGGCGGGTTCCACGAGGGAGGGTCGGTTCGCCTGGAGGTCCACGTGCCGCGCAACAGCGAGCTCGACGTATCGGCGGTGAGTGCGGACATCAAGTCTCACGACGTCGCGGGAAGCCAACACCTCCACTCGGTGAGCGGCGACATCAATGCAGATCTCGGCTCAGGGGACGACGAGGTGAATTCCGTGAGCGGAACGATCACTCTGCACGGCAGTGCCAAGGACGGTACGCTGCACATCGGCAACGTGAGCGGCGATGTGACCGTGACGAATGCCGCCGGCGAGCTCGAGGCGAGAACCGTCAACGGGACATTGCGCGCCGAGCTGGCGCCCGCCCGCCATGCGCGGCTCAACACCACTTCGGGTGACATCGAGCTGACCGCCCGGCTCGAGGGGAACGGATCGATCGAGACCGAGACGGTGAGCGGCGATCAGAAGCTCGACGTGTCCGCGCCCGCGGGCTACTCGTACGAGGCGAAGACATTCAGCGGGGATATCGACAACTGCTTCGGCCAGCGCCCGGACGAGAGCCGGTATGGACCCGGGAGCCGGCTCAACGGCACCCGAGGGGGCGGAGCCGGCCATGTCCGGATGCAGAGCCTGAGCGGCGGCATATCCCTTTGCGACCGCTGAGGATCAGTGCTCCGGCTTCACGAATTTGAGTGTCATACGGTCCGATTCGCCGATGGCCTGCATCTTCGCGTGCTCGTCGGCGGGCCCCGCCAGGTCGGGAGGCAGATGGTGCACGTTGACGGTTTCCGCGTCCTTCGGGTTGGCATTCACCTCTGACGCCCCCTCCAGCCGGAAGCCGGTCTTCAGACCGAGGTCGATGAGGTAGTCCTCCGGGATCCGGTGCAGCGTGCGGGAGGCCTCCTGCGCGTTCTCATTGGGCCGCGCGCGGTGCTCGGTGATCCCGAATACGCCGCCGGGCTTCAGGACCTCATATGCGGCGCGAAACACTGCCGCGAGCGTGGCCGGGCTGTTGTTGAGCCAGTCGTGGGCGTTGCGGAAAGTCAGAACCATGTCGGCCGAGCCCGGAGCGCCGAGATTCACTTCGGCCGGCGGCGCGAAGGGAATGGTCCTGACGGTGCCGTACACGGCAGGGTCGGACTTGAGCTTGCTCTCGAACGCCGCGGCCATCCGGCGCATTCTGCCCTGTGGCGATGGAGCCGCCTCGATCAGGTGGCCTCGATCGTGGAGCACCGGGGCCAGGATCTCCGTGAACCAGCCGCCGCCCGGGTCGAGCTCGATCACCGTCATGTCCGGCCGCAGGCCGAAGAATTCGAGGGTCTCGGCCGGATGGCGGTAGCGATCGCGCGCCTTGTTGGCGGCCGAGCGCCACGAGCCGTCGATCGCGTGTTGCAGAGACGCATCGGCGGCCCTTGCGGGGGCGGGAATGATGGGCGCCGCGAACAGCACGACCGAGGCGGCGAGGAGCCAGGGGCTTGGGATTCTCATGGCGAGCTCTGTTGGTCTTTGGGGGGCGGGTCCCGCTATGATCCGCTGCCGCACAAGCTCCCGCAAGCGCCAGCCACTGCCTCGCCCGGATCCTGCGCGGCGCGCAGGATCCGGGCAGGCGCGGGACGATCAATCCGGGACTTTGATCTTGTTGTGGACCTCGCGGACTCCCTTGACCCTCATCGCATCCTGTTCGGCCCTGTCCTTCTCCGCCGATGACGAGGCAACGCCGCGCAGCGTCACGACGCCGTTCACGGTGGCAACGTGGATTTCACGTGCCTTGGTATCATGATCGGCTGCGAGCTCGGCTTTCACCTTGGTGGTGATGTACGAGTCCTTTACGGGTTGGTTGCTGCCATTGTCAGCCCAGGCAACGGCGCTGGTCAGCGATAAGGCCGCGAGCGCCACGAGATACTTGCGCATAAAGACTCCTCAAGGGGAAGGCTCAGCTCATAACGGGCGCAGGCACTCGCGGGTTCCGCAGTCCAAAGCTTGACGGCCGCCACGCCCGAGCTGGGCATTCAGCGGGCGTTCATCTGGCGAAGAGTTTCGTTATGTCGGAGAAAGCTTTGATCTCGAGCGCGTTGCCGGACGGGTCGAGAAAGAACATCGTCGCCTGCTCGCCGGGCTGTCCCTTGAAGCGGATGTAGGGTTCTATCAGGAAGTGAACGCCTTTCGCCCGCAGGCGTGTGGCCAGGGTTTCCCACTCCGCCATCGGCAGTACGATGCCGAAATGACGCACCGGCACGTCCTGGCTGTCGACGGTGTTGCGCTGTGTCTGACGCGTCTCACCCGGCGCCAGATGGGCCACGATCTGGTGGCCATAGAAGTTGAAGTCGATCCATTCGTCAGAGCTGCGCCCTTCGAGGCAGCCCAGCGTCCCGCCGTAGAAGGCGCGCGTCAGCTCCAGGTCGTGAACGGGGAATGCGACGTGGAAGGGGGAGAGCGGTCCCGGATTCGTGGTCAGAGCCTGCATCTGGAAGTCTCTAGCGTCCGAAGGTTACGAGCGCCTCGATGAGCCGGTGAACGGACGCATAGAGTGGCACGGCCAGCAAGGGAACCAGGAGCGCGCACGTCAGCAGGCGGCGTCCGGGGAAGCTGCGCCGTATGGCCGGGGACGGCGCAAGCAGGCGTCGCACCCGATGCTCGACCCCGCTGAGCTGGGCGCTCTTGCGGGGCGCGCGGCGCGGCAGACCGCTCGCAAGCGACAGGCGCGCCACTTTGATCAGCGCGGAGGCGAGGGCGAGGCGTTTGCGGGGGTCGGCGCCGCTCGCGCGCTCGTCCGCTTCGAGCTCGGTTGCGGCCCGCCAGTAATCGGTCAACGCCCTGCCCGTGGACAGCCACGCGAGCGCGTCGGGCATCATCAGCAACATCAGCAGCTTCAGGTTGTCCCGGGAGTCCATGTGTGCCGCTTCATGGGCGAGCACCTGGCGAAACTCCTCATGATCACAGGCCGCGGCGACGCAGCGGGCCGCCACGATCCGTTGTTTCCAACTCCCCACGACGCCGACCAGCGGTTCCTTGATGTTGATGACAGTCACTCCCGCGCCGCCGGGCGCGGCCTCGCTGAGGTGCGGTTGCGCGCTGCGCACCAGCACCCGCGTTGCGCGCCATGCACGCCATCCGCGGCGAACGCCGTCACCCAGAACCAGCAGCGCGAACAGAGCCGAGACCACGAGAAGCGGTCCCGGCTGGTCGTGCGCATGCCGTGGCTCGTAGAGCAGAAATGCGGGGAGGACGACGGTGAGAACCAGGGTTGCGGATCCCATCGCGGGCAACAAGCGAACGCCGAGCGCGGCGTCCGCGTCGGTCATGTGCCGCCGCAGCCCGGCCCGCCAGGCGAACACGACCGCCGCCGAGAGCAGCATGTTGAAGAGGCCGTAGGCCGCGAGCAGCACCAGCGGGAAGGTCGCGTCGAAGTTCATTTGTCTTCCCATTTGAGCCGCTCGCGCTCGGCGCGCACGAGCTCCTCGAGCTCATCGAGCAGCTCGGCGTCGGCATTGCCGACGGCCTCCACGAGGGTCGAGAGCAGCACCGTGCTGTCACCGCAGGACGCCAGCAGCTCTGCGACGCGGCCGGATACCATCTGTCCGAAGAGCTCGGCCCGGGAACAGCGCGGCACATAGACGAACGCGCGGCCGAGCCGGAATCGCCGCAGCACGCCTTTGCGATACAGGCGATCCAGTGTGGTCATCAGGGTGGTATAGGCGAGCTGGGGGAACGACGGATGCACGCCCCGGACGGTCGCCGGGCGTTTCCGCTCCCACAATACCTCGAGCACTTTCAGCTCGAGCGGCCCCAATTCCAGGCGCTCGCCCACTACAGATCTCTGGCGCATGCGGCGCTGCGATGCGCAGCAGCCGCTAGCGTCTCAGGCCGCGGACCACTCTGCAATGGGAAACGCGGGCGCAGGCGACCGGCCGGACGCCGGACGCGTCGGGCCGAGGGGATGACGCGCCGGCTCGATATACGAGCCCTGGTAGTAGTTTTGGCGCCACTCCTATATTGCCGCCCGCCTGAAGCGCCCGATTTCCGCTGCAAGGGGGCTGCCTCATGGCCCTCGAAGCAGTCGAATCGAAAGGCCCATCGTGAAATGCACCCCTGCCGCTCTCGCCTGCGCATCCGCGCTGCTCTGCACCGCCGCGAGCGCGCATGGCGTTTCCGGGGATTCCGCGCCCCAAGCCCAGAGCGATCAGTCGTCCGGGAGTCCGACGTCGGAGAACACCGGCGTTCCGGGTGCCAAGGTTCTGATTCAGGCCCCATATCTCTTCAATCGGCCCACGCGCTACGGCCATTCCATGCCCGAGGTTACGGGACCGGAGATCACGGTCACGAAGAAAACGACCGTGGTGCAACTCACCGCGCAGCCGCCCGTCATCGACAATCACCAGCGCGAGATCTTCGATCGGATGCCGGGCATCGTCCTCGCGGAGCAACAGAATCCCACCGAGCTCAACGTGAGCTATCGGGGTCTCGGCAATCCGCAGGAGAGCGAATACATCCTCCTCATGCAGGATGGCATTCCGATGGAGATGGACTGGATCGGCTATCCGACGCTCTACTACATTCCCGATCCGCAGACCATCTCCGAGGTGCAGATGATCCGCGGCGGCTCGGGCCTCCTCTATGGACCGGAGCCCGAGCCGGTCATCAATTTCATCTCGAAGACGCCATCGGCCACGACGACGGGGACCACCCAGCAGGTGGGCGGCAGCGATGGACTCTATTCGACCTTCAACTCGATCTCGGGCCCCGCAGGTCCCATCGGCTACCTGGCCGATTTCTCGCATCGCCAATCCAGCGGGCAGCGCGGCAATGGCGACTACGAGCTCAACTCCGGGGACTTCCAGCTCGAGTACAAGCTCGACCAGCGCCAGTCGCTCAATCTCGCCGTGCACGCCTACTCGCTGGAGAGCGGCATCGCCGGCTTCGAGAGCCATGCGCAGTTCAAGGCCAATCCCAACCAGACCACCTCGCCGGACGATCGCGACTGGGAGCATCGCTACACCGCGGTCCTCACCTACACGAACCAGTTCGATAGCGAGAATCTCCTCGTGCAGAAGCTGTGGTCGGGCTACCAGGACCTGGTCACGCGCGCCGATTCGTACGCCACGACCGGGCCGACGCCAGTCGGGACCGGCGCGACGATTGCGGGGCAGCGCTTCCACTATACGGGTCTCGACGGGCGGTTCGTACACCACTACGGCCGCGGCGGCGCCGTCACGGTGGGCTATACGGCCTACACTTCGACCAGCCCCTACCACGAGTTCAGCAGCGCCGATCCGCTGGTCGATCCGTACAATCCCGGGGGAACGCAAATCTATAACGACGAGCGCAGAGCCCGCTACGCGGCGGTGTTCGCCGAGAATGTGTACCGCTTCGGCCGCTGGCATGTGGTCACGTCGGCCCGCTTCAACCACGAGCAGATCGACACTCACGAGACCGTGGCCCCACCCCCGCACCCCTACCTCGTGAACGGCACGTTCAGCAAGAACATTCCGCTCTTCGGGTTTGGCATCGGCAACGATTTCGGCCGCGGCAACGAGACCTATCTCAACGTCTCGCAGGGCTTCCGGCCGATGCGCTACCTCGATGTGGCCAGTCCGTTCGGCAAATTCACGCCGGGCAACAATCCCGACCCGACCAAATATCTCACCTACGAGGCCGGTGTGCACGGCTGGCCGGTGCTCGGCCTCTACTACGATGCCAGTGTTTTCCAGGTCAACGTGAAGAACAGTGTCGAGACGCTGCGCATCACGCCGACCGAGTCCGTCAACGTCAACACGGGCGACGAGCGGGTCCGTGGCGTCGAGGCGGAAGCCTCGTATGACCTGTTGCAGCTATGGCCCGGAGCGGCCGATGGCGAGCACCTGACGGTGTTCGCCAACGGAAGCTATCTGAAGGCAATGTACACGAGCA
Source organism: Steroidobacteraceae bacterium (assembly GCA_036278795.1). Lineage (GTDB taxonomy): Bacteria > Pseudomonadota > Gammaproteobacteria > Steroidobacterales > Steroidobacteraceae > 13-2-20CM-66-19. The sequence continues at coordinate 231,848 of DASUKK010000020.1, read as the reverse complement.
GCCTCAATGCCGCGCAGGTGGGCAATACGCCGCCGTATGCGCCGCATTACGTGCTGAAAGGTGGGGTGACCCTGAGCGCCGAGCCGGGCCTGAAGCTGAGCCTGGTCGTGGATGCGGTCGGCGCGCAGTACTTCCAGGCGAGCGATGCAGGCATCGTGACCAACGGGATGACGACGATGCCCGCCCAGATCCCTGCCTACACCGTTGTCGACTTCTCGGGCGAATACAAGTTCGCCAACCACTGGCGGGTACTCGGCGGGATCTCCAACCTCACCGACCGGGAGTACTACTCGCGCGTCTTCATCTCGGGCGGCAGGATCGAGCCCGCCCTCAGCCGCCAGTTCTACGCGGGCATCGCTTACGATCTGTAGGCCGCCTCAGGGGGATTGCTCAACGGACCGGTAAGCGGCCGCGACCTGCTCCATCTGGCCCGTCTCCGCGAGCCGGCGCGCCAGAGATGCGCGCCTGTAGCGCCAGCTCCGCCAGGTCGCATCCGGCCAGCCCTCGCGCCGTGCCTGCTCCGCGGCGGCGGCGTAGTAACGGAAAGCGGCGAGCCAATCTGCGCGAGCCGCGGAGGAGGAGCCACCGCGCCCTGCAGCGTCTTCTTCCTGCTCGGCGAGATGCGCGAGAGCGGCGGGTGGGTGGGCTGCATGCGGCGGGCGGCTCCGGCGCGCCGTTGCGCGCGGCAATTCTGCCGCAACGGGCAGGCCGAGACGGAACCGCTCGTCGTCCTGCAGAGTATCGAACTGGGCCGCTTCAGCCCATCGGATCTGCGCGTCGAGGCCCGCCGCGTGGGCATCCCAAATGTGGGGAGTCGCATCATTCGCGGCGGTGAGGATTCTCTGCCCATCGGGGGAGAATTGAGCGGTCTCCAGGCGAACGGAGAGCCCGGCGAGCACCATGAGCTGCTGCCCGGTTTTCGTGTCCCACATTCTTACGGTACCGTCATCCGAGGCGGTGGCAATGCGCCGGCCATCCGGCGAGAAGGCTGCGCATTCCACCCCGTCTTCGTGGCCGGTCAGTACCAGGAGCTGCCTGCCGGTACGCGCATCCCAGACGCGCGCCGTGTGGTCCTGCGAAGCTGTTACCACGCGTAGACCGTCGGGAGAGAACGCAGCCGTTCCTACCGTATCCTGATGACCGCTCAGGAGCAGTAGTTGGCGACCGCTCGCAGCGTCCCAAATTCGCGCGGTCTTGTCTTCCGAGGCGGTGAGCACTCGCGTGCCGTCGGGCGAGAATACTGCGGACCAAACTCGTCCCCGATGGCCGCTCAGCCGCGTCAACTCGCGGCCGCCGGCGGCATCCCAGATGCGAGCCGTGCCATCGATGGATGCCGTGACGACACGTTGCCCATCCGGCGAGAATGCGGCAAACCACACGCGATCGGTATGCCCGATCAGTTGTGTGATCTCCCGGCCGCTTGCGGCGTCCCAGATTCGGGCGGTCTTGTCGAAGGACGCAGTCACGATGCGGCTCCCATCCTGCGAGAACGCGGCGGAGGTGACCTGCGCTGAGTGTCCTGACAGACGCATCAGTTCCCGACCCGTCGCCGCATCCCAGACGCGCGCGGTTCTATCGAGTGATCCCGTCACGATGCGCCGACCGTCACTAGAGTATGCTGCTGAGCCGACGGCGCTCGCATGTCCGGTCAACCGCATCAGTTCCCGGGTCGGACGCACATCCCAAATCCGGGCGGTCGAGTCGGTCGAGGCGGTAACGACACGCTGCCCGTCGGGCGACCATGCCGCGGACAGCAGCCACTGAGTGTGGCCGCTCAACCGCAATAGCTCGCTGCCGGACGCGACATCCCATATTCGTGCTGTCTTGTCGAGGGAAGCCGTGACGACGCGACGGCCGTCGGGAGAGAATGCGGCGGCGCTCAGCCACCCGGTGTGACCGCGAAGTTGCTCGAGCTCGCGACCCGTGACCGCATCCCAGATGCGCGCGGTCTTGTCAAACGATGCGGTGACGATCCGTTGGCCATTGGCGGAGTATGCGGCGGACCAGACACGGTCAGTGTGTCCATTGAGCTGCATGAGCTGCGCGCCGGAGGATGCGTCCCAGATGCGCGCAGTGCCATCACTCGAGGCGGTTACGACGTGTTTGCCGTCGGGTGAGAATGCCGCCGAGCTGACGATCTCAGTATGGCCGACGAGCTGCGTCAACTCTTGCCCTGTCGCTGCATCCCAGATGCGGGCCGTTTTGTCGTAGGAGGCCGTGACGAGGCGCCGGGAGTCGGGAGAAAAAGCGACCGAGGTCAGCTCGTCTTTATGACCCCTGAACGTCATCAGAGAGCGGCCCGTTGCCGCGTCCCACAGCCGCGCGGTCTTATCGGAGGAAGCCGTGGCGATCCGCCGGCCGTCCGGTGAGAACACGGCACAGATCACGCGCCCCGAGTGCCCCCGCAGCTCCAGGAGTTCCCTGCCGGTGCGGCTGTCCCAGACTCGGGCTGTCCCGTCGTAGGACGCGGTAACGATGCGATGGCCGTCCGGAGAGTATGCGGCTGACCGGACCGGGCCATGATGGCCGATGAGGGCCATCCGTTGCACATCGGCCGCGCGCGCCTCCTGGAAGACGTTGAGCGCATCCGGCGTATAAGATGTTGGAGCCTGGCGGGACAGGACTTCCAGGATGATGCTCATTGCGCCCGGCGCATCGCCGGCCGCGAGTCGCGCCGCAGCCGTCTGTGTGAGTGAGCGCAATTGGGCCTGGAGCGCCGAGTCCCGTTCCGCCGAAGCGATCCTGGCTTCGTAGCTCGTTGCGGCGAGGCCGGCAATCAAGGTCGTCGCCAGAAAGGCGGCGACGGCGATGCCGGCGCGGTGGCGCCGTGCAAACTTCAGAGCGCGGTAAGTGACGGTGTCGCGTTGCGCGAGCACGATGTCGCCACGCAGGTAGCGCTCGAGGTCGTCCGCAAAGGCATTGACGGTCGCGTAGCGCTCGCCTGGAGGTTTCTTGAGCGCCTTGAGCACGATGGTGTCGAGGTCTCCCCGGAGGGACTTCCCTAACTTGACGACCGTCGTCCCGCGCGCGGATGCGGCGTCGTCTCGCAGATGCGCACGGCTGGGTGCAAGGGGCTCCGACTGGAGTATCGCCTCCTCGATCGCTCCTCGGGAGTCTCGCTTCGGGCGGTAGGGCCGCTCCCCGGTCAGCGTCTCGTAGAGCATCACGCCCAGCGCGTATACGTCGACCGCGGTCGTGATGGCTGCGCCGGAGATTTGCTCCGGTGCCGCATAGTCCGGAGTCAGTATGCGGCCGCCGGCCTGTGTCAGCTCCGTTGCCGGGGCACGCCCCCCTTCGGTCATCAGCTTGGCGATGCCGAAATCGAGCAGGTGCACGTGCCCCTCGGCGGTCACCAGGACGTTGGAGGGCTTCAGATCGCGGTGGATGACCAGGTGCGCGTGCGCGTACTGCACGGCGCTCAGCACTTGCAGAAAGAGTGCGAGACGCTCGCGAATCGGGAGTCGGTGGCGGTCGCAGTAGTCGACGAACGAGGCGCCGTCCACGTACTCGAGCGCAAGATAGGGCTGACCGTCTTCGGCATATCCCGCATCCAGCAGCCGGGCGATGTGCGGGTGGACGAGGCTGGCGAGGATCTCGCGCTCGCGGCTGGTCCGCTCGGTCATCAGCTCGCCCATGAGGGCGGGATGGATCAGCTTCAGGGCGATGCGTCGCGCGAAGAGCCCGTCCGACCGCTCCGCGAGCCAGACGCTTCCCATGCCTCCATGTCCGAGCAGCGACACGACCCGATAGGGTCCGAACTTCCTGCCGGCGAGCGTGGAATCCGGCTGTGAGGATGCCGCCCGGTGCTGCGCGAGCGGCGCATAACGCGCCAGGATGTCGCCCTTGTCGAGAAATCCTTCCAGCCCGCCGCCGTCCCGGGGCACGAGCACCCGGCGCAGCCAATCGGCCGCGAGCGGCTCGGCGGCATCGAGCTCCCGCAGCCGCGCTTCGCGGCGAGTCGCGTCCATCTCGAGCAACTCGTCGAGGAGGTTGGAGAGCCGCTCGAATTGGGATGGACTGATGCCCTTGAGCGCCATGTACCCCGCTCGGGGCGCAATTCGGGTAAGGCGAGCATGCCCGAAAAGCCGCCGTGGCGCTAATTCTCAGCGGCGCGTCAAAGCTCCTGCAGGTCCCTGAGAGCGGTGCGCGGGATGCGCCCGGCCGTGACCGCGACGCCTTCGGCACGCAGCCGGCGCGCTTGCTCCCGGTGCTGGCGCGAGCCGCTGGGAAACACGATCCGGCCGCCGGCGCCGACGACCCGATGCCACGGCAGGTTCAGTTCCTCCGGAGCGACCCGCAACGCGAAGCCGGTCAGCCGCGCGCGACCCGGCAACCCGGCCGCGCGCGCCACGGCTCCGTAGGTCGAGGCTTGCCCGCGTGGGATCGCGCACACCACCTGCCAGATCGCCTCGAGCGCGGCGCTCTCGCCGCGCGCCGGCCCGAGGCCGCTGGGAGCCGCGGCCAGCGGCCGCAGCAGTTGCTCCACGGGCTTCTTGCGCCGCGCCATCGCCAACTCTCCGCGCATCGTGTCAGTCTGGCGAATCATGTTAACATTCCCGATCCACCCTGCGAGTGACTGGGGAGATGCGCGCTTGAAGTCCCACCCTGGTATTGCTCTATCGGCAACGGCACTCGCTCTCGTGAGCGTCTGCATGATCGCTCCTCCACCGGCGGCTGCCGCGTCCGCGGCTCCGGAGGAAAACGGCTCACGCATTGCCGAGATCATGAATCGACTGCACGATGTGCAGCGCTTCGAGGCCGTGTCGGTCGCGCCGAATGGAAAGACGGTCGCATGGACGGTTACTGAGAAGCCTCACGGCAATGCGAAGGCAGCGTCGTCGTCCGACGGCGGCAAACCCGGACAGATACTGCAGCTCGCCAATGCCGATGGTACTGACGTACGGGCCGTGACCATCCCTCAATCGCTCAAGTCGTGCCGCTATAGCAATTTGCGCTGGTCAGCGGACAGCCGGACGCTCGCGTTCCTATCGAACTGCAATCACACTGCCGGCAAAGACGAGCAGTTCGACATCTACGAAGTGGGTGCCGCGGGCGCCGCGGCGCGGCGTATTTCCCATTTGCAAGGCTTCGTGAATCAGCTTGCCTGGAGACCCAACGGATCGGAGCTGAGCTTCCTCTACGTCAAAGGTGACGTGCATCCGGTCAGTGCAGTGTCCGCTACGAAAGCGCAGGTGGGCGTGATCGGTGAAACCGGCATCGAGCGCCAGGGAATCGCCGTGATGCCGGCAAGCGGTGGCGAGGCGCGGCAGGTCACGCCGGCATCGCTCTTCATCTATGAATACGACTGGTCTGCCACGGGAGACCGGCTTGCGTACATTGGAGCGCCGCCCCCGGGACGTGACAACTGGTGGGTGGCGAAGCTCTATACACAGAGTCTCGACGGCGCGCCGACGGTCACCCTCGACCCGACGACCGTCAACGGACCGCTTCACGGCCTGCAGATTGCGTTGCCGAGGTGGTCGCCCGACGGGACGCAGATCGCTCTCATCGGCGGGCTGATGAGCGATCAAGGCTCGACTGGAGGCGATATCTACCTCCTCGACGCCGCGGGTGGCGCGCCCGTGAATGTCACGCCCGACATCACGATCTCGCCTTCATGGCTGACTTGGACCGGAAACCACACCCTGCTGGTCTCATCCATCGCGGGCGGCTCGACGCGCCTGTCGGTCTTCGCCTTGCACGGCAAGCTTCCCGCGACCGGTCAGGCACTGTTCACAGTGCCTGCCGGGGTTGCGGACGGGACATTCCAGTCGGCGTTTTCCGTCTCTGCTGGACACGACGTCCTCACGTACGTCAACAGCAATTTCGACAGCCCGCCCGAAATCTATTCGGCGCTGCTCGAGACCGACGCGGCGGCGCAGCCGGTGGGGGTCGCCATGCAACCGCATGCGATCACGCACGTGAACGCAAGCGTGCGGCCGATGTGGGGAAAAACGGTCTCGGTGAGCTGGCACAACGAGGGGTTCGATGTCCAGGGATGGCTGTTGCTCCCCCCCGACTACGATCCCCTCAAGCGGTATCCGATGATCGTCTACGTACACGGAGGGCCGAGCTCGGCGCTGCGCCCGGGCTGGCCGCGCGATGGCTACGGGCCGGTGCCGCTCGCGGCCATGGGCTACTTCGTGCTGATGCCGAATCCGCGGGGGAGTTATGGCGAGGGCGAGCGCTTCGTGAAGGCCGTGCGCCGCGACATGGGATATGGCGACCTGCGTGACATCCTGGCCGGAGTCGATCGGGTCGAAGCGGAATATCCGGTCGACGACAACCGCCTCGGCCTGACAGGTTGGAGTTACGGCGGATTCATGTCGATGTTCGCGCCCACGCAGACGCATCGTTTCAAGGCGGCTGTCGTCGGTGCCGGTCTCTCCGATTGGGAGAGCTATTACGGCGAGAACTCGATCGACGAATGGATGATTCCGTTCTTCGGCGCATCGGTCTACCAGGACCCGCAGGCGTACGCCAAGAGCTCGGCCATCAACTTCATCGGAAGCGACAAGACCCCGTCGCTGATCGTGGTCGGCGAGTATGACGGCGAGTGTCCGGCGCCGCAGTCATTCGAGTACTGGCACGCGCTGCGTGCCATGGGTGTTCCCACGAAGCTGGTCGTCTACGCCGGCGAAGGCCACGGCTTCGACAAGCCGAAAGACGAGCGGGACGTCCTCGAGCGTGCGCTGCGCTGGCTGCAGAAGTACCTGGGAGCGGAAACGCCCCGAACGGTGGACACTCCGCGGGCCTCGGGCTCCGTCTCGAAGAGGCCGGCCGGTTAGGCGTCGAGGCGCGCTCGCAGCGTCCGCAGGGATGCCCGCCACCAGTCGGCGACGCGCTGCAGGGTGATGTGCTCGGGGAAGCCGTGTCGGGCGGCGTGGCGCTGCGGGATGGTGTCCCAGGCCCGGTGTTCGATGGAGACACGGGTCTCTTCGCCCACGGGCTCGAAGCGGACCTCGACCTCGGTGGATTGCGCCGGCGAGAAGGTGGCCTGGCGCCAGGAGAAGACGAGACGCCTGCCGGGTTCCCAGGCGGAAACGCGGCCGATCTCGAAGATCTCTCCGCTCGCCAGTCGCGTGATGAGACGACCACCGGCCCCGGGCTCGAAGGCGAGCTCACCGTCTCCGTGTGGAGTGATCTCGAACAGTCCGTTCGGTTGCCACCACGATGCGATTTCGCGGGTGAATGCGTCGAAGGCGCGTCCCGGATCGGCGGGCACGCGCAGGGCAACAAACACGCTCGATGTCATTTACTCGTCTTCTGCAGGTGGGCCTTGAACGCGGAGAGTTGCCGGGCCCACAGAGCGTCCGTCTCCGCCAGCCATGTCTTGAGCTCCGCCATCGCATCGGGCCGCAGCCGATAGATTCTGACGCGCGAATCGAACTCGTCGCGGTCTTCTTCCACGAGGCCACTCTTGCGCAGCGTCCGCAAGTGCCGGCTCATCGCGGGAAAGGAGATGCGCGCCGCCTGAGCGAGCTCGCCCGCCCGATGGGGGCGTTCGCGCAGCAGGTCCACGACCCGCCTGCGGTGCGGGTCGGCTAGCGCGGCGAGCGTCCGGTCGAGGCCGGGCGCGCTCAACGCGCGTGCCCGAACTTCAAGCCGGTAGCCTTCTCCATTTCCTCCCGCGACACCTCGCGGACGGGCTGCGAGAAAGTCCAATAATGGCCTTCCGGGTCCGTCGCGATATAAGTGCGGTCCCCATAGAACTGGTCGGCCGGCTCCATCACGATCTTCGCGCCGGCCTGCCGCGCGCGGGCGCAGTGCTCGTCGAGTCCGCGGTCGATGCGCACGTGCACGCGCTGCGTGTTTTTTCCGCCGAGCGAAGCAGGGCTGCGCGTCCAGTCCGCCCACTCGCCGCCGATCATGACTACGCCGTCACCGTGGCTCATCTCGGCATGAACGATGTTGCCCTCAGCGTCGGTCAGGACCTCGCTGGTCTCGAAGCCGAAGGCTGTTTGCAGCCAGTCGAGCGCCGCGCGATTATCTTTGTACGCGAGCGATGGAATGAAGGAGGGCCGGGGCGAAGCGGGACTGGTCATGGCAGGCTCCTGAGAACTTCTGCGAACGTGAAATAGTTAACCATATTCGTAATTATCTGGTCAAGTGTGAATAATCCGGAGGCATTGCCGTGCGGTGCGGGAGTGATTCGCTCGAGCCCGAGCGTACCTGCGTGCGCGCGCCAGCGCTCCTGGGTGCTGGCGGCCGCGGTTCTCGGATCGACCCTGGCCTTCATCGATCAATCCGTCGTCAACGTCGCCCTGCCTGCCATCGAGGGCAATCTGCGCACATCGCTCGTGGCCATGCAATGGGTCGTCAATGCCTATACGCTCTGCATGTCCGCGCTGTTGTTGCTCGGGGGCGCCGCCGCAGACCAGTTCGGCCGGCGGCTGATGTTCATTGTCGGGGTGAGCGTCTTCGCCGCAGCCTCGATCGGCTGTGGGCTGGCGTCGAACGTCGAGATGTTGATCGCCATGCGCGCGGCACAGGGCACTGGGGCCGCTCTCCTCATTCCCTGCGCACTGGCGCTCATCGGGGCCGCGTTCGACGAGCAGGCTCGCGGCGCGGCCATCGGGATCTGGGCGGGCGCTTCCGCAATCGCCGCCGGAGTGGCCCCGCTCCTGGGAGGCTGGCTCGTGGATCACTCATCCTGGCGGATGATCTTCCTGATCAACCCGGTCGTCGCAATCGCGACGCTATGGATCGCCTTTGTACGGGTGCCGGAGAGCCGCAATCCCGACGCGTCACGTGGCGTGGATTGGCGCGGAGCCTTGCTGGCGGTCCTGGGTCTTGGCAGTCTGGTGTATGGACTCATCGATTCCTCCACGCTCGGGTGGCGGAATGTTGGAGTGATGAGCGCCGTCGTCCTGGGGGTGCTGCTGCTGCTCGCCTTCGTTCTCGCGGAACGTGCCGCTTCCTCGCCGATGATGCCGCTCGAGCTGTTTCGCTCGCGCCGCTTCAGCGGAATCAATCTTCTGACATTGCTGCTGTACGGTGCGCTCGCAGCCGCGTTCTTCTTCCTGCCCTACCTGCTCATTCAGGCCCGGGGCTACTCGGCCACGGCAGCCGGCGCCGCTTACGTGCCGTTCACGCTGGTGATCGGGGTGTTGTCACAATGGTCCGGGAGGCTGGAAAGCAAGATCGGCGCGCGCCGGCTGCTCATCGCCGGGCCGGCGCTGACGGGCGCCGGGTTCGTGCTCCTCGGGCTCGGCGAGGGGGCGTACTGGGTCACCCTCGCAGCGATGACGGTGCTGGGATTTGGCATGGGCCTCGCCGTGGCGCCGTTGACGACGACCGTCATCGGCGCCGTTCCACCACATCGCACCGGAGTCGCTTCCGGCATCAACAACGCGGTCGCTGCCGTGGGCGGTCTTCTGCTGATCGCCATACTCGGGGGCGTTGCAGTGGTGGCGTTCGGTCACGCTTTGGACCGCAATCTGTCGATCGCACAGGCTTCACCCGCTGTGGAGGCGGCGGTGGACTCCGCGCGCGGCGGTCTCGTGGTGCCACCGCTGGCCGCCGGCCTTTCCGCCCTGGCGCGGCGGCAAGCCCACGCCATCATCACCGACTCATTGATCGTAACGATCCGCGCAGCCATGTGGGTCGCGGCGCTGCTCGCCCTGACAGGCGCGCTGACGGCTGGCCTCGCGGTCCGTCCGGACCGGGAAGGCCGCAGGGGCGCCGCTGACGATGTCAGTGTAGGCGGCTGACCGCGGGATGGAGTACGCTCTCGAGCATCGTCCGGGCTCCATTCCAGATGATCTGCGTGCCGATGGCCAGCAGGATGAAGGCCGTGAGCCGGATCATGATATCGGTGCCGGTCGTTCCGAGCCGGCGCACGAGCCGGTCCGCGTACCGATAGCAAAGATAGATCGCGAGCGCCGTGATCAGCACGCCGATCACGTGCGCGAGCGTCGTGGTCAACAACGCCCGCAGGCTCCTGGGCGGATTGGCGCCGAGGGTGATTGCGACCGATATCGATCCGGGACCGACGGTGAGCGGCATCGTCAGCGGATAAAAGGCCCGTTGTCTGAGGCTATCGGGAGTGGGAGCGGCCGAAGCGGAAACCGGCGGGACCATGGGGCCATTGAGGAGCGACCAGGCGAGCGCGCAGACCACGATGCCGCCTGCAACCTGCACTGCGGGAATGGAGACCCCGAAGAAATCGAGAACGTAGGCGCCGATCAGGATGGATGCGAGCAGCAGCACGAAGCTGTTGAGCGCGACGAGCTGCGCGGTGCGTGCCCGCTGGTCCGGCGAGAGCCCGGAGGTCATGGCGAGGAAGATGGGGGCCCCAGCGAACGGATCGATGATCGGCAGCAGCGCCGCGACCGCTATGAACACGATGCCGGCGAAGTAGTGGATGTGTTCCAGGAACATGCGTCGGTGGAAAGTGGCGGGCCGCGAGTATATCTTGAGGTCAAAATGGAAGAGTAGCGATGCTTCACTTATACCTGCTGTACGCCTGTGTGTATATCAACCCCGGCAAGTCCGCCTCCAAGGCGGCTTCGACGGGATGTGTTGAGCAGCAGGTATTTCTCGACGCCGATCAGTGCAAAAAAGAGCTTCCGAAACCCGGTAAGCTGACCGAGCACAGCCGGCACGAGCGGAAGTGGTCGGAGTGCAAGGAAATCACGGCGGACTCGTGGCTGCCCCCGGAGGCGAACGATCGGGGCTATCGCCTGTACAAACTGCAGGTCAGCGCCGACGATCCGCATGCGCTCGCCACCCTGCTGGCGCCGCTCTCCGCGGAAGAGCGCGCGACGCTGCGGCCGGACGAGCTCAAACGTTCATTCCAGAGATCTTTCCAGGGGCCGGGCAGCCGGTCGTTCTTCATCGTGGGAACCGGCTCCAAAGTGACGGCTTTTGCGGTGACCGGCCTGAATGATTTCCAATTTACCGACGTGGCGACCGATGTATCGTCCTCCGCCGCGGCGATGCATGGAGACGACGACCTGGACTTCGCGACCATCGCGGAAGCTGCGGGCGTCGACCTGACCTATCAGATCGAAACGTCGCAACGCGACATGCCGCCGCCCGGGGGGATCGAGACCGGGCCCTGAAGGACGCTCCATGTCGAAGCCCGTGCCGAAGGCGCTGCGCGTCGTTGCATGCACGCTGGCCTTGCTCCTGTCCGGCTGTGTCTACCTTTCCCGCCGTACCCTGCCGGGCGCCTGTGCGGATTCTCTCGGGGCGCCGATCCGCAACTTCTGTGTGGTGACTCCCGGGGTGCTGTGGCGAGCGGAGTCGCCTACCCGAGCCGATGCGCAGTGGCTCGTGACGCACGGCGTGAGGACGGTCGTCAGTCTGCAGCTCGACGTGCGCCGCTCGTTCGAATCGGCGCACCTCGATCCCGGCATCGTGCGCTCGGTGACGTACTATCGCGTGCGGAATTTCGCCGCGACGCAAGTTCTGACGCACAGGCATCTCGACGACCACGTCGCGGAGGTTCTGGCGATCATCCAGCAGGCGCCGAAGCCCGTCCTCATCAGTTGCCGGGCCGGAGTCGACCGCACCGGCGTCATCGCGGCGGCCTATCGCGTGCTCGTCGACGGCATGAGCCGTGAGGGAGCCATCAAGGAGATGGACGGCTTCCACAGTCCCTGGGATCCGCTCAACAACCGCTACGTGCGCAGCATCACGGGAGCCAGAAAGGCGCGGATTCTGCGCAACGTCACGACGTGGCGCTCCAGGCTGCGGCCCACCGGAAGGTTCGAGTGTCGGGACGGAGGATGCCGGCTCCTGGCGCACTAACGCACGCCGATCCGGTCCAGCGCCGCGATCGCGGCCGCCGGCAGATGCAGCGCGGCCACGGCCAGGTTCTCCTGGAGGTGGGCGAGCGAGGAAGTGCCCGGGATCAGCAGGATGTTGGCGGCCCGGCGCAGGAGCCAGGCGAGCGCAACCTGCATCGGCGTGGCGCCGATGCCTCGAGCGACCTCGGTCAGGATGGATGACTGCAGCGGGTTGAATCCGCCGAGGGGAAAGAATGGCACGTAGGCGACGCCCTTGCGCGCGAGATCATCGATCAGCGCATCGTCCGCACGATGTGCCAGGTTGTAGTGGTTCTGCACGCAGACGATGTCACAGATCCGCCGCCCTTCGTCGATCTGCGTCGGGGTGACATTGCTCAATCCGATGTGGCGCACGAGCCCGCGGCGCTGCAGCTCGGCCAGGGTGCTGACCGGCGCCTCGATGGAGCCTTCGGCGGGCCCGTGGATTGCGCCCGTGTTGCGGAAATTGACCACCTCGAGGACATCCAGGCCCAGATTGCGCAGGTTGTCTTGCACCGCCTGCGTCAGCTCCTGCGCGGATGTGGCGGGTAGCCATGATGCGTCGGCGCCACGGCGAGCACCGACCTTGGTGACGATCACGAGATCATCACGATAGGGATGCAGCGCTTTGCGGATAAGCTGGTTGGTGACGTGTGGGCCATAGAAATCGCTGGTGTCGATGTGATTCACACCGCGCGCCAGCGCTTCGCGCAGCACGGCAAGGGCCCCCTCGGGATCCCTGGGCGGGCCGAACACTCCCGGACCCGCAAGCTGCATCGCGCCGTAGCCGAGCCGCTTCACGATGCGATTGCCGAGCCTGTATGTACCGGACTGGTCGATGGTGGGCATGGGTGATCTCCTCTCGCTGGGGACCCAATTTAGCGGCTATCCGGCTGCGCGATAATGGGGCACAATCCGCACGGGCTGTGCGGTATTACGAACAATGAAGTCCGACCTTGGTGACTTGAGCGCCTTCGTGGCGGTGGCACGCGCGCGGGGCTTTCGTGATGCCGCACGCGCCAGCGGCAAGAGCGCTTCTGGACTCAGCGAGGCCGTACGCCGCGTGGAAGCGGCGCTCGGCGTACGGCTGCTCAACCGGACGACACGCAGCGTCGCGCCCACGGAGGCCGGCAGGCGTCTTCTGGAGCGACTCAGCTCCGCGCTCACCGAAGTTGAATCGGCGCTGGACGTGGTGAACGGGTTTCGCGGCAAACCCGCGGGCACCCTCAGGCTCAACGTTCCCGTCGCCGCCGCCCGGCTCGTATTGCCCGACATCGTGCCGCGGTTTCTGGCCGCCTATCCGGAAATTCGCCTGGAGGTCGTCGCGGAGGACAGCTTCGTCGATGTACTCGCCGCCGGATTCGATGCCGGCATCCGCTATGACGAGCGGCTGCAGCAGGACATGATCGCCGTACCGATCGGGCCGCGCACACAGCGCTTTGCGCTCGCGGCCGCTCCCGCCTATCTCGACCGCCACGGGCGGCCCCGGCACCCGCGAGAGCTCCTGCGGCACGCCTGCCTGCGCGGGCGATTCAGCAGCCGCGCGATGCCGCCATGGGAATTCGAGCGCGACGGCGAGGTCGTACGAATCGACCCTGCGGGACCGCTGCTCGTCAGCCTCGGTACGGCAACCGATCTTGCCGTCGCGGCGGCAATAGCCGGAACCGGCATAATCTGCGGTTTCGATGATTGGTTGCGGCCGCACTTCGACAGCGGCGAGCTGGAGCCCGTTCTGGAGCCGTGGTGGCAGCGCTTCCCGGGACCGTTTCTGTACTACTCGGGAAGGCGTCTCGTGCCAGCGCCGCTGCGGGCGTTCATCGATTTCGTCAAGGCATCGGCTGTGGCGGCCGCGCCTGTCGCGCCGCAAGCCGCGAAGCGCGGGCCGTCCCATGGATCGACGAGGATTCGGTCAAAGTGAAGAGCTTTTCTGCCGTCGTGCGGATCTGGTTTCTGTCCTTCGCGGCTTGCGCGGCGGTGGCGGCGTTCTCGTTCGTGGAGCTCGACGTACCGGTGGCGCATCGTGTCTGGAGATTCGGACATCATCTCAGCTCACTCAATGCGGCTTTCGGTGCCACCGTGATCCTCGCTCTGGAAGCAACAGTGGTCCTCGGCCTGGTGGTCGCGCGCCTGATGCGCGGACACATCTCCCGATTCGCGGAAACCTTGGCGATAGCCTGCCTGGCCTCGATATGCGCGTACGGCATCAACGACCAGGTATTGAAGCCCTTCTTCGGCGTGCGGACTCCCGCTGCGGTCATGCACGGAGCAACACATACCTTCAATCTGGCGATGGGCTTTGCGGGCAGCAGCTTTCCCTCCGGCCATATGGTGCTGGCGGGTGCGTTCGCCGGGGTCTTCATGCGGCTCTATCGAGCCGGGAGGCGGCCGCTTGCGGGTCTGCTGCTGCTGGCCGCGGCTCTATTGGTCGTGGGAGACTGGCACTTCATCAGCGATGTGATCGCGGGCGCATTCCTCGGCGTGTCGGCTGGAATTCTGGCCGGCGAGGGGTGGATGGTACACATGAGCACTTCACGATACGGGTAATCCGCATGAGCACTTCCGGCCTGACTTCGAGCTTCTTCGCGGCTGCATTTCTGCTCGCCGCCACGTTGGCAATGGCGCAGCAGGCGGGCAGCCCGAATCCGAAGGACACGGAGGTATGGACGCCGGTACCGCCGGTCGTGACACCGGGTGCGACGGTCGGTGCGGCGCCGTCCGACGCGATCATCCTCTTTGACGGCAAGAACCTGAACGAATGGGTGTCCGCGCAGGACCACACGCCGGCGCGCTGGTTCGTCAGGGGCGAAGATATGGTCGTCAACAAGGCGCCCGGAGTCGGTAACATCGAGACCCGGCGCAAGTTCCGCGACTACCAGCTGCACATCGAGTGGCGGATTCCAGCCGATATCACCGGCAGTGGCCAGGGGCGAGGCAACAGCGGCGTATTCCTGGCGTCGACTGGGCCGGAAGACGACGGCTATGAGCTGCAGGTGGTCGATTCCTACGAGAACGGCACCTACGTGAACGGCATGGCCGGCAGTCTCTACAAGCAGAGCATCCCGCTCGCGAACGCGGCGCGCAGGCCGGGGCAGTGGCAATCCTATGACGTCGTCTGGACAGCGCCGCGATTCAACTCCGACGGTAGCCTGAAGAGTCCCGCCTATGCGACGGTGTTCTGGAATGGCGTCCTGGTGGACGATCACTTCGAGCTGAAGGGGCAGACGCTCTACCGCGGCAAGCCCTTCTACAAGGCTTTCGACGGGGCGCCCATCAAACTGCAGGCGCACGGCGATCCCAGCGAGCCGATCAGCTTCAGAAACATCTGGGTGCGCGAGCTGCCGTAGCCGCGTAGAGCGCGAGCGTCGGGGTTCGATTGCGGCTGCGTCGGCGCTTACGCGCCTCCATCAGTGTTGCGGGCTCTTCTGGGATTGCGGCAACACCATTCCTACCAGCTCCTGGCTGTCCTTCCACGAGGCCAGATTGATGCGCTCGAGGAATTCTTCGAAGGGCATGCATTTCCAGCCCTCCAGTGTGTCGTCGACTACTCTCAATAGAACCATGTCGCCGCCCATTGAAGTCTCCGATGTCTCGCGCCCACCGTGGGGCGCCGGGTCTCTGCGGTCGCGCCGGTCCATACACTAGGGATGCGGCAGCGCGCTTACAAGGCACTGCCGTTGCATGGTGCGTTTCGTGGCAGGAAACCTGCGCGTCAACAGTCGTGAAACGCTGCATCAACGGAACTGCCGTTGTTTGGGGCGGCCCTTTCCCCAAACATCCGGCGAATGCGACTTGCCGTCTCGCTTTGCGCTCCGCTGCTGCTTGCATGCTGCCTGGCCGTGCACGCGCAGGAGCGGTCCACCGCTGCCGGTTCCGCGGCCGATGGTAGCGCTTGCACCCGGACGGTTCGGGTCGACCAACCCCCCGAGCCGGCAGGTATTGGAGCCGGGTTCGTGCTGGATGAGCACGTACTGACCGACGCCTCCCGCGACCAGGACTACAACGGCGGGGGTGAGGTTACACAGTCCGGGAGAAGCCCCGGATTCATCGGACGTGGGCTCGATCGGGCGCTCGGATTCGTGGATCGGCGAAGTTGCGAGGCCGCGCGCCTGCGAGGGCTGCAAGGGCGGTCCGCGCACGCGTTTGCGGCCGGGCTGCTGGTGTTTACCCCACGCAACCTCCAGGCTCGCAATGTGGTGCGCGGCGATCGGCCGTACGCGAGCTTGTTCTTCGTGAGCGCCGGCCGGCGCTACGCGTCGACCGAGAGTCCGGTCGCGTACGACACCAGTCTGACGGTGGGCATCCTGGGACTCGCTGCTGCCGACGACGTGCAGCGTGTTTTGCATGACGTGACGGGCAGCGTGCAGCCCAAGGGCTGGTCACACCAGATCTCCGATGGCGGCGAGCCGACTGCGCGATATAGCCTCGCCCGGCAGGCGCTGCTCGCAAAGTTTGGCGATGGCCCCTGGCGCGGAGACGGCAAATGGACCGGCGCCATCAGTCTCGGTACCGTGACGGAGGCCAGTGTTGCATTGAATGCCAGGTGGGGCCGCATCGAGTCGCCATGGTGGTCCTTCACGCCGGAGCAGGACATGTATGTCCAGGAGACCCAGCCGGTGCCGCCGCCGCTGCCCGAGGGCGCCTCGCCCGAGGTATTTGCCTTCGCGGGCATGCGGCTCAAAGCGCGCGCCTACAATGCTTTCCTGCAGGGACAGTTCCGGCACAGTGCTCTCACTTACGGGGAAGGGGACCTGAACCCGGTATTGGGCGAGGCCTGGGCGGGAGTCGAGCTGCGCAGCGCATCGGGATGGGCGATCGAGTACCTGGCCCGCTGGCAATCGGCGGAATTGCGCTCGGGAATCGGCTCGCGGTCGTTTCTTTGGGGAAGCGTCGAGATCGCGAAATCGTTCCGCTGATCCGGCGCTAGGCGACCGCAGCCGGCTCCATGGCCTGCTCACTCGTCACCGTCTCGAGGAAGAAATCGACGAAGGAGCGGATCTTGAGGGGCGCGTTCCTGCGGCTGACGTACACGAGGTACAAAGTGGCCTGGGCGTGCGGATAGTCGGTGAGCACCGGTACCAACTGGTGCTCGAAGAGAGGATCCTCGAAGAAGATCCGCGGCAGCGGCGCAAGACCGATGCCGGCCGCAACGGCGTGAGCCACACCGGCCATCGAGCGGTAGCGCGCCACCACGCGCACCGGCACCTCGACCTTGCCGCCCGGCTTGCGCAGCGTCCAACTGTCCTGCGCGCCCACGGCGATGCAATCCCGTTGCGCGAGATCTTCCGGCGTCTTCGGGGCACCGTGTCGCCTGAGATAATCGCGCGATGCGGCCACGAAGAAGGACATGGATTTCACGGGTCTGGCTATGAGCCCTGGCGGCAGCAGCCGCGGATCCGGCGAGACTCGCAACGCCAGATCATAGCCTTCATCCACCAGATCCACGAGCCGGTCCTCGAACGATACGTCGACCACGACATCCGGATAGCGCTGCCGGTACCGGGCCAGAACGTCCGCGAGGCGTTGGCCCGCGAACCAACTCGGGCAGGTGATGCGCAGAGTTCCCCGCGCCGCGGCCCCGAGCGAGCCGAGCTCGAGCTCCGTTTCCTCGAGGTCGGTCAGGATGGCTTTACAGCGCTCGAAATAGACTCTTCCCGGCTCCGTGAGACTCAGGGTGCGACTGTTGCGGTTGAGGAGACGGACACCGAGGCGCCCCTCGACATTCATCACATGCTTGCTGACCATGGCCGTCGAAACATCGAGCCGATCGGCGGCCCCCACGAAGCTCCCGGACTCGACCACCTGGAGAAACATCTTGATGCCGGTCAGCGTGTCCATGAGCATAGGTTACGCCCTCTTTCCGGGAGGCCCAATCCCGTGAGCTCTCCCGGAAGATAGGGAGGCTCCGGTCCAGGAGAGGGAGCAGACTAGGGCAAACTACCCGCATGAACAATCCGCCGGCGGCGCATGCAGCGTTTCACCGAGGGAAATGAACCCGGCCGGCGGGGAGCAGCGGCTACTTCATGAGGCCGTCGCTGACCTCGTTCAGGTGGGCTATCAGCGCAGGAGGCCCCCCGGAGGCGATCGCCTCGGAAAACTCCGTTCGATGCAGGATCAGCTGGCTGACTCCGTTGAAGTAGACGTCGACGATCTTCCAGACTCCGTTCACCTCGCGCATCCGATACAGGAAATTCACCGGAGTGTCATTGGGAGACTCGAGGCGCGACCGGACGATTTTCTCTTCTCCCCGGTCGACGACGTTCTCATCGACGTCGAATTTCTGACCCTTGTAATCGTGAAAATTGTGCGCGTAGTTGGCAATCGTATAGCGGCTGAATGCCGCGACCAACGCCGACTGCTGCTGCGGCTGGAAGCTCGTCCAACTCGGGCCCACGGACAGGCGCGTCATGAGGGGCAAGGCGAAGACCTGCTCGATGACCGGCTCGAGGCGCCGGTATCTCTGGGCAGTCGACACCGACGTACCGGCCTTCATCGCCTCGAGCAGCGAGCTCCCGAGGGCCTGAACTTGAATCGCGGCCGGATCGCCGGCCGCGGCATAGGCCGCGCCGGCCGTGGGCGCAACAAGGAGCGTGTACAGCAAAATCGTGAGTCTCGGCCTCATGGTTGGATGGCTCCTCTTGATGGTGGGTGTGCTGCGGCTTACGGCTCACTGCGCCGGGCGGACTTGCACCGGTGGCGCAGCCCGCTTCCTGGGCCTCGCCAGACTCATCAGCGCCGGTTGGAAGACGAGCGCCGAGGCGAGGGTCCATGCGAGAGATATCATCAGCAGCTTGCCCATGCTGGCCGTTCCGGGGTGTCGCGAGGCCCAGAGGCTGCCGAAGCCGGTGGCTGTCGCGAGCGCGCTGAAGAATACTCCGCGCGCCAGACTCGACGAGAGGAGGTGCGAGCCGCCCAGCCGCCAGGACATCACGAAGTAGATATGGAACGCCACCCCGATTCCGAAGAGCAGAGGCAGCGCAATGATGTTGGCGAAATTGAGGGGTTGCCCGGTCACCACACAGGTGGCCATGGTCAGGAGGCCGGTCAATACGATCGGCGCCATGGTCACCGCCACCTGCCGTACCCGGCGCAGGGCAATGAACAGCAGACAGGAGATGGCGAGGAATGACAGGACGCCCGCTTCGAGGAATGCGTCGACGACGGCTCGAGCGTACGCCTGGATGTAGACGGCCGTCCCCGTGGCATCTGGCGCTATCCTGGTTCCGGCGGAGACGAACCGGCGGAGGACCGCATTGTCGTTGGAATCGCCCTTGGGAAGGATCGAGACACGCGCCCGTCCATCAGATGTCTGCCACTGGCGCACTATGCCGGGTGGCAGCGTCCTGATGCTGACCGGGATAGGATGCAGTACTTCGCGTATCTGCCCGAGCGTGGTGACGAAGCCGGGCAGGAGCATCCGAGCCGCGCTGGCCCGCATCGAAGGGCTGTCCCGCGCGAGCTGGTCGAACCCGTCGGCTAGCTTGCCGGCAGCGGCACGGGTCGAAGGATCCTCGATCGCCGCCTGACGGAGGTTCGTCGCGGCCCGGTGGAGGCTGTGGACGACCTCCGCGTCGCTGGGTGGCGCTGCGACGTCGGGCGGGTTCAGTGTGAGGTCCAGCAGATCGGCGGCGTCCGCAATCAGCGCGATCTTCTCGGACTGCGCGGTCGGGATGAAGCTCGAGAGAGTGCGCGCGCTGTAAACAGTAGGGTCCTTACGGAAAGCCCGGGCAAGCCGGTCGGCCGCCGCAAGGTTGGGGCGGATCACCTCGAGCGTGTCCGGAGAGCGGTTCGGGTCGCGGGTCAGATCGTCGAGCGTGGCAACCGACTCCACTTGCGAATTGCGCAGGTGCATCGGATTGAAGTCGAAGCGCAGCCAGGGCAGCAGGGCGGCGCAGATCAGTGCCGCGGCCGCCGCAGCGCCCAACACCGTCTTTCGGTGCTCAGAGATGTAGTTATCGACTGTCGTCAATCGCGTGCTCGGCGGGCGCTCGGCGGCGCCTGGAGCGCGGGTGAGCGCGATCAGAGCCGGCAACAGCGTCAGGGTCAATGCGAGCGAGGCCAATATCCCCAGCCCGGCGATCACCCCGAGTTGCGACACGCCGTAATACGCGGTCGGTGCGAAGGCCAGAAAGCCGGCCGCGATTGCGGCGGCCGCCAGGATCAGTGACTTGCCCATCGCGCGTCCCGTCGCGAGCAGAGCAAAGAGGATGTTCCCGCCCGGCCTGCATTCCGCGCGATAGCGCACACTGAATTGAATACCGAGATCGATTCCCATCCCGACGAACAACGGAATGAAGGCGACCGAGATCAGGTTGAAACGATGAAACAGGGCAAGACCCAGGCCGGTCGCCAGCACGAGGCCGGCGAGCATCGTGATCAGTATCGATGCGATCAGCCGTGGGGACCGTACCGCAAACCAGAGCATCAGAATGATGGCGCCGCCTGCAACCGCGGCGATCAGGCCGGCGCGTTCCGCCAACGTGGCGAATTCGTCGTCCTGCAGAGCCACCGGGCCGGTTACCCGAACGCGCACGCCATGCGCGCTGTCCAGCCCGAGCCGCTCCGCGGTGGCGCGGATGGACTCGATGGGCAGTCTGCCGGGCCGCAGTCGGGAGTAGTCGAGCACCGGATCGACCAGGATGACGTGCCGCAACTGCCGCGAGTCAGGCGCCCGGCCGCTGATCAGGCTTTGCCAGGAAAAGAAGGATGGCTGGCCGCGCAACAGATCGCCCAGCGCATCGGCGAGGCTGCCGATGGGCACGCGAACGTCCTGCGCGGAAGCCTGGCCGGTGCTCACGCCCTGCATCGTGAGCGAAAGGGTGTTCGCGAGGCCGCGCAACGAGGGGTCGGCCGCCATGGATCCGAGGAATGGCTGTGCCTTTAAGACCTGGGAGACGAACTCCCTGACATCGCCGGTCGAGGCGAACAACAATCCGTCGTGCGCCCAGAACGGCCCGGCGTCCGGTCGCCGCACCGAGTGGAAGAGACCCTTTTGAGCGCCGAGGCGCGCGGCGAGCCTGGCCGCAGCCTCTTCGCTCAACTCCCGCGTCCGCCCATCGACGACCACGACGAGATTCGAGCCGTCGGTCGGGAACGCCTTGTTGAAGGCCGCCTGACGAACCCGCCAGGGCAGGTCGGGCGACAGGAGAGTGGAGGTGTCGGTGGTCATGGCGAAATGGGTCGTGACGTACCGGGTGGTTGCCGCGCAAAGCACGACGGTGATCGTTACGACGAGCCATGCCCACGAGGCGCTGAGTCCAACGAGGCGAGCGATCGGGGAGCGGCCGGGGCGCGACGACTCTGCAGCGCCGTCCAGCCGTTCGTTGCGCAAATGAGATGCTGAGACACTCATAGAATGCTCACTTGCCGGTGCCCGGATCCAGCGGCGGCAGCTCAGGGAGATAGTTCTTGCGCCCCTCGTGCACCTTGTAGTCGCGCAGTTGGAACCAGGCACTGCGGACGAACGCATATGGATCGTAAGCGCTTTCGACAGTGGCATCCGAAGGCAAGGCTGCCGCCCGTTTGTCGAGGGTGCGCAGCGAGAAGAGGCCCACGCTCGAGGGCGCATCATGGAGATAGCCGTCGACCGTCATGAACCGGTCCGGCACCGTGCCGATGGCGTCGCGCACGTCCGAAGGGCCAAGGAAGGGCAGCACGAGGTAGGAGCCGGTGCGTATTCCCCATTTGCCGAGCGTCTGCCCGAAGTCCCGGTCGTGGCTGGCCAGTCCGAGCCGGGTTGCGGGATCGAGCAGACCTCCCAGGCCAAGGGTCGTGTTGACAGCCAGCCGAGCCACGTCTCTGGCGAAGTCGCGCGGACGAGCCTGGAGGACGTCGTTGCCGATCGTCTTCGTGTAGCCGAGATTGCTCAGGAAATTCGCGATTCCGGTGCGCAGCACCGCCGGCACGGCGCGCACATAGCCGCGTGCCACGGGCCGTAACACGGCATGATCAAGGGTGGTATTGAGCTTGAACATGGTGCGATTGAATCGCTCGACGTGATCGCGCGGATCGCGCACGCTGCCCCGCGGCAGGCTGGCACAGCCCGCGATGCCGGCGAACAGCACCAACATGGCTGCCACGAGCACGCCATGGCGGAGCGCTGTTGGTGGCCTTTTGAGCTGCATGAGGACGACCGCGAGAAGACTCCATGGAAACGCCGACGCCAGCCGGGAAATCTATGGAGGACAGCGCCGCAGAAACAATGCCCCTCCGATGGATGGTGCGTTTCCCCCGGGTAAATGAAGGGCGGATGGATCGTTGGGGTGGGCAGGCTCTACCTCTTTAGGCAGGTATTGATCCGTTCACTCGGGTGAAACGCAGCGTCCATCGTTGAGGGCTTGTTCCGCGCCGGTCCGCTGCAGCATCCTGCGGAGCAATCCAAAGAGGACGCTTCAATGCAGTGCGCAACAGATGCCGGGAGGTGGCGAGCGTCGCTTGTCGACTCAAACGTGCGCGTGCTGGTGTGGCTCACGGCGGCGCTGGTCATGGGAATTCTCGCGCTCAATGTGTGGCTCATCAGCCAGGCGATCGCCGCAGCGCGGATCGTGCAGTTCGATGCGACAGGGCGGTCGGCGGGCCCGAGTGCCGTCCAGCGCGGCGCGACGAATCCGTAGGAGAAGCATCGATCACTCGACGTTCACGGTGGTCGTGAGGCAAGCTGATCGGCACAGAGACCTTGACGAAGTGCATGTGCACACATGTAGGCGGACACGGACATGACGAGTCACCTGGAGTTTCGGAAGGTCAAGCCCGCGGATGTCGTCCGGCAGGCTCTCGCCGCACTCGACGCGGGCCGTCCTGAGGTACTGGTAGACGATATGACTCGGCAGGTGAAGTCGGGTCTGTCGGTCGAGCCGGGTATCTACCTCGACTTCGGCGCTCGGGAAGGCACACCGGGGGCGCCTCGGGCGCAAGATGCGCGCCGCTATCCGGCCTGAACCCAGGCAGGGCCGGGGGCCGGCGCCCCCCGGCATGTCTGCAACTCAGCCTCTGACGAAGTCCAGCAGGTCGGAGTTGATCCGGTCCCGCATCGTCTCGGCCATGCCGTGCGGCGCACCGGGATACACTTTGAGGGCCGCGCCTTTGACCAGCTTTGCCGACAGCCGGCCTGCGTCGTCGATGGGTACGATCTGGTCATCGTCACCATGCATGATCAGCGTCGGCACGCTGATCTCCTCGAGGTCTCGCGTGAAGTCGGTTTCCGAGAATGCCTTGATGCAGTCGTAGGCTGCGTTGAAGCCGGCCTGCATGCCCTGCAGCCAGAACGACTCGCGCAGTCCTTCGGACACCTTCGCGCCCGGGCGGTTGAAGCCGTAGAAAGGCAGCGTCAGATCCTTGAAGAACTGCGAGCGATCGGCCAGCACGCCGGCACGGATCTGATCGAACACCTCGATCGGCAGCCCGCCTGGATTCGCGGCGGTCTTGAGCATCAGCGGAGGCACGGCACTGATCAATACCGCTTTGGCGACGCGTTCGCCGCCGTGGCGGCCGATGTAGCGGACGACCTCGCCGCCGCCGGTGGAATGGCCGATGTGGATCGCATTTCGCAGGTCGAGCTTTTCCGTCAAGGCCGCAAGGTCGTCGGCGTACGTGTCCATGTCGTTACCGGTCCACGGCTGACTCGATCGCCCGTGTCCCCGCCGGTCATGCGCGATCGCGCGGTAGCCGCGCGCAGCGAAGAACAGCATCTGGCTGTCCCAGGCATCCGCGGAAAGCGGCCAACCGTGGCTGAAAACGATCGGTTGTCCTTCCTTCGGGCCCCAATCCTTGTAGAAGATCTGTGTGCCATCGCGTGTGGATACGAAGCTCATGATCATCTCCCTGCAGGTTCATGGGGGTGCCATGTGAGCAGACCCCGAGCTCGCGCGCAATCGGAGAAAGGTATAATGGGGCGGCCTGTTTCCGCAGCCTATCCTCAACCGCGTCCATTCACGGAACCACCCCTCCATGGCCAATGAAACTTTTCCCATCGATCTCGGCAAGCTCGAGCCACTGAAGCTGGATCCCGCCGTCACCACACTGACCGACGCGCAGAAGGCGACGCTCAGGCACAACATCCAGCTCTGCCGGGACGCGATAGTGTTCTTTACCGCCCTCGCCGGCGCGAAAGGCCTCTCGGGGCACACGGGCGGCGCATATGACACCGTTCCGGAGGTGACGATCATCCGCGCCTTCATAGCGAACGGCACGCCGATCGTGCCGATCTTCTACGACGAGGCGGGCCACCGGGTGGCGACGCAGTATCTGTTGAGCGTGCTCAATGGAGCGCTGCCGGCGGAGAAGTTGCTGCACTACCGTGAGTACGACAGCGGGCTGCCCGGTCACCCCGAAAAAGGCCTCACTCCCGGCGTGGAGTTCGCCTCCGGCCGTCTCGGCCACATGTGGGCTTACTGCAACGGCGTCGCCATGGCGAACCCCGGCAAGGCCGTGGTCCTGCTCGGCTCGGATGGCAGCCAGATGGAGGGCGATAACGCCGAGGCGGCGCGCCTGGCCGTGGGCAAGCAGCTCAACATCAAGGTGCTCGTCGACGACAACAATGTGACGATCGCGGGCCACCCCCAGGAATACATGGTTGGATACGACCTGACCCGCACTCTTTCGGGCTACGGGCTGCAGACGGACACCACCATGGGTGAGGATCTGGACGCGCTCTACATCGACCTCTGCCGCGTGTTCTCCGACCAGCGCCCACACGCCCTGGTGGTCAAGCGCCCGATGGCGCCGGGCATCGCCGGAGCGGAGGGCAGCCCCAAAGCCCACGAGGTCCTGGAGGCGGAGGTCGCCATCCGGTATCTGGAACAGCGCGGCGGCCACGAGAAGGCAATCGAGATGCTGCGGGCAGCGAAGCCCGCCAAGAGCCCTCTGACTTTCAAAGGCTCGAGCGGCGCCGGCAAGAATCGCGACGACTTCGGCAAAATCATCAACGAGCTCCTGGACGGCATGTCGGAAGCCGAGCGCATGGCCAGCGTGCGCGTGTTCGACAACGACCTCGAAGGCTCACAGGGCCTGCACCACGTTCGCAAGAAGCATCCCGAGGTGTTCGTCCGCGGCGGCATCATGGAGCGCGGCAACTACTCGGCGGCCGCGGGCTTCGGCGCCGTCCCGGGCAAGCAGGGCGTGTATGCGACCTTCAGCGCCTTTCTCGAGATGTGCATCAGCGAGATCACCATGGCGCGATTGAACTTCGCGAACGTGCTCGCTCATTTCAGCCATAGTGGCGTCGACGACATGGCGGACAACACCTGCCATTTCGGCATCAACAGCATGTACGCCGACGGTGGCGTGACGCCGGGGCACGGGACCGATACCACCAGACTCTACTTTCCGGCGGACCAGCACCAGTTTGCGGCCTGCGTCAAGCGCATCTTCAAGGATCCGGGGCTGCGGTTCGTGTTCTCCACGCGCGCGGCGGTCCCGGACATTCTCGGGGACGACGGCAAGCCGCTGTATCAGGGCAAGCCGTTCGAGCCGGGCAAGGACTACGTCGTGCGCGAGGCGCCCGCCGGCGGCGGCTACGTCGTCGCGACCGGCGAGACCGTCTACCGCGCGCTCGATGCGGTCATCACGCTGCAGCAGCAGGGAATCAAGCTCGGCCTGATCAACAAGCCGACGGTCAACGTTGTCGACACGCAGACGATGCGGATGCTGGCCGGCGTGCCCTTCGTGTTGGTGACCGAAGGCTGGAACGTCAAGACCGGGCTGGGCAGCCGTTTCGGCAGCTATCTGCTGCAGGCCGGTTTCAAGGGCCGGTACGACCACATCGGCACCCACAAGGAAGGATCGGGTGGCCTGTGGCAGCAGATGGGCTATCAGGGACTCGACTCGGCCGGGATAGCGAAAGCGATCCAGGCACTGCTTTAGCGCCTCACCTGCTCATCGCGGGTCTGACTGGCGCCCAGGACGTCGCGGGCCGCGGCCAGGACCTCGGGCACGATCTCGGCGATGTCCGACTCGGTGGTGCGGTGATTGACGAAGCAGGCACGCAGCGCGAAGCGGCCGGTGATCGAGGCATTCGACAGGTAGATGCGGCCGCGCTCGATGAGCCGCTTCAGGATCGCGGCGTTGAGCGGGTCCAGCTCATCGCCCGCGGCGCCGCTGCGATAGCGAAAGCAGACGGCGCTCAGCTCGACGGGTGCCAGCAGCTCCAGTTCGGCGGAGTCGCCGATCATTCGCGCGAGATCCTGGGCATGCTGCAGGTCCGAGCGGATGGCTGCGCGAAATGCTTCGGCGCCGTGGTAGCGCAGCGATAGCCAGAGCTTCAGCGCACGGAAGCGCCGTGAGAGCTCCATCGATTCCTCGAAGAAGGCGAACGCCTCGACCGGGTCCGAGCCGAAGGTACGGGCATACTCGCCCGTATTCGAGAATGCGGCGCGGGCGGGCGCGGCGCTGCGATAGAGCAGGGCTCCGCAGTCGACGGGCTGATAGAGCCATTTGTGCGGATCGAGCGACAGCGAGTCGGCGAGCGCGAGCCCGCGCAAGCGCTCTGGACTCGCGATCGCGGCGAGCGCCCCGTAGGCGCCGTCGACGTGCAGCCACAGATCGTGTTGGCGGCATACCGCCGCGATCCGTTCGAGCGGATCGATCGCGCCGGTCGTCACCGTGCCGGCCGTGGCGATGACCGCGATAGGCTTGCCTCCTGTGGCAACGTCTCTCTCGATGGCCGACTGCAACTCGCGGACGTCCATCCGCCAGGTGTCATCGGTGGGTATCAGGCGAAGGTTCTCGCGACCGAACCCGAGCAACGCCACCGCCTTCGGGATGGACATGTGCACTTCGCTCGACGCGTAGACGATCGCGCTCCGAGCGCCGCTTGCGGCTGCCGGCAGCTTCGCCTCGCGAGCCATGGCGAGCGCCATCAGGTTGGCGGCCGAAGCGCCGCTGCACAGGCTGCCGGCGAAACCGCTGCAGCCGATCGCCGTCGCAAGCCACTCCATCACCTGCCGCTCGATGACCACCGCCGCGGGCGCTGAGCGCCACGCCGTCACGTTTTGATTGAGCACGCTGGCGAGCATGTCGGCCAGCGCCGCAACCGGATCTCCGGACCCGAGAACGTAGCCGTAGAAGCGCGGCGAGGGCGGGCGGCTCATGGCCACCACGTCCTCGAGCCGGTCCAGGGCCGCCCCCTTCAAGCCGTTCTCCGGCCAGGGGCCGCCGAAGCGCTCGCGGGTTTGCTGTCCCGAGACCTTCGGGAAAGAGGGAAGTGTCGGCAGCGCGGTGAGAACGCGAGTTGCCAAGTCCGTGACTCGGGTGGCGAGGGATTGAAACTCTTCGGGCGATAGATCGAGTGCGCTCATGGCGCGATTGTGGCTCACCTGGCGCGGAACTACACTCCGTCGAGTCAGGCCGTCGAGCCATGCAATCAGCAAACGGAAGGAGTCTCGCCATGATGTCGACGCAAGAGATCGCCACGCGCCTCGCCGACCTGGTCGGCAAGGGCGAATTCGAGACCGCGCAAAGAGAGCTGTTCGCTGAGGACGCAGTCAGCATCGAGCCGCAGGCAACGGAGGCCTTTGCAAAGGAAACCAAAGGCTTGCGCGCGATTCTGGAAAAAGGTCACAAGTGGGAGTCGATGGTCGAGAAGGTGCATTCCTGCAGCGCTTCCAGCCCACTGGTGGCCGGGAACGCCATCGCCATGACGCTCGCCATGGATGTGACGATGAGAGGGCGCGGTCGGATGCAGCTATCCGAGATCTGCGCCTACGAGGTGAAGGACGGCAAGATCGCCTCGGAGCATTTCTTCATGTAGGTCGGCTCGCCCCGGCGTATCCCGGCGATACCTCCGGTTCGGCGTGATGACCGCCGCTGCCCTGCAGCAATGCGCAGAACTGCTGCACGGGCAGCGGCTTGCTGTGCAGGAAGCCCTGCGACTGATCGCAGCCGAGCTGCCACAGGGTGTCCAATTGCTCCTGGGACTCTACGCCCTCGGCGACGACGACGAGATCGAAGGCGCGCGCAATGGAAATGATGATCGATACGAGCCGCTTGCCGCGCGAATCCGCGGTCATCTCACTGATGAAGCTGCGGTCGATCTTGAGTGTGTCGATCGGCAGATGGGCGAGCCTGCTCAGGGAGGAGTAGCCGGTACCGAAGTCGTCGATCGCGATCTTGATGCCTGCCGCGCGCAGCAGCTTCAGCTTGCCGATCGCGGCGGACGAATCGCTGCTCAGCGCGCCCTCGGTGATCTCCGCGTCCAGCCCGCAGGTCATCGTGGACCAGGATTGGATGTGCTCGAGGAAGCGGCTGACGAAATCGGCCTGGCGCAATTGAAGCGGGGAAATATTGACGGCGATCCGCACCGGAGGCAGTCCCTGTTGCTGCCACTGCCGGCAATCGAGCGCGGCACGCTCGATCACCCAGTCGCCGACTTCGAGAATCAGGCCGCTCTCTTCCAGAACCGGGAGAAACTTGGCCGGCGAGACCAGGCCTGAGTCAGGATCGTTCCAGCGGATGAGCGCCTCGGCGCCTTCGATGCGACGCGTCTTGACGCTCACCTTGGGCTGGTAGTGCAGCTCGAACTGTTGGCGCTCGAGCGCCACGCGCAACTTCCTCTCGAGCGCGACGCGGGCCAGGGCTTCGGCGTGCCTCTCGGCGCTGTAATGTCCGCGCCGTTGGCCGCTTTCCTTCGCTCCGCGCAGCGACGCTTCGGCGCGATTGACGAGGGTGTCGGGATCCTTGCCGTCTTCCGGGTACAAGGCGATACCGCTGCGCGCGGCAATGGGCACGTCCTTGCCCTGCAGCGAGAATGGCTCCGCGAAGAGTAGATCGAGTTGCGCGTTGAGCGCCTCCACATCCGGCAGCTGCGACCGATCCATCGACTGTACCAGCGCGAACGTCCCGCCGCCGAAGTGCGCGAGAAGGTCCGTGTTCTCGAAACGCCGCTTGAGGCGGTCGGCGAGCAATTGCAGAAGCTGGTCGCCCGAGTGGCGGCCGAACGAGTCATTGATGGCGCTGAGATTCTGGATGTCGAATACCGCAATGGCACGCCGCGAGCCGAAGCCGCTCGACTCGCGGAGTATCCGGCCGAGCCGCTCGCAGAAGAGGGCGCGCTTCGCCAAGCCCGTGAGCACGTCGAAGTATGAAAGCAGACGGACCCGGCTGTCCTGCCGCTGGTACTGCAAGCCGAAGGAAAGGTTGGCCGCCACCTCGCGAAGCATGACGGCCTCTTCCTCGGGGATGGCACCCTGTTCGCGCGGGCAGACGCCGAGGACACCGACCACTGTTTTGTCCACCAACAGCGGCAGGCCGATCACGGCGGTCTGCGCCGCTGCGGCGTCGTGGCAGGTGAAGGGCGCCGCGGGATCGCGGTTGCGGGTGCGCGCCTGATCTTCCTGCGTCATCCGGCTTTCCAGGAGCTCGCAAAGCGCATGGGCGACCAGGGGATCGGCGCCCTGATGCGCGAGCGGCTCGAACCGTTGGGATTTGGGCTGCTGCAGTGCGACGACGGCGGCAGGGTAGCCGCCGACCGCGACGCTCAATCGACAGGCTTCGCGCAGCAGCTCCGTGCGGTCGCGGATCCTCACCACGGCGCCGTTGATTCCGCTCAGCATGCGCAGCACGCCGGTGAGGCGGCTGATCTGCCGCTCCTGCCGGCGGCGTACGGCAACGGCTTCCGCGTCCTGCAGCGCACGCTGCACGGCCGCGCCGAGGCGCGCGAGGTTGCTCTTCAAGACATAATCCACGGCGCCGCGACGCAACGCCTCGATCGCGCGCTCCTCGCCTATCGTTCCGGAGACGAACAGGAATGGAACCTCGGGCGCGCACTCGCGCGCGATATCGAGCGCGCGCAGGCCGTCGAACGTGGGCAGACTGAAGTCGGAGAGGATGATGGTGGGCTTGAATTCCTGCAGGGCGGTCCGCATGCCTTCGTCGGTCTCCACGCGCTGCACGACTGGGACGATTCCATGCTTTTGCAGATGGCGGATGGTGAGCTCCGCCTCGAGTTCCATATCCTCGATCAGCAGGACCCGGATCGGATCCCGGGCGCCGGTCGCGGCATTGCTCTTTTCCGCCATGACTATGGCTCCGGGTTTCTGGTGGTATCCGCAGCGGATAACGGAGTGCTGCGCCGCGGGGTCCCCCGCGCCGAGGGAAAGACCATAGCATGCGACTTTTGCGCGAAATGTGACTTCCGTCACCTCCCTGGGCAAGAGCGGAGTGTCTGGAAGGATAGTTGTGACGCGCCGCCGGCTGAGCGCAAACATCAGACAGCTTCCCCGCGGGAGGCCGTGTTGGTCAACGAGGCTCGAGGCGGATGTCGCCGGCGGACGTATGCAGGGAGATCCGCGCGCCGCCGCCGCCGATGGCGCCCCGCAGATGAGTCTTGCGGGAAATCTCGGTCGTGCTGAGGGGAAAGTCGGATTTCACGCGGCCGGCAGTGGTCTCGGCGTCCAGTGATGCGCGCGTGTCCCGCGGCAGCAGAAGGGTGATGCTGCCGCCTGAAGTGCTCAAGTTGATTCCATGGTTCGCGGACAACTCCGCGCGGATGCTGCCGCCGGAAGTGTGCGCGTCGATCTCACCGTCGTCGTTGCGGATGCCGATACTGCCGCCGGACGTGTCGAGGTCGAGATCACCGGTCGAGTCCGCAACATTGACCTCTCCGCCGGACGTGCTGAGCTCTGACGATCCTTTCACACGCTGCGCGTCGATGCTGCCGCCGGACGTGTGCACAGCGACCGTGCCTGCAATGTCCTGGATCATGGCGCTGCCCCCCGAGGTGACAGCGTGTACCGATCCGTTCAGGTCGCGTACGTCGAGACCGCCGGCCGCCGTGCGAAGATCGATGCGATATTTGCGCGGCACTTCGATGGTGAATTGCACGCGGGTCGGACCTCTGTCGAACCGGTCTCTATGGGTGGTGCGCGCCGAAACCGTCACGCCCGAGGACGTTTGCTCGGCGCCGATGTGGAAGTCGGACAGGAAGGATTCGGAGGCCTCGAGATCGGCGTGGATGACCACTTCCGGGGCGCCGCGTCCGACTACGGTTACCGAGCCGACATCGGCCCGAAACGTGAGCTGCCCGCCGGCGGGCGCGGTGAGGCGCTTGTCGTAGGTCTTGTGTGCCGCCAAGGCCACCGAGGTGCCGAGAGCTGCGGCGATGATCAGTACGATTCTGGCCGTTGAAGTGGGCATTGGCGATTTCCTGCTACGGGCGAGGCATACCCCTTAGAAGCCCGATTCGACGGAAGGGTTTAAAGGAGGCGCATGCTCAGAGCACGGATATCAGGTGAAGGTTGCAGCGAAGGTATGCCCGCCGAGCGGGACATGGCATCATCCGGCATCGGCCCACGAGGAGCTCGTAGATGACAAATCGCTTTCTCCTGCCCGGTTTCCTGCTCCTGGTCTCGTACCTTCCTCTTGCGGCCGTCGCGGAAAGTCCGCCCGCGCAGGACACTGCCCTCCAGCAGCTCGATGTATCGGCAGGCCGCTGGGTGTATCACGGCCAATCCATGGGCGCGCACCCGAGCGCCTGGACCTGGAACGAGGATTGCCGCTGGTCCGCCAATCACGTTTTCATGCTGTGCAGCTTTTCCAATACCTGGGGCGGGCGGCACGTGGACTCGGTGGTGGTGGACACCCACAGCCGCAAGGACGGCGCGTTCTGGCACTACGAGATATTCAACGATTCCGGGGCCAAGCCTTTCGCGTCGAAGATGCAAATCGACGGTGCAACCCGTACCGAGTCGTGGACCGATACGCGCAAGGGCAAGACGGTTCACCAGCGAATCGTCTACGAGTTCGCCTCTCCGGGCAAAGTGACAGTGCAGTTCCAGCGGTCGCAGGACGGCACACACTGGCAGACGACGGCGAGCGGTACCGGCGAAAAAACCGACGAGCAACCCTGAGCGGCGTTTTGCCGTTCACCTACCGCAGGTTGTCCGTGCTGCGGATGAAGCCTGCAACATTGTCGTGCAACTGCTTCAGCGCGGGCACGTGGACGTAGACCATGTGGCCCGACTGGTAATAGCGGTACTCGATGTTGTCCTGCAGCTTCGCCGGGATCCGCAGGTGGTGCGTCTCGAACCAGCCTTCGTAGTAGGGCGTCGAGATATCGAAATAGCCGCCGTTGACCAGCACCTTCAGGTCCGGATTGCGCTTCATGGCCGTGGCGAGATCCGGCAGCACGTTGGGTAGCGCGATCAGTGGCCGATGTGCGCCCGGCGGCCGGTGCCGGTAGTCCCAACTTCCGTAAACCGGGATGCCGGGCTTGTAATACAGGTCTCGTCCATAGTGCAGCTCATTGTGCACATATGTGTTGAAGGCGGCGACATAAGCGGAGCCGATGGCGGCGCTCTGCGGATCGTATTCGCTGACCTTGCTGAGCGGGTCGAGAGTCGGACCGGTGAAGCGGGTGTCGAGCGTCCCGGTGGTCAGCTCCTGATCACCCAGCAGTTCCTTCTGGAAGGCGCCGTATTCGATGCGCAGATTGGATTTCAGCAGATAGGCCACCGGCAGGCCGGTATAGGCATGCAGCCGATCCGCGATCGCCTGGCGTCGCTTCGCTGTCAGGCTGTTGCCGCGCATCAGCGCGAGCGCGTAATCCGAGGTGGCGAAGTGCTCGACCTGGCCGAGAAACGCGCGCAGGTCCTGCGGCGGGTTGGGCAGCCTGTGATGAAACCAGGCGGTGGCTGCGTAGCTGGGCAGGGCGACGACATACGGCAGATCGACTGAGGGGTTGAGCTCCGGATCGTCCGGCATGAGGTCCCAGTCGAGAATGCACGACAGCAGCACCACGCCATTGAGGTCGATGTCCTCCTTCTGCAACGCGAGCGACAGGCCGGCTGCGCGCATCGTGCCATAGCTCTCGCCGAACACGTACTTGGGCGAGTTCCAGCGGTTGTACTTCGAGAGGAATTCGCGGATGAAGATCGCGAAGGCGTTGATGTCCTGATCGACGCCGTAGAAGGACTTGGCGGCATCTTTTCCGCGGATGCGGCTGAAGCCGGTGCCGGGTGCGTCGACGAAGACGAGGTCGCTGGCGTCGAGCAGACTTTCGTCATTGTTAACGGTTGTGTAAGGCGCAGCCGCCGTATGGCCATGGTCGGCGGTCAGCACCCGGACCGGGCCGAAGGCACCCATGTGCAGCCACTCCGAGGATGATCCAGGGCCACCGTTGAACAGGAACGTGATGGGCCGGTCGGCCGGCGCAACGCCGCGCTTGAAATAGGCCGCATAGAACATCGAAGCTTCCGGGGTTCCGGGCTTGGCATCCGAGTCCTCGGGACGGACCACCAGCGTACCCGCTGCGGCGGTGTAGTCGATGCGCGTTCCGCCCACCGTGACCGATCCGGTGGAGGTGACTGCGGTGGGCTTGAAGTCCGCAGGCTGCTTCGTGTCGCCGGCCCGGGCGGCGAGCGAGTACGCGCCGAGGGCGCAGGAGCCGAGGGCGATGGCGAGCAGGATGGGCTTGTTCATGCAGGGAGGGTCGTGTTCCGCGGCATGCGATGGTACCTCATGCCGTCAGGCCGCGCGCGCACTCTGCGTCATCAAAGTCTCGATGGCGGATATGGCGTTGGCCAATCCATCCTCGGATCTCATTTGCGCGCCGAGCGCCGCGGCGCGTTCGCGTACGTCGGACCGTTCCGCGAACGCAAGTCTTTTCTCGAATTCCCGTGCCCGCAAACGCTTCATGCTCAGCGGGGCGGGGGCTACACCCAGCCGGCGCAGGCGGTCGGCCCAGAAGGGCTGATCGCCGGCGAACGGCACGATGATGGAGGGAACTCCGGCCCGCGCGGCCGAATGCGTCGTGCCCGCGCCGCCGTGGTGGACCACCAGCGATGTTTGCGGAAACAACCAACTATGCGGCGTGTCGCGGACCAGGAAGAAGTTGGCCGGCAGCCTTGCAGCCTGGAGCTTGCTCCAGCCGGGGTAGAACAGCACCCTGCGCCCACCGGCACCCGCGATCAGCTCCTCGAGGGGCTGCTGCTGCATGAGCCCGGCCATGCTGCCGAAGCCGACGTAGATCGGCCGTTCGCCCGCCGCCAGGAATTCGGTGAGATCGCGCGGTGGCGACCAGTCGGGTGCCGGCACGACCCATTGGCCGCAAATGAACGTGTTGGCCGGATAGTCGTCGGGTCTCGGCAAGAGGCTGGGAGAGACACCCCAGATCATGGGGTGGCCGCTGAATACGCGCCGTCGCGGCGGCAGCCGGCACATCCTGGCGCGCGCGGCGTTCGTCTTCTTGCGCAGCAGGCTCCAGATCGCGCCGTTGATGAATCTGTGGCTCGCCTCGTTGAGCCATTTCGGCACCAGGGCCGGCGGCAGAAATGGCGAGGCGAACGCCGCGGTGGGCGTGATGGGAATGGACCCGGCGCCGATCGCCCGGATACCCAGGCATTCCGCCGCCGACAGGCCGACGAACGAAGCCAGTGCGGAGACTATGATGGCGTCGCATCCCTGCGCGGCGGCGGTGATTTCGCGCAGCCAGCTTTCCGTGTTGGCGTTGGTGATTTCAGTCAGATCACGAACGGTGTCCGCCGGCCGGGTCTTCTTTGCGGGCTGCAGAACCTTCTTGATGTCGCCCGCCAGGGGTGTCGTGGGAATGCCCAGGGAGGTGGCGCTGCCGAGGGTGGCTTCGTCCGCGAGCAGCCGGACATGGTGTCCTGCGTCGATGAGCGCCCGGGAGAGCGCCGCAAGGGGTCGCGTATCGCCCTCCGTTCCGTAGGTCGCTACGACGAACTTCATCGCCCATCCTGCGTCAACTGCGTGGCCTTGTGAGCGTATTGCACCCGTGCCCATAATAGAGCATGGGTAGCCTGCTGCGGCGGGCAAAGCGGGACGCTCTATGGTTGGCGCTCGTGTGTCGGTGCTGCTCCTCTCGCTGGCGTCGATGGCCTTGACCGCGTGTGGCGGCAGCGGCTCGCCCGATGACAAAGCGCCGCCGAGCGCGAGCAATCCACCGGCGTCGTTGCCCGTGCCCGGAGCCCCGCTCATCCGGGTATCGGGCGCCTCACCGTTCACCACCACCTGCGGCGGCTCGGCGTCGAGCGACACTGTCTATCTCAATGCGGAGGTCGAGCCCTATGCGGCTACCAATCCGGCCAATCCCGCCAACATAGTGGGGATCTGGCAGCAGGATCGGTGGGCGAGCGGCGGCGCCCAAGGCCTCATGGCAGCGACCTCCTTCGACGGCGGCCATACCTGGAAGCAACAGTCGTTGCCGGTATCGCAATGCGCCGGGAACAGCGCCTTCGCGCGCGCTTCGGATCCCTGGCTGACATTCTCGCCCAACGGCGCGGTCTATGCGCTGTCCCTGTCATTCACCGGCGGCGCGCTCGAGCCGGGCTCCCGGAGCGGCATTCTGCTGCTGCGCTCGGCTGACGGTGGCATGACATGGAGCGCGCCAGTGACGCTGATCTCCGACGGCAGCACAGCGTTCAACGATAAATGCTCGATGAACGCCGATCCGCATGATGCCAGTTTCGTCTATGCAGTCTGGGACCGCCTGGTCTCGCAGACTTCCGGCCCGAGCTACTTCGCACGGACGACCGACGGCGGTCAAACGTGGGAGCCGGCGCGCTCGATCTATGATCCGGGCCCGATGTCGCAGACTATCGGCAACGAGATCGTCGTCCTGCCCGACGGCACGGTCGTCAACTTCTTCACCCAGATCGACACTGCGGCGAACGGCACCCTGAGCTCATTCTTCGCGGTCGTCCGCTCCACCGACCATGGCGCGACATGGTCCGCACCCATTCAGGTCGCTGCCAATCTCGGCATCGGGACCAAAGACTCGAAGACCGCACAAGCAGTGCGAGACGGCGGCGGACTGGGTCAGATCGGCCTCGGACCGGGCGGAGAATTGCTGGTCGTCTGGCAGGACGCTCGGTTCAGCAATGGTCAGCGCGACGGCATTGCCATCGCACAGTCCACGGACGGCGGACTCACGTGGTCGACTCCCGCACAGCTGAACGGTAACACGGCCGTCCAGGCGTTCACACCCAGCGTGCAGGCCGAGGCAGATGGCACCATCGGCGTCAGTTATTATGACTTTCGTGACGATACCGCCGATCCGACGACGTTGTTGACCAGCTACTGGCTGACGCAGTCGACGGATGGGGTGCACTGGCTGGAGAGCCGTATCGCGCCGCCGTTCGATCTCGAGCTCGCGCCCGACTCATCAGGCTTGTTCCTGGGCGACTACGAGGCGCTGATCAGCACGGGCGGCGCCTTCGTTCCCTTCTATGTACAAACCAACAACGACGGCACGGCCGACCGCACCGATAGTTATGCGCTGCCGCCGCAACCGGGAACGGCCCTGGCACTCGAGCCGGTCACGGTGAAAGCCGTGCCGCCCACGTCCGCTTTTCGCAGCGACGTGAGCTCAAACCTGCGTCGCCTGCTGAACCGGGAGGTCCCCGGCTGGGACCGAATGCGGCGACCGCCCTAACGCGCATTGCGGCGGGATGTGACACCCGCGGGCTCGAGCCACTGCTTCTCGATCTCGGCGGCCGTCTGCGGGTGGCCGAAGTAGTAGCCCTGGGCGAACTCGCACCCGTAGGCTAGCAGCTCCCGCGCCGCGCCTGCCGTCTCCACGCCTTCCGCCACGACCGTCATGCCGAAGCTGTGGGCGAGCTGGATGGAGCTGCGGACGATGCGCTGATCGGCGGTGTCCTCGGTCAGATTCGTGACGAAGCTGCGATCGATCTTCAAGGTGTGCACCGGCAGCTGCTTCATGTAGGCGAGTGACGCGTAGCCGGTTCCGAAGTCATCGATGGACAGCCGCACGCCGAGCGCGCGGATCTCACCCAACCGCTTGAGCATGGTGTCCGGATGGCGCATGACGGCGCTTTCCGTCACCTCGAGCTCGAGGAGCGCGGGTTCGAGGGAGAGCGAATCCAGGATCGCGCGCACCTTGTCCACGAATCCGCTGTCGAGAAGGTTGTTGGCGCTGATGTTCACCGAGATCGGTACGCGGTGCCCGCTGCGCCCCCACGCGATCACCTGCTCGCAGGCCGCACGCAGCATGTATAGCGCGAACGGATGGACCAGCTCGGTACTGTCCGCAAGCGGCACGAACTGCGATGGTGCGAGCGGTCCCATCGTAGGGTGGTTCCAGCGCGCCAGCGCCTCGAAGCCGATCAGCTCGCCGTCCGCGAGGCGCACTTTCGGCTGATAGGCGACGGAGAGCGCCCCCTCACGCAGCGCCTTGCCGAGCTCGCTCTGCAGCGCCAGCATTTCCGGTGTGAACTGGTCCATCACCTCATGGTAGCGACAGAAGGCGCTGAGCCCTTCTTTCGCCGCGTACATCGCGATGTCGGCGCAGCGCAGAAGCTCGCTCGGGGTGCGCGCGTCCTGCGGGTAGACCGCCGCTCCAACGCTCGCCGTCAGATCGAGCTCGATCCCGCCGGACATGGTGGTCCGGCCCAGGCATTCCTGCAGACGCTCGCCCAGGCTCTCGAGCGTTCGCGCCGCCTCCGCACCGCGGGCGAGGACGGCGAGCTCGTCACCTCCCAGGCGCGCGACGCACGTGTCCGAATTACCGAATCGCTGCCGCAGCCGCTCGCCGATCTCCCGCAGGACGCGGTCACCCGCGGCATGCCCGAGGGTATCGTTGATGTCCTTGAAGCGGTTCAAGTCGAGGAGAAGCACCGAGAGCGCATCATCCGGCGCGGCCGAGATCGCCTCTTCGAGCTCGCGCATGAAGCCGTCGCGATTCTTGAGCCCGGTCAACGTGTCGTGCTGGGCCAGGTATTCCTGCTCCGCGACGTAGGCCGCCTGCCGGCGCAGCGCGCGCTGCAACTGTCGAGCGAATACCAGCACGGCGATGATCCCGATCAAGAGCACCGCTGCGGGCGCGGCGGCTTCCCCGAGCCACTGCCGTCGCAGCGAGGTGGTCGAGATGCTCGCGCCCACATAGAGAGGCATCACGGCAGAGCGCGCAAAGCCTACGTATCCGCCCTTCGAGGGGAGTGAGAGAAACACACCGCTGCGACGGTGGCTGATCTGCTCGAGCGACTGCGGCGAAATGTAGCGGCGGATGGGTTTGAAGGTGCCGCTGCCCGGCGCGTACGAGACGAGCATCCGCCCGTCGGTCGTCACCAGGCTGACGAAACTGTCGGGGATCAGCCGCAGACTATCGGTCCCGGCGATCAGGCGGCGGACGGGGACGAGCGCGAAGGCGACTTCCGGCTGATCCGCGCCGCCGTGGAGATCGAGTGTGATCGGCAGATACCACTCGTCATGGGTCGGCAGCTCGATGAGATCGGAGAGATGGAGCCCCGCGCTGTCTGGCCCGCGTGCCGGCGCGATCGCCCGCAGGACGACCGGGTCGACCACCAGTTTCCCTGACTGATCGACGGCCAGGATGCGTCCGTGCGCGGTCCGAAGCCCAAGGTAGCTCGAGACGGAGTCGAAGCGCGCCGCAGCCCGCAAGACCGCGATCGCCTGCTCCGTCCGGAGCGGGCCGGGGGAGCGGGAAAGGTCGGCGGCGATGTCCCGCAGACTGAGGGCGGACTGCCCGAGCAGCTCCGTGATGGATGTCTCGAGTCCGAGCGCCAGATTGAGAACGCTCGCTCGCGCTGACGTCCAGGTCTGCTGCCGCTCCTGCGCCACCAGGTAGACCGCGGTCCCGGCAAGGAGGACGAGCGCGAGAACGACGGACAGACGCGCCCGGCGATACTCGGCGGTGAAGAACCGCGCATCCGGATGGGGGCTCCGACCGGTCCGTGAAGTCGAACCCGTGGCCGTGGTGCGCTGCTCACCTCTCATCGCTCGGATCATCCGGGTTCGGGCGCCGGCCGCCGCCGCCGCCGTCTCAAGTCCGCGGGCGTGGGGGGCGTACCCCCCGATTCTGTGATGTGGTTCCGCTAAGCTTCGATCGCCACGGTCCAGCTCACCGTCGCATCGGCGATGAGAGAGGATCGGACACTGCAGTATTTGATTACCGAAAGCTCGACGGCCCGCGTCGCCTTCTCGATCGTGGTCCCCGGCGCCCTGATGCGAAAATGCAGGATGGCTGAGGCGAGCCGGCGCGGGATCGACTCGACCCGATTCGCCTCCACACGCACGCCGAGCGCCTGCACGGGCGTGCGTTGCTTCTCCAGAATGGTCACGACATCCACCGAGGCGCAGGTCGCGATCGCCGTCAGCAGCACGTCGAACGGACTCGGCCCGGTTTGCGCATCCCCATCGACACGGACCTTGGGGCCGCCCGGCCGGCCGGATTCGAAGTTGAGACCGCCGACCCAGTGCACGTCGATCGGGGCGTGAGCGATGGTGACGGCGGGCGCAGTGGACATTTTGCGGGCATTTTGACTCCCCCTGTCACTTGGGGTCAAATCCCGCAGTCCCCTCCGGAGGCGCAGTTCCTTGAATACCGAGCTTCTGTTTCGAGACGATGCCTATCTCAGGAGCGCGACGGCGCGGGTGCTCGAGGTGCGCGAGCGAGGTATCGAGCTGGACCGCACGATTTTCTATCCGCTCGGCGGCGGTCAGCCCGGTGATTGCGGCGCGCTGGTGCGGGAGAACGGCGAGCGGATCGCGATCGCCGATACCCGCAAGGGTGAGGCGCCGGGGAGCGTCCTGCACATTCCCGCTCCGGGCTTCTCCCGTCCCGACCCGGGCGAGGCTCTCTCGCTGGAGCTCGACTGGGACCGCCGCTATGCGCTCATGCGCCTGCACACGGCGCTGCATCTGCTGTCCTGTGTCGTCGTCGCGCCGGTATCCGGCGGCAACATCGCCGCGGACAAGGCGCGTCTCGATTTCGACATCGACATCGGCCTGCTCGACGCCGAGCGCATCACACGCGAGACCAACGCGCTGATCGCTTCGGGGGTCGCCACTGAAACGGTGTGGATCACCGATGAAGAGCTGGATGCACAACCGGAGCTGGTG
The DNA here is from genome assembly GCA_036278795.1 of Steroidobacteraceae bacterium. Taxonomy (GTDB): domain Bacteria; phylum Pseudomonadota; class Gammaproteobacteria; order Steroidobacterales; family Steroidobacteraceae; genus 13-2-20CM-66-19. The sequence goes on along the minus strand of DASUKK010000020.1, from coordinate 192,246 downwards.
AAGACCATGAGCGTGCAACCGCCGCGCGGCGTTGGCCGTGTGCGCCTGCTGAAGATTCCGGGGATCGATTTGCAGCCGTGCGGAGGCACGCACGTACGCAACATTGCGGAGATCGGCGCCATTCGCGTCACGCGCATCCGCAACGAAGGGAAGCGCAACAAGCGAGTGGAGATCATGCTCGCTTACTGACTACGAGTTGCCCCGCAATGCCTTGAAGCGGCCAGTCGGCGAAAGCCGCTCACGGATGGCTTGCGCGGTCCAGAGCTCGTTACGGCGGTCCACGAAGGGACTCTTGGAGAGCTGATCGAGCGAGCAGGCCTTCGCGAACAGGAATCCCTGTCCGGCGACGCAGCCCAGGCCCAGAAGAGCCGCGACCTGAGGCTCCAGCTCGATGCCTTCGGCCACCGTGTCGAGTCCCAGGGTTTCTCCCAAGGTGATGACCGCGCGCGCAAGCTCCGGGCCGTCATCGGAGCTGGTCAGGCCGTTCACGAACGAGCGGTCGATTTTCAGGATGTCGATCGGAAACCGATGCAGGTAGGACAGGGACGAGTATCCGGTGCCGAAGTCATCGATGGCTACCTTCACGCCGAGAGCCTTGAGGTGATGGAAGCGCTCGAGGTTGATCTTGCTGTTGTACATCAAAGTGCTTTCGGTCAGCTCGATCACGAGATTGCCGGGCTCGAGTCCCGATGACTCGAGCGCTTCGCGCACATCCTGGATCAGATCGCCCTGCTGGAGGTGACGCCCGGAGATGTTCACCGCCAGCCGCAAGCCTGAGGCGCCGGCGATCGAGCGCCGCCAGCCGCAGATATCGTGGCATGCCTGCTTCAGAACCCAACGTCCCAGGGGTACGATCTGACCGCACTCCTCGAGGACATGAATGAAGCTGGCGGGCATCAGCACGCCCGCTTCCGGATGGCGCCAGCGAACCAGCGCCTCGACACCGAGAAGGACCCGGGTCCCGAGGTCGACGATCGGCTGGTACTCCAGGAAGAACTCCTCCTTGACGAGCGCTCGCCCGATGTCAGCCTCGAGGCGCAGGCGCTCGTGCAAGAGTGTCTGCATCTGCGGCTGGAAGGTGACGTGACGGTTCTTGCCGGCGGACTTGGCGTGATACATGGCCAGATCCGCGTTGCTGAGCAGCTCCTTGGCGGCGGTGCCGGCAGCGGAGAATGCCACGCCAACGCTCGCTGTCACGCGGACTTCGCGGCCGTCGAGGGAGAAAGGAACACCGAGCGCCTCGATCAGCGCATCGGCCACGCGCTGTACCTCGCCGGCCGTCTCGACGCCCTCCAGCAACACCCCGAACTCATCGCCGCCGAGGCGTGCCACCGTGTCGGAAGAGCGGCTGGTATGGATGATGCGCTGAGCAACAGCCTGCAGCAGACGGTCGCCGGCGTCGTGCCCGAGCGAATCGTTGATGTTCTTGAAGTTGTCGACGTCGAGGAACATGACGGCCGGCCACTTCTCGTCCCGCTGAGCCCTGCTGAGGGCGTGCTGCACGCGATCGCGGAACAGATTGCGATTCGCGAGCAGCGTCAGCGGATCATGAAAGGCGAGCTCGCGCAGCTTCTCCTCGAGCACCTTGCGTTCGCTGATGTCGCGGAAGTTGAGCGCGAAACCCCGTACCGCCGGATCTCCGCTCAGGTTGCTGCCGACCGCTTCGACCACCCTGGAGGCGCGCTCGACCCGCAGCTCCACGGGACCCACGGCCCCGGAAGGCGTGCCCGCGATCTCATCGAGGAAACTCCGCAGCCGCTCACCGTCTTCGCCGTCCCATAACCCGGCGAGGCGCTTGCCCGTGATCTCCTCGGGTTTCAGGCCCAGGGTGCGCGTGGCGGCGGGCGAGGCGAAGCGTACCACTCCGTCAGGGCCGATGATCATGATCACATCCGAGGCGTTTGCGACCAGCGACGCGTAATGCTCCTCAGCCATGCGCAGCACCACGGCTTGACGGAACATGAGCAGCAGGGTGAGCGCGAATACGATACCGATCATCAGCGTCGCCTGGCCGCCCAGGCCTCCGCGACTGAGATAGATGAGCACCAGGAACGCGGCCGCCATCGCCGCGTAGGGCAACGATCGCGCCAATGCGCCGGAGGTGCGCGAGGCCTCGCGCGCGGCCTCGCGCGCGGCTGCGGCAACTGTCCGCATCTGCTCCCGCCCCGCGGCCGCCAGGGGCAGATAACAGACGAGGTAAAGGACATCCTGCACACCTCCCGGCAGGTAGTAACCGCGCACTTTCCCCAGGGACCAGAAGATGTCGCCGATGAACATGGTCGCGAGGGAGGCGAGCAGCAGCAGGGGGATGCGCCAGCCGCCCACGGAGCTCGACCCGGTGAGCAGCAGCACGCCGAACACCAGAAGGCAGAAACTATCCAGCGAAAGATACGCTTCGCTCAGCGCCTCCTTGAGGATCCCCAGTTGCGCGTGTATCGCGGCCGGTTGCACCACCAGGAACCAGAAGAAGGCGCCGAAGCCGACGACGAAAATGGTGGCATCCAGGGAGAGCTGGACCCAGGGTACGCGCACCGCGGCGGCCCGGATCAGCCAGAGCGCCGCGGCCGCGAGGGGTAGATAGAACGCGCAGTACAAGACGTCAGAAGGGCCCGGGAAAGGATCGTGCCCCACCAGCCACGAGACGAGGCCGATGCAATCGCCGATGAAATAGAGCGTCAGTGCGGCAGTCAGGGACAGCCATGCCGAGCGGAGGGGTCCCAGCATGCGCCGCGCGGTTGCCGCCGCAATGCAAATGCAGACGAGCTCCGCCGGCATTTTGGCAAACAACCCGAGATCATAGATGACTTTCGGGCCGCCGATGCCGCTCAGCATCCACGCTGCGCCGATCAGGGCGTAGCCCCCGAAACCGATGAATAGAGGACTCACCCAACGGGGCACGATCGCCGGTCGTAGCGGGCGGGTGGATACTGCTGCGCTATCCATGTCTGCTGTCTGCGAGGGTGCTTCGGGCACAGGTGCAGGCGTGGCTCCGCCAAAGGTGGCGGCTGTCGCGGGCAATCTACGGCAATGGCGCCCCACCGGCGAGTGATGTGTCCGCCCGCGTGACGCAGGTCTCGGCGCGCCGGGCGAAGAGTGTGTTCCCTTCACATTGCAGGCGGTCGGGAGCTCGACCTACGCCAGGCGGCCGTATCCGGCTAAGATAGACAGCGTGCCGTCCTCTCATCTCAATACAACCCAGCCCGGCAGCTATCTCTTTCGTAACGCCAGGCTGCTGGATCCCCGCTTCGACGAGGCCCGGGAGGGGTACGAGGTCCTGGTCGAGAACGGCGGGTTCAAGGACGTCTCCGATCGCCCCATCGCCGCCCGATCGGCTCATGTCATCGATTGTGGCGGGCGTACGCTGATGCCCGGCCTGATCGATTGCCACGTGCACGTGTATCTCAGCGAAGTCAACCTCTCCCTGCTGGAGCACATCCCTGTATCACTCCTCGCGGCACGCGCGGCGCCGCTCATGTTGGGCATGCTGAATCGCGGCTTCACGACGGTACGGGATACGGGTGGCTCGGACTGGGGAATCAAGGAAGCGGTGGAGAAGGGCTATCTGGCCGGGCCGCGCCTGTTCATCTCCGGCCGCGCCATCGGCCCGACCGGCGGGCACTCGGACATGCGGCGACGCACCGACACGGGACAACATTGCGGCTGCTGCGATGGGATGCGCTTCACCATGGCGGTTGCGGATGGCGTCGATGCCGTGCGCGCCGCTGTTCGCGAAGAGCTTCGGCAGGGCGCGGACGCCATCAAGATCATGGTCTCAGGGGGCGTCGCATCGCCATACGACCCACTCGATTCACGGCAGTTTTCGATCGCCGAGATCGCGGTGGCCGTGGAAGAAGCTGTTGCCTTCAAGCGCTACGTGCTGGCGCACGCGTATACGCCGGAAGCGATCACCCGCGCGGTGGGGCAGGGCGTGCGCACGATCGAGCACGGCAATCTGATCGATGCCAACGCCGCGCGGCTCCTCGCCGAAAGACAGGGCTACCTCGTCGCCAATCTCGTCGCGTACGTCGTGATGAAAGAGCGCGCCGCGCAGTTTGGCATGAGCGCGGAAAAGCTCGAGAAAAACGAGCTGGTGCTGCGCGGGGGATTCGAGTCATTGGAGATCTGCCGCAAAGCGGGCATCAAAGTCGGATTCGGCAGTGACCTCCTGGGTCAGCTCCAGGAGGAGCAGTCGCGAGAGTTTCTGCTCCGCGCGGAGGTCGTGAGTCCGCTGGAGACCATCCGCTCGGCGACCGTCATCGGCGCCGAGATCGTCCGCATGCCGGGTCGGCTCGGCATCATCGAGCCCGGCGCCATCGCCGACCTGCTGCTGGTGGACGGTGACCCGGTAGCCAACCTGGATCTCCTGCAGCATCAGGGACGGCACCTGTCGGCCATCATGAAGGCGGGACGGTTCCACAAGAACTTGCTCTGACGTGCCATGTCGAGCTTACGCAAACCGACGGGGTTCTTCAGCGGGCCGCGGCTGCACCTCATGCCGCACAGGACGGATGAGGAGGGGAGTCCGCGTTCTCCCGATCCGCGCTGGCTCGCTCTCACGGGACTGCTCATCGCGCTGCTGCTCGTGCTCGGCGGGATGTTCCTGATCCGCAAGCTGGGCCGTGCGGCCCGGTTGCAGGACTGCGTGATGTCCGGCCGGACGGACTGCGCGCCGATAGATCCGGCTTCTTTACGCGGTCAGTAGTGTCGTGTTGGAGTCGACAGATTCAGGCGTCCTTCGGATTAAGTAAAGTCAGGGGTGCAATCCGCAAACGACATGCGATGACGGTCACTGTCCGGCCTCCTGCGATATGTCAGGGTCGGCGAAGAGGCATTGAGGGCATCGTCATGATCAGAAATCTGCGCCATCAGGAGATCGACGATCAGGATTCGCCGGCATTCAGCGATCAGTACCTGCTCGATCGCCTGATGGCGGCCGGCATCGGATGCCTCGAGGACTGGTGCGCGCTCTCCCCGCGGGCGAGACGCAACATCTTCGGCATCACCGCCGGCATGGCCCGGGCCATCGACCAGATGGCGAAAGCACGCGGGAAGTAACACCGTCCGGATCGGGTAACACGCTTCCGTTGCCATATCAGCGGACCTCGCTCAATTTGATGAGCACGACATGGTTGGTACGATCGGGAAGCTGCCGGTCGAATTCGCCCTCTGCCCCGATGTGCACGGTGCCGCTCGTCTTCGGGGCGTCGCGAGTGAGCTGCCGCAATACCGCAATCCGCCTGCGGGTGTGATCGGTGGGCGGCCGCCACCGGATATGTTGCGGGTAGGCGTCGTTGGCGTCGTAGCCCGTACGGAATACCTGCCGAGGCGGCGCGCTCATGATGAGACGGTCGCATCCAATAGGAGCGAAAACATGATGCCAACCAGCGTCGGCCTCCGCAAGGAGACCCCGCCCGTACTACACTACGCGTAGACGATTGCGAATCTTCCGCTGTACAGGAGCAACGAAGTGGTCACGCGTATAAAATCCGGTTCCCGCATGTCGCAGGCCGTCGTGCACGGCAATACGGTCTATCTGGCCGGCCAGGTCGCATCCGATACCTCGGCCGATACGGCGGATCAAACGCGTCAGATTCTTGCGACCATTGACGGTTTGCTCGCGGAGGCCGGCACAGATAAGCGACACGTGCTCGCGGCGACGGTCTACCTGACGGATATGAGCACGTTCAACGAAATGAACGCTGCCTGGGAAGCATGGATCGCACCCGGCTGCGCACCTACGCGCGCGACAGTCGGGGCACCGCTGGCCTCATCGGCATACCGGGTCGAAATCGTGATGACCGCCGCGCGGCCTTAGCGCGGCAACGCAAACGAGGGCTCGGGTCGCCCGCCGCGTGAGTCAGTCTCCGGCCGGCTGGCGACCCGGACGCCAACACAAGAAGACGAGCAGAGCTGCCGACTGGCCGAGGTTGCGGAGCCGCGAAGTCCGTTGCGCGCCGGCCGGGATGAGAAGAGTGTCCCGGGCATGCACGACGCGAGGCCGGGTGCGAACCGATTCTGTCACCGCCGCCGATCCCTCCAGGACAAACAGGACTCCGTAGAGATTCTTGCCGATGACCACGCGCGCGCTCGTTTTGACGCGCAGGATTTTCGGCGCGCGAACCACGGATGCAGGGGAAGTGGCCCGTCCCCGGCGGACGATCAGGCTGAGGTCCGTGCAACGTCCCTCCGGTACTGCGCAATAGGTTTGCCAGTCTCCCTCGAATCTCGCACCGCGCCGCGACGGGTCGAGGAAGCGGTTGCCGTGTCCCCGGAAGCGCAGTTGCAGGCTGTTTCCGCAGACCAGAACCAGCGCCCGGCGGTAACCCGGGTAAGAGGAGAACTCGCCGTCTCGATCGATGTCGGCGAGGCTCAAACGCCAGGCAAAGTCCTCACCCAGGGCCGGCGCTCGGGCGATCTCGAGGGTGAACCCGCGCCCGTTGCGCCAGGGCATTTTGCGATAGGTTTTGTATCTCCGGACCTGACCTCCAGGCTGTCTCTTCAGGTTCCGGCTCACGTGCGGGTTCGTACGACTGGGCCCTCGTTACCTCGAGGGTATAATCGATCGATGTTCAGGAGCAAATTCGGAGGCTGACGTACCAGGGACCAAGTGAGTTCCCTCTTTCAGGCTTTGGGTTCCAAAGACCCTCTCCAGGCGGCCCAATTAACGAGAGGATCGGCGAATCGACGGCATTCTTATACAATGTGCGCCCGCTCCCAGCCGCGCAAGGCGGCTGTCGCGAGCACGGTTCGGCGACTTCAATCGAGGTGTTCGACATGAAACGTTTGCTGCTCGGTACGCTCCTGATGAGCGTCGCGGCTCTGCCCGCGATGGCTGCCCTGAAGGATGGCGATTCGGCTCCCCGGTTCACGGCGCAAGCTTCTCTTGCAGGCAAGACGTTCCAGTTCTCGCTCAAGAAGGCGCTGAAAAAGGGCCCTGTGGTGGTCTACTTCTATCCCTCCGCCTATACGGGCGGCTGCGACATCGAGGCGCACACCTTTGCCCAGGACAGCGAGAAGTTCGCGAGCGCGGGCGCAACGATCATTGGTGTGTCGCTCGACAGTATCCAGCGGCTGAATGATTTCTCCGCCGACCCCAAGTACTGCGCCGGCAAGTTTCCCACGGCCTCCGATGTGGGCGGCGCGATCTCCAAGTCCTACGAGATCGACGTCCATGCAGGACGTGCCGGCCTCAAGGATGTGCGCGGCGTCGAGATCGGTCATGGTTTCGCCGACAGGACGACTTTCGTCATCTCGCGGGACGGCAAGATCGTCAGTGTGATCAGCAACGTCGCACCGGCCGAGCATGTCGCAAAGGCGCTCGAAGTGGTGCAGCAGATGCAGACGAAGTCGGCGGGAGCGTAAAGGATCGATTGACGCGGGCCGAGGCGGGGGTCAGCTCCCGCCTCGCCCGCGCAGTCCCTCCATCGACATCCAGGGCACCGTCTGCTTCGGGCGGTGTTCCGCGCCGAGGATGTGCCGGTATAGCTCAGGCTTACGTGCCTCGACGTACCGGCGGCCGCCCGACATGGCGATCTTCTGATGGCTGCAGGTCGCGATGGCGATCTCATTGTCCAGCCTGCGGCATTCGGCAATCACATCGCCGAACGGATCGACCACCATCGAGCAGCCGTTCTTGAGCTGATCGTCATCCATGCCGATCGGGTTCGAGAACACGGCAAAGATGCCGTTATCGTAGGCCCGTGCCGGCAGCCACTTCATCAGCCAACTGCGGCCCTTGAGACCGTCGAACTCGGCGCGCAGAGAGGCCGGATCGCTCTGCCGATTCAGCCAAAGCGCGGGATCGACGTAGCCGGCGCCGGGTCGTGTCGACGGCGTGCACATGGTCACGTGCGGCATGAAGATGATCTCGGCGCCGAGGAGTGTAGTGGCGCGCACATTCTCCACGATGTTGTTGTCGTAGCAGATCAGGATCCCACACTTCCACCCGCGCAGCCCGAACACCGTGTACGAGTCTCCGGGCCTGACGTGCGGATTGATGAAGGGATGGATTTTCCGGTGCTTCGCGACGACACCGCCCTCGTCGACGCAAACCTGTGCTTTGTATATCTCACCGTCGTCGCCTCGCTCGAAGAGTCCCGCGAGGATGGCGACGCCATGGCGGCGGGCGATATGGGTGAGCGCTTCAGTGCTCGCCCCGCCGGGGATGGGCTCGGCAAGGTCCCAGAGCTGCTCCCGCGACAGCCGCCGTGCGAAGCCGTATCCGGTGATCGAGCACTCATGAAAGGCGACCACGTCGGCGCCCGAGCGCGCCGCCCGTGCCGAGAGGTCCGCGATCGCAGCGAGGTTGAACGCTTTGTCGCCGCTGCGATTCTCGAATTGTGCGGCGGCGATTCTCAGATCGGGCGGCACGTCGGCTCTGCCTCTACTTCGAAGGCGGTGACCGGCCCGTCTCCATCAGCAGCCGGGTGAAGAGATAAAGCCGAGGCGTGATGCTCCCGACATCTATCCACTCGTGATCGGTGTGGAATGCCGCGCCGACGTAGCCCAGGCCATCGAGCGCGGGCGTGCCGACCGACATGGCCACCGCCGACTCAGAAGCGCCCCCATTGCCGGAGAGGGTGACGGTCTTGCCGAGCTCGGCATAGATCTCCTGGGCGCGATGTCCCAGAGCCTGCACCTGAGCATTGTCGATGAGCGGCGGATAGGCGGACCCTTGGGACGCGATCCCCACGACCGTGTCCGGCACGCTCGTGGGCACGAGCGAGGCCTTCATGCGAGTCACGATGCCTGGAAAATCGCCCGGATTTCTGAAGCGGACGTCGAAAGTCGCCTCCGCCAGGTCGGGAATGATGTTGGTGCGGTCGCCGGCGCGAATCACGGTCAGGTTGACGGTGGTGCCGTCCCCGCTCTGCGGGAACTTGCCCTGCAGCGCCCCGATCTGATGGACCAGCTCCATGGCGGCATTGCGGCCGTTCTGCGGTGCCATGCCTGCGTGCGCCGCGCGTCCCCGGACCTGGACGACCACGTCTCCGGAGCCTTTTCGCCAGACAGTGAGCGCGTCCGGCGGATCTCCCGGCTCCATGTTGAATTCGACATCGCTCTGCCGCGCCAGCCTCTCGATCAGCCTGGTGGAGCCCGGCGATCCCAACTCCTCGCTGCCGTCGAGCATGAATGTGATCGTGGCGTAGTTCCTGAATCCGAGCTGGTGCAGGATCTGGAGCGCGGTGACGGCATTGACGTCGCCGCCTTTCTCATCGCCCACGCCGGGCCCATAGGCGCGGTCGCCTGCGACACGGAAGGGCCGCTTCGCCACAGTGCCGGGACCGAATACGGTGTCGACGTGAGCGATGATGAGTATCCTGGCCTTGCCGCTGCCGTGAAATACGGCGATCAGGTTCGGGGCCACTCCGCTCACTTCGGCGGGCACGGTGTGTATTTGCGCACCCGCGGCTCGCAGCGGTCCGGACAGGATCGATTCCACGCGCCGACCGCCGGCAATGTCACCGGAGCCGGAGTCGACATCGACGATGCTCTTGAGGAGCGCGATCACACCCGGGCGGCTCGCCTCGACCGCTCGATACACGGCCGCATCCCGCTGAGCAGCAGCCTGCGCCGCGCCGGCAAACGTCCCGGCAAAAGAGATCAGCGCCACACCCGCGGCCATCCTCATCGTGTTGTGAATCCGCACCGGCTCGCTCCCCGTTCGATCGGATGCGGGTCGCATCCGCCGCGGAGCATCACACCTGGCATTGCCGCATGCAATGCCCGGATACTTGCGGCGATGTAACCTATAGGTTACTCTATGGCCTCTTTCAACAGTCCGGGGCATCCATGAAGGAAGGTCGACCAGGGCGTAGCGATGCGCCATTTGGATGGCGACGGCGGCAAAGCCGGGGCGAGTGGGTCGAGCTCGGCCTCTTCCTGGCGGGCTTCTTGCTCGTCATTTACTACCGGCCCTTCGCGCACTTGTCTGCGCTCCGGGCATTCGAAGAGAGGCATGGCGGCTACCTCCTGGACGATTTCTTCTTCGTCGCGATCTGGAGTGTCGGTAAGTTACTTTATTTGCATTTCTTCCGCCGCGGAGAGTGGGCTGCCGACCAGGCCGCCTTCAGGGGAGCTTTGAGGCAAGGCCGCGTGAAGCGGATGCCGCTCTGGGCGAGGTGGCTCTTCATTCTGTGCTTCCTGGGTCTCATCATCCTCGGCTGGACGGCCCCTCCACCTCATCGCACGCGCCTGTTGGCTCTGGGGGTACCGCTGTTTCTTCTCTTCTGCGCAGTCGAGCTGAATCTCGTCGTGCATCCAGGCGAGACGCTGCTGCCCGATCCGCGCGACGAGCTCCTGGCATTCTTCAAGTCACGGATGCTGCAGGCAGGCTACGTTGCCGCGATCGCGGCTCTCGTGGCCTTGTACCTGGTCTACCTTTTCGTTCCGGCGTACATCGGTCTGGTGCTGCCTCTCGTTCTGGCGGCTTGTCTTCTGGTGCCGAGCCTGGTGTACATCCGTCTCGATCGTCGGGCCGCGGCAGATGGCTGACGAGCAACTCGGCAACCGCCTCAAGCAGTGGCGTGCCGCGAAGAATCTCACCCAGGCCGATCTGGCTGAGCTCGTCGGTGTATCGCGAAAGACCATCAACACGGTGGAAAACGGCGTCTTCGTTCCGTCTGTATTCCTCGCGTTGAAACTCGCGCGTCAACTCGGTACGTCGGTGGAATCGATATTCTTCTTGCTGCCCGAGAAACGCGGCCGTACTGCGACGACGATTACGGCTGCCTAAGCCGTAGGAATCAGACGCAGCCGGCCCAGCGCAAAGACATCCCCCGGCCCCGTGACGGCGGCGAAGAGGAGCCCGGCTATGAAGGTGAAATGGTCGACGAAGAATCCGAACTGGTCCTGGTTCCCGTTCCAGTGTGCCGGCCCATGGAACACACAGGCGAGAAACAGGACATAGGCCGCCGCGGCAAGAGCCGCTTCGCGGAAAAACGCCCCCGTCAGAAAGCACAGGACGAGCGCGAGCTCGAAAAATGCTGCGACCCAGGCGAGCGGGTAAGCGGCGGGAATGCCGGCGGCGGCAATGTATTTCGCGGTTGCGGCCATGCCCGCGAACTTGAAGGCCATGGCCATGGCAAAGACGGCGGCGAAGATGATACGTGCGCTGATGACCGCGGTACGGGCCCAGACGGGAAGGGGCGATGTCATGCTCGACTCTCCAGCGGGTGATTTCGCAATGGCGCCGCGCAACGATCGTGGCAGCCTCTGCTCCGTGGCCGAACGGGCGCCGGCCAAATCGACATGAGGAGCGGACTCCGCCCGGTATGGCGGTGGCCCTATGGGTGGGCGGGGCTGCCCGCACTGGCCGGTTGCAGCTCGAGTCGTGACTCAGCCACCGACCGCACCTTCGCGTCCGAGAAGAAAATGGGGAAGTACTTCCCCCGCGCCCACAGCGGATACAGATCCCGGTAGTGCGGGCTGTCCACGTTGCCCGATTGTCCGGGGTTATTGATGCCGACCGAGTTGTCCCAGTTGCCGGTGTCCGCGACGATCTTGAAGGAGCCACCGCTGGTCTGGTTATCGCCGCTTCCGGTCGCATCGATCGTATAGCCGTCGCCTCCGCGGGGTAGATCGCCGACGTCGAACGAGGCCTGTTGCCGAGGGGTGAGCGCGGGGTCGAGTGGATGCAGGATCCTGGCGTGGTGGTAGGCGCCGAGAGTCCACTTGCTCATGTCGCCGCCCAGGCGCTGGTGCAGTTCCGCGACCGCCTCATGCAGCGCCGTGGTCAGGAAGGCGTCGCGCCCCCGGATCGGATCGCTGCCGAAGCGGCCGTCCGGCGCCTCCAGCAAATCGATGGCCTTGCTCAGGGAAATGGCTCCGATGTATTCCGACGCCGCTTGCGGGACCAGCAATGTGTGCATGTCCGACATCACGTGTCGCTGCCACATTTCGTAGATCCCGGCGGCCACTGAGTCCTTGTCGAGCACGTAATCCCAGTGCAGGAGCCGTTGCGCGGCGCGCGCGCTCACCCGGTCTTCGATCGGCAGATCGCGCAACAGCGGCACCAGGCTGCGCGCCGGTATGGAGAGCAGATAGTTCTGCAGGCCGACCATGTCCGCCACGGTGAATTGGCGTCCCGAGCCGAGCACGCCCGCGACTTCTTCCGAGCGGAACGGGTCGGCCCACTGGTAGCTGATCGCCTGCGGGTACGGCCATCGCCTGGGGATCATGTAATTGTTGGAAGTATTCCAATAGCCCTTATCCGGATTGAGCACATGTGGCAGCGCCTTGATCGGCAGCAGGCCGTTCCATTCATAACGCCCATCGCCCGGCACGGGCACCAGGCCGCTCCAGTTGGGTCGAATGGGAGCCGCGCCCACGGCCTGATAGCCGATGTTACCGTCCCGGTCTGCCCAAACCATGTTCTCGGCGGGGGTATGGCTGTAGCTGCAGGCGTCGCGAAATTGCTCCCAGGTCTGCGCCTGGTCCATGCGCAGACTGGCGAGATACGGTGCGCCGCCGGTGGCGAGCCAGGCGGCGCGAACGGCATAGGCTTTGTGGTGCGCGTGATCCTCGTACACCACCGGGCCATGGCGCGTGTATTTGAGCTCCACCGGGACGGGCGCAGACCCCTTGACCGGTATGCTTTCACGAATGACCTGCATCGATTGCCAGCGTCCGTTGTAAAGGTACTGCAGCGGATTGCCCGGATTGGTGTCGTAGACGTAGAGATCCTCCATGTCGACGCTGAAGATGGTGAGGCCCCAGGCCCCATGGGCATTGTGGCCGATCGACACGCCGGGAAGCGCCGGCTCGCCGGCGCCGATGACGTTCCATCCGGGCGCCACCAGATGTACCCAGTAGCGCAATGACGGTGCGCTTTGCGCGCGGTGCGGATCGTTGGCCATGAGCGGGTAGCCGGTCGGCGTGCGGCTGCCGGCCACGACCCAGTTGTTGCTGCCGTTCTCGGCCGTTTCGCGGCTCAGGTCGGCCGCCGTGGGGATGGCGGCGCCGAGCGCCGCGGCGGCGCTGCGATCGTTACGGAAACCGGCCGCGAGCTCATTCGCGGTGAAGTGGATCGGCCTGCGAAATGCGAAGTAGAGGTGCAGGATATCGGGCGAGAGGAGCGCTGAGTCGATGGCGGGATCGAGCTTCAGATCCGGATCGGACGGTTGGAAGGAGAGGATGTCCTTTACCTTCCCGGCGCCGATTGCACGCACGGCCAGAGCGATATTCATCTCTTCGCCGATGTTGCCGAGGAGGCCGTTGAAGCGGCTCACAACCACGGCGGGGGTCCAGAGTCCCGGCTTGATGCCGAGCAGCCGGAACTCGCGACTGAGGAGCTGCGGCTGCGTCCGCGTCCGCTCCACGTAGGCGTTGATGCCATCGACGAACGCCTGGATGATCGCTGCGCCGTGCGGGTGATACCAGTTGAGCTCCTGGGTCAGGTCGCCCCGATAGGTGAACAGGCGATTGCCGATATCACGTTCGAGCTCGCCGCGCCCCAGAATCTCCGCCACCGTTCCGGTCGCCTCCCGGCGCCACAGCTCGAGCTGAAACAGCCGGTCGCCGGCGACGTTGTAGCCCTGCGCGAAGAAGAGGTCGTGCTCGTTCGCCGCATAGATGTGCGCGATACCCCAGTGGTCGCGCAGTATCCGCACCGGCTGCCGCAGGCCGGGCACACTGAGGGTTTGCGTGCCCTGCCGAGCGGGTCCGGGAGATTGCCATGGAGCCCCGGGGGTGGCGGCGAGCGTCGCTGTCAAAGAGCTGCAGGCGAGCAGCGTCATCGGCAGCAACAACCAGCGGAGTGCGAATCGATGTTTGGTCATGGGTCGGCTCGACATGTCACTCGGTGTCCCGGTGGTCCACCTGTCCATAGCGCAGGGTCCGCACCGCTCCCATGCGATCAGCATCGCCCCTGCGATGGCCACCGGAAAGTACATCGAATCGAGCCCGACCGCTACCTGAGGGATCGAAATGCCTGGCGTGTTGCACGCGAGGAAGCGCGCGCATTACGATCTCCCCGCATGCTCGATGATCCACAGTTCGCACGTGCGCCAGTCATGCCCGGACTCGTAGCCGGAGCCTCGTCCCGATGACGGTTACGACCGATGCGGCCCGACTCGATTTGAGCCGTTTTCTGCGGCCCGGTGACCGCATCGTCTGGGGCCACGCGTGCGGTGAGCCAACCACCCTCATCGAGGCGCTGATCGCGCAGGCTGAGGCCATCGGTCCCCTGGCGGCATTCGCGGCCACCAGTTTTTCAGGGGTGCTGGATGCTCCGGCCGCACGGAAGATCGCCATGTCCAGCATAGGAGCCATCGGATCGCTGCGGGAGCTCACGCAGGCACACTGCCTCGCGATCGTGCCCTGTCACGGAAGTCAGGTGGCCCCGATGATCGATCAGGGACTGATCGGCTGTGATGTGGCATTGGTGCAGGTCAGTCCACCCGATGCGGACGGCGATCACAGCTTCGGGCTGATCGGCGACTTCGTGGCTGCAGCCGTGAAGAAGGCCAGGATGGTCATCGCGGAGGTGAACGAGCGCGTGCCGTTCACTTTCGGCGACGCCGTGTTGCCCGCCGCACGGATCGATTGTGCCGTCCGGGTGGATCGCACTCCGATCGAATTGCCGGCAGCGCCGATCAGTGAGATCGACCTTGCGATCGCGCGGGGCGTGACCGGTTTCATCGGCGACGGTGCCACCCTGCAAGTGGGTATCGGCGCCGTACCGGACGCCATCCTGCGGCTGCTGCGTGACAGGCGCGACCTCGGAATTCATTCCGGCATGGTTGGCGATGGCCTCGTCGATCTGGTCGAGGCAGGGGTGATCACCAATGCGCGTAAGCCGATCGACGCAGGCACCTCCATCACGGGCGCACTGATCGGCACCCGGCGTCTGTTTGCATTCGCCGGTCGCAATCCGGTCATCGGACTGCGTAATACCGCCTACACGCATGCGCCGGCGGTGCTGTCCGCCCTGCCGCAGCTCGTGACCATCAACTCTGCGCTCGAAGTGGATCTCACCGGACAGGTGAACGCGGAGCAGAGCGGCTCTCACTACCTCGGCGGCACGGGCGGGCAGGTGGATTTCGTGCGCGCGGGCGCCCGATCGCCCGGGGGCCGATCCATCATCGCGCTGCCCGCGACGGCGCGAGGCGGCAAGATCAGCCGTATCACGGCCCGTCTCTCTGGGCCCGTAACGACTGCACGCAGCGAAGTCGATGTCGTCGTCACGGAATTCGGCGCCGCGGAGCTCAAAGGCCAGTCACTCTCCGAGCGCGCCCGCCGCCTCGCTGCCGTGGCCCACCCGGAGTTTCGCGAGGAGCTGGCGCAGACGGCCCATGACATCCAACGGAGAGGGTTTTGACGGCGGGAAAACGCCGGTGCCCTCACCGGGTCCTGTACCACGCAATACCCTCTGCATCGACCTCCCGTGCCGCCTGTCGGCGGTGAATCAGGCAATTGAGATGAGCAAGGGCTTCGCCAGTGGCGAGTGTGAGGAGACTCAGCCCCACGCGGCGGCGGAACATGAGGTCGAATACATCGATCGCGCGCTTGGGCTGCCACAGCGCACCGCGCAGCCTGCCGAGAAGGTCCTCGTGCCAGGCGCCGAGCTGCCCGAGCCGCTCGTGCAGGCCTCGAAAGGGCTCGTTGTGCGACGGCAGCACCAGTACATCGTCAGGGATCCGGCGGCCGATTTCAGCGATCGAGGCGAGCCAGTCAGCGAGCGGATCGGCCTCAGGCTCGGTGGGAAACACCGATACGTTCGAGGTGATCCGCGGCAGTACCTGGTCACCTGAGATCATCAGTGCCAGGTCCGGGCAATGCAGGCACAGATGCTCCGGCGAGTGGCCGCGCCCTATGACGGCCCGCCAGATGCGGCCGCCGACCTCGATCTCATTGCCGTCGCTGATCCGCCGGAAGCTCTCCGGCAGCGCATGGATGTACTTGCCGAATCCGCCGAATCGCGCTTTGTAGTCCTCGAGCGCTGTCTCGTCCCAGCCGGCCGTCCGATAAAAGCGTACTGCGTCCGTGGGCGCCTCCCGCCCCGTGTCTGCCACGAGCATCCGGCAGGTGACGTACTCGAGGCGGGTGACCCAGAGCTGACAATCGAACCTGCGGGTCAGCCAGCCGGCCATGCCGATGTGATCCGGGTGCATGTGGGTGCAGATCACGCGACCGACAGGGCGACCGCGGAGCGCACCCGAGAAGGCGGTTTGCCATGCTGCAGCGGCCTCGGTCGTCTGCATTCCGGTATCGACGATGGTCCATGTGTCTCGATCCTCGAGCGCCCAGACGTTGATGTGGTTGAGCGATAGCGGAAGGGGCATCCTCAGCCACAGCACGCCCGGAGAGACCTCCAGGGACTCCCCGGGCGGCGGGGGAGACGGGAAAGGGTAGGTCAGCAAAACGCCTTAGGACTTGGCCGCGCGCATCGGCAGGCCGGCGAGCTCGTGGATTCTCTCGTCGAGGTACTCCATCAGCCGCTTGTCGCGCTCGGATTCCTTGTGAGTGAGAAAACTGATCGCCATACCCTCGAGCACGTAGTGCACCAGATCGAGGGCCAAGTCGAATTTCTCTCCGCGGCCTTTCCATTCCGGAAACACTTCCACCGCGGCGTCGTACCATTCGCGCTCGAAGGCCTCCTGCGCGGGACGAAGGATCGCGGCCAGCTCCTTGTCCGTTCGAGCCGCTACGGCGAGCTCGAAGAACGCCACGAACATCGGATGGCGCACATGCGCCCAGTACGCTTCCAGACTCTGGCGCAAATGATCACGCCCGGCGGCGGGTTTGGCCACCGCTTTGCGAAAGGCCCGCAGTCGCTTGGCATGCAGATGCTCGACGGCCGCGCTCACCACGGCGAGCTTCGAGGGAAAATGGTGCAGCATCGCCCCGCGCGACAGCCCCGCCTTTTCAGCGATCAGCGTGGTCGTCGTCTGGGAATAGCCATACTCCACGAAGCAGCGGATGGCCGCCTCGGTGATCTGCGTCCGCGTGTTGGCGCTTTTTTGCGCCTGCCACCCGGATTCTTCGGCGTCGTCCGTGGCGGACTTGGGGAGCGTCGAGGAGCGTTGGGTACTCACGGAGATTTCCCTGATTGAATGAGCATGCGCGCTGCGCAAAAAAAAGTCAAAGCTGATTGAAACAGGATGAGCTGACTGGTAGCGTGCTCTTCAGGCTCATCCGGGCTCTTGCGGATTCTAGTCAATCATGAACCGACTGGCCGGCAAAGTCGCCCTCATCACCGGGGCTGCCTCCGGGCTCGGCCGCGCGGATGGCCGCGCCATGGTCGAAGAGGGCGCCCGCGTACTGCTCACGGACGTCAACGAGGCTGCGGGGGCGCAGGTAGCCGCCGAGCTCAACGGCGTCCGCGCCGACTGTGCCGCTTTCATCGCCCAGGATGTGCGCGATGAGCGCCGTTGGGGCGAGGTGGTCTCCCACTGTGTTCGCCGCTTCGGTGCGCTGCACGTTCTCGTCAACAATGCGGGCGTCGTCGTGGTCGCCACGCCCGAGACGACTACCCTCGAGCAATTCCGCTTCGCCAACGCGGTGATGTCCGAAGGCGTGTTCCTGGGGTGCAAGGCCGCCATTCCCGCCTTGCGCGACTCGGGCGGCGGCTCGATCATCAACATGTCGTCGGTCGCCTCGCACCTCGGGTATCCGGTGTTCTTCGCCTACAGCGCCGCCAAGGGAGCCGTACGCGCCATGACGAAGTCGATAGCGGTCCATTGCCAGATGAGCAAGTATGCGATTCGCTGCAACTCGATTCACGCCGGTGCGATCGAGACCCCGATGATCGAGCAGGCGAACGCCGCCCTGGGCATGAGGATGCAGGACCACCAGGCGGCTCCGTGGGGGCTCGGGAAGCCGCGGGACGTCGCCAATCTGGTCGTGTACCTCGCGTCGGACGAGTCGCAGTTCGTCAACGGCGCCGAGCTCGTGATCGACAATGCCCTCACGGTCCAGTGAGGGGACGCGAAGCGGAGCGGACGCCGCATCGGCATGCGTTACTTCGAAGATTTGATCGAGGGGGACGAGCGGCTGTCGGACAGGCGCGAGGTCACCGAGGCCGAGTTGCTGGAGTTTGCTCGTACCTATGACCCGCAGTACTTCCATGCGGACCCAGAAGCTGCGACGCGCTCGATCTTCGGCGGGCTGATCGCCTCCGGCATCTTCACCATGGCGGTGTGGCGCCAGCTCGATCACCAGATCTGCGGAGACGTCGCCTGGATCTGCGGCATCGCCTGGGATGACGTGCGCTTCCCGCATCCGGTGCGCGCCGGAGACGCATTGAGCGCCAGGGCGCTATGCCTCAGCAAGCGTCCTTCGCAGAAGGATTTACGTCGGGGCGTCGTGGTGTTCGAGTACACCTTGCTCAATCAGCGCGGCGAGACGGTGTTCACCTGCCGCAGCACCAATCTCGTCGAGCGCCGTTCTGTTACGACGGACCGTCAGTCCTCCCGATGATAGCGCCGCCAAACGGGCAGGCTCTCCGGATAGTCCGCGGGTCGCCTGTCGCCATAAGCTCGCATTCGCAGACGGCCGGCGAAACCTTCGGCGTACTCCTCGACCGGAAGGTAGTAAAGGAAAGACAGGCAGCGCTCGAAGAAGCGCCAGCGGCCTTCGTGATGGCTATAGCGATCGCGGTAGCGCAGCGCCGCGACGAATGTCCGGTCATGACGGCAGACCTCCGCGTGGGAGGTCACCAGACCCTCGGCTGCATCGGGGTCGGCAGCGAAGTCGAGGATCTGGTCGTGGGCGATGTGATTGGTAGCCTGCAGCGCCGCGAAACGGCCGTGGAACTGTTCTATCACGGCATCCCGCCCGACTGCGCTCATGACGCCATCAACGGAGCGGAATGCGCCATCCGGTGTGAAGAGCTCCGTCAAGGCGGCTATGTCGCGGTCGTCGACGGCGACGCCGTAGCGGGCGACCAGCTCGCGCAGCTCGGCGCGGTCTTCAAGGACGCGCAGGCGCTTTTCCAGGGCAACCAGCTCATCGTTCATGGGGTGGTACTTCCGGTGGCGTTGGGTGGAGGCTCGTGGCGATGAAACGTCTGGCGGACAAGGTGGCGGTCGTGCTCGGCGCGGCGGCCCGGGACAACATGGGCCAGGCGATCGCGCGGCGATTCGCCGCGGAGGGCGCGCGCGTGGTCGTCGGCGGCCGCCACGAGGCGCCGCTGCGCGAGCTCGCCGCGCAAATCGACGGGCGCTTCACACTTTGTGACATCACCCGCAGGGAGGAAATCGAGGCGCTCGCGCGCTGCGCGACCGATGCTTTCGGACGGATCGACATTGCGGTCAACTGCACGGGCCTCGGCCTCATTGCCAGGCTCCTCGAGACGACCGAGGAGCAGATCGATCGTCTCATGGACCTGCAGTTCAAGGGCGCGTTTTTCTTCCTGCAGGTGTTCTGTCAGGCGGTTGCCGCCTGCGGCGGCGGCTCGGTCGTGCTCACCTCGTCGGCCTCGGTGCGGGCGCCGCTCTTCCACCACGCCGCATACATTGGGACCAAAGCGGGCGGCGAGGCGCTCGCGCGCTGCTTCGCGAACGAGTTCGGCTCGCGCGGGGTGCGCGTCAACTGCATTGCGCCTGGGCTCACCGCGACGCCCATGACCTCGCGCGAGGTGGCGATGCCGGGCCTCGAGGAGGCCTTCGTGAAGGAGTACCCGCTGGGACGGATCGGCACCGTGAAAGATGTCGCCGATGCCGCGCTGTGGCTCGCGGGCGGGGAGTGCTTCATGACCGGGGAGACTCTGCAGGTGAACGGCGGGCTGACCCTGCGGCGCAATCCGCTGCCGCGGGAGATCAATGCGAGCCTCGCCGCGGCGGGCGCGAAGGCTCCCGGGGCGGCCCGCCCAGGGGACGGTTTGCCCGATCCGGCTCATAAAAAAAACAGTCAAGCCTGATTGTATTCCGCTCGCCGCAGCCTATAATCCCAGCGCTGTCGTCACTCGAAGGAGAGCGCGATGGACTTGGGTCTCAGGGGAAAGAAAGCAATCGTCACGGGCGCGACCAAGGGCATCGGCCGCGCCATCGTCGAGCTTTTCGCGACCGAGGGCGCGGACATCGCGCTCTGCTCGCGCACGGCCGAGGAAGTCGAGTCGACCGTGCGCGCTCTCGAACAGCGCGGCGTCAACGTCCTCGGCGAGGCGGTCAACGTGCGCGAGGGTGAGGCCTACAAGGCATGGCTCGAACGCTCGGCGCAGGCGCTCGGCGGCTGCGACATCTTCGTCCCCAACGTGAGCGCGGGCGGCGGCTTCGACAGCGAAAAGAACTGGACGCGCAACTTCGAGGTCGATGTGATGCACACGGTGCGCGGCTGCGAGGCGCTGATGCCGCACCTCGAGAAGTCCGGGTCGGGGTCCGTCGTCATCATCGCTTCCACCAATGCCCTGGAGACCTTCGGTGTGCCGCAGGCTTTCAACGCGATGAAGGCCGCCCTCATCACTTACTCCAAGCAGCTCGCCCAGCACGTGGGCAAGAAGGGGATACGCGTGAACTCCGTCTCTCCGGGCCCGATCTATTTCGATGGCGGCGCGTGGGAGCTGATCAAGGGAACGATGCCGAAGCTCTTCGACTACGCGCTCCGGCAGATTCCCGGCGGGCGCATGGGCACGCCGGAAGAGGTGGCGCGCATCGTCGCCTTCGTCGCGAGTCCCGCCGGCAGCCTCATCACCGGATCCAATCTCGTCGCGGACAACGGCTTCACCAAGCGCGTGCAGTTCTGATGGACGACTTCTGGGAGCGATCCAAGGCGCCGCCGTTCACACCGGTGCCGCGCGTCAAACCCGAAGACAGCCCCGGCACTCCGCTCGGCAAGGCGCCGGATCCCGGGCTCGGGCAGGGGACGATCGACCCGCGGCGCTATTTTTCGCCCGAGTTCATGGCGCTCGAGTGGCAGCGCATGTGGACCAAGGTGTGGCTCCTCGGCGGACGCGATGTCGACATCCCCGAGGCCGGTGATTACATCGTGACGGAGATCGGGCCGGAGTCGATCCTCATCGTGCGCCAGCGCGACGGCTCGGTGCGTGCGTTCTACAACGTCTGTCAGCATCGTGGCAACCGCATCCGCGGCTGTGGGATCGGCACCACCGGTGAGACGCTGTCGCTCAAGTGTCCGTACCACCACTGGGAGTACGATCTCGACGGCTCTTTCCACCGTATTCCCGACATCGACACCTTTCCGCAGGGGAAGCCGCCGCATGGGTTGCCGGAGCTGCGCTGCGATCGGTGGGGCGGCTTCATCTGGTACTCGCTCGATGCGTCGGCGCCGCCGCTGCTCGAGTATCTCGAGCCGCTGCCGCGGCACCTCGAGCCCTACAACCTGCACAAGATGGTGCAGACGCGCGACATCACGGTGGAATGGGACTGCAATTGGAAGACCTCCGTGGACGCGTTCAACGAGACCTATCACGTACAGGGAATCCATCCGCAGCTCCTCTGGTACCTGCACGATCTCGACGTGCAGATCGACTGCTACGGCCGCCACAACCGTTACCTGATTCCCTTTGGCACGCTCTCGCCACGGGTGCGCAAGCCGCCCTCCATCCCGGAGCCGATCAAGACGATCATGAAGGCCGCGGGCCTGGATCCGGCCGACTACGACAAACCGGTCTCCGAGATCCGCCGCGACGTGCAGAAGCACAAGCGGGCCTACGGGGCGAGTCAGGGCAAGGACTACTCACGTCTCAGCGACGATCAGCTCACGGACGATTTTCACTATCTGATCTTTCCCAACCTCTCGCTCAACGTGCACGCCGACGATTTCTGGATCTTCCGGCAAAGGCCCCATCCGCGCGATCCCGATCGCATGTTCTACGACATCATGACTTTCGAGCTGGTGGCGGACGGCAAGGAGTGGCCCGCGCGCGCCGAGCACAAGCGCTGGAAGCACGGCGACAAGTCGATCGGTCTGGTGCTCGACCAGGATGCCGAGAACCTGCCGGGCGTGCAGGCGGGGATGCACTCGCAGGGGTTCAAGGGCCTCTGGATCGGTGCCCAGGAGCTGCGCATCCGGCATTTCCACAAGGTGCTCGATGACTATGTCTACGGCCCGCAGGGCAGGCCCGCCGGGGCGCCGTAGGAGATGCGATGACATCCGAGAAGTCACGGCTGCTCGGCGCCTACCGGCGCATGAAGACGATCCGGGAATTCGAGGAGCGCCTGCATGTCGAGATCGCCACGGGGGAGATTCCAGGCTTCACGCACCTCTATGCCGGGCAGGAAGCCGTCGCGGTCGGCGTCTGCGCGGACCTGACGGATGAGGACTACATCGTGAGCACGCATCGCGGTCACGGGCACTGCATCGCCAAGGGGTGCGACATCACCGGGATGATGAAGGAGATCTACGGCCGGCGTGACGGACTCTGCAAGGGCAAGGGAGGCTCGATGCACATCGCCGATTTCGACAAGGGCATGCTCGGTGCCAACGCCATCGTCGGCGCCGGGCCGCCGCTTGCCGTAGGCGCCGCGATCGCCTGCAAGCTGCATCGCCCGGAAGGCGCGGACTGGCGCGTGAGTGTGGCCTTCGGCGGGGACGGCAGCTGCAACCAAGGCACCGTTTTCGAGGCGATGAATCTCGCGGTAGTGCTCGCAGTGCCGGCGATATTCGTGTTCGAGAACAATGGCTACAGCGAGCACACCGGCGCCGGCTACGCGGTCGGCTCGAAAGACATCATGGCTCGCGCTGCCGCTTTCGGCATGGCCGCCGAGCGGGTGGACGGGTCCGACTTCTTCGCCGTGAATGCGGCGATGCGGCGTGCGCTCGAGCGCGCGCGCAGCGGCGGCGGCCCGGGCGCGATCGAGGCGATGACCACCCGGTTCTACGGCCACTTCGAAGGTGATCCGCAGAAGTACCGCGCGCACGACGAGGTGGCGCGTCACCGGGCCACGATGGATTGCCTCGCGCGCTTTCGCGCCAGCGTGGCACAGAGCGGCTCGCTCGTGAGCGCAGAGCTCGATGCAATCGATTGCGAGGTGGCGGAGCAGATCGATGCGGCGGTACGCGCCGCACGGGCGGCGCCTCTGCCGCCGGAGTCGGAGCTCACCACCGACGTCTACATCAGCTACTGACCGGGACGGGCATGCCTCAGCTTTCGATGCGCGATGCGATCAATCAGGCACTGCACCAGGAGATGGAGCGCGATTCGCGCGTGATCGTGTTGGGAGAGGATGTCTCCGGCGGCGCCGGCGGCAGTTCGGGGGAGCGCGAAGCCTCGGGCGGCATCTTCGGCGTCACCAAGGGGCTGTTGCCGCGCTTCGGCGCCGGGCGTGTCATCGATACACCGATCAGCGAGTCGGCCATCGTCGGGGCGGCGGCGGGCGCGGCGCTCGCGGGACTGCGGCCGGTCGCGGAGCTCATGTTTGCCGACTTCGTCGGTGTGTGCATGGACCAGATCTACAACCAGGTGGCGAAGTTCCGCTACATGTTCGGCGGCAAGAGCCGCTGTCCGGTCGTGATCCGCATGGCGATGGGCGCGGGCATGAGCATGGGTGCGCAACACTCGCAATCGATCTATGGATTGCTGACCGCGGTGCCGGGACTGAAGGTCGTCGTTCCCTCGAACGCGCGGGATGCGAAGGGATTGCTCATCGCGGCGATCCGCGACGACGATCCGGTCGCTTTCTTCGAGCACAAGGCGCTCTACCCGCGCAAATGCGAGGTACCGGAGGAGCCGTACACCGTGCGGTTCGGCGAGGCGAGCCTGGTGCGCGCGGGCAGCGATGCCACGGTAGTCGCGCTGGCCCGCATGGTGCCGTTTGCCGAGAAGGCGCTCGATGCCCTGGCGAAGGAGGGTATCCGCTGCGACCTCATCGACCCGCGTACCACCTCGCCGCTCGATGAGGACACCATTCTCGAGAGCCTGGAGGAGACCGGACGCCTCGTCATCGTGGACGAGACGCCACCGCGGTGCGGGCTGGCGGCGGACATTGCGGCGCTCGCCGCCGGGCCGGGATTCCGCTCGCTGCGGGCGCCGGTGATCCAGGTCACGCCGCCGCACACGCCCGTTCCCTTCTCGCCCGCGCTCGAGCGCTCCTACGTACCGGGCCCACAACGGATCGAGGCCGCGATCCGCCAGGTGTTGGGGCGGCCGGCGTGAGCGAGCGCATTCAGGCGGTCACGATGCCGAAATGGGGCATCGAGATGACCGAAGGTACCGTCGGCCGCTGGAATGTCAACGAAGGGGAAGTCGTCGCGAAAGGTGCGCCGCTCCTCGAAGTCGAGACGGAGAAGATCGTCAACGCCGTCGATGCTCCGGCGAGCGGGACGCTGCGGCGAATCGTCGCCGGACCCGGTGATCTGAAGCCCGTCGGAGCGCTGCTCGCGGTGTTGGCCCCGCCGGAGGTGAGCGAGGCGGAGCTCGAGCGGTTCATCGCCGCGTTCCAGGGGGCAAAGGTCTCCTTCGAGCCGGAGTCGCAGGCGGCGCTCACGAAGGCGTATCGGGCCGCCACTGGGGCCGGTGCTGATGCAGCGGCCGCCGGCAGGCCACTCGCGGCCGATGAGGAAGAGCCGCGCGTCAGCCCGATTGCCAAGCGCCTGGCCGACGACCTCGGCATCGATGTCTCCAGCATCCGCGGGACCGGGCGCAATGGGCGCATCACACGCGAAGACGTCATGGCCGCACAGGCGGCCCGCGAGTCCGCCGGGAAGGGACCCGCCGTGGCCGGCTCGCCCGCGAACATGCCGGTGCGCGCGCGCCTTTCCGCAACGCGGGCGACCATTGCCAGGCGGCTCCTCGAGGCGAAGCAGACGATCCCGCATTATCGGCTGAGCCTCGATGTGAAGTGCGATGCCCTCCTCGAGTTGGCCGCCGAGGCAAGCCGCGTGAGCGGCCGGCGCATCACCGTCAATGATCTTCTGGTGCGAAGCTGTGCGCTCGCTCTCCTCGCGCACCCCGCAATCAACGCGTGGCTCGAAGACGAGGAGATCCTGGAGTTCCCTCACGCCGACATCGCGATCGCCGTTGCCGCCCCGGCCGGCCTCATCACGCCGGTGGTGCGCCGCGCCGACACGAAGAGCCTGGCCGAGATCGCCGCCGACACGGCGGATCTCACCGCGAGAGCACGCCGCGGTGCGCTCACCCGGGAGGACATCGCCGGCGGGACTTTCACCGTCTCCAACCTCGGGATGCATGGTCTCTCGCGCTTCGATGCGATCGTCAATCCGCCGCAGGTCGCCATCCTTGCCGCGGGCGCTGCGGAGGATCGCGTCATCGCCCGCGCTGGTGCGCCGGTCGTGGCGAAAGTCATGACGCTGACTCTGTCCGCTGATCACCGGGTGGTCGACGGCGCCGCGGGCGCCGCCTTTCTCGCCACGGTGCGCGAGCTGATCGAGGCGCCCGCGAAACTCTAAGCGCCGCAATCTCAAACGGGGGAATCGCGATGCATCGACTCACTGTGCCGTGTGCGCTCGCTCTCGTGGTCGCTCTCCTGCCCGGCCTCGGGAAGGCCGCGGATCCGCAAGGAACGCCAGGCGCGCGTCTCTTCCGCCAACACTGTGCCGTCTGCCACGAGGGCCAGCAACCCGGCGCGCCTGCGAAGCAGTTCCTCCAGATGATGTCGTCTACTTCCGTCGTCGAGGCGCTGACGAGCGGCATGATGGCCGAGGAGGGTCGCTCACTGAGCGCGGGCGACAAGGAGAAGGTTGCGGAGTACCTCACCGGAGGAGCCGCCGGTGCTTCCGGCGTGTCGCGTCCGGCCCCGCTCTGTCGAGGTCCTGCGGGGCGCTTCGATCCCGGCGAGCCGCCGGTGCCGTTCGGCTGGGGGCACGACAACTCCCGCTTCACGCCGGGAGCGGTCGCCGGCTTGCCGTTGCAAGAGGTGCCGCATCTGAAGCTCGCTTGGGCATTCGCCTTCCCGGGGGCGATTCGCGCGCGCTCGCAGCCGGCCATCGCCTACGGGGCGGTATACGTAGGAAGTCAGGACGGTACGGTATACGCGCTCTCGCTGAAGTCCGGTTGCGTCCGCTGGACGTACCACGCCGCGGCCGAAGTCCGTACCGGAATCGTGCTCGCCACTCCCGGCGACGGCGTGAAGGGTCATCGGCTGTTCTTCGGCGATCTGATCGGACACGTATATTCACTCGATGCGCTTTCGGGCCATGTGCTCTGGCGCGTCAAAGTCGCTCGGCACCCGGATGCCACGGTGACCGGAACACCGTCGCTGCATGGTGGGAGTCTGTACGTTCCGGTGTCCTCTTTGGAGGAGGTCACCGCGGCGGCGAAGCCGCGGCAGGCCTGCTGCACCTTTCGCGGATCGATCGTGGCCCTCGATGCCGACTCCGGAGCAGTTCGCTGGCGCACTTACCTGATCGACGAAGAGCCCAAGCCAAGGGGTGTCACGTCATCGGGACAGCCCATCCTGGCACCTTCGGGTGCGCCGGTCTGGAACAGCCCGAGCGTCGATGCACGCCGCGGCGTGCTCTACTTCGGCACGGGTGACAACTATACGGGGCCCGCTGACGCTTCGAGTGATGCCATCGTTGCGTTGCGGCTCAGCGATGGCAGGTTGGTATGGAGGCGGCAGATGTTGAAGAATGATGCCTGGAATGCCGCCTGCATGGGGAACGCAGGCCCGAACTGTCCGGCTGATGACGGGCCGGATGCCGACTTCGGCGCCTCGGCGATCCTGGAGCGGCTCCCGAGCGGCACAGATGTCGTGCTCGCCGGACAGAAAAACGGTGTCGTTGCCGGTATCGATCCGACTGGCGGTGCTTTGCTGTGGCGCAGGCGTGTCGGTCGCGGCGGCATCCAGGGTGGAGTGGAGTTCGGCATGGCGGCAGCGGACGGTCGCCTGTTCGTGCCCATAGCGGACATGAAGGATGGTCACGACGGCCGCAAGTACTCCTCATCGCCTCACCCCGGGCTTTTTGCGTTCGATGCCGCGACCGGACGGCCGATCTGGTCTGCCCCGGCGCCCGATACCTGCGGCTCGCGCCCCTTCTGTGACCCGGGCATCACGGCCGCGATCACCGTCATTCCCGGCGTGGTGTTTGCCGGGCATCTGGACGGAATGCTGCGGGCCTATGATGCGAGCAGTGGACGCGTCATCTGGCAGTTCGACGCGCTGCGGAAATTCGCGACCGTCTCCGGCGCGGTGGCTCAGGGCGGCTCGTTCGGCGGGCCGGGTGTCGCCGTGCGCGATGGCTACGTGCTGGTCAACTCAGGCTACGGCCTGTATTTCCACATGCCGGGCAACGTGCTGCTCGCCTTCAGTCCCGGCCGACACTGAGCCGCAGACGTTCAGGCGATCCAGTCGTAGAACTGCAGGTCCATCTCTTGCGCGAGGCTCGCCAGGATCGGAGGCACGAGCCGCTCGTGAGACGGCGATGCCATGTGCACCTGGAAGGCACGCTCGTCTCTGAACCGCCCGTAGACCACGTACGTCGAGGGTCGGGTGCGATGCCGGATGACATCGTAGACGATGGTGTCGGGCTCGCTCTCGTGCGTGAGCTGTGAGAGCTCGCGTTGCAGTCCCTCGAGGCGGCTCTCCATACCCGGTTTGACGACGAGAGTGGCGATGAAGGTGGTGGACATGGATGGCCTCAGCCGTTGTTGAGACCGAGCTCGGCGAGGAGCTGGTCGCGCAGTCGAAACTTCTGGATCTTGCTGGTCGACATGGGCCACTCGGTGACGAAGCGCACGTGGCGCGGCACCTTGAAGCTCGCGATCTCGCGCCGGCAGAACTCGATCAGGTCCTGCTCCGTGACGGCAGCTTGCGCGTGGCGCTCGATGAACGCCGCGGCGACTTCTACCAAGCGCCCGTCGGGGACGCCGACGACCTGCGCCAGCTTCACTGCCGGATGCCGTTGCAGACACGTCTCGATCTCGGCCGCGGCCACGTTCTCGCCGCCGACCTTCAGCATGTCCTTGAGACGGCCGTGGAACATCACGGTGCCGGACTCGTCGAGCGAGCCGATGTCCCCGGTATGAAACCAACCCTCGGCATCGATGGCCTGCGCCGTCTTGTCCGGGTCCTTGTAGTACCCCTCGAGCGTGCTGTAGCCGCGTACGAGGATTTCGCCGCGAGCGCCTCCCGGCGCGTCTTGGCCCGTTGCCGGGTCGAGAATCCGCAGTTCGAGCCCGGGCAGTGTGCGGCCGAGGCGGGTGATGCGCTCACCAAGGGGGTCATCCAGCCGGCTCGTCGTCACGGTGCCTGCGGTTTCCGTCATTCCGAACGTCCCGACGTAGGTAGCATCCGGGATGGCCTTCAGCATTGCGTCCGCGATGGCACGGGGCTGAACCGCGAAGTTGGAATTCATCAGGCGGATGCGGGAGAGGTCGGTACGCGGGAAATCCGGATGGTGGATGAGATCCGACATAATGGTGACGAAGCACGGGTAGGTCGCCGTCACCCGCTCGCTCTCCAGCATCCTGAGCGCCGCGCCTGCCTCGAAATGCGCCATGGTCGCGTAGGCACCACCCACGTCGAAGGTCGCGCAGAGCGGGAGGATCGCGGCAATGTGGAAGATCGGCAGGGGCGACCAGAAGACATCCTCGTGTTTCAGCCCGTAGCGATGGCGCCCGAGAGCGATTGAATTGCGCACCATGGCTTCGTGCGTAATGAGGCACCCCTTGGGATTGGACGTGGTCCCTGAGGTGTAGAGCATCAGCGCCACATCGCGCAGCCGTACGCGCAGGCGCGACTCGTGTACCGGATCTTCGCTCGCGTCCTCTGCCAGCGCCTCGAATGCGCCCTGCGCGAGAAATCCCTGCGGTCGTGCCGCACCCAACAGCACCAGATTGCGCAGTCGCGGAGCGGTCGCGAGCGACAGGCGGTGCGGATCCTGTGCGGCACTCAGCTCGGGCAGGGCCCGATGCAGCCGTTCGACGAAGTTCACCTGCTCTGCGATCCGGTCCGTCGTGATTACGACGACGAGGTCGCCGTTCTCGATGACGTAGGCGAGCTCGTTGTGCCGGTAACGCGCGTTCATCGGTACGGCGATCGCACCGCAGAGCGATATCGCAAAGAGAAGCTCGACGAATTCGATGGAGGTGGGCAGGAGCAGCCCTACGTGCTCGCGCGGCTTCACGCCCAGCGCCTGCAGGCTGCGTGCGCGCCAGAGCGCGCGCTCGGCGAGCTGCGCGTAGGACATGCGTTGCCCGGGCAGGATGAGCGCGGGCGAATCGGGGTAGCGATCGGCCGCGCCGAGCAGCAGATCGCCGAGTGTGGTGACCTGTATCCGGACGGACCGCAGGGACTCGCTGCGCGGGGGCCGGTCGGCTGAGCTCATGGGGGACTGCTCAGAGCGGATCGAAGTATTCGCGCACCCACGTGCCCTCGAGACACGCCGCGATGCGGGGTCCGACTTGCGCCAGCACCGGCGAGCTCATGTGTCGGTGCTCGGCCGCGTCGTCGCGGAAGGCCTCGAGCACCGCGAACCGGTTCGGCTCGCGCAGACGAAAGAATTCATAGACGACCGTGTCCGGCTCGTGCGTCCGGACATGTGCTTCGAGCTGGCGGCAGCACTCGACGAATTCGCGCTCGCGCTCGGGCTTGACGGTCATCCTGGCGATGAAGGTGATCTTGGACATGCCGAACCCCCTGGCGGTCGAACGGCATCGTAGCACCACCGGCGGCCAAAAAGAAACAGTCATTCCTGTTTGTTTTGAAAGCGGTGCGATAGAGTAGGGCCGGCCGCGCGAAACCCTGGAGAAACGCTCCCGTGACCGAGCCGACCTTCCATCCCGCCCTGGCTCTCGCCGAGCTGGCGCAAGGGCGTATGCGCTGTGTCTCAGTGGCCGGACGCGAGGTGCTGATCTGCCACACGCGCGATGGCGTCTTCGCGCTCGATAACATCTGCACGCATGCGTTCGCGAGAATGGACGAGGGGCGCTTGCGGGGTGTGCGCCTGATCTGTCCTTTGCACGGCGCGTCATTCGACGCCCGCGATGGCCGCGTTCTCGGTCCGCCCGCCAGCCGCCCGCTGTCACGGTATCCGGTGCGGGTGGTTGCGGGCACGATCGAGGTCGCGCTCGAGGCCGAACGACCGGCGGCAAACCCCGCGGTTCAACGGCGCTGATCGAAGCGCCGCCCGATCATCGCTGCGGCGATGTTGACCTTCTGGATGTCGATCGCGCCCCCGGCGATTCCCCAGCCCCAGGCATCGCGCAGCCGTCGCTCCATCGGGTATTCCCCGGAATAGCCGTAACCGCCCATGAGCTGCACGGCATGGCCGCAGACCTCCCGCGCGATTTCATTGGCGAAGCATTTGGCGACCGAGGAGTCGAGTACGTCGGGAAGTCCTCCGCCGGCGTTGACCGCCGCGCGCCAGATGAGGAGCCGCGCGGCCTCCACTCGCATCTGCATCTCCGCGAGCTTCAGTTGCACGGCCTGGAATTCGACCAGCGGCTTGTCGAACTGCTTTCGTTCCTGAACGTAGCGCAGCACGTCCTCCAAGGCGCCGCTCGCTTGCGAGAGAGCCATCGTGGCATTTCCGCACCGCTCCAGGTCGAATGCCTCCATCAGCTTTCTGAAGCCGCCGGCGGGCACCACGACATTCTCGAGCGGCACGTCGCAGGCATCGAAGTAAAGATCGCTGCTCGGAATGCCGCGAAACCCCATCAGGCGCTCGCGCTCGCCGAAGGAGAGGCCCGGGGTGCCTTTCTCGACCAGCACCGCGCCGATGCCCCTGGCTCCAGGCTCCGGGCTCATGCGGCAATACACGACGTAGGCGTCCGCATGGCCGCCGCCCGAGCACCAACGCTTGGTGCCGTTGAGGACCAGACGATCGCCGTGAGTTTCCGCACGCGTCGCCAGATCGGTGAGCGCCGAGCCGGCGTTCGGCTCCGACATCGCCACCGCAACCACCATCTCTCCGCGGCAGACACCGGGCACGATGCGCCGGCGCAGCGCCTCGCCGCCGAAGCGCTCCACCGCGCGCACCGGGCCGACGCAGGACTCGAAAACCGGAAAGGCGAGGGCGGAGGAGCATTTGGCGAATTCCTCCAGGACGAGCAGCGCCTCGAGGTTGCCGAGTCCGAGGCCGCCGAGCTCCGGGCTCACATTGATGCCGAGAAAGCCCATGCCGGCGTACTCGCGCAGCAGCGTCCGCGGCGGCGGGACGTCATCGCGATCGATGTCCGCGGCGAGCGGCAGCAGGCGCTCGCGCACGTACCTGCGCGCCGCGGCCTGCAGCGCGAGCTGCTCATCGGTGAGACGAAAATCCACGGTGGTTGCGCGCGACGGGACGCTCCGAGCTCACTCTTCAGCGGGTGCTGAAATCATAGCCGGCCTGGAGCCCGAGATAACGCGGCTCGCCGTAGAACGCCCAGACCCACAGCGGATCGACGTTCTGGGCTGATTCCACGTACACCTTGTCGGCGAGATTGCGGCCGATGAGGCGCACGAACATTCTCTCATCGGGCGTCCTGTACGTCACAGACGCGTCGATGAGAGTCCGGCCTTCGGCGTAGGTCTGGGTGAACGGCGCGTACGGCTGTGCGATCGAATAGGTGTCCAGGTTCCTCGAGATGTAGTTGAGCGAGCCGTCGACCACGAGCGTTCCGAGGGAGGCCGGAAGCGGTGAGGTGTAGCTCAAGGCCGCAGTCGCCGTCCACTCCGGACAACGGTTGACCGGCAGGCCTGAGAGGTCGACGAGGGCGGCGCCCTCTCCGCTCGTGAAGCTGTCGTACTTGCAGTGCTGATAGCTGAAAGGCAGATGCAGCATGAGCGAGTCGGTGAGCCGCGCAGTGAGCTCGTTCTCGAGGCCATACACCGTCATCGACGCGGCATTGCGAAAGAGAGTCTCCTCGCCCGGCTGACCGTTGAGATTCGTTACGGGCACGACCACCTGCCGGATGGCGTCCTTGTACTTCACATAGAAGAGGGACTCGTTGAGCCGCACCCGGTGGTCGAGGAGCTCGCTCTTCAGACCCACCTCGAATGAGTCGGCCTTCTCCGGATTGGTGGGCCTTTTCTCGTCGGGCGTGATCGGATTGCCGCTGGTGCCCACCTGATCGTTGTAGCCGCCCCCCTTGAAGCCATGAGCGTACGTGCCGTAAGCGAAGATATCGGGCGTGAATTGGTGGGACAGGGTCAGGCGGTAAGTGGGATCGGTCCAGGTATGGCTGTCGGTGACCACGCCGAACGGATAGGCCGCGAAGTTGGCCGCGTTCATGAGGTTGCCGAGCTGCTGCCAGGTGAAGCTCGGATCGAAGGCGCCGGCAGGCGAGGGCAGCTGCTGCACGAATACCTGCTGGCGGCCGATCCAGTCCTTGCTGTCGCGCGTCATGCGCGCGCCGAGTGTGAGAGTCGTCCTGGAGGTGATCTTCCAATTGCCCTCGCCGTACGCCGCGGCGGACCTTTCGAGCTGGGCGTTGCAGAGCACCTGCGGGTTGTTGTTGTAACCGCCCGGCTGCGCGCCCGGTGGCGTGGGCACGCCGAACAGGTCGTAGATGCCGAGGATCTGCGCCACGCAGAACTTGGTGTCATCGTGCTGATAGAAGAGGCCCGCCACATAGTTGAAGGGGCCCAGCTGCCGGGATGCGAACCGGACCTCCTCCTGCCAGGTCTTGCGGATGTCCGACCGGTTGGCATCGAATACCGAGACCGGCCCGACGACGCCCGTGTAATTGGACGGCAGGCTGGAGTCCTGCGACCGATAGCCTTGGACCCAGGTGATCGTGCCTGGGCCGAGGTAGATGTCGGTATTGAGGTGGTAGCCCTCCGCCGTGACGTGGTGGCCGTTCTCGGCGTCGATCAGGTAGCCGGCGCGGTTGGTGACCCCGGCCTGATCGAGCGGGTCGCCCGTCAGGTGCCCGGGAAGGCCGAGCTGCGCGAAGACGAAATACGGCACATTGGTGCCGGGAGTGGGATCGGTGGGCGTGACGTTCACCGCGGCCGGGCTCGGCGAGCGATCGTCCAGCTCCTCGTACATGAACTGCGAGCGCAGCATGTCCGAAGGCTGCCAGAGGAGCTTGGCGCGGAAAGTGATCACGTCGGTGCCGCCCGCCCGTTGGCCATTGCCCGTGTAGGTTACGCCACCGATGGTGTTGCTCGCGCCGTCGCGCATCCAGCCTTGCTCGCGCTCACGGCTCGCGACGAGCCGTAGCGCGAGCTGATGGCTGATGAGCGGCACGTTGAGCGCCCCCTGCGCATTGAAGGCGTTGTAGCTGCCCGCCGCGCCCTGGACCTCGAAGCTGGTCTGATCGAGCACCGCCGGCTTGGTGCGCACCACCACCGCGCCGCCGGTCGTGTTCTTGCCGAAGAGAGTGCCCTGCGGTCCGCGCAGTACCTCCACCGACTCCACGTCGAAGGGATCGAGCAGCTGGGTCTGCGTGCTCGGCATCACGAAATCGTCGATGAGGACCGCCACCGGAGGCTCGTTGTAGACGATGATGTCGGTATTGCCCACGCCGCGCATCGCGAACGAGGCGGCGTTGAAGCCGTTGATCTTGTTCACCGAGAAGTTGGGCACGAGCCGCGCGAGGTCGGCCAGGGTGCGCGGCGCCACGTCCTGGATGGCCTGCGCGTCGAGGGCGGTGACCGCGATCGGCGTCGATTGCAGGTTGGATTGGCGGCGCTCGGCGGTCACGATCACTTCCTGCAGCATTGCGCCAGGGGCGCCCTGGTCGGCGCCCGCCGGGGCAGTCTGTGCATGCCCTTTGCCGGGCAGGAGCGCTGCGAGCACGGCGGCGGCGGCGAGCGCGCCGCGAAGCCCTTTCTCATGGCGGGCTTTGCGCCCGGTGAACGTCATCTCGGTCATACGCGTAGAACCCCCCCGTGGAACCCGGTACACCATTGGACGCGTCGCTGCCGCGGGCGCCTCAAGGGCGTGAAACTACGCGTGCTCGGGACAAAAAACAAGCATGCCGGTTTTTTTCCGGACGATATGATTGGAGGCAGGCGCGTGGCGGACGGCTTCTGTGGCCGCTTTAAAAAAACAGTCACGCCTGTTTCTTTTTGAGCAGGCGCTCTTTATAATGGGCCCGCCCGGCGCACATCCCGCCGGGCGTGGGCCAAAGGGGGATACCCGTGGACGCCGCTACGGTGCAGCGCTTTCTGGACGGCATGAAATACGAAGCGGAGCGCACCGCGCCGCCTGCGGATTTCCCGCGCCTGCCGGACATCCCCGCCGGGCGTTACGTCGATCCCGCCTTCCTCGAGCTCGAGCGGCAGCACCTCTGGCAGCGTGGCTGGCTCTACGCCTGCCACCTCGATGAGCTGCCGACTCCGGGTTCGTTCCTGCTGCTTCGCAACTCGGGCTCGCCCATTCTGGTGGTGCGCGGCAAAGACGACATCGTACGCGCCTTCTACAACACGTGCCGCCATCGCGGCGGACCCATCGTCAGGTCGGAGAAGGGATGTGTGCAGGGATTCGTCTGCGGCTATCATGGCTGGAGCTACTCGCTCGACGGCACGTTGTTGAATCTGCGCGACAAGCGCGACTTCGTGGGCCTCGACACTTCGGCTCGCGGGCTGAAGCCGATCCGCTGCGAGCGCTTCTTCAACTGGGTCTTCGTAAACGAGGACCCGCGGGGCGAGCCGCTCTGGGATCATCTCGCGCCGTTCGGGGAGTATTTTCGCCAGTTCCAGCCCGAGGAGTGGCGCTTCGTCGCCAAGGAGGCGAGAGACGTCCGTTGCAACGTCAAGGTGCTGCTCGATGCCTTCCTCGAGGTCTACCACCTGAAGTCGATTCATCAGGGTACGGTCGACCGCTTCCTCGATCATCGCGGCACCACGATAGCCCTCTACCGCAGGGGCCATTCGCTCATGGTGACACCCAATCGTCGGCCGGACTGGGTCGATCCGGGCACGGTCGGGATGCGCCGCATCGAGACGGCGACGGTCGTCTCCTCCCGCAACAACGCCTCATTCAACTTCTTCCCCAATCTCGTCGTGCCTGTGGACCCGACCGGGTGCCCGTTCCTGCTCTTCTGGCCGACCTCGGACACCACGATGCGCATCGAGTGCCACTGGTTCGCGCCGGACTGGGGCGGCGGCCCGCCCTCGGACCTGTGGAAGGTCCGCATCGCCAACTTCGACAGGATCCTGGATGAGGATCTGCAATTCGCGGGCGCGATCCAGGAATCGGTGATGTCGCGCGGTTTCAGCGGCATTCCGCTCAACTATCAGGAGAGGCGGATCTATCACTGGCATACCGAGCTCGATCGGCGCATCGGCACCGAGCGCATCCCTGGATCATTGCGCGTCCCGCCACTGCTCGATCGGTTCGTGGAGAACTGAAGCGAGATGAGCGGCGCCGCAAGCATCGTCTCGTGCGGACTGTATGTTCCGCAATGGAGAATGGAGCGTGCGCGCATTGCGGAGGCACTCGCCTGGCTCGAGCCGCCAGGCGCGCCTCCGGCGTCGGGCGCGCGCGCGGTGTGCAACTGGGACGAGGACGCACTGACGATGGCGGTGGAGGCGGGCAGGCGATGCATGGCGGACGTGCAGCAGAGCACACCGACGGCGCTGAGCCTCGCTTCGACGACATTGCCCTTTGCGGATCGGAGCAATGCGACCCTGGTGGCGGAAGCCCTCGATCTGCCTGACAGCATCCGCACGAGCGATCGCACGGGGAGCCTCAGGGCCGGCACGACGGCGCTGGCCGAGGCCGTGAGCAGCGGCGACGATGCACCCACACTCGTCATTGCAAGCGACTCCAGGATGGGCCGCCCCGGCAGTCGTGCGGAGATGGAGTACGGAGCTGCCGCGGTCGCCCTGCTGATTTCCCGCGATCCGCGCGCGAGCGGGCGCGAGCCCATGGCCACGCTGACGGCGGCGGCCCATGTGGCAGCCGACTTCGTCGACCACTATCGGATGAGCGGTGCGAACTTCGATTACGCGCTCGAGGAGCGCTGGGTTCGCGACGAGGGAGCCGCGAAGCTCATCCCAGCCGCCGTCGGGAGGGCCCTCGCGCTCGCCGACATCTCACCTTCCAGCATCGACCACTTCGCCATGCCCGGGCCGGCCGGTACGGTCAGGCGCGTGGCGCAGGCCGCAGGCATCGGCCACGCACGCGTATCGGAGGGACTGCGCGAGGAGTGTGGCGATACCGGCACGACGCAGCCGTTGTTGCTGCTCCTGGCGATGTTGGCCGCGGCGAGTCCGGGGCAACGGCTGCTCCTCATCGGCTTCGGTCAGGGTGTGGATGCGCTGGTCCTCGATGCCGGCGTGGGCGCCGCGGCGCTGGCTCAGCGAGAGCTGGCCCGAGCCCTCGCCCGCGCCAGGCCCGAGCTGCACTACACCCGGTATCTTGCCCACCGGGGCTTGCTGGCTCCCGACTTCGGCATGCGTGCCGAGCGGGACCAGCGCACGGCGCAGAGTGTCGCCTGGCGCAAGCATCGCGAGCTCGCCGCATTCATCGGCGGCCGCTGCGGTAGCTGCGGCGCGGTACAGTTTCCGAAGAGCCGCGTCTGTGTCAATCCGGTTTGCAGGCGCACCGATACCCAAGCCGACCACAGGCTTGCGGGGAGCGTCGGGCGGGTGCGATCGTTCACCGAGGACTGGCAGGCGTACACGCCGCATCCTCCCTACATCTACGGCAACATCGGGCTCGAGGCAGGCGGGAATCTCCTCATGGAGCTCACGGATGTCGAACCCGGGGAGCTCGAGGTCGGTAGCGAGGTGAAGTTCGTTTTCCGCATCAAGGATTGCGACACGCAGCGGGCGTACCGGCGCTATTTCTGGAAGGCCACGAGAGCTTGACACGGGCTATGTCAGACGGTATCCGCGACAAGGTGGCGATTCTCGGCATGGGTTGCTCGAAGTTCGGCGAGCGTTGGAGCTGCGGGGCGGACGATCTCATGCTCGAGGCCTTCTGCGAGGCGCTGGCGGATGCCGGCATCGAGCGCGACCAAATAGATGCGGCGTGGCTCGGGATCTTTTTCGACGAGCAGAGCACCGGCAAATCCCCGCTGTCACTCGCGATGACGCTGCGGATGCCCGGCATTCCGGTCACGCGGGTCGAGAATCTCTGTGCAACGGGCACGGAGGCGTTGCGCGGAGCGGCCTACGCAGTCGCCGCCGGCGTTTGCGATATCGCTCTCGCAATGGGAGTCGAGAAGCTCAAGGACACGGGCTACGCCGGCTTACCCGAGCGTACCAAGGGAACGTTCGAGGATCTCTATCTGCCGTCCAGCACGGCACCAGGCGCCTTCGCGCAACTCGCCGGCGCGTATGGGGCACGCCACGGTTACTCGATGGAGCAGCTCCGGCGTGCGATGGCCCACGTCTCGCGCAAGAGCCACGACAACGCCACACGCAACCCAAAGGCTCACCTGCGCAACCGCATCACCGAGGAGCAGGTGCTCGCCGCGCCGATGATCTCCTATCCCCTCGGCGTGCTCGATTGCTGCGGTGTCAGCGATGGCGCCGCTTGCGCGATCGTAGCGGCGCCCCGGGTCGCGCGAGCGTTGGGAAAAAAGGACTTCGTCACTGTAAAAGCGTTGCAGCTTGCAGCCAGCAACGGCGTCGAAATGGGACACCAGTCCTGGGACGGCAGCAGCACGGTGACCACGCGTGCGGCCGCCGAGCGCGCCTACCGCGAGGCAGGACTCGAGCGTCCGCGCGAGCAAATCGATTTGATGGAAGTTCACGACTGCTTCTCGATCACCGAGCTCGTCCTCATGGAGGATCTCGGCTTTTCGGACGCAGGGCGAGCACCGCACGATGTGCTCGATGGCCGTTACGACCGCGATGGAGCGATCCCCTGTCAGATCGACGGAGGATTGAAATGCTTTGGACATCCGATCGGCGCCACCGGACTGCGCATGGCG
The DNA here is from genome assembly GCA_036278795.1 of Steroidobacteraceae bacterium. Lineage (GTDB taxonomy): Bacteria > Pseudomonadota > Gammaproteobacteria > Steroidobacterales > Steroidobacteraceae > 13-2-20CM-66-19. Next base: position 154,571 of record DASUKK010000020.1, on the reverse strand, counting down.
TATGAGATCTATCTGCAACTTCTGGGACGCGCAGGAGAGAGGCAACTGGGCTCGCCCGCGATCGGCCTGACGCACAATCTGGGCGGCATACCCAACCGCAACGTGGCCAGCGTCGCGGTGCTGGGACTCGATACCTGATGGACAAAAAGACGCACAGCGGAAGAATGATGACAAAAGAAAACGCATCCGAAGCATCCGAAGCATCCGAAGCACCCGAAGCATCCGAAGACTCGTGGGGGCTGAGCGATGAGGAGCTCGCGACCCGCCCGCTCGTGTACCGCGACGACGTCCTGCGGGGGCAGACGTTTCTCGTCTCCGGCGGCGGCAGTGGGATCGGGCGGGCAATCGCCTACGTCTGTGCCCGCCTCGGTGCGAACGTCCTGATCTGCGGGCGGCGCAAGGAGAAGCTTCACGAGACGACGGAGGGGATACGCCGCCGCCTCGGCCGCGAAGCCGCTTCGATGGCGATGACCATCCGCGATCCGGATGCCGTGAGCCGATTGCTCGACGAGACGTTCTCGCGCTTCGGTCGGCTCGATACGCTGGTCAACAATGGCGGCGGCCAGTTTCCGCAGGCGGCCATCGATTTCAGCGTCAAGGGTTGGCTTGCCGTCGTCGATACGAACCTGAATGGCAGCTGGTACATGATGCAAGCGGCGGCACAGCGCTGGCGGGAGCGCGGCCATCCCGGAAACATCGTCAATGTCGTCGCGAACGTATGGCGGGGCATGCCACAGGTAGCGCACACCTGCGCCGCGCGCGCCGGTGTCATCTATCTCTCGAAGACGCTGTCAACGGAATGGGCGCCTCTCAAGATCAGGGTCAACTGCCTCTCTCCGGGCTCCATCAACACCGAGGGCCTGAACGCGTACGAGCGCCGCGATGCCGACATGTTCCGCTACTCGAACCCTTTGCACGAGCTCGGTGACCCGCTCGACATCGCGCAGGCGGTGGTTTATCTCTCGACGCCCGCCGCGCGCTTTATCACCGGGGAGGTGATGGTCGTCGATGGCGGCAACAATCAGCACGGGGATGTCTGGCCCGCCGGCATGCCCGATTATTTCAAAGTCCCCCGGCGCTGAGCGCACCGGGAAGGAGCTGCAGCCATGGCTGTCAACTACAAAGTCGAATGGCCGATGAACCTCGGCGCGCCCGGCGACTCGCTCGAGGCAAAGCAACCCCCGATCGATGACGGGCTCGATGTTCCTGATCCCTCGCGCTACTACACGCGCGATTTCATGGAGCTGGAGTGGCGCCGGCTGTGGCCGCGGGTCTGGCTGCTCGCCGGCGTGGCGAGTGATGTTCCCGAGGAAGGGGACTACTTCGTGTTCGAGGTCGGCCGCGAGGAGTTCATCGTCGTGCGCCAGAGGGATGGTGGAATCAAGGCGTTCTACAATGTCTGCCCGCACCGCGGAAACCGCATCTGCCTCAACGAGCGTGGCAGCGTGCCACGCTTCACCTGCTCGTTTCATGGCTGGCAGTTCGGTTGCGGCGGCGCCCTCGAGCGGATTACCGACGAGCAGACCTTCAACAGCCGCTTGATTGCGCACCGCCCGGGCCTGACGGAAGTGCGTTGTGAAACGCACGGCGGCATCATCTTCATCAACATGGACGGCAGCGCACCGCCGCTCAGGGAGTATCTGGGTCTTCCCGAGGGCTACATCGAGAACTATCAGATCGAGCGCATGCACGTCGTCCATCACGTCCGCAGCACGTGGCGCGCGAACTGGAAGACCGGCGTCGATGCTTTCTACGAGACCTATCATCTGCCCTGGGTCCATCCGCAAACCCAGACGGTGATGGAAGATTTCAGCCAGTACGATCTCTATCCCAACGGGGCCAGCCGGATGATCGTCCCGATCTGCGTGAAGTCCCACCGGGTACCGGATCAGGATAGCGTGGACCCGTATCTGGAGTTCATGCTGAAGGAAGGAGGGGTCGACCCGGGCAGCTTCACGGGCAGTGCCAGGGATGTGCGCGCCGCGATCCAGCGCGCCAAGCGCAAGCGGGCCCAGCGCGTCGGGCTGGATCACTACGACCGCTTCACGGACGGGCAGCTCACCGATAGCTGGGCTACGGGACTCTTTCCGAACGTGCAGATGGGAATGCATCCGGAAGGCGTGTTCATCATGCGCTTTCTGCCGCATCCGGATGATCCCGAGATTTTCGTCTACGACACGATGATCCTGTATCGACACGTGGACGATCCCGGCTATACGGTCCCGGCCTGGATGGGGCTTCCGGCCGGGATCGACGTCACCGGGGCGACGCGGCCGCAGATCGTGCATGTGCCGATCGGGGAGAAACCGAATCTCGGCGATGTCCTCGATCAGGACTCGGAGCTTCTGCCCATCCAGCAGCGCGGCATCCGCTCGCGCGCATTTCGCGGCCCGCTCTGGAGCGAGCAGGAGCAGCGCGTGCGTCACTTCCATCGCGAGCTCGACCGGTACGTCCGGGGTGAGAAGTAGCGGCTCGGTCGAGAGCGGCATGGCGGCTGGGCGCATCAGGGTCTGTTTCGTCGTGGGAGGTCGCTACCATGACTTCGACTTTGCGCGCCTCGAGATCCTCAAGCTCCTGAGTGAGCACGAGCGCATTCGCGTGCAAGTAGCGGAAACCTACCGCGATCTCGCCGCGATCCGCGACGCCGACGCGCTGGTCACCTACACCTGTGACTTGCGCCCGGATGATGCGCAGCAGCGGTCCCTCCTCGATTTCGTCGGCTCAGGCGGACGCTGGCTTGCGCTACACGGCACGAATTCGATTCTCGAGTGGACCCGAGAGGGCAAGGTCGATGCTCCCGACTCCATGCCCCTCCTCACACGCCTGCTCGGCAGCCGCTTCATCGCGCATCCGCCACTCGGCGAATTCGACGTGTGCGTGAGCGCGCCGTCCCATCCGCTGGTTCGTGGCATCGGGACGTTCAAGGTCACCGACGAGCTCTATCTCTCGGAGCTCTACGGCCCCAACCACGTGCTGCTCGAGACTCGTTACAACGGCAGGGCTGCGAGGGAATTCACCCGGCGGGACTGGTTCTCGGATGAACCGCGGCCCGTGCTTTATCTGCACGACCACGGCGCGGGAGCGGTGTTGTACTTTACGCTGGGACACTGCCGGGGGCGCTATGACATGCAACCGTTGATGGAGGAGTACCCGCGGGTGGAGCGCTGCAGTTGGGAGTCACCGGTCTATTACGAGCTGCTGCGTCGCGGTATTCGTTGGGCCGCGCGCCTGGAAGACGAGGTAACGGAGCTGCGCGGTGAGCCGTCATGAGAGGCATTCCGGGGCCGGTCATGCAGAATGCGTTCGTCGTGTCCGATCTCGAGCGTGCGATCGGGCACTGGACCGAGGTCATGGGAGTGGGCCCGTTCTTCCTTTTCGAGCACATCGTCTTCAACGAATACGTGTTTCGCGGGCGCGCCGTGAAGCCGATGGATCTTGTCATCGCCATCGCTTATTGGCGGGACTTGCAGATCGAGCTGATACGGCAGCTCGATGACTCGCCCTCCGTCTATACGGAGTTCGAGGCGGCGCACGGTAGCGGGCTGCATCACATGGGCGTCATGAGCCGTGCGCTCGATGCCGATCTCGCCGAGCTCACGCGCCGAGGCGTACGGCCGGTGCAGCAGGGGAGCCTCCCGGGAATGCGCTTCGCCTATATCGCCACGGACCATCATCCCGGCGGGATGATCGAGCTCATCGAGGCCACCCGGGGAGCGCAGGCCCTTTTCGAGCGCATGCGCGAAGCGGCGCGTTCTTGGGACGGGCGTGATCCGGTGCGCCGCGTCGGCTGATCAGGCGAGCGCGGCCGCGGGCGGCTCGGCGGAGACGTCAGGTGCGGTGAACGGGCAGTAATCCTCCCGATCGACGAGATCCAGGACGAAGGAGAGCTTCGCCATGCCGCAGATCACCGCCATCACCGTGCCGAGCTCGACGATCTCTGCGTCGGAGAAGTGATTGCGCAGCTGCGCATGAAGGCCGGGTGACAGCCTTCCCTCCATATTGGTGAGCGAGACCGCGGCGGCATACGCGATCACGGCGCGCTCCGCGGCCGTGAATGGCGCATCGTTCCCCATCGACAGGGCTTCGATATGCTCGGGCGTGAAACCCGCGCCGAGCGCGCCAGGCACGTTCTGCCGGTTGCACGTCCGACAGCCGTGAAGCAATGAGAGCTTGAGCCGTGCAAGCTGCTTGTAGCGCTGGTCGACGGCTCCGCCGAAGAAGAGGCGGCCGTAGAACTTGTCGAGCACGAAGTCGAGGACCTCGGGCGCCTGTGCGAACACCTCCACGAAAGTGCCCGATCCGGTCAGGTCATTGAGTGTGCCCCACGCCTTTTGCCAGCGGGGATCGAGCTGCTGCCGCGGGATGCGGGAGAGCAGAGTATTGGGCATGGCCTGCTCCTGAGGGTGCATCTGTCGTCGCGATCATACCAAAAACAAACCGGAACGACTGTTTTTTAATCCGCAACCCGCCGTCGCCCGCTTCCTAGACTGAATCGCGGACGGCGGCGGGGTCAGTGCTTCACGATTGCGCCATCCGGCATTGCGGCGGCGCTCTCAGGGCCCGATCACCGCGAGATTGGCCGCTATCGTCTTGGCCTCGGCGCTGCACACCGGGTGTCCCCAGCCGCTTGCGCTCACACCCTCGGGCTCTCCGGGAAGCGTTGTGATGTCATATACGATGTTGTCCGGTCGGAGCAGATCGCCGCTGACGCCTGCCGGTACGTGATCCAGCTTCAACGCTTTGCGCGTGCGCCACGCTATGTTGTGGTCCGCGCATGAAGAATCTCCACTGACGCCGACCGCGCCGATGAGCGTGTGAGAGGCGTCATAGAGCGCCAGGCCGCCGCCAAAGACGTTCACGCCTCCGATGCGGTGGCCCACCATGGGATCGTTGGCCTGGCCGAAATTGGCCGCGGGGCCCTGATAGGCCATCTCCGTATCCACCGGGTTGCTGTGCTGCAATCCGTAGAGCGAGCCGCCCGGCTGGACCGCGCTGTAGAGGTTCGCCGTGGAGAGCGCGAGTGAGGGAAGGCTGAAGGCGTTCGCCGTGTTTGCCTTCTGCGCGGAGATCACGCGGCTTCCCGGCCACTGATCGCCGCGGCTGGAGCCGGTGAAGGCGACCGCGCATACGACCCCGTCCCGGTTGACCACGGTGGCCCACATGTCCAGGTTGAAGCCGCCGTTCATCTGGCGCCGCGCGGCCGTCAATGCGCTCTTCAAAGCCGTGTGGCCCGGCAAGCCATGACAGGCGCCGGCTCCATCCACCGGATCGGCCGCCGCGCGCGGTGCGACGAGAGCGATCAGGCCCGCAGAGGTAACGAATGCGATCCAAGCGCCTGCGATGGCGATGGCTGGGTGCCTGTGGATTTTTTTCATGGGTGTCTCCCCGGAAATGTAGTAGAAAGTTCGGCTGACGCTGAGCTGGAGCGTAGCCGTGGTTCTGATCGGGCGACCAAAACTCAATTCCTAAAGCGGATTTGGCGATCGAAATCGGTCACCACCGAGCGAAATCCCGTCGAGCCGGCCGACCCCGATGACTTGTTGAAGCTGACTGATTCCGCCCCGGTCATCGAGAGATGGCGCAGAGCCGCCTGAGCTCAGCCGCGTGGGGGGATTGTGCTATTGTGTACGCTGATGTGGCGCGAGGCTACCGCCACCCTCCATGCGACGTTGGGCTGTCGGTTGTGAACCGCGAATGAGATACATCGAGGCGAGCCTGGTTCCCGGAGAGACCGTCGTCTATCACACGCGCCTGCATTGGACCGTGATGCTCCGACACTTCCTCCTCGGCCTGCTGCTGCTTGCCGGCTCGGGTGCGCTGCTGAGCTACCTCTTCAATCACCCCGGATTGAGCAATACCAACGAGCATCTCACGGAGGGCGGCGCGGCAGCCCTTCTGGTGTGCGGCATCGCCGCGATCATCGCAGGCATGGTCCGTCGCAACGCGACGGAGATGGCGGTCACCAATCGCCGTGTCATGGTCAAGCAGGGACTCGTGAATCGCAAGACGATCGAGATGTTGCTGAACAAGGTCGAGACGATCGAGGTCAGTGAGCCCATGGCCGGCAGGATGTTGGGCTATGGGAGCATTACCATCGTCGGTACGGGCGGCACCTCGGAGCCTTTCCACAAGATTGCGCATCCGCTGCAATTTCGGGGCGCAGTGCTGCAGCAGCTCGAGAGACTGTCCGCGGCACCGGCGTCGTCGGCAAATAGCGCCGAGCCCATGCCGCCGGAACGGGTGCGCTGATTTGTCCGGGGGCTCCGCTGCCCAGAGATAGAGATGGCAATGTTCAAGACTACCCTCAACGTGAATGGCGTCGATCATGACGTTGACGCGCCGCCCGACAGCCCGCTGCTATACGCGTTGCGGGACGATCTCGAGTTGCGCGGCCCAAAATTCGGGTGCGGGCTGGGCGAGTGCGGTGCCTGCACCGTTCTCATGGACGGGACCGCGGTCCGATCCTGCGTCACGCCGGTATCAGCCGTGGGGAGGGCGAGGATCGTCACGCTCGAGGGACTGGGCACGCCTGAGAAGCCGCATCCGCTGCAGGCCGCCTTCATCGCGGAACAGGCTGCGCAGTGCGCGTACTGCATCAACGGCATGATCATGCAGGCCGCATCGCTTCTCAGACATAACCCGCGTCCCAGCCGCGGGGAAATCAAGAGCGCGCTGAATGACAATCTTTGTCGCTGCGGCACGCACATGCGGATCGTGCGGGCCATCGAGCGGGCCACCGGGAGCATGCAGGAATGAGCGCGAGCCACGTCACCGGTCCCGATCCCGGCACGGCGCTCAGCCGGCGCAGCTTCCTGCAGTCGATGGGCGGACTCGTCGTCGCCTTCAATCTGTTTGGCGGCCCAGGGCCGGCAGCGGGAGCCGAACGATCTTCGGCAGTCCCCGATGCGGGAAACCTCGATGCGTGGCTGGCGGTACGCCCGGACAATACGGCGACGCTTTTCACCGGAAAGGTGGAGACGGGGACCGGTGTGCAAACGGCGCTCGCGCAGTTTGCGGCGGAGGAGCTCGATTTTCCTTTCGAGCGCCTCGATGTGGTGATGGGAACGACATCGTTGACCGTCGATCAGGGCCCGACATACGGAAGTATGACCATTCGCTACGCCGGCCCACAGATCCGGCACGCCGCCGCCGCCGGCCGGCAAGCGCTGCTCGACCTGGCCTCGAGGCATTTCGGCGTTCAGGCCGACCAACTCGTTGCCACGCAGGGGATGATTTCCGTCGCAGGCTCTCCCGATCGCGTGATCAGCTATGGAAAGCTCGTGGACGGGAAGCGTATCGATGTCGAGATCGGCGGAAGCGGTAAAGGGTTTGACCTGAAGGTCGCGCCCGCTGTGCGCACCAAGGACCCCGCCGCGTACCGTATCGTAGGCCGCTCTCCACCTCGTAAGGACCTTCCGGGCAAGATCACAGCCCAATTCACGTACGTGCAGGACGTCCGGGTCGAAGGTATGTTGCACGGCCGGGTCGTGCGCCCCTATGGAGTCGGGTCCACCCTGCAGAGCGTGGATGAACGGGGCCTGGAGAGGATCCCGGGGTTCGTGCAGTTGGTACGGCGCGAGAATTTCCTGGGGGTGGTTGCGCAGACTGAGTGGGCCGCGATCCAGGCCGCGGCGAAACTCGGATCCACACTGAGCCCTGCGGGCCCGCAAGCCGCCCAGGCCAAGTGGTCGCATTGGAATGGCTTGCCCGAGATGGGCGAGCTCTGGAACACGGTGCGCAAGACCGTAGCTCACGACTACTCAGTCGCGAGCCACGGGTCGGCGGCGACGGCGTTCGCGCGTGCCAGCCGGACATTGCAGGCGACTTATCAGACACCCTTTCAGATGCATGGATCGATCGGCCCCTCCTGTGCCATCGCCGATGTGAGGGGCAATCGCGCGACATTCTGGTCGGGCACGCAGATGCCGCATGACGTGAGGGGGGACATGGCCCAGCTCCTCGGCATTCCTCGCGACAATGTCGAGGTGCGCTGGGTCGAAGCGTCGGGCGGCTATGGTCGCAATGGTCTGGAGCAAGTAGTCGCCGACGCTGCGATCATGTCCCAGGCCGTGCGCCGGCCGGTGCGCGTCCAGTGGATGCGCTGGGACGAGCATGGGTGGGAGCCCAAAGGGCCACCTTTGGTCCAGGATCTGCGAGGTGCTCTGGATGAGCGGGGCCGGGTGATTGCCTGGCAACATCACGTCTGGCTTCCCACCTTCGAAGACACGCATCTGATCGCCGCAGCGCTGATCGGAAGGCCGGACGTCACTGGGACGACCGGTATCGGAGAGCCCGCCGTCACGTATGCCTACACCTTCGAGAATGCCGACGTCGCTTTCCACGGTGAAGGCCGGGTTGGGCTGATGACTTCCTGGCTGCGTTCGCCGGCGCAGTTCGAGACGACCTTTGCAATGGAGTCGTTCATCGACGAATTGGCGGCAGCGGCGCGGCAGGACCCGCTGGATTTCCGGCTCTCGTACCTGGAAGACGCGCGCGCAATTGCCGTGTTGAAGGCTGCCGCAGAGGCGCATGGATGGGATCGTCGGCCGACCGGCGGCAGGGCTGGCGGCCGCGGTATGCCCGCTCGAGGCCGGGGCATCGCCTGGGTCAACCGCGACGACACGCGCGTGGCGACGATCGCGGACGTTACCGTCGATCGAAACACCGGCCGGATCAAGGTCGAGCGCGTCGTCGTGGCTCACGATTGCGGTCTAGTGATCAATCCCGACGGACTGAAGAACCAGATCGAAGGCAACGTGATCCAGTCCCTCAGCCGCACCCTGCACGAGGAAGTCACTTTCGATACCGCTCACGTCACCAGCCGGGACTGGGTCGGCTATCCGATCCTGCGCTTCGAGGAGATCCCCGACCGCATCGATATCGTGCTCGTCAACAATAAGCCCGATCAGCCGTCCACCGGGGGAGGGGAGCCGTCGACGTGTCCAACTGCGGCTGTCATCAGCAACGCCGTCTACGATGCGATCGGCGTGCGCTTGCGCCAGACGCCTTTCCGTCCCGCGCGCGTGAAGGCGGCGATGATCTGATCGATCGGCGTGGCGGCTGCAATGAGAGCCGCTATGGTGGCGAGCAATCCGCGGTGGGCGGCTGTGCCGCAGTCACGGGCGTGTTCAGAGAAGGCGCGTTGTCGAAATCAAAGGCGTCTTCCAGCGTGTCGGCATACTGATCACGCCGTGTCAGGTGCAGCCGACCCGACACCGTTGCGTCACCATTCAGGAAGCGCTCCTCGATGAACGCGAGGAGCGATGCATGGTCCGCGATCGTATGTGACACGTAATGTGCCCTGGCGAACGGCGAAACAATTATGAACGGAACACGGAAGCCCAGCTGATCGAAGCTTGCGCAGTCGTCGGGGTATTGACCGGTTGGGCTTTGCGCCAGGGCGGGACATAGCGACTGCACGTCAGCCGCGCTGCCACCGCAGTCCACGCCCGCGCCGGGCTGCTTGCTTGCCGGTGGATTGGAAAGATCGGCGCACTGGCCCGGAGGAATATCATCCGGCGTCCGTGCGCCTCCCTGTGGCGCCGGTGGCGGAGCCACATGGTCATAGAACCCCCCGTGCTCGTCATAGGTAATGAAGATGACGGAATCCTTCCAATAGGGCCCGCTCCGGATGGCGTTGACGATGCGGGATACGAATACCTGACCGAGCTGAATGTCGTCAGGTGGATGCTCATTGTCCGTAAAGCCGGCGTCAACCCAAGAGACTTGCGGCAACGGCACGGTGCCGGAAGAGCCGGCTGCGGCGGCAAGGAAGTCCGGAAGCGACCCGAAGTGCGGGTCTGTGGCGGACGTCGGCAGGCGGAAGAGCATCGCCTCCGGAAGGCCGACTTCACTGTAGTCCGTCCACGAGATGCCCTTGCTGTCCAGAAGATCGAATATCGTACCCGATATGGGCTTGAAAACCCCTCCGGAGGGAAGCGGATCCGCCGCCGACACGTGACCGAAGGATGTAGCCGCCACCTCAAAGAGCCGGTTTGCCAGTGTCGGCCCCATGACGGACGCGAAGTAGCGGTCATCGATCGCGAATTTCTCAGCGAGATCGTAGTAAAACGGCAGATCGTCCTGGGTATAGAACCCCATCGTGCCATCGTCCGTGGGCGTCTCGACGCCATCGTCGGGCTGATCGGACGCATCGTTTACGCGTACGAAGCCGTCGTTCGGCGAGTTGAATAGCGCGGCGTTGGGATCGGCGAAATTGGCCTCCAGGTGCGACTGCTGCCAGGAGTGCGCGAGGTCAGGAACGGTGCAACGGCTCGGTGCGTGGAAAGCGGCAACCGCGGCCCCGTCATCGTCGAGATTCGAATTCGTGCAGACCAGGCCGCGCGTGGGGTCCACGCTGCAATTCAGGCCGTCGACACAACTATGATCGTCGGCCGCGCAGCCGACTGAAGAAGCGTGGTACGGGCCGCCAGGAGCATAAGCAAGAGCGCCGAAGTAGTTGTCGAAGGAGTGGTTTTCCAACATGACGACGATGATGTGGTTGACCTTGTTCAGACCCTCTGCCGGGGTCGTGGTCCCCGTCCCCGGGGCAGTCGAGCTGTCGGATCCGGAACATGCGGCGGCCAACAGGGCGAGGATCAGCTGCGCGAGCGTAAGAAGCCACTTCATGGCGGTCATCCCATTGCGGCTCGGTTGCATGCCGCGCATCAACGATAGCCGCGGCGATGCTTACCCGCAATCGGCAGGAAATTATCAGGCCACGCTCCGGCTCGAGCCCATGCTCGACCGGGAGGACATGGCCACGATGCCGGGGATCTCGACCGAACAGCCGCCTGCGATGCCGCGCTCCTACGATCGCATATGCGAGGGCGTCAGGCCGACTTCGCGCAGCAGATCCCGGATGGCCTCATCGAACTTGCCGCCTGGTCGATTCAGATGATCGGCTTTCCGCCCGTGACCGCGATGGTGGCGCCGGACACGTAACTCGACAAGGGATCGGCCAGCATCACGTATGCTGTCGCGAGCTCCGCCGGCTGACCAGGACGCTTCATCGGAACTTGTTTGCCGAAGCTGGCCACGGCCTCCGGGGGCATGGTGGAAGGAATGAGCGGCGTGCAGATCGGACCCGGTGCGACCGCATTCGCGCGAATCCCCCGCTCGGCAAGCAGTTGGGCCAGGCCGGCAGTGAAGTTCTGGTTTGCCCTCTCCGAAGCGGTCGCGCGAAACCATCAAACTCGCGTGAGTCGGGCGAAATTGAACCGGCGAATGTCTTTCCGGCTGTTGATAACAGTCTGGACTGCGCTCGTCGGGTCATCGTCTGCTACGGCACGCGCGCGCAGTACTGGGAGAAGATTCCTAACTCCACGCGCTGGGTGACCTCAACGAAGCCGGCAGCATCGAGCGCTGCGAGAATCAGCGTCGGCGCGACACAGGCCTCGATGGTATCCCAGTAATAGCGCATGAGCAGCGGGGTGTCACGCTCTCGAGCCAGCACGCGCGCAGCCCATGGCACCAGCGTGCGCATGTAAGTCCTCAGCAGGACGCGTCGCCAGCGGTCCTCCGGGCGCGTGATCTCGAGCAGGCACAGGCGGCCTCCAGGACGCAGCACCCGTAAGAACTCTCTGAACGCGACCGACACATCGCTGATGTGGCGCAGCGCGTAGCCCAGGGATACAAAATCAGCCGAGGCGTCAGGTGCGGGTATGGATTCGGCGCTGCCCACGGCCAGCCGCACGCCGGCCATAGCCGGTGCGCTCGCCAGCATCGCGGCGCTGGGATCCACTCCGAGTACGGAACCCAACGGACCCACCAAATGCGCTGCCTCGCGGGCCACCAGACCGGTGCCCGTGCCGACATCGATGACATCCATGCCCGATTGCAGCCCGGCCGAGCTCAGAGCGCGCCGTCGATATCGCGATCCCGAGCCCATCGCCATGAAACCTTCGATGCGCTCATAGTCCGAGGCGGTGCGGTTGAACAGATCGACCACCCATGCGCAGCGCTGCTGATCCCCACCGTAGTAGTTGTGCAGCGGCGTGTGCGGCACTTGGACGGGGGGGATGGGACTTCGCGCGGGCGAGGGCATAGGAGGCATTATGCATCGCGCGGACGGCAACCTGCTCAAAATTCCTTTTTTCTCAAGGCGTTGCTCGCTCCCTTGATGACTCTGCCGGAAATGTCTGAAAGCGTCGGATATTCGTCCCACGGACGCTCGGGGCAACGCTAAGCTGTGTGTATCGGTAGGACCACCCCCCTGGCCAATGCCATGAAAAACGTCGGCGTCATCGCCTTCGATGGTGTGAATGCGCTCGACCTCGTGGGTCCCCTGGAGGTTTTCGCAAGCGCAGGGCGCGCGGACTTCACCCGCAGGGAATCGCGGGGGGTCTATGCGCTTCATGTCATCGGGCTCTCTCGCGAACCCATATTCGCCGAGTCCGGCATTCGCTTCGTGCCGGACAGGCAGCTTTCGGACGCACCTTCGCTCGACACGATCATCGTCCCTGGAGGACCGGGCCTGCGCGAGCCCTCGACAAATTTCGCGGTTTCGACGTGGCTCCGGCTGCGTGCGCCGGCCATACGTCGTGTCGCGAGTGTTTGTACCGGCATCTATGCGCTTGCCCCGACAGGCCTTCTCGATGGCCGCCGCGTAACGACGCACTGGCGGTTCGCGGCGGACATCGCAAAATGCTTTCCGCGGCTGATCGTCAATGCAAGTGCGATCTTCCTGAAAGACGGCCGCTACTACACCTCAGGGGGCATTACCGCCGGCATCGATCTCGCGCTTGCGCTGGTGGAAGAGGATCTAGGACCGCACGCCGCGCTGACCGTGGCCCGTGAAATGATCGTTTATCTCAAGCGTCCAGGCGGACAGGAGCAATACTCGGAGCCCTTGCGCCATCAGGTCAAAGGCATCGATGCGTTCGCCGAGCTGGTTGCCTGGATCCGCGGACATCTTGCCAGTGACACCTCTGTGCCGGCGCTTGCGGCACGCGTGCAACTGAGCCCACGGCAATTTTCCCGCCGGTTCGTCGCCGCGTACGGATGCACGCCGACAGACTATCTCGAGGCTCTGCGGCTGAGCGTGGCGCGCGAGCATCTGGCGGGCGCAAATCGGTCGATCGAAGCGATTGCCGCGTCGGTCGGCTTTGCGAACGCGGACGTATTCAGCCGGCGTTTCAGGCGGCGCTTCGGTATCTCACCGCGGAGCTACCGCGAGCGGTTCCCATCGCCGCGCAAGGCGCAGCGAGGTTTCTTTGGGGTTGCGGAGGCGTTGCCATGAGCCGTCGATTTCCGGTCGCCCTTTGCGCTTTACTCTTGCTGCTCGTCGTACCAGATGCGGCGCCTGCCACGCTTTCCGACACTGAGACTGAGGCGAGTGCGTCGTTCACCGCGGACGGCCGCCTGAGGCCCCCCGCGGACTACCGTGAGTGGATTTTCCTGACATCCGGGCTCGACATGAATTACCGCAACGATTCCGCTACGGATCATTCAATGTTCGACAACGTGTTCGTCGGTCCGCAGGCCTACCGGTCATTCGTTCGAACGGGTACCTGGCCTGAAGGGACTCTGATAGTGAAGGAAGGTCGCACAGCCTCGGAGAAGGGCTCGATCAACAAAAGCGGTAAGTTTCAGTCGGGCGAGGCAATGGGCTTCGAAGTCCACGTGAAGGACTCCAAGCGGTTCGCGAGGGGGTGGGGGTTCTTCTTCTTCGAGTCCGTCCGTAGCGAGCCGACGCAGATGATTCCGGCGGCTGCGCCCTGCTACAGTTGTCACGGGGAGCACGGCGCGGTGGACACGACCTTCGTGCAGTTCTATCCGACGTTGTTGAGCATCGCCACGCGGAAACACACCTTGAGCCCGGGCTATCGGCCGTAGGAGTCCTGGTCGGCCCGGGCCCTCATCTGTTCCCAGAGGGTTACTGACATGAAGCGTATCCGTACCGCCCTTGCCGTCGCATTGCTTACCCTGACCTGTATGGCCGGCGCGTCTCCGTCATCGGCATCGCCGTCATCCAAGCTCGCTGACATCATCGCCGGGCCACAGCGCACTCCTTCGTTCAAGGCCCGTGACCGTTTCCGGCATCCGCTGCAGGGCCTGGAATTCTTCGGCCTCGAGCCGGACATGAACGTGGTGGAAATCTGGCCCTCCGGCGGCTGGTGGACGGAAATCCTGGCGCCTTACCTGCGAGCGCACGGCAAGTATTACGCGGCCATCGAGCCACCGTTCCGCGACGTCGCCTTCCGCGACAAGATCGCCTCGGCGCCGCAGTACTACGATCACGTGATCGTGACCGAGGCGGGGCCGCCCGATCACTGGCAGATTGCGCCCCCGGGCAGCGTGGATCTGGTGCTGACCTTCCGCAACGTCCACAACTGGTTGGAGGCCGGTGATGCGAAGCAGATGTTCGCGGCCATGTACCGCGCGCTCAAGCCTGGCGGAGTGCTGGGCCTGGTGGAGCACCGCGCGCCGCCTGGCACTACCCGCGCGGACTGGGTGAAGACCGGCTATGTGTCCGAGGACTTCGTGATCAGGCTCGCTCGCGAGTCGGGGTTCCGGCTGGCTGCAAAATCCGAGATCAACGCCAACCCGAGGGACACCAAGGACTACCCGAAGGGTGTCTGGACGCTGCCGCCAACGTTGACGCTTGGCCGGAAGGACCGCGCCAAGTATCTGGCGATCGGTGAATCGGACCGCATGACGCTGAAGTTCGTCAAGCCGTAGAAATTTGTCCGGGAAAACCCGATTCAGGCTCCGCCGCTACCGAAATGGATCCGACGCCGTCGTTTATTCTGATTCCCGGTGCCGGAGGCATGGCCTGGTATTGGCATCGGGTCGTGCCTCTCCTGGAGCAAGCGGGCAGTGAGGCAATCGCAGTGGATCTGCCGGCGGATGATCCAGGCAAGGGTCTCGACGACTACGCGGATATCGCGATCCAGGCGATTGGATCGAGAGCAAACGTCATTGTGGTTGCCCAGTCACTGGGCGGATTCACGGCGCCGCATGTCTGCTCTCACCAGGCGGTGCGCGGGCTGATCTTCCTCAATGCCATGATCCCCCAACCATCGGAGGCGGCGGGCGCCTGGTGGGGAAATACCGGTGCCGTCGAGGAACGAATTCGCGAGGCCAAAGTCCGGGGATACAGCCCACAATTCGACGTCTCGACCTACTTCTTGCACGACGTCCCGGAGGAGGTACTGCGTGGCGGACCGCAGCGCCCGCGGGAGCAGGCAGATTCGATCTTCGCCGAGTTTTGCCGCTTCGAGCGGTGGCCGGCGATTCCGCTGCACGTGATCGCTGCAGCGGACGATCGCTTCTTCCCGCTCGAGTTTCAGAGACGCATCGCTCGGGAAAGACTCGATGTGGAGGTGCAAGTGATCCCGGGTGGCCATCTGGTGGCGCTCTCGAAGCCGAAAGAACTCGCCCCTCTACTGCTGCGGATCGGCCGAGAGGTCCTCGAGCTCTAGAGGTGCCCTACCTCCCATCACGCGGTGCGCCCCGCCTCGCCGTGGTCAGCTACCGGGCGTTTCGAGGTGGCGACCCCGATGCGGCGGTGATGCTTGTGCGCCGGGCTCGGTCGGTTAGTGATCTGCCCATGCCACGCCCGATACGCGGCAACCGAGTTTTCCCCTTCCCGGCGTCATACTGACGAACCGGTTGGCGGCAAGCCTCGCCCAACCCAGGGGCGGGAGCCACCGAGTTGTTGCGCCGGTGGAGTACGCCATTAGCCCATTAGCCGGAGCGCCACGAAGCACTTCGGATGGCAATCACATTCGTGAAGTAACTCATTGAAATGCTGGGCATTGCCGGTGACCAGGCAACCAAAGATCTGCCCTGAAGGACGAACCCCGGAACACACATTGCTGTGGTCAGGCTCGGGGCAGTCATCATGATAACTGTGGCAGCGATGCAATTGAGAGCGATGAGCAGTGTGATTCCGCGTGCGTGTCATCTGGCGCTGCTCGCATTCTTATCAGCCTTCTGCTCGCCCGCTCTGGCTCAGGAGCTCTACGCGCTCGTCGGCGGACAGTACACCCCGGACTTGCACGAAAAGACGTACTCGTACTCGATCGAGTACCTCCAGAACTTCAATGACTACGTGTACGGAACGTTCACCTGGCTCAACGAGGGACATGTCACGAACCATCATCGTGACGGCTACAGCTCCCAGCTCTGGGTACGATTGCCAAGCGCGTCGCGCCGCTTCACCCTGTCGGCAGGCGTCGGCCCCTACCGCTACTACGACACGACCTCACTCGCAGCCGTCGGCGTTACTGATGCGCATGGCTGGGGAGTCCTCGGCAGCGTTGCGGCGCAATGGTACTTCCGCAATCCCTGGGTGATCGAACTGCGGTACAACTACGCCCATACGACCAGCAGCATAACGACGCACACTGCTCTCATCGGCTTTGGCTATCAGTTCGAGCACTCGAGCGCCGCCGGGCCGGTTTGGAACACAGAGCGCTACGGCTTCTACCCGCCGGATCAGCGCTTCGAGCTGGCCGTGATGGCGGGCGGCGCTGTGGTCAACAATTTCAACTCGCCGCGCGGAGTCGCCTGGGGAGCCGAGCTGCGCTATCGCCTCACGCCTTATATCGATGCTATCGGAACCTACCTCGATGAAGGCGACGCTCGTATCGTCAAGCGCAAAGGGGTGGCAGGTCAGCTCGGACTCAAGCGCGAGTTTCTTGACCATCAAGCGGATGTCGGCGTTGCCGGTGGCTTCTATTTCGCGCGCGATAAGGACTACAGCAGTCCCGAAACAGAGGTGCTGGGGCTCATAACCACACGGAATCAGGTGCTCGGGCTTCTCACCATGACCGCCACCTACCGCATGCAGAGCGGCTTCCGCTTGCGCGCCTACTGGTACCGCACTCTCACCACCAACGGTCGCGACACCGACGTAGTCATGCTCGGGCTCGGCCGGGCCCTTTGAGCGCACCCATTGGGTCCGTCGGGATGGTGCCGGTCCGGACACCGGAGGCTTTGCCGAGGCCTCGGGGCCCCGTGATATGCTCACCACGGCCTAAGTGCCGGACGGGAGAAATGTATGGCGTACACGATCACGGTAAATGGCGCGCGGCGGACTGTGGATGTGGACGCGGAAACGCCGCTGTTATGGGTATTGCGGGATGAGCTGGGGCTGAAGGGCACGAAGTTCGGCTGCGGGATGTCTTTCTGCGGCGCATGCACCGTGCATCTGAATGGGAAGCCGACTCGCTCGTGCATAACACCGATCTCGAATGTCGGAGATGCCGTCATCACGACCATCGAGGGAATCGATGCGAGCGAGGTGGGTCGACGGGTGAAGGCCGCTTGGCTGGCGCTGGACGTTATGCAGTGCGGCTATTGCCAGAGCGGACAGGTTCTGGCGGCCACGGCGCTGCTGACGCGCACTCCACGTCCCACCGACAGCGACATCGATCAAGCCATGAGCGGTAACCTGTGCCGCTGCGCGACCTACACCCGCATCCGCGCCGCCATCAAGCAGGCGGCAGGTTTGCCCACCACCGATACCCGAGAGGTGTGACCATGGCCCGCACTAGCCGCGTCCTGCCTGGGTCTGAACCCGGAACGCCCTTGGACTCCTCGCGCCGTGCCTTTCTATCCGCGAGCCTCGCCGCCGGTGGGGGCCTGCTGCTGACCGTGGGCGTACCGGCGATTGCCCAAGCAAGCCTGGAGTCGTCCCACGCCCTGGAGCCCCCGATGCGACTGGGGGCTTACATCCTCATCGCGCGCGATGGCCTCGTGACGATCATGGCGAGAAGCCCGGATATGGGGCAGGGCATGAAGACCACGCTGCCGATGATCATCGCCGACGAGCTGGATGTCCCCTGGACGAGTGTGCATGTGGAGACCGCCCCCGTGAATCCCGCTCTCTACGGGATGCAGTTCTCGTACGGGAGCCTGAACACGCCGTTGCAATACGATCCAATGCGGCGCGCAGGCGCGGCCGGGCGCCAGATGATGCTGACAGCTGCAACACGCCTGTGGCACGTGCCGGCCAGCGAGTGCGAGACCGATCAGGGCGTCGTGCATCACCGTGCAAGCCGGCGACGGGCCGGCTATGGGGAGCTCGCTGGCCGCGCAGCGCGACTGCCGGCGCCGGATCTGTTGACCGTACCGCTCAAGGATCCGAAGGACTACAAGATCATAGGGCACTTCACTCCCCAGGTGGACGGCCCGCGCGTGCTGGCTGGCGAGCCGCTGTTCGGTATTGACCAGAGTGTGCCGGGGATGCTGTACGCGGTGTACGAGAAGGCGCCGGTGTTTGGCAGCCGCGCGTTGAGCGCCAACCTGGACGTCATCAAGGCCCAGCCGGGTGTGCGCGATGCATTCATCATCCACGGCAACGCCGCCGAGACGATGAGTGCAGGTTTGGTCGACGGGGTGGCGATCGTCGCCGAGCGCTGGTATCAAGCCAACCGCGCTTTGGAGTTGCTGCAGGTCCGGTGGGAGCAGCGCGAGGTCTCGCAGCAAGCGACCACCGTATTCGATCGGCAGGCCGCTTCGCTGGCTGACAAGGCTCCTCGCGAGATCTTGCGTCACGATGGTGAGGTCGATCAGGCGTTCGATAGTGCAGCCAAGATCGTCGAAGCCTCCTATGCCTACCCCTTCCTGGCGCATGCGACGCTCGAACCGATGAACTGCACCGCATGGGCCAAGCCGGACGGCAGCGTCGAGATCTGGGCCCCCAGCCAGGCGCCCACGGCTGCTCTCATGCTGGTCGCGCGTACCCTCAAACTCGATCCCGCCAAGGTCACCGTGCACATGACGCGTGTCGGCGGCGGTTTCGGCCGCCGCGGGGACAACGACTATGTGGTCGAGGCCGCCGCCATCTCCCAGCGCATCGGCAAGCCCGTCAAGCTGCTCTGGAATCGTCGGCAGGACATCCAGCACGACTTCTACCGTCCCGCCGGGTACAACCACTTCCGCGGCGCTCTGGACGCGAAGGGTACCCTCGTGGGATTTACGGATCACTTCGTGACGTTCAGGCATGGCGCGGAGGTTGCCCGGTGTGCGGAATTGCCGCTCGACATGTTCCCCGCGGGTTTTGTTCCCCATCTGCAATTCGGGCAGACGATGATCGAGTTGGGCGCTCCGACAGGCCACTGGCGCGATCCGAACTACAACGGGCTCGCCTTTGCGTTCGAATCCTTCATCGATGAGATCGCGCATGCCGGAGGTCGCGATCCGCTCGCGCTGCGGCTCGAGCTGTATGGCTCGCCGCGCGTCATACCCGCATCGCCATCGCACAGGCCCGGCCTGCACATTCCGCCGTTCGATACCGGTCGGGCGCGCGGGGTATTGCAGCTGGTCGCCGAGAAGGCCGGCTGGGGCAAACGGCAGCTGCCGCCGCGTACCGGCATGGGGCTGGCATTCTGCTACAGTCACTTTGGTTATGTGGCCGAAGTGATCAAGGCGAGCGTCAATGAGCGCGGCTTACCGCACATCCATAAGGTCTGGGCAGCCGTGGATGTGGGCCGACAGATCATCAATCCTGCCGGTGCCTACAATCAGGCGCAAGGGGCGATTCTGGACGGACTGGGCTCGGCGCTGCATCAAGGCCTCACGATCAAGGACGGCGCCGTGGTCGACACGAACTTCGACACCTTCGGCTTGCTGCGTATGCGCGAGGCGCCCCCGGTGGAAGTCCATTTCCGCATCACCGACAACCCGCCCACCGGTCTGGGTGAGCCCACTCTGGCGCCGGCGATGCCGGCTCTGATCAATGCACTCTTTGCCGCGACCGGCAAGCGCATTCGCAGGCTGCCGATCGACCCGGAACTGTTGCGGAGCTGATAGCAGCGGCTCCGCCATCAAGCTTTGCCTCTTGCCGCGCCGTGCCGGCCATGCGGCGGCATCCGATGCACGCGCCCGGTCGCGGCCGCGGCGGACAAGAGATAGACTCGGCGTCGCGCCCGCTCTTTCATGCTGGAGAATGCCCATGACGGTACGCACCGAAGAGATCTCGGAAGGCGTCTTTCGCCTGTCTACTCTCGTCCCCGAAATCGCTGCGCCGGCCGGATTCACATTCAACCAGTACTTGTTGCTGGCCGAGGAGCCGCTCCTCTTCCACACGGGGCCGCGTCATATGTTCGATGATATCTCGAGAGCCGTTGAGCGCATTACGCCAGTTGCGGGTCTGCGCTGGATATCTTTCGGGCACGTCGAGTCGGACGAGTGTGGTTCTATGAACCAGTGGTTGGCCGCCGCGCCCTACGCCCAGATCGCACACGGAATCACTGCATGCATGGTCTCGCTCAACGACCTGGCAGATCGGTCTCCACGCGCCTTGTCGGATGGCGAGGTGATCCAGCTTGGCGGTAAACGTGCGCGCTGGATCGACACGCCGCACGTGCCGCATGCTTGGGAGTCAGGGTTGATCTTTGAAGAGCATACGCAGACGCTGTTCACAGGTGATCTCTTCGCTCACGTCGGTGATGGGCCCGCGCTGACACAGGAGAGCATCGTCGAGCCTGCCGCGCGCGCGGAGGACGCCTTCAGGTCGACTTCGCTGACGCCTCAGACGGCTGCGACGATCCGCCGGCTGGCCGGACTGACGCCGCGGACCCTCGCGGTCATGCACGGATCATGCTTCCGCGGCGACTGCGCCAGCGAGCTTCTGAGCCTGGCCAGCTACTACGAGGCTCGCTTCAAGACCGCCGCGGTCGCGTGATGCGGGTCGCTGCCTCCGCAGCAACAGTGCATGGCTCGCCCCGGACGGGATCCGAATCCGCTCCCGATCTCAATAGTGGCGTGGTGCGTGAGTGATGCGAGGTCCGGTCGGCCTACCGCTTAGCGCTGGATAAGTATCACATGCAAGAGAAAGTAACACCGTCATGGTGAAATCTTCGCCCCCGTCGTTGGCGCCTTGATCGGACGTCGGAAACTATGCATGTGATGCCGCATCCTGCAGTTTGATCGAGCGCCCAAGTCGATCAGGAACCCTGCGCCATCGGCATTTCCCCTGCGGCCACAGCCAGCATGGAGATCGAACCGCCATCCACGCCCTCGACCGGAAAGGTGATGGGGTCGCCTTCTCGCCAGGTGCCGAGGACATAGAGAAGCGGGAGGTAATGATCGGGCGTGGGCGCCGACAACATCGCGTCGCGGCCAACTCTCTCGTAATGAATCAGCGGCAGGAAATCGTGGGCCAGCATCAACTCCCTCGCCAGCCGCTCGAATCGAATGGCCCAATCATACGGTTCCTGCGTGTGCCGGCCCCATGCGTAAGTGTGCAGGTTATGGACGATGTTGCCGCTGCCCATGATCAGGATGTTCTCATCGCGCAGGGGCGCAAGCCGGCGGCCAATCTCGAAATGGTAGGGAGCGGGTTGTGTCTCATCGATGCTCAGCTGGATCACCGGAACGTCCGCGTCCGGATAGACGTGGCGTAGCACCGACCATGTGCCGTGGTCGAGACCCCAGGCTGTGTCG
Organism: Steroidobacteraceae bacterium; assembly: GCA_036278795.1. GTDB lineage: Bacteria > Pseudomonadota > Gammaproteobacteria > Steroidobacterales > Steroidobacteraceae > 13-2-20CM-66-19. The sequence goes on along the minus strand of DASUKK010000020.1, from coordinate 133,172 downwards.
AGCCTGACCGGAAGCGGAGCCAACATCTCTGCCCCTATGCGGCGCGCCAGATCGGGATCGCCTGGCGCGGAGTATTGCACCTCATAGAGTTCGCGAGGAAAGCCGCCGAAGTCGTGAATCGTCCGCGGCGTTGCCGCCGCCGTTACCGCGGTGCCGGGCACGAACCAATGAGCCGAAATCGACAAGATTGCTTTGGGACGTGGCAGTTCCGCACCGATCCGCTGCCAAGCCTCGGTGTAGGAATTGCGCGCGAAGGCATTCATCGGATTGCCGTGCCCGAAGAATAGTGCTGGTAAAGTCATGGGCAATTTTGCGAACCGGGATATTTCCTCGAGGATACACCTTACGTGCTACGTCCCGGCGAGGCGGGCGATGTCCGTACCGGGCATGGCGCTGGCGATAGCTGGCGATATCACTGGGAGCGCCCGCCGGCTCGCGCTCTGTTCGATCAAGCACACCTGGAGATCAGCCCATGAATGCCTCGAAGCCACTCTCTGCCGAGCCGATGCTGTCGCCGCTTCCCGGCATGCTCTCGGACCTCGAGACGCTCTACACCGATATTCATGCGCATCCGGAGCTCTCGATGCAGGAGAACCGTACTGCAGGTCTTGCGGCGGACCGGCTCCGTTCGGCGGGCTATGAGGTGACCACCGGCATAGGGAAGACCGGCGTCGTCGGACTGCTGCGTAACGGCAATGGGCCGACGATCATGCTGCGTGCTGATATGGATGCGCTACCGGTCGAGGAGGCGACCGGTCTTCCATATGCGAGTAAGGTGAAGGCTGCGGACGGCAAGGGTCAGACCGTGCCGGTGATGCATGCCTGCGGTCACGACATGCATGTCACATGGCTGGTCGGTGCAACGATGCTCATGGCGCAGGCTCGGCGTGCCTGGCGTGGCACTCTGCTCGCAGTCTTCCAGCCGGCAGAAGAGACGGCCGAGGGCGCCCAAGCGATGATAAATGACGGGCTGTTCAGACGCTTCGCCAAGCCAGATGTCGTGCTCGGCCAGCACGTCATGGTCGGACCGGCTGGAACGCTTGGCGGGCGCGCCGGCGTCATCACCTCGGCGGCCGACAGTCTGCAGATTCGACTCTTCGGGCGCGGTGCTCACGGCTCGATGCCCCAGGCCAGCATTGATCCCGTGGTGATGGCGGCCGCCGTTGTGATGCGGCTGCAGACCATCGTTTCTCGCGAGCTTGCGCCCGCCGAGGCGGCTGTGGTCACGATCGGCTCTCTGCAAGCCGGCACCAAGGAGAACGTCATCCCCGACGAGGCCGTCATAAAGCTCAATGTGCGCAGCTACGATGAAGCGGTACGTCGGAGCATCCTCGCTGCCATCGAGCGCATCGTTAAGGCGGAGGCCGCGGCCTCGGGCGCTCCCCGTCCGCCGGAGATCACGCCCCTCGACCGGTACCCACTGGTGATCAACGATGCTGCCGCGGGCGAGCGCGTGTTGGAGGCATTCCGCGAGCATTTCTCGACCGACCGGGTTCGCGAGACCGGGCCCACGTCGGCGAGCGAGGATTTCGGATCTTTCGGTATGGAATGGCATGCGCCGTCGGTATTCTGGTTCATCGGCGGCACCGACCCGGAGCTCTATGCCACTGCGAAAGCGGATGGCCGACTCAACGAGATTCCGACCAATCACAACCCACGCTTCGCGCCGGTAATCCATCCGACGCTGCAGACTGGCGTCGAGGCTATGGTCGTTGCGGCAAGGGCCTGGCTGGCGTCATAGTGCGGCCGATTATGATCTGCCATTGTCGCAGAGCGGATGACCGCCATGCTGGAGGTGCGCGAGCCCGGAATGCACATGCTGCTGCTGATTCTCGATCTCATCGGGACCTTCGTCTTTGCGCTGAGCGGCGCGATGGCGGGGGTCAAAGGCCGGCTCGATATTTTCGGAGTGCTGGTCCTGTCCTATGCGGCGGGTAATGCCGGCGGTATCGCCCGGGATTTGCTGATCGGCTCGGTGCCGCCCGCGGCGATCATCGACTGGCGGTATCTGGCCGTATCGCTGCTGGCGGGGATCGTCACTTTCTCGCGCGCGTCCCTCATCGACCGGCTGCGCAGCCCGGTGCTGCTGTTCGATGCCGCGGGGCTGGGGCTCTTTGCGGTTTCAGGCACCCAGAAGGCACTTGCCTTCGGCCTTCACCCGATCATGGCGGCCCTGCTGGGCATGCTCACCGGAATCGGCGGCGGCATGGCTCGTGATGTGCTGCTGGCTGAGGTGCCCACAGTCCTGCGCGCGGACCTCTATGCCGTCGCCGCCTTGGCCGGTGCCGCGGTGGTGGTCATCGGCGCCGCCTTGCGGCTGCCCTCAACCGCGATGACCATTGCCGGCGCGGTACTCTGCTTCGGGCTGCGGTTCCTGGCGATTCGCCGCGGCTGGCATCTCCCGATTGCAGGCGAACCCGACCGTCAGTAGCGAGAGCACAATCAACCAAGCGCGGCAAGGCGGATTCAAAAAGGCGCAGGAACCGCAAGCGCAATGTTGTATGCGTTCAGTGCGACGCCGAGGATGTTTCCCGGTCTATTCGACCGTAGCTCGAGCTCTCACGCCGAGCGGCCGGCATCCATACCGGGCGAACTGGTGAGCGGGGGTGGATCGCCGGTGGGCGATCGCCGCTACCTGCGGTAGGCCCCCGGTGAGGTGCCGAACTGGCGCTTGAACGCGCGGCTGAACGCGGCTTCGGACTCGTAGCCCACCGTGAAAGCAACCTGCGCCACGCTGGCGGGACCCTCGCGCAGCTTTTGCGCAGCCACATGCATGCGCCACGCCGTGAGGTAATGCATGGGTGACTCACCGATCAGCGTGCTGAAGCGTTCGGCAAATACCGAACGCGACATGCCCACCTGCGAGGCCAGCATCTCGGCGGTCCACGGCTCGGTGGGCCGCTCGTGCAGCAGCGCCAATGCGCGTCCGATCTGCGGATCACGCAGACCCGCCAGCCATCCGCGTTTCTCCGCGGGCAGGCCAGCGACGAACTGACCGACCGCTTCGACGAACAACAATTCAGAAAGCCTGGCGATGACCGTGCCTGACCCCATGCGTCCGGCCGCAATCTCGCTTATTGCAAAGCGAAACGAGCTCTCGATCCAGGCCCCAGATGAGGTCGCACCGACGTTCAGCTTCAATACGCGTGGCAGTGATGCCAGAAGTGGATTGAACGAGATACTCGAACCCAGGAAACCGCAGAGCAAGTGCGTGGCTGCTCCACCGCCACCGGATTGGATGCGTGTGATGCCGCCACCCGGCGTCGTGGGGATGAACTGGTGCGCGGGAGTGACGGGGACGGTCAGGTCGCTGCCGAATATGTGGGCGTCATTGTGTGGCAACAGTAGCAGCTCGCCCGCTTGCGCTTCGATGGGATCGCTGCCCTTGATCTGCAGTTGCATGCGTCCGGTCGCAACGAAATGGGAGGCAATGACGTGCCGCGGCGTGACCTGAAACGGCCTGCAGTGTTCCGCGGAGACCCTGCCACTGACGCACCAGGGCGCGGTGAACTCCGCTTCCAGGAAAACTCCCCCGACCAGGCGGATGACGCGCAGCACATCTGAAAGGGGGTCCACCTGTAGTCAGTCTCGTGTTCGAGCGCGGTCCGGAGCCCGGAGCACGAAATCGGGCGTACCGGTCATTCCGTGCGCGATGCCGGATCGGTAGTTTAGCGGCCACCTGACCAATCGACTACCCACCAGGAACACCCCCATGAACGCCGCCGCTGAAATGATCCTTCCCCAGCCCGCACGGGCCGCCCGCTATGCGCAGCTCGTCCAGATGTCCAAGAAAGCCGAATGGCAGATCGACCGGGATCTGTTGCAGGGACGCGGGTTCGACTTCTCCCGCAAGTTCCTGCCAGATGGACTCTCGCAGGTGGATCGCCTGACGTTTCTGTCCGCGCAGGAGGCGCGCCTGCTGAGTCAGATCGAGGGTCGCACGTATGCCTGCGTATTTGGCCTGGTCGAGCGCTTCATCAGCACCAAGATGCTCGACCAGGGTCGTGCCCGCGCCTTCGGTGATCAAGACGCGCTCGAGGCCCTGGTGCGGTTCTCCACGGAGGAACTGAAGCACCAGGAGCTTTTCCGCCGCATGGAGACGATGATCGCCGAGAGGCTGCCGCCCGGCTATCGCCAGGTGGCCGATCCGAACGAAGTCGCGCGCGCCGTCCTCGCCGCGAGCACCTGGTCGGTGCTGGCGCTGACCTGCCACATCGAACTGTTCGTCCAGGCGCATTACGCCGAAAGCATCGGTCCGCGCCAGGAGCTGTGCCCGCTGTTCCGCGACGTCTTCAAGTTCCACTGGAAGGACGAGAGCCGACACGTGATTCTCGATGAACTGGAGTGGCGCGAGGAGCATGCGAAGCTCTCGCCGGCCGACCGTGACCAGGCGGTCACCGACCTGATCGCTCTGGTATCTGCCGTCGACGGCATCCTGCAGACACAGGCGGCGGCGGATGCCGGCTACTTCATCGGCGCAGCTGCGCGGGCTTTCACCGCCGGGGAGACAGCTGAGATTCAGACCGCGGTGCTGGCTGCCTACCGTTGGCAGTACATCGTATCGGGTGTGCAGCATCCGCACTTCGGAAAACTTCTGACGAGCATGAGCACGCCGGAACAGTTGGCGAGGATCCAGGCCGCTCTGGCGCCGATCATGAAGGGCTGGTCTTAGGGGGTGGCCGATCCCAGGGGCCGATCCCGGTCGGCCCGTGGTGGAGACATCCATGACGATACCGATGTGGATGCTGCTGGGATTCGCCACGTGGACGCTTCTACTGCTGATGGCAACGGTTGGGGTGTACCGTTGGACGAGGATCATTTTCTCGAATGCGCCGGTGGCGTCGTTCCGCAGCGACCGGCTGGAAGGCGCGGACTGGTATCAGCGCGGCACCAGGGCTCACGCGAACTGCGTGGAAAACTTGCCGGTGTTCGCTGCAATCGTGTTTGTCATTACCGCGGTCGGCCTGCAGGGCAGCGTAGTCGATTTTTTGTGCGCCGTCGTACTCGTCGCACGTGTCTGCCAATCCACGGTTCACCTATCCCATCCGCAGACGGACGCTTTCGTGGCGGTACGGTTCTCCTTCTTCAGCGTGCAATTGGCCTGCTTCCTGACGCTGATGGCACTGGTAGTGCATCATGGATGACGTGATGAGCGGAAGCATCGCGTGAAGCGCCGCGACCTATCCGGCCGAGGTCACCCTCGGCCGGAGTCGGGTGAGAGCGTCTCGCTCGCCGGGAAAGGCGGCTTGTTGCACAATACGAACTCTGCACGCCCGAGACCGCACTTCGATGACGAACTCGCACCAGGCTCAGAATCGATTACGCTTCGATCAAATCGCCGCTCAGTGGGACGAATCTCCGAGGCGCGCCGAGCTGGCGACTGCGGTTGCGGACGCCATCGCGGCAGCGGTGCCTCTGGCGCCGCACTGGGATGCGCTCGAGTACGGATGCGGCACCGGGCTGGTCGGCGTGAGGCTGCTGCCGCACCTGAAGCATCTCACCGCTGCCGATCTTTCACCGGGAATGCTGGCGGTGCTGCGCGACAAAGCCGCAGCCGCCGGACTGAATGGCATTACGACTCAGGTGCTCGACCTCACGAGCGCTCCGCCGCCACCTGTGCGTTACAATTTCATCTTCAGCAGCATGGCCTTGCACCATATCCCCGATGTCGGCGCGCTGTTGCGTACATTCGGATCGATGCTCGAGCCCGAAGGGTGGATTGCCCTGGCGGATCTCGATGCGGAAGCCGGGGGATTTCACGGTCCCGATGTCACGGGCATCGCGCATCGGGGCTTCGAGCGTTCGGAGGTGGAGCGCTGGCTGCATGAAGCGGGCTTCCGGTCGGTGGCGTTTCGTACCGCCCACACCGTCGAGAAGGAGCGCGAGGGCCAACTGCGCCAATACCCCGTCTTTCTCGCGACAGCCCAGCACCCTTAGCCTCCGGCATGCGGGGCGATGTCGCCTGCTACTTGAATTGTTTCTCCGCGGGGCTGACTCGCTCTGATAACGAAGCTCGACAGACTTGGAGTCGGGCGTAGGTCTGAAGCCTTCGAAGAGCATCGGAATATTCCGTATCTCGATCCATAAAGCGCCGCCCCCCGGGGGCGGCGTCTCGACCCGATCGGGCGCCGCGCTTCGTTCGGCTCTGGTACCAACAGGGGATCAGTACTTCCACATCGCCGGTACAAAGCGAAAAGCGTCGCCTGCGACTGCCACCCGCCCGACGGACGGGAATGGCAGGTGAGCGGCCACCAGCAGCTCGCCTGTCTCCGCCAGCTCCCGCAAGAGACCGACCCGGACACGGACCGCCTCCTCGGGGTCGTGGTCGAAAGAGTTGTGCCAGTCGGGGTGGTCGAAGTGATTCGGGAATACGGCATCGCCCAGGAACGTCAGCCGGTCGCCGCCGGAGGCGAGGCGGACCACGCTGTGGCCGAGGGTGTGGCCACCGGTGCGGCAAACGACCACCCCCGGTGCCACCTCGTACTCGTTCTCGAACGGCCGCAGCTGGCTGCGATACACGTCGACGAACCGCTCTTCTGCCGACCGAAGCACGTCCGGAAACCCGCCAAAAGTGTTGCGGGAGAAATCGGGCGACGACCAGAAACCGGCCTCGGCGGCCGCGAGGTGAATCGGTACGCCCGGACGCAGCCGGCCCCTCAGCCTCTCGGCCAGCAGCCCGCCAACGTGGTCCACGTGCAGGTGGGTAAGCACGACGTCGGTCACGGATGCGGGATCGATCCCGGCGGCGTCCAGTCGCGAAGCCAGTTGTCCGACCCCCGGAAAATCCGGGAACTCCGACCCTGCTCCAGAATCGATGAGTACGGTCCGGCCGCCGCTACGCACCACGGCCACGTTCAGCGGCCACTTGTAGACGTCCGGCGGCTGCATCGTGTCGTGCAGCCAGGCCGCTATCTCGGCCGAGCCGACATTGGTGGCCAACGTCGTGGCCGGCAGCGGAAACACCCCATCGCTGATCACCAGCATGTCAATCTCGCCGATCCGCAGCGCGTAGCGCGATGGGACCAACTCGTTGGTCACAGTTCTACCGGGGTGCGAGGCTCTGTCTAGGCTCATGTTGTCTCCTAAGTTGTCTCGATGCAGTCTGGCCAACAGACCGATCGGATTCACTCGCTGCTGGCGAGCCATCCGGTTACAGAGTGCCTATCTTCACCTTCGAGATAGCGCCCCTCTTGAACAAACGGGCGGTTACTTGAATTGGCGCGCTCATGGCTGCTCAGACCAGCCCGGCATGAGCCTGGCCACGTTTCCGGATGGTGAGTAGGTCTAGACGCGCCTCGATCAGCGCGCACTTGTGATGCCTCCGGGGTCAGGCTGACCTTCCGGTAACATCGCTGATGGGATATGCCCAAAGCGGCGGCCGTGCTCTGGCCGAGCGAGTGCCGGTGCGCTGTGGCAAACTCGCCTGCACCGGAAATGGATCAGCTCAGTCGATCAAGCAAGTGCCGAATCACAACCAGACCTGGGGAGTGAAGAATCATCGCAAGCCGCTGAGCAGCTGCAGGAGGTGGTGGCCCGGGAGATGCATCCGGGCTGTCTCGACGGCATCGCCGCCAATCACGCTGGCGATCCCTGACTGCTGGCTCCTCCGGAGGATCTCCCGGAAGCGAGTGTCACCCGAGTCCCGAGCAGCGACCAGGCTCTCCCATCGCCTCATGAATCGGAAGTCTCATCGCCGAGCACGCCACCAAAAGGTGCTACGAGCGCTGCCCTCACGATTCGTTCCGTGGTGCGCTTTGGGTCTTCTCGTCCATGCGAGCTCCGTCTGGGCACTCGATCCCACTCGCCACATTTCCCAGTACGCACATAAAGTCTGGACGATCCGGGACGGATATCTGCCGGGGCGGCCATTGGCCATCGGCCAGACTCAGGATGGCTATCTCTGGATTGGCACTTACGGCGGACTGGTCCGCTTCGATGGCGTGAGTTTCACGCCATGGAATTCGCCTGGCGAAGGACAGCCGTCTTATTCCTCCGCTGGAATCACCGCGCTCATGGGAGCGCGCGATGGAAGTCTTTGGATTGCAGCGGAGCTCAGCCGCGGCCATCCCTCGTTGAGCCGCTGGAAGGGCAGCGAGCTGGTGAATTATGCCCTCGATGCCTTCCTTCCGACTCAGAGCATCATACAAACTCGGAACGGAGATGTCTGGATCGGCCGGCCGTTTTGTCGCGTCAATGGCACCAGGCTGGAGTGTCCTCGAACTGGGAACGGACAGCCCACGATCTATAACGGCAGCGCACTCGCTCAGGATGCCGCGGGACATCTGTGGCTGGGTGGCGATACTCGCGTGACCCAGTGGAGTCCCAGCGGGTCGAAAATCTATGCACCAGCCGGCCTGAAGAGCCATGCGGCACAGGGCGGAGTCCTTGCGATTGCGCCGTCGCCTGATGGTTCCGTATGGGTAGGGATCGCCGCGCGCGGTCCAGGATTGGGATTGGAGCACGTGGTTCGGGGTCAGTGGACCTCTGCCATTGCACCCGGTGTGGATAGCAGCAACTGGGAGGTTGGGGCGCTGCTGCTGGACCGCCAGGGTGCCCTTTGGGTGGGTACACTGAATGACGGCGTTTACCGATTGTATGCAGGCAAAATTGAGCACTATGGTAGCAGCCAGGGTTTGTCGAACGATACCATCAACTCATTCTATGAGGACCGTGAAGGGGACATCTGGGTCGCGACGGGGGCTGGCCTCGATCGCTTTCGTGATACTCGGGTCACGGTCTACTCGCAGAGCGAGGGGATTTGCACGGCGGAGGTCGACTCCGTGCTCGCTGCGCAGGACGGTACCCTCTGGATAGGGGGAGACCAGGCGTTGATCGCTTTGCGCGGAGACCAACTGTCGTGCATCAAGGCCGGCAAAGGGCTGCCGGGAGATCAGGTGACTTCGCTTTTCGAGGATCAGGAGCATCATCTTTGGGTCGGTATCGACGATGGAATGACCATTTTCGAGCGGGGCCGGTTCATTCCGATCCGTAAGCGGGATGGAACACCGCCCGGCTTGATCGTCTCGATTGCCGAGGACACTGGCCATGACGTCTGGCTGCTATCCGGGGGCGGTCATAGGGCTCTGTACCGGATCAGGGACCGCGAGGTACAGGAAGAGCTGACTTTTCCGGGGATTTCACCGCCTCACCAGGTCGCGGCCGATCCCCAAGGTGGCCTCTGGCTGGGTCTCTTTACCGGCGATCTCGCCCGTTATCGAAATGGTCACATCAAGGTTATCCACTTCAACCGCTCTACAGACTCGGTTGTCAATCAGATATCGGTGAGTTCCGATGACACCGTACTGGCGGCAACGGGGTCGGGGCTTCTGGGATGGAAGAAGGGCGAACATCAGATCCTGACCGCGCGCAATGGACTACCTTGCGATGCGGTGAGTTCGTTTGTCAGAGATAACCGCGGGGCGCTCTGGCTGCAGATGCGGTGTGGTTTTGTCGAGATTGCCCGACGGGAACTGCAGAGGTGGTGGAATCACCCCGATGCTCTTCTGAAGGTGCGGGTGTTGGATACACTCGATGGGATGCAGCCCGGCACGGCCCCGTTTCAGGGAAGTGCCAAAACACCGGACGGGCGGCTCTGGTTCGCCAATGAAGGAGTGTTGCAAATGATTGAGCCCGGTCGCCGGCTCGAGAGCGACCGCTGGCAGCCGCCGATACACGTAGAGGAGTTGATTGCCGATCAGAAGCATTACCTTCCAGGAGCGCCCATCGATTTGCCGCCGCGAATGCGGAACCTCGAGATCGATTACACCGCCCCGAGCTTCGCTATCCCGGAGAGAGTACGCTTTCGATACCAGCTCGAGGGTCGCGATCCCGGTTGGCAGGAACCCGTTGGTCGGCGGCAAGCCTTCTACAGCGACCTCGGGCCCGGGCATTATACTTTTCGCGTCATCGCCTCCAATGCCGATGGCGTTTGGGACCAGAAAGGCGCATCGCTCGATTTCACGATAGCGCCGGCGTACTGGCAGACCAGCTACTTCCGCGCCCTGTGCGTGCTGGTATTCTTCGGGCTACTGTGGGTTTTGTACCGGCTCCGGCTGCGGCAGCTCACGCACACCTTTAACATGACGCTCAACGCGCGGGTCAGTGAAAGAACCCGCGTCGCCCGCGATCTGCACGATACTCTGCTGCAGAGCTTCCAGGGGCTGTTGCTCCAGTTTCGCACGGCTCAAGCGCTGATTCCAAAGCGGCCCGCGGATGCGCAGCAGACGCTGGAAAGCGCCATCGATCAGGCACGGGCGGCGATCAACGAGGGCCGAAGCGCCGTACAAGGTTTACGACCGACAGCTCTCGACGCCAACGACTTCACCGATGCGATCAGAACCCTCGGAGAGGAGCTGGCGAAGGACCCGGCCTATTCGAGCTCCGTTGCGCTCACGCTCAGCATCGAAGGCAGGCCGCGAGCGCTGGAGCCGCTGGTACGCGATGAGATATATCGCATCGCGGGAGAAGCCATAAGAAACTCGTACCGGCACGCCGATGCCAGCCACATCGAGGTGCTGCTCGGCTATGGCGAACAGCGCTTTGAGCTTCGCGTGCGGGATGACGGCAAGGGAATTGGTCCGGTATCCTTGACCGATGACGGAGCTCGAGGTCATTACGGCCTTCGCGGCATGCGCGAGCGCGCGCAAGAGATCGGCGGAACGTTGACCGTCTGGAGTGCGCCAGGTGCAGGCACAGAGATCGAGCTCGGCGTTCCGGGCGCTGCGGCCTATGGTAGATCTCGGAAGGGGCCGGGCCACTGGCTCGCCGCAAAGTTCTCCGCCATCCGATGGCAGCGCAGGCCATGAGCAGCGAACAAGCTCCGATTCGGATCCTCACCGTCGATGACCACCGCTTGATCCGCCAGGGGATTGCCGGGCTTGTTGCGGTGCAATCGGACATGAGGGTGGTCGCCGAAGCGGCCAATGGACGCGAGGCGCTCCAGCAGTTTCGCATGCACCGTCCGGATATCACGCTCATGGACCTGCAAATGCCGGAGATGAGTGGGCTCGATGCGATTTCTGCCATTCGCGGAGAATACCCGGAGGCGCGCATCATCGTGCTGACGACGTATTCCGGTGACGTGCAGGCGCTACGCGCCATTCGGGCTGGGGCCCGTGCATACCTCCTGAAGGACGCGCTCGACAAGGAGCTGCTGGACGCGATTCGCGCCGTCCACGCGGGCCGAAAGGCGATCTCTGCAGAAATCTCGTTCCAGCTCGCCGAGCACGCTACCGACGATCAGCTCACTCCTGCCGAAATCCGGGCCCTGCGCTTGATCGCCCGCGGAAACGCCAATAAGGAAATCGCCGCAGCGCTCTCCTTGAGCGAAGAAACCGTCAAGGGCCAGGTCCGGAGCATTCTCGCCAAGCTCGGCGCCAAAGACCGCACGCACGCCGCAATGATCGGGCTGAAGCGCGGGATCATCGAGCTCTAGCCACCCGAAATAGGGTCGAGTTTCACTCCTTTTGGGGTTCCGGGGTGCGAGGCATGCTCCTACTCTGCGCTCCGCGATGCTTCGACCATTTTCCACCTTTCCCCGGGGTGCGCCTGGCGCTGGGCTCTTGCTCATTCGCATTGCCGCCTGCCTGATATTGGGTACCGATGTATTGACCGCAGTGCAGGGCGGCTCATCGGTCGCGCTGAGCTTTTATTACGCAGCGATGGGTTTTCTTGGACTCCTGCTCCTCGCCGGATCCTGGACACAGATTACCGGAGGCCTCGTTGCGCTCGCGGCGCTCGGAAACACTATCGCGCAACCGCAACACCGGTGGTGCTGGCTCATCTTCGCCGCTTTGGCTGCCGCGCTGGCGCTCCTCGGGCCCGGCGCTTGGTCAGTCGATGCGCGGCGCTACGGCTGGAAGCGGCTCGAGATTCCCGCTCGAAAGAGGGATGACGCGCCACTCTCCTGAGTCGCCAGTGAGGCCTCCAGGAGGGTCCTGCCTCACCAAGAGGAAAGGTCCGCCGGCCCGATTTTGTCGGAATCTGACTCCATAGGAGGCTGTCGCGCGCGGGAACTGTGGCTCACATTGCGAGCGGTTCGGCACCGGATGAGGTCCACTCAGATGAATACGATCCCGGCAGTCCTCCCAGGCAGTATGTGGTCACGAGGCTTCAGCGCAGAGCCCGCAACACCCATCGTCTATGTCGTTGACGGCGAACCCAGGGTCCGGGACTCGTTTCAGGCGCTGATCCGCCGAGAGGGCTGGGAGCCGCAGACGGCAGCATCGGCGGAGGAGTTCCTCGCCCGCCCGCCCCTCATGAGGCCGAGCTGTCTCGTGGCTGAGATGAAGCTCCCGGGGATGAGCGGGCTCGAGCTGCAGACGCGCATCTGCGGGCTCAGCTGGTTGCCCGTCATATTCATGAGCGGCTGCGCGGATATTCCGACGACGGTGCGCGCCATGAAAGCCGGGGCACTCGAAGTGCTGATGAAGCCGATCCCAAGCGATGCCTTCGTGGATGCACTCCGGAATGCGATCAATCGCAGCGACGCCGCGCTGCGTGAGCACTGTCAGGTGTGTGCGCTACGGGAGCGCTACGAGTCGCTGAGTCCCCGGGAACGGCAGGTGATGGCCCTCGTGGTGACTGGATTCCTGAACAAGCAAGTCGGCGGGGAGCTCGGAATCTCCGAGATAACGGTTCAAGCGCATCGCAGCAAGGTCATGCTCAAGATGGACGCTGGCTCCCTGCCTGCCTTGGTGCGTATGGCGGCGATACTCGATATCGCGCGGCCGGCGTTGCGAATCCGATCCCCCGAGCCGAAAACCGCGGCCGTACCCGCCAGAAGTCGAGAGGGCCGGAATGGCAGCTTGAGCCAACCGGGAAGGTTCGCGGTCTCGAGCTCCGCGCAATCCGAAACCGCCGCTTGAGGCACCATATCGAGCAGAGCAAGTCGCCGCTGTATGCCGCAGCGTGATCCGTCTCAAGCCTTTAGGAACTGGCAGTCGATTTATCGGTTGTGCGTGCAGAGTTCGTCAAGGTAGTCGGCCCGCGCGTTCACCACAGCTCGACGGACTGCAGTAACGGGAGAAAGCGGTCGACTTCAAGTCCGCCGCGCTTCCTTGTCATAAAATCGTCAAGGCGTCTTTGGCGGTTCGGCACCTTCCAGCATGAGCTCAGTACAATGGCGCCGCTGTGGTGGCGGGTCATCGCGCGGGACGAGGAAGTCCTCGGGCACTTCGACCCTGATGCTGAAGAAAGATGCCCAGTCGGCTCGGACGACCGAGAACATGGGATGGTCAGTCGGCTTTCGCATCGAAGCTCTCGGTTTCTGGAGCGTAATGCTAAGGGCATCAACAGTTTGATCGAGCGCCAATGGCGAGCTTCGGCCGCTAGGCGGCCACTCCGTGCGGCTGGGTCTGTGGGATCAGCAAGTCAGCCGAGATGTGAAATCGCTCGCGAAGCTTGCGGATCATGGACATGCTGAGTTCGCGCTTGCCATTCAAGACTTCGCTCACCCGGCTTGCCGTGCCGAGAAGCGGCACGAGATCCGCGCGCGAGAGGCCGTGCTGCTCCATCAGATAAGTCAGCAGCTCCGGCAGTCGCGGCGTCCGGCGGGGCCAGCGCGTACGCTCATAGGCCTCGATGAGGCGCGCCTGCGCGGTCATTCGCGCTTGATCAGCAGAATCGCCCGAGCGCATCAATTTCTCGACGAGTGACTTCGCCTCGGCATGATCCGAATCATTCTGAATGACGATCAGGGTCGCTTTCATCACACGGTCTCCGCGTTAACTTTGTCGTACTCCTCATGCGATCCGAAGAATCGGATCATCACCACACCGTTCTTGTACTCCACCAGAGCTATGAGGCGATAGTCGTTCGCCTTGATGTTAAACACTACTCGGCCGCCGCTCTTGAGAATGCTCGCCTTAGGGTGTGCATTCTTCACGTCCTCTGGCGTCTTCCATTGCGCCCTTTCGACGATAGCCCTCCAAGCGTCGTATTGGCTGCGCGCAGCCTTGATCCCGCGATGGCCGGCGCGCGCGCTGAAGTACTGCTCGACCACGTCGGTCCCGATGAGGATCACAAGGAGATTTTACGCTGGAATTCCATAAAATGGAACCGGAGCTTCCATATTCTGGAAAGTAACGACGGGGTCTGAATGGCCTACGGCATACTCGCGGACGAGGCCGCTTCAGCTGCTACGCAGCATTTTGTCCCCCACTCACGCCGGCCGGCGGCAAGGGCCCTAAGACCATCGAGATGGTCGGCCCAAGCCTGCATCATCATCGTGCGCTCGGGAAGGTATTGCGCATGGTTGTAGAGGCGACGCGCAGAATCCCCCACCGCGTGCGCGAGCTGCCGCTCGATGGCATCGGCGCGCCAGCCGAGCTCGTTGAGGAGCGTGCAGGCCGTGGCCCGAAAGCCGTGCGGCGTTACCTCGCGGCTCGAAAAGCCCAAGGAGGCGAGGGCGGCGGCGAGTCGAGTACCCTACATCGTCCGGTCGGGCTTGCCGTGGGCGGGAAAGAGGTAGCGTCCGTCGCCCGTCAACGAGTGCAACCTCTCGAGGAAATCGAGGGCTTGCCGGCAGAGCGGCACGAGGTGCGGGGTTCGCATCTTCATGCGCTCGGCGGGGATCCGCCATTGGGCGCGCTCAAAATCGATCTCGTCCCATTCGGCGCCCCGCAGCTCACCGGGGCGCACGAAGAGGAGCGGGGTCAGCTTCAGCGCAATGGCGATCTTCTCGGCGCCCCGGTAACTGTCAACGGCGCGCAGCAGTACGCCCAGGCGTTTTGGATTGGTGATGCCGGGTCGATGCTGCGGGTGAGGTGGCAGCAGAAGTCCCCGAAAGCCCGCGGTCAGGTCGTAGGGGATGTAGCCCAAGCCCACGGCGTGGCGCAGGATGCGGCTCGCCTGCTGCCTGACCCGGCGTACCGTATCGAGGAGGCCGCGGCTCTCAATGGATTTTAGGACGCCGAGGAGCTCGTACGCGGTGATCTTAGCGATGGGCCGAGGGCCGAGCGCGGGTAAGAGGTGGTTGTTGAGCACCCACCGCGCACGGCGGAGTACATCCGGCGATCGCCGGCGCTTCTCCACGATGCGCGTCAGGCAAGCCAACCAGTCGTGAGCCACCGCCGCAAACGTGCAGACTTCGGCGGCGGCGGTTCGCCGCTCGATGCTGGGATTGAAGCCGAGGGCGAGGAGGCCGCGTGCTTCCGCTCGTTGCTGTCGTGCGGCACGCAACCCGACCTCGGGATAAAGCCCGAGCGAGATCATGTTGGGGATCCCGCAATAGCGATAGCGCAGTCGCCAGCGTTTGCGGCCCTGAGGCGTCACCTGCAGCAACATGCCGCCGCCGTCACTCAAGGTGTAGAGTCGATCGCGGGGCAGGGCCGCGCGGATGAGAGCGGGCGTGAGGGGCATGACCGGCTGGGGAAGGACGACGGCGGGAGCGCCGTCTGGGCGCGGTCAGTATGTCACGCGTCGCCAAGTGATCGCGTGCGTCGAAGGCAACGGCGTAGGCGGAGCCCTTGGAATTTTCCGCGGCCGCCCTCACAGAGTTACCCGCAAGTTACTCACACCGCGGGTTTGGGGTGCGGGAACCACTCAGCTTGAGCGCCGCTAATTTTCAGCTTGGGACAAGCGCTTGCGCGCGGAACTTGCAAATCCTCTACACTGCCCAAGTGAGTTCGAGTCCTTCGGACTCGGGAACAAGAAGAATGCAATTATTTGATTTTAAAAGAGAAATTTATATGGTGCCCGGGAGAGGACTCGAACCTCCACGGTGTTACCCGCTAGTACCTGAAACTAGTGCGTCTACCAATTCCGCCACCCGGGCAGGACGACCGGAATGCCCATTGCGGGCGCGCGCAATCTACGCAGGGGGTAGGGAGCTGTCAATTGCAAGCGCGTAGAGGCAAGTTCGGACGCCGGGACCGCAAGACCGGGCCCCATCCCAAGGCTCGGACGGCACTGAGCGGCAAGCGGGCAGGGGATGGACATGCATCCATCGCGCAGGATGGGGAGAACAGATCGGGTGCGGCCGGCATGCGCCGGAAAGGACGGCTGAAGCCGGAAGTGCAAGGTAGCCGATCCACTCAGATGACACGGAAGCAGGGGCGAGCGTCGACCGGTGCTCACGCTGGCGGCGTGGTCGAGGGTCAGGTGAGCGCCCACCGTGCCGGCTATGGCTTTCTGCGGGTCGAGGGAATGAAGGACAGCGTCTTTCTACCCCCACCCCAGATGCGCGGTGTCATGCACGGGGACCGGTTGCGCGTGCGGCTGTCACGCGACGCCAGCAACCGATGGTCGGGCTCCGTCGAGCAGGTCGTCGAGCATGGCGTCAACGCGTTCCTCGGCACCGTGGAGGTGTTGGGCCGCACGGCCTGGGTCTCCGCGGCGGATCGGCGCCTGCAGCTTCGATGCGCCATCCCGCACGATGCGCTGAACGGTGCGCGCAATGGTGAATGGGTGATCGCGCGGATAACGCGCCACGGAGGAGCGGCGAAAGCCGCGCAGGCGCGGATCGAGAAGCGCCTCGATCCCGATCGCCCGGTCGAGCTCGCCACGGAAGCGGCGATTGCCCGTTTCGATCTGCCTCATGAATTCTCGGCCAACGCGCTGCGGGAGGCGCAGGCTTGGGGCGACCGTGTCGATCCGCGTGAGGCGCAAGGGCGTGAAGACCTCAGGGACCTGCCCCTCGTCACGATCGATGGCGAGGACGCCCGCGACTTCGACGACGCCGTTTATGCGGAGCCGCATCCCGCGGGCTTTCGCCTGATCGTCGCGATCGCTGACGTCAGTCACTACGTGCGGCCCGGTACGGCGCTCGATGCAGAGGCTCTGGAGCGCGGCACATCCGTGTATTTTCCGACACGCGTGCTGCCGATGCTGCCCACCGCTCTGTCGGATCACCTCTGCTCTCTCGCGCCCAAGGTGGACAGGCTCTGCTTCGCAGCGGACATGGTGATCGGCAAGACGGGAGCTTTGAAGTCGGCGCGGTTCTATCCGGCCGTGATGCGCTCCGCGGCGCGCCTGACCTATTCGCTCGCCAATGCGGCGTTGTTCGAAGGCCGGCCGTCCGCGCGCGAGCAGCTGGGACCTCTCGTGGAGCCGCTGCGCGTGCTGGTGGACGTCTATCGGGCGTTGCAGAAGGCGCGCGGCAAACGTGGAGCGCTCGATTTCGATGCCGCCGAGGCGGAGTTCGTGATCGACTCCGCGGAGCGCGTGAAGGGCATCGAGCTGCGCACGCGCAACGACGCGCACCGGCTCATCGAGGAGTGCATGATCCTCGCGAATGTGGCGGTCGCAGAGGAGCTCGAGAAGACCCAGACGCCTACGCTCTACCGCGTGCATGGCCAGCCCGAGCCCGAGAAGCTCGACAGGCTGACGGGTACGCTGGCCGCGCTCGATATCGATGCGCATCTGCCGCAGACCGTCACCACCCGGGACCTGCAGGCCATCGCGCGCCGCCTTGGCCACACGGCGGAGCGGCCTTTCATCGAATCACTCATCGTGCGCGCCATGCCGCAGGCGGTGTACCAGCCCGCCAACATCGGCCACTTCGGGCTGGCGCTGAAGCACTATGCGCACTTCACATCGCCGATCCGGCGCTACCCCGACCTGGTGGTGCATCGCACGTTGAAGGCGCTGATCGGCGCTGCCGGGAATGCGGGCGTGCGCTACGAGCCACAGCAGCTCGCCGGCCTGGGCGAGAGCACCTCCAAGCTCGAGAAGCGGGCGGACGAGGCCGACCGTTACGTCGCGACCTACCTCAAATGCAGCTATCTGCTCGAGCGCATCGGGCAGACATTTCAAGGTCTCATCACCACCGTGGTCGAGTTCGGCTGCTTCGTGCAGATACTGGACGTCGCCGTGGACGGCCTGCTGCACATCGACAACCTTCGCGATGACGATTATCAGATGGAAGATCATGGGCACGGCTGGCGCGGAAGGCGGACGGGACGGCGTCTGCGCACCGGATCGCATGTCAGAGTCGTCGTGACCAGCGTGAACCCCATCGAGGGTCTGGTGGACCTCGACCTGGCCGGCGACGCGTGAAGCACTCCGATGCCAACAGGCCGCAGGGTCAGGGCACGCAAACCATTTACGGTCTGCACGCCGTCCGGCTGATGCTGCAGAATCATCCGGAGCGCGTCACCGCTGTGCGGGTAGCCGAGCGGCGTGACGATCCGCGCTCCCGCGAGATCGACCAGCTTGCCCGCAAGAGGCAAATACCGGTGCAGCGGGTCGATGTGCAGGTCCTCAAGCAAAAGCTCGGAGACGTTGCCCACCAAGGTGTCGTTGCAGATATCCGACCGCTGCCGCCGTGGAGCGAGGACGACCTGCTCACGGCGGTGCAAGCCGCCACGCAGATCCCGCTGGCACCGCTGATCCTGGCTCTCGATGGCGTGCAGGACCCCCACAACCTGGGGGCGTGCCTTCGGACGGCCGATGCTTGCGGTGCGCTCGCAGTTGTCGTGCCGCGCGACCGTGCCGCACACGTCACCCCCGTCGTCCGCAAGGTGGCGGTGGGGGCAGCCGAAACGACCCCAGTGGTAGCCGTTACGAACCTCGTACGGACCCTGAAGCTGCTCAAGGATGTGGGTTTGTGGGTCATAGGCGCGGATGCCGAGGGGGAGCAGCAGCCGCACGAGGTAGACCTGAAGGGCGCAGTGGTGCTGGTCCTGGGCGCCGAAGGGGCAGGACTGCGGCAATTGACCCGCCAAACCTGCGACTGGATGGTCCGCCTGCCGCAGCTCGGGTCGGTCGAGAGCCTCAACGTCTCGGTGGCCGCCGGCATGCTGCTTTATGAGGCGGTGCGGCAACGCGCGCCGTCCGGTCCACCGCCCGGGCGAGGATAGACCTGGGCTGGAGGCCTTGCGCCGGCGGTCAGTGGCGCCGCCCGCCGACGCCGCTGATTGCAGTCCTGCCGCCGTTTCAGTATCCTGCGCGCCCCCTTTCGAGGGGGCCGCATCGCGCCTGCTGGCGGGCGGAATCTCCTTGCCGCACCCCGCATGAGCCTCGCGACGGGCGGCTTCAATCCGTGAGGAGGACACATGAGGCACTACGAAATCGTATTCCTGGTCCATCCCGATCAGAGCGAGCAGGTGCCCGCGATGATCGAGCGCTACAAGGGCATGATCGCCACCGGCTCCGGCCGCGTGCATCGCCTCGAGGATTGGGGGCGGCGCCAGCTCGCCTATCCGATCGCCAAGGTGCACAAGGCGCACTACGTGCTCATGAACATCGAGTGCGATCAGAAGACGCTCGGTGACCTGACGGGCGCATTCCGCTTCAGCGACGCGGTGCTTCGCCATCTGGTGGTGAACATGGACTCCGCGGTGACCGAGCCCTCGCCGATGGCCAAGACGGCCGATGAGGAAGGCGAGGTCGGCGGCCGCCGCCGCGAGCGTCTTCGCGATGAGTCCGCCCCCCTTCCCGTGGAAGGCGATGGCGGTCTGGACAACGCGTAAAGTCAACGCACAGGAATATCACTCATGAACAGCAGAGCACCCATGGGCGGCAACGGCGGTGGCGAGCGTGGCGAGCGCGGTGGCGGTGGTGGCGGCGGCAGCCGCTTCTCGCGCCGCAAGAAATTCTGCCGCTTCACGGCGGAAGGCGTCACGCATATCGATTACAAGGATCTCGGCACCCTGAAGGGTTATATCTCCGAGACCGGAAAGATCGTCCCGAGCCGCATCACGGGCACGAAGTCGTTCTACCAGCGTCAGCTCGCCGTCGCGATCAAGCGCGCGCGCTTCCTGGCGCTGCTGCCCTACACCGATCAGCATTGAGGCCGGCGCGATGGAAGTCATTCTGCTGCAGAAGGTCGCCAACCTCGGCAACATCGGCGACAAGGTGAAGGTAAAGTCGGGATTCGGGCGCAACTACCTGTTGCCCGAGGGCAAGGCGACCCTCGCCACCCCCGACAACGTTGCGCGCTTCGAGGCGCGTCGCGCGGAGCTCGAGCGCATGGCGCGTGAGCACCTCTCCTCGGCCGAGGAGCGCGCGGCGGCGATGAAGGATTTCAAGCTGACCATCACCGCGAAGGCGGGGACGGAAGGCAAGCTCTTCGGCTCGATCGGCACCAACGACATCGCGGAAGCCTGCTCCAAGGCCGGCTTCCAGGTGCAGCGCAGCGAGGTGCGCCTGCCCAATGGGCCGCTTCGTACGATCGGAGAGCATTCTGTGACGCTGCACCTGCACGCCGACATCGACGTGCCGCTCGCAGTGTCGATCGTCGCGGAAGAATAGCTTCCGCGCCAACAGAAGAGGAACATCCCGCCGGTGGCCGGTCCCGCCAAAGCGCGTCGCGAGCGCGGCTCGGTCACCGCGGTGGATGCGCCCACGCCACCGCATTCGATCGAGGCGGAGCAGGCCGTTCTCGGCGGCCTGCTGCTCGACGTCAGTGCGTGGGATCAGGTCTCCGATGCGATCAACGAGGGCGACTTCTACCGCCCTGATCACCGGCTGATATTCGAGGCGATAGGCGCGCTTGCGGGCGCTGCCAAGCCGTGTGACGTCGTCACGGTATCCGAGCAGCTGGAGCGCACGGCGAAGCTCGAAGCGGTAGGGGGTGTCGCTTACCTCAGCTCTCTGGCACGCGACACGCCCACCGCGGCCAATGTCCGCGCCTATGCGGACATCATCAGGGAGCGCTCACTCCTGCGCCAGCTCATCCAGGCCGGCACCGAGATCGCTTCCGCCGTCTTCAACAACGAAGGGGAGACCGCCCGCGAGCTGGTCGACCGCGCCGAGCAGAAGGTGTTCGAGATCGCGGAGCAGGGCTTTCGCGGGCGCCAGGGAGTCATGGCGGTCCGGAATATCCTGCCGCAGGTCATCGATCAGATCGACGAATGGCACAGCAATCCCAACTCCTTGCGGGGACTGCCGACCGGCTTCACGGATTTCGACAGAATTACGGGCGGGCTGCGGCCAGGTGACCTGGTGATCGTCGCCGGCCGACCGTCGATGGGCAAGAGTACCCTCGCTGTCAACATGGCCGAATACGCGGCGGTCCACCATGCGAAGCGTGCATCGGTTGCCATCTTCAGTCTGGAAATGCCGTCCGAGCAGGTTGTCACGCGCATGCTTTCATCGATCGGCGGCGTGCCCCTTTCGAGTCTGCGCAGCGGAAACATTGCTGATGAGGACTGGGCGAGGATTACGAGCGCAACGAGTCAGTTGTCCGAGTCCAAGGTCTTCATAGATGAAACGCCGGCGTTGACTCCTACGGAGTTACGCGCCAGAGCTCGGCGTGTCAAACGCGAGCATGGCCTCGATCTGATAGTGGTCGACTATCTGCAGCTCATGCAAGTGCCGGGAACCAAAGAGAATCGTGCAACAGAGATTGCGGAGATTTCCCGTGGGTTGAAGGTTCTCGCCAAAGAGCTTGCCGTTCCAGTCATTGCGCTCTCGCAGCTCAACCGAGCTGTAGAGCAGCGCGAGAACAAGAAGCCTGTTATGTCAGATCTTCGCGAATCGGGAGCAATCGAGCAGGATAGCGACATGATCCTGTTGATATATCGGGAAGAGGTTTACGACAAGAACACGACCAAAAAGGGTATCGCGGAGATCGATCTGGTCAAGCACAGAAACGGCGAGATTGGTACTTTCCTCCTGACCTTCCAGGGCCAGTACACCCGCTTCGCCAACTACGCGCCGGATGCCTACGCGGAGGGCGTGCTCAGGTGAGCCGCCTCATCCGGGCGGTGATCGACGCCGGGGCGCTGCGGCACAATGTCAGGACGATCCGCGAGCGCGCCCGGGGCGCCCGGGTCATGGCGGTGGTCAAGGCCAACGCCTACGGACACGGGCTGGTACCCACGGCGCTCGCACTCGCGGAGGTCGATGCCTTCGCGGTGGCGCGGCTGGAGGAAGGCCTGGCGCTGCGCGCGCAGGGCGTCACACAGCCGATCGTCCTGCTGGAAGGCGTGTTCGCCGCCGAGCAGCTGCTCGAGGCCGCGCGGCATGGTTTCGATCTCGTGGTGCATGACGCCCTGCAGATCGAGATTCTGGAGGAAGACTCCGGTCCTCACCGCTTCGTGCTCTGGGTCAAGGTCGACACGGGCATGAATCGTCTGGGTTTCCGGCCGAGCGAGCTCGCCGCTGCCTTCGAGCGGCTGCGCAACCTCCAGCCGGCGCCCCTCGAGATCCGTCTCCTCACCCACCTCGCGCGCGCCGATGAGCCCAACGATCCCATGACGGCCGAGCAGGTCGCGCGCTTCAAGGAGGTGACGCGCGGACTCGGTTGCGCCATCAGCATCGCGAATTCCGCCGGTGTCTTCAGCGAGCTGCACCTGGGATGCGATTGGGTACGACCGGGGCTTGCGCTCTACGGCGCCTCGCCTTTTGCCGGCCGAACCGGTGCGGACCTCGGCCTGCGGCCGGCGATGAGCCTGGAGACTTCAGTCATCGCCGTGCGGCAGGTGCCCCGCGGTGAGACGGTCGGTTACGGCGGCACCTGGCAGGCACAGCGCGACTCGAAGATCGCGATCGTGGCGGCCGGCTATGGCGACGGGCTCGCGCGTGGATTGCCCAACGGTACTCCGGTCCTCATCGACGGCAACCGCGCGCCGCTCTGCGGCCGGGTCTCGATGGACATGATCGCGGTCGACGTCACGGAGCTACCGGGTGTGCAGGTCGGCAGCCCGGCGGTGCTATGGGGCAGGGGCTTGCCCGTAGAGGAGGTCGCACGGCGTGCCGGCACGATCCCCTACGAGCTTCTTTGCGGCGTCAGCCAGAGAGTCCCTCTGGAGTTGCGCTGACCCCGATCTGCGCGCCGTTCGAAAGCAAGTCAGGGAGCGGCCCAGGCCGTTCCCCGGGCCGCGGGACCGAAAGAGCTCCATGGCTGGCCGCTAAAAACGCCGTAAGCGACTTTTAGCCAGTCAATTCAGGAAAAAGCCCATCTTGACGCCCGCGAGCTGAATGACGTCATTGTCGCTCAGCTTCATGGCCTGCGCCCCGATGGGCGC
The DNA here is from genome assembly GCA_036278795.1 of Steroidobacteraceae bacterium. GTDB lineage: Bacteria > Pseudomonadota > Gammaproteobacteria > Steroidobacterales > Steroidobacteraceae > 13-2-20CM-66-19. The sequence goes on along the minus strand of DASUKK010000020.1, from coordinate 110,259 downwards.
GCCGTTGACGAGCGGAAAGTCATCGGCCTTGCCGCTGTCGACGTGCACGATGTAATACCCCTCGCCGCGGCGCGTGATGGCGGCGACCTGCACGCCGGGCCTGCCGAGCGTCGTCAGTGCCTTGGTGATCTCCAGCTCCCGGCCGGCAAAGGCGCCGGAAAGCACCTGCAGCTTCGCTTTCTTCAGCGCTGCCGCTCCGTCCATGGCCAATACCCGGCTCTTGCCGGTGTGAGTGCTGGTCATGGCACCGGCCGCCGCGGCCGCCGGAGCCGGCTCGCCGTCGATCACGTGCGATTGGCCGACCACGGTGCGCAGCTTCTCGACCGGCCGGGCCGAGGGCTGGATGACCATGGTCTTCTCGAACTCATCCTGCTGCTCGTCGTCCTCGACGAAGCGCAGCTGATGGTGTCCGACGGTGATGACGTCGCCATGCTGCAGCGCGTGCTTCTTGATCAGCTTGCCGTTGACGTACGTGCCGTTGGTGCTGTTCAAGTCCTCGAGGAACGAGTCGTTGAGGATATTGATGATGAGGGAGTGGTGCCCGCTCACCGCCGCGTTGTCTATGCGGATATCGTTATCCGGGAGCCGGCCGATGGTGTAGCGCTCCTTATTCATGTTGTATTCCGCCATTACCTGGCCGTCCAGGCTCAAGACCAACCTAGCCATGTTATTCGCCTCGCCGTCAGCCGAACCAACCGAGAATCTTGTCGAAGATGCGCGTGCGGGCCGGGAATGCGTCGAGCACGTGCGCCATCAGCACGGAAATGTTGTCGCGGCCCCCGTTATCGTTGGCCAGTTGAATCAGTTGCTTGGCAACGTTGTCAAGATTAGCACCAAAGGTGCTTATGGTTAAATGGATATCGTCGTCCTCGACCATGTCCGAGAGTCCGTCGGAGCAGAGCATGTACACCTCGCCCTTCTGCACGGGCACCTCCTGGATCTCGACGTCGACGTTCGGCTCCACGCCGAGCGCGCGGGTCACGTAGTTCTTGTTCGCGGCCCGCTGCGCCTCCTCGGCGGAATAGAATCCCCGGTCGACCAGCTCCTGCAGCAGCGAGTGATCCATCGTGACCTGCTCGAATTTGTCGTTGCGCTGCCGGTACATGCGCGAGTCGCCTACGTGGGCGATGGTCACCTTGTTGTCGAAGAAGAGCGCCGCCACGACCGTCGTGCCCATGCCCTCGCACTGGGGCTGGCTGCGCGCCGTCTGATAGATGATCTTGTTGGCGCGGTGAATGGCATCGCGCAGGATGATGCTCGGGCGGGAAAGGTTCGAGCCGTGATCGTGCGTGTTCATGTCCTCCCGCTCCACCTGCTCGCGTACCAGGCTCACAATGGTCTTCACGGCGATGCCGCTCGCCACCTCACCCGCGTTGTAGCCGCCCATGCCGTCGGCGAGCACAAGGAGGCCGATGTCCGGGTCCACGGCGATCGTGTCCTCGTTGTGCTCGCGAACTTTGCCGGTATCGGTCAGTCCGACGATGCGCAGCTTGCTTTTTAAGCTCATGCCGCCGCTTTAGGCTCTCTAATAATTGTGACGCGCATCACCATCCCGTCCCCGACTGGAGCGGGCATAAGCTAGCATTGCCGTCGATTGAGTCCGAGCGCCTGGTCACAAACCGGCCATCCGGTTCCTCCCCCGGCGCGCATCCTAGCTCAACTCGGCCGCAACTGGTTCGTGAAGCGTATCCATGGCTCGCCCGACCGCCGTCTTCGTCTGCAGCGCCTGCGGGGGTGAGACCCTCAAATGGCAGGGGCAGTGTCCCGCCTGCGGGGAGTGGAACTCCCTCGAACAGCGAGCCGTACGCCGGCCGTCCGTGGCCAGAGGCGGTCAAGGGCCCACCGGCAGCGGCCCCGTGGGAGCCGCCCCCGTGCCCCTCGGCACCCGGACGGAGGCCGATCTCGAGCGCCTGGCGAGCGGGCAGGGGGAGCTCGATCGGGTGCTCGGAGGCGGGATCGTCCCGGGCTCGGTGACACTCCTCGGGGGCGATCCGGGAATCGGCAAATCCACCCTGCTGCTGCAGGTGGCCGCCCATGTGGCGGGCGGCAGCGGTGTGGTCTATGCGAGCGGCGAGGAATCCGTGTCTCAGGTCGCTCTGCGGGCGCGACGGCTCGGTATCGCCGCGACCGCTCTCGAGGTGCTGGCAGAGACCGACCTGCAATCCATTCTGGACCAGACTGCGGGACGCCGGGCGACGTTGCTGGTGGTGGACTCCATTCAGACCGTGCAGTCGGCCGCCGTCACGGCGAGCGCGGGAGCGGTCTCGCAATTGCGGGAATGCACCGCGGAGCTCGTCCGCTTCGCCAAGACCACCGCGACGGCCGTGATCCTGATAGGCCATGTCACCAAGGAGGGAGCGATCGCCGGTCCGCGGGTGCTCGAGCACCTGGTCGACACCGTCCTTTACTTCGAAAGCGAGGCGGGCAGCCGCTTTCGCATCGTGCGGGCTACCAAGAACCGCTTCGGCGCGGTCAACGAGCTCGGCTTCTTCGCGATGACGGAAGGCGGACTGAAGGAGGTGCGCAATCCCTCCGCGATCTTCCTCGCGCGCGCTCCGGAGCCGGCGGCCGGGAGCATCGTCACCGTCATGCGCGACGGCGGCAGGCCGCTGCTCATCGAGTTGCAGGCTCTGGTCGATCGGATGCGTTTCGGCGCGCCGCGGCGCATCGCCCAGGGGCTCGATGCCAACCGCCTGGCGATGCTGCTCGCGGTGTTGAGCCGCCACGCGGCGCTCTCGCTGCAGGAGCATGACGTCTTCGTCAATGCGGTAGGCGGCGTCGAGATCGACGAGACGGCGTGGGACCTGCCCGTCGTCATCGCGCTCGCTTCCAGCCTGGCGGATCGGCCGGTATCGGGCTCGCTCGTTTCGTTCGGGGAGATCGGCCTCACGGGCGAAGTGCGCCCGGTGGCCTATGGCGAGGAGCGCTTGCGGGAGGCGCAGAAGCAAGGGTTTCGCGTGGCGGTGGTGCCGCGCGAGAATGCCCCGCGCAAGCCGCTGCCCGGCATCGAGGTGATCGCCGTTGCGCGGGTGAGTGAGGCGCTCGAGGCGGTGCTCAGCCAGGGCTCGCCGAGCTCAACGCCTCGGCCGGCGCCCGCGCACGCACGGTCCTGATCGCGTTGTCGGCGATCTGCAAAACCTCGAACTGATAAGGCCCGACCTTCACTGCCGTGCCGGGTGAAGGGATGGTCTCGAGCTGCTCGAGCAGCAGGCCATTCAGGGTCTTCGGTCCATCCGTCGGCAATTGCCATTGCAGCGCGCGGTTCAGGGCGCGCAGCGTCGCGCTCGCATTGATGATGAAAACTCCCGGCCCCTGAGGATGGATGTCCTTGTGCGTCACCGTTGCCGGATCCGTCGTGAACTCGCCCACGATCTCCTCCAGGATGTCCTCCAGTGTCACCAGCCCCTCGATGTCGCCATACTCGTTGACGACGAACGCGAGCCGCCGCCGGTTGCGTTGGAAATAGGCGAGCTGCATGTTGAGGGCAGTGCCTTCGGGTACGAAGTAGGGCTCGCGACCGCTCGCGATCTCGATCAACCGCTCGCGTGTCAGCGTGCCCCGGGCCAGCTCGTGCGCGACGCGTTTCATGTGCAGGATGCCCACCAGGTTGTCCAGCGCGCCGCGATACATCGGCAGGCGTGTATGGGGCGTTTGGCGCAGCTGCTCCAGGATGTCATCCCAAGACTCCTCGACATCGATGCCGGCGATCTCCTGCCGCGGGATCATGATGTCGTTGACCGTCACCTGGCCCAGATCGAGGATCGACAGCAACATCTGGCGGTGCCGCGCCGGGATCAGCGGCCCCGCCTCGGCCACCACGGTGCGCAATTCCTCGGTGCTGAGTGTCTGGCTCGCGGGCTCCGCCCGCACGACCCCTACGACTCGCAGCAGTCCATACGCCATCTTGTTGGTGATCCAGAGGAACGGCCGGGCCAGGAGCACGAGCGCCCGGTAGATGCGCGCGGTGTTGAGCGCGACCGACTCCGGATATGTGGCTGCGTAGATCTTGGGTGCGAGCTCACAGCAGACGATGACCACGGCCGTGAGCAAGAAGCCGGTCACCGGTACCGCATGGTCATAGCCTGTGCGCACGGCGAGGAGGGTCGCGGTCTCCGACGCGAAGACGCTGGCGGCCGCCAGAATCACGAGATTGGCGCCGAGCCAGTCCTGCGGCTTCTGCAGCAGTCGCTCGAGGAGCTTCGCGGTGCTTTGGCCCGCTTTCGCCCGGTGGCGGATACGGTAGCGGTTGACCGAGAGCATCGCGACCTCCGTGCCCGAGGAGAAAGCGATGATCGTGAGCAGCGCGAGCAGGACGATGAGGAGCACGGGAGAAGACGGTGAGTCGTTCAATCTGAATTCCTCTTGTTAATGCGCTGGATCGGGGCTCCTGCCCCGACCAGCGCGCCTCGGGCAAAAAGCGTGGTTTTTGCCCGAGGCTCACCACCTGCGGCGGCGGGGCACATCCCTGTGCCTGGGTCCAATATACTTCACCCATGTTCGACACCCTTAGCGCACGCCTCTCCAGGACCCTCGACTCCCTCCGGGGGCGGGGGCGTATCACTGAGGAGAATATTGGCGAGGCATTGCGGGAGGTGCGGGTCGCGCTTCTCGAGGCAGACGTTGCGTTGCCCGTCATCAAGGGCTTCATCGACGCGGTGAAGACCAAGGCGCTGGGGGCGGAGGTGGCCCAAAGCCTGTCCCCGGGCCAAGCGTTCATCGGCATCCTGCACCGCGAGCTGGTGGAGCTCATGGGCGGGCATCGCGCCGGGTTCAACCTGCGCGCTCAGCCCCCGATCGTGGTTTTACTGGCCGGACTGCAGGGGGCGGGCAAGACGACCACTGCGGCGAAGCTCGCCCGCTGGCTGACGGAGCAGCAGCGCAAGCGTGTGCTGATGGTGAGCACCGACGTCCGCCGCCCCGCGGCGATGCTGCAGCTCGAGCGCCTGGCGGCGCAGGTCAATGCGCAGTACTTCCCGGCTGATGTCCAGTCCTCTCCCGCTGATATCGCGCGTGCGGCACTGGAACAGGCGAAGCGCGGCGTCTTCGATGTCTTGATCGTGGATACGGCAGGCCGGCTCCACATCGATGAGGCGCTGATGGACGAGGTCCGGCAGATCGACCAGGCCGCGAATCCCGCGGAACGTCTCTTCATCGTCGATGCCATGGCGGGACAGGACGCCGTGAACGCGGCCCGTGCGTTCGGCTCCACGCTGGACCTGACCGGGGTGATCCTGACCAAGGCCGACGGCGATGCGCGCGGGGGCGCGGCGCTTTCGGTGCGCCACGTGACGGGCAAGCCCATAGTCTTCCTCGGCGTCGGGGAGAAGACCGAGGCTCTCGAGCCCTTCGATCCGGATCGAATGGCCTCCCGCATCCTCGGCATGGGCGACGTGGTCAGCCTGGTCGAGCAGGTCCACCGGCAAGTGGACCAGAAGGAGGCTGAGCGCCTGGCCCGCAAGGTGGTGAAGGGCAAAGGCTTCGACCTGATGGACCTCAAGAGCCAGCTCGAGCAGGTCCAGAAGATGGGGGGCCTCGGCTCTCTGCTCGAGAAGCTGCCGGTCGCCGCGACCGCAAAGGGCAACCTGTCCGCCGACCGGGGTGATCGTGAGGTTCGTCGCCAGATCGCCATCATCAATTCCATGACCCCACGGGAGCGGCGCGTGCCCGGCATCATCGACGGCTCGCGACGCCGGCGCATTGCGCGTGGCGCGGGTGTGCAGGTTCAGGACGTCAACCGCCTGATGAAGCAATTCCTGGACATGCAACGGATGATGAAGAGCATGAAGGGCGGCAAGCTACAGCGGCTCCTCGGCGCGCTGAAGGGCGGCATCCCCCCCGGCGGCATGCGTCCGTAGCACGCTTACCAGGCACAGGGATGTGCCCCGCCGCCGCAGGCGGAGCTGCGGGCAAAAACCGCGCTTTTTGCCTGCGGCGCGCCGGGCCGGGCAGGAGCCCGGAACCAGCGCTTTGAAAGGTGCCCGAAACCGCGTAGAATCCGCGCTCTTTTTTGGGGTGGTTCCCTGGGGACGTGGCGCCTTGCGCCTGCGGTCCGGCGGTGGAACCGCTCCGGCAACCATCGAGAGCGAAACGAAACATGGTGACCATTCGCCTGACGAGGCGCGGGGCGCGAAATCAGCCCTTTTATCACGTCGTCGTGACCGACAGCCGCAAGCGCCAGGGCGGACCCAGCCTCGAGCACGTGGGGTACTTCAACCCCATCGCGCACCGCGGAGAGACGAAGCTCAAGCTCGATCTGCCGCGCATCGATTACTGGGTGGGCAAGGGCGCGCAGCCTTCGGAGCGCGTGCGCTCGCTGGTCGCCTCCTACCGGAAGCAGGCGACCGCCTGAAGGAGCTGGCGCGCGACTGGCCAGCCTGAATGGCGCCGCCGGTGCGCTGGGTGGAGCTCGGCCGGATCGGAGCTCCCTTCGGCTTGGCGGGCTGGGTGCACGTATCCTCCTTCACGGAGCCAGTGGAGGCATTGCTCGAGTACCGCGAATGGACGCTGCGTCCGGCGGGCGGCGAGCGGAGTCGGCGGCGTCTGGTCGAGGGGCACGTGCAGGGAGAGCGGCTGGTCGTCAGGTTGGATGGGATCGGGAGCCGCGATGCCGCTGCGCTCCTGACGGGCGTCTGGATCGAGGTCGAGCGGGCGGAGCTGCCACCGACGGGTGATCGCGAGTACTACCGCGCGGACCTGATCGGATTCGAGGTGCGGAACCTCGAAGGCGCTTTGCTCGGCAGGGTCGCCTATTTTATGGACGCGCCTGCGGGCGCAGTCATGGTGGTCGAGGACCGCGAGGGCGTCGCCGCACCGACGCGCGAGGCGGCCCGCCGGGAGCACTGGGTGTTGGCGGACTGCGCGCACTTGCGGCGGGTGGATCTGGCGGCCGGGCAGATCCTGGTGGATTGGCCGGCGGAGCTCGAATAAGGCGGCTCCATGAAGATCGAGGTCGTCACGCTCTTTCCGGAGATGATCACCGGGGCGCTGCGCTACGGAGTGGTCGGGCGCGCGCTGGAGCGACGTCTGCTGATGGTGGGCACGGAGGACCCCCGGGCGCATACGAGCGATGTGCACCGCACTGTCGACGACCGGCCGTATGGTGGTGGCCCGGGAATGGTCCTGAAGCCCGAGGCGATGCTCGCGGCGATTCGCGCGGCACGAGCGCGACTGCCCGAAGGCAGTCCGCGGGTGTGTCTGTCGGCGCAGGGCGAGCCCTTCAGCCAGGCCGTGGCGCGCGAGCTCGCGGCACAGCCGGGGCTGCTGCTGGTCGCGGGCCGGTACGAAGGACTCGACGAGCGGGTGATCGAGCTTGGCGTCGACCGGGAGATGTCGGTCGGCGACTACGTGCTCTCGGGCGGAGAGCTGCCGGCATTGACCGTGATCGATGCGGTGGCGCGGCTCCTGCCAGGCGTGCTCGGCGATGAGCGCTCGAGCGGGGAGGACTCCTTCACCGCCGGGCTGCTCGATTGGCCCCACTACACCCGGCCGGAGGTGTTCGAGGGCCAGGCGGTGCCGGCGGTGTTATTGTCGGGCAATCACGCCGACATAGAGCGCTGGCGGTTGCAGCAGGCCGTGGCACGTACCTGGCTGCGGCGGCCGGATCTGATTGCGCGCCATGGGCTCACGCCCGAGGCGCAGCGGTTACTTAGCGAATATCTCGCCGCAGGCGCGGCCTGGGATGAAAGATCGAGGATGAGCAAATGAGCAAGATCGTCCAACAACTCGAGAGAGAGCGCATGACCCGCGAGGTGCCGGATTTCAAGCCCGGCGATACCGTGGTCGTGCAGGTGAAGGTCGTCGAGGGCGACCGCGAGCGCATCCAGGCCTACGAGGGCGTGGTGATCGCGCGCAGCAACCGCGGCCTCAATTCCTCCTTCACGGTGCGCAAGGTTTCCCACGGCGAGGGTGTGGAGCGGGTGTTCCAGACCTACAGCCCGGCGATCAGTGACATCACCGTCAAGCGCCGCGGCAACGTCCGCCGCGCGAAGCTCTATTATCTGCGCGACCTGTCCGGCAAGGCCGCGAGGATCGAAGAGAAGATCTGAGGGACAAGGCATGGCGCTCTTCTCGGCGCGGTTACTCGCCCCATCGTGGGCCTCGCCCCGTTGGGGCCGCCAAGCGCGGTCGCGCTTGGCGTTGCAAATCGCTCCAGGCGATTTGCTCGCGCCGCTACGTGGACGGGGTTCGCCGTAGGCGACCCCCGTCAAGACCTGCGCGCAGCGAATGAAAACAACATTGCGGGCGATCCTGGGTGGTATCTGGCGCGGCCTCGACGGGCTGCGCAAGGTGCTGCACCTGATCCTGCTCATCGTCATCTTCGGCGTCATCGTCTGGGCGGTGAGCTCGTCGCTGCCGCCTCTGCCGCAACGCGCCGCGCTCGTCATCCGGCCCGAGGGTCGCCTGGTCGAGCAATTGAGCGGCGATCCGGTGCAGCGCGCAATCGAGAATGCACAGGGTCAACAGCGTCAGGAAACGCTGCTCTGGGACCTCGTCGACGCGATCAGGGGCGCGGCCAAGGACAACCGTATCCGGGTCCTGGTGCTGGATTTGGATAAGATGGACAGCGCGGGACAGCCGATGCTCGAGGAGCTCTCGAGCGCCATCGGTGAATTCCGCGCGAGCGGCAAGCCGGTCATCGCCTACGGCACGACCTTCGACCAGGACCAGTATTACCTCGCCGCGCAGGCGGACAAGGTCTACCTCGACCCGACCGGCTACGTGATGATCGAGGGATACAGCCGCTATCCTCTCTACTTCAAGGGCCTGCTGCAGAAGCTCGGCGTCGACGTCAATGTCTTCCGTGTCGGCACGTTCAAGAGCGCCGTGGAGATCTTCACCCGCAACGACATGTCGCCGGCCGACAAGCAGCAGAGCCTGGCCTACCTCAACGTGCTCTGGTCGAGCTATCAGAAGGCGTTGACCGGCGCTCGCAAGCTGCCCTCCGGCACCATCGAGAACTACGTCGATTCGCTGTCGAAGGCGGTGAGCGCCGCCAACGGTGACGGCGCGAAGGTTGCCCTGCAGGCGGGGCTCGTCACCGCGCTCGCCGACAAGCTGCAGGTGGAGAAGGATCTCATCGGCCTGGTCGGCGAGGACAAGTCGACCGGCTCCTTCAACCAGGTTTCTGCCGACGACTACGTGCGAATCGTGCATGCGCAGAAGAAAGTGCATGCCGGGGACGGCAGTGCGCGCATCGGCGTCATCGTCGCCTCCGGAGACATCGCCGACGGCAAACAGCCTCCGGGCACCATCGGTGGCGATTCGCTGTCGCGGCTGATCCGGCAGGCGCGCCTCGACAAGGATATCAAGGCGGTGGTGCTGCGCGTGGACAGTCCCGGCGGCAGCGTCGCCGCATCGGAGGAGATCTACCAGGAGCTGCAGGCCCTGCGCGCGGCGGGCAAGCCGCTCGTGGTCTCGATGGGTGATCTCGCGGCGTCCGGCGGCTACTACATATCGGCGCCGGCCAATCAGATCTGGGCGAGCCCCGCGACGCTCACGGGCTCCATCGGCATCTTCGCCATCATCCCCACCATCAACCAGACGTTGGGCAAAGTCGGCGTCGGTGTCGATGGTGTCGGCACGACGCCCCTCGCCGGTGCGCTAACGATCGACCGGCCGTTGAGCGCCGAAGCGAGCCAGCTCATCCAGTCGCAGATCGACCGGGGCTACCAACAGTTCGTCGAGCGTGTGGCTTCGGGACGCCGGGAGACTCCACAGCAGATCGATGCGATCGGCCAGGGTCACGTATGGGCCGGGGCGGACGCGCGGCGGATCGGCCTGGTGGATCGCCTGGGGACCCTCGAGGATGCGGTCAAGGCCGCGGCCCGGTTCGCCAAGGTGACTCGATACCGGGTGGAATTCATCCAGCCGCACCTTTCCTGGGCGGAGCAGTTGTTCCAGCAGACGCAGGTGCGCGCCGCGGTCGCGGCGGTGTCACTCTTGCATGTGGATGCGCAGTCGCTCGGTCTGGCCGAAGTCGCGACCCGTCTGAATCCCGTAGCGCGGGACCTCGAGCAACTGGCGCGCTTCAGCGTGCCCGGACATCTCTACGCCTACTGCTTCTGCACGGCCGCTCACTGATCGGGGCAATCGCGCCTGCGGTGGCCGTTGCTAGAGGCTGCCCCAGTCCATGATGACTTTGCCGGAGCGCCCTGAGCCCATGATGTTGAAGGCCTGGGCATATTCCTGCACCGGCAGGTGATGGGTGATGATGGGCTCGAGCGCGAGCCCGCTCTGCAGCAGGCTCGCCATTTTGTACCAGGTCTCGAACATCTCCCGGCCGTAGATGCCTTTCAGCGTCAAGCCCTTGAAGATCACCTGGTTCCAATCGATGGCCGTATCGTCCGGCGGGATGCCGAGGATCGCGACCGAGCCGCCGTGGTGCATGGTGCGCAGCAGATCGCGGAATGCGGCGGCGTTGCCCGACATCTCCAGCCCGACATCGAATCCCTCCTGCATACCGAGGTCCTTCATCGTCTGGTCGAGCGACTCGCGCTGCACGTTGATGGCGCGGGTCGCGCCCATCTTCCTCGCCAGCTCCAGCCGATAGTCGTTGATGTCGGTGATCACGACATGGCGTGCGCCGACGAACCGGGCGATCGCCACCGCCATGATGCCGATGGGTCCGGCGCCGGTGACCACCACGTCCTCGCCGACCATGTTGAAGGCGAGGGCGGTGTGGGTCGCGTTGCCGAAGGGATCCAGGATGGAGGCGACATCGTCACTGATCGAGTCCGACAGCTTGAAAGCGTTGTCGGCCGGGATGGCGAGGTACTGCGCAAACGCCCCGGGGCGATTCACACCGACGCCGACGGTGTTGCGGCAGAGATGCCGCCGCCCGGCGCGGCAGTTGCGGCAGTAGCCGCAGGTGATGTGTCCTTCGCCCGAGACGCGGTCACCGGCTTTGAATCCGCGCACCTCGGAGCCGACCTCGACGATCCGGCCGCAGTACTCGTGTCCCACCTGCATGGGCACCGGGATGGTCTTGCGCGCCCACGCGTCCCAGTTGTAAATGTGCATGTCGGTGCCGCAGATCGCGGTCTTGCCGATCTCGATGAGCACGTCGTTGTGGCCGACCTTGGGCTCCGGCACATCGTCCAGCCAGATACCCGGCGCGGCTTCCTTCTTGACCAGAGCTTTCATCGAACGACCCCCAACTCGCGGCCCACCGCGCCGAATGCCTCGATGGCCTTGTCGAGCTGCTCACGCGTGAGCGCCGCGGACATCTGAGTGCGAATGCGCGCCTGGCCTTTAGGCACGACAGGATAGGAAAAGCCGATCACGTAGACACCGCGCTCGAGCAGGCGATCCGCCATGCGGCCGGCGAGGGCGGCGTCGCCCAGCATCACGGGGATGATGGGATGCTCGCCCGGCTTGAGATCGAAACCGAGCTGAGTGAGGCCCGCGCGAAAATGGCGGGCGTTCTCGTGGAGCCGGGTGCGCAGCTCCGGCGAGTGCTCGAGCAGATCGATGACCCGCAGTCCTACGGCGGCAACGACCGGAGGGATGCTGTTCGAGAAGAGATAAGGCCGCGAGCGCTGCCGCAGCCACTCCACGATTTCCCTGCGCGAGGCGACATAGCCGCCGCTGGCGCCGCCCAGCGCCTTGCCGAGCGTGCTCGTCAGGATGTCGATTCGCGAGGCGACTCCGCAGTGCTCCGGAGTGCCGCGGCCGCCGGGGCCCATGAAGCCCGTCGCGTGCGAGTCATCGACCATCACCAGCGCGTCGTAGCGATCCGCCAGGTCGCAGATCGCCCGCAGGTTGGCGACGGTGCCGTCCATCGAGAAAACACCGTCGGTGGCGATCAGGCGTGTGCGTGCGCCGCGGGCCTGCTTCAGGCAGTCCTCGAGCTCCGCCATGTCGCTGTTGGCATAGCGATACCGCTGCGCCTTGCAGAGCCGGATGCCGTCGATGATGCTGGCATGATTGAGCGCATCGGAGATGATCGCATCGCGCTCATCGAGCAGCGTCTCGAAGAGACCGCCGTTGGCGTCGAAGCAGGACGAGTAGAGGATGGCGTCCTCGGTGCCGAGAAACCGACTCAGGTTTTCTTCGAGCAGTTTGTGCACCGTCTGCGTGCCGCAGATGAAGCGCACGGAGGCCATGCCGAAGCCGAACCGGTCGATGGCGCGATGCGCCGCTTCCCGCACGGCCGGATGGTTGGCCAGTCCGAGATAATTGTTGGCGCAGAGATTCACGACCTCGCGCTCGCCGGTGCGGACAACGCCTCCCTGCGGACCGGCGAGCACGCGCTCGCTCTTGTAGAGACCCTGTTCCCTAAGTCCTGCGAGGTCTGAGCGCAGGCGCTCGAGAAGAGCTGGCGTCATACGGTGCAATTATACCCGGAGAGTGCGCGAGGAGGTACTCTCGACGGAGCTGGCTGGGAGAAGAGTGGAATGTATGCAAGGCCTCCTATTGCCGAGACACTGTGCATTAGACATCTGGCTACGGATAGGGCAGTGCAGCTCGACGCCCACGTCGGTGCATGACGTGGCGCCCGGTCATGCGACCCTCGACTGCTCTTTAGTCCTCGTCAATGGTGGGGCTTGCGGTCATCGACCCATCAATCTCGCAGGGGTTCGAATACTGGCAGTGGCGGCAGGCCCTCTCGTTGTCTCCACGTGACGCGGACACGAGAGCCGATAAGAGCGTCGCCATTGACGATGTTCGTGAGCAGTTTGGGGCCTTCATCGAGTTCAACGATGGCAATGATGTAGGGCGATGTGAACTCGGGGTCCCAGCTTCGGTGTACGAGCGTGCGCGAATAAACGGTTCCCGTGCCGCTCACAGCTGACCAGGCGACGGCGTCGGACTGACAGCGCAGGCAGAAAGGCCGCCCGTAAAACTGATGATGTCCGCAGACACTACAGCGCTGAACTGTCAATCGGCCTTGACGCGTAGCCTCCCAGAAAGGCGTGTGAGTTGGGTCGGGTCTGGGCGCTGAGGAGGAGTGGTTCATCTGGTACGTCCTATTGCTTCAGGGTCTGCAACGCTTCGAATATTCCGACCGGCCACCGGAAGCAGTCCTTCATCAGTGCATCGACCTGCTCGGGCGTGGCAACACCTTCGTCAACGATCTTCTGGGCCTCTTGCCGCACCTTGAGCATGATCCTGTTTACGACGAATCCCCATTCTCGAGGCTGGTCCTTGATGACATGCGGATTCTTGCCGCAGCGGCGCGCAAGTTGTACCACCTGCGCCACTGCTGCGGGCGAAGTCTCCTGGTGAACGATGATCTCGGCGAGTCTGATGACGATGCAGGGCTGGGCCCAATGCCAGCCGAGAACCGCTTGCGGGCGGGTCGTTGCGTAGGCCATGGCCGCTATCGGTAGTCCCGCCGTGTTTGTTGTCAGGATAGCCTCCTTCGGAGCGAGTACGTCGAGCTGTCTGAAGAGTTTTAGCTTTGCCGGCAAGTCTTCGGGGATCGCTTCAATGGCGCATTCAGCGGCCGCGCACGCTTCCCCGAGATCTGTGCAGTATCGGACGCGCGCCCGCGCGAGCTCGAAGTCCTCCATCGAGAGCTTGCCACGCTGAATGCTTGCTCTCATGCCGAATGCGCCATCCTCGATGATCGTCCTGGCCCGGTGCAGGGCGGCGGGGTCGACATCGTAGAGGGATACGCGTAGCCCGGATACGGCCAGAACCTGAGCAATCCCGGAGCCCATGACTCCGCTGCCGATGACTGTCATTTGCATGCTGAAATTCCGCTGATGAATGATGTAATTGCAGTGAGATTCAGCGCGCTGCCATGATCGGGGCGGCTGCGTGCTCAGTTTAGGGATGTCGCGCGTTCCAGGAGCGTGCCGCGGAAGCAGCCCGCTGCGCGTTCCTCGCGCAGAGCCGAGCGGCGTATTTTCCCGGCGCTGTCTCGGGGAAGGGCCTGACACAGCTCGTATGACTTCGGGACCTTGTATGCGCTCAGGCGCTCTCGGCAGAACGCGTCCAGAGCGCCGGCGGTGATGGAGGACGGCCAGGTCACCGGCTGGACGAGAGCATGCACTCTCTGTCCCCATTCCGGGTCGGGCACGCCGATCACGGCGGTATCCTGTACTTCGGGATGCTCCGACAGCGCTGACTCGACCTCCGCGGGATAAATGTTGATGCCGCCGGACTTGATCATGTCGACGCGGCGGTCCGCCAGATACAGATAGCCCTGCGGGTCCAACCAGCCCAGGTCGCCAATGCTCGCAAAACCGTCCCGGTCGCGGGCCGGAGTGGGCTGGCCGATGTATTCGAAGCCGGGGTCAAGCGGCCAGTGCTCACCGGGACGCGTAGTCACGGGTACGGAGCTGCGGATCCGGATCTCACCGACCTCATTGGGCGGTAGCCGCCGTCCACTCTCGCCTAGCACCACGACATGGCTGTGGTATGGCCGCCCCACGCTCCCCGGCCGCTCCAGCCATTCCTGTCCGTTGATCATCACGATACCGACGTCCTCAGTGCCGCCATACAGCTCCCATACGCGTGACGGGGGCATCAGACGCAGCCAGAAGCGCTTCACCCACTCGGGGCACACGCCGCCAGAATGATAGACGGCCTCGAGGCTACTGAAGTCGCGTCGCTCTGCGCCAGGCAACTTCGCAATTCGCTGCATCATGATTGGCAACAACCCCGCGAACTGCACGCGATGCCGGCCGATCAGATCAACCGCCTGCTCTGCATCGAAACGCTTTGGAAGAATGAGCGTGTGTCCCTCGAACAGGCCGATGTGGCTGAGGAAGAAACCCACATTGTGATGCAGTGCTCCAGCGATCAATTGTGTTTGCGCCGCTCTTAGGCCGACGCGTGTCAGCGCGCCCCAGTGGCCGGGTATGTGGGCCCACGGCTTAGGATCTACGATGATCTTCGGACGCCCGGTGGAGCCGCCCGAGCCGATCGCTTTTCCTGGACAGGGCGTGACGTCTACGAGGGGGCCTACGGGATCGCCTCCGCCACTCCTATCGAGGTGCGTCGGGTCCAGGCAGGAGATCCCAGGTACGTGCCAGTGCGCTACGATCAGTAGCGGTCGCCATTGGGCTGCGAGGTCGAGCATTTTCTGCCGCTCCGCGGGCGGCATTCCCGGATTGAGTGGCAGCACGCACGCGCCCAGTCGCCAAGCTGCCAGCGCTGCAATCAGGTGGCTGGCGCTGGCCGGCAGCGAGACGATCACCAGAGATCCGGGCCCACCACCTGCGCGCTGCAGTACACCGGCGGCCCGTTCGACCCGATCGTTCAACTCGCGATAGTCGAGGGTGCTCTCCGTGCCATCCTCGCTCACGGTAACGATGGCTGCCCGCGTCGGAGTCAGGGCAGCATGCTGCCTGCATCGCAGGCTGTAGCTGATGGGCTTGATTTGCGTCATTCGTTCCGTACCCGGGAAACCATTGCCCGCAGGCCGAGGCACATGGGGCATTGCTGATCTTACCGCCAAGTGTTATCGTACCACGAGATAAGTGATCGTTCAGTAGGCTAATAGCCGCGGCGCGGCGCGACCGCTGCCGGCGGGGAGAGCATTTTTGAAGACAGCCCCTGACCATCCGATGCGTCCCTCGCTACGCCGTCTGCCCGCCTGCAGGCTGCTCCATGTTGCCGCATCACTCGTAACAGCGGTAGCGGTCAGCGCAGGGGTGAGCGCTGAAGTCGCGGCCGCGGGAAGTGCCCCGGTTTTGACCCAGGACGCCATCTGGTCGGCGCCTCCTGCAGCACGCGTGACGGTCTCGGCGTTCGGCAGATACGCGGGATATTCCAAAGCGTCCTACACGCGCGCAATTCGTAGCTCGCAGTACGTGACCGTGCGCGACGGAACCCGCCTTGCGGTGGATGTCTACCGGCCGGCCGCGAATGGGAAAGCCGCAGGCGGAAGATATCCGGTAGTGATGGAGGCGACCCGCTACTGGCGTGCCGCGCAAGCTCCCGATGGTCGAATTACGACGACATGGTTCGGTAGTCTCGCTCCCGGTCAGAAGCTCGTCGACCTCCAATACGGACCGGAGTGGAGCACGACGCTCGTGAAACACGGATACGTCATTGTTGTCGCGGACACCCGCGGAACGGGGGCATCTTTCGGCCGCAACCCGGGCGTGCTGACGAGAACCGAGGCGCACGACCTTCACGATCTCGTAGAATGGATCGCCGCGCAGACTTGGAGCAACGGCAAGGTCGGCCTGGCCGGCCGATCATACACGGGCACCAATCAAATCACGGCGCTCGTCGACCCTTCCCCGCACCTGAAGGCTATCTTTCCCTGCGTTCCGAACTTCGATCTCTTCAAGATCGCAGTCAATGGCGGCGTGATGCGCAAGGGCGGTATCCTATCCATGTATCGGCAGCTGGTGACTCTCGGAACCGCCAGCAATCCCCACTCGTTGTTGCCGGCTCCCGTCGACGAAGACCTTGATGGCTCGCTGCGCGCGAAGGCGCGGGCAGGCGCTGGAGAGAACTCCTATGCCGGTTATACGACATTTCTGCACACACCTGCTTACAACCTGATTGCGCGCGAGCTCGGCATCAAGACGCTTGCCGAGCGCGTTCGAATCTTCGGTTCAAACAGTGAGCTGCTGCCGTTGATCGCATCGCGGCGGGACCTGCAACGTGCGCTGATGGCGAACGGTTACTTCCGTAACGAGCCGGATAGCTTCGATTTCTCCTCGCCCGGGATGGAGAAGCCCATCGACCCGGCGGCCAACCTGAACGAAATCAATCGCAGTGGCGTACCGACCTACTACTGGAGTGGCTGGCGGGATCCATATCCCACGGATGCCCTTCTGTTTTACGCCAACACCCTGGCGCCAAAGAAGCTGGCCATAGGGCCCTGGAGCCACGATCCCGCCAATCAGCGCGGCGAGCTCAGAGAGGAGGAGGACTTGCGCTTGCGCGCCATCGAGATGCTGCGCTGGTTCGATTACTGGCTGAAGGGAATCGACAACGGCATCATGAGTGAGCCGCCGATCCACTACGCCATGGTGGAGGACCAGTATAAATGGGAGTGGCGCGCCGCGCGCGCCTGGCCGCCGGCGGGTGTCACTCCGATGGTGCTGTATTTTCAGTCCGGTCGCGCCGGCTCGGCGGGCTCGGTCAACGACGGTCTACTCTCGACAACTGCGCCCACGCAGGTGAACGCAAGCGACTCCTTTGTCGTCGACTACACAGCGACAACCGGCACACAATCGCGCTTTTATGACAGTACGGGAGGAGGGCCATTGTTCTACCCCGATCTTTCATCGAATGACGCGAAAGGACTGACGTACACGACCGCGCCGCTGCAGCAGGATCTATCTGTGGTGGGGAATGTAATCGTGACCCTGCAGGCGACCTCAACGGCGGCGGATGGCGAGTTCGATGTGTATCTCGAGGACGTCGACCCGAGAGGACAGTCGATCTTCCTGTCCGATGGTTACATGCGTGCGCTCAATCGGACCCTCGGCCCCGCTTTCTACGACGACCTTGGACTACCATGGCCGACCGATGCGCGCGCCGACGCTGCAAAAGTACCGCCGCTGTCGGCGGGTATCACGCAGATCCGATTCGCCCTGGAGGCGGTGGGCGCGCGGCTGAAAGCGGGCCACCGACTGCGGGTCACGATTCAGGGAGCGGACGCCGATAACACATTGACGGTACCGCTGGTTCCGCCGCCGAAGGTGACGATCGCACGCAGCCCGGCCCATGCGTCGCGGATCACTGTGCCTGTGCTCACGACCGTACAGTAGCCGCGCGCCCAGCCGTGCGCCGGTCAGCCGTGTTCCGCGCTCGCCTCAAGGAGCGCAGCGGAAGTCCGCTTCAGTAGTTGCGCATGATTGCGCACGGCCTCGGCACCAACGATGCGCAGGGCGAAGTCCGCATACATGATTGATAACCTGTCGAGGTCGAGGGCGCCGCCGGGATGATACCAGTAATTGATCTGATGACTCATGCCGAAGATGGCATAGCTGGTTGCCGTCGGATTAACCTTGTCGAAGCACTTATTTCGCACGCCTGCGGCGATGATGCCTCGGAGCCGATCACGAATACTACGTATGATCTCGATCAGAGGCTGCGCGGCATCTACGGGAATGCTGTTGACGAGTAGCGGAGCGCCGTATGGTTGGTGCGCGGTTGTCTCATCTGTTCGCTGCAGGCGCGTATGCAACTGCACGAAAGTCCAGAGCTGCTCGGGTACGCTGAGATCCGCGCTGCATTTCTCGTGCGCTGTCCGCAGAAATTCCAGGTCGCGCTTGAACGCGGCTACCAATAGCTCGTCCTTGGAGCGGAAGTGGTAGTAGGTGGCGGCGACCGTGATGCCGAGCTCTTCGGTGATCTTGCGCAGGCTGGTGGCTTCGTAGCCGCCTTGCTTGTAGTGGTGCAGCCCGACTCGCAGCAGCGCATCCCTCGTTTTTCGTCCGTCGCGGGCGACCAGTACGGGATTGGTGGACTGCGGATAACTTGCCGCTTTGGTGCGCATGTCGAACTCTCCTTCAATGAGGGGGATGATGGGATCGGCTCTGCCGACGCATCGGCTGGTCCGCGTTATCGCTGCCGATCCCATGTCCCACCCGATACTCTTTGACGCAGCGTATCATTGAATGATAAATTAATAAATGACTGATTGTTTAGTAACTGACCTTTCGCCCACCTGAACATGACTATCCCGGTGCGATACCGCCTGGTCGGGCTCCTGTTTTCAGGTTCGGCGGTCAACTACATTGATCGAGTGAACATCGCAATCGCGGCGCCGGCGATGATGGCCGCGACGGGGCTGCGCAAGGACCAGTTTGGGCTGGTGTTCTCGATCTTCCTTCTCGGCTACGCCGTGATGCAAATTCCGGCAGGGATTCTGGCCGATCGGCGCAGCCCACGGGTCCTCCTGATGGGCTGCTTTGCCGGCTTTTCCCTGTTTACTGCGCTTACACCGCTCGCCGCCAGCGCTGCCATGAGTCTCCTGTTGGCGCGGTTTCTGCTGGGAGTGTTCGAGGGGCCGACGTTCCCGGCGATCACTGCATTTAACTCCCGTTTGTTCCCGCCGACAGAGCTCGGACGTGCCCAGACGTTGAGTCTGGCCGGCGGCTCGTTCGGACAGATGCTCGCGTATCCGCTCAGTGCATGGGTTCTCTTGCAGTTCTCGTGGCAGGCCGTGTTCTATGTGAGTGCGCTGCTCGGTGTCGCCTGGCTCGCGGTCTGGAGTTTCAGTTCGCGGCATGGTCCTCGCGAGCGCGCGGGAGCCGACGCCGGCGAACCGGGGCCCCCCACCGTGGGAAGGTCCGTGGATGTTTCGCACGACCTGCCGCTCGCATTCATGTTTGCACCCCCGGTCCTGATGCTGGCTGCTGCGGCGATGTTCTTTGCGCTCGTGTTGTGGACTTTCATATTCTGGTTTCCAACCTATCTCATCGAGGCGCGTGGCTTCACGCTTGCTGAAGTTGGCGCGATCGGCATGGCGATCCAGGGCTGCGGGTTTCTCGGCACGGCGACCAGCGGGCTGATCTCGGACGCAATCCTGCTGCGTACCGGCAAACCGAGACTTGCGCGCACGGCATATGCCGGCGCGTGCGTCGCGCTGGCCTCGATCTTCCTCTGTGGCGCGGTTCTGGTCTCCTCTCGGGCAGCATGCGTCGTGCTGTGGGGGCTCTGCTATTTCTTGCTGCAATCGGTGAATGTCGCATTCCTGGCGGCACCTGCCGTGCTGCATCCACGCCGCGCGGCAAGTCTCTATGGTGTCATCAACTGCGCCGCTTCCATCGGAGCGATGTGCGGACCGACGTTAGCCGGGTTCCTGATGACGGATTCCACCAACTGGTCGCGCGCCTTTGCAATCGTGGCGGCGTTTGGTGTGATCTCCGCTCTGGCGCTGTTCGCCATCCGCCTGGCTCGTCTGGAAAAGCCGCCTGCTGGGGAACGTGGCGACGCTATCTGTATGTAGAAGCGCCTCATCGCGGCGGTCACGGCGGGCGGGCTGGTGAAGCACAACTTTGCTCCGAGGTGAGCGTGTCGTGCGAGTCTTCCTTTTCATCTTGACCTCGAACACCCTGAGGGGCCTGAATAGGCATCGTGTCAGCTGCGGCCGGCGCTCTTCGTAGCGCAAACATGATGCGTGGGTACGGCTTCGCCGGCAGATTCAGGGTGCACAGTGGGGCTCAGCATACGTCACCCACGGGCATGGAGTCTGAGGGGTAAGCGGCCCGTATCCTTGACGGCGCGCGCCTGATGGAGCCAGAGCCTTTCACCAGCCGGACTGCGAGCTTGAGGTCCGATTCTCCTGGTTCGCTTCAGTCGCGCCCGAGTATGACAGTTGCTGAAGTGGAGAATGCCGGGCCCCCGATGCCATGCGCGACGCCGACCTCAGCGCCTGGCACCTGTCTGTCTCCCGCCTCTCCCCGCAGCTGTCGCACGGTCTCGATCAGCAGTAATAGACCCAGTGCGCCGGGGTGGCAATATGACAGTCCTCCGCCCATCGTCGACGTCGGCAGGGTCCCACCTGGCTCGGTATGGCCTTCTTCCACGAACGCGCCACCCTCGCCCTTCTCGCAGATTCCGACGTCTTCGAGCTGCGAGATGACCGAGCTGGTAAAGTTATCATACGGCTCGAACACATCGATGTCGTGCGGTGTGACGCCAGACATGGCAAAAGCCGCGCGTGCCGAGGCGCTGCCTGGAGTCGTGGTGAGATCGGGAATCTGCGCGACGTGATATGCGCACTGCGATTCACCGACCCCGATGACCCGGATCGCCTTCTTCGCGGCGTTCCGGGCTCGGGACATATTGGTGAGGACCAGCGCGCCGCCGCCGTCGGTTACGAGACAGCAGTCCAGCTGGTGCAGCGGCTCGCATATCAGTGGTGACGCCAGCACCTGATCGACCGTAAGGGGAGCTCTTGCCCAGGCTTTTGGATTGAGCGCAGCCCATTTGCGCGCCGACACGGCCACGCGCGCGAGCTGCTCTGCGGTCGTGCCGTATTCGTACATGTGGCGCGCTGCGACCAGGGCGTACTGGGAAATCGGCGTCACTAGCCCATAGGGTTGCTCGAATTGCGATGTGATCGAATACCCGTCGGCGAGGAATCCCCGCGGCCGGTTTCGCCGCGAACGTTGCCGCGAGGCGTAGAGAATCAGCGCGCACTCGCACCGACCCGCGGCGAGCGCCAGCATTGCATGGTGCACGAAGAACTCGAACGCTGCGCCGCCCATGTCACTGCACTCTGCATAGCGCGGCTGGATCCCTAAGTACTCGCCTACACGCACTGCACCGCAATCGGCGCCGACCTCCGGCATATAGTTGGTAAACAGGGCATCGACATCGCTCAGGGTCATACCCGCTTCCGCGAGCGCCTGCCGCGCCGCGCCCATAGCCATCGAGAGCTCGCTCTGATCCTCGACCTTGCCAAGAGCGGTCTCGGCCACTCCGGAGATGAAAACGGGTTCCTGCATCGGTTCGCTCTATTTTGTTATCTGCGGTGGGTTGTGCTGTGGCCGCAAAAACTGCGGTATGCGGTTTTGGTGCTGTTGACGAGACGCGATATTAGCTGTTAACCTCTCCGCCGTGCAAAAATTAGTGAACGCTTAGTTATTAATTGAGCGAACGGTATGAACGCGCCGAAAGATCCGGGGGCTCGATGTCCTCCTGTGAATATCGGGCATGACTACCGAGTACCCGTCGGCGTGCAGTCTTTCGTCGACTCGCGCGGCGAACCTGGGACATCTGCGGTTTGCGACCGCCGGCCGCATGCCTTTCATGCGAGAGAGGTCTCCGACGTGTTTGGCCGTATCGGACCCCACGCACTAAGGCTCGGGAGCTGGCCGTCCCGGCCCGGGCCCGGGCGCGGGAGGCCCGAGTGATGGTTGCCTCGAACCGACGGCGTTGGAATGGCTGCGCCGCGCACGCGCTGCTTGCAGTTCTGTGGCTGACCTGGACCGGCGCATCGGCTGGTGAGCCTGGTGTCGCCGCCGATCCCGGATGGTGCCGGACGACCGTCCAGTATTTTCTCGATCGTGCGTCTGTCATGCGACGATCCGACGAACACATCGTGCAGCTACTCAATGCCAAGCGCTTTCGGCAGGCGCAATCGGCGCTGCTCGAAGCAGTGAGCCGGCACGGGGACCCTTGGGCCGGATACGCTTTGGGAAATCTTTATGAGGCGGGACTTGGCGTACCGCGCAACGCGGAGAGCGCCTTCCGGTGGTATCTCTGGTCGGCGGAATGGGGCGATGAGTTCGCGCAACGCAAGGTCGCGAACGCCTATCTGCACGGCGAGGGCACCAAACGCGACGTCGCCGAGGCCGCGTACTGGTTTCGCATCGGGATCGCGCCCTTCCAGCTTGCCTGGAGATACATTGACCTGGCCCAGGCTTACACCACAGGCCGACTCACGCCCGTCGACCGCGGCAAGGCGGACTATTATCTCGACACAGGCTTGGCTGATTTGCGCCGGCTGGCAAACGAACCCAACGGACAGGCCGCATACTACTTGGGGCTCGCTTCTGAGCATGGACGTGGACTGCCGCGGAACCGCGCGAAAACCATGGAGTATCTTTGCCGTGCAGCCTCGCTGCGGTATGCCCCGGCCGTCAACGCCATCCGCCACCTCGGGGAGCCGCCGGAATGAATCGCCGGCACTTTCTCAAGTCCGCAGGCTTCGGACTCGCCGCCGCCTTCCTAGAGGACAATCTCGCCCGCGCAGCGGCGCTGCCGGCTACCGGCCGATCCGGTACGCTGGAGGATGTCGAGCATATCGTGGTCTTCATGCTGGAGAATCGCTCGTTCGACCACTACTTCGGACATCTGAGCGGAGTACGAGGCTACAACGACCGATTTGCCGTACGTTTGCCCGGCGGCAAGCCGGTCTGGTTCCAGCCGCGCATGCAGCGGCCCGATGAGCCGATTTTGCCGTTCCGTCTCGACACGCGCAGCTGCTCGGCCCAGCTGCTTCAGAGCCTTAACCACAGCTGGGCGTCACAGCACGAGGCGATCGCCGCCGGCCGCATGGATGCGTGGCCTCTCAACAAGACCGACATGACCATGGGATACTTCCTGCGGGAAGATATCCCGTTCCATTATGCGCTCGCGGACGCTTTCACGATCTGCGACCATTATTTCTGCTCCATTGCTGGTCCCACCGCACCCAACCGCACAATGCTGTGGACGGGGTCGATCGACCCGCACGGTACGGGTGGCGGTCCGTTCATCGACAACGACATTTGGATCTACACGGACGGCGTCAAGCCCTTTGCCTGGACCACCTACGCGGAACGTCTGCGGCAAGCGGGAATTACCTGGCATGTCTATCAGGAGGGGCTGCACCAAGTCGACGGTGACCCGATGACGGGCAACTACAACTGCAACGCGCTCTCCTACTTCAAGCCGTTCGTCGACGCACCGCAAGGTGCAGAGCTCCGGCAGCGCGCGTTATCGGCTGGCGGGACCGCCCGCTTGCGCAAAGACGTCATCGCCGATCGCCTGCCGCAGGTGTCCTGGATCGTCATGCCGGCCGGGTACTCCGAGCATCCTTACTATCCGCCCGCCTATGGTGCGATGTACATCGCCCGCGTCCTCGAGGCTCTGACCGCCAACCCCAAGGTCTGGGGCAGGACCGTACTGCTGTTGACTTACGACGAGAACGACGGCTTCTTCGATCACATGGTACCGCCGCAGCCGCCGACACCCGTGTTACCTGGCATTTCCACGGTGTCGACCGAGGGCGAGGTCCACGATGTGGTCAATCCCGATCAACCCACGCTCTACACCGCGGACCAGTTGCCCTACGGACTTGGTCCACGCGTGCCGATGCTGGTCATCTCACCGTGGAGCAGGGGCGGCTACGTATGCTCCGAAGTCTTCGATCATACTTCGGTGATCCGCTTGATGGAGGCGCGCTTCGGAGTGAAGGAGCCGAACATCACGCCGTGGCGGCGGGCCGTCTGTGGCGACCTGACCGCCGCCTTCGACTTCGCGTCCTACGGCAGCCGGCTCAGTCTGCCGAGCACCTCCGGCTACCGGGACATGGTCCATCGGCAGGCCAGACTGCCGCCCCCGGTTGTCCCGGCCCGACAGGCGGTCGATGTCCTCGCGCAGGAGCGGGGAACACGGCCGGCACGGGCTCTGCCCTATGCGCTCAGTTTGAGCCTCGCAGCCCGCCACGGCGGGGTTCGGCTGCGATTCGACAACCGCTCGACCGTGGGCATCTGCTGCACCTCGTACTGGGATGGCAGCTTCGCAGACCCACGGCGCTACACCATCGGCGCCGGACATCGACTCGAGGACCTCGTGCGACCTCCGGCGAACCAAAGCCTCGCGCTATCCGTTTACGGTCCCAATGGCTTCCTGCGCAAGATATGCGGCCCAGGCGACTGCGCCGTTGAGGTCATTGATACGACAACGCCTCGAGGAGACATGCGGCTGCACCTGCGCAACGGAGGCGACCGGGTGCTGAGCGCTGTGGTGCGGGACGAGAGCTACGGGCAAGGCGAGCGCCACCTCGAGCTCGCGCCGGGCGGAAGACAGGATCTCATTTGGAGCCTGCAGCGCAGCCATCACTGGTACGACCTGAGCATCACTGCGGGACAACACTGCTGGCGCCTTGCAGGACACATCGAAGACGGGCACCAGAGCACCTCGGATCCAGCCAATGTGGCCCCTGTCCTGAGTTAGCCCGTGCCGCTCGCCTATCGGGCCGCTGCGGCGGATTCCTTCGACGTGGCGCTGCACTCGTACCATCGATCTGAGGTTCAGTCGGACCTCGCGCGGTCCGCAGCCCGAACCTGGTACACCGTCAACGATTCGTCGCTGACGCTCACCTGCGGCCGGGATACGTGTCGCAATCCGCTTGCTTCCGAAATCACGGAATCCGGGACGCCGTTCTGATGACAGGTCGTTCTATAGCAGGGAGCCGACGATAGTGGTCCAGACAGAGGCGGCGCGCTCGTCATCGGTGAATACAGGTCCGCGCAAGACGCGCAACTTCGAGCGCTTGCTCCATCTGTCGGTGATCGCCGTATCGGCTGCTCCTGGTGAATGCCCAGTTCGTCAGCACGATGCCGCAGAAGCGGGCCACCACTCACGCCTACATCAACGCGAGGCGGATCGGCGCCGTAACCCAACCGTGGCGCTGTGCCGCTGAAGCTGTTCCCGGAATCGACATGGTTAAAGACATCGCTGGCCTTGCCCTGCTCGCGCACATTTCATTTGGTGCGTTCGCTACAGCGCTTCTCAGCCTCGCCCCGGCGGCGCCGGCGCACGCCGGCGGATTGCGCACCGCCGCACCGCCGCCCATTCGCCACGTGTTCCTCGTCGTGCTCGAGAACAAATCCTTCGAGACGGCCTTCGGTCGGGACTCCTCCGCGCCGTATCTCGCAAAGACCCTGCCCGCGCGCGGCGCGCTCCTCACCCAGTACTATGGAATTGGCCACTGGAGCCTCGACAACTACATTGCGCTGGTGAGCGGGCAGGCGCCGAATCCCGCGACCCAACACGACTGCTTGCGGCCGACCGAGTTCCAGCTCAGCAGCCCCGGTCTCGATGCACACGGACAGGCGCTTGGCTCCGGCTGCGTTTACCCGGCGATTGTGAGGACGCTACCTGATCAGCTGGAGCACGCGGGGTTCACATGGAAGGGCTACATGGAGGACCTGGACAGAAACCCGACACGCGATGACCCGCAGACCTGCACCGCGGGCCGGATCGGTAAGAACGACGAAACGGAGCGGGCGTCCGTCGGCGATCAATACGCCGCCAGGCACAACCCATTTCTGTACTTCCACACCATTCTGGACAATCCCGTCCGTTGCGCCGCGCACATCGTCAGGCTGAATGAGCTGCGGATAGATTTGGACCGGATCGGTACGACGCCCAACTATTCATTAATCACGCCGAATCTCTGCAACGACGGTCACGACGCACGCTGTGTCGACGGGAAGACCGGCGGGCTTGCGAGCATCAATGAATTTCTGCGGAAGTGGGTCCCCGTCATTACTGGCTCTCCTGCATTTCACAAGGACGGCCTCCTCATCATCACTTTCGATGAGTCCGATGGTGTGGCGCCCGACGCCTTCGATGCCTGTTGCTACGAGAAGCCCTTGTTGCATTCGAACCGTCCCGGCTTGAAGGGGCCGGGCGGCGGCAGGATCGGAGCGGTGCTGCTGTCGCCCTACATCCGGCCGCATACGGTATCCGGCGTGCCCTACAACCACTACTCTTTGCTACGTACGGTCGAGAACATCTTCGGCGTCGGCCATCTTGGCTACGCGGGGGAGCCGGGGCTTCACACCTTCGGAGCGGATGTCTTCACGCGCGCTGAGCGCCCGTTCGGCCGCACTGCCGACTAGGACAATGTGTTCCGAAGCGGCTTCGGCGGTGCGGCGGGGCTATCCACCGATCTTCCGCCTTGCGGCTTACAACCGATTGTACAAGGACGGAGGGCGCCGTCCCTGTAACGTCGCTGATCCACCATGCGTCAGGGCTGATATTCGTCAACCAACTTCGAGGTGGCTTCAGGAATGGGAACCTTGTCGACTTCCTGGGGAAGCTGAGCGTTCCTAGACGCTCTCAGCTCGTATTGGCGCAGTTGTGCGTAGTCGTCGGCAGCGATCAACACCACGTCATCACGGCCGTGATGCGTAACGACCACCGGTTCCCGACGAGCGAGAGCGCGGTAACGCCCAAACGAGCGCGTGAATTCCCCCGAAGTAACCTTAGTCATGGGAATTGTCTCCAGCGACAACCGGTGCGTGCGCCAACGGGTTCTGCCGGGCTTCCCTCTCGCTTGCCAGTACAGCTGGCCACGGCACCGACGCCGGAAAGAGGTGAATTGCTTCGGGTGGCGACGCAACCGCCTCTGCGCCCATACCGCCCGAATCTCTTGCGTGTGAAAGCCCGGCGAGGGCGGCGCTCATATGGCTATCTTGCGAACCATCCATCGAAGTCAGCGCCATTGTCCAATGGCATCGACCGAACGTAGCACGTATTTCACGTATTTACCAGAAAATCCGTGAACCATCGAGCACGCCGCTGATCCGACTGGCTGCGATCCCCAGTGAATTCCAAAAAAAATCTTGGCCCACTGTTCAGACCACTAACTTTCTGTTAATTTAGTTACAAGCTGAACACTTAGTAAGGTACAAGCGGATGCAAGTGCATCCGCCGCACATTTGGGGGATGCGCATTATGGCCCGAGAAGTAGATTCGCTGACGGAATTTCGCCGCTCACCGCGCGGGTTTGCTGTAATGGGGATTCTCGTAGGCGCGCTTATGCACACCTACGCGTTTGCAGCGGACCCCTCCGGGGATCTCGACAAACAACAGACCAGCACCTTGGAAGAGGTCGTCGTGACCGGAACCCTGATACCTCGACCCGAGGTCGAGTCTCCGGCGCCGCTTACGTTCGTGAATCACGACACAATCGCGAAGTCCGGCGTTGTTAGTGTAGGAGATCTGCTAAGCAAGTTTCCGCAGTTTAATGTCGGTATGAATTCGGCTGGAGCGGCCTTTGACGAGGCTGATTCCGGCACTGCCGAGCTGGATCTTCGCGGCCTTGGGACGAACAGAACGCTGGTGCTGGTGGACGGCCACCGTCGGGTATCAGGTTCTGCCAACTCGTCCGCGGTAGACCTAAACGCGATCCCAATCGCGATGATCGATCACGTCGAAGTTGTGACGGGTGGCACTTCGGCCGTGTATGGAGCTGACGCTGTGAGTGGCGTGGTAAACGTTATCACTCGCCACAACTTCGAGGGGTTAAAGGTTCAGACTAACGCGGGAATTTCGAGTCACAATGACGGATTGACCTACGGGCTGAACGCGTTGGGTGGCACGAACTTTGCCGGAGATCGTGGACACGTCGACTTGGCGCTCAGTTACAGTCGGCAGCTCCCTGTGGACTTCGAGGACCGACCTTTTGGGCGCGAGGAATTCGCATTCGCGAATCCGGCCTTCACCGGCCCAAATTCTGGTGTGCCAGAGTACATTTCCTACAACGACGTGCGTGTGCTCTACATCACGACCTATCCCAGTTTCTACCTGTCGAAGAGCATACCTTCGTTGGGACTTTCGGGAGGAATGCACTATGAGGTGGAGGGAGGGCAGCTCGTACCGGTGACGTACACCTCACTGATTGGCTCTGCCCGCGAATTGGGTGCAGCCCAGGGAGGGAACGTTCCCGAGTATCTCAGCTATGTCCTGCTTAGATCCCCACTCACGACTTACTCTGCGCTAGCGAACATCGATTTCAATCTGACTGATGACATTCATCTGTACAACTCACTGCAGTATACGCAGACGCAATCGACCGTCTACGATGAGTACTATAGGTTCGACTCACGGCCGGCGTATTTCGACGGCACCGGCGGGGTAAGCCTGTCAGCCGATAATCCTTACCTGCCGGCGTCCGTGCGCAATGTCATGAGCGCGGGCGGCATAGCAAGCTTGCCGATCGACATGGAGTTGAAGGACCAGCTAGGCCGCCTCCCTATCGACAACGATCGTCAAACCGTCAACGTGCTGGCTGGCCTCCGTGGCGGCCTGGGCAGCGCCTGGAATTGGGACGTCTTTGCACAATATGGGTGGTACGAAGACGACCGGATGGATAGCAACCTGCTTATCGGAACCAATTTCAAGAATGCGACGGACGTGATCGCGGATCCGGCCACCGGTACCCCGGAATGTGCCAGCGCAGCGGCGCGGACAGCAGGATGCGTTCCAGTGAATCTGTTCTCCGACCAGCCGTTCACCCAGGCGCAGATGGCGTACTTTGGTCACGACCGCCCGGTATACTATAAGAACACGCTGGAATCGGCTGGGGCCCACATCGAGGGGTCACCGGTTCGCTTGCCGGCTGGTCCAGTTGAGATTGCGGCGGGAGTCGAATGGCGCGAGGAGGCAATGGAGGGCCATGACGATCCCCTGTCCGCTACGGGTGAACTGTTCTTCTACGGATTAACGTACCAACCAACAGTTGATGTTGGGTATCAGGTCAGGGAGGCGTATGGAGAAATCAGGGCACCTGTGCTGGCCAATCTTCCATTGGCGCAAAAGGTGGAGCTCGATGGCGCTATTCGTCGGTCCGATTACAGCTCCGTTGGTACTACCACGGCATGGAACGCGGGGCTGACGTGGAATTTCGGCTATGGGGTGCGGTTGCGTTCTACGGTTGCACAAGCCGTGCGTACTCCTAACCTGTACGAGCTCTACGGGCCACAGACCGTGACGCAGCCACGAATCAACGATCCGTGCTTCGCTGCTAACGTGATCCAGGGCACGCAGCTTGCAAAGAATTGCGCGGCTGCCGGCGTACCGAGTGATCTGGCTGATAATCAGTCACTGACGACCGTAAACACCGGAGCAAATCCAGATCTGCATCCGGAAATCTCTCATAACTACACCGTAGGGGTGGTTTGGGTGCCCGACATCGTGTCTGGTCTATCCCTCACGGCGGACTACTATCACTTCCGTATCGACGGTGCAGTTGCCTCACTTGCGGCATCGACCGTAGCCCACCTATGCTATGAAGCAAACTCGTTAACCAACGTATTTTGTGACCAAATCACTCGCGGTGGACCGGAGAATCGCCTGCAATCAATTAACGTGAACGAGATCAACGTCGGCTATCTCGAGGATGATGGAGTCGATTTCGATGTCGGCTACAGCTTCAATGCCGGGCGATTCGGTAAGTTCAAGGCGCAGGTTCTGGCGAGCCTGTTATTCAACAGGAAATACCAGGCAAACGCCTTCGACCCGACGAGCCAGGTGGTTCAGGATGCGGGAGAATATCAATATCCGAGGTGGACCGGCAGATCCTCGGTGTCCTGGGCTAAAGGCGGATTTGAGTTCACGGTGAACAACAGGTACGTGGGCCGTGCTCGTACGACGCTTCAGGAACCGATCTATTATTATGACACCCCGTACGTGGCCTCGGTTGTATATACGGACCTGATCGGGACCTACAACTGGAGCGGAAAGCTCAGCACGTACGTTGGTGTGAATAACGTGACGGGGAGGTATCCGCCCAATATTGCGCCCGGCTACATTTACGCGGGTATCTGGTCGGGGTCGCGCTACGACAACATTGGGCGGTACTTCCATGTAGGGCTCACCTACAAAGTCCGCTGATCCATAGATGATTCGTCTGCTTCGGCGGGCGGAGCCGTCCGCCCGGAGGCCTGTGCTGCCCTTCGAGCCACAGGTGCCCTTGGTCTCAATCGTACTTGCCGTGCGCCGGGGAAAGGAACACGGCCTTCCAGCGGGTGCGAATCCTGTCCGGGAGCGTGATCATGCAGGACTCGGATAAGGCCACCGCGCGCTCGATCGAATGGCTGGAGCGACTGGTCCGGATCGATACGACCAGCCGCAATTCGAACCTCGGGCTGATAGAGGAGGTGCGCGATTTCTTGCGACGCTACGGCTTCGCGTTCGAATTGACGTATGACCGCTCTGGCAGGAAGGCGAATCTGTTCGCGACGCTTGCGGATGTATACGGAGGACTTTCCGGCGGCCTCTTGCTTTCCGGACATTCCGACGTCGTCCCCGTCGATGGCCAGAGCTGGGACAGTGATCCCTTCGAGCTCACACGGCGCGACGAACGTTTGTATGGTCGCGGGGCCTGCGACATGAAAGGTTTTATCGCCAGCGTACTTGCACTCGTGGAGCGGGTTCCCGCAGAGGGGCTACGGTCGCCTCTGCACATCGCTCTCTCGTACGACGAGGAGATTGGGTGTCGCGGTGCGCCGGCGATGATCGAGGCATTCACGCGACGCGGAGTACGACCGGACGGCTGCCTGATCGGAGAACCCTCGGATATGACGCCGGTGATCGCCCACAAGGGAATCAATATTTATAGATGCGCGGTCATCGGCGTTGCGGCGCATTCTTCGCTCACCACCCATGGAGTAAACGCTGCGGAATATGCGGCACGGCTGATCGTGTTCATTCACGACATTGCGAATCAGTTTGCGATTAGTGGACCCCGAGACGACCAATTCGACGTCCCGTTCACCACCGCTGCTACTTGCATGGTGAACGGCGGAATCGCCGTCAATTCGCTCCCGGCGTTGTGTGAGTTCTCATTTGAATATCGCAATCTGCCCGAGGTGGATCCCGTGCCGATCTTGCTGACCATTCAGAGGCACGTGCGGGAAGTGCTTCTGCCGGAGATGCGCCTTACGTCTCGCGATTGCGATATCGAATTCGAGGAGATAGCTTGCGCGCCGGCATTCCACGGCAGCGTGGATGCACTGGTTACACGTTGGGTTCTGGCGCTGACAAAAGCGGCGCTCTTCAGGAAAGTGGCGTATGGGTCCGAGGCTGGACAGTTTCAGGAGGCCGGAGTACCTACCATTATCTGTGGGCCCGGCAGCATCGATCAGGCTCATCGGGCGAATGAGTTTGTCACCGTTGATCAGATGCGAAAATGCAACGTACTGCTGCAGGGACTCCTGACCTGCCTGGCGGAGGATGAGCCGTGAGTCGCGTGGCGTTCAGCGCATGAGACAGCCGAAAATTGCTGCAGATGCCGAGCGTAGCCTTAGGCTGTGCGAGCCCTTTTTGTGGTTGAACAACAATCTAGTACCCGTGAGCCGCGCACAGGTCAGGTTGCGGCCTTCTCTCCGCGACATTTACGACGCAGAGGCCCGTCTGAGCAGTTACGGCGGATTGCTGATGCATCTATTTCCGGAGCTCCGGCCTACGGTCGGCACCATTGAATCCCCGCTATACCACGCCGGAAAGTTCCAAGCGGCGTTGAGCCCAGGATGCGAGCTGGGCCGGTGGCTGATCAAGGGAGATCACGCGTTGCCTGTCGCGGGCTCGATCAAAGCGCGAGGTGGCATTTATGAGGTTCTGCTACACGCCGAAGCGCTTGCGCTACGACACGGTCTGCTCAGCCAGAAGGACGATCGTGGCATACTCGCGTCGCCGCGAGTGCGGGCTCTCTATGGGGAGCACGTCATCGCAGTGGGCTCCACCGGCAATCTGGGTCTCAGTATCGGTATCATTGCCACGGCCCTTGGCTTCCGCGCGAAAGTGCACATGTCGGGTGTGGCAAAATCATGGAAGATCGACCGCCTCAGGGCGCGAGGAGTGGAAGTTATCCGACACAACGGCGACTTCGGAGCCGCAGTCGCCTCGGGACGGGAGATCGCACGCGAGGATTCAAGGACATATTTTGTCGACGATGAGAATTCCTGGAGCTTGTTCTTCGGGTACAGCGTTGCCGCCTTGCGTTTGCAGCGGCAGCTTGCTGAGCGACATATCCAAGTCGACGCGCAGCATCCTCTGTTCGTCTATCTTCCGTGTGGTGTGGGTGGAGCTCCCGGGGGCATATCATTCGGACTCCGGACGATATTCGGCGACCACGTTCACTGTTTCCTTGCGGAGCCCGTGTCTTCTCCCTGCATGTTGGTGCGGCTCGCGGTTCTAGACGATCGTCCGTGTTCGGTATCGGTGTTGGGGCTGGACAATCGGACGGAAGCGGATGGACTCGCGGTCGGAAAGGCGTCCGAGTTGGCGGCCGGAGTTATGCGCCATTTGGTTTCCGGTGTATTTACCGTGCGTGACGAAGAGCTTTTTGAAGACCTTTATCGACTTGAGGTCACCGAGGGGCTGCGTATTGAGCCGTCTGCGGCCGCCTGTCTCAGAGGGCCTCAGTGGATTTTGCACTCGGAAGCCGGGCGACGATATCAACGAAATCTGGGCATTGCGGAGGTCATGGACAAAGCAACGCATGTGCTCTGGACTACTGGCGGATCATTGGTTCCGGAAGATGAATATCATGGATTTCACGAGCGTGGCGCGGGGCTTTGGGAGTCGAAAAACAGGCCGACAGGACGCTCATGAGCCGCTGTGGTGTTGTCGCGCGCTCGTCTTTCGACCCGATCTGATTGCGTATGGGCGATTGGAAAGCCCGACATAATGGCAGGCACAGAGGTTCACGACCTCGCGCATATCGCATTGTGCCTGGGGCCCTTGAGCGGCGCCTCTGCGGAGCAGGTGGTCAGTCGCCAGGCGCGCTGACGGGCGCGGTCGGACCGGCGGAACGAGGATTCGTATCACATATGGGATGGGTACGGATCGTGCGGCGGCACAGGCACCGATGCATCGCTCGACATCTCGAGCGCGAGGTTGAGTGGAAATGTCATGCCATGGCTTGCGCCGGGGCGCACACGTCGCCGGGCTGTGCCGCTGTGTGTTGGCGGCGGGTATTCTGTCCATGCTCACGACCGCCGCCCGTGCGGACTCCGCGAATACGCAGACCACTGCAGACGCTCAGTGCATGGTCGTGGGCGCCCGGCTGTCCGCCTCGGCCGATCCGCAGGAGAAGATCCCCGGTCAGATGATACTGATGTACTACCTGGGCCGCATAGACGGCCGGTCGCCGGATGCCGACCTGAAGACGCTCCTCATGAACGAGACGCAGAGGATGACCCAATCGGAGCTGAAGAACGCTGCCACCCGATGCGGCAAGGAGTTCTCGGCGCGGGGGGAGGACATCGTCCGGATCGGGAAGGCCATCGACAATCCGAAGGCTGCGAAGTAACTCTGCGCAGAGCGGCCACGAGAGCGCAGCGCGCGGGAGGCCCGCCGCAGCGCCCTTCAGTCCGGCTGCTCGAGCAACAGCCTGCCGCTCTCTTCCCGCGCGGCGTAGGTCCTCAGCGGCTCGTATGCGGGCGGTGTCAGGGCCTCGCCCGTGCGCAGGCAGAATCGCGCGCCGTGGCGCGGGCAGATGATCTGGCAGGACTCCACCTCGCCGCCCTCCAGGGGCTCACCGTCGTGCGTGCAGCGGTCCTCGACGGCGTAAAGCTCATCGCCGCAGCGCACCACGATGAGGGCGACCCCGTCGAGCTCCACCGAGAGGGGAGTGGCCTCCGACACGTCCGAGGCGTTGCCGACATCGACCCAGGACATTCAGTAATACATCCCTGTCTGGAGCCGCGCCTCCTCGGACATCATGCTCTGGTTCCACGGCGGGTCGAACGTCAGATCGACGCGTGCTTCGCGGACCGTAGGTATGCGCTCGATCTTGTCCTTTACGTCGTCGACGAGGATATCGCCCATGCCGCAGCCGGGTGCCGTGAGGGTGAGGCGCACTTCCACGGTCCGCGTGCCGTCCTCGTTGGGTTGCACCGTGCAGTCATATACCAGGCCGAGGTCGACGATGTTGATCGGAATCTCGGGGTCGTAGCAGGTGCGCATCTGCGCCCAGGCGAGCTCGCGCACGTCGTTTTCGGTGGCGTTGGGGGGCAGCTCCGGCGGCTTCACCGGCTCCTTGCCGATGGCATCGGCGTCCTCGCCGGAGATACGAAAAAGGTTGCCTTCCATGTAGACGGTGAAGCTGCCACCCAGGGCCTGGGTGATGTAGCCGGATTGGCCGGGCTTGAGGTTGATCTCGACGCCGGCGGGGACGATCACCGCTTTGACTTCGCGGCTGACGACGAAAGGCTCGTTCTCGTGACTACGCATGTCTCACTCCGTGGAGACGGTCGCGGCGCTGCGCTGCAGCGCGGCATTCAGGGTGTGCCAGCAGAGGCTTGCGCATTTGACGCGCGCGGGGAATTCGCGCACTCCGGACAGGGCTGCGAGCTTCCCGAGCGACGCATCGGGCATTGCGTCCTGCTGCGTCAAGAGAGAGTGGATGCGGCCGTACAGCGACTGCACCGCGCCCCTGTCCTTGCCCTTGACGGCTTCCGTCATGAGGGACGCAGACGCGGTCGAGATCGCGCAGCCCTTGCCCTCGAAACGGATGTCCTCGATGCGGTCATCCTTCAGGCGCAGCCACACGGTCAGCCGGTCGCCGCACAGCGGGTTGTGTCCCTCGGCGTGGCTGTCGCTCGGCTCGATCCGGCCGAAATTCCGCGGCCGCTTGTTGTGGTCGAGGATGACGTCGCGGTAGAGATCCTTGAGGTCCATCACGCAAACACCTCGCGGGCCTTGCGCAGGGCGGCGACCAGGCTCGCCACCTCGCCCTCGGTGTTGTAGCAGCCGAAGGACGCGCGCGCCGTGGCGGGTATGTCGAAGAACGTCATCACGGGCATCGCGCAGTGGTGACCCGTGCGCACTGCCACGCCTTCCGCGTCCAGGATCGTGCCGAGATCGTGGGGATGGACACCCTGCATCGTGAAGGAGAGCACCGCCGCTTTGTGCGACGCCGTGCCGATGATCTCGATGCCGGGGATACGCTCGAGCTCGCCGGTGGCGCGCGCGAGCAGACGCTGCTCGTGCGCGGCGATCGCTCCGAGTCCCAGGCTCTCCACGTAATCCATCGCCGCGGCGAGGCCGACAGCCCCCGATATGTTGGGCGTGCCGGCCTCGAACTTCCACGGCAGCTCGTTGTAGGTCGTCTTCTCGAAGGAGACCGTCAGGATCATGTCGCCGCCACCCTGCCACGGCGGCATGGCGCCGAGCAGCTCCTCCCGGCCGTAGAGGACGCCGATTCCGGTCGGGCCGTAGAGCTTGTGACCGGAGAAAGTGTAGAAGTCGCACCCGAGAGCACGCACATCGACTTCGCAATGGGGAATGGCCTGTGCCCCATCGACCAGTACGACGGCGCCCTGCGCGTGCGCGGCATCGATCATGCGCTTGACCGGCAAAATCGTGCCGAGCGCGTTCGAGACATGTGCGATCGCGACCAGGCGCGTTCGCGGCGAGAGCAGCGACATATAGCGATCGAGCTCGACCTCGCCGCGACGATTCAGGGGCACGACCTTCAGCGCGCACCCGGTCTGGTCGCGGACCATCTGCCAGGGCACGATGTTGGCGTGATGCTCGAGGCCGGTGATGAGGATCTCATCGCCCGGTCCCAGGCGCGGCCGCGCGTACGACTGCGCGACGAGGTTGATGCCCTCCGTGGTGCCGCGGACGAAGATGATCTCACGGGTGGACTGCGCATTGATGAAACGACGCACCCGCTCGCGAGCGCCTTCATACGCCTCCGTCGCGGCCTGGCTGAGAGCGTGAACTCCGCGGTGGACGTTGGCATGACAGTGCGTCTCGTACCGCTCCACGGCGCGCAGCACCTGCAGCGGGCGCTGTGAGGACGCCGCGCTGTCGAGGTACACCAGCGGCCGGCCGTTGACCGAACGCTCGAGAATCGGGAAGTCGCGTCTAACGCGCTCGACGTCGAGCACGGGAGCGGGCGCAATGCGGGTAGCCGTCACAGCCATCACAGAAGCTCCTTCAACGAAGCGGCATCGGCCATCTGGCCGGCGAGGTCGTGCTCGATCTGCCGCCTGAGCCCGGGTATCTCGATCTTCGCCACCACATCCTCCAGGAACGCCCACTTGAGCAGGCGCTGTGCCACCTCGGGAGACAAGCCGCGGGAGAGGAGATAGAAGAGCATGTTGTCGTCCAGTTTGCCGGCGGTGGCCCCATGGCTGCACCGCACTTCGTCCGTGTAGATTTCGAGCTGCGGACGCACGTCGATCTCGGCTTCCGGTCCCGCGAGCAGGCCGCGAAGCGACTGGCGGGAATCGGTGCCGGCCGCGCCCTCGCGGACGACGATCTTGCCGTTGAAGGCGACCCGGGCGCGTCCTGAGGCGATGCCGCGGAAGGTCTGCTCCGTGCGGGCGCGCGGCGCGATGTGCTCCACCAGCGCGAAATTGTCCTGCACCTGCTGGCGATCGCCCAGCGCGGCCACCGAAAGTGCGAGCTCCGCACCGGCTCCCGCCATCTGCACGTGGGTCGTCGACCGGGCCGAGAGCCCGCCGGTGTTGACGGCCAGCAATCCGTACCGGGCATCCGCGGCCAGCACGGCCGACAGCGTGTCGACCCATGTTGCCCGGGCGCCCGCGTGTTGTAGCCGGTAATGAGTCAGTTGCGCGCCGCGCCCAACGTCCACGTTGACCGAGCTGTTGATGAAGTGGGTGGCCGCGCCGGCGCTGACATGCCGCTCCACGAGGACCAGGCGGCCGGCGGGATCGAGGCTCACCCGGACGCGCGGGTAGATGCTGCCGGTGTCGGCACCGGCGAGCGCGATGAATACCAGCTCGACCCGGGCGGTCTCAGGGGCCGCACCGGCGACGTGGATCGCGGCGGTATCGATCGCAAAGGCCTCGTTGAGCAATGCCAGGCGGGCTTCGGGCAGACTGCTCAGGGCGGGGAGGGCGCGCGGCAGCCGCAATACCCCCGCGGATCCGGAGCTGGAGTGACCGCCTCCGTCCTGCGTGGCACGCCGCAGGCTGCAGACCGTGAGGCCTGCCCGCTCGGCCGGCGACGAGAGCTCGGGCGCGAAAATTCCGTCCACGAACGTATAGCGCGCGAAGCCATCCAACCTGGCCGGCGTAGCGGAAGCCGCCGCCCCATCCGCGGAACTCCCGCGAGAGAGCGCCACCTGGGCAGTGGGCGTGACCGGCGCAAACCGCGCCCGCTCCAGCGGCCTCAGGTTGGTGTACCGCCAGTTCTCGTCACGCGTGCTGGGCAGCCCGCGCGCCGCCAGAGCCTGGACGGCTTCCTGGCGCCGCTCAGGACTAACGACGCCGGCGGGCAGCGAAGCGCGGATCGCGGCGTACTCCTCGAGGACGCGCTTGGCGGCAGTCGTAGTCATGCCGCCTCGCCGGTCACCCAGTCGTAGCCGCGCCGCTCGAGCTCGAGGGCGAGCGACTTGTCGCCGCTACGCGCGATGCGCCCCTTCACGAGCACATGAACGTGATTCGGGACGATGTAATCGAGCAGCCGCTGGTAATGCGTCACGAGCACCAGTGAGCGCTCGGGCGAGCGCAGGGTATTGACGCCGTTGGCCACGACCTTGAGCGCATCGATGTCGAGGCCCGAGTCCGTCTCGTCCAGGATCGCGAGCCGCGGCTCGAGCACCAGCATCTGCAGGACTTCGTTGCGCTTCTTCTCGCCCCCGGAGAAACCTTCGTTGACGCCACGCGAGAGCATGCTTTCCTCCATGCTCATCAGCCGCATTTTCTCCCGTACGAGCGTCAGGAACTCGAACGCATCGACCTCGTCGAGCCCGCGGTGCTTGCGCGCGGCATTGACCGCAGCCTTGAGGAGATAGACGTTGTTGACACCCGGAATCTCCACCGGGTACTGGAAGCCGAGGAACACACCCTCGCGCGCCCGTTCCTCGGGAGCGAGCGCCAGGAGGTCGCGCCCCTGGAAGGTGACCGACCCCGCGGTGATCTCGTACCCGGGCCGTCCCGCAAGCACATTGGCGAGCGTGCTCTTGCCTGAGCCGTTAGGCCCCATGACGGCGTGTACCTCGCCCGTCGGAACCGTCAGCGTCAGCCCCTTCAGGATTTCCTTGCCGTCGACTTTGACGTGCAGATTCTCGATCTTCAGCATGACATTCACTTTCTTTAACCGACCGCGCCTTCCAGGCTCACGGCGAGAAGGTTCTGCGCCTCGACCGCGAACTCCATCGGCAATTCCTTGAAAACGGACTTGCAGAAGCCGCTCACGATGAGGTTCACCGCGTCCTCCTGCGCGAGGCCGCGCGAGAGACAGTAGAAAAGCTCGTCCTCGCTGATCTTCGAGGTGCTCGCCTCATGCTCCACCGTCGCCGAGGGATTCTTGACCTCGACGTACGGAAAGGTGTGCGCGCCACACTTGCCGCCCATCAGGAGCGAGTCGCACTGCGTGAAATTGCGCGCTCCGTGGGCACTCGGCAGGATCTTCACCAGGCCGCGGTAGGTGTTCTGTCCGCGGCCGGCGGAGATGCCCTTGGAAATGATGGTGCTGTGCGTATCCCGGCCGATGTGGATCATCTTCGTGCCGGTGTCCGCCTGCTGGAAGTTGTTGACCGTCGCGACGGAGTAGAACTCCCCGCTGGAGCCGTCGCCGCGCAGCACGCAGCTCGGGTACTTCCAGGTGATCGCCGAGCCTGTCTCCACCTGGGTCCAGGAGATATGGGAGTTGCGGCCCCGGCACTCGCCGCGCTTGGTGACGAAGTTGTAGATGCCGCCCACGCCCTCGGCGTCGCCGGGATACCAGTTCTGCACCGTGGAGTATTTGATGCAGGCGTCATCCAGCGCCACCAGCTCCACCACCGCGGCGTGCAGTTGATTCTCGTCCCGCATGGGGGCCGTGCACCCCTCGAGATATGAGACGTATGCGCCCTCATCCGCGATGATCAGTGTGCGCTCGAACTGACCGGTCTTCGCCGCATTGATGCGGAAGTAAGTCGAGAGCTCCATCGGACAACGTACCCCCTTGGGCACGTAGACGAAGGAGCCGTCGGAGAACACCGCGGAATTCAACGAGGCGAAGAAATTGTCGGTATGGGGCACGACGCTGCCGAGATACCGCTCCACGAGCTGCGGATGCTTCTGCACCGCCTCCGAGAAGGGGCAGAAGACGACGCCGGCCTCGTGCAGACGCTCCTTGAAAGTCGTCGCGACCGAGACGCTGTCGAACACCGCATCCACTGCTACGCCCGCGAGGCGAGCGCGCTCGTGCAGCGGCACGCCGAGCTTCTCGTAGGTCTCGAGGAGCTTCGGGTCCACTTCATCGAGGCTCTTCGGTCCGTCGCTCTTTGCCTTTGGCGCGGAATAGTAGGAGATCGCCTGGTAGTCGATCGGCGGGTAGCGGGTATGGGACCAGTGCGGCTCGCTCAGGGTCAGCCAGTGCCGCAGCGCCTTCAGGCGCCACTCCGTCAGGAACGCGGGCTCGCCCTTCTTGCGAGAGATGAGCCGCACCACATCTTCGTCCAGCCCCGGCGGGACCGTATCGGCATCGATGTCGGTGACGAACCCGTGCTTGTAGCGGCGGGCCAGGAGACTTTCCAGCTGGTTTGCGCTTTCACTCATAATTCGGTTCAGGTGCGGATGGGTGCGCGGGTGGCGGCGGCCTTCATGTCGCGCTCGAGTGCCGGCAGGGCGACCTGTATGGGATCGATGCCGGCAAGCTGAGCGAGGCTGACGTCGTGCAATGAGCGTCGGATGGCGAGGTTGAGGCGCTGCCACACCCGTCCGACGCGGCAAGTCTCCTCGATGTCGCACTGGCCCGCCCCCACCGAGCAATCCGTCAGGGCGACCGGTCCCTCCATGGCGTCGAGAATGGCCGCGGCGCTGATCTCGGTCGCGGGACGGGCGAGCTGATAGCCGCCGTGCAGGCCGAGGGTCGAGGCCACCAGGCCCGCACGCTGGAGCTGCTTGAGCAGCTTGCTCACCGTAGGGGCCGCGATGCGGGTCTGCTCCGCCAGCGCCGCGGCGGTCTGCACCCTTGCCGGCTGCTCGGCGAGCACGGCAAGGAGTACGGTGGCGTAATCTGTGAGTCGGCTGATACGGACCATGGGTAACCCCGGTGATGAAGGGGGGCCTGCAAAGTAGGACTATTTTAGTACTGATTGCCCCCGGAACCAAGCGCTGTCTCATGGGCGGCACTACCCCACGGAAGTGTCGCAGGCAAAAGGATGTGTCCGCCGCCGCAGGCCGCGGAGCCTCGGGCAAAAACCACGCTTTTTGCCCGAGCGCGCGCTGGGCCGGGTAGGGATGCCGGGATCCAGCGCCTCAACCAGCCTTCGCGGCTAGCTTGCGATCCGGCGCTATTGGTATCCTTGGGGCTTCCAATCACGCGAACGAACCGGGGCGGGCGCCAGCGACACGGATGGGTGTCGGCCGGCGGCCCGCCATTTGCTGGAGGAAAGAACCGATGAACCGCAACGAGCTCGCCCGCATCGCGCAAGCGATGGTCGCCAAGGGCAAGGGGATCCTGGCCGCGGATGAGAGCACCGGCACCATCCGCAAGCGCTTCGACGCCATCCGCCTGGAATCCACCGAGGAGCACCGCCGCAGCTATCGGGAGATGCTGTTCACCGCCCCGGGGGCGGAAGAGGCGATCAGCGGGGTCATCCTTTACGATGAGACGCTCCGGCAGAAGACGCGCGATGGCGTGCCGTTTCCGCAATACCTCACGCAGCATGGGATCATCCCCGGCATCAAGGTCGACCTGGGCGCGAAGCCGCTCGCCGGCTTTCCCGGCGAGACCATCACCGAGGGCCTCGACGGTCTGCGCGAGCGGTTCGTCGAGTACCGCTCCCTCGGCGCGCGCTTCGCGAAGTGGCGCGCCGTCATCGATATCGCCGACGGCATCCCGACCTCCTTCGGCATCGAGGCCAACGCGCACGCGTTGGCCCGCTATGCGGCGCTGGCGCAGGAAAACGACATCGTCCCGATCGTGGAGCCCGAGGTGCTGATGGACGGCGCGCACTCGATCGAGCGTTGTGAAGAAGTGACCAGCGCCACCCTGAATGCCGTCTTCACCCAGCTCTTCGAGCACCGGATCTATCTCGAGGGCATGGTCCTGAAGCCCAACATGGTGATCTCCGGCAAGAAGGCCCCGAATCGCGCATCGCCTGAGGCGGTGGCCGATGCGACCGTGAGGACGCTGAAGCGTCACGTGCCGCCGGCCGTGCCGGGCATCGCGTTCCTGTCGGGTGGTCAATCGTCGACCGAGGCGACGCTGCATCTTTCACTCATGAACCGTCTGGGTCCCTTGCCCTGGGCGCTGAGCTTCAGCTACGGGCGAGCCCTGCAGGACACTGCGCTCAAGGCGTGGGGCGGCCAGCAGGCGACTTTCGCCGCCGGACAGAAGGAATTTGCCCGCCGCGCGAAGCTCAACGGGCTGGCGACCACCGGCCGCTACAGCGCCGAGATGGAAAGCCAGGCCGCCTGATCGGACTCAGGACTGAAGCGCCTCGCGTGACCGGCTCAGAAACCCAACACGCGCCGTCAGCCCCGGCAGATGACGCGGTGGTCGACGTGCGCGATGTGCATTACGCCATCGATGGCCGGCCCATCTTTGCCGGGCTCAATATCCGTGTGCGCCGGGGTCTGATCACGGCCGTGATGGGGCCCAGCGGCACGGGCAAGACGACGCTGCTGCGCCTCATCACCGGACAGCTCTTCGCCGACAGTGGCACGGTCTCGGTGTTCGGACGCGATATCGCCGACCTCTCGAGCTCGGAGATCTACGCAGCCCGCAGGCGCATGGGCATGCTCTTTCAGAACGGAGCTCTGCTCACCGA
Source organism: Steroidobacteraceae bacterium (assembly GCA_036278795.1). Classification (GTDB taxonomy): domain Bacteria; phylum Pseudomonadota; class Gammaproteobacteria; order Steroidobacterales; family Steroidobacteraceae; genus 13-2-20CM-66-19. The sequence continues at coordinate 68,366 of DASUKK010000020.1, read as the reverse complement.
CATCAATGTGTTCGACAACGTTGCTTTTCCAGTGCGTGAGCACACCGATCTCCCGGAGTCCGTCATCCGCAAGCTGGTGCTCACCAAGCTCGAGGCGGTGGGCCTGCGCGGCGCGGCGGAGCTGATGCCGGGAGAGCTCTCGGGCGGCATGGCGCGGCGTGTGGCACTGGCGCGCGCCATCGTCATGGACCCGGAGGTGCTCCTCTACGATGAGCCGTTCGTCGGCCTCGATCCCATCTCACTCGGTGTGATTCTGCGCCTCATCAAGCAGATGAACCAGGCGCTGGGCATCACCAGCGTCGTGGTTTCGCACGACGTGCAGGAGCTCGCCACCATCGCCGACCAGAGTTACCTGCTCTCCGGGGGGTGCGTGGTCGCTGCCGGTGCGCCGCAGGAGCTGGCAAAAAGCGACTCCGAGACCGTGCACCAGTTCATGACCGGCAGCGCCGAGGGCCCGGTGAAATTCCACTACCCGGCGCCGGACTACGCCAGTCAGCTTCTCGGAGCGGATGAAAAATGAGCAGTCGCTTACGGCGCGGCACGCTTCTGGAGGGAGTGCGCAGGTTCGGCGTCACAAGCATATTCCTGGTCCGGCTGCTGGCCGGCTGCGTGTCGGCGCTCGCGCGCCCGGGGCTCATCGTCGCGCAGATCTTCAATGCCGGCGGCCGCTCGCTCATCATCATCATGTTGTCGGGTCTCTTCACCGGCATGGTGCTCGGCCTTCTGGGTCAGGATGTGCTGCAGCGCTTCGGCGCGGAAACCGCGCTTGGCCAGCTCGCCGCACTGGCTTTGCTGAAGCAGCTCGGACCGGTGCTGACGGCGCTCCTCTTCGCCGGACGCGCCGGCACTGCACTGACGTCCGAGATCGGACTGATGAAGGCCACGGATCAGCTCACCGCCATGGAGGTGATGGCGGTCGATCCGATGAGCTATGTCGCCGCGCCACGCTTCCTCGGCGGCGTCATCGCCATGCCGCTGCTTGCCGCAATCTTCAACGTCATCGGCCTCTTCGGCGCGCACCTCATCGGTGTGGGCCTGTTGGGCATCGACCGCGGTACGTTCTGGTCACAGACACAGAGTGCCGTCGGAATGCATGACGTGACCGAGGGGATCGTCAAGAGCCTGGTGTTCGGCGCTGTCATCAGCCTCATCGCCGTCAACGAAGGTTATCAGTCCGAGCCGACGGCGGAGGGGGTAGGCCTCGCCACCACCCGTACCGTCGTTGCCTCGTCGGTGCTGACGCTGCTTCTCGACTATGTGCTGACCGCCGCTTTTCTGTAAGAGGATCGCCACCACCATGCGCGCTACTCGCTCCCTCGAGATTGGAACCGGCCTGTTCGTGATTCTGGGCCTCGCCGCGCTCATTTTTCTCACCACCCAGCTACCGTCGAGCGGGCTCAAGCTGAGCTTCGGCCCGACGCCCGGATACGACGTCACCGCCGAGTTCGACAATATCGGGGACCTCAAGGTCGGTGCGCCCGTTAGGATGGCTGGCGTGAGAATCGGAGACGTGACCGCGATCGGTCTGGACAGCGATAGCTTCCGGGCGAACGTGCACCTGCGCATTTATCCGCGGTTCAGCCAGATCCCGGAAGATAGCTATGCAAGCATCGAGACCGAAGGGCTGCTCGGCGGACAGTACATCGGCATCAGCCCCGGCGGTCTCAGCACCTACCTCAAGAACGGCAGCCAGATCCTGCAGACCCAGTCGGCCATCGTGCTGGAGAACCTGATCAACAAGTTCTTCGCCAATTTCGCGAGCGGCAGCAGCAGCGGCGGCAACAGTGGCAGCAGCAACGGCAAGAGCCCGCCCCCCAGCCAGGGCGCAAAACCGCAGGAGCCCCATCCATGAGACGCTCAACCTATCTCGCCGCCGCGGCACTGCTTGCCGCGGGCTGGATGATCGAGGCGCCGGTCCCGGCCGCCGCCGCCCCCGCCGCCGCGCAGAGTGCGGCGCAGGAGTCACCCTCGCAGGTGATCCAGACCGCTGCCGATGGCCTCCTGAAAGCGCTCAACGCCGACCGGGAGACCTATCGCAAGAATCCCTCGAAGGTTCAGGCCCTGGTCGACCAATACATCCTGCCGCATGTCGACACCCAGTTCGCGGCGCAACTGGTGCTGGGCAGGTACTGGCGCACGGCCACTCCGCAGCAGCGGGAGCGCTTCGTCAACGCCTTTTACCATTCGATGCTCAACAACTACGGCACCGCCATCGTCGAGTTCACGTCCAACACGCTCAAGGTGTTCCCGACCCGTGTGAGCGCCGGCTCCCAGAATGCCACGGTGCGCACGGAGATGGCGCGTACCAGCGGACCGCCGGTCAATGTCAACTACTACATGCACCTGACTCCCGATGGCTGGAAGGCCTGGGACGTCGTCATCGACGGCGTGAGCTATGTGAAGAGCTATCGGGAGGATTTTGGCTCGCAGATCGCTCAGCAGGGTGGCAATGCCGCGGCCATCGATTCGGTGATCAACCGTCTCGAGAGCGGCGAGAAGCCGGCTCAGATCGGCAAGACGGCCGGCCACGGCTCGTGAGCGGGTCGGCGGTCGGCGTCGCGGGCGGCGCCGCCGTGCCCGCAAGCTTCGAAATAGATGTCACCTCGCCGGGGCGGTTCGCCGCGCGCGGCGCGCTGACCTTTGCCAATGCCAAAAGAGCACGCGGCGAAGGCCTGCATGCGCTGCGCACCTCGACCGCGCGCGACCTCGAGGTCGACTGCAGCGGGATCACCCATTCCGACAGCGCCGGCCTCGCGGTGCTGCTCGACTGGATGGCGGTCATGAAGCGGGAAGGGCGGCCGCTCTGCTTTGCGCGCCTGCCGCCCGGGCTGCTGGCCGTCGCGCGCATCAGCGGCGTCGAGGAGATGCTGCAAAAGGGAGTTTAGCAAGCAGCCCAAAGCCGGGGTCGACAACGTCATAGCGCGGGCCGCGCAAAGCGGCAGGATGCCGACTCTATTCGGCGCAATCCCTGCGCCTCGGCCCATACGGGGCCGCCTGGCTACGCCAGGCGTTCAATACCGCTCCAGGCGATTTTGTACGCCAATAGATTAAGGCGGTTCTTGCTGCAGCTGCTTCAGCTCTTCTTCCGCTGAATTCTCGGCCTGCGGACCCTTGACCATGAAGTCGCGGTGTTGCAGGTAGGCGTTACGCTCGAATGCGTAGGGATCGAACGTCTTCTTCGCCATATCTGTTAGCGGCAGCAGATCCGCCCGGGCTTTGACGTCATAGAGCAGCAATAACCCATAGTCCCAGTACGGGTTGCGAATGTAGTGTCTCGGATCCGCGTACTCATCCGGCACGCGCCCTATGGCGTCCCGCACGTCGGAGGGACCGAGAAACGGCAGCACGACATAGGGGCCCGAGGGGATGCCCCACTTGCCGAAGGTCTGCCCGAAGTCCCGGGCATCGAGCGTCAGCCCCATGCTGGTCGCCGGGTCGAACAGGCCGCCGATCCCGATCGTGCTGTTGACCACGAACCGGCCGGTGTCGCGCGCGAAGGGTTTCAACTGCCCCTGCAGCAGCGCATTGACGATGGTGTCGGGAGAGGTCAGATTGTTGAAGAAATTCGTGACCCCGGTGCGGACCAACTGCGGTATCACGCGCAGGTAGGTCCTGGCAACGGGAGCGACGACGGCGGTATCGACGGCGTCATTGAACTTGTAGATCCCGCGGTTGACCCGCTGCCAGGGGTCGCGCGGGTTGCGCGCCGACGGCGGCACCGTAGCGCAGCCGACCAGCGCGAGTGCGAGCAAGGAAATCGAGGCGATCCGGAGCGCCGCAGGGCGGATTCTTCTTGGCATGAGAGGTCCGTGCTGAGTCCTGGGCGGCATTGTACCAGCCGTGCGCGCGGCGCAGGACCCGGGGTTGTCGGAGATCGGAGACGGGGCGGGACCCGGATGTCGCCGCCTACTCGGTCTGGTGCCGCTGCTGGCGGGCGCTAGCCAGGTATTCGTTGACTTCCCGCAGGCGTGCGCTGATGCGCAGGCGCTGCACGTTGGTCAGATGCGGCGTGCGCAGCGCGAGTCGGTACTGCTCGGCAGCGAGCGGCAGATTGCCGTCGGCGATCTGGTATTCGCCCATGTAGTAATAGGCGTCGCCCAGGTCGCCCGCGGCGCTCGCCGCCTGCGCCGTGAGCTGGATCTGATCGGGCGTCGGCTCGACATTGTTGAACAGGTCGAGCAGGACATCGTGCGCCTGCGCGCTGCGGCCGTCCGCCATCAGCGCCTGCGCGTAGCGGATCGAGGTGGGGATGTTCCGCGGGAAGAGCTCCATCGCCAGCCGGAAGGTTGCCAGAGAGTCCTTCAGGTCGCCCGCCTTCGCCTGCGCCTGACCCAAGGCGGAGTAAAGGAGGTGAAGCTCGCCGCGCTTCGCGATCAGTTTCTTCAGGATCGGCACGGCATTTGATGCCATGTTGTCCTGCATCAAGGCCAGCGCATAGCCATACATGGTCGCCAGGCTGTGATCGCCAGCCGCTACTTTCTGAGCGTATACCCTGTGAATGTCGGCGCCGTCGGGTGCGGTGAGGACGCGCACGCGCTCGCGGATGAGGTAATAGTCAGGGGAGCTCGTGTCGCGTACCGGCGGGTATTGGGCGGCGCGCGCGCTCAGGTCAGCGAGCCGGACGGAGTCCACCGGGTGGTCCTGCAGCATCGCCGGTACCCAGCTGTCCTGTACGCCTTGCTGCCGCATCATCAGCGTCCAGATGTCAGGAGCCCCCTGAGGGTCGAAACCCGCGGCCGCCAGATATTGCATGCCGACGCGATCCGCTTCCGCCTCCTCGCTACGGCCGAAGTTGATCTGGTGCTGTGCGGCCAGCCCCTGGGAGGCAATGATGCCACCCTCGATGGCATCCCCGCCGCCGCCGCCGAGGGCGCCGAGCAGGATGGCGGCGAGCATCCCCGCCAGCCCGACCATGGTGGCGTTCTTCTGATCCTCGATCCGCCGCAGGACGTGCTTCTGTACGATGTGAGCCGTCTCGTGGGACATGACCGCCGCAAGCTCGGACTCCGTCTGTGTGAACTTGATCATGCTGGTGAAGACGAAGACCCAGCCGCCTGTGACCGCGAAGGAGTTGAGCTCCTGAGTCCTGAGGACGACGTAATGGAAATAGCCACCGCCGTCAGTGCTCTGGGAGGCCAGACGCTGGCCGATTTGCTGTATGTATTCGGACGTTTCCGGATCGTTGAACAGCATGCCCTGCTGGCGCATCTGCATCATGACGGAGTAGCCGAGCTCGTATTGCTGCTGCTTGTCGAGAATGCCGTTCGCCGGACCACTGAGATCGGGGAGGTTCGAATTGATCGCCGACGGGAGGTCCGAGGTGATCGGATTGGACGCGGACGGCAGACCCGAGGTGATCGGATTGAATGGCTGCCCGGCCATTGCCACGGTCGTGGCATTGAGGAAGGCGGCCAGGAGGATCAGGACGAACGCGCGCATCTTGTGTTCGACCGCGGTCGGGGGAGCCAGTTTCCCTGCATTAACAGAAGCTTACAAATACGGTGACGGCCACGCCGGCAGTCCTTCGGCTATTCCCGGAGCTTACAGGATATCGGAGGCGAAGTCCGCCAGCCGCGATCGCTCCCCCCGGACCAGGGTCACATGCCCCGAATGGGGCCAGCCGCGGAACCGGTTCACCGTATAGGTGAGGCCGGACGTGGTCTCCGTGAGATACGGGGTATCGATCTGGGCGACATTGCCGAGACAGACGAGCTTGGTGCCGGGTCCGGCGCGGGTGACGAGCGCCTTCATCTGCTTCGGGGTCAGGTTCTGGGCCTCATCCAGAATGAGGAAGCGATTGAGGAACGTGCGCCCGCGCATGAAATTGAGCGAGCGGATCTTGATCCGGTTGCGCAGCAGGTCGTTGGTCGCGGCGCGGCCCCAGTTGCCGCCCGCCTGGCCGCCGGTCAACACCTCGAGGTTGTCCATCAGGGCGCCCATCCACGGCTCCATCTTCTCCTCCTCCGTCCCGGGGAGGAAGCCGATGTCCTCGCCCAGCGGGATGGTGACCCTCGTCATGATGATCTCGGCGAAGCGGTTGCTCTCGAGTGTCTGCATGAGACCCGCAGCGAGGGCCAGGAGGGTCTTGCCCGTACCCGCAGGTCCCAACACGGTCACGAAATCGATCTCAGGGTCCATCAGCAGGTTGAGCGCGAAGTTCTGCTCGCGGTTGCGGGCCGTGATCCCCCAGACGTTGTGGCGCTCGTTGCGGTGATCGCGCAGCAGCTCGATGACGGCGGTCTCGCCGCCCAAGCGGCGCACGATGCCCTCGATCCCTTCGGGGCTGTCCTCGTATACACCCTGGTTCGGCTGCCACTCGCGCACCGCGGGGCCGGTGATCTCGTAGAACGTGCGCTCGCCTTCCTTCCAGGAGCGCATGCCCTGGCCGTGCCGTTCCCAAAAGTCCGGCGCCAGCGCGCTCATGCCGCTGTAAAGGACGTCCGAGTCTTCCAGCGTCTTGTCGCTGTAGTAGTCCTCCGCGTGCACTCCGAGCACGGCGGCCTTGATGCGCAGATTGATGTCCTTGGAGACCAGGATCACGCGCGCGTCGGTGCGCTCGTTCTGCAAGGCGAGGGTTTGCGCCAGGATGGCGTTGTCGTTGCCCTGGCCCGGAAGGCTCTGCGGCAGAGTGCTCGAGAGCTGGCGCGTCTGGAAGAAGAGCCGGCCGGAGGAGGGCTTCTTGCCATGATTGCCGGAGTAGCCGCTCGGCAGCTTCAGGCCGCGATCGATCTGCTCCTTGGTTGCATCGCGCATCATCTCATCGAGAAAACGGCTTACCTGGCGCACGTTGCGCGAGGCTTCCGAGAGCCCCTTCTTGTGGGCATCGAGCTCCTCGAGCACGACCATGGGGAGATAGACGTCGTGCTCCTCGAAGCGGAAGATCGCGGTCGGATCGTGCATCAACACGTTGGTATCGAGCACGAAGAGTCGCCTGCCGTCGCGCGGCCGCGCCCGCGGCTCCGCGCGCTCCGCTGGAGCGGGGGCGGAGGTCGGGACCGCGGAGGACACGCGAACAGACGCGGATTCAGTCTCGGGCGCGCGCGCCTGCGCGCCTGCCGAGCCCGGATCAGAGAGACTTCGCTGCTTCAAGCACTTCCTCCGCGTGCCCCGGGACCTTCACCTTGCGCCACTCCCGCCGCAGCACTCCCTTGGGGTCGATGAGGAAGGTGCTGCGCTCGATGCCGAGATACTTCCTGCCATACATGCTCTTCTCCTTGATGACATCGAACAGCTTGCAGACTTCTTCCTTCTCGTCCGACAACAGGGTGAAGGGCAGCGCCTCCTTGGTCTTGAATTTCTCGTGCGAGACGACGCTATCGCGCGAGATGCCGACGATCTCCGCGCCGGCCCTGCGGAATGCCGCGTGCAGGTCGCGGAAGTCCTGCGACTCGCGCGTGCATCCCGAGGTCATGTCCTTCGGGTAGAAATAGACCACCAGGGCGCGACCCGCAGCATCCTTGAGGCGCCAGGTGTTCCCGCCGGTCGCGGGCAAGGAGAATGGGGGCACTTTCGCCGCGGGCTCGACTTTGGGCATCGGTCAGGATTTCACCGGTTCCAGGATGGCATCGAGGTTGAGGGAGTCACAGAACTCCATGAACTCTTCGCGCAGATGTGCCACCTGGATGCGACTAGGCACATTCACGATCATCTGCACGGAAAACATGGGTGCGCCCGTGTGGGCAGCCGGATAGCTGCGAGTCGAGACCTCCGCGATATCGATACTGCGGCCGGCGAAGAAGCCCGAGAGTCCCGAGACGATGCCCGTTTGATCGAGACACACGACATCGATCGAGTACGGCAGCATGTCCGTGCGCGCAGTACGGGGCTCCGTGCGCTTCAGATGGACGCTGAGGCTCGTCGTCTCGGCAAGACGCTTCAGCTCGGTTTCAAGCTTGGCGAGGGCGTGCCAGTTACCGGAGACGAGCAGCAGCATGGCGAATTCCGTGCCGAGCGCGGCCATCCGGCTTTCCGTGATGTTGCCGCCGCACTCGCTGATCACCCGGGTGAGCTCGTGCACCATGCCGGTGCGGTCGCTGCCGATCGCCGAAACGGCCAGGTGCTGCTTCATCGGGTCAATGGGCTCGGTGCGGTCCAAGGGTGCTGCGAGGAGTGTACCGGGTGAGCGGTTCGCTGGCGAAGGCGATTTTCTACGGGGGCCGGGCCCAGGCCGCTTCGTCCCCGGCGCAAATGCACCTTATACTTACCGGCTCAGCCACTGTGTAGCGGAAATCACCCGGGTTCTCGATGTTCTCAGGCAGTCTCGTCGCGATAGTCACGCCCATGCGGCACGATGGCTCCATCGACTACACCGCCTGGTCGCGCCTGATCGAGTGGCACATCGAGAGCGGAACCGCCGGCCTCATCGTCGGCGGATCCACGGGCGAATCGGCGACGGTGACGGATCCGGAGCTCTGGGAACTCGCCCAGCGCGCCTGCGAGCAGGCCGGGCAGCGCATCGCGGTCATCGTGGGCGTGGGCTCGAGCAGTACGGCGACCTGCGTTGCGCGCGCCGGCCGCTTCTCGCAGCTCCCGGTGGCGGGCCTGCTGGTGGTGACGCCCGCGTACAATCGTCCGACGCAGGAGGGCCTGTATCGGCATTTCGCGGCGGTTGCGGAGGCCTCCTCCAAGCCTCTGATCCTCTACAACGTGCCCTCCCGCACTGCCGTGGATATGCTCCCGCCGATCGTTGCGCGGCTGTCGCAACTCGAGCGGGTCCAGGCGATCAAAGAGGCGGTACCGGAGGTCGAGCGGGTGCGCGAGCTGGTGGCGACGTGCCGCCAGGGGTTCGTGGTGCTGAGCGGCGACGATGCCACCGCGCGGGAAACCATTCTCGCCGGCGCGCAGGGCGTGATCTCGGTGACTGCAAACGTGGCCCCGCAGGCCATGGCGGCGATGGTGGCCGCGGCGCTGCGCGGTGACCGCGAGTCGGCGGCGCGCCTGGATGCACCACTGACGGCGCTGCATCGGGATCTCTTCATCGAAGGAAACCCGATTCCGGTCAAGTGGGCGCTGGCGCAAGCCGGCCGGATCGAGCGCGGCATCAGGCTGCCGTTGACAGAGCTGTCAGCGGGGCACCGGCCGGCGGTGCTCGCGGCGCTCAGACAGGCGGCCGCGCTGCAGTAAATGGGTCGATTGAAGAGGGGTTCGACATGAATTTTGGGGGCTCTGCGTCCCGGGTGGCTCTTGCCACCGCCATGCTGCTCGCGTTGGGCGGCTGCAAGACGATTCACCACATCACGAGCGGCGACAACTGCAACAAACCGCAGCCTTACATGCGGGCGACCAGCATTGCGCCGCTTGCCATTCCTCCGGGCCTCGATACGCCCGACAGCAGCCATGCCCTCGAGATTCCGAAGCTCAACGGGCCGGCGCCGCCGCGGCGCGGCCCGAAAGACCCTTGCCTGGATTCACCGCCGTCGTTCAACGTGCCGCAGCCGAACGGCAGGCCGGGAGCCTGAGCGCGAAGCCCCCCCGGTTTGCCGTCCCGGGGCGTAGTATCATTCGCGACTGCCACGGAGGGCCGGCGCGGCGCGCTGCGAATGCGCGTTGGCTAATGCGGAGAGGTGGCCGAGCGGTCTAAGGCGCTGGACTGGAATTCCAGTAAACTCTTCACGGGGTTTCGTGGGTTCGAATCCCACCCTCTCCGCCATCCTTCTCCGCCGCGATCCTGGCAAGCACTCGTGCGACGATTCCGTCGCAGCGCTCGCCCGCGAACTGCCACAGGCTCCGCTCGGCGATATCGACCTCCCGCGCCAGTGCCTCGCGCAACAGGCTTTTCGCGCGGAAGTGGCGGCTGCGGACGGTCTCCGCGGGAATACCGAGACATTCCGCGGTCTCCTCGACGGTCAGCTCTTCGACGGAGCGCAGCACGAAGACCGCGCGGAAGGTTTCCGGCAGCGCATCGATCCTGCGCTCGAGGATGGCTTTCATCTGGGCGCGGTCGGCCGCCGCGTCCGGCGCGCCGGCCTCATCGGGGACCGCTTCGAGCTCGTGATCGGCAGGTGAGGGGGTCATGGGAATCACGTTCTGTCTGCGCGTGCGGCGGCGCATCCTCCCAAGGCACTCGTTGACGACCAGACGCGAGAGCCAGGTCGCGAGAGAGGAGTCGCCGCGAAACTGGCCCAGGCTGCGATAGGCGTGCAGATAAGCCTCCTGGAGCACATCTTCCGCCTCCGCGCTGTCACGCATGATGGCGCGTGCCAGACGGTAGAGCCTGCGGTTGAAACGCCGCATCAGAAGGGCGAAGGCCGTGGGATCGCCGGTCAGAACTCGACGCACGACGGATACGTCGTCTTCCGCGCCGGTAGCAGAATTGGTGAGCTCGCCGGTTGTCATTCCAGGGTAATCCGCTAGCGGACCTCGAGTCTGCCTGTCATGCCGACATGCAGTGTGCACACGTAATCATACTCGCCTGCCTTTGCGGCCACGTAGGTCCATGAGGCGCCAGCGGCGATCTCATGCGAGTCGAACTTGCCGGCGGCAGTCACCGTATGCGGAAAGAGATCCTTGTTGACCCAAGTCACCCGATCGCCCCGGTGCACGGTGAGCGTCTGCGGGGTGAAACGCATGCCTTCGATGATCACCGTATGCGCGCGGCCGCCGCTGCGATGAGCCGGCTGTGCCGCATGGCCTGCGAGCGGGACCGCTGCCAACAGCATCATCGCGAAGGCGAGTATCAGCGCCGGCGCGCCCGTCTCGTGACGGCGCGCCGGCGAGTGAAGCTGATACAAGATGCTACTGCCCGGCGAGAGTGCTCTGAATCATCTTCGCGTGATTGAGGTGATCCACGAAAGCGGGCCGTACCTTGACGAGCAACGCCTTCAGCTCTGCATTCTGTGCGCTTGGGATCAGGACCTTGTCCAACGCATCGAGCACGCTCTCGTGGTAAGCGACCTCGTGATCGATGTATGCTTTATCGAAAGCCTGACCGCTCAGCCCGCTCAGCTTGGCGATATTCTGCTCCCCGCCCTCCTTGAGGCTCTGGCTCGTCGGATTGCTCTCCGGTGTGAGATGCAGCTTCTGCGCGAGGCCTACCGCAGCCTGATTGACGCCGGTGTGGTCGGTGATCATCCGCTTCGCGAAGGCTTTCACCTCGCTGCCCTGCGCCTTCTGCTCCGCGAGCTTGCCGGCGTCGATGTCGACCTGGTTGGCGGTGACCACGATGGCCGCAATCTGCGGATCCGACGGCATACCCTGCGCCCAGGCCAAAGCGATGCCGGATCCGAGGACGGCTCCGAGTACGTACACGGCTTTTCTCATGATCAAATGCTCCCGCGTCGAGGATGGATGGCTCTCAATGGATGTCACGGGTGGCCAAAACGTTCCGGCGGGACGGGCGCCCGCGGCCGCGGTTGCTACCAGCTGCCCTGCACGGAGATGTAGTACCCGCGCTGCCCCGGCTTGTCGGCGATATTGCCGAGATCGGCGAAAGCCGCGGTGACGGCGAGATACTTGAGAGGAAAATAGCTGACGAACACGTCCTTGAAGTCGTCCTCGCCGAAAGCGGAGAGGTCGTCCGGCTTTTGCCGGTACTCCGCGCCCAGGATCACATGATCCGTCACGAATGCGCCGACACTTCCTTCGGCGAGCAGGTGATAGCCCCCGAGGTTGCCGCCGAAACCCAGCAGACCGAGCTGATTGGCCTCGCTCTCCCGCAGCGTCAGGTTTACGAGCCAGGTGTGATCGAGCGGACCGTCGAGCCACACCTTGGTGGCGGCCAGGTAGAAGTCGGCGCCGTCGGCCCGCATCGCGCCGAGCGCCTTCGGTACGACATCGAAGTCTTGGTTGTGCTTCCACTGCACTCCCGCTGATAGCTGCGGCCACCAGCGGTCCTGGTCGAACACCGCATCACCGAAGAGCCTGACTTTCGCTCCGACGACGACCATGCGGATCGACTGGCCGGGCACCGTGCTGCCGAGATCGAAATGCAGGGAAGCGGCGGACAGCTCCAGACGGTTGCGGATGCCGACGGCGAGAGCGCAGGAATCGAGCCGGAAGTCTTGCGGCTTCACCCGGGTGCACGCTGCGCTGCCGCCGATCTGATCCTCCGTGCCGAGGCCGGCAATGAGCGCCCAGGGCGTGATACCGCCCCCGGCGCTGCCTTCGATCTCCGTGATGCCGCCCATTGCGAGCAGGCGACCGCCTGCCGAGGCGGTGGCAGCGGCTGCGAAGAGAAGGAGTGGCACGAGTGCGGCATGCGCGCCCGCGCGCCGCCGGATCCTTGCGGCCTGAGGCGTGGACATCGAGTGACCCCGGAGGTTCGTAGCGGCGATTGTCTCGCGGCGCATGCCGCCGCAGCCATCGTGCACGCGGGCGAAACGCCGAAGTTGCGGGGTGCATCACAGTCGCAGCGAAGTTATGGTGAGTCCGGCCGATCCGCCGCGCGCGCTGTGAACCGCTTAACGCCGGTTCTCGCACCATATCCATAACATGCTGTTTTCATCGAACTGAGACTTTTCGCACGTGCGACCCGGATTTCGGCAGGCAGCGGCTCTCGTCGCATTAGCGCTCGCCGGCGGGTCGATGGCGGCGATTGCCACGGCTGCCACGCCGCGCGACTCGCTCTACTCGCGCATGGGCGGAGCGCCGGTCGTCACCGCCATCGTCGCCGATACGTTCGATGAGATGGACGCGGACCCGCGTCTGAACCAGCCTTTTCGGGGCGTCAACACCAAGCGTCTCAAGGGGCAGGTGGCGGCGTTGATCTGCGAGATTGCCGGCGGAGGCTGCCATTACACCGGCGACTCCATGCGCGAGGCTCATGCCAACCTGCACATCACCGAGGCCCAGTTCTACGGGATGGTCGCGATCCTGCGCCGACAGATGCGGCGGCACCATGTCGGATTGCCGGAGCGCAACGAGCTGCTCGCCTTGCTCGCGCCGATGAAGCGCGACATCGTCGAGGTCAACGTGGCGCCGCCACCGAGGGCGCCTTAGTCATGCACCGGCTCCGGGGATGGCTCGCAGTGACCTTGGGGGCCGCGGCGCTCACGCCGTTCCACGTCCACGCTGCCGATCTGCACGTGAGGGTGGTCGACGCTGCCGGGCGGCCTCTGGCGAATGCGATCGTGTACGCCGAGCCGGGCGTGCCCGCGCCGCAGGCGAAGCCGCCGAAGGCCGTCGTCGACCAGGTCAATCGCCAATTCGTGCCGCGGGTGAGCGTGGTACAGGCCGGGACCTCCGTCTACTTCCCGAACAGCGACAACATCCGCCACTCGGTATATTCCTTCTCGCCGGCCAAGACCTTCGAGCTCAGTCTCTACGCCGGCCAAGCAGCGCCTCCCGTGTTGTTCGACAAGCCGGGCATCGTCGTGCTCGGTTGCGAAATCCATGACAACATGGTCGCCTGGGTGCTGGTGGTGGACACTCCGTTCCACGCGAAGTCGGACATGCAGGGGCGCGTGACCCTGCGCAACCTGCCGGCGGGCGATTACGGCCTGCATGCATGGCATGAGCCCATGCGAGCGGCGACGACCGCCGAGCCGCTGCACGTGCGGGCTGGAGCGTCGCCCCCGGAGGTCACGCTCAAAATCAACGCCAACACGGCGTCCGCGCCGGCGCCAGCGATGCCAGCGATGTCAGGGATGAAGCAATGATGCGCTTCCAGAGCCTGAGAGTCCGACTCGTCATCTTTCTGGTCGCATTGCTCGGCGCGGTGCAGATCGCGGAATTCACACTCACCAATCGCGCCAGCTACGATGCCGCCCGCGCCAAGATCGAGGAGGAATTCGCGATCGGCCAGAAGGTGTTTGCGCGGGTACTGGCGCAGAACGCCGCGCAGCAGACGGCGGCCGCGAAGGTGCTGGCTGCAGACTTCGCGTTTCGCGATGCCATAGCGACCGGCGATCCGGGTACGCTGGAGTCGACTCTGGAGAATCACGGGAAACGGATCGGTGCGAGCGCTCTGCTCTATGTCAACCTCGACGGCCAGGTCGTGGCCGACACCCTGCGGCCGGGAGCTGCGCGGCATCCTTTCGAGTTGCCGTCTCTCATCAGGCAAGCGGGGCTGCGCGGCGAATCCGGCGCGGTCGGACTGCTGGATGGGCGAGCTCTACAGTTGATCGCCGTGCCGGTCCGCGCTCCTCTGGCGATCGGCTGGGTAGTCGTTTGCTTCCCGATCGATGCCTCGCTGGCGCGGGATCTGCGCCAGCTCACGGGGCTCGAGGTCTCGTTTGCGGTCGTGCACGGGGCGGATTGGACGGTCCTCGCGGGCACGCTACCGCCAAATGATTCCACCGAGCTTGCCGCGCGGCTCGCGCAGCACGCGGCGGCACTCGAGACAGGAATGCTCGACATGAGCAATGGCGAAGACCTCATCCGCCTCGTACCGCTCGGCCGCGGACCCGGCGGCAGCATCGTTGCGGTGTTGGAGAGGCCGATCGCCTCGGCGCTCGCGAGCTTTCGCACGCTGCGCGCGACGCTCGTCGGACTGGGCATAATCAGTCTCGCGCTCTCGGTTTTTGGCAGCATTCTCATCGCCCTCGGGATCACCCGGCCATTGGCCGTTCTTCTGGAAGCGGTCAAGCGCATCAGACAGGGCGATTACTCACAGCTCATCGCCATCCGCCGGAACGACGAGATCGGTGTGCTCGCGGAGGGTATGGATCACATGCGCGCCGGCATTGCCGAGCGCGAGCAGCGCATCCTCAAGCTCGCGTACGAGGATCCGCTGACGCAGTTGCCCAATCGCTCTCATTTCGCCGAAGCGCTGGAATCCGGGCTGCGCCGGGCTCAGGCGCAGGCGCGCTCCCTCGCCATCCTCATCATGGACCTGGATCGCTTCAAATACGTGAACGATACGCTCGGACACGGCGTGGGGGATCACGTATTGCGGGAGGTGGCCAAACGATTGCACTCACTCGCGGCCGGCGCGCGCTGCGTTGCGCGCCTCGGAGGCGACGAGTTCGCGGTCCTCATCGAGGACGCGTCGAGTGCGCGCGTGAATCAGCTGGCGGAGCAGATCGTGACCGCGCTGGTGCAGCCGATTCTCTACCAGGAGCAGCCTGTGGACGTCGGCGCGAGCATCGGCGTCGCGCTCTTCCCGGAGCATGCGGCGGATTCTCAGACTCTCGTCCGCAATGCCGACATCGCCATGTATGTCGCCAAGCGTACGCGTAGCGGCTACAGCGTGTACGACTCCACCTACGACACCAGTCAGCAGGAGCACCTGTCGCTCCTGAGCGAGCTGCGGCGGGCCGTGGAGCGCGGCGAGCTGCAGTTGCACTATCAACCGAAACTCACGCTCTCCTCGTCGCGGGTGGCGGCGGCCGAAGCGCTGTTGCGCTGGAATCACCCCGTCCGCGGCCTCATCGCGCCGGCGCTCTTCATTCCCTTCGCCGAGCACACCGGTTACATCAAGGCACTGACGCGTTGGGTGCTGGGCGAAGCCGTGCGGCAGTGCGGCATCTGGCGGCGGGAGGGCCGCGAGCTGCAGGTGTCGGTCAACATCTCCGCGCGCGACCTGACCACCCGGGATCTGCCGGAGTGGATCGCCGCCGTGCTCGCGGAGCATTCGGTGCCGCCCGCGATGTTGTGTCTCGAGATCACCGAGAGCGGCTTCATGGAGGACCCGCAACATGCGCAGAAGGTTCTCGACCGTCTCGCCGAGCTCGGAGTGCAGCTCTCGATCGACGATTATGGAACCGGCTATTCGTCTTTGAGCTACATCATGCGGCTGCCCGTCAAAGAGCTGAAGATCGATCAGGCGTTCGTGAGTCGGATGAGCGAGAATCCCGATCTCGCGACCATCGTGCGCTCCACCATCGAGCTCGGCCACAGTCTCGGTTTCAAGGTCGTGGCCGAGGGCGTGGAGGATCCACGCGGCCTGGCCTTGCTGCGCGAGCTCGGCTGCGACTGCGCCCAGGGCTACTACCTCAGTCCGCCACTCGCCGCCGATCAGTTCATTCGCTGGCTCGAGGGAGCTCTGCCGGTCCACCGTGCCGGGGAAAACGCAGCGGGTGAGTCTCAGTCGGAGCAGGCAAGCCCGTCGCGTGCCGCAGGAGCCGCCGGCTGAAGGTCCTCCGCGGCTGAGAGTGTATGATGCCTCGATGCGCGAGGTGATCGATCGTCTGCGGCGCGTCTTACCCGCGGGCGCGGTGTTGGCTGGCGCCGAAGAGCTCAAGCCCTACGAATGCGATGCGCTGATGCTGTATCGGCAGATGCCGCTCGCGGTTGCGCTTCCGGGCGATGAGGCGCAGGTCGCGTCGGTACTGAGGACCTGCCACGAGAGCGGCATTCCGGTCATCGCGCGCGGCGCCGGTACGGGACTCTCCGGCGGCGCGACACCGATGCCGGGCGCCGTGCTGATGTCGCTCGCGCGCTTGAATCGCATCATCAGCCTCGACCCGCTCGCCCGCACGGCGCGCGTGCAGCCGGGCGTGCGCAATCTGGCCATCTCCGAGGCGGCCGCCCCCCACGGCCTCTACTATGCGCCCGATCCTTCGAGCCAGATCGCCTGCACCATCGGTGGGAATGTCGCGGAGAACTCGGGCGGCGTGCATTGCCTCAAGTACGGTCTCACCGTGCACAACCTGCTGGCGCTGCGTGTCGTCACGATCGAAGGCGAGCTGCTGGAGATCGGCGCGAGTGCCCTGGATGCGCCGGGTTACGACCTGCTTGCGCTGATCACCGGCTCCGAGGGTCTGCTCGCGGTGATCACCGAGGTGACGGTGCGCCTCATCCCCCGGCCGCAATGCGCGCGGGTGGTCCTCGCCGCTTTCGACAGTCTCGCCAAGGCCGGGCAGGCGGTGGCCGATGTGATTGCCGCCGGTATCATCCCCGCCGGGCTCGAGCTGATGGACCGGCCGACGATCGCGGCCGTCGAGCCTTTCGTCCGTGCCGGCTACCCGCTCGATGCGGAGGCCATCCTGCTCTGTGAGTCCGACGGCACGGCTCACGAGGTCGAGGAGGAAATCCTGCGCATCGAAGCGGTGATGCAGCGCGCCGGCTCCACGGAGTGCCGCATCTCGCGTGACGAGGCGGAGCGGCTGCGCTTCTGGGCGGGACGCAAGGCGGCATTCCCGGCGATGGGCGCGGTCTCGCCCGATTATTACTGCATGGATGGCTCCATCCCGAGGCAGCGGCTCGCGGCCGTGCTGCAGGCCATCCGTGCCATGGAAGGCAAGTACGGCTTGCGCTGCACCAACGTATTTCACGCGGGCGACGGCAACCTGCACCCGCTCATCCTCTTCGACTCCAACGTGCCGGACGAGGTCGCCCGCGCGGAAGCTTTCGGCGGCGAGATCCTCGAGCTCTGTGTCCGGGAGGGCGGCAGCATCACCGGAGAGCATGGCGTGGGCATCGAGAAGATCAATCAGATGTGCGTGCAGTTCGGCAGCGCAGAGCTCGAAACCTTCCATGCCGTCAAGCGCGCGTTCGATGAGCGCGGTTTGCTCAATCCTGGCAAGGCCGTGCCGACGCTGCACCGCTGCGCGGAATTCGGGCGGTTGCACGTGCGCGGCGGGCAATTGCCGCATGCGGAATTACCGCGTTTCTGACGCAAGTCCGGGGCACCGTGATCGACCTGCCTTCTCTGCAGGAGCGCATTCGAGCCGCAGCCGAGGCGCGCCGGCCGCTGTGCATCCGCGCGGGCGGCAGCAAGGACTTCTACGGCGGGCCTCTCACCGGAGAGCCGTTGGATGTCGCCGAGCTGTCCGGCATTTCGGACTACGAGCCGACGGAGCTCGTCGTCACGGCGAAGGCGGGCACCCGGCTCGCGGAGCTCGAGCGCATGCTCGCGGCGCACGGCCAGATGCTGGCTTTCGAGCCGCCGCGGTTCGGCGGCCGCGCAACGGTCGGCGGCGCGGTGGCGAGCGGCCTCTCCGGGCCGCGGCGTGCCTACTGCGGGTCGCTGCGCGACTATGTGCTGGGTGTCGAGATGATCGACGGACGCGGCCGCCGGCTGCGCTTCGGCGGCAGAGTCATCAAGAACGTGGCGGGATTCGATGTCTCGCGGCTGACGGCGGGCAGCCTCGGCACGCTGGGAGTCCTTACCGAGATCACGCTGAAGACCGTGCCTCGACCCCGCGCGGAATGCACCCTGACGTTTGCGCTCGATCAGCCGGCCGCGCTCGAGGTCATGACGCTCTGGGCGACGCGAGCTCTGCCGCTCTCCGGGACGGCGTGGCACGACGGTACATTGCACGTTCGCCTATCCGGCGCCGATGCCGCGATACGAGCCGCCCGCCAGAATCTCGGCGGCGAGCTCATGGCTGGAGCGGATGAATATTGGGACGAAGTGCGGGAGCAGCGTCTGGGATTTCTGCTGCCGGCGCAAGCGCTGTGGCGAGTCTCGCTGCCCGCGCGCTCGCCGCAGTTGGCGACCGAAGGACGCATGCTGCTCGAATGGGGAGGAGCGTTACGCTGGGTGCCAGGCCCCCTGGATGGCGGCGCCTTGCAGACTCTTGCCGCGCGTCTCGGCGGTCATGCCATGCTCTATCGCGGGCCCGCCAAGCCGCCTGAGGGACCTTTCCAGCCGTTGTCCCCGGCCATGCTCGCGCTCCATCGGCGTATGAAGGCGGTGTTCGACCCGTATGGAATCTGCAACCGCGACCGCCTCTATCCTGGCCTCTAGCCCATGCAAACGCGCCTGACCGCCGCCTTCCTCGAAACCCCCGATGGCCGGGAGGCCGATGCGATCCTGCGTAAATGCGTGCATTGCGGATTCTGCACGGCAACCTGTCCCACTTATCAGTTGCTGGGGGATGAGCTCGATGGCCCGCGCGGGCGGATCTACCTGATCAAGGAGATGCTGGAGGGTGCACGGCCTGCCCGTTCCACGCAGCTACACCTCGACCGGTGTCTGACTTGCCGCGCGTGCGAGACCACATGTCCGTCCGGGGTTCGCTATGGGCGGCTGCTGGACATCGGGCGGCATCACATCGAGCGCGTCGTCCCAAGGACGATGCGCGACAGGCTGGTGAGGCGCGCGCTCCTGGCAATCGTTCCACGACGGAGGCGATTCGCCTCTCTCGTGGCGCTCGGCCGGATGCTGCGGCCCCTTATGCCTGCGACGCTGCGACGCAGCGTGCCGGTAAGGCAACTGGCGGGCGCTTGGCCCGCGCCGCGCCACGACCGACGCATGTTGGTACTTACGGGATGTGTGCAGCCCGCCACGGCTCCGGACATCAACGCCGCGTCGGCCCGGGTGTTGGATCGCCTGGGTATCTCGCTGATCGCGGTGAAAGACGGCTGCTGCGGCGCGCTTGCGCAGCATCTGTCCGCGCCGGATGCGGCCCGCGCGCGCATGAGGCACAACATCGATGTCTGGTGGCCGTGGATCGAGAACGGCGTCGAGGCGGTAGTAGTGACGGCAAGCGGCTGCGGCGCGATGGTTCGCGAGTACGGCGAGCTGCTCCGTGACGATCCGGCTTATGCGCGCAAGGCGGCCGGCGTATCGGAGCTCTTCCGCGACCTCAGCCAGGTGGTCGCGCAGGAGCTGGCGAAGCCGGGTAACCCCATCGAGTCGCAGCCGCCGCGCGGCCGCGGCCGGCGAGTCGCGTTTCATTCACCCTGTACGCTGCAGCACGGGCTGCAGCTCCGCGGCATCGTCGAGCCGCTGCTGAAGCGGGCGGGATACACGCTCACGCGCGTCGCCGACGGTCATCTGTGCTGTGGATCGGCCGGCACTTATTCTCTCCTGCAGCCGCAGATCTCGCGGCAGCTCAAGGCCGACAAACTCGGCGCCCTCCAGGCGGATTCCCCGCAGCTCATAGCGACAGCCAACATCGGATGCCTCATGCAGCTCGCCTCCGGCGCCGACAGGCCGGTACGGCACTGGATCGAGCTGCTGGCCGAGGCTATTGGGTCATCTTCATGACGGAGTTGGTGTTGTCGTCGTTGAAGTAGATGATCTGGTTGCCCTGAGCGTCAACGGTCGCGACGACGCCGAACAGGGCCCCGGGAGTGCCGCTCGTATCGAGTTGCACCGGTTGGCCGACGAAGCCTCCGGGAAGAACCGGGGAGACCTCGGTTGCCAGGTTCGGCATCTGGCCGCTCGGGATGTCGATATCGCTGTTCGTGACGATCAGGTCGCCATCGGCGAGCAGTGCGGCGCTGAGAGGTGCGAAGAGCGGTGCTCCGTGGGCAATCACCCGGGCGGAAGCGGCCGACGGACCGCTGAAGGTCGGCGTGGGGGTCGGGGGAGCGGTTGCGGGCGAGCCGCACTGCCCCGCGACCATCACGCCCGAGGCTCCGATGCTGGACACGTTCGCCAGCGCTATGACGCTGTAGGAGCTGGTATCGATGACGTAGAGGGTGTCGACGGACGGGTCATAGGTGAGCCCCGAGGGCGCGTAAATGCTCCCGGGTTGACCGCTGCCGCAAAATCCCTGGACGATCTGTGTGAAGCCGGTCTGCGCGTCGCCATCGAGCGTGATCCGGTCGATCGTCCCATCCACGTTGGAAACATATAGCGCGGCGGGATTCTGGCCGTTGGCCGCCACGTACGCCTCACCCCAGGGACCGGCGAATGTGTCCGCGGAGAACGGTGTGGCGACCGCGCCGGAAGGCGAGACGAGGGGGTTCTGGTTCGCAGAGAGGGCCGCCGCCGAGATACTTCCGTCCGGCAAGGCGGCGAGTGCGTTGCAGCCTTGCAGGGAGGCAGATTGCGCGATGCGATAAGGTGTCGCGCCCGCGGTCGGGTGCAGGCCGACGATGGTCGTGCCCTGACCCTCCGTTTGTGTCGCTCCGTCGTTGAAATTGCAGACGATCAGATCGCCCGCGGTGACCAGCCCGCTGGTCACGGGCGCGATGGCGAGGCCATAGGGATTGTTGCCGTGCTCGATCGGATCGGCCGTCGAGCCGATCGTCGTTATGGTGGTCGGCGACAGCATGCTCAAAATGGACGGCAGCACCGTAACCGCGGCGGTTGTCGCGGACCCGGTGCCGCCGGCTCCCATGCAAGACAGACTGTACGTCACCATGCCGGTTCCGGCCGGCGCGACGGTAATTGATCCGCTGGTGGGCTGGCTACCGCTGAACGCGCCGCCGATGTCGCTGGAAGCGGATGCGGAGCAGGACGTTGCATCGCTCGACGTCCAGGCGAGCTTTACAGCCTGCCCCAGGTGAATCGTGGACGCCTGCATCGGCGAGCTGAACGTGACAGTGGGCTGCGGCATCGAAGGGGGCATGGTTCCGTAGCCCATGCCGCCCATTCCGCCGCCGTAGCCGCCGCAGCTCGCCAAGGGGAGGAGGAAAATCAAACACGATACCGTCCTGAGCCCGTGCGAGTTGCGCCGAGACATGGTTGCACCTGCCTTGATCCTGACTGGGGAGTAGGTGCCGGCGCGCGCGCAGAGAGGTTCAAGCGTCCTCAGCGCATGAATGCCCGCACGAGAAAGAAGACGCCAAGCGCCAGGAAGAGCGCGCTTGCGAGATAGCGGATCGCTTTCAGCGGCAGCCGGGCGGAGAAGGCCTTGCCGAAGAAAACCACCGGCGCGTTGGCGAGAAACATGCCGGTGGTCGTGCCCGCGATCACCGCCGGCAGGTTGGCATAGGCGGCCGCCAGCGCCACGGTGGCGATCTGTGTCTTGTCGCCGATCTCCGCTATGAAGAAGCTGATCAGAGTGGCGAGGAACGCGCCTCGCTGGGAGCCGCTCGTAGCCGCCTCATCGAGAGTGTCGGGCTTGAGCGTCCACAGTGACATGGCAATCATGCTCACGCCGACTGCGGCATCGAGGATCTGCGGTGTGAGCGCGCGGCCGAGTCGCTGCCCGACGAAGGCGGCCACGGCATGACTGGCGAGCGTCGCGCAGAGCACGCCCGCAAGTATCGGCCACGGCCGCCGAAAGCGCGCCGCGAGCATGAGTGAGAGGAGTTGGGTGCGATCCCCCACCTCCGCGATGGCCACGGTAGACAGGCTGATCAGGAATGCTTGCATCAGGGACCTCGGGCCGAGCGGGTTGCAGGACCACGGCCGAGAACCCCGTCGCTCGCACCGGGGCTCCAACCGTTGGTCTCGCCATGCCGCAAAGGCTCCGTACGCCATGAGCTGAGCGCTCAAGTGTGTTGACGTACGGCCCGGCCGGGCGCCGGGCGGCTACTCCCCAAGGAGAGCGCGCTTTTTAGCAGAGCGCCGGGGTGCAGTGCAAGCGGCTGCGATGCAGCCGGCCACTATGCAGGCGGGCCGCGAGTAGAACCCTCGGCTCTCGTTCCGGTACGCACGCGCACGCCCTCGCAAAGAGAGGCTGCGACAGGGGAGAGCCGACATGCGTTCCATACAGAGAGCTCTGCTGGCGCCGATGGCGCTGGCGGCAGCAGCGTGCTTCACGACAGCCGTCCACGCCGACTCGGACGACTTCGCATATCAACAGACGAATCTCGTGTCCGACGGCGCCGTCCAGGCTTCTACGACCGACGGGCACCTCAAGAATCCCTGGGGGATCGTGGCGTTCCCCGGCGGCCCGTTCTGGATCTCCGATAACGGCACGGGTTTCTCGACGCTCTATGATGGAAAGGGCGACATCGTACCCCTGATCGTGACGATCCCTCCTCCCGCGAACTCGCCCTCGGGTACGCCCGCTACTCCGACCGGCGTCGTCTGGAACCCGAATGGACAAGCGTTCCTGCTCGCCCCTGGTCAGCCGGCCTTGTTCATCTTTGCCACCGAGGACGGGACCATTGCCGCCTGGAACGCGACGGTGAACCGAAACGCTGCCGTGCTGAAAATCGACAATTCCCAGGGCGGTAACGGTGCAGTGTACAAAGGGCTCGCGCTCGCGACGAATTCGCGCGGTGTGTTCCTCTACGCGACGAACTTCCGTAGTGGCACCGTCGACGTGTTCGACTCGACGTTCAAGCCGGCGACGCTCTCCGGGTCGTTCTCTGATCCGAAAATACCGCGGGGATATGCGCCCTTTGGCATCGCCTCGATCAACGGTAACCTGTACGTCAGCTACGCTCTGCAGGACGCGGCCAAACACGATGATGTGGCAGGTCCGGGTCACGGGTTTGTAGACGTATTCGATACCAACGGTAACCTGATCCGACGCTTCGCCTCACGCGGTGCGCTCAACTCGCCTTGGGGGATGGTCCGCGCGCCGCTGGATTTCGGCGGCTTCAGCGCACACGTGCTCATCGGCAACTTCGGCGATGGGCACATCAGTGCTTTCAACTCTGACGGCGACTTCCGCGGGCAACTGCACTATTCCTCAGGGCCGCGGGTCACCATCGACGGTCTCTGGGGCCTCATCTTCGGTACGGGAGCCGCTGCGGACTCCAACACGCTGTACTTCACGGCTGGTACCAACGGTGAGGCGGACGGCCTCTTTGGAACGCTGCAGGCAACGGAGCCGGTCGAGCACCACAACTGACACCTCACGGGCTCCGGGGCGGCGATTCCGCCCCGGGGCACCCGGCCTCAGCTCCGGGGCACGATCCGACCTTCCGAAGGCGTTGACCCGAGCCGCGCATGCCGCGCGGAGGCGGCGCGGCGCGCGCCGCGGGCGTTTGCTATCATCGCCGTTCGAAGATTCCGGGCTCGGCGTGTAAGTCGTTGATTTCATTAGCACACGAGCTCCTTGAGCCATGGTGGCCCGTGTCGGCTACTCCGCGACGACCAGTCGTGAACCCCGTCAGGGCCGGAAGGCAGCAGCGGCAGCGGCGATGTCGGGTGCCGGAGCTCTCGCTGATGCGGGCCGCCTCCACCTCGAGGCGAACCGATGACTGAAACCTACACGGCGCTCGCGCGCAAGTGGCGGCCGCGGGCCTTTGCCGAGCTGATCGGCCAGGACCACGTGCGCCGCGCGCTGGTGAACGCGCTCGAGACCGGCCGCGTACACCACGCCTTTCTCTTCACCGGCACCCGCGGGGTGGGCAAGACCACCATTGCGCGCATTCTCGCCAAGTGCCTGAACTGCGAAACCGGAGTCACCCCGACCCCGTGCGGTCAATGCGCCAGCTGCCGCGAGATCGATGCCGGGCGTTTCGTCGATCTCATCGAGGTCGACGCCGCCTCCCGCACCAAGGTCGATGACACCCGCGAGCTGCTCGACAACGTGCAGTACGCGCCCACCCGCGGCCGCTACAAGGTGTACCTGATCGACGAGGTACACATGCTCTCGACACACTCCTTCAACGCCCTCCTCAAAACTCTGGAGGAGCCGCCACCGCACGTGAAATTCCTGCTCGCCACCACCGATCCGCAGAAGCTGCCGGTCACGGTGCTGTCGCGCTGTCTGCAGTTCAACCTCAAGCGGATTCCGCTCGCGCAGATTGCCGCGCATCTGCGCGCCATTCTGGAAAAGGAGGGCATCGAGTTCGAGCCTGCCGGCCTCGCGCTCGTCGCGCAGGCAGCGGATGGCAGCATGCGCGACGGGTTGTCGCTTCTGGACCAGCTCATCGCCTTCGGCGGCGGGCGTGCGGGGGAGGCGGAGGCCCGCGCCATGCTCGGCACGATTGCCCGCGATCACGTGTTGCAGTTGGCGGAACGCCTGGCAGCGGCGGATGCGGCGGAGTTGCTGCGGCATGCGCAGTCCCTCGAGGAGTGGTCACCCGACTACGCCCAGGTGCTCGAGGAGCTGGCGTCCCTACTGGCCCGTATCGCGCTCAAGCAGGTCGTGCCGGATTTCGACGGAGACGACCTCTACGCCCCGGAAGTTCTCGAGCGGCTGGCGCGCGCGCTGGCTCCCGAGGATGTGCAGCTCTACTACCAAACGGCGATCATCGGCCGGCGGGATCTCGCTCTCGCCCCCGACCCGCGCACGGGCTTCGAGATGGCGCTCCTTCGGATGGTGGCCTTCCGGCCACAGGCGGGTGCCGATGCCGGGGCACTGGGCGCGGGGGGCAGGGCCTCCGGCGCCGCTCCGGCCTCGAGAGCTCCCGAGCCGAGCCCGGCTGCGGGCACCGGCGCCTCATTGACCAGCTCGCGCCCGGCAGCCCCGGGTTCGACTGTGGCCGCCGTCGGGACCACGGCCGCGACTGCCGCCACCATGCCCTTGCCCGTCCGCGGCTCGCCGGGTGCCCAGGACTGGGCCGCCATCATTGCCGCCCTCGAGCTTCAGGGGGCCGGGCGCCAGCTCGCTGCCCATTGCGTGCTCGTCGGCCGCGAGGGCGCCGTCGTGCGGTTGGCGCTGGATCCGCGAAGCAAGTTCATGCGCACCCCCGCCGTGGAGGAGAAGCTCGCCCAGGCTCTCGCGAAATACTACGGGGAGCCGATACGCCTGGAATTCACTGCGGTCGCGCCGCAGGTCGAGACCCCGGCGCAGGCCGAGCAGCGCGCCTCGCAGGAAGAGGCCGAGTCCGCCCGGCGGGCTTTCGAATCCGACCCCGGTGTCCGGGGCTTCCGCGAGCGTTTCGGCGCGACGCCGGTCCCGGAAACCATCCGGCCCGTAAAATGGAAACCGGAATGAGAGCTATCCAGCAGAGACTGCGAAAACGGCCACGGGCCGGTTTTCGCCCGGAGAACCGATGAAAGGCAACTTGAACAATTTGATGAAGCAGGCGCAGGCCATGCAGGCCAACATGCAAAAGGTCCAGGAGGAGATCGCAGCGCTCGAGGTGGTCGGGGAGGCCGGCGGCGGCATGGTGAAAGTGACCATGAGCGGCCGGCACGAGACCCGCCGCGTGCAGATCGAGCCGGCAGTGATCGGCGAGGACCGCGAGATGCTCGAGGATCTCATCGCCGCTGCCGTGAACGATGCCGTTCACAAAGTGGAGGCGAAAGTGCAGGAGAAAATGTCCTCCATGACGGCGGGCCTGCAGTTGCCTCCCGGAATGAAATTGCCGTTTTGAAGCACTCCCCCCGCCTTGCCCAGCTCATCGAAGCCCTGCGGTCTTTGCCCGGCGTCGGGCCAAAGACGGCGCAGCGCATGGCCTTCCATCTTCTACAGGAGGGGCGGCCGGCGGCACGTTCGCTCGCGCAGGCCATCGACGGAGCACTGTCATCCGTGACGCGCTGCCGGCGCTGCCGCATGCTCACCGAGGAGGAGCTGTGCTCGATCTGCGCCGCTCCGCAGCGTGAAGCGTCGCTCCTGTGCGCGGTGGAATCCCCCGCGGATGTCATCGCCATCGAGCAGTCGGGCAGCTACCGGGGCCGTTACTTCGTGCTCATGGGCCACCTGTCGCCGCTCGACGGCGTGGGCCCGGAGCAGCTCGGCATCCGGGAGCTCGAGGCGATTCTCGAGGAGGGCTCGGTGCGCGAGTTGATTCTGGCCACCAATCCAACCGTCGAGGGAGAGGCCACCGCGCACTTCCTCGCGGAGCTCGCAAGCCGCCGCGGGCTGCGCGCCAGCCGGATCGCTCATGGGGTGCCCGTGGGGGGCGAGCTCGAGTACGTCGATGGGGGCACCTTGTCCCACGCGCTCGCCGGACGTCAGCCCGTTTGACCGGGCTCACTACCGCCGCTGCTTCGGTCCTCTGACGGCAGTCAGCTCCTCTGCAAGCCGTCGCAGCCGCCGGTAACTCTCGTAACGCCGCGCGTCCATCGAACCGGACTCGACGCCCTGGCGAACGGCGCATCCGGGCTCACGCATGTGCCGGCAGTCGAGGAACCGACAGCCGGGAGCGAGGCGCGCCACCTCGACGAACCCGAGATCCCGCGGATCGAGGTGATCGACCGCAGGCGCGAAGTCTCGCACTCCGGGCGAGTCGATGAGCCGTCCCCCGCCTGCCAGCTCGTAGAGGCGCGAGACGGTCGTCGTATGCCGTCCCTCCTCATCGCGCATCAGCCCGCCGATCGCGACTTCGGCATCGGGAGCGAGCCGACCCACGAGCGATGACTTCCCGACACCCGACTGTCCGACGAGCGCCGCGACCTGTCCGGCGCATGCCGAGAGCAACGCGTCGACACCTTCCCCGGTCGCGGCGGAGACGGTGATGCACCGATAACCCGCCGCCGCATAGACATCGAGTTGCGTGCGCAGCGCGGGGTCGATGCCGAGCTCCGCCTTATTCAGCACGGGCGTGGCCGCGACGCCGGCGGATTCCGCGGCGGCGAGATAGCGGTCGGCCACGAAGGGATCGGGCGGCGGCAGCGGCGCAATGACGACCAACAGCCGGGTGATATTGGCGAGCACCGGCTCCACGGCGCC
The DNA here is from genome assembly GCA_036278795.1 of Steroidobacteraceae bacterium. Lineage (GTDB taxonomy): Bacteria > Pseudomonadota > Gammaproteobacteria > Steroidobacterales > Steroidobacteraceae > 13-2-20CM-66-19. The sequence continues at coordinate 41,340 of DASUKK010000020.1, read as the reverse complement.
GCGCGCGTTCGACCGGTAAAGCGCCGTACGCCGGGGCAGCACGGTGACCACGTGCACCTCGCCGTGATGGGGGTCTTCGCGGCAGCGGACTTCATCGCCGCACACCGCCCCGAGGTCCCGCCCGAAGGGGCGCGCCTTGAGCATGCGACCGGAAGCCTCCTGCACCAGGAGGTGCCGGCCGAAGGCGGCGATCACGCGTGCATCGAAGGTTGCTACACTCACGGTATGCCAAGCGCCGAGAATCTGATCTGGATCGACCTGGAGATGACGGGCCTAAGGCCCGACACGGACTCTATCATCGAGATTGCCACGATCGTCACCGACAAGGAGCTCACCATCCTCGCCGAGGGTCCTGTCATGGCCATTCACCAGCCGGAGGAGACGCTGGCGCGAATGGACGACTGGAACCAGCGGCAGCATGGCTCCTCGGGCCTGCTGGCCCGTGTGCGCGCGAGCCGCATCAGCGCACCCGAGGCGGAGGCCCGCACGCTGGAGTTCCTGGCTCCGCTGGTCGCGGCAGGCGCGTCACCGATGTGCGGCAACAGCATCTGCCAGGACCGGCGATTCCTCGCCCGGCAGATGCCGCAGCTCGAGAAGTTCTTCCATTATCGCAATCTCGATGTCAGCACCCTGAAGGAGCTGGCGCGGCGCTGGGCGCCGGGCGTTGCCGCCGGCATCGCCAAGCAGAGCTCGCACCTGGCGCTCGCCGACATCCGTGAATCCATCCAGGAGCTGCGCTATTACCGCGCGCGGCTCTTCGCTCCGGCCTACTCGGGCGTCACGGGCTCCTAGCCTTTCCCGCTTCTTCCGCCAGGAAGATCCACGTCTCGACCACCGTGTCGGGGTTCAGGGACATGCTCTCGATGCCCTGATCGGCGAGCCAGCGCGCGAGATCCGGGTGATCCGACGGTCCCTGGCCGCAGATGCCGACATACTTGCCGCGCCTGCGGCAGGCGGCGATCGCCATGGCGAGGAGGCGCTTGACCGCCTCGTCGCGCTCGTCGAAGTGCTGCGCCACGATCGCGGAGTCCCGATCCAGGCCGAGAGTGAGTTGCGTCAGGTCGTTCGAGCCGATCGACATGCCATCGAAGTGCTCGAGGTACTCGTCCGCGAGCAGCGCGTTGGTCGGCAGCTCGCACATCATGATGACCTTCAACGCGTTCTCGCCGCGGCGCAGGCCGTTGAGCGCCAGGAGCTCCGTCACCTTCTTCGCCTCCCTGACGGTGCGCACGAAGGGGACCATCACCTGCACGTTGGTGAGTCCCATCAGCTCGCGGACGCGCTTGAGCGCGCGACATTCGAGCTCGAAGCAGGGGCGAAAGCTCTCGTCGACATAGCGCGAGGCGCCGCGAAAGCCCAGCATCGGGTTCTCCTCGTCCGGCTCGTAGCCTCTGCCGCCGATGAGATTGGCATACTCGTTGGACTTGAAGTCCGACAGCCGCACGATCACCGGCTCCGGGGCGAATGCCGCGGCGATCTGCGCGATTCCCTCGGCGAGCTTCTCCACGTAGAAGCTGACCGGGTCGGTGTAACCGGCCATCTGATTGTCGATCTGCGCCTTGAGGTCGTCATCCAGCCGCTCGTACTCGAGCAGCGCGCGCGGATGCACACCGATCATGCGGTTGACGATGAATTCCAGCCGCGCGAGCCCGACGCCGCGGTTGGGTATGCCCGCGAAATCGAATGCCCGGTCGGGGTTGCCGACGTTCATCATGATCTTCACCGCGATCTTCGGCAGCGAGTCGAGCTCGATCTGCTTGCGCTCGTACTCGAGGAGGCCGGCGTAGACGTAGCCGGTATCGCCCTCCGCGCAGGAGACGGTGACTTCCTGGCCCTCGCGGATCCGTTGCGTGGCGTCGCCGCAGCCGACCACGGCCGGAATGCCGAGCTCACGGGCGATGATGGCCGCGTGACAGGTGCGGCCGCCGCGGTTGGTGACGATCGCCGCCGCGCGCTTCATCACCGGCTCCCAATCGGGATCGGTCATATCGGCGACCAACACATCGCCAGCCTGAACGCGCGCCATCTCGCTGACGTCCCGGATGATGCGCACGGACCCGGAGCCGATCCGTTGCCCGATACTGCGGCCGGTGACGACCACCTGGGAGCGCGCCTTCAGCGAGAAGCGCTGGATCGTGCGGCCGGCACGGCTCTGCACCGTCTCCGGCCGGGCCTGCAGGATGAAGATCTCGCCCGTGTCCCCGTCCTTGCCCCACTCGATGTCCATCGGCTGGCGGTAATGCTCCTCGATGATGAGCGCCTGGCGCGCCAGCGACACGAGGTCGGCGTCGGTCAGGCAGAAGCGCATCCGCTGCGCGTCCGGCACCGGAACCGTCTGCACGCGCTCGCCGGAGCCCGGCGGCGCGTACACCATCTTGATCGCCTTGCCTCCGAGGTTGCGGCGCAGCACGGCGTGCTTGCCGGCCCGGAGCGCGGGCTTGTAGACGTAGAACTCATCCGGGTTGACCGCGCCCTGCACCACGGTTTCCCCGAGCCCGTAGGAGGCCGTTATGAATACGACGTCGCGGAACCCGGAGTCGGTGTCGAGCGTGAACATGACACCGCTCGCGCCGAGGTCGCTGCGCACCATGTGTTGTACGCCGGCCGATAGCGCGACCGTGCCATGGTCGAACCCCTTGTGGACGCGATAGGAAATCGCCCGATCGTTGAAAAGCGACGCGAACACCTCGTGCATCGCCTCGAGCACACGCGCTTCGCCCCTGACGTTGAGGAAGGTCTCCTGCTGTCCGGCGAAGGAGGCGTCCGGCAGGTCCTCCGCGGTGGCGGAGGAACGGACGGCAACGGCAATCTCCGCGCCGCCGCTCATTCGCCGCAGCTCATCCTTCACGGCCTGTTGCAGAGGGGCAGGGAAGGGTGTCGCGAGCACCCATTGGCGAATACGCGCCCCCGCGGCGGCCAGCCGCGTCACATCGTCCACATCGAGCGCGGCGAGCTCCGCACGGATACGGGCGCCGAGCCCGTCCTGCTCGAGAAATTCCCTGAAGGCCTGCGCGGTCGTGGCGAAGCCGCCGGGCACGTGCACACCCAGCTTGGCGAGTGAGCCGATCATCTCGCCGAGCGAGGCATTCTTGCCGCCCACCCGGTCCAAATCGCCCATTCCTAACCGCTCGAAGGGAATGACGTATGCGTTCACCGGAACTCCGCTTGCTCCGCGCCGCGCGCGGTGGAACACTTGGGCTGCATTGTAGGCGTCGACACCCGATTCATGAAGCGACACCACCCGTTGACCAGGTACATGAATGTACCCCGCCGCCTCGGACGATGGCCGCCGAGACGCACGCCGTGAGCCGTCGAACCGTATTCTTCGTGTCGGACCAGACGGGAGTGACCGCGGAAACACTGGGTCACAGCCTCATGACCCAGTTCGAGGGCCTGCAATTTCGGCCCGTGACTTTGCCATTTGTGTCCACCCTTGACAAGGCGGAGGAGGCAGTGCGCAGGATCGACCGCGCCGCCGAAGAGGAAGGACTCCGGCCGATCATATTCAGCACGCTCGTGCAGGATGAGCTGCGCGATGTGGTAATGCGCGCCAACGGCCTCTTCCTCGACTTCTTCGCCGCCTTCGTCGGCCCTCTGGAACGCGAGCTCAACACCCGCTCCACGCACAGGGCGGGCCGGGCGCACGGCATCGCGGATCTGAGCGCCTATACGGCGCGCATCAACGCCACCAACTTCGCGCTGGCCAACGATGACGGCACGGGCGCCGACTATGAGCATGCCGATGTCATACTCATCGGAGTCTCCCGCTCGGGGAAGACTCCGACCTGTCTCTATCTGGCGCTGCAATACGGGGTGTTCGCGGCCAATTACCCTCTGACGGAAGACGACCTCGAATCCGGACAGCTTCCCGCCCGGCTCGAGCCGCATCGTCGCAAGCTTTATGCCCTCACCATAAAGCCCGAGCGTCTGCAGCAGATCCGCAACGAGCGCCGGCCGCAGAGCCGTTACGCCTCCCAGCAGCAGGTACGTTACGAGCTACGCGCCGCCGAGGCGCTGATCGCCCGCTTGCGCATCCCTACGCTCGACACCACGGAGTGCTCGATCGAGGAGATTGCGGCCCGCATTCTCAACACCACCGGCATCGAGCGGCGCCTGCGCCCCTAGCATCGTCAGCATGGAACTTGCAAGGCGCCCCGGCCCTGAGGCCCGCCCTGCGTAACGAAAAAGTTCCAGCCTGCGGCGCCAAAAAAGCAGCGCTGCACGGCTTGAAGTGTAACCGACGTACGTTATAGTCGGGGTGATGCTCGACGATACCCTGACACGAGTCTCCTGGCGCGCGCGGCCGCGCAGCTTCGTCGCGCTCATGAGCCTCTACGAGAGCAATTTCATCCGCCTCGGCTGGCTGGCGGGGGATCTCGAGCGCCTGGAAGGCGTGCACCGCTCTCGGGTGGCGGGCGATTGTGACCTCCTTCTCACCATCACCAGCCGCTCGCCCTACACCAGCACCGCCCAACTGACCTACGTCTTGCCCGGGGCTGCCGGGCCGGTCGCCTACCCCGATATGCGCCTGTGCATCTACCATGATGCGCATCTGGTCGAGGCGCAGGAATGGGCCGCGGCCCACGGCCAACCGGTTCTCAGGACGCTACGGAGCATGGCGGAGCGTGAACTGGATCAGCGCTGGGCGCGTAACATGATGTTAAACAAGTGGCTGGAATACTGCGCGGAGCGGGGGCATCGCTTCTCAACGGCTACGAGGCTCACCGCCGCCGAATGAGACCCGGCGGCCCGCCGCCGTTCGTCTCATGATGGTGCTGCGACAGCTCGGCTTCCTGAAGCTCAATTTCCGCCGTGAGGAGTCCGCGGAGGACGATCATCGCGTGCTCGCGCTGTTCCGCAACCGCGCGGAGCTGAAGAAGGCGTACGGCGAGCTGCAGGAGGAAATCTATCGCCTGAAGGACCGCATCAAGCAGCAGGAGGGCGCCACGCAGCGCGTGCAGGAGATGCTGAGCGCCCTCGAGGGACGTCTCGGCGCCTCCGAGACGGCGTTCCCGGCGCTGGTGTTCTACCAGCTTCGCAGGCTCTGGCAGACCGGGCACGAGCTCCTCGAGCGTTTCGTCGCCGAGCTCGCCGCGCAACAGGAGGAGCGCGAGCGGCGGCAACATCTCGCGGAGCACAACCGGCGTGTGTTCGCGAAGCGCCAGGGCGCGGATCAGCGGCTGCACGGCGCGCAGCGGTTGGCGGCGGAAGAAGCCGCCCGGCTCGCCGGCCTCGAAAGCCAGCGCGCGGGCCTGCGGCGATTCTGGCACTACTTCAGGCGCCGCGTGCTCGAGCAGACCATCTCACAGGCGCGGGCCGCCACGGTCGCCGCCGACCTCGCGCAGGCCGCAGCCCGCGAGGCGGTCGAGGAGATCGAGCGCGAGCCGACACCCGAATTCCCGGGACTCTCCCTCGATGCGCGGCGCGCGATCAACATCGCCGCGATCGCCTATGGCGAGGTGCTCTGTCTGCGGCTCGCCCGGACCCAGCTCGTCATGCAGGCGCGCGAGGCCACGCGCCATCGTGAGGCCACGGACGAATACGGCTCGCGCGCCGAGTGCGAGTCGCTGATGAAGCAGATCGACCGCGCCGACGAGCTGTTGCGGGGGCGCGCCAGCCTGACTCAGGAAATCAAACAGAGATCGGACCGTCTGAAGCAGGTGGCGCGCTATCGCTCCCCGGCCGATGCGGCGCCGACGGCCGAGTCGCTGGCGTTCTCCGAGGGCGACGCCCTGGGAGGAGCGCCGAACGGGCTCGCGGCCGCACGCATGCCCAACGTGCTGGCCGAAGACACCTGGGATCTCTACCGCGTCCTGTTGCGTTGACCGCTAGGAACCGTGCTCGGCCGTATTGTTGGCCGTCTTCTCGCCGGGCAGGCCCGAACGGTCGAGCTGGATGATGTCCGCCGTGATATCCGCGGCCTGATCCAATATCACGTCCGGGATCTTGTCCTTGCCCTTGTCGATCTGCTCCGCGCTGGTGAGTGGCGGCAGGCCGAGCGCGGCGCGGCGCTTGTTGTCGAGCGCCAGCATCGACTTGTCGTCGCGCGTGCGCTCCGCGCGCCGCTGCGCGAGGTTCAGGGATACCGTATGCCGACGGCGCACGGCCTCGATGGTGTTGATGTCAGCGACCAGCCATTGGTAGTTGGGGTCATGCCGGGTACGCGCCGTCTCGTCCGCCTGGAGCTGCGCGATCGAGGGTACGGCTGACATGCCGGTACTCGTCTTGAAGGGCAGGCCGGTGATGCGATCCCACGGCAGCGAGGCCGGTTGGTCGGCTTCGCCGACTTCCTTCGGGTCGATGGGCGAGGGCAGGACCACGTCGGGTACGACGCCGCGGTGCTGCGTGCTCTCGCCGGTGACGCGGTAGAACTTCCCGATGGTGACGGTGAGCTGGCCGTCCACCGGCTGATCGCTCCAGCGGTCGAGCGGCACGAGATTCTGCACCGTGCCCTTGCCGAAGGTGTTCTGGCCGATGATCACGCCCCGATGGTAGTCCTGGATGGCGCCCGCGAAGATCTCCGAAGCCGAGGCGCTGAAGCGATTCACCAGTACGGCGAGAGGTCCCGTGTAGGCCGGGCCGTCCTCCGGATCATCGAGGTGCTGGATCTGGCCGCCGCGGTCGCGCAACTGCACGACCGGGCCGTGCGGGATGAAGAGACCCGTGAGGGCGGTCGCTTCCGGCAGATAACCGCCACCGTTGTCGCGCAAGTCCAGCACCAGCCCGTCGATGTGTTGCGCCTCCAGCTTCTCGAGCAGCCGCAAGACGTCCCGGGTCGTGCTGCGATAGTTGGCATCGCCGCGGTTCTCCGCGGCGATGTCCTCGTAGAAACTCGGCACCGTGATGACGCCGATCTTGTAAGCGCGGCCGTGATCGGTCACGGTCTTGACGTCGCTGTGCGCCTCTTGTGTCTTCAGCGTCACTTTGTTGCGGACGAACTGCAGGACTTTCTCTTTCGAGCCGGGCGCGGCGCCGGCGGGCAGCACCTGCAACCGCACGGCGGTGCCGGCCTTGCCGCGGATGAGCTGTACGACATCATCCAGCCGCCAGCCGACGACGTCCGTTATGGCGCCCTTGCCCTGGCCGACACCGGTGATGCGGTCGTTGGGCTTGAGGCTGCCCGCGGCGGCCGCCGGGCCTCCGGGGATGACATTCATCACCGTGACATAGGTATCGATGAGTTGCAGCGAGGCGCCGATGCCCTCGTAGTTGAGGCTCATCTGGATGCGATACTCCTCGGAGTTGAGCGGCGAGAAGTAGCTGGTGTGCGGATCGTAGGTACGCGCATACGCGTTCATCAGGTCCTCGAACACGTCTTCGGACTTGATCTGATCGACGCGCTGGATGACTGTCTGGTAGCGTTTGCGCAGGATGTCCGCCGCCTGCGGCCAGGCCTTTCCGGCGAGAATCAGCGAGACCACATCGTTGGTGACGCGCTTCTTCCAGAGCTGGTCGAGGTCGGCCTGGCTCGCGGGCCACGCGGCGTGCTCGCGGTCGAAGTCATAGCTCGCCGTGGTGTTCCAGTCGGGCTGCGACTTCAGCAGGTTGATCGCGTATTGCATCCGCTCGCGGTTGCGCTGCTTGAACCGGTCGAAGATGAGATACCCGGGATCGATGTCGCCGGTGTGGATCATGTCGTCGAACTTGTCCTGGTAGGCGGAGAACTCCCGCACGTCGCTCGCGAGGAAGTAGCTGTGCTCCGGGTCGAGGAACTCGAGGTAGCGCTTGAAGACCTGCCGGGAGAAGGCGTCATCGATCGCCGCGCGGCTGTAATGGGTCTCTTCGAGGATCCGCCCGATCTTGCGGGCGATGCCGCGCTGGTCGTCCGTCGGTGCGAGCGACCCGGGGGGCAGGGCGGAGGCCGCGCTGGCCGGGGTGCGCAGGGCGGCGCTGGTGGCAGCGAGCACGAGAACCGAGAGGCCGGTGAGGGCTAGCCATCCGAGCGGACGGCGGAGAGTCTTGAACATCTGAAGCTGCTCGCGAGTCCTTGGGAGGTGGGGAAGTGCCTGGCGATTACATACTATCGCTGAGACATCCAGAATGTGTCCGGATTCGCCGGTTGCAATGGATTTGCGCGGGTCATCTCAGGCCCTCGGCAGCCGCCGCAGCAGGGCGAGCCAAAGCCTCGCCGCCAGCAGCAGCACCGCCGGGCCCAGTGCGACCGTCCAGTACCCTAGCCAGCCGTGTGCCAGGCCCGAGAAATAGTCCCCATACAGAGCCAGCGGGCCCTGCCCGCGGGGGTCGTCGCCATGCGTATAGGGCCCCAGAACGCGGTGGCCGATGATCCAGATGAAGAGCGGGATGACCAGCAGTCCCAGTGCCAGGGCACCGCCAAAGAGTGTGGCTTCGCGCCTGGTGCGGGGCTCGCTGGTGAAGGCTTGCGCCCGGGCCAGGGGTCCCAGGCTGCCGGAAGACTCCGTCATGGGACACAGTGTAGCCGATCGGATCGTTTCCCAGGTCATAATGACAGGCTATGCGGAAAATCACGGCAGCGGTAATCGGCGTCGGGTATCTGGGGCGGTTCCACGCGCAAAAATACGCGAAGGCGTCACAGTGTGAGCTGGTGGGCGTCGTCGATGCCCGACAGGAGGCCCGTGACGCCGTCGCTGCTGAGGTAGGCGCCCGACCACTGGCCGACTATCGGGAGCTCTTGGGGGCGGTCGAAGCGGTCAGCATCGTCACGCCGACGCCGGCGCACTTTTCGATCGCACGCGACTTCCTCGAGTCCGGTGCCCATGTGCTGGTCGAGAAACCGATCACCGAGACGCCGCGCGAGGCGCGGGAGCTGATCGAACTCGCCGCACGCCGCGGCCGCATCCTGCAGGTCGGCCACCTCGAGCGCTTCAATTCGGCGATCCTGGCCGCGGAGCCGCACCTGCGGGCGCCGCGCTTCGTCGAGTGCCATCGCCTGGCCCCGTATCGCGAGCGGGGCACCGATGTGAATGTCGTTCTGGACCTCATGATCCATGACATCGACATCGTGCAAACGATCGTCGGCGCACCCGTGAAGACCATCGATGCGGTCGGGACTGCGGTCTTCTCGGAAGACATCGATATCGCCAACGCACGGATCACCTTCACCAACGGATGCGTCGTGAATGCGACCGCCAGCCGCGTCAGCTTGAAAACCGAGCGCAAGATGCGCATCTTCGAGGATGACGCCTACCTGTCCTTGGATCTGCAGCAGAAGATTCTGACCCTGATCCGCAAGCGGGGTCCCGCGGAGCCGGCCGGGCCGCTGCCGGTCACCATCGAGGAGCAGAGCCTCGAGCAGGGAGACGCCTTGAAAGCGGAAATCGATTCCTTCCTGACCTGCATCCGCGACGGCCGTGCGCCCGTGGTGACGGGCGAGGCGGGGCTGATGGCGTTGGAGACTGCCATGCGCATCACGGAGCAGGTCCGCAGATCACTGGCGGATCGCGGAAAAATGGGGGCGATGCCCGATGTCGGACAAACCTGAGCACTTCCAGCACGCGCCTCGGCCGGTCACCCTGGCGGCGATCCAGATGGCCTGCGGGTGGGATGCCGCTGCCAACATCGCCCGGGCGGAGGCGCTCGTGCGGGAGGCCGCGGGGCGGGGTGCGCAGATCATCCTGCTGCCGGAGCTCTTCGAGACGCCGTACTTCTGTATCGAGCAGGATGCGCGCCATCTGAAGCTCGCCCGCGGCGTCGATGACAATGCCGCGGTGACCCATTTTGCCGCGGTGGCGCGCGAGCTCGGCGTGGTCCTGCCGATCAGCTTCTTCGAGCGGTCCGGGCCCGCTTATTTCAACTCCATCGCCATTCTCGACGCGGACGGGTCGCGGCTCGGTGTCTATCGGAAGTCTCACATCCCCAATGGGCCGGGTTATCAGGAGAAGAATTACTTCAGTCCCGGTGATACCGGCTTCAAGGTCTGGCGGACACGGTATGCGCGCATCGGCGTGGGCATCTGCTGGGATCAGTGGTTCCCCGAGGCGGCGCGCGCGATGGCGCTCGCCGGCGCGGAAGTGCTTCTCTATCCGACAGCGATAGGCACGGAGCCGCCGCCGGCGTTGCCGGTGAATTCCCGCGAGCACTGGCAGCGGACCCAACAGGGGCACGCCGCGGCGAACCTCATGCCGCTCGCCGCCTCGAACCGCTACGGGCTCGAGCGCTCGTTGCAGGATCCCGAGGGGCTCTATATCCGCTTCTACGGCTCTTCATTCATCACTGATGCGATGGGCGCCAAAGTCGCGGAGGCCGCGGAGGAAGGGGATGCGGTGCTCACAGCGTCCTTCGATCTCGAGCAGACGGCCGCCGTGCGCGACAACTGGTTCGTCTTCCGCGACCGCCGGCCCGATCTCTACGGCGCGCTGACCTCGCTCGACGGAAGTCCGCAAGCGCGTCAGTGAGCGGCCCGGCGCCGCTTCCCGGGCCGCGCCAACTCCTCAATGTCTCTCGATCCAGGCGATCGCTTCCTTGAGCTCCTTGACGAAGCGGGCGTACTCGGTGCGACGCTGCGCATCGTCCGGAATGCGCAGCAGGAAGGAGGGGTGAATGGTCACCCAGAGGTGCGCGGTCGCTGAAAGCCGGGTCGGCGAGCCGCGCAGCTGAGAGACGATCACGGGATGGCCCAGGAGCGCACGCGCGGCCGTGCCGCCGAGCGCCATCACGAGCTTCGGCGCGACCAGACGCAGCTCTTCCCCGAGCCACCAGTGGCAGGCCTCGATTTCGCTCGCGCTCGGCTTGATGTGCAGCCGCCGCTTGCCGCGGGGCTCGAATTTGAAGTGCTTGACGGCGTTGGTGATGTAGACGGTGTCGCGCCCGAGGCCGGCATCCTTCAGCGCCCGGTCGAGAATCGCGCCCGCCGGACCGATGAACGGATGACCCTGCAGATCTTCGGAGTCTCCCGGCGCCTCGCCGACGAGCATGAGCCGCGAAGGCGCGGCGCCTTCGCCAGGCACACCCTGGGTCGTCGCTTTCCACAGCGTGCAGCGACGGCACTCGTTCACCGCGCCACGCAGTTCCCCGAGTGACATGAGAGTACGGGCGCCTGTGAGCCCGCCTTCGTCCTCACGGCCGGCCCGCGCGCGCCGCGAGAGCGGCTCGGATTCCTCGGTCGTCATCGTCTCCGTTCAATGACTGACCGCTCCGGTTGGTTCCGGCGCGAACCGAACAGTTCGCTAACGCGCCGAGAGGAAAAAAATACACCACGCTCCCGGCATTTAGCCGGGAGTGCGGTGACCAATGGTGGAGGCGGGGGGACAGTGCATCCGCCGCTTTCGCGGTGGCCTGGACTATGCCTTCATCCGAGCCGTCAGCCGGCGCGGATGCGGAGCGTCTTATCCCGCTGCTGCCCAGCGGAATCCTAGTACCCACCCAGGACACTGAGTCCACGGCGGGCCTATGAGTCTCTACAGGGCAGGCCTGAGGTTGGCCCTCTTCCTACCCCTCGGCGTTGCCATGCCGCTCTCCGAAGAGAGCGCCGTCAGGTTTCGCCGATGTGAGCTCCGTTGTCAGCCGACCCTCACGGATCGGCGCGACCCTTTGATCGAACCCCCGTCCGCAAGTCCTAGACTTCAGGATCTACGTACGTATCCCACTCTTTGGTTCTCACGCTGCGCTACCCGAGGGGCAGGGAAGACGCCGCGCCAGCGGACGGTAACTCTTAACGATCCGGCCCGTCGCACGCGCGGATCGCGATCCTGTGAACGCGTCCCCTGATTCGGTCGCACAGGCACGAGCCGGTCAGAGGTCAGCTGCGTTTAGGCAGCCAGAGCGTAGTTGTCGTCGTTGGCAACTATGAGATTGCAGCGTGATTTACGAGGGCACTGCGCCTCGGTACGCCCCTGAAGGTTCGCAACCCACGTCGAAGCCGGTCGCCCCCAAAGGTGCGGCAAGGATACCCCATACAGCCTCGGTGCGCACAGAGTTCCCGCCGGGGCTGTGCTCGAGCCGCCGTTCGTCGCCGATGTGCGGCAGTTCCCTGCGCTCAAGCTTTCCGGTAAGGTCGCCGGCTTTTCATGCGCCGCGCGCATGGATTACGGGGTTCGCCGACGGCGAGCATCTAGGTCAGGGTCGGGATTCTTCCCTGGGGAGTCGCACAATGACGAAGAAGAGCCTTGCGGCTGTCGCGGCTGCGTTGCTTCTGCACGGTATCGCTTACGCCGCTTCTGCGGCATCGGACAGCGCTGCCACTGACGCCGAAAGTGCAGACAAGGACCCGCCCGTGAGCACTTGGGCTGCCCAAGCACAGCTCGGGCTCATCGTGACGAGTGGCAATACGACTACGAAGAGCGGCAACGCCAGCTTCGACGTCGCGCACAGAATGGATCGCTGGACACTGAGCGGAGGAGGCGCAGTGCTCTACGCCAGCACCGGTGACTTCAGTACGCAGCAGGACAGCACCGCCCATGTGCAGGCGGACCTCGATCTGAGCCCACGGACGTTCTGGTTCTCGACCATCCGTTGGGATCGCAACCTCTTCACCGGCTTTGCCTACCAGGAGAGCGTCGCGAGCGGCGGCGGCTTCAAGTTCATCCAGTCGCCTGCCACGCAGCTCGCCGGCGAGCTCGGCGTCGGATACCGCCGCCAGCAGCCGGAAGTCCTGACGACCGGCACACTCGGCAATGTGCTCACGCGCCAACGCCAACCCGTCGTCAGCGACGCGGTATTGGAGGCGGGGCTGAACTACTCGCACGACATCACCAGCTCGACCAAGCTGGTGAATACACTGCTGGTTCAATACGGCTCGAGCGATACGACGACCACCGACAATCTCGCGCTGCAGGTGAAAGTCGACGCCACGTTGTCTCTGGCCGTCGGGATGCAGCTCGTGAACAACAGCAGCCCTCCGGCCGGCAGCGAGAATCACACCGATACCGTTGTGACGGTCAATCTCGTCTACGCGCTCAAGAATCCGAAGTTGTCGGCGAGCACGGGTGAGCCCTTGACCGTGAAGGGCTTCAATCTGCCCTAGTCTATTGGCGCACGGAATCGCCTGGAGTGATTTTGAACGCCTGACGTAGTCAGCGGCCCTCACGGGCCGAGGCGCAGGGATGGCGCCCGGTAGAGTCGGCATCCTGCCGCTTTGCGCGGCCAGCCTTCTGGCTCAATTCGCCTCCGCGGCCCAGGGCCTGGGCCGCTCTTTGACTTGCTTTCGCGCGGCGCAAGTAGCCGCGGCAGGCCTCCTGCTCGCCCTCGGGCGGGTCGCCGCTGGTCGGCGGTCTGTGCGCGGCGGCGCCGGTTTCGCTTACACTCGGGCGCTGGTATCGGGCTCAGGCGCGCACGTGAATCGCGAGAAATCCACATCGCTCGACATTGCTGACCTTGCGGGGGTCTCGCAGGCCACTGTCTCGCGCGCGATGCGCGGCAGCCCCGCGGTGAACGAGAAGACGCGGGAGCGGATCCTGGAGATCGCGCGCCAGCTCAACTACACGGTCGACAAGAACGCCTCCAACCTGCGCACGCGGCTGACCCACACTCTGGCGCTCCTCTTCTTCGAGGATCCGACCGCCGATGAATCCAACATCAATCCGTTTTTCCTGTCGATGCAGAGCTGGATCACGCGTACCTGCTCGGAGCGCGGCTACGATCTTCTGATCTCGTTCCAGCAGATGTCGCACAACTGGCACGCGGAGTATGCCGAGAGCCGCAAGGCGGACGGACTCATCCTGCTCGGCTACGGGGACTACACGGCCTATCGCGGCAAACTGGATACGCTGCTGCAATCGGGCACGCACTTCGTGCGATGGGGCGCGGTGATGGCGGATCAGCCGGGCGTGTCCATCGGCAGTGACGACCAGCAGGGTGGTCGCATGATCACGGAGCACTTGCTCGCGCAGGGCCGGCGCCGCATCGCCTTTCTGGGCAATGCCTCTGGATACTCGCCGGAGGTCCTCGGCCGCCACGTCGGCTACGAGGAGGCTCTCGCGGCCGCCGGCATTGCCGTCGATCCGGCGCTGCAGGTCGATGCGGTGACGAACGAGCAGTCGGGTCACGATGCCATGTGTGCGCTGCTCGACCGCGGCGTCAAATTCGACGCTGTGTTCGGCGTCAGTGATCTGATTGCTATCGGGGCAATGCGCGCGCTTGCTGACAGGGCCATGTCGGTGCCGGACGATGTCGCCGTGGCCGGATTCGACGACATCCACATGGCGAGCAATGTCAGCCCCGCGCTGACCACCGTGGCGCAGGATACCCGCCGTGCCGGCAGGTTGCTGGTCGATGCCCTGATCAATCAGATCGAGGGCAAGCCCGCCGGCAGCACCAAGCTGCCGACACGCCTCGTCGTTCGGCGCTCGAGCGTCGCCGCGGATCGGCCCCTGAGCGGCTGAGCGGGAGCGCCTTTGGACGGCGCGCCGCGCCGGGCCCCCAGGTTCAACGCCCGGGATGGGGCGTAGGCACAAAATCGCCGGGAGCGATTTTGGACGGCGCACCGCGCCGGGCCCGCAGGGCCAACGCCCAGGATGGGGCGTTGCAAACGTATTCATCGCAATGCTCGTTTGCACCGCATGTAATCTCGCCGGACGGTGGGGGCGTAACTGATGCAATTGCAGTCTGCTGTTTATCCGAGCCTTGCGGGGCGTACCGTATTCATCACCGGCGGCGGCTCGGGCATCGGCGCCAGCCTCACCAAGGCTTTCGCACGACAGAAGGCGAACGTCGCCTTCGTCGACATCGCCCGCGACGCCAGCAGGCGGCTCGTCGAGGAGGTGCGGCAGAGCGTGGGCGTCGAGCCGCTGTTCCTGGACTGCGACCTGCGCGATCTCGATGCGCTCGAGGCAACCATCGACACGGCCAAAAAGCGGCTGGGGAATATCGCCGTGCTCGTCAACAACGCGGCGAATGACGATCGCCATCGGGTGGGCGAGGTGACCCACGCGCAGTGGGACGAGCGCATTGCCATCAATCTGCGTCCCATGTTCTTCGCTGCCCAGGCAGTCGTTCCGCAGATGCGCGAGCTCGGCGGCGGCTCGATCATCAACTTCGGCTCGATCTGCTGGCGCATCGGCACCCCAGAGCTGCCGATCTATGCCACGGCGAAGGCGGCGATACATGGACTGTCCCGCAGCCTTGCGCGTGACCTCGGTGTCCACGGCATCCGCGTGAACACGCTGAGCCCCGGTTGCGTCATGACCGAGCGCCAATTGCGGCTTTGGGTCACGCCCGAGAAGCAGGAGATCATTCTTGCCAACCAGTATCTGAAGTCTCTGATCGAGCCCGATCACATCGCGCGGTTCGCGCTCTTTCTGGCGGCGGACGACAGCGCGATGTGCACGGCGCAGGAAATCATCGTCGATGCGGGCTGGGCGTAAGCTGCGACCGGCCGTCGACCGATGCCGAGGGAGCGCGCGGTGAGTCGTGCCGGCCCTGCGGGCTCGGCCCGGAAACCAGAGCTGTCTTTCTGGCAGATCTGGAACATGTGCTTCGGCTTTCTCGGCATCCAGTTTGGGTTCGCCCTGCAGACCGCCGATGTCAGCCGGATCTTCCAGACATTGGGCGCCGACATCAACGAGCTGCCGATGCTCTGGTTGGCGGCTCCTCTCACGGGTCTGATCGTCCAGCCCATCATCGGGTACCTGTCGGACCACACCTGGACACGGCTGGGCCGCCGGCGTCCCTACTTTCTCGGCGGCGCGTTGCTGGCATCGCTCGCGCTGTTGCTGATGCCCAATTCCACCGCGGTCTGGGCTGCCGCCGGCGTGTTGTGGATCATGGACGCTTCCATCAATGTGTCCATGGAGCCCTTCCGCGCCTTCGTCGGCGATCAGTTGCCGGAGAGGCAGCGCCCATTGGGGTTTGCCCTGCAGAGCTTCTTCATCGGCGTCGGCGCGGTGGTGGCCTCCGCGCTGCCGTGGCTGCTGACTCGCTTCGGTGTCAGCAATGCGGCGGCCCCCGGGCACATACCTCAGACCGTGCACATCGCCTTCTACGCGGGCGGCGCGGTGCTGTTCGGCACGGTGCTATGGACCGTGGTGCGCAGCCGGGAATATCCACCCGAGGAGCTGCGGGCCTTCGCCGACTGCACACCGCCGTGGCCGCCGAGCGATGCTTCCGGCGCGTGGACGACCGGGCTCGCGCTGATGGCGTTGGGCCTTCCGGGTATCGTTGCCATCTACTGTTTCGGCTGGTCTGCGCAGCTGTATCTGCTGGCCGGAGGGTTGTTCGTCTTCGGGGCTTCTTTCCTCTGGCTGAGCTTCACCCAGAGCAGGGGCATGATGCGGCAGGTGGTGGCCGATCTGTACGGTATGCCGGCGCCGATGCGGCGGCTGGCATGGGTGCAGTTCTTCTCGTGGTTCGGCTTGTTCGCGATGTGGATCTACGCCACTCCGGCGGTAGCGGCGGTGCAGTTCGGCAACGCGGACCCGCGCTCGGCCGCGTACAACGCGGGCGCCAACTGGGTAGGGGTGCTCTTCGGTGCCTACAACGGCTTCGCCATGCTGGCCGCGGTGGCGATTCCGTGGATGGTTCGCGCCATGGGCCTGCGCTGGAGCCACCTGGTGAACCTGGCTCTGTGTGGGCTGGGGATGGCCTCGTTCGCTTTCGTGCGCGATCCGGACTGGCTGCTCTTGTCCATGCTCGGCGTCGGGTTCGGCTGGGCGTCGATCCTGTCGCTGCCCTACACGATGCTTTCCGACAGCCTGCCGGCCGCGAAGATGGGCGTCTACATGGGCATCTTCAACTTCTTCATCGTCGTCCCGCAGCTGCTCGCGAGCGCCGCGCTGGGGCTGCTGCTGCGCGTCCTGTTCGACAACCATCCGGCAAACGTCCTGGTGTTGGGTGGTGCCAGCCTGGTGATCGCGGGAGTATGCACGCTCGGGGTCCGCGTCGGCCCTCCGGCCGCCGAGCCTGCGGCTGATTCGGTGCAGCCGGTGGCTTCGAGCCGCTAGGGCGCTCGGGCTCGATGGCCACGCGGCCGCGGCCATTCTGGCGGGCGGCGCACAGCCGTCGAGGGAGGTGCCAGGAGGAACGTCATGGGGAGGGCCAGGCGGGCCGACCATGAGCGCTCACTGTGATCCGCTCCGGGGAACACCATGCTTTCGAGATGACCGCCGACCCAACCCTTCGCAGCGAGTATGCGATCCACGCGGTGTTGTGTAGGGCCGTACCACGCGTCCAGGGTGCGCGTGCCATGATCGAAATATATCCGGTGGTGCGCGGGTGAGGGAAAGTGATCGCGAATGTAACGTACGAAGGCGTCGGGCGCGGGATCGTTCTCCGCCGCCGTGAGCGACAGCGCTGCCCCGGGCCAGTGTGTTGAAAGGCACGCGGCGCCGCCAAAGACGCGCGGGTATCGCGCCATCGCATACCAGGCCATCAAACCGCCCATGCTCGAGCCCATGATGAAGGTGGCGTCGCGGCCCCAGTCGACCGCGAAGCGCCGATCGATTGCCGGCACGAGCTCCTGCGTCACGAACTTCAGGTAGGCATCCGAGAATGGCGCCACGGGAAGCACCTGTTGCCCCCAGGCGCGCTTGGCGAATTGCTCCCGGCGCTGCGCCGCCGTGAGCGATTCCCACGGCTCCTGCGGGTAGTACTCGCTCATGCGCAGCGGCGAATTCCAGATGGCGACGATGATGAACGGGCGCGTCTTGCCCCAGGCCATCAGCCGCGAGGCGGTGGCGGCGGCCTGCCAGGACTGGTGATTCCAGGTGGTGCCCGCGCCGAACACGTTCTGCCCATCGAACATGTAGAGCGCGGCGTAGGGCGCGTGTGCCGGGTATCCGGGAGGGAGCCACACGTCGATGTTGTGCGGCGCCACGTATTGCGAGGGGAAGCGGCTGAACCGCACGATGTGGCCGACAGCCACGTGCGGAGGCACCGCGTCATTGCCGGACTGAGCTGGTTGCGGTTGCTTAGCGGCCTGGCTAGACCGGCTGGACCGGGCAGCAGGAGCGGCCAGGGCGGCCTGAGAGACCTGAGAGAGCTGAGCGATCCGATCGGTCTGGCCGGCTCGAGCAGGTTGAATGGCGAGCGCGGGGGGGACCAGGCACATCACAGCGAGTCCCGTGACACGGGCGACGGCCGATGGCCTGAACGCTCCAGTAATGGATTGCGCGCGCACGGGACTCCGGAGAATTGCGGCTGCTCGTGCTCAGTTGCCCGCGAGCATGGCAGGGCTGCCCTGGGCGGCCTCCTGCGGCACGGGGCTCGATACGAGCCCGGCGAAGAGCGATCCGTAGCCCGGCAACCGGACTCGATTGCCCTCGATGCGGCCCGCGGCCAGGCCGTGCCCTGACAGTTCCTGGGCCTCATCGACCGGTAGCGGCACGAGCACTTCCTCTGCGCTCAGGTTGAACATCGCCAGCACGGAGGCGCCGCGGAAGCTGCGCACGAATGCCAGGACGGGCGAGGGCGCATCGAGGAAGCGTATGTCGCCCGACACCAGTGGGGGGTGCTGACGCCGCCACTGCATCAAACGGCGGAAGACATTGAGAGCGGAGTCAGGTTGGATTTCCTGGCGGTCCACGCTGCGTCGTCGGTGACTGGCGCTCACGGGCAGCCACGGCGCGCCTTGCGTGAAGCCGCCGTGCTCGGCGTCGCGCCACGGCATCGGGGTGCGGCAGCCGTCGCGGCCCTTGGCGTTCGGCCAGAATGCGATACCGTACGGATCCCGCAGTGCCTCATACGGGACGTCGGCTTCCGGAAGTCCGAGCTCCTCGCCCTGGTAGACGCATACCGATCCTCGCAGCGTGCAGGCGAGTGCGCTCAGTTGCCCGGCGAGATGCTCTGGCGCACCGTCGCGGCCCCAGCGTGAGCGCACCCGGACCGAGTCGTGGTTGGAGATCGCCCAGCATGGCCAGCCGTGCGGCATCTTGCGCTCCAGCCGCTGCACGATGCGGCGGATGTGCTCGGCTGAGAACTCATGGGTCAGCAGCTCGAAGCTGTAACCCATATGCAGCCGCTCGTCGTGAGTGTACTCGGCGGTGGTCGCCAGTGAGTCCTCCGAGGAGACCTCACCAAGTGCGACCACGTCCGGGTAGCCGTCCAGGAGCCGACGAAGGCGGGCAAGGAAACCCAGGTTCTCCGGCTGTGTGTTGTTGAAGTAGTGATACTGGTATGCGTAGGGATTGTCCGCCGAGTAGCCGCGGCCTACCCGCTCTTCCTTCGGCTTGGGGGGATTGTCCCGCAGCAGGCGGTCGTGGAAGCAGAAGTTGATGGAATCCAGCCGGAAGCCGTCCACGCCTCGGTCCAGCCAGAAGCGCAAATGCCCCAACATCGCCTCCGGAACGGCGGGATGATGGAAATTGAGATCCGGCTGCGACGCGAGGAAATTGTGCAGGTAGTACTGCTCGCGGCGCGGCTCCCACTGCCAGGCCGAGCCGCCGAAGATCGACAGCCAGTTGTTGGGGGGCGTGCCGTCGGCGCGCGGATCGGCCCACACGTACCAGTCCGCCTTGGGATTGTCCCGGCTCTGGCGGCTCTCGCGGAACCATGGATGCTCGCTCGAGGTGTGGCTGAGGACCTGGTCGATCATCACTTTGAGGCCGAGGCCGTGCGCCCGGGTCACCAGGCGGTCGAAGTCGGCCAGGGTGCCGAAAATCGGATCGACGTCGCGATAGTCCGCGATGTCGTAGCCGAAGTCCGCCATCGGTGACTTGAAGAAAGGCGAGATCCAGATCGCATCCACCCCGAGGCTCGCGACATAGTCGAGCCGCTCGATGATCCCGGGCAGATCGCCGATGCCGTCGCCGTTCGTATCGAGAAAACTGCGCGGGTAGATCTGATAAATGATGGCGCCGCGCCACCAGGGTGAGTCGGTCATGCTGTTCCCTGACATTTGGCAGCCGGAACTATGACACGTCACCGCCCGGCGCCGCGTGGCCACCCCGGGTCGCTGCAAACGTATTCATCGAATGTATACGTTTGCAAAGGCTGTGCCGCGTCCCGGCCAATCCCTACCATGAGCCTCCGTCGCTCTTTTGAGCAGAGGCACCGCCCGCGGCCGGCGAATCGATCGCCGGCGGACGAGGCAGGCTGTATGGGGGCAGATCGATCATGAGTTTCGAACGCAAGGTTTTCGTCGCAACACTGGCTTCGCTGGGAGTGATTGCGTTTGGCGGGGCTCACGCCGACGCGGCTCAGCAGGATGCGGCCGCCAGTCAGCCCACATCAGAGCCGCAAGCTTCGTCCGCCAGTGACACCGGGAACAGGCAGAGCAAGGAAGAGGAGCTGGTACAGACACTCGAAACCATTACGGTGACGGGTTATACCCGCAGTGTCGAGACGTCGGTCGATTTGCAGCGCTTTTCCGACGGCATCGAGAACGTGATCACGGCCGCCGACATAGGCGGACTTCCCGACCAATCGATCGCCGATGCCCTGACCCGGTTGCCCGGCGTCGCGGCGGAACGCATCGGCGGCGAGGCCTCGCAGATCAACATCCGCGGCCTCAGCGGAAATTTCATCCAGACGACGCTCGATGGCCGTGTGCAGCCCTCGACCAGCGGCAGCAACTACATCCAGTTCGACGATTATCCGTCCGAGCTGATCAACCAGGTGGCCGTATACAAGTCCTCGCAGGCCGACCTCATCGAGGGCGGAGTCGGCGGCACCATCGCGATGCAGACGGCGAATCCCCTGGACAGCAAAAGGGAGCAGTCGTTCGATGTCGACGGCCGCGGCAGCTACAATACGCGCGCCAACGAGATCTACGGCGACAACGCCTACTCCTATCGGGTGAGCGCCGCCTATCAGGGCAAGTTCTTCGATGACACGCTGGGCTTGGGCCTCGGTATCGCTCAGTTGTCGCAGCCGCACGTGTCCGAGCAGTTCGTCAACGAGTCCTACGAGACCTCGCCGGAGATGCTCGGCGGCCAGCAGGCTTACATAAACAGCGGTATTCAGATCAATCAGGACGGCGGCTCGGAGACGCGCCGTGGCTACATGGGTACGCTGGTCTGGAAGCCCAACGATCACTTCAAGCTTGCCGGCTCGGCCTTCTACTCGCACTACGACGACGGCTCGTACCAGCAGGGCCTGCGCGCGCAGCTTTTCACCAACGGCGGTGCCGTCGTCAGCAACCCCGTGTTGGCGCCGAACGGCGCGCTGATCGGCGGCACTGCGAGCAGCATTCCCGGCGGGTTCTTCGGCATTCCGGGCTTTCAGGCGTTCTCCGTCGAGACGACCGACAACAATCAGTCGACGCAGAGCGGTGTGTTCTCCGGCGGCCTGAATGCCCAATGGAGGCAGGGCCCGTGGACCGTGACCGCGGACCTGTCGATCTCGCACGCGAACAGCTACACGGTCGGCTCGGACGTGACGGCCGATCCGTTCAATGGCCTGGGATCGGCGCAGCCCTTGGTCGCCGACCAGTCGGTGTCCTTCCTCCTTCATGGACTCGGGGTCGGTGACTTTACGGTGGCCAACCCGGGCCAGTACACCAACCTCAACGACGAGGCGCTGGATTTCTACGGCGTGTACCCGACGAGCTATCACGACAGGATGAAGGCCTTCAGCATGAGCGTGAAGTACCGGCTGAACAATCCGGTGCTGGACGCCGTCGAGGCGGGCATCTACGGACAGAACCACACGTACAATGCCGACCGCGCCGTGTGGACGTACGGTTCGGACTACGGCGAGTACTTTCTGAGCACGCCTGCTCAGCCGCCGCTCGCCCTGAGCGCCAGCGATGCGCATACGGCCTGCTGGAAGGGCGGGGAGTTCGGCAAGTACCCCTGTTTTCTCGCGATCAACGGTGCTGCAGTCCTCGCGGCGCACGGCATCACGCCGGACCCGGTGAAGGACTGGTCGCAGGACTGGACCGAGCAGCAGAGCGGCGAAGTCGACGAGAAGCTCAGGGATGCATTCGTGCAGGCCGATATCGACACGACCGTATTCAACCGCGAGCTGACCGGCAACCTGGGTGTGCGCTTCGTGCACACTTCCCAGTACAGCCCCGGCCTGGATGACGTCGGCGACGGAAACGGCGTGCCGATCGCCGACGGGCACGGTGTCGTCAGCACGGCCTTCATCCGAGTCGACCCGGGCCAGACGTACCACGACTGGCTGCCGTCGCTCAATCTCAACTATCGCCTGGACCCGAGCGATCAGCTGCGCTTCGCGGCCGCCAAGGTGATGGCGCGGCCGCCGATCGATCTGCTGAAATCGGGCACCGCCTCGTGGATCAGCAACGGCCAATACAACCTCTACAGCGGGACCAATCCGCTGCTGAGCCCGATGTACGCGACTCAGTATGATCTCGCACTCGAGCACTACTTCGACCACTCGACAGGCGTGGTGTCGGCGGACGTGTTCTACAAGCACATCGACTCCTTCGTGCAGAACATCACCGACGAGAACTTCGACTTCGCCGGCAACGGCTTCATCGTGCCGACCGATCCCGCGACCGGCAGACCCTACCTGAACGGCGAGTATCAGACCGCCTACAACAACACTCAGGGCGGCTACGTGCGGGGCATCGAGCTGGAGTTCCAGAAAGCCGGCTTCCTGCCAGGGATCTGGTCCGGATTGGGCGTGAGCGCCGATTACGCCTATACCGAAAGCGATGTCCAGGTGCCGTCTGATCTCGGCGGCTTCCCGCAGGAGCAGGCTCTGCCGGGCTTGTCGAAGAACGTCGCCGACGCCGCTGTGTTCTTCGATCACGGTGGCTTTTCCACTCGGCTGGCGGCCAACTACCGCTCAGCGTTCGTGTCGGCCTCGCAGGTGTCTTTCAATTTCCAGACGGTGTACTTCGCATCGGAGACGGTGCTCGATTACCAAGCGTCCTACAATTTCACGAGCTATCTGAGCGGGCTGCTGCAGGTGCTGAATCTCACCGACCAGCCGACGCGGACGTATTTCGGCAATCCGACGGAAACCAGCACGATTCAGTACTTCGGCCGTACGATTTACGCCGGCATCAACCTGAAGTTCTGATTGCGCGGCGGCTGGCCGGGTGGTTATGCCGACGCGCCACCCTGTCCTGCCGGCCGATGCATGGCCGCCTCGAGGAGTGATTCATGGCACGTGGCCGATACACTTTCATCGCCCTGGTGGGGCTCATGGCGGCGCTGCCTGGTGCCGACGCACCTGCCGCTCCCGTGACAGCTGCGACGGCTGCCAATGTGCATGTCAGCGTGGATGCGCGCTCCGCAGGCACTGCATTTCCGCACTTCTGGGAGGAAATGTTCGGCTCCGGCCGTGCCGTCCTCGCCCTGCGTGACGACTATCGCGCGGACCTCACCCAGGTGAAGCAGGCGACCGGGTTCACCTATGTTCGTGCGCACGGTATTCTCGACGACGATGTAGGCGTGTTCCGTCTGGTCAAGGGCAGGCCGGTCTACAATTTCTCCTACGTCGACCAGATCTACGACGGCCTCCTCGCACGCGGCGTGAAGCCCTACGTGGAGCTCAGCTTCATGCCGTCGGACCTGGACAGCCGGCCGAAAGCCGCCAAGCCGCTGTTCTATCATCTCATCGCCTCGCCGCCGAAGAGCTATGCGCTCTGGGACGGGTTGATCAAGGCGTTCGCGCAGCATCTGGTGCAGCGCTATGGGATCGACGAAGTCGCGAGCTGGTACTTCGAGGTCTGGAACGAGCCCAACATCGCTTTCTGGAACGGCACGCCTGCGCAGGCGAGCTACTTCAAGCTGTACGATCACACCGCCCGCGATCTCAAGGCGGTGAGCCCGCGGCTGCGCGTGGGCGGCCCCTCGACGGCCTCCAACGCATGGGTGCCCGAGTTTCTGGCCCACGCTCACGAGAAGCATGTGCCGGTCGACTTCGTCAGCACTCATGCTTACGGCGACCCCTGCGGTGCCGTGGCGACGGTGCACCGGCAGATCGAGGCATCACCGTACCCGCATCTGCCTTTCATCCTGAGCGAGTTCAACGCCACCATCTACACCGTGCCCAATATGCTCGATTCGCCGTTCATGGGGCCCTACATCGCCCAAGTGATCCAAGGATGCGCCGGCAAGGTCGACATGATGAGCTACTGGTCGTTTTCCGATGTCTTCGAGGAGCAGGGAGTGGTGCAGACGCCGTTCTACGGCGGCTATGGCCTGATCGCCGAGGACCGCATCGCAAAGCCCGTATTCAATGCCTTTGCCATGCTCCACGAGCTGGGTCGCACGCGCCTGCCGGCCGGCAGCGGGCCGGTCCTGGCCACGCGGCGGGACGATGGCAGCATCGTGCTGGCCATGTGGAACTATGCGGAGCCGGTGAGCACGAAGACGACCTACGTCGCCGCCCCGCCCAAGGGGAGCAGCAAGCGCTTTACCGTGGAGGTCTCCCATCTCGGCGCCGTGGATAGCGCCACGGTCTGGCGTCTCGATTACGATCATGGCAACGTCATACGCGCGTTCGATGCCATGGGTCGCCCCGCGTATCCGAGCCACGCGCAGGTTCTGGCGCTGCGCCAGGCTGCCCGCCCGACGGCGCCCGAGCGGATCGGCGTGCGTGATGGCAGGTTCAGCCTCGATGTACCGCCCCAAGGCCTCGTGGTGGTGCAGCTCGGCCCGGGTACGGAGAGACAGCAGTGAAGATCGACCTTGCGCGGCACTATCCCGTGTCGCGCCAGCAGGTGGAAGCGTTCCGCCGTGATGGATTCATCAAGCTCAAGGGCGTATTCAACGCCGAGGAGCTCGCTCACTATGGCCAGGAAATCACGCGACTGACCATCGCGCTCAACACTCAGACGCTGCCCATGGAGCAGCGCAGCACGTACGACCGCGCTTTCCTGCAGGTGATGAACCTCTGGGAGCGCGGCGAGCGCGTGCGCGAGTTCGTGTTCGGCCGCCGTCTCGCCGAGATCGCCGCGACCCTGCTCGAGGTCAGCGGCGTACGGCTGTACCATGATCAGTCGCTCTACAAGGAGTCCCGTGGGGGCATCACTCCGGCGCACGCGGACCAGTACTATTGGCCCGTCAGCAGCGACCGCACCATCACCGCCTGGGTGCCTCTGCAGGCGGTACCGCAGGAGATGGGGCCGCTTGCCTTCTATGCCGGCAGCCAGGGCGTGGAGTTTGGCCGCGATCTGATCATCTCCGACGAGAGCGAGCGCGCCATCACGGCGAACATGCAGGCGCACGGCTTTCGCGTGGTCGACGAGCCGTTCGAGCTCGGTGAGGTGAGCTTTCATCTCGGCTGGACATTCCATCGTGCCGGTCCCAACAGCTCGCCGAATCCGCGCTCGGTGATGACCGTGATCTACATGGACCGCGACATGCGGCTGATCGCTCCCACCAATCCCAATCAGCGCAACGATTGGGAGAAATGGTGTCCGGGCGCCGTGATCGGCGAAGTGATCGATACGCCGAAGAACCCGGTTCTCTTCGAGCGCACTTCGTGAGTCCCGGCGTTCTCCGTGGACCTGCCGCTCTTGCGAACGGCCAGGGCAGCTTCCGCATCGACGAGGTCGAAGTCGATCCGCCCGGTCCGGGAGAAGTGCGAGTGGAGCTGCATGCGGCGGGCGTCTGCCACACCGATCATGCCTCGCTGAACTGGACAGGGCCGCTGCTGATCGGTCATGAAGGCGCGGGTTATATCGAAAGCGTCGGCGGCGGTGTGCAGGGGCTCGCCCCCGGCCAGCCCGTGCTGCTCAACTGGGCGATTCCCTGTGGAGCCTGTTTCCAGTGCTCGCGAGGCGCCGATGCGCTGTGCGAGCGGACGCACGGAGTGGACGACCATGGCCGCCTGGGCGACAGCCGCGCGCATGCCGGGGCGACCCGCTGGCAAGGCCGGCCGGTGGAGCGCGCCTTTCACCTGGGCACCTTCGCCCGGCATACCGTGGTACGCGCCGAAGCGGTAACCCCGCTGCCGCCAGATCTCGCCGTCGATCTCGCCTGTATCCTCGGCTGCGCGGTCATGACAGGCGTGGGATCGGTCGTCAACGTGGCTGCCGTCGCACCGGGAGCGTCGGTGGCGGTGCTCGGATGCGGCGGTGTGGGTCTGAACGTGATCCAGGGGGCGCGCATAGCCGGGGCGCGCACCATCATTGCGATCGACCGGGTCTCCAGCCGCCTCGAGCATGCAGTCCGGTTGGGCGCGACCCATGCGTGGCAGGTCCACGATGGCGATCCGGAGCACAAGTTGCTGATCGCCGCGGTACGGGCCTTCACCGACGGGCGCGGCGTCGATCACGCATTCGAAGCGACCGGCGTGCCCGCTCTGGCTTTCCTGCCGTTACGGCTGGCACGCAACGGCGGCGATGCCCTGCAGGTGAGCGGTGCGCACGGCCCCGCGACCATGGAGCTGACCCACCTTTTCTGGAACAAGCGATACCTGACGCCCCTGTACGGGGGCTGCGTGCCGGCGCGTGACTTCCCACGCCTGTTCGAGTGGGTGGAGCGCGGGGACATCGAATTGGCCTCGCTGATCAGCCATCGATACCCGCTGGAGCGCCTGGACCAGGCGTTCGACGACATGCTCCGCGGACACAGCAGCAAGGGCGTACTGCAGATCGCATGACCGCTCCACGTGTCAATTTCCGTACAGTGGAGCGCGCCGATCCCGCCATCAGCGCAGAGGGCCTGGAGTTCGTCACCGTCAAAAGCCCCGCGCTGCGGCGCCGCGCCGACGTGACACTCTTCGTGCCGCCGGCGGCCCGGGGCGTTCGCGATCTTCCGATCGTGATACTGCTGCACGGCGTTTATGGCTCACACTGGGCTTGGGCCCTGAAGGGCGGGGCGCATCTCACTGCCGCGCGTCTCATCGCGCACGGCCGGCTGCCGCCCGTCGCCCTGTTGATGCCTTCCGATGGCCTGTGGGGTGACGGGTCGGGGTACGTTTCACAAATGGGCCTGGATGCGGAACGCTGGATCATGGAGGACGTCCCGTCGCTGGCCCGGCAACTGATCGACGGGTGTACGGAGCGCTCGCCGCTGCTGTTGGCGGGCTTGAGCATGGGCGGCTTTGGCGCGCTGCGCCTGGCGGGCAAATACAGGGCGCGTATCGCGGCGGCCGCGGCCCTGTCGGCGATCACCGGGACGGCGCAGCTCGAGAGCTTCATGGAGGAAAGCATGGAGGGATGGAGCGCGTTGCCCGCGGACCGCAGCGCCGTCGCCGCCCTCATCGGCGAGCCCGGGCGGCTACCGCCGCTGCGCATCGATTGTGGACTGGGAGACGGGCTCCTCGATGCGAATCGCGCCCTGCACACGGCGCTCGAGCAAGCAGGTGTGCGCCATCTCTATGCCGAGAGTCCCGGCGGTCACGACTGGCCCTACTGGACGCGCACGCTGGAGGACAGTCTGAGCTTCTTCGGCGATGTCTTGGATGGTCGCTACTGAGAGGAAGTGGAAGTTGTATAGAAGGTCGAAGATGCTCGGCGTGCTCGTCATGTCGCTGGCGGCGGCCGGGTGGGCCTCGCCGCGCGCGGCCGCCGCCGCGCCATCGCGATCGCAGCCGCAGATCCAGGCGCAGCCGCAGATTTTCTACCAGATCTTCTTTCGCAGTTTCCGCGACTCCAACGGCGACCGCATCGGCGACCTGCGCGGGCTCACCTCCAAGCTCGGCTACATCAAGCGACTGGGCGCAACGACCCTCCTCCTGACGCCGCTGCAGCCCTCGCCTTACTACCACAACTACTTCGCAACGGCCTTCAAGGCGATCGATCCGGCCTATGGAACCATGGCCGATTACTTCGCCTTCATCCGCGCAGCGCATGCGCTGGGGCTCGAGGTCTACCTCGATGAGGAGTTCCAGTATGTGGCCCAGGGTCATCCCTGGTGGCGCGAGTCGATCTGCAAGCCGCGTGCGCCGTTTGCCGACTATCTCCTGTGGAAGGACGGCAGGCATTGCATCGCCCAGCCGTTTCTCGACAAGCCGCGATGGCAAGGCTACGACGGGCGCTGGATCGGCATCGCCATGGTCAACCTGGAGAACCCCGCGGTACAGCGGTACTTCACGAAGCTGCTGATGTTCTGGGCCGACCCGCATGGCGACGGCAGTGGACACGATGGCGTCGACGGCTTTCGCATCGATCACATGATGGACGACCTCGATCACAAGGGTCTGGACACCCACTTGTTCGCCAACTTCTGGGCGCCGATGTTCCGGGCCCTGAAGGCCCGCCGGCCGGAGTTGAAGATCCTGGCCGAGCAGGCCGACTGGGGCTATGGCCACAAGTGGCTCACGCGGGGCCATGTCGATATGGTGTTTGCGTTTCCGCTGCGCGGCGCACTGGTGAGCCTCGACAAGAAGCAGATAGTAAGCGCCATCCGGGCCACTGCCGCCGCCACGCCGCCCGGGAAGACTCAGTTGATCTTCCTGGAGAACCACGACGTCGATCGTTACATGTCCGCGGTGGGTGACAACCCCGAACGGGCGCGCGCCGGGGCGGCGATCGCCCTCACGCTCGCGGGCGATCCGCTGATCTACTACGGCCAGGAGCTGGGGATGCGCGGCCGCGCCATCGAGCACGACCAGTCGGATGAGGTGCAGATCCCGTCACGCGAGGCGTTCCGCTGGCGGCGCGACCTGCTCGCTCCGGGCTCGGCCATATGGTACCGGCGCGATCGCCGCGCGTGGGATGTTCGCTACAACCGCTCCGACGACGGCGTGTCGCTGGAGGAAGAGAAGGCCGATCCGAGCTCACTGTATCACTGGTACAGCAGGCTTTTGGCCTTGCGCCACGCCCGGCCGGAGCTGAGTGGAGGCAGCCAGCGGCTGGTCTGCAATGCATCACCCGACGTGCTTTGCATTCTGCGCCAGAAGGGGCAGGAGCGGACGCTGCTGCTCGTGAATCTCGGCGACCACATTGCCAGACCCGCCCTGTCAGCGGAATTGGCCGCCAAAGGGGATTGGAAGGATCTTCTAAGTGGCGGCGATGCCTCCCCGGCGGGTGTGGTGTTGCGACCGCTTCAGGTGATGCTGTTGGGTACGCCGTGACGCTCGGGCGGGCCCTCCGGGACCGTGCGGGGCCATCCCTGGCCCTCTTTCCGCCGGTGGACCGCCGATACATCCTGCGGATGTAACGAGCGGTCCTGCGGGATCACTCCGAGGCTTTCACCGAGAAGTCATCCGCGACGCTGTTGCCTTCGAAGCCAGCGAATCTGGCTGACGAGGCATCATACGAAAGCGCGCCAACGATCTGGCCATCGAAATAGCCGGTAACCTGCTCGAGAACAGGATCGTATTTGACCGTCAGGGTGTCCCACTCATTTGGCACGGAAGAGAAGACTGCGCTGACGGAAGGCCCGCTCAAGCCATTGGCGTGCAATTCCACCGTGGCGAGAGTGTCCAGATTGCTGTACTTCACGCGCATCCATGCCTGTCCCGCCGATTCGAAATTTTCGATCAACGCATTCGAGGAGGTAAAGCCCGCATCGAACCAACTTTGACCCAATGGGAGGGTATCCACCGAGACTTCGTATGGAATCGCCGGTGGCTGGAACGGAACCAGTGCCACCGGATTCCCGAGGACGGTCTCGCCGTTGCTGTGTACTCCCAAACTGCCATTGCCCAGGGACGCCGGCATCATCTGCGACGGCGGCTCTTTCGGATTCGAGGGGCCCGTCGTGAATATCCAGGTCTGCGAGCCAGTGGCCGGCGGGCTCATCCAAATCACCGTGTTGGTGCACGGCTGCTCGGCCCAATAGCCGCTGATGGCGTCGCCGCTGACACTGCCGGTCTGGACGGTCTGCCGGAGCGCGCCGGTGCCTCCGTTTGGGCGTGCAAGGTCAGGCCCAAATCCGAAGGTCTCGCGAATCAAAACCGTTCCGGGGACTATCGTGGACGGCTGACCGCCCGGTGCAACGAGAGAGCACACATCTTGAGCTGTACCGGTTACGCCGCCGCCGCCACCACCACCGCCGCCCCCGCTGGTGCCACCACCGCCGCCCCCGCCGCCCCCGCTGGTGCCGCCGCCCCCGCTGGTGCCGCCACCGCCGCTGGTGCCGCCACCGCCGCTGCTGTTGCTGAGAGTGCTACTGCCGCCATGGCCGCCGCTTCCGGACCCGAACGCGGCGAGCGGAATAGCGGTCAACAGCAGAAATCCAAATGTTGGTACGCGAAACTGCATACGTATGCTCATCTCTAATTTCTTTCCTTTGCTGGGCGCGATTTTCCAATCGCGCAGATGGCGACGCGAGTTCAAAGCTGTGAACGGAGAGACTGCTTTTTAGTACTGATTCAATCGGGCGTATGTGCCCCTGCGGCCCGATCGGGGTTCAAAGAAGTTGTCCTGGAATCATGACAACGTTGGCGGCGGCCTCCTGCTCTCGCACGACACCGACCGCGCTTTGCGAAGACGCGAAGATCGCGGTATGCCGGATCTGCGCTCCGCGTCACAATTTCCTGGCGGACGTTTCTGCTCTCGGAAATGCCGTGAGCGCTTCCGGACCTCTTGCGCCTCAGCCGCCCCTTCTGAGCAGCCGAGCCTTATCACGCTGCCAGTCGCGATCCTTCTCGACTGCGCGCTTGTCGTGCTGTTTCTTGCCTTTGGCCAGGCCTACCTGGAGCTTCGCGCGGCCCGCCTTCCAATAAAGCTCGAGCGGTATCAGGGTGTAGCCCTTGCGCTCGACGGCGCCGACGAGCCCATTGAGCTCGCTGTGGTGCAGCAGGAGCTTGCGCGTGCGCACCGGGTCCGCGACCACGTGGCTGGAGGTAGAGGGCAGAGGGGAGATATGGGCCCCGAACAGGAAGGCCTCGCCGCCGCGAAGATACACGTACGCTTCCTTGAGCTGGGCGCGCCCGGCGCGCATGGACTTGACCTCCCACCCCTGTAGCGCAAGGCCGGCCTCATAGCGCTCTTCGATGAAGTAATCGAGGCGCGCCTTGCGGTTCTCGGCGATGAGACGGGGGGCGGAGTCGGCCTTCGTTGGCATGGATGAAGGGGTGCGGGCGCTGATCGGGCTCGGGGGCGCCATTGTATTGGGAAGCTTGTCGACGGGGCGGTGATATTGGGACAATTGCTCACATGCGAGAGGTCAAGCGCTCGGCGCTCGTCGCCCAGCCGCCGAGCCGCCTGTTCGCGCTCATCAATGATATCGAGAGCTACCCGCGCTTCCTGCCGTGGTGCACCCACGCGCGCGTGCTCTCCCGGACCGAGCGCGAGATCGTGGCGACGATCGGCGTGAAGAAAGGGCCGCTGCACGGTGAGTTCACCACCCGCAATGAGCTCGAGCCCGACAAGCAGATTCTGATGCACCTGGTGAGCGGGCCGTTCAAGACGCTCGAAGGCCAGTGGCTGCTCACGCCGATCGGTTCCGACGGATGCCGGGTGGAGCTGAGCATGCGCTTCGCCTTCAAAAGCACCTTCTCGGCCATGATGTTCGAGAGCAAGTTCGCCGAGACCGTCGGCTCGCTGGTAGAGGCCTTCGTAACCCGCAGCCGTGAGCCGCAGAGCTGACAAACACTGCCTGGTTGCCTATGCCGATTCCGCGCGGCAATATCTCTGGCCGGTCGTATTGTCGGCCGAAGCAACCATCGCCGATGCCATCACGGCCGCGCGCCGCCAGGCGCCCGACGCCGATGTTCCCTGGGACAGCGCTCCCGTCGGCATCTTCGGTGAGGCCCGCAGCCGGACCGAGGTCCCCACTGACGGCGACCGCATCGAGCTCTACAGACCCTTGAGTGATGACCCCAAGGAACGCCGCCGCGCCCAATCGGTGCGTCGGGCGAAAGCAAGTCAGTAAGCGGCGCAGGCCCGTTCCCTGGGCCGCGAGATCAAGGCGGCTGTACGGCCGTGCTCGCCCGAAGCGCCGCAGGCGACTCCGGGCCAAATTTAGAATATAGAGAACTTGTTGACCGACGGCTGACGGCCAGGTCCGTACGGCCTTCCCTTGGGCACGTTGTATAGCGCCAGGCGCTGCACCTTGTCGTTCTGGAAGTACACGATCACGCGGCTTTCCAGCGGTCGACGGACGTACCCATGCCTATAGTAGTAAATATAGTCCCAGCGGTCCTTGTTGAAGACGTCCTCGATCATCGGCGTCCCCAATAGGTAGCGCACCTGGCTGCGGGTCATGCCGACCTTCAACTGGCTCACGGCCTTCCCGTCCAGGTAGTTCCCCTGCTGAATTTCCATGCGGTACACGCATCCCGTCAGCCCGACACAGGCGACGAGCAGGGCCAGCAGAAGGGGGCGCGCGGTCCGGCCCAGGAGGGAAATCAGGAGTTCAGGTCGCATGGAGGTCCGTAGGAGGGGAAAATGCGCAATAATGGCCGGCGATGATACCTGATCGCGAATCCGCCGCGGCCGATCCCGAGCGCGGCGCCATTTGCGGGAGATGACGCGGTGGAAGGCAAGGACCTTCGCAAAGCGGGACTGAAGGTGACGCTGCCTCGCCTGAAGATCCTCGAGATCCTCGAGGGCAGTGCGACGCGGCATCTGTCAGCCGAGGACATCTATCGCACCCTGCTCGAGTCCAACGAGGACATCGGGCTCGCCACCGTCTACCGTGTGCTCACGCAGTTCGAGGCCGCCGGCCTGGTGACTCGCCATCACTTCGAGGATGGCATGGCGGTCTTCGAGCTCAATCATGGCACGCATCACGATCATATCGTCTGCCTGGACTGCGGCCGCGTCGAAGAGTTCATGGATGCGGGGATAGAAGAGCGCCAGACGGCCGTCGCGCAGCGGCTGGGATTCTCCATCCGCGATCACTCCCTGATCATCTACGGCAACTGCGGCAAGGCCCACTGTCCCTATCGCCGCACGCCCAAGCGCTTGCCCGCGACCTGAAGCATCTCGCGCGCGTGCTCGCGCGCCTTGGACGTGACGTCGACCCCGCCGAGCATGCGGGCCAGCTCCTCTATCCGGTCCTGGTCGGCGAGTCCCGCCAGCGAGGTGCGGGTGCTCTTGCCGTCGGTCACCTTGGTGACGCGCAGATGATGATGCCCCTGCGATGCGACCTGGGGCAGATGAGTGACGCACAACACCTGACCGCGCTCGCCGAGCGCGCGCAGCTCCCGCCCGACGATTTCCGCCACGGCGCCGCCGATCCCGGAGTCGACCTCATCGAACACCATGCAGCGCGCGTCCCGCGCACTGGTTGCAACCTGCACCGCGAGTGACAGACGCGACAGCTCACCGCCGGAGGCAACCTTCGCCAGTGCCCGTGGCGGCTGCCCGGGATTGGTGCTGACGCGCAGCTCGACGTCGTCGAGGCCGTGCTGCGCCGGCTCCGCGGTCCGGCTCTGCGCCACATCGACCTCGAGGCGTCCACCGGACATCCCAAGGGTCTGCATACGCTTGGTGACGTCCTTGGCGAGCGCGCCCGCCGCGGCGCTCCTCTTCGCCGATAGCGCCTGCGCCTGTTTGCTGTAGCCCTCGAGAGCCGCCGCCAGCTCCTTGCGCAGCACCGCGAGATCGACTTCCGCCCGTTCCAGTCCCTCGAGCTCCGCGGCGAGCTGCGCGGCGCGCGACAGCAGCTCGAGGGGCGTCACGCGGTTCTTTCGCGCCAGCTCCTCGATGGCGGCCAGCCGCCTCTCCACTTCGTGTTGGCGTTGCGTGTCGAGGTCCAGGCTCTCACCATAGCGCTCGAGCTCCCGCGCGGCCTCGCGGATCTGCACCGCGGCATCTTCCGCGAGGGTGACCACGGGCGCGAGCTTCGGATCGATCGCCGCCACTGCCCGCAGCGACTGCAGCGCGCGGCTGACACCGGCGTGCGCATTGCCATCTTCTGACTGATAGAGCGCCTCGAGCGCCGCCTGCGCGGCTTCGGCCAGCCGGCCCCGATTCATCAGGCGCGCCCGCTCCTCCGTGAGCCGGGCGACCTCGCCTTCCTCGAGCCGCAGGGCCTGCAGCTCCCCGACCTGGTGTTTGAGCAGATCGAGCTTCGCCTCGCGATCGCGGGCGCGGCTCTCCAGCTCGAGCGTGCGCTCGAGCATCTCCCGCCAGACGCGATAGGCGATTCCCACCTGGCCGACCAGGGGCTCGAGCCGCCCATATTCATCGAGCAGCTCCCGCTGCGCGGCGGCGCGCGTCAGCGACTGGAATTCGTGCTGACCGTGGATATCGATGAGGATGCTTCCCACCTCGCGCAGGAGCAGCACCGGAATGGACTGGCCGTTGAGGTAGGCCCGGGAGCGCCCGTCCGCCGACAGAACCCGCCGGACCACGAGCTCATCACTGCCGGCGATCGATTGCTCCTCCAGCCAGCGCGTTAGGCCGGGGGGAGCTTTGCCGAGGTCGAATGTCGCGGCGATCTCCGCCCGCTCCGCTCCGTGACGGATCATCTCCGGTCCGCTGCGGCCGCCGGCGAGCAGCTGCAGGGCATCGACCAGGATCGACTTGCCGGCCCCCGTCTCACCGGTAAGCACCGTGAGCCCGGGATGCAGCTCCAGCTCGATGGCCTCGATGATGGCGAAGTCACGGACGGCTAAGCGGATGAGCATGGGAGTCAGCGCTCGCCGCTGCCGCGGCCCCAGTGGAGCTTCGAGCGCAGCAGCCGGTAGTAGTCGTGGCCCGCGGGATGCAGGAGGGTGATCCGCTCGCCCGCCGGCCTGATCTCCAACCGGTCCCCGGGGGCGATCTCCCCGAGGATCGCGCCATCGCAGGTGACCTGCGCGCGAGTATCGGGCCGCTCCAGCAGCGAGATCTCGATCAGAGCGTGTGCAGAGACCACGATCGGACGATCGGAGAGCGTATGAGGGCAGATCGGCGCCATGACGAGCGCATCCAGGTGCGGCTCTATGATCGGACCGCCGCAGGAAAGCGCGTACGCGGTCGACCCGGTCGCGCTTGCGACGACGATGCCGTCGCCCGCGTGGGTATTGACATATCGCCCGCCGACCCGAGTTTCGAAATCGAGCATCCGTCCGGTCGCCAGCTTCTGCAGCACCACGTCGTTGAGCGCGAGCGCCTCCGCGACCGCGCCGCCCGACTGGCGCAGGCAAGCGGCGAGCAGCGGGCGCTCATCGGCCTCCAGCCGGCCGTCGAGCGCGGCATCGACGCAGCCGAGCATGTCCTGCGGCATGACATCCGTCAGGAATCCGAGCCGTCCGCGATTGATGCCGAGGAGAGGCACGCGATGGCGGGCGACGAGGCCCGCCGCGTAGAGCAGGGTCCCGTCGCCGCCGACCGCGATCATCAGGTCGGCGCGCTGGCCGAGCTCTTCTTCCGGCACCCGCAGAAGCGCGGGTCCGGAGTGCGCCGTGGCATCGGCCATGGCATGGGCCATGGCATGAGCAAGAGTCGCCGTGTTGGCGATGAGCACCGTGACCTGCCGGCTCGCCAGGTGCGCCAGCAAGGCATGCGCGGACTCCGCGACGCGCGAATCCGTAAATCTGCCGACCAGCGCGCACGTGCGGACGGGGTGGCCCATCCGCGGGATCGTAGCAGGACGGCGGGGGTCTTGCTTGACGGTCGCCTCGGCCGTCTATAGTTTGAGGTGTAGGGTTCGAGACTCATGACAGTAGAAGGGCGAGAAGACCACCTCAGCGAGCGGGCGCAACACCTGCTGCGGGCGCTCATCGAGAGCTACATCCGCGACGGCCAGCCCGTCGGCTCCCGCTCCCTCTCACGGGAATCGGGCCTGCAGCTCTCCTCGGCCACCATCCGCAACGTGATGGCGGACCTCGAGGAGCTGGGCTTCGTCGCCTCACCCCATACCTCCGCCGGACGCATCCCCACCGACAAGGGGTATCGGTTCTTCGTCGATACCCTGCTGCAGGTGCAGCCGGTCGAGGAGCTCGCCGCGGCGGAGATCCGCCGCCAGCTCGAAGGGCGGCAGCTCGAGGCTGCGCGCGAAAGCTCGAAGGACCTCATTGCCACCGTCTCGCAACTCCTTTCCAGCCTGACGCATCTCGCTGGCGTCGTGACGCTGCCGCGTGCCGCGGAGGCCTCGATCACCCAGATCGAATTCGTGGGACTGTCCGAGAACCGCGTGCTCGTGGTGCTGGTGTATGGCGAGCGCGAGGTGCAGAACCGCATCATCCAGCTCGAGCGGTACTACTCGCCCGATGAGCTCAAGCGCGCCTCCAACTTCCTCAACGAGCAGTTCCGGGGCCGTTCGCTCGCGCAAGTGCGCCAGGAGATCCTGCGCCAGCTCAGCGAGACACGCGCTCACATGAATCAGGTCATGCTGGATGCCATCTCGATGGCGCAGCACGTGTTCGAAGCCGGCGCCGGCGCAGGAGACCAACTCGAGTACGTCATCAAGGGCGAGACGAATCTGATGGGGGCCGGGGAGCTCTCGAGCGTGGAGAAGCTGCGGCGGCTCTTCGAGGCGTTCAACGAGAAGCGCGACTTCCTGCACCTGCTCGACAACAGCCTGCGCGCCGACGGGGTGCAGATCTTCATCGGGCACGAGTCGGGCTATCAGATCCTGGATGACTGCAGTGTCGTTACGGCCCCGTACGGCTCGCCGGATTCGGTAATCGGGGTGCTGGGAGTGATCGGACCGACGCGCATGGCCTACGAGCGGGTGATCCCCATCGTGGACATGACCGCCAAGCTTCTGGGCGCGGCCTTGAATTCCCGCCGCTAGAACCCCACGCAGCGCGATAATTCCATTGGCCCCGGGGGAGTGGTCTTTCCCGGCGTGAGCTTTTTGCCTTGCAGTGGTTGGAGGTTGTTTAATGAGTACGGAGGAGAACGGCGGCACGCAGGAGGCCGGGATCCCGCAGTCGGCATCGCCCCCGGCGGAGCTCGAGCGCCTGCAGCAGGCCCTCGCGGACGCGGAGGAGCGTGCGCGAAACCACCGCGAGCAGTACCTGCGCGCCGTGGCCGAGCTCGACAACGTGCGCAAGCGCGCCCAGCGGGACATCGAAGCCGCCAATCGTTATGGCCTGGAGAAGTTCGCCGCGGAGCTGCTGCCCGTGCGCGACAGCCTGGAGCTCGCCGTGCAGAGCGCCGACCAGGCCGAGGTGGACGCCCGCAGCCTCAAGCAGGGCCAGGAGGCGACGCTGCAGCTGCTCGCCAAGGCGCTGGAGCGGCTCGGCGTCACCCCGATCAGCCCGCTGGGGGAGCTCTTCGACCCCACGCGGCACGAGGCCATGCTGGCGCAGGAGGCCGCCGGCGCGAAGCCCAACACGGTGCTGCAGGTGGTGCAGACCGGCTACGAGCTCAATGGGCGGGTCATCCGGCCGGCACGGGTGATCGTGGCCAAGGCGCCGGCTTGAGAGCGGGGCGGCCGGCCGAGGGACAAATCGGCATGCAAAAGGCGCCATTCGGCCTTGAATCGGCACCGCGAATACCCAAAAAGTAGATCGACTTCATCCCCCTTTGGAAAGAGATTCTGGCGGAGTAGACACATGGCAAAGGTAATCGGCATCGACCTCGGCACGACCAATTCGTGCGTGGCCATCATGGAGGGCGGCAAGCCCCGCGTGATCGAGAACAGCGAGGGCGACCGGACCACCCCATCGATCGTCGCCTTTACGAAGGACAACGAGGTGCTGGTCGGCCAGCCGGCCAAGCGGCAGGCGGTCACCAATCCGCAGAACACCCTGTTCGCCATCAAGCGACTCATCGGACGCAAGTTCGAGGACGAGGTGGTGCAACGCGACGTCAAGATGGTGCCCTACAAGATCGCGCGCGCGGACAACGGCGACGCATGGGTCGACGTACAGGGCAAGAAGATGGCTCCGGCGGAGATCTCCGCCCGGGTCCTCATGAAGATGAAGAAGACCGCGGAGGACTACCTCGGTGAGCCGGTGACCGAAGCCGTGATCACCGTTCCCGCCTACTTCAACGACTCCCAGCGTCAGGCCACCAAGGATGCCGGCCGCATCGCCGGTCTCGAAGTCAAGCGCATCATCAACGAGCCGACGGCGGCATCTCTCGCCTACGGGCTCGATAAGCAGGGCGGTGACCGCAAAATCGCGGTCTACGACCTGGGTGGCGGCACGTTCGACGTGTCGATCATCGAGATTGCGGAAGTCGACGGCGAGCGCCAGTTCGAGGTGCTCTCCACCAACGGCGATACTTTCCTCGGCGGCGAGGATTTCGATCTCAGGATCATCAACTTCCTGGCCGAGGAGTTCCAGAAGGAGTCCGGTGTCGATGTGCGCAAGGACCCGCTGGCCATGCAGCGCCTGAAAGAGGCGGCCGAGAAGGGCAAGATCGAGCTCTCCTCAACCCAGCAGACCGACATCAATTTGCCGTACATCACGGCCGATGCTTCGGGGCCGAAGCACCTCAACATCAAGCTGACCCGGGCGAAGCTCGAGGCGCTGGTGGAGGATCTGGTGCAGAAGACCATCGCGCCCTGCCGCACTGCGCTCAAGGACGCGGGCGTTTCCTCGGGCGACATCGCAGAGGTCATCCTGGTCGGCGGCCAGACGCGCATGCCGCTGGTGCAGAAGCATGTGAAGGACTTCTTTGGGCGCGAGCCCCGCAAGGACGTCAATCCTGACGAGGCGGTTGCCGTGGGCGCTGCCATCCAGGCCGGCGTTCTGGCAGGAGAAGTCAAGGACGTGCTGCTGCTCGATGTGACCCCACTCTCACTCGGCATCGAGACGCTGCACGGCGTGATGACCAAGCTCATCGAGAAGAACACCACCATTCCGACCAAGGCGTCGCAGGTGTTCTCGACGGCCGATGACAACCAGACGGCCGTGACCATTCACGTGCTGCAGGGCGAGCGCGATCGTGCGGCCGACAACAAGTCTCTCGGCAAGTTCGATCTCAGTGACATTCCGCCCGCGCCGCGCGGCATGCCGCAGGTGGAGGTGTCCTTCGACATCGATGCCAACGGCATCCTCAACGTGTCCGCCAAGGATAAGGCGACCGGGCGCGAGCAGAAGATCGTGATCAAGGCCTCGAGCGGTCTGACCGAGGACGAGATCAAGCGGATGGTCCGCGATGCCGAGGCGCATGCCGCCGAGGACAAACGCTTCCGCGAGATGGTCGAGACGCGCAACAAGGCGGACGGCATGATCCACGCTGTCGAGAAGAGCCTGAAGGATCTCGGCGAGAAGGTCGATGCGGCCGAGCGCGCCAAGGTCGAGTCCGCCGTCTCGGATCTGCGCACCGCGCTCAAGGGCGACGATCGCAACATCATCGAAAAGAAGACCGAGGCGCTGGCGCAGGCCTCCGGCGAAATCGCGCAGCGCGCCTACGCGGCCGGCCAGGCAGGCCCCGAGGGCGCCGCTGCCGGCGGCGATGCACAGTCCTCCGGGTCCGGGCCGGCGGGCGGCGCGGGCGGTCAGAGTGGCCGCGAAGACGTGGTCGATGCCGAGTTCGAGGAAGTAAAAGACAAGGGCCGCAAAGCAAGCTAGTTTGATTGGGTAGAGGTCGCCTGCTCCGGCCAGCCGACTCGCTGGCTTCGATTTCGCGGCACCCTGAGATCCGTCAACGCGAGCGGCCCGGGAAACGGGAACGGCCCCGGGCCGCTCACTAACTTGGTTTTGCACTGCGGGTTGCAAGCGACCTGTGACACACTAGGTAAATGTCAAAGGCTGACTACTACAAGGTACTCGACGTACCGAGAACGGCCACCGAGGCGGAGATCAAGAAAGCCTATCGCCGCCTCGCGATGAAATACCACCCGGACCGCAATCCCAACGACAAGGAGGCCGAGGAGCGCTTCAAGGAGGCGAAGGAGGCGTGCGAGGTCCTCACCGATGCACAGAAGCGGGCGGCGTACGATCAGTACGGCCATGCGGGTGTGGAGGCGGCGGCGGCGAATGCGCGCGGGCGCGCAGGAGGCTTCGGCCCGGGCGATGCGTTCAGCGATATTTTCGGCGACGTGTTCGGCGACATCTTTGGCGGCGCGCGCCGCGGCGGCCGCTCACAGGTCTTTCGCGGGGCCGACCTGCGGTACGAGATCGAGCTGGAGCTGCCCCAGGCCGTCTTCGGGCACACGGTGGAGATCGAGGTGCCGAAGCTGACCGAGTGCGAGGTCTGCCATGGCAGTGGCGCCGCCAAGGGCAGCTCACCGGCAGCGTGCGATACCTGCGGCGGCTCGGGCCAGGTGCGCATCTCGCAGGGATTCTTTCAGTTGCAGCAGACCTGTCCCCGCTGCCGCGGGACGGGCACCATCGTCAAGAACCCGTGCGACACCTGTCTCGGACAGGGCCGTGTGCGCCGCAGCCGAAATCTCTCGGTAAAAGTGCCCGCGGGCGTCGATACCGGAGATCGGATCCGGCTGGGTGGCGAAGGGGAGGCTGGCCGAAACGGCGGGCCGCCAGGCGATCTGTACGTCGAGGTTCACGTCCGCGAGCACGGAATTTTCGAGCGGGACGGAGAGCACCTGAGCTGTGAGGTTCCCATCAGCTTCGCGACTGCCGCGCTCGGCGGCACGGTCGACGTGCCGACCCTCGATGGAGATGTCACCCTGAAAATCCCGGCAGAGACCCAGTCGGGGCGCGTCTTTCGTCTGCGCGACAAAGGAGTGAAGCCGGTGCGCAGCAATTCGCGGGGGGATCTCTTCTGCCGGGTTGTGGTGGAGACGCCCGTACATCTCTCGGCGGATCAGCGGGAACTGGTCCGCAAGCTCGAGGAATCGCTGCAGCAGGACCGGCACCGCCACGCCCCACGCGAGAAAGGCTTCTTGGATGGCGTCAGACGCTTCTTTTCTGGCGCCTGAGCGGCAGCCATGACGGCGACGCGGGTCGTCATCGTCGGAGTGAGTGGGCGCATGGGCCAGGCGCTGCTACGCATCGCGAGCGAGTTCCCCCAGATGCGCATCACGGGAGCCGTGGCGTCGGCAGGCAGCGCCAGCCTCGGCCGCGACGCGGCGCTGCTCGCGGGCATGGCCCCCATGGGGCTCGAAGTCACGAGTGATCTGCCGGCGGCGGTGGCTGCAGCGGATGTCGTAATCGACTTCTCCCAGCCGCATGCCACTCGCGCCAACATTGCCGTCTGCCGCGCGGCTCGCAAGCCTCTGGTCGTCGGCACGACCGGCTTCGCTGCCGAGCTGACCGAGGCGGAGCTCGATGGCGCAGCAGGTGAGATTCCGCTGCTCATCGCGCCCAACACCAGCCTTGGGGTCGCACTGCTGATGGAGCTGGTCCGCCGGGCGGCGCGGGCGCTGCCGCCGGACTTCGATATCGAGGTCATCGAGGCGCATCACCGGATGAAGCGGGATGCGCCGTCAGGTACTGCCCTCGCACTGGCCCGCGCAGCGGGCGAGGGGCGGGGCTTGGCCCCCTCCGAAGCGCTCTCGGGGGCCTCCGCCGCACGGACCGGCCCTCGCCGGGAGGGGGAGATCGGGTTCGCGGTCGTCCGCGGCGGCGACATCGTCGGCGAGCACACGGTGCTCTTCACCGGGTCGGGAGAGGAGCTCCGCCTCAGCCATCGGGCTGGGGATCGCACCATCTTCGCCCGGGGAGCGCTCCGGGCGGCGCTGTGGCTCTTCGGTAAGCCGCCGGGTCGTTACGGCATGAGCGATATTGTGCATGCGGATCATGCACTTGGATGATTCTCCGCGGCGTTTTCGCGGAAGGCCGCCGGCGGAATTTTCGTGGACACTCAGGCGAGCGGCCCGTAAAATTTCGCCGTAATTCGTGTTCGGGTTAGTCCATGCAAGGCGGGAGGATGTTCCA
>DASUKK010000019.1:0-207192 GCA_036278795.1 Steroidobacteraceae bacterium | reverse complement strand
TCCAGAAGCCGCGGCCAGGGGCTTTTGCAAGCGAGCCCCCTCCTCATGTCCGGCCGAGTTTCACTCACGCGGGTTGCCGGTTCTACCTTTTGTAATTCTGCGGCGCTATTGTGGACGGCGTGATCGAGCTGCCTGCTTTGCTGCTTGCGTTGGCGTTTGTCGCCGTTGGGGTTGCGGCGTGGTTTTTGGGACGGCGTACTGGTCCGGCGCGGACGGTCAGGTTGCCGCGCGATTACTACGTCGGGCTCGACCATCTCATCAACGACCGGTTCGATCATGCGGTGGAGATCTTCGCGCGCATGGCCGAGGCGGACGGCGATGCGGCGGAGATTCAATTCGCGTTGGGGAGTCTCTTTCGCCGGCGAGGGGAGGTCGATCGCGCGATCGCGATCCATTCGCGCATGCGCGAGCAGGGAGGCTCGTCGCTCAACGACAAGGCCGCTTTCGCGCTCGCACTGGATTACCTGAGTGCCGGACTGATGGACCGGGCGGAGCGGCTGCTCGAGGAGCTGTCGGCTTCGCGGGAGTACCGCAAGGCGGCCCTGGACCACCTGGTTCGGATCTACGAGTCGCAGGGCGACTGGGCCAACGCGTTGAAGATCTTTCACGCCCTGCCGCAGGCGCTACAGGTCGAGCGTCGCCGCGTGGCGGCACATTACCTTTGTGAGCTCGCGGAACAGGCCCTGGTGCAGGGCGACTCGGAGCGGGCGCGCACCCTCCTGCGCCAGGCGCGCACGCATCAGGAGGATCTGCCGCGCGCGGACGTCCTGACAGCGCGCATCACGGAGCTCGCGGGGGATGCGCCGGGGGCGCTGACGCTCTACCTCAAGGCCCTGGAGGAGTCGCCGGAGCTGGCGCTCGAGATCATCCCGCGGGTCCTGGGACTGTGGGGCAATCGGGGCGAGGATGTTCTCTCGGAGATCGCGGCGCGCCTGCGCCGCAACGGCACCATCAGCTCCAGGCAGCTCGCGTGGGCGCTCGCGACGGCCCTGCCGCCGCAGGAGGTGCGCCGCCTTCCCGACATCGCGGGCGAGGCGGGCGCCGAGACGGAGTCGGCGGCCGATGCCCGCTCCCTCGGCGCCCTGCTGACGCGGATCGGGGACACCGGAGGACGTTATCAGTGTGATGACTGCGGCCTGCTCAGCGTGGGCTGGTACTGGCGCTGTCCGAAATGCCGCTCCTGGGACAGCATGCGCCCCGCGGTGTTCAAATGGGCGGAAAAGAGCGAGGAAAGGCTCGTTCCCTGAGCCCGGCATGCCTCTTGCGAAGCGAAGCTATTCACATTGCAGACACGGTACACTTGGCCATGAGCCAGGAGCTGCCGGGAGAGGTCCGATGAGGATGACACCGAAGTCCGTGATCCGCACCGCCGTCTTTCCGGTGGCCGGGCGCGGCACTCGCTTCCTGCCCGCCACCAAGGCGAGCCCCAAGGAGATGCTGCCCGTCGTCGACAAGCCGCTCATCCAATACGCGGTGGAGGAGGCGTTGGCCGCCGGCGTCACGCGCCTGGTGTTCGTCACCGGCGCCTCCAAGCGCGCGATCGAGGATCATTTCGATTCCGACCAGGAGCTCGAGCAACTCCTCGAGCGCCAGGGCAAGAGCGACCTGCTCAATCAGTTGCGCAGCGTGCTGCCGTCTTACGCCTCGTGCATCTACATCCGCCAGCCGGCGCCGCTCGGCCTCGGCCACGCGGTGCTCTGCGCGCAGCCGGCGGTGGGCGCCGAGCCGTTCTTCGTGCACCTGGCCGACGACCTGATCAAGAGCGAGGTGGCGTGCCTCGCGCAGATGGCGGAGGTCTACGAGTCCAAGCGCGCGAGCATCCTCGGGGTACAGGTGGTGCCGCGGCAGGACACGGACAAATACGGCATCGTCGCGGTGGAGGCGGACAAATCCAACACCAGCCGCGTGCGCAGCATCATCGAGAAGCCCAAGCCCGCCGTGGCTCCCTCCAATCTCGCGGTCGTGGGCCGCTACGTGTTGGCACCGGCGATCTTCGAGCATCTGGAGCGGCTCGGGCAGGGCGCGGGCGGGGAGATCCAGCTCACCGACGGCATCGCGGCCCTCATGCGGGAGGAGGCGGTCTACGCCTACCGCTTCAACGGCAAGCGCCACGACTGCGGCAGCAAGCTCGGTTACCTGCAGGCGACGGTGGAGTACGCGCTCAGCCATCCGGTCCTCGGCAGGGAATTCCGCAAGTACGTCAAAGGGCTCGACGTCGATGCGCCCGAGTTCAGGGAGGACGCCAGCCAGCTCGTGCAGAAGTCCGCGCCGGAGGCGGGCGAGCGCACGGCGGCCGGCCGCCGTGGCGCCGTGCGCGGCAACGGGAACGGTACGGGTCGCACGACCAACGGCAGCGGGGCGCGTACGCATACCCCCACCCCCGGCGGTCGGCGCAGGACGCGGCCGACGGTCTAGCCGCTCGAGCCTCAGGCCTCTCGAGCCTCAGGCCTCTCGAGCCGGCGAGGCGCGCTCCAGCGCCGTACCCGCTGACGTCGTTTCAGGGACTGCGCCCACGTTGCTCCCGGACGACCCGGCTGCGGAGCTGGATGCCGCGCACTGGGCCTACTTCACCACTTCGACGTCCTTGACGCTGCCGCAGCTCGAGGCCACCCATTTCCCGTCGATGACCTGGTGGATGGTCATCGGGTGGCCGCCCTCCGATGCGACGACGTCGACTGTCCCCGTCACGTGATGTCTGTCGGTCATGTGAAAGACCGCGTTCTCGGTATGCGAGGTGCCGTCGTCGGACTTGCATACCTTGTGGTACTCGAAGTCGCTGCGCGTGTTACGGACCAGCGACGACTTGCATTGCGACGATTGCTCGTCGCGGCCGAAGCCCTGCGCCAGCCGCTCGGGAGTCATGCATTCCCGGAAAACGTGTCCGCGCTGGGCGTCCGCCATCACGCCTTGCATGGCA
Source organism: Steroidobacteraceae bacterium (assembly GCA_036278795.1). GTDB lineage: Bacteria > Pseudomonadota > Gammaproteobacteria > Steroidobacterales > Steroidobacteraceae > 13-2-20CM-66-19. Next base: position 204,275 of record DASUKK010000019.1, on the reverse strand, counting down.
GCCATGATCTTCTCGCGCTGCTCGGGAGGCAGGCTCTGCAGTCGCTGCTGCACATCCGGTGGAAACGTGCCGCTCGTCCGTGCGTGCGCCGAGACCTCCCACAAGCCCATCTCGACATTGAGGTTGACCGGCTGGTCGGCCCGCACTGACAGGGTGACGGCCGCCGCGGCAGCCAGCGTGAGGCCGACGGCCGTTCGTTGGATCGACATGAGACACCTCCAGTTTATCCGTGTTGGAATCGAGGCGGCAGAGCATTCATTCGAGCGCGCCCGTGGAGAGTTTCACCTCGGCTGCCGCGGTGCGGCCGAGGGATGAGCGGTCGCAGTCCGCGATGCGCTGCGCGAGATCGACCTGGCGGCGGGTGCCGGTCTTGTCGAAGACATGCTGCAAGTGCGTCTTGACGGTCGCCTCTTTGATCCCGAGCGCCTTGGCGGCGCCGCCGATGGTGCAGCCGGTGAGGAGCACGCCGAGGACTCGCGATTCGGCGGGCGTGAGCGCATAGAGCCTCGCCGCCGACTGCAGGCGTTGCGGCAAGTCCCATGTCTGTTGCGACACGATGATCGCCGCGGCGGCGGCGCGCGGCCCGGTGACATGACGGCGGGTGCCGGCCGAGAGCGGCAGGACGTGGACCATCATGCGCTCACCGCCCTGCGCGCAGTGGGGCACCGAGAGCACGCAGCAGCCCGCCGGGGGGTGGCCTGGATGCGCCGACGCCAGGATGGCCTCCAGGTGCGCCGCGGCGCGCTCGTCCCGCGGCCGCGGCTTGCCGCCCGACCAGCGCAACACATCGTTGGTGGAAAGCATTCGCGCCGCCGGGTCGTTGGCATGGACCAGGCGCCCCTGCCGATCGACGAAGATCACGGCGGACGAGAGCCGCTCGAGCACCTCGCCGAGCGCCGCAGACTTGCTCTCGCTGCGCTCGAGCGCGCGGGCGATCGCCAGGGCGCGTTGCAAGTGGGGGGCCAACAGTCGCACGCAGGACTCGGTGAAGGCGGGCTCCACGGCAACCTCGTAACAGAGACGGTCGTTGGACAGCTCGCTATCGGAGAAGATTGCCGCGGACACGCCATGAAGAAGCATCATCATGTGCCGCAATACCTGCGGCCATAGATTGCCATCGAGCGCGGCAGCGTAGATTTCGCCGATGAGACCGGTAATCCGCTCTAAGTCGGACATATCCGCCCCCTCCCGGCGCCGATCTTACCCCTTGCGCGGCTCAGGCGCCCTCCCATGACGCCGGCTCAAGCGGTGCAGCGGCGGCTGACCTCGACCCGCCGGTTATGGGCGCGTCCCTGGTCGGTCGCGTTGCTCTCCACGGGCCGGGTCAGGCCATACCCTTTGGCCTCGAGCTTCGCCGCCGGTACCCCCAAGCGGCCGACCAGTACCTGGCGGACCGCCTGCGCCCGGCGCGCCGACAGGTCGAGGTTGTATTCCGCCGATCCGATGTTATCCGTATGCCCCTCGATGGTGAGCTGCCAATCGGGATGTTGCGCCACCAGCGCCGCGAAGCGCTGCAGCGCGGGCAGCGAGACATCGAGCACCTTGGCGCTGCCCGTCGTGAAATACACGCCCGTGAGCTCGGCGCGGCAAGAGGGGCCGGCGAGCCCGGCCGCCGCCGCTGCGCCGGCAGCCCCGCCGCCGTCCTGCAGCGCTGGCGGGCGGTCGATCCGGGTGACGATCTCGTAGCTGCCGCCGATCACCCATTTCAGGGTCAGCGGATTGCCCGGTTGATCCAGCCACCAGAGCTCCGGGGTGATCGTCCGGTCGGCGAACTTCAACTCGCCGCGCGCGTGCACCGCGGGCAGCGTCGTGCGCCGGCCGTCCAGCAGCACGGAGAATGGCTCGTCGGCGCCGACCCGGGTGAGCGTGCCTCGATAGTAGTGCCGTGCCGGCGATGCGAGCAGCATCTGTATGCCCGAGAAGACGGCGGGGGAGGCGCCGTTCCCGGCACCGCCGCCCGGCATCGCATTCGTCATGCCACTCAGTGCCTGCAGCCCCTCCTCGGGCTCATTGATGCCGAGCACGAAGGCGACCTTGCCGGAGCTGGCAAGGGCGGCGAGAACCGCGGCCGAAGTGCCCGCGTAGGTCTGCCCGGGCAGCAACGGGGGATCGTCGCTGCCGAAGAAAATCTTCTCCCGTGTCGCGGACTGCAGGTCCTCGCGCCGTATGACACGCACGAAGCTCGCGGGCTCGGCCTCGATGAGCTTGCCCACGGCCGTGCCGCTGCGGGCGCTGAGGAGGAAGCGCAGAGTCACCTGATGCGCATCGGTTGCCTCGACGGAGTAGACGAGCTCCGTGTCGGCCACCGGGACGGAGCCGCGACTCGTATCCCATCCGGCGTGGGAGGTCACCGTGAAGGTGAGGCCGCGCACGAGCGGAATCAGGGTGACCGGCGAGCTCGACTGACCGCTCGCGCCGGATGAGGAAGGTATGGGGGCGGCACCGGCCGCTGCCGCGCCCCCGCAGGCCAGCGCGGCCACCGCGAGCGTGGGCAGGGCCGTGCGCCCCACACGACCGAAGGTCTGCCGGACGGTCCCGTGCATCGAAGTCTCCTCAGCCGCCGATCTCGCACGCCTTGATGGGCGGCTCGAGCTTCTCGCTCGTGACGTGGAAAATCTGCTTCTTCGGACTGAGTTTGTTGCTGGCGAAGCTCTGCACGCTCTCGATCGGGATCGGCAGCGCCTGCGTCTCGATTCCCACATCGCCGAAGGCCTCGTAGGTCGTCCGCAGACAGGGCGGCGCCGCGAGGCCGATCGCCTCGTCCGCCGACTTCGTCATCGTAAAGACATGGATGATGTCGAAGTACGCGATCGACGAGACGCCCCACATTCCGATGCCAAACCCCCAGCGCGGCATCTGGATCGCGAGCACCACCGCGGAGACTCCAGGACTCGCGCCTCGCGACACGGAGATGACGGGCTTGCTCGCGGCGGCGAGCGTGTCGTCGTAGGACGACTGACTCTTCCCGTAGCTGAAGCCGTCCGTGCCATTGTATTGGAACTGACCTGTCAGGTTGAGTGTGGCGTGATAGCCGGCGAGATAGACGTTGATCAGGAAGTCGGTGCCGATCTGGCAGACGAACGGAATCCCACCGATCGGCATCGGCAGGTCGAACACGATGGGGATGTCGATGACCGGGATCTTGCTGCCCTCGTTGCCCGGCTTGCCGAGGCGCGCGATGAAATCGGTGTTCACCGAGCCATTGAGGTTCTTCAGTTGCAGCTGCGCCTTCTCGATGTCGCCGTCCACGAACTGATAAGTCCCGGCGACATCGAAGCCGCTGAGCTGGGCATCGGCCCTGAAACGGATGTCGAGGCTGTCGGAGACGATGTCGAAGAGCTCTTTGCCGGCGTGCTTGGCCAAGGTCTTGCCGAGCGCGGCGAGCTGATGGTGCAGATCTGATTTCTTGATCTCCGCCTCCGCGAGAATCTGGCTCACCTGCTGCACCTTCTGCAGCTCGATGCTGCGCTCCTTCTCGTGCTGGCTGGTGAGCTTCGCTTCCATCGCCTGCTCGGTGAGCGGCGTGCCGTTGGAATCGGTCGGGTGCGGCGGTGGGGTCGGTCCGGTGTAGCTCGGATCGTGGCGATCCTTCTCGTCCTGGCGCATCTGGTTGAGCTGCTTCTCGTAGGTCTCATCGAGCTGGTTCAAGCCCTCCTGCTGCTCGAACTCCTCCTGGTGAAGCTTCGTGATCTCCGCCTTCACTTCGTCTTCGGCCTTCTCGAGCTCCTCGTGCTTCTCCTTCAGCCCCTCGCTCTCCGGAGGCTCCGGCGCCTCGTTGTCCTCGTCCGCCTTGCGCGCCTCCAGCAGGAATTTCAGACCGTCATCGCCGCTCGGCGCGTAGCCGAGGGAGACCTCGTAGTCCTTCAGGGTCGTGCTGTACGTGTTGCCCTGGAAGTCGTCTTCTTCCTCATCATCGTCCTCGTCGTCGTCCGCATCGTCGTTGGTGTTGCTGTCAGGCTTGTCCTGGTTTTGCGGGTCGGGGTTCGCCTGGGAATCGTCGGGTGGATTGCTGGAGCCGTCCGGCTGGTAGCGCACGGGCCGCAGCATCCCGGGGCGCCGGGCATCACTGCTCGGCGCGGGCGCGGGCGCGGGCGCCGCGGGGCGGGCTGCCGGCGCGCCCGCAGGGGCGGTGGCGGCGCCGGGGGGAGCCATGTCTGCCGGTCGCCGGGACAGCATGAAGGCGCTGAGTGGCGCCCGGGCGTCGAACTGGATGTCAGCGTCCGGGAGCGCCTCGGTCAGAGCGACGGGTAGCGTATGGACGCGCGTCAGGGCGCCGGCGGTCGTCACTTTGTCGACCTTGCGTACCGCGAGGTCCCAGACCCAGAGAATGCTTCCGGGCTTGAGTCGTCCGACCGCCGGCTCGCCGGCCGCGAACACGAACGTCGCACCGTCGTGGCTCACACTGCGCAGGGAACGCAATGCTGCCTGTTTGTCGATGGCGACCGTGGCGGGATTCCAGCGCACGTGGAACCGGATCGGCTTCACCTCACGCACGGTGAGCAGGTACTGGCGCAACGCCTGCGGATCGCTGCCGCGCAGCACGTGCCCGGCCCAGGGCGGCACCGCGCCACCGTTTGCCCCGGCGACGGCGCCCGTCCCGGGCGCGTCGCTCGCGACGGGTGCGGGCGCTCCGTGGCGCGCGCATGACGCCGAGGCGAGCACCAGGAGAGCGAGGCTGGACGCCAGGATAGGCCGCTTCATGAGCGCCGCACTCTATTGGCGGCGGGTGCACCTGACATCAACCGAACGGTTGATGCGCGTCCCCGGCGCCGCGGGGATTATCTGCGGCGCATCATCCCGAGCCGGAAATCCGTCATGCGTCGAGTCGTTGCCGCACCCCCTCATGCTCCAGCGGGACCGCCTGGTGTCTGCCGTCCGTGGCTCCTGCTCACAGTGATGCTGGGCGTGCTCGCGCTTACCGCGTGCAGCGGCCGCCATCCACCGCCCGGGGCTGGGGAAACGGCGCCAACTGCTTCGGATACCGCATCCACCGACCAGCAGGACCCCTGCGCATTGCTCGACCCGAAGGAGGCCGAGGCGGCGCTGCGGGCACCCTTGGCCACGCCGCCGTTTCGCAGCAGTAATGGCGATCCGTTTGCCAACGGGGATGGATGCACCTACGAGGATGCGCATTTCCACCGGATCGTGCTCGAGGTCGAGTGGGACGGCGCGAGCGCGGGTTGGAAGATGATGGGTAACATCCAGTCGATGGTGAACCAGGGACCGACCAAGGGCATGCTGCATCTGGCGGACGGCAGCGATCTGGCCGGCACGTGGGATGAGGCGCGCGTCGAGGGCTGCTGCAAGTTCGCGACGCTGCTGGGCGACCAGAGCGTGTCGGTCGATGTGGAGGACTCCACCGTCGGCATTCCGGAAGCGGCCAAGCTCGCCGATGCGGCGCTCAAGCGGCTGCAGAAGCCGCTCACCATCGATGGCATCCAGGCGGTGGCGGCGGCGAAGGACTTCGAGGCGGCACATCGGCCCAAACGGCGCGACCCCTGCAGCTTCCTCACCCGGGCGGAGGCCGAAGCGATCATCGGGCCGTTGGCCGCCGACCCGAAGGCCGACGCGGAGAGCTGCGAGTACGACCAGAAGGTCGATGGCTCGGGCCGGCTGCCCGCGCAGCTCGTGATTCGTGTCAGTTGGATCGCCGGCTATCAGGAATTGCGCGAGAACACCTCGCTGCGGCAGGGATTCATCAAGGGTTTCACCGCCGGAATGCCCCGTGGCAAGGACGTCGCGGCGGTCTTGGGCGGCAGTGCGCTGCCCGCGAGTCCCTATTGGGAGATCGCCTCCGGCGGCGCGACCCGCGCAGGAGGCCTGGGGGCCGTGAAGAATGACGTGATGATCGGGGTGGATGCGATCGGGGTTGCGCGCGAGAAGACCCTGAAAGTGCTCGAGACCGCGATGTCCAGGCTATGACGGTGGCTCACCATGTCTTCCCCTGAGCGGGCGGCCCTGAAGCAACTCGAGCAGAACGGCGCGGCGCTGGCAGCGCCCGCGGCACGGGTGCGGCCGCACGCCGTCATCGGCCGGCTTGTCCTTCACTCGTGCAATCTCGTCGTAGCGGCCGGGGCGCTCGCGGCCTATGAGCACTTCAGCCTCCAGGGATCCCCCGGCGCTGCGCTGGCGAGCCTCCTCGTCGCGGGCGGTTTCGGCTTCGCGCCCATCCGGGCGCTGCTCCATGCGATTTTCGCGTTGGAACGTGGCGTCTTGCATGTCGTCCACGGCATCGGCGGCCTCGCGCTCATAGGCCTCACGGCTGGCGGGGCGATTTCGAGTCAGCCGGTGCTGAGCCTCGCGGCGCTCGCGCCGTTCGCCATGATGGGTGCGGCTCAAGCGCTGATGCATTCGAGTCATCCGCGCAATCCGCGTCAGGCCGATGCGTTGCGCCGCTTCGTCACGAGCCTGCCCGAAGTCGAGCAGATCGCAAGCGCGCAGAATCTGAGCTCACCGGCCAATGCCGCACGTGCCGCGGCGGCGCTGAGCGACATCATCGGCAAGGCGCGCGCGCTCGGTGAGACTGAGCTCGAGTCCGACCCGGGATTCCAGAGTGCGCTGCGGCGCGTGACCGCCCGTGTTGGCCTGACACTGGGGCTCGATACGGTGGATCGGGCGATCGGCAGGCTCGGGATGAGCCCGGCGGCGGCGGCGCAGGTGGCCGCGCTGCGGCGCCAGCTTGCCGTGGCGCGCGGAGCCCTCGCGGCGCATTGACCGCCGCCCACGTCAGCGTGCGTCGCTCAGCGTTGCGACCCGACGGCCTCGGCCCGTGCCACGACGTGGCCGAGCGTGTTGATGTTGTCCACCAGCCTGTCGCTGAGGAGCACCAGCTCGGCAGCGATTCCGCCCTCGCCGGGGGTGATGGCCAGTTTGCGGGCGAGCTCGCGTTGCGCCGCCCGCAGACGCGGCGCGGGAGACGCCGGCGGGGCTGCGCGCTCCACGGCGGCGGCAATGCGTTCGAGCGCGGCGGCGCCCTGGGCTATCAGGCCCTGAAGCGGCTCCCACGCCGCGGCGGGCATGTTGCGAGCCGCATCGAGCGTCATGGTCGTGCGCGCGAGCCGGTTGCTGTTGGTGAGCAGCGACTGCGCGAGCTCCGCGGGCGTCGCTGACGTGGCCGGCTCGGCCAGCAGCCGTGCCAGCGCCGCCTCGGCGTTGGCTCGGGCGACGCGCGCGCCATTGCGTGCCTCCCGCCGCTGCTGATCCCGATCGGCGGTGGCGCCGAGACTCGCGAGATAGGCGGCATAGGCGCGCAGGAGCCGCGCGAGCGAGGCGCGGATCTGCTCGCGCTCCCGTGTCGGCCAGAGCCCGTACGCCGCGAGCGCCATGGCGCTGCCGACCACGGTGGCGATCAGGCGGCTGATCATGGTGGGCTCCGCGGCCTCGCCCGCGAAGGCCAGCAGCAGCACCACCATGCCGGTCAGCGCGGTGACCGCGATCCCGTAATGTACGGTCCCGAAATAGCGGAAGGCCGCACACAGGATCGCCATCGCGACCAGCCGCGGCCACGCGTCGGCGGGCAGGAAGTGCAGCAGCGCCGTGGTGAGCAGCAGTCCCATGACGGTGCCCGCCACGCGCAGCAGCCCGAAGGAGAGCGTGGCGCCGTAATCGGCCCGCAGCACGATGGCGACCGTCATCGGGATCCAGTAGCCGTGCGACAGATTCAGCACCCGCCCGACCCAGAGCGCGACGCTCAGGCAGATCGCGGTTCGCATAGCGTGGCGAAATGCCGCTGATCGCGGCGTGAGACTCGCTACGAGAATCAATGAGCGCGACTGCGGGCGGACCGCGCGCGGCAGGTGCAGCTCCGCCTGCTCGGCGAGCTGCGCGCCGGTGGCGCTGGTGCGGCCCGCATTGCGCGCGGCCGCGGCAAGCTGACCGCAGAGCGCGTGGAAATGGCGTGTGAAGGCCATGCCAGCGGGCGCCTCGTCCGCGGATAACCCGTCCTCGGCGGCGCGCAGCGAACCCAACGATCGGGTCAGCGACGGGCCGGCGTCCGTATCGCCCCTGATGGCGTCAGAAACGCCGGCGAGCAGGGCCGCCGCCTCTGTCCGCACGACCGTGGCGATCCTCTCGTTGGAGTCGCTGCTCGCGAGCGCCGTCAACTCGAGGCGGATGCGCTCGGCGAGCTCGAGCAGCACGCCGAAGCTCTCCATCACCGCGCCACGCGCACGGTGTGGGCCGAGCAATGTATGTTGCAGCCCTGTCATGCCCGCGGTCAGCGCCGGAGCCGAGCCAGCCTCCACGCCGCGTTGCCGCGCCAGCGCGGCGAGTCCGCCGTAGACCGCGGCCAGCGCTTCGCGCTCCGGTCCATAGCGCTGCAGCGGCCAGGCGGCGATCGAGAAGAGTGTGAGCAGCAGTCCGCCGCATGCGATCAGGAGGGCGGACTGCAGAGCGGCCCAGACGCTCCCCGCCGGGTGGGCGGCGGTGATGACCAGCAGGATCATGGCCGCCATGCCGACCCGGCCCGCGGCATCGCCGAGAACGACGAGCACGCCGCCCGCGAAACCCACGATCAGGGTCGCGAGAAGAAGCGCCGCCAGATTCGCGCCGAGCACCATGCCGATGAACGCCGCGATACCGCCCGCCGCCGAGACCGCAAGCAGCCGCGCGAGCCGCTGCCGGTAGGGCCCCGGCTGGTCGGAATACATCGTGACGATCGCGCCGACCGAGATCCAGAGGCCCACGCCCACGCGCCCGCTGGCGATGCCGGCCGCGAGCGGCGCGATGACGGCGGCGGTATTGCGCACCAACACACGCCACGGCACCTCGGCGCGCCGGGTCGTAAGAAGAACGGCCAGGATCCTGGCGGCGATGCCAGTGCTAGACAACTTCGACGCTGTCCCCGTAACCGCCGAGCGTGTCGTCGTCGGTGATCAGAATCATCCTTTCCACGAGCGCTTGCGCCACCAGCAGCCTGTCGAACGGGTCCTCGTGGCGATGCGGCAGATTCACGACTGCCGCCGCATGCTCACCGGTGACGTGCAGGTGGTCGAATCCCGAGGGCTCAATGCTCGACAGCACCTCGGCCGGATTCGCCTGAAGCCTGCCCAGCGCGGACTTTATGCTGATTTCCCAGATGGACGCCGCGCTCGCGAACACCTCGTTCGATTCGATCCGCTGCCGAGCCTTCGCCGACAGCCTGCCTGGCGATGCGAGAGCCCATAGCAGCAGGTGCGTATCGATCAGAACCCGCAAGGCTAACGGCCCTCGAAGCTCGAGAGCACCTCATCCGGAAGCGGCGCGTTGAGATCCCCGGCGATCCTGATCTTGCCCTTCAGCAGACCCAGTTTCTTCTTCTTCACGGTTGGGGTGATGGGACTGAGCCGCGCCATGGGCTTGCCGGCCTTGGCGATGATGATCTCCTTGCCGGCCGCGACCTCCTCGACGATGCGGGAGAGGTGAGTTTTCGCCTCATGGATGTTGAGTACTTTGGGCATAGGGAAGCGTCCGGATGAACTAAGCTTAGTCTAGTCTCCGGGCAGATTCGTTGCAACCTAGGGCAGGTAGATCGAGACCAGTGCCCCGCCGCCCGGGCGGTTCGCGAGCGTGAGGCGGCCGCCGTGGGCTTCGACGATCTCGCGGCAGAGGGTGAGGCCGAGGCCGGTGCCGGAGGCCTTGGTGGAAAAGAAGGGCAGCAGGGCGTCCCGCAGGACTTGCTCGGAAAGACCGGTGCCGCGATCGGCGACTTCGATCAGGAATCCTTGAGCGCGGGGGTGAACGCTGACGCTGACACCGTCAGGCGGGGAGCCCGATTCGGCGGCGTTCTTCAGCAGGTTGATCATCACCTGCTCGAGCTGGGCGACGTCGAAACTGGCTTCGCGCTGCGGCAGCGAGCCCTCGATCCGGAACGGTTGCGCCGCCGCGATGCGCGCCAGGAAGGCCGGCCAGGCCACCGGAGCGGGGCGGGGCTTGGGCAGCTTGGCGAATTTCGCGTAGCCCTCGATGAACGTGGCGAGATGCGAGGCACGGTCGCGGATGGTCGCGAACACCCGCTCGAGCTCCGCGCTTTGCGCACCGACGGCGAGCAGGCTTCCGGAGTGGGCCAGCGAGCGGATCGGCGCCAGAGAGTTGTTGAGCTCGTGCGCGATGACCCGGATGACTTTTTTCCAGACGACCACTTCCTGCGCGGCGAGCTCGCGGGTGAGTTGCTTGAGGAGCAGCAGCTCGTGCGGCTGGCCATTGAGGACGAAAGCGCGCCGGGAGAGATGATAGACCTCCGGCTCACCGGCGATCTCCATGGTGAACAAGGTGTCGCCGTCACTCTTGAGCGCTTCACGCAAGGCGGTGAGGGACTCCTCGAGCAGCTCCTCGAGGGCGAGGCCTTCGAGCTTGCGCCCGCCGCGCAGGAGCTGACGCGCGGCGATGTTGCCATAGACGATGCGGCCGCTGAGGTTGGTCAGCGTCAGGGCGAGCGGCGTCGTCTGCAGGACCGTGTCCAGCAGAAGCTCGCGCTGATAGATGTCGATTCTCTCGCGGCGCAGCAGGTCGCCGAGCGAGTTGTAGGCGGTGACCAGCTTGACGATCTCCCGGCTGCCACGCGGCGTGATGCTGACGCTGAAATCCCTGTCACGTAGGCTCCCGATGCCACTGCTGACGGCCTCGAGCACGTGCGTCCATGGTCCCGTGACGCGCGCCGTCAGCCAGACGATCCACGGTGCGGTGATCAACAAACCTGCCAGGAAACCGAGCGGGGCCGATCGCAGCCAATGCGTCGCGAACGCGCCGAGCGCGGCGGCGATGGCGGCCACGAGCGCGATGGTCGTGGCAATCTTCCACCGAAGAGAGAGGGGTCGCATTCAGTCCGGCTTGATACCGAGCTTTTCCATGCGGCGATAGAGTGCCTGACGGGAGAGGCCGAGGTCGCGCGCCGCGTGCGCCACGACGCCTCCGGCGCGCTCCAGCGCCTGCTCGATGCCGGCACGGTCGACGGCCGGCTCCGCGGCCAGGTCCGCATGCTCCGGCGCGGGCAATCCCAAGGCTTCGACGCCGATCAGCGGTGTGGTGGCGAGCAGGCATGCGCGCCGGATCACGTTCTGCAGCTCCCGCACATTGCCTGGCCAGGAGTGGCGCGCCAGAGCCCGCTCCGCCTCCGCCGAGAGCTCGCGCCCCGCGGCGAGAAAATGCCGGGCGAGGGGCAGGATATCCTCGCGGCGCCGGGCGAGCGGTGGTAGCTCGAGCTCGATGACGTTGAGCCGATAGTACAGATCCTCCCGGAACCGGCCTTCACGGATGGCGGCGCGCAGGTCAGTGTTCGTGGCCGCGATCATCCGGACCTGGGTGCGGCGCGTGACGTTGGAGCCGAGGCGCTCCAACTCACCGGTCTGCAACACGCGCAGCAGCTTGGCCTGTCCCGCCGGAGCGAGGTTGCCGAGCTCATCGAGAAAGAGCGTGCCGCCGTTGGCCGCCTCGAACCGTCCCACGCGTGCGCGCGCGCCCGTGAACGCTCCGGCCTCGGTGCCGAAGAGCTCGGCCTCGATCAGCTCCTGCGGCAGCGCTCCCAGGTTCACCTTCAAGTACGCCCCGGAGCGCACCGAGGAGTTCGCATGGATGATGTCGGCCAGAACTTCCTTCCCAGCGCCATTGGGGCCGGTGATGAGCACCGGCACGTCCGCATGGGCGACCTGTGTCGCCATGGCGATCAGGGTATGTATCGCGTCGCTTTCGTATACAGCGCCGCGAAGGTCGAAACGTTGCGCAAGGGCCTGACGCGCCTGGCGCCTCTGCGCCTGCATCCTCACGCTCTCCGCGCGCGCTTTGCGCAGGTCGAGCAGGTTGCGGACCGTGGTGAGCAGCCGCGCATCGTCCCAGGGCTTGGCGATGTAGTCCGCCGCGCCGGCTTTCACCAGCTCGATCGCGGTCTCGAGATGGGTCCAGGCAGTCAGCAGGATGATCGGTACGTCGTCGTGCCGCTCGCGGATCCGGCGAAAGAGCTGCACGCCTTCCTCGCCGCTCGTGGCCTCGCGCCGGAAGTTCATGTCCTGGATGACCAGATCCACCGGCTCCTTCTCGAGGATGTCCAGCCCCTCCGCCGGCGAGGCGGCGCCCCGGACGCGTGCGCCATGAAGAGACATCAGTACGTCGAGCGCCGTGCGCACCCCATCGTTGTCGTCAATGATGAGAATGGAGCTGTCGGACAGGCTCAAACGCGCCGGTTTGCCAGGGGTATCGGTCATGGCGGCGAATGTTACCCGAAGGCCTCAAATCGTGCGGGTGGCCACCGATGGCGGAACCGACGCCGCGCGTCGCGCCGGCTGCCAGGCCGCGAGCTGGCCGATGACCGCGACCCCGAACACCCCGATGGCGAGGTAGAAGAGATCGAGACGGGGCAGCTGGTACTGGGCGGTGAGCCAGTATGCGATGCCCAGCGCCAGCGTGCAGCCCGTCAGGACGCCGGCTGTCAGGACGATGGCGTTCTCGATCATGAAGTGCGCGACCACGTCGCGCTTGCGTGCCCCGACAGCGCGCATCGTGCCGATCTGCTTGGTGCGGGTGCTGACATTGAAGGTCGCGAGGCCGAAGATGCCCAGGCACGCGATGGCGAGGACGAGCGCCGTGATGCTCGCCAGGAATATCGCCACGTTGCGATTATCGGCGTCCAGGCGCTGCTTGAAGTACTGCAGGGGATGCGCGAAGTAGATCACCCGGTCCACGCGTGCAGGCGCGAGGTGACGCACCGCCGTCTGCATCAGCGCCTCGGCTCTGCCGGGCTGCGTCCGCACGAGCAGGAAGTAGGTTCCATCGGCTCCCGGAGTCTGCGGAAAGAGGAGCACGTCGTAAGTCGGATCGGCGCGCACCACCGAGCCGACGAAATCGCTGGTGATGCCGATGACCGTCAGCATGCTGCCGTCGCCGAGGTAGATCGGCTTGCCGAGCGCACTGCCATGGGGAACGAGCTTGCGCGCCAGCGACTGCGTGATCAGTACCTCGTGTGCCGTCAGAGACAGATCGGTCGAGTAGGGCACGACGTCGGCGGCGCCGAAGCTCCGGCCGGCGATGAGGTGCACCCCGAGAGTGTCCAGGCCGTGCTCATCCACCTCCATGGATCGGGTCGTGAGAGAGGGACCTCGCTGGTCCGGATCGCGCCAGAGGAGGCCGCCCTGACCGTGCGGAGCCAGCGGGACAGCGGAAGAGGCCATCGCGCTGACGACCCCCGGCAGACTGCGCAGATACGCGAGATCCTGCTGCTCCGCGGCGGGCGCCTCGAAGTCGCCGCCGATCCCGGACATGCCGATCGCGAAGATGTTGCGGTAGTCGATGCCGGTCGGTTGGTCGATTTCGTGTACGCGCTGGGCGACGATCCATGCGGCATTGACCATCACAGCGAGGGCGATCGCGATCTCCAGGACGACCAGGAGAGCGCCGGTGCGGTTGCGCCGCAGCGCAGAAACCACGGGTCTGACATTCAGGCTCATCGATGCTCTCCGGCATCGCGTGCGGCGGGTGGCATCTAGCGGCTCTTCAGGTAGACGGCGGGCGGCAGTCTGCCCGCCGACAACGCAGGATAGAGGCCCGCGGCGAGGGTCGAGAGCGCGGCCAGCGCCAGAGCCCACCCGACACCCAGGGGATCGAAATGGGTGATCGCCCCATACAGGTCGTTGTGGGCGTAGAGCGCCCGCAGCGCGAGCAAGCCCAACGCGCCGAGCGCAAGACCCAGCATGGCGCCGGCGAGCGAGACCAGGGAGACCTCCATGATGTGCTGCGCGAAGATCTGGCTGCGGCGGGCACCGAGCGCGCGCCGCAAGCCGGTCACCGGGGCGCCGCGCAGGAATTTGGTCAGCAGAATGCCGACGGTGTTGATCAGGCATACCGCGAGGAAGGCAAAGGCGACGCGCAGCAGGATGCGGCTGTCGCTGCTCACGACGCCGAAGTCCTGGAGCCACTGGCCGACGTTGGTCAGACGGTTGTCGAGCGGTCGCGGAAATCGCCCGGCCCTGTGCTGCGCCGCCCAATAGGCGTCCATGTAAGCCTTGAACCGATCGCGGCTCGCCGCGGACGGCAGCTCGACCCACATCTCGGTCCAGACACACTCCGAGCCGAGGAACTGCCGGTATGTCTCGTACGAGGCCGCGCTCGGACAGTCCGTATTGCCTGATGGCATCTCTTGCAGGGTGGTCGCCCAGGCGAACGGGACGAACACGTCTTCCGCCGGTGCAAAGCCCGAGGGGTTGTCGATGAGGTCGTAGAATCGGGGCATGGGCTCCCAGTGAGCGAGGACTCCGGCCACGCGGAACCGGTGCCCGTTCCAGGTCACGGTTCGCCCGACACTGTCGGCACCGCCGAAGAGCGTGTCATTCACCTTCTTGCTGAGCACGATGACGGGCTGCGGTCCGTGGTCGGCATCGGCGCGCCAGGCACCTCCGTACTCGAACGGGACGTCGAACATGGCGAAGAAGTCGTGCGTCGTGGCACGTGTCAACACCTGCAGCGGCAGGCTCTGACCCGCAACGCCGGTCAGCATCCCGCGCAGTTGGGTCATGATGACCGAGCGCTTCGGGATGGTCGACTGTTGGAGATAGGTGGCGTCCTTGTAAGTGAGCTGCCACGGCGGCAGGGTCGGGCGCTGCGGATCGTAAGGCAGGTTGGCTTCCCACGAATCCATGGTCACCGCGTAGAGCACGTTATTCTTCCACCATATCGGGTTGCCGGACATGGTGTGGTACACCGTCAGCGTCATGATGCAGGCGGCGATCCCCAACGCAATGGCGCAGACCATGAGCGCGGTGAGGCCCGGCGTGCGGCGCAGGCTCTTCAGGGAGAGGCGAAGGTAATAGCCGAGCATGAGCGCCTCAAATGGTGCGGGTGGCGACGGACGGCGACACCGAGGCCGCCCGCCGTGCCGGCTGCCAGGCGGCGAGCTGCCCGATGATCCAGAGGAAGAGCACGCCGCTCACGAGGTAGTAGAGGTCGAGCCGCGGCAGATCGTACTGCTGCGAGAGCCAGTAGCCCGTGGCGAGGGCGAGCACACAGCCGGCCACGACGCCGGCGGAGAGAATGAAGGCATTCTCCACCATGAAGTAGGCGATGATGTCGCGCTTGCGCGCGCCGATGGCACGCCGGGTGCCGATCTGCTTCGTCCGGGCGCTCACGTTGTAAGTCGCGAGACCGAAGATGCCGAGACAGGTGATGGCGAGGATCAGCGTGGTGACCGTGCTGAGGAAGATCGCCATGTTGCGGTTCGCGGCGACCATGCGGTGGTGGTAGAACTCGAGCGAATGGGTGAAGAAGATGACCCGGTCGGGATTGGAGGTGGCGAGGTGCCGCTGCGCCACCCGCATGACGGCACCGAGCCGGCCCGGCTGGGTGCGCACGAGGCAGAAGTAGGCGCCGTAGGCGCCCGGAATCTGCGGAAAGATCGCGTATGCGTACGGCGCATTGCCGAGCCCGATCGCCCCCATGAAGTCGCGCGTGACCCCGACGATGGTGATCGGCTTTCCGGCGGCGTTGTACACGACCTTGCCGAGGGCGTTGCCGTCGGGAAAGAGCGCCTTGGCCAGAGTGTGGGTCACGATGATGTCAGCCGGTGTCAGGTCCAGCTTCCCCCGGGCGAAATGCTGGATCTCCGCGGAGTTGAAATTGCGTCCGGAGAGAAGCGAGGTGCCCAGGGTCTTCAGTCCCTGCGTATCGAGCTGCAGCTCGCCCGCCGCGATCGAGTGGCCGCGCTGTCCGGGCTGCAGCCACAGCTCGGTTCCCTGGCCGTCGCCCGTCAGGGGCACCGACTCGCTCGCCGTGGCGGCGAGCACGCCGGGCAGGCCGCGCAGGTAGTCGAGGTCCTCCGAGAGCGCGCTCGAGAGGTCGAAATGGCTGGTCAGGCCGGCGATCGCGACGACGAACATGTTGTGATCGTCGATGCCGGTCGGCTGCTCGATGTCCACGATGCGCTGGCTCACGATCCAGATGGCATTCAC
Source organism: Steroidobacteraceae bacterium (assembly GCA_036278795.1). Classification (GTDB taxonomy): domain Bacteria; phylum Pseudomonadota; class Gammaproteobacteria; order Steroidobacterales; family Steroidobacteraceae; genus 13-2-20CM-66-19. The sequence continues at coordinate 188,370 of DASUKK010000019.1, read as the reverse complement.
CATCACCGCGAGCGCGATCGTGATCTGCAGGGCCACCAGGATGGCGCCGGTGCGGCTGCGCAGGAGGCTCGAGAGCATGGGGCGGATACTGAGCGACATGGGAGTCTCCTGCTCGTCACTGGCTCTTGAGATACCGGGAGGGCGGCAGCCGGCCGACCGTCCAGGCCGGATAGAGGCCGGCGGCCACCGTGGACAGGGCGGCGAGGGCGAGCGCCCAGGCGATGCCGACGGCATCGAAGTGAGCCAGCGAGGTGTAGTTGCTGTCGCCGGTATCCCCGGTGCTCGCCGCCGCATAGAGGATCTGCACCGCCTTCAGTCCGATGGCGCCGACGACCAGGCCGGCGGCGGCGCCCGCGGCGGCGATCGTCCCGACTTCAACCAGGTGTTGCCAGAAGATCTGGCGGCGGCTCGCCCCGAGCGCGCGCAGCAGCCCCGTGACCGAGGAGCGCTTGAGGAATTTGGCGAGGAGGATGCCGACAGTGTTGATCAGACAGACCGCCAGGAACGCGAAGGCGAGCCGCAGCAGGATGCTGGTATCGCTCGAGACGACGCCGTTGAGCTTCAGCCAGTCGCCCACGTTCGTCAGGTGATTGTTGAGCGGGCGCTGAAATCTGCCCGCCTTGTGTTGCGCGGACCAGTAGGAGTTCATGAAGGACAGCATCCGGTCGCGGCTCGCGGCCGTCGGCAGCTCGACCCACATCTCGATCCAGACGGCTTCGGAGGCGAGGTACCCCGAATACGTATCGGGCACATTCGCTTCCCAGTCGGCGCTGTGCCCGGCCGGCAGCTCCTGCAGGGTCCTCGTCCAGTTGAAGGGCACGTAGGCATCATCCGGCCCGGCGAAGGGGCCCTCGTTGAGGTCGTAGAACTTCGGCGTGGGCTGCCAGTCCTTGAGAACGCCGATGACACGGAACTGGCGGCCGTTCCACAGGATCGTCTGTCCGACGCTGTCCCGGCCGCCGAACAGCCGCTCGTTGTACTTGTGACTCAGCACGATGACGGGTTGCGGGCCCTGGTCCGCGGCCGCATCCCAGCCGCCACCGTATTCGAAGGGCACGTCGAACATCGGGAAGAAGTCCGCCGTCGTGGCGCGGGTCATGATGGGCACAGGCGCCTTCTGGCCGGGAGCGCCATTCAACATACCGAGGAGCTCGGCCATCATCGCCTTGTGCCGCGGGATGTCCGAGCTCATGAGATATGTCGCGTCCCTGTAGGTGAGCTGGAAAGGCGGCAGGGCGGGATGGTCCGGGTCCGCGGGCTCCGCGGGATCCCAGGAATCCATGGTGACCGCATACAGCACGTTGTTCTTCCACCAGATCGGATTGCCCGACATGGCGTGATAGACGGTGAGCGTCACGATGCATGCGCCGATGCCGAGCGCGATGGCGCAGATCATCAGCAGGGTGAGCCCGGGGGTGCGCCGGAAGCTCTTCGAGGCGAGGCGCAGGTAATAGGAGATCACGCGCGGGCCTCTCCGGTGGGACGGCGCCGCTCATAGGGGGCGGAGTCGATCACCACGCCGTCCACGACGTGGATGTTCCGCTGCGCGCGCCGCGCGAGCTCGGGATCGTGGGTGACGAGCACGATGGTGGTGCCCATCTCATTGATCTGCTCGAGCAGGTCCATGACCTGACGCGCCATGAGCGAGTCGAGGTTGCCGGTGGGCTCGTCGGCGAGGATGAGGGCCGGGTCGCCCGCGATGGCGCGCGCGATGGCGACCCGCTGCTGCTGCCCGCCGGAGAGCTGCGAGGGCATGTGCTTCATGCGGGAGGCGAGGCCGACCAGCTCCAGCGCCTTGGTGATGCGCTGGTTGCGCTCAGCGCCCTTCATGCGGCGGTAGCGCAGCGGCACATCGACATTGTCGTAGATGTCGAGGTCGGGGATGAGGTTGAAGCTCTGGAAGATGAAGCCGATCTTCTCGTTGCGCATGCGCGAGCGGGCGTCATCGGAGAGGCGGCTCACATCCTGGCCGTCGAGCTCGTAGACGCCGGTATCGAAGGTCTCGAGGAGACCCGCGACATTGAGGAAGGTCGTCTTGCCGGAGCCGGATGGGCCGCTCACGGAGACGAACTGGCCGGATTTCACTTCCAGCGAGAAATTGCGCAGCGCGTGCGTCTCGATGAGGTCGGTGCGGTAGACCTTACTGACATCTTGCATCTTCAGCATGTGAGCCTCTTGGCGGAGTGGGGCCGTAGCGTCGTGTCCGCTCAGCGCGCGATTCTCAGGGCGCGAGCGTCGTTGAAGTCCTGAGTGTCGGAGATCACCACCCGGTCGCCCGCGGCGAGTCCGCGCAGGACCTGGATCTCGGCTACCGAGGCGGCGCCGAGCTCGACGGGCGTGCGCACCGCCTCATCGCCCCGGACCACGTAGACGTAGCGTGTGGCCGGATCGAGGAAAGCGCCCCGCTCGACCTTCAGGACATCATTGTGTTGACCCATCACGATGCGCACGGCCGCCTGCTCGTTCTGACGCAGTCCCACCGGCTGTGCGCCGACGAATTTCGCGCGGCCGGTCACCCAGCCGTCCCGGACGTCCGGGGATACCTGGGTCACCTCGCCATGTACGGTCTGTCCGTCGAGGGTGATGTCCGCCGGCAGCCCGGGCTTGATGCCGCCGGCAAAAGACTCCGCCACCTGGAACTCGATGGCGAGCGCGGAGAGGTCGATCACCGTCACGAGGGGCATGTTGCTGCCGACGTGCGACTGATCGGGCTGCGCGAGGTCCGCGACCATGCCGTTGACGGGCGAGCGGACGGTGAGTGCGTCGAGCCGTTGCCGCAGTCCAGCCACGAGCAGGGATTGCGCATTGCGCGCGAGCTCCCGGGTGCGCAGCTCCAGCAGGATCCGCTGGCGCTCGAGGCCGGCGTTCTGATTCGCGTGCTCGTAGCTCAGCCGCGCCGACGAGTAGGTGTCGTAGGCGGCTTCGTACTCGTGCTCGCTGATGACGTGCACGGACCACGCAGCCTGCAGCCGTTGCAGCTCGCGCAACTGCTGGCTCATCGTGACTGCCGCGAGGTCAGCTTTCTGGCGGTTCTCGAGGAGCTGCTGGCGCAGCTCGATCCGCTGCTGTGCGAGCGCCGCGTCCATGCTCTCCAGCGTGGTGCGCTGGCGGTCGTATTCGTTCTGCAGCTCCGGGCTCGAGAGGCGCGCCAGCACCTCTGCCTTGGCGACCCGATCGCCGGCATGTACGAGGTAAGTGACCGTCCCGGCCGCCGTAGAAGAAAGCGTCGGGCTGACGGCGGCGATGACCGTTCCCCGCGCGGCGACGTCCTGCACGAAGTCGCCGCGAGTCACCGTGGCGATCTCCAGCGTCTGGGCGGATACGACATGTCCGGAGCGCGCCCAGCCGTGCGCCAGCCAGAGGAGAATGACGACGAGTCCGATGACTGCGCCGGCTGTCGCATAGACAACTTTGCGGCGATACCAGACGGGCCGCACGTCACGCGTGACATCCTGCGCGGCCGTGTCGCGAATGGGCGCGGGCACGGGGCTCGTGGAGGAGGAGGGGGGCTTGAGGCTGGCGATGCTCATGAGGGTGCTCGAGCCGGTATTTGCACGCCGTGTGCCAACACGGGACCGCGGTCACAAGCGCTTGAAAATGACGATGATTTTGCTGTTGGGAGCACGGGGCGTTGGGGTCCGCGCGCGTCCGTCCGCCGGACAGCGGACACGTGCGCGGACACTTGCGGTCGCGCTTCGGGCCTGGCTTGCATGGCAGGCAGGCACCCTGCAAGCTTTCGGCGCGCTCGAAGCGCACCGATAACCACAGGAGTATTCATGGCCACTCGTCGCACCACAGGGTCCGCTCGCACCGCCGAAGCCGCACCGCCTGCAGAGAAAGCAGCGCCGCGCCGTCGCGAAGCCTTCAAGGGCGCACAATCGGCAGCTTCCACCGGCAGCACCGTCTCGGGCGACATCCGTCGCCGGATGATCGAGCAGTCGGCGTACTTGCGCGCCGAGCGGCGCGGATTCAGCGCCGGTGGCGAGGTCGAGGACTGGTTGCTGGCGGAGGCGGAAGTCGACGCGCTGCTCAGGGCCGGCACCGGCCGCCCGCCGCAGTAAGCCGGAGGCGGTCCAGAGCTGCGCCGCTCACGCGTCTTCCGGGGTCCTCGGGTCGCGGGCGCGTTCCGGGGTGAGCCCCGGCAGCTCGACCACGACGCCCCCCGCTCCGGGGAGGAAGCGCGCATCGCCGCCATGGCCGCGCGCGACGTGGCGCACGATCGCGAGCCCCAGCCCCGAGCCCGGGGTCTCGACGTTGAGCCGGCGGAAGCGCTGAAACACCGCCTCTTCCTGGCCGGCGGGCACACCGGGGCCCTCGTCCGCCACGGCGATCGTCACGTGCCCGTCGCTCTCGGTGGCCTCGATCCGCGCACTCACCTTGCCGCGGCCGTGCACGATCGCGTTCTCCAGCAGATTGCGCACCATGTCGCGCAGATCATCGCTGTTGCCGCGGACCTGGACCGAGTCCGGAACGTCGATGTCGAGCTCGCGGCCGGCGGTCTCCGCCAGAGGCAGCACCGTCGCCGCGGCTTCGCGCACCACGCGTGAGAGATTGATCACGGGCAGCTCCTGCGCGCTGCGCTCCCGTGCCAGGGATTCCTTGCGGGCCAGGTCGAGGAGCTGATCGACCAGCCGCCCCATCTGCGCGAGCTCCCGCTCGATGGCGGCCCAGTCGGTGTTGCCCGTGAGGCGCGCGCGCTGCAGGCGCAGATTGAGCACTGCCAGCGGCGTGCGCAGCTCGTGCGCCGCATCCGTGGTGAGGCGCTTCTCCGTGGCGTAGGCGCGCGAGAGCCGGTCGAGAGCGCCGTTGACGGCCTCTACCAGAGGTTGCACCTCCCGCGGCAGGCCGCCCGGTGAGATGCGCAGGTCGGGGCGCTGCGGCCCGACTCGCGCCGCTTCGCGCGAAGCCCGCGCGATCGGACGCAGGCTCCACCAACTGATGAGCCACACCAGCGCGAGGCCGAGCAGCGCGAAGGGAATGATGACGGTGAGCTGCTCGGAGCCCTCCTCGAAGAGGCTGTCCACGAGCGTGTCGGAATCCATGTTGCCGCGGCCGACGAGGACGGTCAGATGGCGGGGGCCGCGCGCCACGATGACCGCCAGGCGCGCCGGGCCGGCGCCGATGAGCTCGATGGGACCCAACGTCCTGTGCGCGTGCGAGCGGCTGCGAACGTATGGCAGGGGCGTCGCGAGGTTGGCCGACCGGGCGATCGCATGCCGGGCCCCGTCGAACACCGTGTAAACGAACTGCCTGGAGGGATTCTCATAGGCCGACTGCCAGTCGGCAGGCAGGCGCACCTCGAGCGAGCCGTCGTCGCGTGCGTGAAGCGCATTCAGCAGCTCGCTCGCCTGATTCTGCAGCGTACGCTCGCGCAGATCGCGAGTGATCTTGTAGACCTCGGTGCGATACGCGAGGAGCGAGACGCCGAAGCCGAGGACGAACACCCCGAGCATCGCTCCGAGCAGGCGCAGCCGCAGGCTGTGGGGACGGCTCAATCCGCGCCGCCTTCGGCCGGCCCCGCGATCAGACGGTAGCCGATCCCCCACTTGGTCTCGATCGCAAGCGCGGCGCGCGCGGCCGCGAGCTTGCGCCGCAGGCGCGAGACCGCCGCCTCGAGCGCGTTCGCGCTGCCCGCGTCCTCCAGGGAGTAGAGCCGATCCTCCAGGCGGTCCTTGGTGATCACCTGGCCGGGAACGCGAAGCAACTCCTCGAGCAGCGCCGCCTCGCGGCGCGTCAGGTCGAGCGACTTGCCGAAGACCGCCGCTTCCCGCGTGACGGTGTCGAAGGTGACGCCGCCGAGGGAGTAGGTCGTGCCGCGGGGATTGCCGGCGCGGCGCAGCACCGCGCGCAGGCGCGCCTCGAGCTCGAGGAGGTTGAAGGGCTTGATGATGTAGTCGTCCGCGCCGGAGTTGAGCCCGAGCAGCCGGTCATCGACGCTGTCGCGCGCAGTCAGGATGATGGCGGGCAGCGCCGGATGCGTGGCGCGAAGCGAGCTCAGCACCTCCATCCCGTCCCTGTCGGGGAGGCCGAGATCGAGTATCACGGCATCGAGGGTCGCGACGGCGGCGGCCGCGATGGCGTGATCGCCGCGGCCCACCGCATCGACGGCAAAGCCGCGCTCTTTGAGATGATCCGCGATCATCTCCCGCATCGCCCCGTGATCTTCGACCAGCAGCACCCGCATTCGATGGGCTCCGGCGCGCATGGTGCGCCGGATGCCATATTATCGCGGTGACCCTGACGAAGTGCTGACTTGCGGGCGTCAGGACTTGGTCAGCAAGCACGAGCATCCTCTTACCCATGAAGCAATCGAGGCTCGGAATCGCGGCCGGCGTCGCCGTGCTCCTCGGCGGGTGCGCGTTGTATCACCCTTTGCCGCTCGCCCACGGGCCGGATCTGATCGGGAGCCTTGCCGGCCTGCGCACCCTCGTTCCGCCCATGCGGCCGGGCGAGGCCGCACGGCGGATCGAGGTGAGCGGGCCGCTCGACATCGACGACGTCGGTCTGCTCGCCGTGCTCAACGATCCGGAGCTGCGCGCCGAGCAGGGTCAGACGGATGTCGCGCAGGCGAACCTCCTGCAGAGCTCGCTGCTGCCGAATCCATCGGCCAGCGTCAGCTTCACGCCACTGCTCGGGGGAACGGACGTGGCACCCGGGTGGAGCGCCTCCCTTTCCCAGGACGTCAAGTCCATTCTGACGTATCACACTCATAGGAAGTCAGCGCGTTACCAGGCGCAACAGGTGAATGCCGACCTCCTGTGGCAGGAGTGGCAGGTCGCGCAGAAGGCGAGGCTGCTGGCGCTGGACCTTTACTACGGGCAGCAGTCGCTCGACCTCGGCCGCCGGGAGCTGCACCTGCTCGACCGCGAGGTCAAAGAGGTGCAGGCCGCCACCCAGGCGGGCGATCTGGATCTCACGGCGCTCGCGCCGCTGCTGACGGCCAAGGCCGCCGCCGAGCAGGCGATGGCATCGCTCGCAATCACCCAGCTGCAGAACTGGCAGGCCCTCGATGCGCTGCTCGGGCTCGATCCGCAGGTGCGATTCGCCATCGCCGCGCCCGCTCTGCCGCCGTTGCCGAGGGATCTGACGGCTTTGCTCACCAATCTGCCCGGCCGCCGGCCGGACCTCGTTGCGCTGCAGCTGGGCTACGACTCGGCGGACGAGGACGTGCGCTCGGCCATCATCGGCCAGTTCCCTGCGCTCGTGTTGGGCGGCGAGTGGGGTCAGGACACGAGCAACGTCCGCTCCGGCGGTCCGGCCGCCACTTTCGACCTGCCCATCTTCGATCGCAATCAGGGTCAGGTCGCGCAGACTCGCGCCACTCGCCTGCTGCTGCACGAGCAGTATCAGTCACGGCTCGATGAGGTCTACGGCAGCGCGCGGGGGCTGGAAGCGCAGATCCGGCGTCTCACGGAAGGCGCCGCCGACGCGTCCAAAGCCGCATCCACGGCCGAGAAGATGTCGGCAGCGGCGCAACAGGCTTATGCCCAGGGCAACGTGGACCAGCGTTCCCTGGCCGACTTCGAGACCACCGCGCTCGAGCGCAGGATCGAAGCGCTCTCCCTCGAGCGCTCGCTCGGTGAGACCCAGATCACTTTGACCGTTGCGCTGGGGCTGGGATTGCCGCAGACGCGCATTGCCCCGGGGGTGAAGAAAAAATGACTCGTCGATTGCTCGCATGGGCCGGCTCTCTCGCGCTCGGCGCCGTATTGGCGCTGCCACTCGCGCGCGCGGACGATGGCTCGGACGCCAACTCCAGTGTGTTGGTGACCCTCGCGCGGCTGCAGGAGGGGAGTCTGCCGCGTGTCGTCGTCGGCTACGGTACCGTGGAGCCCTCGGCCGCCGGTCACGAGACCGTCATGGCTCCGGTGGCGGCCGTCGTGGCCGGGATCGAGGTGCGCCTGGGTGAAGAGGTATCCAAGGGTGCGCCGCTCATCCGCCTGGCGCCGAGCCCGGCCACGGCCGCCTCCTATAGCCAAGCGAAGTCGGCCGTCGCGGTCGCAGAGCACCTGGTGGCGAGCACCCGCAAGCTCGTCGCCGGTCATCTCGCAACCGCGCAGCAGCTCGCCGATGCCGAAAAATCCGAGTCGGACGCCCGCGCTCAACTGCAGGCGCTGGATTCGGTCGGGGCGGGCGGCACCCGCGTCATCCGCGCTCCCTTCCGTGCCATCGTGACGACTCTCTCGACCGCCCCGGGCGCCATGGTGGCGGAGGGCGCGACGCTCCTCGATCTGGCCGCGCCGCAGAATCTCGTCCTCAACGTGGGCGTAGTGCCGGCGCAAGCCGCCGCGATCCATGCAAATGATGCGGCGGCCGTGCAGCTCCTCGGGGCGAGTCAGCCGGTGGCCGCGAAAGTGCTGCTGCGCGGCGCCGTGGCCGAGGCGGATACCGGACTCGTTCCGGTGGCGATCACGCTGCCGCCGGATGGCTTCCTGCCGGGAGAGATGGCCCAGGCGCGCATCACGACCGGTGAGATACGCGGCTATGTGGTGCCGCACGAGGCCATCCTGGCCAACGACAGTGGCGAGCCCTATGTGGTGCAAGTCGTGAACGGGCTGGCCCACAAGGTGCCGATCCACGTACTCGTCGCGAATGGTGCGCATGACGTCATCAACGGCGCCCTCGATCCGCGTGCGCCGCTGGTATTGAGCGGCAATTACCAGCTCGATGACGGCATGAAGGTGCGGTTGGCCAACACCCCGCAAAACCCGGCGGTCGCGGGCAAATGAGCTTCTCCGCCTGGGTGGAGGGCCACCGCCGGTCTCTTCTTACCGTCGCATTCGCCCTGGCGCTGGCGGGAGTCTTCGCCGCGATCTCGTTGCCCGTCGGGCTCTTTCCGGTCACCAGCTTCCCGCGGATCCGGATCGAGGTCGACGCCGGCAGCATGCCGGCGCGGCAGATGCTGGTGGAGGTCACCGAGCCGCTCGAGCAGGTCGCCCGCGCGGTACCGGGCGCGCAGGAGGTGACTTCGACGACCTCACGCGGTTCGGCGGAGATCTTCGTGAACTTTCCCTGGGGCTACGACATGAACCAGGCGTTGCTCGCGGTGGATGCCGCCTTCGCCCAGCAGCTACCGTCCCTGCCCCAGGGGACGAGCTACGACATCATCCAGATGAGCCCGAACGTCATCATGCCGTTCGTTTCGTACGCGCTCATCTCCAAGAGCGTCGCGCCGGCCGATCTGAAGCAGCTCGCGCAATACCAGATCGTGCCGCTGCTCACCGGCATTCCGGGGGTGAGGCGGGTCGGGGTCCTCGGCGGCCAGACGCCCGAGGTGCAAGTATCGGTCGACCCGAACCGGCTGCGCGCTTTCGGCCTCACCCTGACAGACGTCTCGAATGCCCTGTCGCAGACCAACAGCATCCAGGCGGTAGGGCGGCTGGAGGACAACGACCTCCTGTACCTCACCATCAACAACAACGCGTTCACCTCGATCGACTCGGTGCGCAACGTGGCGCTGCACACGGGCTCTGACGGCATCGTGCACGTCGGCGACATCGCCAAGGTGACCATGGGTACCGTGCCGCAGTGGATGCTGGTAGACGACAACGGCAAGCCTGCCGTCACTTTCGACGTCTACCAGCAAGACAGTGCCGACTCGCTCTCGCTCGCCAAGGAAGTGCAGCAGCGGCTCGATGCCTTCATGAAGACTCAGCCGCGGTCGGTCGAGCTCTACAAGTGGTACGACCAGACGCAGCTCGTCAGCTCCTCGATCTCGGCGCTGGAGGAGGCGATCCTGATCGGGCTCGTCTTCGCCGCCCTCGTGCTGCTCGCGTTCCTGCGCAACTGGCGGGTGACACTGGTGGCGATCATGGTCGTGCCGCTCTCGGTGCTGATCACCGTGCTGCTGCTTTCGCTCCTCGGCATGACCTTCAACATCATGACGCTCGGCGGCATCGCGGCGGCCATCGGCCTGCTGATCGACGACGTCATCGTCATGATCGAGCACATCGCGCGCCGCGCGGGCGTACCCGAAGTCGAGAATCCCCAGGCGACGGTGCTGGAGGCGGCGCGAGAGTTCCTGAGCCCACTCTTCGGCTCCAGCCTCGCGACCATCATCGTCTTCGCACCTCTCGCCTTCCTCTCGGGCATCACCGGGGCATTCTTCAAGTTTCTCTCGGCGACCATGGCCTCGGCACTCATCATCTCGTTCATCCTCAGCGCCTTCACGGTGCCGATTCTCGCGCGAGGCCTGATCGACTTCGGCAAGTTCCAGGACCCCGCGCACGGCAGGGAGACGTGGCTGAACCGGACCCACGGACGCCTGCTCACGCGACTCTTCGACCGGCCGCTTCTGCTCGTGCCGGGACTCGCGGTGCTCATCGCGATCGGCTACTTCGCCTACATGCAGGTCGGCAGCGGGTTCCTGCCCAAGATGGATGAGGGCGGCTTCGTGCTCGATTACTACACGGCGCCGGGAACCTCGCTGGCGGAAACCGACCGCGAGCTGTCGCAGCTCGAGGCCATCCTCAAGGCCAGTCCCTATGTTTACACCTATTCGCGGCGCACGGGCGCGGGCCTCGGCGGTGACATGAAGGAGGCATACCAGGGCGATTTCTTCGTGCGCCTGGTCGATCCGTCGAAGCGGCCGCCCATCTGGAGCGTGATGGACGACCTCACGAGTCAGATCACCGCGAAGGTACCGGGCATCAATCTCGACCCCCACGAGCTCATCGACGATATGATCGGCGACATGGTCGGCCGGCCGGAGCCGATAGTCGTGTCACTCAGCGCCGAAGACCCGTCGATTCTTCCCGGTGTGGCCGCCAAAGTCGCGGATGCGATCTCCAAGGTCCCGGGCATCGAGCCCTCCTCGGTCAACAATGGCGTGGTGCCCGCGGGCGATGCGCTCGAGATCCACGTGGACCCGGCGGCAGCGGCCATGGAGGGGTTGACTGCAACCGATGTCGCGAGTCAGGTGAATCAGTATCTCTACGGCTCGGTCGTGACGCAGTACCTCGGCACGGTCCAGGACGTCGGTGTGCGGCTCTGGCTCGATCCCCCGCAGGCGAAGATCTATCGGCATACGCTCGAGGATCTGCCGATCCGTTCCGGCAACGGCAAGGTCCTGCGTCTGGCCACCGTTGCGAAGGTGAGCTTCGTCGCCGGTCAGCCGGAACTCACCCGCGACAATCTGGCGCAGGTCGTGCCGGTGACCGCCGAGATCGGCGGCGGCCATGATCTGGGCTCCACGGCCGCGGCGGTGCGCAAGGCGCTCGCCCGGCCGGGTGTGCTGCCGGCCGGTGTCTACTACACCCTGGGCGGGCAGTACCTGCAGCAGCAGCAAGCCGTGCACGGCATGATCCGTGTGTTCGGCGCCGCGCTCGTCGCGGAGTTCATCCTGCTCCTCTTTCTCTACGAGCGATTCTGGCTGCCCGTCATCATCATCGCGAGCTCGCTCGTCTCGACGGGCGCGGTGTTCGTCGGGCTCTGGGTGACGGGCGTCGAGCTCAACATCACCGCGATGATGGGGATGGTGATGATCATCGGCATCTCGACCGAGATGGCGATCTTCCTCATCTCGGAATACAGAGAGCTCGAGCGCACCTTGCCGCCGCGCCAGGCGCTGCAGGAGGCGGCGCTCAACCGTCTGCGCCCGATCACCATGAGCACTCTGGCCATGATCCTGGCGCTCGTGCCCCTGGCGGCGGCGATCAGCGGCTCGGGTGACCAGATGCTGCAGCCGCTCGCCATCGCCATCATCGCCGGCGCCTTGGTGCAGCTACCGCTCGTGCTCCTGGCCATGCCAGTGGTGGTGGGCCTCACCCGCCGGTGATATGTTTGCGCGCAGAACCACCAACAAAAGGCGATATCATGCGATCCCCTTTGAAGGCCGTGCTGGCTGCGGCAGTGTTATTCGCGGGCAGCGCCGGACTGGCCGGCGCGGCGACGGTTCATGTGAAGCTGGCCGGCAGCCACGAGGTGCCGGCGGTGAACACGAAGGCCCGCGGCTCGGCCGTGATCGTGGTCAAGCCCAGTGGCGCGGTCACGGGCACGATCACGACCTACTTCATCAAAGGCACCATGGCGCACATCCATGAGGGAGCGCCGGGCACCGAAGGCCCGCCGATCATTACCCTGGCAGCGGGCCCCAAAGGCAAGTGGGTGGTGCCGCAGGGCGCCGAGCTCACCCCGCATCAGTACCAGGAGTTCCTGGCAGGGCAGCTCTACGTCAATGTGCACAGCGCCGCGCACCCGGGCGGGGAAATACGCGGGCAGCTCAAGCCCTAAACCGCAATCGCTCTTAAGCTCTTGAATTGCCAGCGCTACCGGTTACGGCAGCGCGTCCGGCACACGCACAGACCTTGCTGCGGATCACGCCGGGGAGTGTGGCGAACGGGCATATTCTGGCGATATGACGTCGCCGCCAAGCCTCGAGGGCCTGCACGACTCGCCCTACGCGGCTGAGCTGCGCAAAGCGCATCCGGCGGCGCGTTTTGCGCCCGCCATGGAGGCCGAATACCTGCGCGCGTTCCTCGGGGAGAGCCGCGCCCTGGTGCGGCTCTCCTGCACCCTCGCGGTGCTCTTCATCGCGCTGCGGGGCTTGGAGGTTGCCCTCGGCAGTGGGGTCGCCAGGTCCGTACCCGTTTTCGCGACCATCCTGGCCAGCTCGCTCGCGCTGGTCTGGCTGGCCTGGAGCCCCCGGTACGACCGTCATTACCTGCCGTGGGCGCAAGTCCTGCTGCCGCTGAGGAACAGCATCGTGGCCGCCCAGCTCGTCCGGGTCGCCGCCGACGGACAGCTCGACGTCCTGATGCTGCTGCCGCTGCTGCTCGTCGGTCCGTTCTATTTCATGGGACTGCGGTTCCGGACGGCCCTGTTCATCATCTGCCTGACGGGCGTCTCGATGGTGGCTGCGGCCGTCGAATTCCATCTGCCGCTTCCCATCGCCTACCGCAGCGCTGCATTCGCTGTGGTCGCAATCATCACTTTCGCCGTCGCCGCTCAACAGATCGAGAAGCGCTCCCGGCGGGCGTTTCTCGAAAGCCGTCTGGTCGCGGAGCTGGCGCAGCACGATGTGCTGACCTGGACCAAGAACCGGCGGGAGTTCGACGAGTATCTGCCGCGGCTCTGGCGTCAGGCCACGGAGGACGGGCGCACGCTCGCCCTGCTGCTGCTCGATGTCGATCATTTCAAACCGTACAACGATCGTTACGGACATCAGGCCGGCGATGCGGCGCTGCGCAATGTGGCCCATAGCATTCAAGCCTGTGTGCGCCGGCCGCTGGACATGGTCGCCCGCTACGGCGGCGAGGAATTCACGGCCATCCTGTATGACACGGATGGCGGCCGCGCCGCGAGCATCGCGGAGCGGATCCGCAACTCCGTCGAGCGCCTGGCCATCGAGCATCGGGGCTCGCGCGCAAGTCCCGTGCTGACGATCAGCATAGGCGTTGCCGTGGTGGCGCCGGAGGCCTCGCGCAGCCCCAACGGCGCGGTGCAGCTCGCGGACGAGGCGCTCTACCGGGCGAAGTCGAAGGGGCGTAACCGCGTCGAGATCATGGACGATGCGGAGTACCGGCTGCTCGTCACCGGAGTCTTCTCGAAAGGGCTCGCTGACACGCTCAAGCAGGGAAAAGCACTGAGCCAGGAGCGGAAATAGGCCGGGACCGGCGCTTGCCGCACGGTGGCATGGCCGACAAGACGTCCCGGCGCGCGCAGGATCCGCGCGGCGCTCAGCATAAATCAACATCTCACCGACCGCGCAGGCCTGGAAACACACCTGACGCGGCAACCGGGCCGCCGCCGTTTAAGTTCGGCCCCCTCTCGTGGCTGATCCTGGCGTTCCTCATCGTCTGGAACGCCTGGGCATTCATTCCGCGCAAGAGTGTGGAGGTGCCGCTCCCCTACAGTGAGTTCGTGAGCCAGGTCGCGAGCGGTAACGTGACGGCGGTGAGCATCGTGGGCGCGGCGATCACGGGGGCGTTTGCGCGGCCCATCACCTGGCCGCCGCCGAAAGGGCGGCAGCGGGGTACGGCCGCGGCGGCCCTACAGGGGAGGCAGCCGAGCTCGAGCCCGTCGCGGCCGAGCTCGAACCCGTCGCAGGCGAACTCGAAGCCGCCGCAGCCGAGCTCGAACCCGTCGCGGCCGAGCTCGAACTCCTCGCAGGCGAACTCGAAGCCGCCGCAGCCGAGCTCGAACCCGTCGCGGCCGGGCTCGAACCCCTCGCAGGCGGGCTCGAAGCCGCCGCAGCCGGGCTCGGGCTTGGCGTTGGCACCCTCCGAGCAGGCCGCCAAGCCTCGGCGCTACTCCCGGTTCAGCACGACGTATCCGAGCGAAGTGGGCGATCCAACGCTGATCCCCCTGCTGCGCGCGCATCGCGTCACCATCGACGTGCAGCCGCCTTCACCCCCGTGGCTCGCGCTGTTGCTCACCAACGGCCTGCCCATCGCTCTCATGTTGGCAGTGCTCGTGTGGATGGGGCGTAAGGCGAGCCGCTCGCAATCGGGAATGTTCGGGTTCGCACGCAACCGCGCGCGGCGCTATACCGAGGATCGTCCCAGAGTCACGTTTGCCGATGTCGCGGGTGCGGACGAGGCCAAACAGGATCTGCGGGAAGTCGTCGACTTCCTCAGCCACCCCTCCAAGTACCTGGCGATCGGCGCGCGCATTCCGCGCGGCGTTCTGCTCGTCGGTCCGCCGGGCACGGGCAAGACGCTGCTCGCGCGCGCCGTGGCCGGGGAGGCGGAGGTGCCTTTCTTCCACATCAGCGGCTCGGAGTTCGTGGAGATGTTCGTCGGCGTCGGTGCCGGTCGCGTACGCGATCTTTTCTCCCAGGCGAAAGTCGCCCAGCCCGCTATCATCTTCGTGGATGAGTTGGATGCTGTCGGCCGGCGGCGCGGAGCGGGTGTAGGGAGCGTAAACGATGAGCGCGAGCAGACGCTCAATCAGTTGCTGGTGGAGATGGATGGTTTCGATCAACGTCAGCAGATCATCCTCCTCGCGGCCACCAACCGGCCGGACGTGCTCGACCCGGCGTTGTTGCGGCCCGGCCGCTTCGACCGGCAGGTGGTCGTGCCGCTGCCCGACTGGCACGGCCGCGAGGGCATCTTGCGCATCCACACTCGTCACCTGCAGCTTGCGCAGGATGTCAATCTCGAGCGTCTGGCGCGCACGGCTACCGGGCTATCCGGCGCCGATCTCGCCAATCTCTGCAATGAGGCGGCTTTGATGGCGGCCCGCGACGACCGCAAGCAGGTCTCCATGCAGGACTTCGAGCACGCCTGGGACAAGATCGTGCTGGGCGCGGAGCGGCGGGTGGTCATGTCGGCGAAAGACAGGCGCGTCACGGCCTATCACGAAAGCGGTCATGCGGTAGTGGCGTGGCTGACCGCGGCGGCCGACCCCGTGCGCAAGGTGAGCATCGTTCCTCACGGACGGGCGCTCGGCGTAACGGAGCAGTTGCCCGCGGAAGAGCGCTACAACATGAGCAAGGCCGATCTCCTGGCACGGCTCGATGTGATGTTGGGCGGTCGCACCTCGGAGAGTCTCGCGATCGGGGAGATCACGACCGGCGCGGAAAATGACCTCGTGCAGGCGACTCGGCTCGCGCGCCGCATGATCACGCGCTGGGGCATGGGTGGGCTCGGGCCCGTGGCGTTCGATTCTCAGGAGGAACAGCCGTTTCTCGGCTATCAGATGGCGCAGGGCCGCGATTACAGCGAGGCCACCGCCGCGCGCGTCGATCGCGAGGTCGAGAGCCTGCTGGCGGAGCGGCAGAGCGTGGTGTCGCGGCTGCTGAGCTCCGCCCGCGAGCGGCTGGATGCGCTCGTGGAGGCGCTGCTGAAGGAAGAGACGATGAACGAGGCCCAGCTGGCGCGCATTCTCGGACCCCGGCCGACGGCCGAGGTGCCGGCGAAGCCCGGGCGGCCACCGGCAAGATCGAGCGTAGGCTGAGAGGCGACCGGCACCGTAACGCGCCGATCGCGGCTGATACGCCGATCGCAGCTGATACGTATACTCGCGCTGACGCGCGGTTCTCATTCGGTGCCCGACCCGCTCTGGAGGTGTGCGATGACGGAACCCCTTTCTCCCGAGTTGCTGCGGCGGATGGACGCCTACTGGCGGGCGGCCAACTATCTGTCCATCGGACAGATCTACCTCTACGACAATCCGCTCCTGCGCGAGCCCCTCGAGCCGCGCCACATCAAGCCCCGCCTGCTCGGGCACTGGGGCACGACTCCCGGTCAGAACTTCATCTACGTGCATCTCAACCGGATCATCCGCGAGCTCGACCTGGAGATGATCTACATCGCGGGCCCCGGTCACGGCGGACCCGCGCTCGTCGGCAACACGTATCTCGAAGGAAGCTACACCGAGCGCTATCCCAACATCACCCGCGACGAGCAGGGCCTGCACAAGCTCTTCAAGCAGTTCTCCTTCCCCGGCGGTATCCCGAGCCACGTCGCCCCGGAGACGCCGGGCTCCATTCACGAGGGTGGTGAGCTCGGGTATTCCCTGAGTCACGCCTTCGGGGCGGTGTTCGACAACCCGCGGCTCGTGGTGGCTTGTGTCATCGGCGACGGCGAGGCGGAGACCGGTCCGCTCGCCGCGGGCTGGCACAGCAACAAGTTCCTCAATCCCGCGAGCGACGGAGCGGTGCTGCCGATCCTGCACTTGAATGGCTACAAGATCGCGAACCCGACGGTGTTCGCCCGCATCGGCAACGAGGAGCTGGCCGAATATCTGCGCGGGTGCGGCTATGAGCCGCAGTTCGTCGAAGGCGAGGACCCGCCGCGCATGCATCAGCAGATGGCCGCGACGCTCGATAGGGTGATGGAGAAGATCCGCCGCATCCAGACCGCCGCCCGCTCCCAAGGCAACGTGGAGCGTCCGCGCTGGCCGATGATAGTCCTGCGCACGCCCAAGGGCTGGACGGGACCGAAGACCGTCGACGGGCAGCAGGTGGAAGGCACGTTCCGGGCGCACCAGGTACCTCTTGCCGAGGTACGCACCAACCCGGCGCACCTGAAGCTGCTCGAGCAGTGGATGCGCAGCTATCGCCCGGAGGAGCTGTTCGATGCCGGTGGAACGTTGCGGCCGGAGCTCGCGGAGCTGGCGCCCGAGGGCGAGCGGCGGATGGGCGCGAATCCGCATGCCAACGGCGGCCGCCTGCTGCGGGACCTGGCGTTGCCGGAGTTTCGCCGCTATGCCGTCGAGGTGCCGCAGCCCGGCGCGGTGGACGCGGAGGACACGCGGGTGTTGGGCCGCTTCCTGCGCGATGTGGTGCGGCTCAACCAGAGGCCGCGGATATTCCGGCTCTTCGGACCGGACGAGACCAACTCCAACCGCCTGGGCGCCGTGTTCGAAGCCACCGAGCGCCAATGGCTCGCCGAGCGCCTGGAAAGTGACGAACACCTCGCGCCCGAGGGCAGCGTCATGGAGATCCTGAGCGAGCACCAATGTCAGGGCTGGCTGGAGGGGTATCTCCTCACCGGCCGCCACGGTGTCTTCAACTCCTACGAGGCGTTCGTGCACATCGTGGATTCGATGTTCAACCAGCACGCCAAGTGGCTCAAGGTGACGCGGGAGATCCCGTGGCGGCGGCCGCTCGCCTCGTTGAACTATCTGCTCTCCTCGCACGTGTGGCGGCAGGATCACAACGGCTTCACCCACCAGGACCCGGGATTCCTGGATCTCGTGGTGAACAAAAAGGCCGACATCATCCGCGTTTATCTGCCGCCCGACGCCAACTGTCTGCTGTCGGTGATGGATCACTGCCTGCGCAGCCGCCACTATGTCAACGTGGTGGTCGCGGGCAAGCACCCGGCGCCGCAGTGGCTGACCATGGATCAGGCGGTCAAGCACTGCACGGCCGGAATCGGCATCTGGGAGTGGGCGAGCACGGATCGCGGGAACGAGCCGGATGTCGTCATGGCGTGCGCGGGCGACGTGCCGACGCTGGAAACCCTGGCCGCGGTGAAGCTGCTACGGGGCCTGGCGCCGGAGCTCAAGATCCGCACGATCAACGTGGTGGATCTGATGAAGCTCGTGCCGGAGACGGAGCATCCGCACGGGTTGAGCGACCGCGACTTCGATTCGCTCTTCACACGCGACAAGCCGGTCATCTTCGCGTTCCACGGATATCCCTGGCTGATTCACCGCCTGGCCTACCGGCGGGCCAATCACAACAACTTTCACGTTCGCGGTTACAAGGAGGAGGGGACGATCACGACTCCGTTCGACATGGCCGTGCTGAACGATCTGGACCGCTTCCATCTGGTGGCGGACACGATCGATCGCCTGCCGCAGCTCGCCTCCCGGGCGGGCTACATCAAGCAGGCCATGCGGGAGAAGCTGATCGACCATCGGCAGTACATCCGCGACGCCGGGCAGGACATGCCCGAGATCCTCGAGTGGCGTTGGCCGGGCTAGCTCGCGCACTGCGCTGCGGTGCGCAGTATGGCCGCGAGACTGCGCTCGATGTCCTCTTCGGTAGTGCGCCAGTTGCTCACGCTGATTCGCATGGCCGTGCGACCCTGCCAGACGGTGCCGGAGCACCAACAGGTGCCTTCCCGTTGAATCGCGGCGATGGTGCGTCGTGTCCGCTCCGGATCGCCGAAGGCCACCAGCACCTGATTCAACACCACTTCGTTGAGCACTTCGTGTCCGGCTGTCCGCAGGCCCTCCGCGAAGCGCCGCGCGTGCCGGCAACAGCGCTCGACGAGCCGCGCGAGCCCGCTTCGTCCGAGGGAACGCAGGGCGGCATACACCGGAACCGCACGCGCCCGGCGCGATTCCTCGGGTACGAATTCATGCGGGTCACGCTCGCCGCTGGAGCCGATCATGTAAGCCGCCTGAAGGGACATCGCGGCCCTGTGCGCCGCGGCGTCGGCGCAGAACACGATGCCACAGTCGTATGGGACATTGAGCCACTTGTGACCGTCGGTGGCGATGGAATCGGCTCGCTCGATGCCGCGTGTCAGATGGGCGTGCTCAGGCGATGCCGCCGCCCACAAGCCGAACGCCCCATCGACGTGGAGCCAGGCGCCGCGATCCCCGGCTGCATCGGCGACCGCACTCAGGGGGTCGAAGGCGCCCGTGTTCACGTTGCCCGCCTGCGCGCAGACGATGCAGGGACCTCGGCTGGATTGGAGCGCGGCGCGGAGCGCATCGATCCGCATCCTCCCCTGGCCGTCCGTCGCGATCCGGCGCAGTCTCGTGCCGCCCAAGCCCAGCAGCCGCAATGCCATGACGATGGTGTAGTGGGCCTCGTCACCGATGAGCACCTCGATCGGGGGAGCGCCGAAAAGGCCGTTGCCTTCCACGTCCCATCCCGCGCGCTCGAGGACGCGATGGCGCGCCGCGGCGAGTCCCGTGAAGCTGGCCATCTGACAACCGGTAGTGAAGCCGACGCTCATCGCGGCCGGCAATCCCGCTATCTCGCGCAGCCAGCCGGCCGCGATCTCCTCGACGACCGCCGCGAAGGGGGAGAGCACGTAGACAGCGCAGTTCTGATCCCAGGTGGAGACGAGCCAGTCGGCGGCCAGCGCAGCCGGCGCGTTGCCCCCCACCACGAAGCCGAAGTATCGCGGCCCGGTGGACGCGGTGGTCGCGTGTTCCCCCGCCTGCGCCAGCGACTCGATGACGGTCAGGTGAGACTCGCCGTCCGCCGACAGGGGCACGCCGAGCAGTCCTCGCACATCGTCGCTGGAACATTGGGTGGCTACGCTGCGGTGCGCAACGCCGAGGAGGTAATCGAGGCTGCGCTTCCCGGTGTATTCGAGCAATCCGCTGATGTCCTCCGGGCGCGATGGAGCCTCGGTGGCCGGAGCCTGCTGCTGCGAATGCTGCACACGATCGCTCATCTGATGTCCTGCGCGTTGCCCGAGGACGCAGACCTTAGCAAAACGCCGATAACCATAACAGTCACAGCAATGGCGCAATGTGACCAGAACAGTTACGATGCATCGCATGCAGCCCCGGCGCCGCAACTCGACCGTCGTGCCAGAGGGCACCTACCGGTATCAGGAGCTCGCCGACTTCATCGCGCGGCTCGTCGATCGTGGGACCCTATTGCCAGGGTCGCGCGTCCCCTCGCTGCGGCAGATCAGCCACGAGCGCGGCATGAGCCTCGCAACCGCTCTGCAGGCTTATCGGCTACTCGAAGATAGAGGCGTCCTGGAGGCGCGTCCGCAATCGGGCTACTATGTCGCAAGGAGCGCGCATGCGCGTCTCGAGGCGCCGGCAATCTCGAAGACGCCGCCGACACCGCGCACCGTGTCTCTGGCCGCTGCCGTGTTGCGGCTCTTCGAGAATGCTTCCGACCCGAGCCTGGTGCCTCTCGGTTGTGCGGTGCCGAGTCCCGAGCTGCTGGCGGCGGGCCGGTTGGACCGGTTTCTCGCCAGGGCGGCACGGGAGCGAGGCGTCGAGCGCAACGCTTATACGCCTTCACGCGGGGACCGGGCGCTGCGCCGCGAGCTCGCGCGGCGCGCCGCGCGTTGGGGAGGGGCGCTTTCTCCAGACGACATCGTCCTGACTTGCGGCTGCACGGAGGCGTTGACACTTGCATTACAGGTGGTCGCGCAGGCGGGCGATACCATCGCCATCGAGTCACCCACCTACTTCGGGGTGCTGCACACGCTCGAGGTGCTCAATCTCCGGGCTCTGGAGCTGCCCACCGATCCGTTCACCGGGATCGATCCGGGTGCCCTCGAGCAGGCGCTGCGGCAGCAATCCATCAAGGCCTGTCTGCTCTCCTCCAGTCTCAACAACCCCCTCGGCTGTACGCCGGCGGATGACCGCAAGCTCCAGTTGCTGCGGATCCTGACCAAACACCGGGTCCCGCTGATCGAAGATGACATCTATGGCGACATCTTCTTCGGCGAGCGGCGATCGACGCCCTTCAGCGCGTTGGATCCGGCGGCCGATGTCATCTATTGCAGCTCGTTCTCCAAGACGGTGGCTCCCGGCTACCGGATCGGCTGGATGACACCCGGACGGCACATGCAGCGCGTACTCGAGCGTAAAATGGCCTCTACACTCAGCGGCTTGCCGCTGGCGCAGGTCGCTTTCTCCGACTATCTGGCCTCGGGCGGTTACGACCGGCACCTGCGCCGCATCCGGGGCGTGTTTCGCGACAACATCGAACGCATGAGTCAGGCGATCAGCCGGTTCTTTCCCGAGGGTACGCGGGTGAGCCGGCCCTCCGGCGGCTTCGTGCTCTGGGTGGAGCTGCCGCGGCGGATCGACACCCGCGAGCTCTTCGATCAGGCCCTGGAGCGTGGCATCTGCTTCGCGCCGGGCGACGTATTCTCCGCGACCCGGCGCTATGGCCATTGCATGCGGCTCAGCTGCGGCAGTCCTTGGAGCACGCGCATCGAGCGCGCGCTGGAGACTCTTGGACGAATGGCGCGAGATGCGCCGGACGGTCGGCCGCCGCGCTGAGCGTCGGTATCGGCCCAAGAGATCGGAGCGCTCTTGCTGCTGCGTCAGGGTGGCGCTGCCCAGCCGTCGGCGATACGCCGGGCGCGGCCTTCGGCTTCGAGCTTCAGCAGATGCGCGAGGAGGGAACGCTCTGCGAGAGGATGCAGTTGCGGCGGGACGTCGTCGTAGACACCACGCACGAGGGTGGGGAGGTCGGAGGGATGGGCCCGCGGTAGCGCGCGGAGCACTTTCGATTCGCGCCGCAGGCGATGTCGGATGAGACCTCGGATTGCCTCGTGCGGCTGCGGGATCAGAGTGCCGTGACCGGGGGCAAGGTAGTCCAGAGGATCGCTCAGGAGGGAGTCGAGAGACCTGAGATAGGCAGCCATATCGCCATCGGGAGGGTCGATGACAACCGTCGAGCCTTGGATGATGTGGTCGCCGGTGAAGAGAGTGCGCTCTCCTTCCAGCAGGAAGCACAGATGGTTGCTGGCATGCCCGGGCGTGTGGATGACGCGCAGCGTGTTGGGGCCGAGTGTGAGCCGATCGTCGTGGTGCAGCTCACGATCGGGGGCGAATGCGGTGTCCTGCCAATGGGGGTTGGGGGTGGCGCGGCCCAGGAGCAGGGCGCCCGTCGCCGACTTCAACGGCGCGGCGCCGGGCGAGTGATCCCGGTGCGTATGCGTCACCAGGATGTAGCGGATGGGTCCGGGAGCGGCATCGAGGAGAGCCTGAATGTGGCGGTCGTCCGCCGGACCGGGATCGATGACGGCCCATTCCTCGCCGGCGCCCACGAGATAGCTGTTGGTGCCGGGCCCGGTCATCACGCCCGGATTGCGCGCCGTCACGCGGTGGACGTGGGGCGAGAGGGTGATCGCAACTCCGGGCTGGATGCCGGGGTCGCGAGGAGCATCGTTCCTCTCGCTTTGCGTCTCGCTCACACGCTGGATGCTAGCACGGCTGTTGGACGGTCCGCACGCTCGCGGCAGGCGTGCGGCGTCCTAGCCGAGTTTCAGTAGCTGGCTGATCAGCGCGTCGGCCTTGATCTCTTCGCCGCTCAGCGCCATGGCGAGCAGCTCGCTGCCGAGCTGCGGTAAGGTCAGCAACACGTCGGGGCGGGTCCGTGCGACGCGGCCCGTGTTGCGGGTGTTGCTGACCGCCGCAACCGTGCGCACGTTCGGATTCAACTCCTTGACGGCTAGGACGACGAAGGCGTTGTAGGAGTCGTCTTCGCTGAGCGCGAGAACGGCGCGCGCCCCCGCAGTATTGACGCGGTGCAGCGTCTCCGTGTCACTGCAGCAGCCCCGTCGCCCCGACGAGGATCGCGAGCGGCACGTGCGGAAACCAGGAGCTGGCGCGCAGAAGCCGTGCCGCACGGCTGCGTGCGAGCTGCGTCGACAGCGCAAATGCCCTCGTTAAACGGGCCTCGACGGCCACTCCCGTCAGTCACCCATGCCGCATGCGCCGGTGCCACAGAAGCCAGTGCCGCAGCCGGGGGCCGCGCACGCGGGCTCGCTCGTGCTCGCACCCGCGTTGATGAATCCCGCCGAGATGAGCTTCTCGACCGGCGCCGAGGGAGGCGTCCTACCCGGTGCGATCCCGGCTCGCTCGCAAAGCTCACCCCATGTCGCGAGCCTTTCGGCCATCTTGTGGCGGACTTCGACCAGTCGGTCATTGGCTTCGCAGCGGTATTCGTAGGTCGGCACCGGCGTTCTCCAGAGGTTGCCGGCGGGAATCTCTCGGGCCGCCGGAGGGTGAAATATAGCAGGAGCTTGGCGCGAAGATATGACACAAAGATCATTGCGTCATACCTGTTCGTGTGTCAGATTGAACTCATGAGAAACGCGTATATCTGCGATGCGGTGCGCACCCCCATCGGACGTTACGGCGGGGCGCTCTCGGCGGTGCGGACGGACGACTTGGCCGCCATTCCCATTCGTGCCCTGGTTTCTCGCCAGCCCAAGATCGACTGGGGTGCGCTCGATGACGTCATCTACGGTTGCGCCAACCAGGCGGGCGAGGACAACCGCAACGTCGCGCGCATGGCGCTCCTTCTCGCCGGGCTGCCGCAGGAGGTACCCGCAGCGACGGTCAATCGATTGTGCGGCTCGGGTCTCGATGCCGTCGCGATCGCGGCTCGCGCCATCATCGCGGGCGAAGCGGAGCTGATGATCGCCGGCGGCGTCGAAAGCATGAGCCGGGCTCCCTTCGTAGTGTCCAAAGCGCAGAGTGCCTTCGGGCGCGACATGGAATTCCACGACACCACGATCGGTTGGCGTTTCGTCAACCCGATTCTCAAGGAGCAGTACGGCATCGATTCCATGCCCGAGACGGCGGAGAACGTCGCGGAGCAGTGTGGGATCAGCCGCGCGGATCAGGACGCCTTCGCGTTACGCAGTCAACAGCGCGCCGCGGCGGCCCAGGCCAACGGCAATCTGGCGCAGGAGATCGTGCCGGTCTCCATTCCCGCGAGGAAAGGGGAACCCACGATCGTCGATCGCGACGAGCATCCGCGGGCCACCAGCCTGGAGGCATTGTCCAGACTCGGCACGCCATTCCGTCGCGGCGGGACGGTAACCGCGGGGAATGCCTCCGGCGTCAACGATGGTGCGTGCGCGTTGCTGCTGGCAGGCGAAGCGGCGGTCGAGAGGTATGGACTGACGCCGCGCGCGCGCGTCGTAGGCTCCGCCGTGGCTGGCGTCGCTCCGCGGGTTATGGGCTTGGGGCCCATCCCCGCCACCCGGCGGTTGCTCGCCCGCTTGCACCTGGCCATCTCCGATTTCGATCTGATCGAGCTCAACGAAGCCTTCGCGGCTCAGGGGCTCGCGGTCCTGCGTGAGCTCGGAGTCCCGGACGATGCGCCGCACGTCAATCCGCAGGGTGGGGCCATCGCCCTCGGCCATCCGCTCGGCATGAGCGGCGCGCGCCTCGCCACCACCGCGGTGTATCAGCTACAGCGCTCCGGCGGGAAGCTGGCGCTCTGCACGATGTGCATCGGCGTGGGCCAGGGGATCGCGTTGGCTATCGAGAGGGTCTGAGGAGCGCAAGCCTCTGCTATATTGCAGTGATCATGGCTACCCCGATCGAGAGCTCCAGGGCCGCGGCTGCGGAAACTCCGTCCGTTACATTCGCCGACGTCGAGGCCGCCGCGCGGCGGCTCGAAGGCATCGCGCATCGCACGCCGGTGCTGACGTCGAAAACCGCCGACGCGCTCGCCGACGGCAAGCTTTTTTTCAAGTGCGAGAATCTGCAGCGCGGTGGCGCGTTCAAGTTTCGCGGCGCGTACAACACGATCGCGACGCTGACCGAAGATGAGCGCCGGCACGGCGTGATTGCTTATTCCTCCGGCAATCATGCGCAGGCCGTGGCGTACGCGGGACGGTTGCAAGGAGTCGCGGCGACGATCGTCATGCCGAAGGATGCACCTGCGGCGAAGGTGAGCGCGACCCGCGAATACGGTGGCGAGATCGTGTTCTATGACCGCTACACTGAAGATCGCGAGAAGATCTGCACCGCTCTGGCGGCAGATCGGGGACTCGCGGTCATTCCGCCGTACGATCATCCGCAAGTGGTTGCCGGGGCGGGAACGGCCGCGCGCGAGCTCATCGAGACCAGCGGCGCGCTCGACGTTCTATTCGTGCCTCTGGGAGGAGGCGGATTGCTCGCGGGCAGCGCGCTCTCGGCGAAAGCGCTGAGTCCCCGATGCCGGGTCATCGGCGTCGAGCCGCAAGCTGCCAACGACGGCCAGCAGTCCTTCCGTGCCGGGCACGTCGTTCGCATCCCCGTCCCGCGCTCCATCGCCGATGGAGCCCTGACGACATACGTTGGCGCAAACAACTTTCCGATCATCCGCACGCTGGTCCACGACGTCGTGACGGTCAGCGATCAGATGCTGGTCGAGACCATGAAATTCTTCGCCGAGCGCATGAAGATCCTCGTGGAGCCGACCGGTTGCCTGGGCGCGGCCGCCGCGCTGTCGAAGCAGTTTCATCAGTCGGGCGAGCGCGTCGGAATCGTCATCAGCGGCGGCAACATCGATCTGGCCCGCTTCGCGGAGCTCGCGCGCTAACCCGTCAGGACGAAAGAGATGCGGCGGCAGTGATGGCTTGAATCCATTGCGCACGCAATCCTTACTTCGCGCGCCTGTCCCTGCTGCGCTCGCCTGGTCTACCCCGCGCCCTCCGCGTTGCCTGTCCACGCTGCCGAGATTGTGCCGGCCGCATGATAGCGCTACCATCGGTCGCCACGATTTCGGGGAGAAGCGATGAGCCAACGTCGATTGCCAGGTGTCGTGCTCTGCATCGCCTTGATGGCGAGCTTCTCGGCGGCCGGTGCGAAGCCAGCCGCGACCGCGCACTGGCTGGGCTCCTGGGCGTCATCACAGCAGATTCCGGAGCCGTCGAACGCTCTGCCGGTGGATGCGCTGCGGGATGCGACGTTGCGGCAGATCGTGCATTTGTCGGTAGGGGGCAAAGAGCTGCGCGTGCGGCTGTCGAATGCCTTCGGGACGGCACCGCTCACCATTCTCGCGGCTCACATCGCGCGGCCTCGATCGAGACAGACGGGCAGCATCGATGCGGCGAGCGATAAATCCCTGACGTTTGGGGGCAGCCCCTCCGTCACCATCCCCGCGGGTGCGGACTACTACTCCGATCCCGTCGGCTTCGACGCGCCGGCCTTGTCGGACCTCGCGATCACGCTTTACTTCGAGGTGCCGCCGCAGCGGCAGACGGGCCATCCGGGCTCGCGGGAGACCTCCTTCCTGGTGCATGGCGACCATGTGGCGGACGCGAGCCTCGCGAGCGCCACCACCGTCGAGCACTGGTACTTCATTTCCGGGGTCGATGTCAGAGAGCGGACCGGCGGAGCCGCGATCGTCGCGCTCGGCGACTCGATCACCGACGGGCATGCGGTGCGCACCAACAGCAACGCCCGCTGGACGGATGACTTGGCGCGCGGGCTCGCGGCCGCGCCTGCCACCCGCGGAGTGAGCGTGTTGAATGTCGGTACGGGGGGCAATCGCCTCCTTCTCGATGGACTGGGTCCCAACGCCCTGGCGCGCTTCGATCGTGATGTGCTCGCGCAGGCCGGCGTGAGGTACCTGATCGTGCTCGAAGGCATCAACGACCTCGGTACGGCGGAGCGGCTGGCGCCGATCTCCGCCGCGCAGCACACCGAGCTCGTTCATCAGATCATCGGCACCTACCAGCAGATCATTCTCCGCGCGCACGCCCAGGGGATCTTCGTCATAGGCGGCACCATCACGCCCGACGGGGGATCCGACTACTATCATCCGTCAGCCGCCAGCGAGGCGGACCGCCAGGCGGTCAACGCGTGGATCCGACAGCGCGGGCACTTCGATGCCGTGGTCGATTTCGACCGCGCGGTGCGGGACCCCGCGCATCCCGATCGCCTGCTGCCCGCCTATGACAGTGGCGATCATCTGCATCCTTCGCCGGCCGGGTATCGCCACATGGCGCGGGTCGTATCGCTCGGACTGTTCGCGGCCCGCCGGCGGGCGCCGTGACTGAGGCCCGATGCAGGGATGAGGCGGATGCAGCGAAGAGGGCTCGAGTACGATGAGGACGGCGGGCGCAATGGCCGCATGCGTGCCGATCCTGCTCGCGGCCCTGGTTCTCGCGGCTCCCGCCGCGTTGGCTCGCGGGAAGGCGCTGCCGCCGCCGGTCACTTTCACGACGGAGCAGGACCACAGCAACATGATGGAGCAGCTCGGCATAGAAGAGCTGCGCCCGGGCGCGAGCGGTGACGAGAACGACCCGGATCACGCCAACTACGACGAGCTGCTCGCCAACCCGTACCCGACACTGCCCGACCCGCTGACACGGGCCGACGGCGTGAAGGTCACGAGCGCAAGCGTGTGGTGGCAGAAGCGGCGGCCGCAGCTCGTCGCAGCCCTGGAGGAGGAGGTCTACGGCCGCATCCCCAGGAATGTGCCCAAGGTCGCCTGGCAGGTGGCCAGCCGCGGCAAAAGCGCCCTCGCAGGGTACGCCGTCGTGTACAAGCGCCTGATCGGTCACGTGGATGACAGCGCCTATCCGGCGATCAAAGTCGACATACCGGTGACACTCGTTCTTCCGGCGGCTGCGCGGGGGAGGGTGCCGGTGCTCATCATGTTCTGGTTCGGACCCACGCCGATTCCGCCGAGCGAGCCGGACGATCGCGAGCTCGGCCAGATCGACAGCGCGCTGCGCTCGGCTCTCGAGCAGGAGGATCCGTCGCTGCGGACGGTGTTTCATGCGCACCCGGGTGCCGCCCTCCTGTCCCGCTCACCTTTTTCAGCGATGCGGCCCAATGCGGACGGCGATCCGCCCTCGATCGTGGAGCTGATTGCCGCCGGCTGGGGATTCGCGATACTGGATCCGACGAGCGTGCAGGCCGACAACGGCGCGGGCCTGACACGCGGCATCGTCGGCCTCACCAACAAAGGGCAGCCTCGCACGCCCGAGCAATGGGGCGCATTGCGCGCCTGGGGTTGGGCGGCGAGCCGCACGCTCGATTACCTCGAGAGCGACCCGGCCGTGGACGGCCGGCACGTCGGGATCGAAGGCGTGTCGCGCTATGGCAAGGCGGCGCTCGTCACGATGGCGTTCGATCCGCGCTTCGCCATGGGACTCATCGGATCGTCCGGCCGGGGCGGGGCGGCGCTGCTGCGGCGCAATTTCGGCGAGAAGCTGGAGAACCTGACGGGCAGCGGCGAATACCACTGGATGGCCGGCAATTTCCTGAAGTACGGCGCGGCCAAGGGCGCGCTCGGTCCGCGCAATCCGGGCGACCTGCCCGTCGATGCCCACGAGCTGATCGCGCTCTGCGCGCCGCGGCTCGTCTTCGTGAGCTATGGGCTGCCGGAGATGGGCGACGCGAAATGGGTCGACCAGCGTGGCGGCTTCATGGCGGCGGTCGCCGCGAGCCCCGTTTACCGGCTGCTCGGCGCACGCGGGTTGGATATCGCGGGGAGTTATCTCACCGCGCAGATGCCGCCCGTCAATCAGGGCTTGCTCGACGGCCGGCTCGCCTGGAGGCAGGACGATGGCGGGCATACGGACGCACCCAACATGAAGTACTTCATCGGTTGGGTGGATCGGTTCATTCACTATCGCGCGCCGCGGGAGTCGTCGGCACCATGATCAATCGCACCACGAGGTGGGTTTCCCAGGCGCTTGCACTGCTGATCGCCTGTACGCTCGCGGCTTCCGGCAGCGCGTCGGCGGCCGACCAGGCGAAGCTCAGCTTTACGCCATTTCACGCAGACGGCATCTACGCCCTCGGCGAGAAGGTCGGCTGGACTGTCACGCTGGCGCCCGGCACTGCGCCGCCCAGGGGGCGCTTCGGCTATACCATCAAGAGCAACGATCTCGACGTGGTGAAGACCGGCAGCTTCGATCTCAGCGCGGGCACGGCGACCATCGAAACGACGTTCGACCGGCCGGCCATGTTGTACGTGACCGTCGACTACCAGGCCGGGTTTGCGCCATCGCTCTCGCCCGCGGAATACGCGCAGGTCAACCGCGATCTGAAAGCACTGCTCGAGAAGGACGATCCGGCCCTGAGGACGCTCCTCGGGAAATATCCGGGCTACGAGCTCCTGCATGCGGAATTCTCCTTCGGCGCCTTCGCGGAGAACCGGGTCGCCACGCTGGGCGCGGCCGTCGCGCCGACGCTCCTCGAGCCCGCAGTTGCGGCGCCGGCCGACTTCGACTCATTCTGGGCGGCGCAGCTTGCGCGGCTGAGCCGCATTCCAATCCATCCGGTGCTCACGCCGATAACGACGACCCAGCCGGGCGTGAGGCTCTTCCGTGTGCGACTCGATAGTGTCGGCTCGCACGTGCAGGGCTATCTGGCGGTGCCCGACCGGCGCGGGAAGTTCCCCGCGCTCATCATCTACCAGTGGGCGGGTGTCTATGCGCTGCAGCCGCAGTGGGCCACCAACCGGGCGGCCGAAGGCTGGCTGACGCTCGATGTCGATTCCCACGATCTGCCGCCCGACCAGGGCACCGGCGTGCCCAAGGAGTATGCAGCGATCGGCGATCACAGCCGCGACACCTCTTATTTCCTCGACATGTATCTGCGCGATACGCGCGCGCTGCAGTACATCCGCAGCTCGCCCCGCTGGGACGGCAAGACCGTGGTGCTGACGGGGACCAGCATGGGCGGGCAGCAGAGTCTCGTGACCGCGGGGCTGAATCCCGGCAAGGTGACCGCCGTCCTGGTCAACGAGCCCTCGGGCGCCGACTCGAACGGCGATCTCCACGGCAGACGCGAGGGCTACCCGGTTTGGGACAGGGGCCACGATCCGCAGGTCCTGAAGACGGCGCTCTATTTCGACACCGTCAATTTCGCGCCGCACATCACCGCCCGCACGCTGATCGCCATGGGCTTCATCGACACGACCGCGCCGCCCGTCGGCATCTGGACCGCCCTGGATGAGATCCCCGGACCCAAGGAGGCAGTCCCGATGATCGAGTCCGAGCACAACAACTACACGCCGAACAAGCAGGACGCATGGCTGAAGCGCTCGGAGGAGGTTCTCGCCAC
Organism: Steroidobacteraceae bacterium; assembly: GCA_036278795.1. Classification (GTDB taxonomy): domain Bacteria; phylum Pseudomonadota; class Gammaproteobacteria; order Steroidobacterales; family Steroidobacteraceae; genus 13-2-20CM-66-19. Next base: position 158,451 of record DASUKK010000019.1, on the reverse strand, counting down.
GATCGTCCATGGCGGGCGGTTTGTCCCGAACCCGGAGCTGACCCGCCGTCAGTGACTGGGTGCCGCGCTCATCGTCTCTTCTGCCACGGGTGCTCGGCGGCGCAGGCCGCAATGAGGCGGAGGCTGATCAAGCAGAGCCGACCGAGCGCCACTGTGGCGGCACGGGTGCCGGGTCGCCCGCCGCCCGTACTGCCGCGGCCCTGAGAAGGCCGCGAATCTGCCCCTCCGGCACTGGCCTGCCGAAGAAATACCCCTGCATGGCGTTGCAACCGAGCTCGTGCAGCAGATCGCGCTGCGCTTCGGTCTCGACGCCCTCGGCCACCGCAGCCATGTTGAGGCCCTGCGTCATGCCAAGGATAGTCCGCACCAACTGCAGTGCCACCACGCTGTCAGGCAGCCCGACGATGAAGGAACGATCGATTTTGACGACATCGAAGGGCAGCCGCTGCAGCTGGCCGAGTGATGAGTAGCCGGTGCCGAAATCATCGAGCGCCAGGCGCAGACCGAGGTCATGCAGCCGCGCGAGCGTTCCGACGACTTGCGGCCCGTTGGCGATCGCGCTCTCGGTCATCTCGAGCTGGATCTCCGAGGCACTCATTTGCCGCCGGCTCATGAGCGTGTGCAGCCTTTCGAGGAAGCAGCTCGATTGAAGCTGCTTGGGTGCCACATTGATCGAGACGTAGCCGGGCGCGATTCCCGCCTGGCGCCACCAGGCGAAGTCCGCGCACGCCTGAGCCAGAACCCAATCGCCGATCGCCACGATGAGCTCGCTCTGCTCAGCGATCGGAATGAACTCGGAGGGGCTGACTTCGGGTCCGACCGGGCGCGCCCAGCGCACCAGCGCCTCGACCCCCGCGAGCTGTCCGGCGGTGGTGATCGGCTGATAGTGAAGGCGTAGCTCATCGCGGCCGATCGCGCCCTGTAGAGCGACCTCGAGGGAGATCCGCTCCTCCATCCGCAGATGCATCTCCCGCGCGAAGAATGCCACCGCGTTGCGGCCCCGCTCCTTCGCCTGGTACATGGCGATGTCCGCATTGCGTAACAGCAGATCCACGGTATTCCCATCAGCCGGGATCATCGCGACACCGATGCTTGCTGACACGAAGCGGTCGGCCCCGGCCACGAGAATCGGCGCCTGCACGGCCTGCAGCACGCGTGCCGCCGTCGCGGCCGCGTCGTCGCGTCTCGCCCCGCTCGCGAGCATGATTGCGAACTCATCGCCTCCCAGGCGGGCCACCTTGTCCGCGGGTTGCACGCAGCCGCGCAGCCTGCCGGCTACTTCTTTCAACAGAATATCGCCGGCTCCGTGACCGGCGCTGTCGTTGACCTTCTTGAATTCATCCAGATCGATGTAGAGCAGCGCGCCGCTGCCGTCGCGAGACAGGCGGTCATCGAGCTGCTGACGGAAATGGTCCCGGTTGCTGAGTCCAGTCAACCCATCGACATGCGCCCGTTGCTGAAGCTCGCGGTGCTGCTCGCGCAGACTCCGTGCCATGCGGTTGAAGTCCTCGCCGAGGTCGGACAGCTCGTCGTCCGTCCGGATGTGGACCTCGACGTCGAAGTTGCTTGCGCCGACCTGACGTGTCGCCGCCGTCAACGTTTGGAGGGGTTCGAGATAGCGGCGAAGCTGTGCGATGGCGAGCCATGCGGCGAAGGCCGTCGCGCCGAGCAGCATCATCGGAATCGTCAGACGCAATCCGGGAAGACCCGTCATGGCGTCCGTGGCCCCCTCGCAGATAAGGATGCGCAGCGGCGGCGACGCAAAATCGCTCTCCAGGAAGAGGTTCCAGGCACTGCCTCGCCACTTTCCGTCGCGGCTGCGCCAGATCGTCGGCTGGCTGCCCCCGGCGCTGGCTGCCGCCATCCGCTCGTATACATGAGTCGGCACCGGGTCACTGTCACTGCGTATCAGCCGGGTGGCCGTCGCGCTGTCGAGGAGCGCAATGCCGGCGCTGGCGTTGGGCGGACGCCCCTGATCGAGCATACGCCGGGTGTCGAGCTTGCCAAGGGCGAGGCGACCGCGGGAAAGCTGCGCCCGCAGGAGGATGAGCTCCGGACGGCCGCCGCTTGCGTGGCCCCAGATGAGTACGGTCCGGCCCGCCAGCAGCGGAGCGCGGGCGCCATCGGGGAGTGTTGCGACTGCCCGCTGCCACTCAGTGCGCGTGGGGACGGGCACGAATGAGACTTCCCTGAAGGGAAACGGCCAGGGGTCGTGCGCGTTTCCCGATTTCGGGTCGGGCGGGTTGGCGAGCGCCAGCTCCGCGCTCGCGGCCTGCAGTTGCGAGAGAAAAGTCAGGGCGGATTGCTTGGCCTCTTCATGCAGCGAGCGAGCCTTCGCGGCATCGGCGCCACGCATGAGCTGCTGGTAGCTGACCAGACTCGTGAGCAGGACGGGCACCACGGATGCCAGTACGAACACCAGCAGCAGCCGCCGTGCGAGTCGGCCGCTGAGATAACTTTCGGCAAATCGCAGCGGCATCTCAGTAGTCCGTGGCCAGGCCGACGAAGCCGCCGTTGTTCGCGCGGATCACGTCGTCCTGACTGACCGGGGCGGTGAGCGGCGGTGTGGTCGCGCCGTCCTGGCCGGTGCTGTAGAGATCATAGTCGCTGTTGATAGGGACGAGATTGCGATCCTTGCGCATCGCTCCCTTGCCCTGCACGCCGGTGAAGTCGAGATAACGGTACGGGTGACCCCAGGGATCCAGGAGTGTGCTCTCCCCCACCTGCGCGAGGGACGTCGGCAGCTCGTTCTTGGTGGCCGCGTACAGGGCTAATCGAGCCTCGATCGCGGTGAGGTCCGTTTGCGCCTGGGTCACCCTGGCCTTCTCCATGTAGGACGAATAGGCGGAACTCGCGAGCATGGCCAGTACGCTCATCACGGCCAGTGCCAGCATCAGCTCCAACAGTGTGAAGCCCAGCAGGGAATCGGCACACGCTGCGCGCAGGCTTTTGGAAGTGCTCGAATGAACGGGCCGGTGTCTCTGGCGCAGCAACGCAGTCCCCTGGCGCCAGCCGCATAAGTCAAATCGGTCCTGGACAGGCGCTGAATGTGGCAGCGACCTTAGCGGCAACCGCGGGATCTTCTTGAGGGGAAGCGGGCAGGCCGGCTCGCGGGTCGCTGCTCACGCTCGATCCAGGAGGCCGCGATCGTCCATGGCGCGCAGTTTGTCCCGAACCCGGAGCCGGCCCGCCGTCAGTGACTGGGTGCCGCGCTCATGGTCTCTTCGGCCACGGGCGCCGCCGCGGGCTTGCGCAGTCCGAAGAGGATGATGAGGGCCGAGAGCAGCGACAGCCAGATGGCGATCCCGAGAAGGACGCCGCCCGCGCGGGCGCCGGGACGGTCGCCGAACGCGCCCAGGAGAACGACGCCGAGCCAGTTGAGATACATGCACGTCGCCGTGGCCCACAGGCCGGTTTCGGACCAGAAGCGATTGAGGCGCAGTTTCGGCCACAACAGCGCCAGCGCGATGGTGCCAAACCCACCGATCAGGCCGACCAGGTGCGCGGCATCGCCGAGGCCGCGGTCGTGGAATCGGGCGATCACGAAGCCCGTGAGCAGTCCGAGCAGCAACAGGATGACGCCGTGGCGGGCGAGTCGAAGATCGACCGATGTTTGCATTGCGGTTAGCGCTGGCTGGTATTCCCGCAGTATCTGCGCGCCCGTGCGCGCGGGCGAGACCGTCCGCTGCAATCAGCCGGCGGTTCGCTGCAGCATGGTCTGCTTGCGTCGCTAGCGGGCGTGCGCGGATCGGCCTTCCAGCAGTCGCGTCCCCACACGCACGATGGTGTCGATGATGGGGATCAGCTCCCTGCCGAGCTCCGAGAGGGCGTACTCCACGGAGGGCGGCGAAGTGGCCGCGACCTCGCGCGTCACGACACCTTTGACCACGAGCGCCTTCAGCCGCGCAGTCAACATCTTGGGAGAAATGCCCGGAATGTCCTTGCAGAGCTCGCCGAAGCGACGCGGCCCGCCGCTCAACTGCCAGATGACATTGGTGGTCCAGGCGCCGCCCAGCAGACCCATGCAGGTGCCCATGGGGCAGCCGGAGGGCGGAGGAGGGGCTTTGCTCTTGCGGACCTTGTGCGGCATGGGTGGCTCGTTACCGGATTGAAAGTCGATTACCGCAAGGATAGTGGATTTTGTCGGTTACCGAAAGTAAGGAGCTATACGACGGTAAGTGCAGATGATAACTTTCCGCCCGCTTTCTTTCGCCGCGATCCCAGGAGACTCACATGAAGCTGTTCTACGCGAGCGGGGCGTGCTCCCTCTCACCCCACATCGTTGCCCATGAGGCGGGCATCGAGCTGCGCCTGCAGAAGGTGGACCTGAAGACGAAGACCGTGACCTCGCAGGGCGACTACCTGTCCATCAACCCCAAGGGCTACGTCCCGGCGCTGGAGCTCGATGACGGTCAGGTCCTCACCGAGGGTCCGGTGATCGTTCAGTATCTGGCCGATCTGAAGCCGGAGAAGGCGCTGGCGCCGCCACCCGGCACGCTGGCGCGCTATCGCCTGCAGGAATGGCTGGGCTACATCAACTCCGAGCTGCACAAGACCTATTCGCCGTTGTTCCGTACGGATCTCGCCGCGGAGGCGCGCGCCGAGCGGCAGGCCTATCTCGGCAAGCGCTATGGCCTCGTCGAGAAGCAGCTCGCGGGCCGCTCGCACCTGTTGGGAGACCACTTCACGGTGGCCGATGCATACCTCTTCGCCATCACCAACTGGGCGGGCACCGTGAAATTCGACATGGCGCCGTTGCCGAATCTGCGCGCGTTTCAGGAGCGCACCGCGGCGCGTCCGGCGGTGCAGGCCGCGATGAGAGCGGAGGGGCTGATCAAGTAAGCTGAGCGAGTGCCGCCGCCCGCGGGTGAGACGCCGCGGCGGCCTCACTCGGCCGCTGTCGGTGCCCGCCTGGCGAGCGTGTTGCCGAGAAATGAAGGCAGGCGGATCTGCAGAGCCTGCTGCTCCAGGGCATGCCAGGAGACGATGGCGATCGGCAGGCTGATCAACGTGGAAACGAGAAAGTTCTGCACGCCGGGCGCGGTCGCGCCCATGGAGAAGAGAGCGACCTGCACCGGGCACGCATAGATGTACATTCCATAGGAATAGTCGCCCAAGCGATTCCACAATCGCAGAGGGCCGCCGGGAACCAGGCCGAGCCACAGGAGCAGGTAGGGCAATGCAAGGAGGAGGACCGCCTGCCTGACGAAAGGTCGCTGCGTGATGACCACGGTGGCGGCGATGGCGCAAACGAGGCCGATGGCGGGCCAGGTCCCGAGCGTGATCCGGCCGCGCAGCGAGTAGGCGAGAGCGCCCGCGAAGAACACATAGAGGAAGCGGCCGTATATCCCCGCCGATTGGCCGATCGAGCCGAGGCTGTGGAGCAGAATGAGCAGGGCCCCGAGTGCCGCGAGCGCACCGACATAACGAGCACGCAGCCCCATCGCCATACCCAGAACCGCCAGCAGGCCGTACATCTTCAGCTCGTACGGTAACGTCCACAGCGAGAGGTTGAATTGGCCGTCTTCGTGCGCAAAGGCGTGCGGCAGGGTGATCTGCACCCCGACCCTGGGCAACAGGGTGGCATTGTGCGCGAGATAGCGCAGTGTCTCGCCGCTCGTCAGGAAGCGGGCCGCGGGCTGGTCGGCAAAAAAGAAAGCCGCGACCAGGACCGAGACGATGAGCGAGACCCAGAGCGCCGGGTAGATTCGCTTGCACCGGGCCCAGATGAACTCCGCGAGTGTCTTGCCGTCCAGACTCTTCGCTACCAGAAAGCCGCTCAGGATGAAGAAGATATCCACTCCGAGGTCGCCGACCCCCATGCCAAAGGCGCGGTCCAGGAGCCCGCGCTGAGAATGGTCGGGCAGACGGAAGGCGTGCACCCAGATGACCAGGGTCGCCGCGAAGAAGCGAATCAGATTGAAGTTGTTGTCGCGGCCGCGAAACTCGCCCAGCCTGGCGCTCATTAGCGTGAGTCCCCGGCCCCGGGCGGGACCTGCTTTGAACGCTCGCTACCCATGCGGGCACCTACGGTCTCATGGAGCCTGCGGAGGCCGAACGGCCACACGTCATGGGGTCGAGCCTCACCCGCGGCATGCTGACTGCCTGAGTTCCATCTCGCCGGGGGAAGGGTTCAAAGGACCCGCGACTCATGAACTCGAGGCTGGTTTCCGGGAACTCAAATGAGCGATGCCATGCCCTCCAGAAATGTCGCTGCGCCGTCTGCCCCTCGTGACCCTCTACCTGAGCGAGCGCTGCAACTCGCGCTGCATCAGCTGTGACTACTGGCGCCATGGCCGCGCCGACCTCGACCTCGCCGCCGTTTCGCGGCTCCTGCCCAGCCTGCGCCGCCTCGGCACCGGTACGGTAGTCCTCTCCGGAGGGGAGCCGCTCCTCAACCGGCAATGGGCGGAGATCGCCTCACTCCTCGCCGGGGAAGGACTCCAAGTGTGGCTGCTGACTTCCGGGCTGTCGCTCGCCAAGCACGCGCGCCGGGCGAGCACACTTTTTCGCTCCATCACGGTGTCCTTGGACGGCACCGATGCTGCTACCTATGCCCTCATCCGCGGGGTCGATGCGTTCGACGTCGTTTGCAAAGGGATCAGCGCAGCCGCGGCTACCGGGGTGCCCGTCACCGTGCGAGTGACGCTGCAGCGCGCCAATTTCAGACAACTGATCTCGTTCGTGGATCTCACCCGGCGGCTCGGCGCCCGGCAGGTCTCGTTCCTCGCCGTGGATGTCGCCAATCCTCATGCCTTCGCACGGCGCGATGGATTCGATTCCGACCTGGCGCTGCGTCCCGGCGAGCTCGCGGAGCTCGAGGCGCTGCTCCTCGCCCTGGAGCGCGACCGCGCCGAGGCGTTCAGCTCGGGATTCATTGCGGAGAACCCACGCAAGCTGGGTCGCATCCTGCAGTATTTCTCCGCCGTGTGCGGCTCGGCGGCCTATCCGCCCGTCCATTGCAACGCGCCGGAGTTCTCGGCGGTCGTCGATGCGCAAGGCGGTGTCAGCCCGTGTTTCTTCATCTCCGGCCCGAGCGGCGCCTTGGCGAGCGACGGTCTCGATGAAGTCCTGAATCGCGCCGACATGGCGTCGCTGCGGGCCTCGATCCGGGCCGGCGAGCGGCCGGAGTGTGCGACGTGCGTTTGCTCGATGTGGCGGGAATGTGCGTGAGCGCCCAGGAGCAAACGACGCTCGAGCTCTACGAGCTCTGGGCGGAAAGCTATCCGCCCGTGCCGCACAATCCTCTCATGCGGGCGGAGCAGGAGGCGATGCAGCAGCTTTGGCCGGCCCTGAGCGGGCGGCGCGTGCTGGATCTCGCCTGTGGCTCCGGCCGGTACGCGCGGCTTCTCGCCGCCGCGGGCGCGGCACCCGTACTCGCACTCGATCGCTCCCCGCAGATGTTGCGCCAGGTCGCGGGTGCGACGGCCGTCCAGGGAAGCATGATGAGGCTGCCATTCGCGGGCGGCACGTTTGACGCGGTGATCTGCGGGATGGCGGTCGGCCATGCGGCGGATCTCGAGGCATGGATGAGCGAAGTGGCGCGGGTGCTCGGCCCGCGGGGCGCGCTCGTCTACTCGGACTTTCATCCGCGGGCGGCCGCGGAGGGACATGTCCGCCGCTTTCGCGATGCGCAGGGCGCCAGTCACGTCGTGCCCCATTACCGGCATGCGATCGGCGCGCACTGGGAAGCGGCCGCGTCCGCGGGCCTCACCCTCGAGGCGACACGGGAGGTGCGGGTCGGCATCGAGCTGCGCGAGGACTTCACCGGCTCGGCGGAATTCTACCGGCGCTGGCACGGCTTGCCGGTGGTACTCGCGGTCCGCGTCCGCAAGTGAGGTCTGCGCCGATGGTTCGCTCCGACACACTGGCGCTGATCAACGCTGACTTGGGCGACGGAGCGCGCACTTGCGTCAAGGTCAACGGGCCGCAGATCGCCGCGGTGGGGGACCCGCCCGGGACCGGTGAGGCGGTCCTGGACCTCGAGGGCGCCCGCCTCCTGCCCGGGCTCATCAACGCGCACGACCATTTGCAGCTCAATCATCTGCCGCGCCGCGAGCCGGCGCGCCCCTACTCACACGCGCGCGAGTGGATCGCCGACATGGACCGGCTGCGCCGCACGGACACGGCGCTGAAGTCGGCGGTGGCCGTGCCCCTCGCCGAGCGCCTGTTGCTCGGCGGCGTGAAGAACCTGCTGAGCGGTGTGACGACCGTGGCCCACCACGATCCGCTCCATTCGAGCCTGCTGGAGCTGCAGTATCCCGTGCGCGTGTTGGCGCGTTACGGTTGGGCGCATTCCCTCTATCTCGACGGCGAGGGCAAGACCCGCGAGAGCCAGCAGCGCACGCCCGCCGACTGGCCCTGGATCATTCACGCGGCGGAAGGTGTGGATGAGGCGGCCGTGGCGGAATTCCATTGCCTGGAGCAACTCGGCTGTCTCGCTGCCAACACGCTGATCGTGCACGGCGTCGCGCTGGGTGAGGCCGAGCGGCGCCGGCTCATGGAGGCCTCGGCCGGCCTGATCTGGTGCCCCTCGTCCAATCTCCACCTGTTCCGGGCGACGGCGGATGTCGCCGCGCTCGCGGCGCGGCGGCGCGTGGCGCTCGGCACCGACTCGCGGCTGACCGGATCGCGGGATCTGCTCGCGGAGTTGCGTATCGCCGCGGAGCGGGTGCCGCTCACCTCCGAGGCGCTGCAATCGATGGTCACCACCGACGCCGCACGTCTCCTGCGCCTGCCGGACTGCGGCGTCATCGCACCGGGGCTGCGGGCGGACCTGTTGGCGCTTCCCGCCGGCTTGCCGCTCGAGCGCGCCGACCGATCGCAGATTCGCTTGGTCATGACCGGCGGCATTGCGCTGTACGGCGAGCCGGATCTGGCCCAGGCGCTCGGGCCGCCCGGCCATTGGGCGAAGGTCCGCGTCGACGGCAGGGTCAAGGCGCTTGCAACATTCATCACCGATCGGTTGCTGCGGCTCGCGGCCGCGGAGCCGGGCCTGGAGATTCCGCCCCGAGAAGCGAGTGCCGCCGCAGCGGCATGCCTCGATGCGGTGCCTGGGATCGTACGGGGGTACGCATGAGTCCGCGCCGTCACATCGTGCTGGTGAATCCCACGATCGCCAAGGCGCAAAACGCGCGGTTTCCGCTCGCCATTCTCAATCTGGCGGCCGCCCTCGGCGGGAAGTACGAGACGGCGCTGGTCGATGGCAATGCCGATCGGAACTTCATCGCGACGGTGCTCGCCACGATCGAGAGCAAGAGGACGGACGCTGTCGGTGTCAGCGTCATGGGCGGCCCGCAACTTCGCTCCGCCATCGCGCTGTCGCGCGCGGTGCGCGAGCGCTTCCCACGCATTCCGATCATCTGGGGTGGCCACTTTCCAACGCTCTGCGCGGATGCCTGTGTCGCCATGCCCTATGTCGACTACGCCGTCAGAGGCCAGGGAGAAGAGACTCTCCTCGAGCTCTGCGATGCGCTCTTCGCGGGTGCGCCCGCGCTCGAGGCGATTGCCGGCCTGACGTGGCGGCAGGATGGGACGACGGTGCACAACACGCGCCGCGGGTTCTCGGCGGCAAATCACGCGGGGAGCCTGCCATACCAGCTTCTCGGCGACCCCAGGCGGTATCTCGGGAGGTCCTACCTCGGCCGGCGAACGAGCGGCTACCAGGCGGCTCTGGGCTGCCGCTTCCGCTGCACCTTCTGCGGCGTGGCCGCCATGTTTCGCGGCAAGACCGCCGTGCCGCCCATCGCGCGCCTGGAGCGCGACCTCGATTACCTGACGGACCGTCTGGGAGTCGACTCCCTGCTCCTTTACGACAACAACTTCTTCGATCGCGAGGAGGACACGGTACCTCTGCTCGAAATGCTCGCGAAGCGGAGCCTGCCGTGGTGGTGCTTCGCGCGGGCGGACGCGCTTCTCAACATGTCAGAAGCGTCCTGGTCGCTCGTCCGCCGCAGCCGGCTGCGCATGGCCTACATCGGCGCCGAGTCGCCGAGCGACTGGTTGCTGCACGACGCCCGCAAGGGAACCCGCGCCGATCAGACGCTCGCGGCAGTGGAGCGCTGCCGCGCACACGGTGTCATTCCGGAGCTCTCCTTCATGCTGGCGCCGCCTCAGGATCCGGAAGGAGAGACGGAGCGCACCTTCGAGTACATCCGGCACATCAAGCGCATCCATCCGGCGGCGGAGATCATGCTCTATGTGTATGCGCCGCTGCCGCCGGCGGCCGGCCTTCGCGATGCGCACGTCGAGCGCGTGGTCGCCGGCCTTCGCGATGGCACGGGCGCGCCGCTCGTCTTTCCCACGACCGCCGATGAGTGGGCGGAACCGCGCTGGCTCTCCTACTGGTGTCACACCGATACGCCGTGGCTGACGCCGCGTCTGCGGCAACGAATCAGTGATTTCACGACGGTGCTCGGATGCAGATTTCCGACGGTCACTGACGTGCGTTCGCCACCCTGGGGGAAGGCGACGCTGCGGGCCCTGGCGTCCTGGCGCTATCGCTACCGGCGCTATCGTGGGCCGTGGGAGCTGGAAACCGCGCGGCGATTCGTTCGCCTGTGGGACCCGCGGCTGGCCGGCCTTTAGGGGCGGCGCTCATGAACGGCCTGGCGCTCCATGTCGTACAAGTTGGATTCTACGTCGATCCGCTGCGCCGCGAGCCCGCACAGCTCCTGCAGGCATGGCCGACCCTGGTGGATGTGGCCGAGGCCGCGCGCGACGGCGGCATACGGGTGTCGGTCGTCCAGGCGAGCGCGCGCGCGCAGACTCTGGATCAAAACGGCGTGCAGTACCATTTCTTTCCGCGCGAGGCGGATGCGCCGGCGTTGATCGGCAGCCTCGAGCCCGATGTCATTCACGTACACGGTCTGCACTTTCCGCGCGAGGTGCTGCGCCTCTCGGCGCGCCTGCCCCACGTGCCCATCCTGCAGCAGGATCACGCTAGCCGGCCGCCGCGCTTCTGGCGGCGGCCCCTGTATCGGCGCGCGTTCGCCGCGACCGCCGGCGTCGCGTTTTGCTCGCGGCCGCAGGGCTGGCCGTTCGAGGAGGCCCGCCTGATCGACGGTGCGACCCAGATCTATGCCTTGCCGGAGTCGACCAGCCGCTTCATGCCCGGCGCTCGGGAAGAGGCGCGCGCCCGCACGGGACTGCAGGGCAATCCATGCCTGCTCTGGGTGGCGTCTCTCTCGCCGCGAAAGGACCCTCTCACGGTGCTGGAGGGTGTGAGCCGCGCAGTGGACGCGCTGCCGGGTCTGGAGCTCTGGTGCTGTTACGGCGAGGCGCCGCTGGAGAAGGCCGTGACGCGGCGGATCGAGGAGGATGTCCGCCTGCGGGGCCGGGTCCATCTGCTCGGCCGCCGGCCGCATGAGCAGATCGAGTCCCTGATGCAGGCCGCGGATGTCTTCGTCCTGGGCAGTCATTTCGAGGGCAGCGGCTATGCGCTCATCGAAGCGCTCGCCTGCGGGTTGCCGCCGCTCGTGACGGACATTCCGCCCTTCCGGGCCCTGACGGGCGATGGCACGATCGGACGGCTCTGGTGGCGCGGAGATCCGCAAAGTCTCGCCGACGAGTTGCTCGGCATCGCCTCCGAAGTGGGCCCGGCCCGACGCGCGGCCGTGCGGGCCCATTTCGAGCATGAGCTGTCGCTGCCCGCGCTCGGCCGGCAGCTCGAGGCCTGTTATGTATCGCTCCTCGGCCGGCGCGGAGCCCGCCAGTGAGGGACCCCGAAGTCTCCATCGTCATGCCGACTTTCAACCGACTCGATTGGTTGCGCTGTGCAGTCGCGTCGGTGCTCGTGCAGACGCACCGGGACTGGGAGCTGATCCTGATCGATGACGGCTCGGAGGCGCCGACGCGCGAATATCTGCGCGGACTGCGCGAAAGCGGTGACGGCCGTTTCAGAGTGATCTTCGGTGAGCACTGCGGCAATCCGCCCGCGGTGCGCAATGTCGCGCTGCGCGAGGCGCGCGGCGACTATGTGGCCTTCCTCGATTCGGATGATCTCTGGCTGCCGGCAAAGCTCGAGAGGCAACTGGCATCCCTGCGGGCCTCTCCGGATCGCGAGTGGAGCTATACGGCAGCCGTGATGGTGGATGGGTCGGCCCGGCCGCTCGGGCGCTCGCTGCCGTACCCCAAGGTGCGGGACGGTTGGATTGCGGAGTCTTTGTTACGGGGCCAGGCGGCCGTCACTCAGTCGAGCGTCCTCATCCGGCGCGCGGCGCTGCAGAGCGTGGGGGGCTATCCGGAGGACTTGCCCGTCTGCGGCGACTATGAGCTCTTCGTGCGGCTGGCGCTGCGCAGCGAAGTCGACTTCGTCGCCGAGGACCTGGTACTGGTCCGCCGCCATGGCGAGCACTACAGCAACGACATCGAGGCGCTCAGGGACCTGTATCGGTTCATCCGCAAGATGCAGTGCTCGCGACTCGCCCCGCACATGGCGGATGTGCTGCGTGCCCGGCGCGTCGAGGTCGCGCGCGGCATTGCGCGCGCGATCGCGGCCGGCATCGCGCCGGAATGGCTCAAGGAGCTGGTCCGCGGCAGCGCCATGAGACGCAGCGCATGATCGTCAGGATCGTATGGCAACTGCTCGATCGGCGCCAGAGAGCGCAGCTTCTCGGTCTGCAGCTCCTCGCCATCCTCATGGCCATCGCCACGGTGACGGGCATCGCCGCCATCCTGCCGTTCTTCACCGTCCTGGCGGATCCCGCGGCCGCGGAACACAACGTGGTGCTGCGCCTGCTCTACGAGCATTTGCACTTGCGTTCCGCCGGTCCGCACCTTGCGCTGGTGCTGGGCGCGGCCTTCGTCGCGCTCGTCGTGCTGGCCAATGCCGTCAACCTGGCCGGCACGCTGCTCATGAACCGCTTCGCTTTCGCCGTCGGCAACTCCTTCAACATCGCGCTCTTCGAAGACTACCTGAGCCGCGAATACGACTTTCATCTGCGCACACACAGTGCGACCCTGACGGCGCGACTGCTGCACGAGACGAGCCGCGTCACCATGGGCATCCTGCAGAGCGGGCTCATGCTCGCGGCCAACGTGGTGACGGTCGGCCTCATCGTCGGATCGATGATCCTGATCGATCCCGTCGTCGCCGGCGCCGCTCTCGCCGTCCTGGGCACGACCTACGCGCTCATCTACGTCGCGGCGCGGGGCAGGCTGCTGCGCAACGGCGTGGAGGAAAGCGGCCACTATGCGCAGCGTACCCGGATCATCGGCGAGGGCCTGGGTGCCATCCGGGAGATCCTCCTGGCGAGGGCGCAACCCGCCTTCGTGGCGAAATATTCGGCCGTGTGCCGCGCGATCTCGCGCACTGCGCTCAGCACTCTCATGATCTCGCAGACACCGCGCAATGCGTTGGAAGTCGTCACGGTGTGTGCCCTGGTCGGCAGCGCGATCTATCTGGGCGCGGGCCGGGGAGAGCATCAGGGACCCTGGATCGCCTCGCTCTCGTTCCTGGGCCTCGCCATCTATCGGCTGTTGCCGGCGCTGCAGCAAGCGTTCACCGCGCTCGTCAAGATCCGCGCGGACCTGCCTGCGCTCGCGAGCGTTGCCGCGGATGTGCAGCAGGCGAGGGCACGGCCGCCCGCGCCGCGTATCGTCACGGTCGATCCCGCCTGGCGCGGGCGGCCGCGCAGCGAGATCGTTCTCGAGAACATCTCTTACCGCTATCCATCGGCGCAAGCCGAGGCTCTCGCGGGAATCAGCCTGCGGATTCCGGCGGGCGCCATCGTGGGTCTGGTCGGCGACAATGGCTGCGGCAAGAGCACTTTGCTCGATATCCTCGCCGGCGTTCTCACGCCGCAGTCGGGCCGGATTGCTGTCGACGGCGTCGCCATCGATGCCGACAATCGCGGCGCCTGGCAGTCGACCCTGGCATACGTGCCGCAGCAGATCTTCCTGCTCGATGCGACGCTCGAAGAGAACATCGCCCTCGGGACGGCGATCGCCGCCGCGGATCGGCAGCGCCTGCAAAGAGCAGCGACGCTGGCGCAACTGCAGGAATGCGCGCCTGCCGCGGCGGCAAGGGGCGGCGCGCGCCTCGGCGAGCGCGGCACGCGCCTGAGCGGCGGCCAGCGGCAGCGGGTCGGTATCGCGCGCGCGCTCTTTCGCGAAACCTCGGTGCTGATCATGGATGAGGCGACCAGTGAGCTCGATGCGGCCGCGGAGCGGGACATCATCGATGCGATCGGCGCTCCCGCGGCGGGCCGCACCGTGATCCTGACAGGACATCGGCTGAGCTCGCTGAAGCACTGTGACGTCATTTTCGAGCTCGAGAAGGGCCGGCTCGCGCGCCGCTGGAGCTACGAGGAGCTGCAGACCTCGGCGCGCGCCAGGCCGAGGAAGCCGGCCGGCGAGCTCACCGGAACATGACCTCGCGGCCCATCGGCCCGGCGGCCGACATCACGGCCGATCCGTTCGAGGAGCGGCGTGACGGTTTGCTGCGGATCCACCGTCAGGTCCTCGGCGGCACCTTCGAGTTCGCAACCGAAAGCCGGGAATTGATGCGGCTCGTCCGCTGGGCCTACGACGGCTTGCCGGCGCACCGTCTATCGGCATGGCCGGAGCGCATGGCGGTCCGGCTGGTACTGGGCGGCCGGACGGAGCCGGTGCGCGGATCACGGAGCGCGCGGCCGCGCCGAAACCTCAGCGAGCCTGACCCGTTCGCGATGTTGTCCGCGCCGGGACTCCTTTGCGGAGCGAGCGCGAGCGCGACGCTCGCCGTCATGTCCGCCGAGCAGCGCGCGGCGCTCATCGTCGTTGCGCGCGAGCTGTTGCGGTTTCCCTATCACGTGCGGTACGAGCTCATCGAGCTCGCGGTCTTCACGCTCGCCGCCCGGGTGCAGGGCCTGATGCCCCTGCACGCCGCCTGCGTCGGCCGCGGCCGGCGCGGGGTTCTCCTCATTGGAGACAGCGGCGCCGGCAAATCCACCGCCGTGTTGCATTGCGCGCTGCGCGGTCTCGAGCTGGTATCGGAAGACAGTCTGTTCGTCGCGCCGCAGTCGCTGCTGGCGACCGGCGTGGCGAATTTCCTGCACGTGCGGCGCGAATCGCTGCGCTTCCTCACCGCCGCGGATGCAAGGCTCGTCGCCCGTGCGCCGGTCATCCGCCGCCGCAGCGGTGTGCGCAAGCACGAGATCGATTTGCGGCAGCGGCGCTTCCGGCTCGCGCCGCAGCCGGTCGAAATCGGCGCGCTGGTGGCGCTTTCGCCGCACGGCGCGGGCCGGGAGCCGTTGCTCAGGCCGATTGCGCCGCAGGAGGCGCTCGCGCGGCTGCGCAGCAGCCAGCCCTATGCCGCCAGTCAGTCGGGTTGGGGCAGCTTCACGCGCCGCATGCGCGCCGTGCCGGCCTTCGAGCTGCGCCGCGGCGCTCATCCGCGGGACGCCGTGGCGGCACTGGAGCGGCTGTTGGGCGGCAATGGCGCGCGGCGGCGCTGAGAGTGTGCCGGCATGAAGCTCGCTCTGGTGGTTCCGGGAGGCGTCGACCGCGGCGGCGAGCGGCGGGTCATTCCGGCGCTGCTTGCGCTCATCGAGCGGTTGGCGGCGCATCACGAGCTGCATGTCTTCGCGCTGCATCAGGAGAAGCGGCCTGACACCTGGGCGCTGCGCGGAGCCCGAGTCCACAACATCGGCGATGCGTGGATGCGCGCGCGAGCGGTGCGCGCCATCGTGGCCGAGCATCGCGCCGCGCGGTTCGCTGTCGTGCATTCGGTCTTCTCCGGCGCCTGCGGGCTCGTGGCGGTCGTCTCTGCGCGTCTGCTCGGGATCCCGAGTGCCGTTCACGTGGCCGGAGGCGAGCCGGTGAGCCTGCCTGACATCCGCTTCGGTGGCCGCCTCACCTGGCGCGGCCGGTTGCAGGAGGCGGTGGTGATGCGGGGCGCGGGCGCCCTCACCGCGGCGAGCGAGCCGCAGCTCGAGCTCGTCTCACGCCGGGGTGTCATCGCGCGCCGCGTTCCCCTGGGTGTGGATCACGTCCGCGACTGGCCGGCCCATGAGCCGGTGGCACGCCGGTTGGATGAAGCGCCGCGGTTGATCCATGTCGCCACTCTCAATCGCGTGAAGGACCAACCGACGCTGCTGCGCGCCGCGGCACGGCTCGTATCGACCCATCCGCAGTTGCGCCTCGACATCGTGGGTGAGGACACCTTGGGTGGCGAGATCCAGCGGCTCGCCTCGTCCCTCGGCCTCGATGAGCGAATCCGTTTTCATGGTTTTCTCACCCAGCGCGAGCTGCATCCGTTGCTGCGGCAAGCGCACGTCTCGGTCATCTCCTCCCGCCACGAGGCCGGGCCGATGGCCGCCGTGGAGGCCGCCGCCGTGGGTGTGCCGACGGTAGGTACGGCTGTCGGTCACATCAGGGAATGGGCGCCTGAGGCCGCGCTGGCCGTCCCGGTCAGCGACGACAGGGCGCTCGCCGCGGCGCTCGACCGGGTACTGATGGATGAGCCGCTGCGCCTGCGCATCGCACGGGCGGCCTGGCTGCGTGCCCTGCGCGAGGATGCCGACTACACCGCGGCCTGTTTCGAGACACTGTACGGCGAGCTGCTGCCCCTCATCGCCTCGCCATCACGATGAGGAAGTGATCGCCCAGGCTGCGCAGCAGCGGCCAACTGCCGATGCGCCGGTCCCAGCGCCACAGCCGCTCGAACCAGGCGGGGTGACGCTCCTTGATCGAAGTCATGTAGGGGGGCGGGGCGAAGAGGCACAGGGCGCGGCAATGCACCAGGGTGAAATCCCGCGCAAACTTCCGGTAGAGCTCCTTGGGCGTCCAGTAACGAGTCCATACCGTATGCGCGTTCATCCTGACTGGCGTGAAGCCACGCGCGAAGCGCACGCCGACGCGACTCCAGTCCGCGCGCGAAGCATAGTAGGCGATCTCCCACGGGCACCAGCGGCCGATGACCGTAAACACGAGGCGCCCGCCGGGTCTGACGAGCCTCGCGCACTCGCGTGAAACCGGCGCCAGGTCCGGCAAACAGTTGAGCGGACCCAGGTTGGAGTAGACGCCATCGAAAATGGAGCTCCCCTCGATCCGCTCGAGCTCCTGCGCTCCGATGGCCGCCGTGCGCAGCCTGTCATCCAGGCGCGTGCCGGCCGCGCGTTCCCGGGTTCTTTCGACCATGCGGGGCGACCAATCGACCGCCAGGACACGGTGGCCGCGCTCCGCCATCCGTACGGCATCGAGTCCTGTGCCGCAACCGAGATCGATGAGGTCACTCTCCTCCGGAAAGGTCGCATCCAGCCAACGCCACATCTCCCGGCGCATGTCCTGGATCAGGGCATTGTTGCCCCTGGGTCCGTCATAGTTTGCCGCGACGCTATCGAAGGCGGCGCGTGTGTCGTTCAAGGCTTCCATCATGACTGACGCTTCAATATGCGCGCGACAGCGCCGCCTGAACCGGTTGCAGTGTCTCCGTGCGGGTGGGCCGTGAAGAGAGCCACTGCAGGATGCGCCGCACCTGCGATTGCTGGTGCCACCGTGGCGCCGCCGACCAGGGTCCCGTTCTGGACAAGATCTCCATCTGCGCGCGTTGCTCTCGGCTGGGAAAGACGCGAGACCCTACATAGCGCAGCGCTTGCGCGGGAGAGCGGACCCAAAAGATGCCCGGTATGGGGTCGATGTAGAGATGAGAGTAGGAGAAGTCGGCCAATTTCCTCCAGCGCGTGACCTGGCGCAACACCCAGGGACAACCGCTCTCGAGAGCGGCGACTATTGCGTGCGGGATGGCGTCGGGAAAGTAGCGTGCTGCGAGCATGAGTGGCGGCACCGCCCACCAGAGGCGCCCATCGCCGTCGTGCAGGCGCACGAAGTCGCTCCAGTCCGCATCGGTCATGCGGCGCGCGAGGCGCGAGATGTCGCAGAGCTGAATCAGCCGCAGGCCGCGGTGAGTCATACTGCCCGCCGCATGCGCCAACACGTGTGTCAGCAACGCGGCGGCGCGGGGGTACGCGTTGAGGCCCGGTTGGGCATGCGGCGGGAAGACGAGGTCCGTGAGGTCGGTCGGGGTGAGCGGCAGGCGCTCGCAGATCCGGTGATGCAGGTCGATCTTGACCGGGTTGTCGGCGTGCTCGCCGAGGGTGGCGCCTCCCGCGGCGTCCGGCGGGTCGAAACCCTGGTGCTTCCATGTGGTGCCGGCATCGCGATAGCTCAGCGCAAGGAGCACCGCTACCGCGGTCTCGGCATCATCGGGGCGTACGAGCAGGTCGAGATCCGCCATGGGCCGCTCGCCCGCGGCATAGACGCCGGCCGTCTGCAGCGCGGCCCCCTTCAAGGCGACAATGGCGATACCCGCTGTGCGCGCGCGCTCGTCGATCGTCGCCAGAAGCTCTTCGATGCGTTGCTGCCGCAGCAGGGTATGGCGTCGCTGCTCGGCGAGAAAGCCGCTCCAATGCGGTGGTCCCTGCCAGCGAAGCTCCGCCGCGAGCAGCGGCGAGATGCCGTGAATCGCGGCCACCGCGGGCGCGAGCCGCCATTCGAGCTCGCTCCACGCGGGCGGCTCTGCACGCCGATCGTCGAGCTCGGCGGCGAGCGATTCGGTGATGCGGTGCAGGGCTGCCTGCACGGTGGCGATGGGCGGCATGCGATTGCGATCGATGGACATGGCGTGCCTTCAAGGAAGACCGGCTGCCGGCGCCGCGGCGGTCGCGACCGTCCCGGGCGCAGCATTGAGATAGGTCTCCTGCCGTGCCAGCAGGCGCTCCCAGCGGCGTCGCAGCGAGCGGCGCCCGCTCTCTGCCGCAGTGCCGCTCAGGACATCGTGTTGGGTCGCCAGCCGCACCTCCTCGTGCACCAGGTCGCGCACCTCGCGATAGAACGGGGAGGTGTAGGTGCCCTGGAACATCATGGCGAGATCACCACTCGCCCGCCAGTGGGTTTGCTCGCCCAATTGCGCGCTCACCAGATCGTAGAATTTGGTGCCCGGGAGAGGATAGGCGACGCTGACGCCGACATCGTCGGGACGCGCGGTCTCGATCAGCTCGCGTGTCGCGAGAATGTCGGGCAGCTCCTCACCGAGATAACCGAGCTGGATGAAGAATCCGACTCGGATGCCGGCGGCGCCGAGCCTGCGCCGCGCGGTATGGATCTCCGCCACGCGGATGCCCTTGTTCATGGCATCGAGCACTCGCTGGCTGCCGCTCTCCGCGCCGAGCCACGCTTCCTCGCATCCGGCCGCGCGCAGCTCGCTCGCCATGCGCTCGCTGATGAGATCGGCGCGCGTCTGAATGGTGAACGGAATGGCCCCGCCCGAGGCCGCGAGGGCCGCCGCGAATTCGTGTACCCAGTCGACGCGGAAGCCGAAGATGTCGTCGGCAAACCAGATGTGGTCCGGCGTGATCTCGCGCTTGATGCGGGTCATCTCCGCGGCGACCTCGGTCGCGGGACGTTGCAGGTAGCGGTTGCCCCAAATGGGCTTGGCGCACCAGGCACAGCGGAAAGAGCATCCGCGGGAAGCGGCCATGTTGAGGCTGAAGCGGCCGTGCGCTTGGCGCCAGACGCTGCGGTAGCGCTCGACGTCGATGAGATCCCAGGCCGGCGCGGGGAGCTCCCCACGCGCGGGTGGGATGGACCGCGCGCGCCGCCGCGGGCTCGGCTCGCAGTCACGGGTCACCACGCCCGGGACTCCCTCGATGAGCTCGCCGCAGCCGATCGAAGGGCGCGCGTCGAGTCGCTCCAGCAGCACCTCGAGCGCTTCGATGCCTTCGCCGGCGAGAACGGCATCGGCTCCGGCGGCCAGATAGGCCTTCGGCTCGTCGGTGGCGTCGGAGCCGGCCACGATCACGCGCGACCCTGCGCGCCGGGCGAGCCCGATCATCCGGCAGCCGGCCTCGCGCATCCGCTCGAGGCACATCTTGGTCAGAAAATTGTAGTTGTCCTCATAGAGGAGCAGGAGCTGCGGCTCGAGGCCGTGGAGCTGGCGCTCATATTCCCCGATGCCGTCCGCCAGCATCGCATCGAAGAAGTCCACGCGATGCCCGAGCGCACGCAGCCGCGCGGCGACCTGCAGGGTAGCGAGCGGGGGATAAGGCTTTGCCCGCTGCCATTGCTTGGGGTCGAGGCGCAGGAAATAGGAATGGCCCAGCAGTATCGACAGCATGGTGCGCGTAAGTGCTCTGGGGGTGGGGGTCTGGTTCAGCTTGAACCGACCCGCGGTCTCGCAGGTACCCATGGCGATTGCGACGGGGAGAGACGATGTTCAAATATGGCAAGTATTTCGCGGGCTTGCTCGCGCTGGTGGTGCTCCTGGGATGCAGCGGACGGGCGTTAGCGGAGCCCTACCTGGCGGTGCGCATGGGACTGAAGTGCCAGGCGTGCCACGTGAACCCGACGGGCGGCGGGTTGCGCAGCGACTTCGGCGATGTATTTGCACAGACCGTACTCCCGGCACATCCCATCCGCGGCGACTGGGGCCTGTGGACGGGAGAGGTCAACAAGTTTCTGCGCGTAGGCGGGGATTTCCGCTACGACGCCAACTTCACCCAGACGCCCGGCGCGAAGACGACGGATCAGCTCGCAGTCCAGCAGGGACGCGTGTATGGCGAGGCGGAAGTCATCCCGAACCGGCTCATTCTTTATGTCGATGAGCAGGTGGCGCCCGGAACGGCGATCAATCACGAGGCCTACGGCATCTTCTGGTCGGCCGCCCATGACTGGTACATCAAGGCGGGACAGATGTACCTGCCATTCGGCTTCCGGTTCGAGGACCAGAGCGCGTTCGTGTACGACGTCAGCAGCACCAGCATGTACTCCCCGGACACCGGCGTGGAATTTGGCTGGCTGCGGGGCCATTGGGATACGCAAGTCACCCTGACCGAAGGGACCTTTGCGGGCAACATTCCCTCGAGCAACGGCAAGGAATATGGCCTGCAGGTGAGCTATGTCGAGTCGGCGTGGCGGGTCGGAATCGCCGCCAACGACGACGACTCCACCTTCGCGCGGCGCAAGGTCTTCGGCGCCTTCGGTGGCTTCCGTACGGGCCCGGTCGTCTGGCTCGGGGAGGTCGACGCCGTGCAGAACAACTTCCCGGGATTGAACGATGTGACGCAGGCCGCCGGGCTCCTCGAGGCAGACTGGGCCATCGCGCCCGGCAACAATCTCAAGCTGACGTTCGAGCCCTTCGATCCCGATCGGGACGTACATGGCAACCGGCAGAGCCGCGTGAGCCTCGTCTACGAGCTGACACCGATACAGTTCGTGCAGATACGAGCCGGCGTGCGCGACTACAACGGGCCGCGGGGAATCGATTCGCAGAACACCCGGCTGTGGTTCCTCCAGCTGCACGGATTCTTCTGATCCGAGCTGCAACCCAACGGCTACGAACCGGCCTCGTCGATGAAGTGGCAGCTTGCGCGCCGCAGGGCGTCGGCAACGGCGGCGCAGGCGTTCACGGATGTGAGAACGCCCGCCGGCGTAGTGAACTGCCGCGAGCTGTGGCTGAGGATCTGCTCGACGCGCGGCCCGGCGAGCCGCCGGCCGTCAGCCAGGAGGAGGGCGACGATCCCCGTGACTTCCGCCGTGGCCAGCGAGCTGCCGGAGGCAAAGTCGTAGTGGCCTCCGGGAACCAGCGTCAGGATGCCGTGGCCGGGGGCGAGGAGATCACGCGAGGTCGCGGCCGCATCTTCGGCCGACTGCACGGCGAGGACACCGGGTATGTCGGCCGGGAAAGGTTGACCCTTGCTGGTGCTGGCCGGCGCAACCGCACCCACGTAGATGATGCCTTGCTGCATGCCGTAGTGAATGAGTCGCGCGAGCAGCGGGTCGGGCGGACCGGCGAGGCTGAGGTTGACGATGTCGGCATGAGCCGCGATCGCCGCTTCGAGCGCCTGGGCCAGCGTGAAGCTGTTGCAAGCGGCCTCGGCGGCGTTCGCACGCAGCGGCCAGCACGCTTTGAGGACCATCAGGCGTGACTCTGGGGCGATGCCCAGGAGGCCCTGTCCGCCTTCGGCAGTCGCCGCGATTACGCCGGCGACCTGCGTGCCGTGCCGGTCGGCCGTGAAATCATCGGTGGGGCGGCCGACGAAGTCGAGCCGTGCGATCACGCGCCCGCGCAAGTCGGGATGGCGATAGTCCACGCCGGTGTCGATGACGGCGATCCGAACCGCGGCGCCTTGCGAGAGCCGGTGGGCCTGCAGCACGCCGAGCTCCTGCAGGTTGCGTTGCAGCGGCAGGTAGGTGCGCCTGTTGGCAGTCGGCGGCGTGTTGGGAGGTGGGGCTTGCGCCCGGGAGTCGCCGCTCGCCGCAGGCGCGGTCTCCGTCGAGAACTGGTTGAGAGGCTCCACGGATTCGACGCGCGAGTCGTGCTCGAGTCGCGCGATCAGCGTGGCGCGCTCGGTCAGGTCCGGCACCTGCACCACGACGCAATTCACCCGCAGGCTCTCGATCGGCCAGGCGGATACTTCCCGCAGACGGTAATCGTGCTCCAGGGAGTGGGTGATCGCACGCGCATGGGCGCTGAGGCCGTACACTCCTGCGGCGGCATAACCGCGCGGGGTCGAGCCCGGTGCCGCGACCGCCGGCTGGAGGTCGTTGCGCACCGTGATGACGACAAAGCGATCCGGGTCTGCCCGGGCCTGGGCGGGGAGCTCGGGCGGGCGCATCGCCGCCTGCCGCAGTGCGCAGCCCGCCAACAGCCCCAGGGAGGCGACGGCGAGCAATCTGAGCGGGGACGGGGTCACGTCAGTGGACGCCGACCTGCACGGGCTCGGCAAAGAGGATCGCCGGGTTGGAGCGCAGGGCCGCGATCCGCTTCGCCAGCGCGGCACTGGAGTAGGGCGGTTGCGCAAATCCGAGCGTATAGACGTTTCCATCCGCCGGACCGTCGATGATGTGAGCGCCGGCGGCCTGCAGCACCCCCTGCAGGGCTCCTACCGACAGATCCGGGCTGAAGAGCACCCGAACCCGCAGGCCGGACTCGTAAGAGGGGGCGGCGGATGTGAGAGTCGTATACCCCGGGTCATGCGCAGCTTCGGACGAATGCCACGCCCAGGCGCCGGCGCCCAGCGCGAAGGCCTGCAGTACCACGGCCGCGGCCAGCCAGCGTGCGACCGGAGGAGCCTGTCGGAACGAACCCATCGCCCGTGAGGGGCGCAGCTCCACCGGCGCGGCAGGGGTTCCCGTCTCGATCTGCGGGTTCTGCATGCGGGTGAGCAGCTTTTGATAAGACGATTCGGCGGCGAAGACCAGCGGCCCGTCGGTGCGCATGGCCTGGCAGACCCGTAGCTGCTCCTCGTAGTCTTCGCGGCACTTCGGGCAGCCCGCGATATGCTCGCGCACCGCGGGCTCCGCGTCAGCGGGGAGCGACCCGTTGGCGAGCCAGGGAATGACGAGCTCGGCACGAGCGTGCAGTGCGGAGCGCATGGAGGGCAGTTTCACTTAGAGTCTCCGGTTCATTCGGGGCCCGCGAGGTTGGTGAGGATGCCTTTCAGCTTGCGGCGCGCATGGAACATGCGGGTCTTCACGGTGTTGACCGGACATTGCATGATGGTTGCGATCTCCTCGCACGAATGGCCGACGTGGTAGGCGAGCTCGATGACCGTCCGCTGCTCGAGCGGCAGGCGTTGCAGCGCCACGTCCAGCCATTCATTGAGCTCTTCCTGCTGCGCGGGCTCTTCGGTCCCGGCCGCCGCCTCGACGTCGACGTCGGAGGGAGGCGGACCGGCGTAGCGCAGAGTCTTCAGGCCGCGCCGGTAGGCGATACCCAGGATCCAGGTGGACACCCGCGAGGCGCCGCGAAAGTCGCCGGCGTGCTGCCAGACGACCCAGAACGTGTCGTTGATGATCTCTTCCGCGAGCTCGTACCTCGTCGTCAGCCGCATGAGAAAGCGCGCCAGCCGGCGGTGATAGAGCAGATAGAGCTCCTTCATCGCGGCGCTGTCGCGGGCGGCGATGCGGTCGAGGAGCGCACGTTCGCGCTGCTCGTTCGAGCCGCCGTTCGCGGGTCTGGGGTCCTTTTCTGCCGACATCATCACATTCTCAGGCGGGCGAGCGCCCGCCGCAGGGGTAAATGGCAGGCATGCGCGTTTGTACCCTGTCAAGCTACGCGGGTTCAGCCCGCGGCAAAGGCCTCAGAACCGCCAAAGGACCGTCGCCGAGACCCGCCCGCCCGCGGAATCCGACCCGAAGAGACGCACCGCCCGCGGTGCCGTGTGGAAGTAGCTCACATCGAGCTCGAAAGACCCCATGACGTGGGTCAACCCGAGGTTCCAGAAGCCATAACCCGCATTGAAGGGATCGGCCATCTGATCGTAGCCCGCTCCGGCGGTGAGCGATAGCCAGGAGACGAGCGGCTGGCGCCACTGCGCGCCGTACGCGAAGGCGCTGCGGTCCTGCCGGGTCTGCAGCGAGCCTTCGTAGAAGTGATAGCGGAGCGCGTCCGGCGTCCAGGCCACGCTGAGATACAGGCGGTCGGCGATGCTCCAGGTCGTTGCGAGCTGATCGTAGTCGTAGCGGTCGCCGGAAACGTGGGGGTTGCCATAACCGCCACCCGGGAAGTTGTGGCGGGTATAGGTGAATGTGGCACTGAGGTTCGCCGTCAGCGCGAGGCTATATCCCAGATACGCATCGATCTCCTTCGCGCCGCCGCACTGGCTGCCGTTCAGGCCCAGCGACCCCCACACGCCGGCAAAAGCGGCCCAGTAGGAGGGTCCGTGAGCGCGCAGGTGCAGGTCAGCCTGCGCCGCGGGGTGGCCGCAGGTCTGCGAGACACCGCGATAGACGTCGTCCTGGGTCAGGGCGAGCGAGCCGCCCGCATCGATCTCGCTCGCGCGGGCCGCCGGCCAGCCCGACAACAAACTCAAGGCGGCCAGCGCCGTGCAGCGGAAAGCACCCATGGTGGGCGCATCTTGCCCTGTTTCCGGCGGGCGGGGAATCAGCCGCCGCGCATTTGCATCAGCGCCCGCGCCGGGATCATGTTCTGGTTCATGTGGAACATGACCCAGATCGAGCCGAAAAACACCAGGGAGACGATGAGCACCCCGAAGGCGAGCGCGAGCGCGTTGTTGGTGTTGTCGGGGGAGGTCGTGAGGTGCAGGAAGAAGACGAGGTGCACGCCCACCTGGGCGAGGCCGAACACGATGAGCGCCATCACGATTCCCGGGCCGTAGATCACGTGCTCGTCGATCGACCAGAACGAAGCGGCGGTGAGCAGGGCGGCGAGCCCCAGCCCGATGAGATAGCCGCGCAGCTCCGTGCGCAGCGTGGGATGCTCCCTTTCGGGGGGCGCCCCACCGACGACCTGATCCTCGCCGACGTGCGAGCCCAGATCGAATTCGTCGCGGTTCGAGCTCATGGCGTCACGGTCCCGATGAGATAAACGACTGTGAAAATACCGACCCAGATGATGTCGAGCGCGTGCCAGAAGAGGGAGAAGCAGAGATACCGGTGGCGGATGCTCTCCTTGAACCCCTTCGCCGGGAACTGCGCCATCATGGTGCCGAGCCAGAGGAGCCCGGCGCTCACGTGCACGCCGTGGCAGCCCACGAGCGCGAAGAATGAGGTCAGAAAGGCGCTGCGGGTCGGGCCCGCGCCGCGGGCGACCAGGCCGATGAACTCATGCGCCTCTAGGCCGAGGAACGTGAGGCCGAGCAGTCCGGTGATCGCGAGGGTGACCTCCGACCAGAGGAGACTGTGGCGCGCGACCGCGAGACTCGTGAGCCCACACGTGAAGCTCGAGAGGAGCAGGCAGGCGGTCTCCAGCGCCGTGGTGTGCAGGTCGAAGAGCTGCTGCGGCCCGGGGCCGCCATCGCGCGCCCCGATCAGCACCGTGTAGGTTGCGAAGAAGCAGGAGAAGAGCACGACGTCGGAGAGGATGAAGATCCAGAACCCGTAGCCGACGTAGATTCGCTTCGGCGAAGGTCCCCCGCCGCCGTGTCCGGTGTACTCCGGCACGCCCGTGGAGGGCGCGTGCCCGATGTGGTAGGGATCGCTGCCGGCGCGCAGCGCCGTGTCCGGGGCGCTCATTCGGAGGGCTCCCGCCGCGTCTCTCGCCGTAATTGCCTGTGGTGCAGCGCCGCACTGCGCGCGGCGCGGTTGGCGCGGTCGAGGCGGGCGACTTCCTCCGCTGGAATCAGCTCCTCGTCATGATCACGCCAGGCGAAGACGACGAAGGTCGCGTAGGCGCCCACGAGCCCGAGCAACACCAACCACCAGATGTGCCAGATGAGCGCGAACCCGGTGACCACTGCGAAGAAGGCCGTGACGAATCCCGTCGGGCTGTTGCGCGGCATGTGGATGGGCTGGTATTGCGGCTCCGGCCGCGTGAGCTGGCCGATCTCGCGGGCGCGCGCCTTCATGTCCCAGTAGGGCTCCTGGTCGGTGACATTGGGCAACACGGCGAAGTTGAAGGCCGGCGGCGGCGAGGATGTGATCCATTCGAGGTTGCGCCCGTCCCACGGATCGCCGGTCAGATCGCGCCGCTGCTCGCGGGTGCGGATCGAGACGACGATCTGCGCGATCTGGGCGATGATGCCGAGCAGGATGATCAGGACACCCCCCTCGGCGAGCACCAGCCACGGGCGCCATGCGGCGACGTCGTAGTGCTGCAGCCGCCGGGTCATGCCCTCCAGACCGACGACGTACCCGGGACCCCACGCGACCCAGAAGCCGATCAGCCACAGCCAGAACGCCCACTTGCCCAGCCGCTCATCGAGCACGAAGCCGAACGCCTTGGGGAACCAGTACGTGTAGCCGGCGAAGACACCGAAGAGCACCGCCCCGATGATGACGTTGTGGAAGTGCGCGACCAGGAAGACGCTGTTGTGGAGCTGGAAGTCGGCGGGCGGAACGGCGAGCAGCACACCCGTCATGCCGCCGATCGCGAAGGTCACCATGAAGCCGATTGACCACAGCATCGGCGAGGAGAAGCGCACGGTGCCGCCGTACATGGTGAAGAGCCAGTTGAAGATCTTCACCCCGGTCGGCACGGCGATGATCATCGAGGCGATGCCGAAGATGGCGTTGACGTCGGCGCCCGCGCCCATGGTGAAGAAGTGATGCAGCCATACCATGAAGGAGATGATGCAGATGGCCATCGTCGCGTAGATCATCGAGCGGTAGCCGAAGAGGGGCTTGTTCGAGAAAGTCGAGACCACCTCCGAATAGATGCCGAAGGCGGGCAGGACGAGGATGTAGACCTCCGGATGCCCCCAGGCCCAGATGAGGTTCATGAACATCATCGAGTTGCCGCCGCCGGTGTTGGTGAAGAAATGGAAGCCGACGTAGCGGTCGAGGAGCAGCATGGCGAGCGTCGCGGTGAGGACCGGGAAGGCGGCGACGATGAGCAGGTTTGAGGCGAGCGCCGTCCAGCAGAACATCGGCATGCGGGTGTAGTGCATGCCCGGAGCGCGCAGCTTGAGTATCGTGGTGACGAAGTTGATGCCGGTCATGAGCGTGCCGACGCCGGAGATCTGCAGCGCCCAGCAGTAGTAATCGACGCCCACTCCGGGGGAGTAGCGCAGCTCCGAGAGCGGCGGATAGGGGAGCCAGCCCATCTTGTCGAACTCGCCGACGACCAGCGACAGATTCACGAGCAGCGCGCCGGCGGCGGTCAGCCAGAAGCTGACGGAGTTGAGCGTCGGGAACGCCACGTCGCGCACTCCCAGCTGCAGGGGCACGATGACGTTCATCAGGCCTATGACGAACGGCATGGCGACGAAGAAGATCATGATCGTGCCGTGCGCCGAGAACACCTGATCGAAGTGCGACGGCGGCAGGAATCCGGGGGCGTTGTAGGCCATCGCCTGCTGCGTGCGCATCATGATCGCGTCGATGAAGCCGCGCAGCAGCATCACGCCGGCGAGCATGCAGTACATGATCCCGATGCGCTTGTGGTCGACGCTGGTGATCCACTCCCGCCAGAGGTAGGGCACATATCCTTTGGCGACTACCCAGGCGACGACGGCCACCACGATGATGACGACCGCCACGCCCGAGAAGAGAGGCAGCGGCTCCTGGAACGGAATCGCCTGCCACGTGAGCTTGCCGAGCAGACTCATCGCGGTCCCACCGAATGGACATCCGCCACTTCGCTGCGTGGTCCGTCGCCCGGCGGTAGCCGCTGCATCACGATGTCTGCGAATAGACCAGGCCGGACGGAGCCATAGGTATAAGGGTGCGAGGGAACGCTCTGGCGCAGCAGCTCACGGTAGGCGGAATCATTCAGCGCCGGCCCGGAGCCGCGCGTCGAGGCGGCCCACGCCGTGAATTGGTCCCGCGGCACCGCATCGGCATCGAAATGCATATCGGGGAAGCCGTCGCCGCTGATCATTGCCGACATGCCGCGGTATGTGCCGGGGTGGTCGGCCTGCAGATAAAGCGTCCCCGCCATGCCGTTCATGCAGTAGAGCATGCTGCCGAGCTGCGGAACCCAGAAGACGTTCCAAACGGACGCCGACGTCACCATCAGATGCAGCGGCACACCAGCCGGGACCACCAGCTTGTTGACGCTCGCGATCCCGAGCTTGGGATAAATGAAGAGCCACTTCCAATCGAGCGAAACCACCTGGATGTCGATGGGCGCCGCGTGCGAAGGCAGGGGTTGCGCGGGGTCGAGATCATGTGAGCTGATCCACGCGATGCCGCCCAGGAAGATGACCACCAGCGCCGGAATCGACCAGACGACGATCTCGACACGCCCCGAATACACGAAATCCGGCTGCCGGCGGGCGCGTGAGTTGGAAGCGCGATACCACCAGGCGATGGCGAGGGTCGCGACGATCGTCGGGATGACGATTGCCAGCATGATCACGACGGAATCGAGGAGGATCGTGCGCTCGGCGGCACTGATGGGGCCCGCCGGCTGGAGCTGCGCGCGGCCGCAGCCGACGAGCTCGACGAGCATCGCCAGGGCTATGACAATGTGACCGACACGGCCCGCCGTGCCCGAGCTTCTTTTCCGGTCGATGGCGGCGTCTCCTCCGGCAAAGGCGCGGATCAACGCCGATATTACTTCAAAGTTCCTGTGCAATGAGCTCGAGCTCGGGCGGGACGTCGTTGCCGTCCGCGGGTATCGCTGGTATCGTTACCAACATCATGCGAACAACACTGATCCTCGCGGCCGCTCTATGGTCATCGGCGTGGGTCGCGACGGCGGGCGCCGCCGGCGCGCCGACGGCCATGAGCGCCAATCCCTGTCCCGCCTCCAAGCCGGCAGATCCCGGCGGCTCGGCGTTTCTGCGCATGCTCCTCACGCCCGGGGCGCACTTCGTCCGGCCGGGGCAGTCGCCGGCGCAGAAGCAGTCGGCCGAACGCGCCGCCGCAGCGCAGCGGGCGCGGGACTGGGCGGATCTCTGCCGCTATCGCGCGGACAATGCGGCGCTGACGGGGCATCCGCGCGTCGTGCTCATGGGAGACTCCATCACCGACTTCTGGCGTCAGGGCGATCCGACCCTCTTCGAGCGCGGCGTGGCCGATCGCGGCATCAGCGGCCAGACGAGCAGTCAGATGCTCGTGCGTTTCTGGCCCGACGTCATCGCGCTGCATCCGCGGGTCGTGCAGATACTGGCAGGCACCAACGACATCGCGGGCAACACGGGTCCCATTACGGAGCAGGACTACAAGAACAACGTCATGGCCATGGTCACGCTGGCGCGGGCCCATCACATCCGCGTGCTCCTGGGCGCGATTCCGCCGGCCGTCTCCTTCTGGTGGACGGCTCAGCCCTACCAACCCGCGGCGCAGATCCGCCGCCTGAACGACTGGCTGCGGCGCTATGCCGGCGCGAGCGGCGTCGGCTTCGTCGATTATTACGCGCACCTGGCGACTCCTGCGGGCGCGTTCCGCCCCGATCTCTCAAACGATGGCGTGCATCCCAACGCTGCCGGATACAAGGTCATGAGCGCGCTGCTGGAGGCTTCGCTGCCCGCGAGCGGCCCCTCGTAAGGGCGCGCGGCCTAGGAGGCGCGACCCGACTTGCCGGAGAAATCGGAAATCGGGTTGGCGACGGGTTTCTCCAGCCCTTCGGCAAAGCCCTTCAGCCCCTCGATGATCGGGCCGAGCGCTCGCCAGAGCTGCTCATCGCGCAGCAGACGGTAGACCCCAACGAGTCCCGGCGGCTGCTCCTCATCCTTCGCCGGATGATCACCGGCGCCCTCACGCGAGCACGTCGCGAGTCGCGCCGCGCCATCGGTCAGCGCGAATGCCAGGCGATAGAACTCCGCCGGCGGGAAGCACGACAGCGCCATCAGCAGAGCCGACAGGTTCTGGATGGCATTCAAGGTGCCCGGCTTCTGTAACCCGCCGACGAGGACCTGCGCGACATCCGTGTTGGCCGTGACCAGATCGTTGGCGAGGCGCAGCAGGCCATGGCGATGACACGATTCGAGCAGGCGGTCCAGCTCCTCGCGGGCGGTCGTCTCGGTGCGGGCCGGGCGGATCTGGTACGGGATCGGCTTCGCCATTACATGCGCTCCGGGTGCGGTTGCGGGGCCGGCGGCTGGGTATAGTCCGGCCGCGACCACTTCTCCTCGACGTGCGGGCCGCCGTTCGGCGTCCTGTGGCCGTAGCGGTAGTTGTGGCGCGGCAGCGGAGGCGCGCCCCTCGGCTTGCGCAGCACCTCGAGCTTCACCGCCGTCTCCTTGTAGCCCGGAGTGTTGACGTCCGGGTCGTGATGGTCGCCGGTCAGCGCGTTGGCCGCGGGCTTGGAGTGATGGATGGGCAGGTAGAGCAACTTGCCTCGCACCCGGTCCGTGACGACAGCGCGCACCTCGACGGCATCCCGCCGCGACGTCAGGCGCACCCAGGTGCCGTCCTCGATGCCGCGCTCCGCCGCGAGCTCGGGGCTCACCTCGACGAACCAGTGGGGTACTTCGTGACAGATTCCGGGATCCTTACCGGTCTGATTCGCGGCCTGGAAGTGCTCGAGCAGCCGCCCGTTGTCGAGCGCGAGATCGTATTCCGCATCCGGCGCCTCCGCTGGCGACTTCCATGCGAGCGGATGGAGCTTTGCGCGGCCGTCTTCGGTATGGAAGCGGTCCCTATAGAGGAGGGGAGTATCCGTGCCGTCCGGCTTCACCGGCCAGTGCAGCGACCGCCATCCCTCCAGGCGCTCATAGCTCACGCCGGCGAACATCTCGGCGATGCCGGCCGCCTCCGCCATGATCTGCGAAGGGTGCGTGTAGCGCCAGTCGTGACCCATCCGGCGCGCGAGATCGGTGAGGATGCGCCAGTCCGGACGGCTGTCGCCGAGCGGCTTCATCACCTCATGGAAGCGCTGGATGCGCCGCTCGGTGTTGGTGAACGTGCCCTCCTTCTCGACGCTCGCGCACGCAGGCAGCACCACGTCGGCGAATTGCGCGGTGCGGCTCAGGAACATGTCCTGAACGACGAAGAATTCGAGCCCGGTCATCGCCTCCTGCGTATGGGACGCGTGCGAATCGGATACCGCCGTTTCCTCGCCGATGACGTACATCGCCTTCACGTTTCCCGCATGCGCCTCGAGCACCATCTGGAAGTTGTCGAGCCCGACCTTCGGCGACAGCCGCTCGGGCGCAACACCCCAGGCGCGGGCCCACTTGGCACGGATCTTCTCGTCCGTGACCTTTTCATATCCCGGATAGATGTTCTTCAGGCAGCCGAAGTCGCTCGCGCCCTGTACGTTGTTGTGGCCGCGCATCGGATAGCCGCCGGTGCCGGGGCGGCCGTAGTTGCCGGTGACCAGGAGCAGATTGGACAATGCCGTGCTGATGTCGGCCCCGTGGCTGTGCTGCGTGATGCCCATGGCCCAGAGCAGGCACACCCGCTCGGCCTTGCCGATCATCTCGGCGGCGGCGATCAGCTCCTGCTCGGGAATGCCCGTCTTCTCCTGCGCGAAAGCGAGAGTGAATGGCTCGAGCGAGCGGCGATATTCCGCCACCCCGCTCACTCGCTCCTCGAGGAATCTGCTGTCGGCGTAGTCGTGCTCGAACATGTAGCGCGACAGGGCCGATGCCCATGCCAGGTCGGTGCTCGGGCGCGGGCAGAGGAAAAGATCCGCTCGCTCGGCCATCTCGTGCCTGCGCACGTCCACGACCAGCAACTTCTGCCCCCGCAGCTTGTGGCCGGCCTTGATCCGCGAGGCGATGACCGGATGGTTCTCCGCAGTGTTGGTCCCGACCAGCACCACGAGGTCCGCCTTCTCGATGTCTCTGATGGTCCCGGCGTCGCCACCGTAGCCGACGGTGCGGAAGAGGCCCATGGTCGCCGGGTTCTGGCAATAGCGCGAGGAGTTGTCGACGTTGTTCGTGCCGACGATGAGCCGCGCGATCTTCTGCGTGAGATAGGCTTCCTCGTTGCTCGCCTTGCTGGAGCCGATGAAGCCGATGCTGTCGGGGCCGTGCCGGTCACGGATCTCGAGGAGCCGCCGCGCGACGAGGTCGAGCGCTTCGTCCCACCCAGCCTCCCGGAAGCGGCCGTCCTCACGGATCAACGGGGTGGTGAGGCGCTGCTCGCTGTTGACGAAGTCCCAGGCGAACTTGCCTTTGATGCAGGTCGAGATGCCGTTCACCGGCGCCGCGACGACCGGCTGCACCTTGAGGATGTGGCGGTCGCGAGTCCACATCTCGAAGGCGCATCCGACGCCGCAGTAGGTGCATACCGTCTTCGTCCGTTTGATCTCGGCCTGCCGCAACGCCGTGTCGATCTTCGACAACGCGGTGACCGGCGGCGCGCCGATCGTGTTCTCCAGAGTCTTCACGGCATCGATCAGCGGGCGCTTCAGCGATTGCGGCATCGCCGTGAAAGGTCCGGCGTCCGGCTGCATCGTCTTTTCCAGGAGCGCGTTGCAGGGACAGACGGTCACGCAATGGCCGCAATGCACGCACGAGGACTCATCGATCGGTTTGCCGCCGTCCCAGAGCACTCGCGGATGGCTCGCCGCATAGTCGATGCTCAGTGTCTCGTTGACCTCGACATTCTGACAGGCTTCGACGCAGCGGCCGCAGAGGATGCACTGATCCGGATCATAGGTGTAGAACGGGCTCGAATGGTCCTTCTCGAAGGGCTTGCGCCGGAAGGGGTAACGCTGGATGGGGAGCCCCATGTCGGCGTATGTATTGTGCAGCGTGCAATCGCCCGTGTTGTGCTCGCAGACCGTGCAGTAGAGCTCGTGCTTCGCGAGCAGCCTGTCCATGCCTTCCTCACGCGCGCTCGCCGCGTGCGCCGCGCGGGCCGTTACCCGCAGGCCCTCGCGCGAGCGCAGGGTGCAGCCGCGGACCAGCTTGCCGTCCGTCTCCACCCAGCAGACGTCGCACGTCTGCAGCGGCCCGAGAGCCGTGTGGTAACAGACGTGCGGCAGGTTGATACCATGCGCGGCGAGGAAGTCGATGAGGGGTTGGTCCGCGGGCCCGGTGAGCGCCCGGCCATCGAAGCTTAGCGTGCACGTCATGCCGAGTGATCAGCAATTCCCGTACGCGATGCCGCGTCCCACATGAGCCTGGGGTCGAACGTGACCGAGGCCGCCATCATGAGGAGACTCATGACGATGAATGCCGTCGCGCCCCCGCCCGCCGCCTCGGCGCCGAGATGACCGAAGTCGATGAGTGGCACGAAGAAGACGATGGTCAGTGGGCCTGTCTCGGTCCATCGCCCCGCCTCGGCGACCGTGCGCAGCAGTTTGGTCTTGAGCACCAGTCGCCGCCCGGAGCGCCGCCAGACGGTCAGCACGCACCAGCCCAGGCAGGCCATCATGACGGCCGGGTTGAGGATGCTGGTCCAGAACGTGATCATGGCGAGCGGCCAGAGGCCGAGCTGCCAGAGCTGGCGGACGTAGCCGAAGTTGGTGTATTGCAGATGAACGCCGAGCAGATCCGAGGAGTTCATCGGCGAGATGTTGGCCGGAAGGAGCAGGATGAATGCGGCGCTCACCAGAGCCGCCGTGACGGCGGCCGCATCGGGCTTGCGGGCGCGGATGCGCACGCCGCAGCGCGGGCATGGCGCGCCTTCATGCGCCGGCGACTGGATGAGGCCGCATGTCCTGCAGCCGATAGCGGCAGCGTGCGGCACGGCTGCCGGCTCGCCGCCGATGGCCCGCCAGACGGTGCGCTCATCGAGCGTGGCCCGGGACAGCGTGGTCAGCGCGCCGGCGACGAGGAGGATCTGACCGCCGCCCTCGATCATCACCTCGAGGTGCTCTATGGTCGTCAGGTAGTAGTATCCGACGGCCACCGAGAGAAGGAATACATCCAGCATCGCCCAGCGGTCGAGCCAGACCGTCCAGCGGAAGGCGTGACCCAGCCAGGAGGGACGCAGCCCGAGTCGCAGGGTGCCCAGCACGAGCGTGAGGAGCGCCATCCGCAGCGCCGGCAGGACGATGACGAAGACGACACTGAGGCCGGCGAGCACGATCCAGTCGTGCCGCCAGAGCTGGACCACGCCGGTGACGAGCGAGCTGTGGGAGTGCTGACCGAGCAGCTCGACGCTGAGCAGAGGCAGTGTATCGACCCAGGGTAAGAGCGCCAGCGTCGCGACCGCACAGGCGAGAGCCGCATCGACACTGCGTCCGATGGTGGTCTCGATCTGATTGTGGCAGCGCAGGCAAATGGCCTTGCTGCGCCGGGGCAGAGGAGGAAAGCTCAGCAGGGTGCCGCAATCTGGGCAGGCAGTGGCCACGGGGACGGTTGCGCTCGTGAGGGGTTGGCAGCACCCATCGATGCAACGTTGTCGCTTCGGGCAAGTTCCGCCGGCGTCGCCGCCTCACGGCCTCCGGCGCCGCCGAGCCGCGGTCAAGCCGTTGTTGCAGGTGGACGGCGCTTGCGCCCGGCCCGGCGAGGCGGTCGGCGGGCGAGAAGGAGGCTCGGAAAGGCTCCCGCGCAGAGCGCATTCGTCCAGTCCTCGCAGAGCGCCACTGCGTCGGCGGGCTCGAACGCCCGGGAGTTGATGCTGGCCTCGATCCAGAGGCCATCGAGCAGCGCCGAGAGAGCGATCGCGGCCGGCCGCAGTCTGAATCGCGGCACGCCGGCCGTTCCCTGCAGCTCACCGAGCAGGGACTCGAGCGCCGCCCGATAGGCGGCATAGGTGCTGTCGTGCACCGTTCGCATCCCCGTATCGTGCGAGATCATGCTCCAGAAGACGAGCCAGGTGTTGAAGAGGGCGGGATCGAGGAGGGCGGGAGCGAACGAGGCTTCGTAGAAGCGCCGCAGGCGCTCGCGCGGACCGGCGCCGGCTTCGCGGGCGTGCTGGCGGATGGAGCGGATGAGAGACAGCGCGAGCGCCTCGTAGGCTGCGGCGACGAGCGCGGAGATGCTCGGAAAGTGGTGGTTGATCAGGCCCGGGGAGACGCCCGCCTCGGCACCGATGCGGCGCACGGAGAGTCCGTCATGACCGTATTTGCGCAGACAGGAGAGTGTCGCCTCGATCAGGGCCTCGCGGCGCAGGGCGGGCGGGGCGCGGCGGAATTTCGGTGTGTGCTCTCTGGCCATTTCGTCAGTCTCCCGGGCGCGGATCATAGCGCCCGGAACCGCTCTTGACCGCGCCGAATGCGCTGCTATACAGTCGTACAACAAGAGCAGGACGAGATTTCCGTCATGAGCGCGCGACCGGTCGAGATCGTCCCCGCCGCGGATGAGGACGCCGTCAGTCTGCCGGCGTGGATCTACCGTGACTCCGAGTTCTTCGAGCTGGAGAAGGAGCTGATCTTCCGCTCGAGCTGGCAGATCGTCTGTCACGTCAACGACGTGCCGCGCCCCGGCGACTATCACTCCTTCGAGCTCCTGGACCAGGGCGTCATCGTGCTGCGCGGCGAGGACGGACAGATCCGCAGCTTTCACAACGCCTGCCGCCACCGCGCCGCGCGGCTCCTCGACGAGGCGAAGGGGCACTGCGGGCGGCGGATCACCTGTCCCTACCACGCCTGGACCTATGGGCTGGACGGGCGCCTGCTCACAGTGCCGCAGCGCAGCGACTTCAAAGAGCTGCAGCGCGAGCGGTATGGGCTGATGCCGCTCGAGCAGGAAATCTACATGGGGTTCGTGTTCGTGCGCTTCGCGCCGGGGCTGCCGAGTGTGCGCGAGATGGCGGCGCCCTATGCCGATGAGCTTGCGGCTTACCGCTTCGAGGAGCTCGTGCCGCAGGGCCGGGTGACGTTGCGGCCGCGTGCCGTCAATTGGAAGAACGTCGGCGACAACTACTCCGATGGGCTGCACATTCCCGTCGCTCATGCGGGGCTGACACGCCTCTTCGGCGCGAGCTACGGCATCGAGGCGCGGCCATGGATCGACAAGATGTGGGGCAAGCTGCGCGACATCCCTTCCGCCAACTGGTCGGAGCAGCGCTACCAGGCGCTGCTTCCCCGGGTGCCGCATCTGTCCGAGGAGCGACAGCGCCTCTGGACCTACTTCAAGCTCTGGCCGAACATCGCCTTCGACATCTACCCGGACCAGATCGACTTCATGCAGTGGCTGCCGGTCTCCCCGACGCAGACCGTGATCCGCGAGATCGCTTACGTCCATGAGGACGCACGCCGGGAGATGCGGGCGGCGCGCTACCTCAACTGGCGCATCAACCGCCGGGTCAGCCTGGAGGACAAGGGTCTCATCGAGCGCGTACAGGCGGGGATGGCGTCGGAGGCCTACACCGTGGGGCCCTTGGGCGAGAGTGAGGTGTGTCTGCGCAGCTTCGCGCGGCACATGCGCGCGCTGATTCCCGAAAGCCGTCAGCCGCGCGCGCCCGGCAGGGGTTGGAGTCTGACGCGTCATGCACACTGAGGCGCGCGATGTACTGATCATCGGCGGCGGCCACAACGGGCTCGTGTGTGCCGCTTATCTCGCCGCCGCGGGACTCAAGGTCACGGTCCTGGAGCGGCGCGGCGTCGTGGGCGGCGCGGCGGTGACGGAGGAATTCCATCCGGGATTCCGCAATTCCGTCGCCTCCTACACCGTCTCGCTCCTCAATCCCAAGGTGATTCGCGACCTCGAGCTCGCCGCGCACGGGCTGCGTGTCATCGAGCGCCGGCTGGCCAACTTCCTGCCGACGGAGGACGGGCGTTATCTCGCCGCGGGAGGCGAGAGCACGCGCGCGCAAGTGGCGAAGTTCTCGCGCACCGACGCCGAGCGTCTCGATGCCTATGGGGAGCGGCTGGAGGCCATCGCGGACGTCCTGCGTGCGTTGGTGCTCGAGACGCCGCCGAATGTGGTGCAGGGGAGTTGGGCCGCGGCGCTGCCCGAGCTGCTGCGCGCCGGGCGCGTCGGCTCGCGGCTCGCGAAGCTCGACATGAGCCTGCGGCGCGAACTGCTCAAGCTCTTCGCGGCCTCGGCGGGCGAGTATCTCGAGGGCTGGTTCGAGAGCGATCCCATCAAGGCGCTTTACGGGTTCGACGGCATCGTCGGACATTACTCCAGTCCTTTCAGCCCGGGGACGGCGTATGTCCTGCTCCATCACTGTTTCGGCGAGGTGAACGGGAAGAAAGGAGTGTGGGGCCACGCCATAGGCGGGATGGGAGCGATCACGCAGGCGATGGCGAAGTCGGCTGCGGCCCGCGGAGCGGAAATTCGCGTTGCATGCGGCGTGCGCGAAGTCATCATCGAGCGTGGACGCGCCGTTGGAGTAGTCACGGAGGGTGGCGAGTCCGTTCGCGCCGCGGCCGTCGTCTCCAATCTCAACCCGAGGCTGCTCTATCTCAACCTGATCGACGCCGCGGCGCTGCCGCGGGAATTCCGCGAGCGGATGACGCAATGGCGCTGCGGTTCCGGCACTTACCGGATGAACGTCGCGCTCGCGGAGCTGCCCGATTTCACCTGCCTGCCCGGCAGGACGCCGGCGGATCACCACACCGCTGGCATCATTCTCGCGCCGACGCTCGGTTACATGGAACGCGCCTACTTCGACGCGCGCACCCACGGCTGGTCCCGGGAGCCGATCGTGGAGATGGTGATTCCGTCCACGTTGGACGACAGTCTGGCCCCGCCCGGCAGGCATGTGGCAAGCCTCTTCTGCCAACACGTCGCGCCGCAGCTTCCCGGCGGTGAGTCGTGGGACGCGCATCGCGAGCGAGTCGCGGATCTCATGATCGAGACCGTCAACCGGTTTGCGCCCAATTTCAAGGCATCCGTGCTCGGACGGCAGATCATGAGCCCACTCGACCTGGAGCGGACCTTCGGGCTGGTGGGCGGCGACATCTTCCATGGCAGGCTGCAGCTCGATCAGATGTTGTCCGCGCGGCCGATGCTCGGATACGGCAACTATCGCGGGCCGCTTCCCGGCCTCTACATGTGCGGCGCCGGGACGCACCCCGGGGGAGGTGTCACGGGCGCGCCCGGACACAATGCTGCGCGTGAGATCCTCGCGGACTTTCGCCGGCGACGCTTGCATCGGGCCGCCTGATAGTTGCTCGCGCGCGACATACGCTGAATTCATCCGGCGGCAGCTTGGAAAAAACAGTGGCTTCGGGCACATTAGGCTCATCTTGAGCACCCCCGCAGAGCCTGTCGGGACACTCGAAGTCGCGCTCGCGCACGCGTCCCGTCTGCTTGCGGTGAAGCCGGCGGTTGCCGCCGAGCAGGCTTGCGAAATCCTGAAAGTCGTCCCCAAGCAACCTCAGGCGATGCTGATCCTGGGGTTGGCGCGCGCCATGGCGGGCGATGTGGAAGGATCGATCGACGCTCTGACTCGCGCGGTGTCGGCGCGGCCGGATCTGCCGGATGCCTGGCTCGCGCTGGCGGATCAGCTGCGATCGCGCGGCGATGCCGAGGCCGCCGACCGCGCTTACGCTCGCTACATCAAGGCGGCGACACGCGACCCCCGGTTGCTGGGAGCCGCCGCGGCCCTGTGCGAGAACCGAATTCCGGAAGCGGAAGCCCTGCTGCGCGCCCATCTCGCCCAGTACCCCAATGACGTGGCGGCGCTGCGTATGCTCGCCGAGGTGGCCGCACGGCTGCTGCGCTATTCGGACGCGCAGCGCCTCCTCGAGCGCTGTCTCGAGCTCGCGCCATCCTTCGATGCGGCCCGGCACAACTATGCGACGGTGCTCAATCGGCAGGGCCGGAGCGCCGAGGCGTTGCAGCAGTGTGCGCGTCTCCTGGCAAAAGAGCCGTACAACCCGGGCTATCGCAGCCTCCATGCCGCCATCTCGGCCAATCTCGGCGAGTACGCCGACTCGATCGCGGCGTACGAGACGGTGTTGCGAGACTTCCCGCAGCAGCCCAAGCTGTGGATGAGCTACGGGCATGCATTGCGAACCACCGGGAAGGTGCCGGAAAGCATCGCGGCCTACCGACGTGCGTTGGCGCTGGAGCCGCGGCTCGGCGAGGCCTGGTGGAGCCTCGCCAACCTCAAGACTTTCCGCTTCAGTGACACCGACGTGAGCGCCCTTCGTCTGGCACTCTCGCGCGGCGATCTCGCCGACGAGGATCGGCTGCACTTCGAGTTCGCCCTCGGCAAGGCGCTGGAGGACGCTGCGACCTACGAGGAGTCGTTCACCCACTACGCCGCGGGCAATTCCATACGGCGGACGCAGCACGGTTACGAGGCGGAGGAGAACTCGCGCTTCGTCAGCCGCTCCAAAGAGCTGCTCACCCCGGAATTCTTCGCGCAGCGTGCCGGCGCCGGCGCGCAGGCGCGCGACCCGATCTTCATCGTTGGTCTGCCGCGCGCGGGCTCGACTCTCATCGAGCAGATCCTCGCGAGTCATCCAATGGTCGAAGGAACGATGGAGCTGCCGCAGCTGCCGAAGATCGCCCGCGAGCTCGCGGGACCGAAGCAGGAGGAGGAAGGGACCTTTCTGAAGCGGCTCGCCGCATTCACTCCTGAGGAGCTGCGGGCCCTCGGCGAGCGCTATCTCGCCGAGACGCGTGTCATGCGCAAGACCGACGCGCCGTTCTTCATCGACAAGATGCCGAACAACTGCATGTATGTCGGTCTCATTCATCTGATACTGCCCAACGCCGTCATCATCGATGCGCGGCGGCACCCGCTCGGATGCTGTTTCTCGTGTTTCAAGCAGCACTTCGCGCGCGGCCAATGGTTCAGCTACGGACTCGAGGACCTCGGACGGTATTACCGCGACTACGTCGAGCTCCTGGCGCACTTCGATGAGGTGCTGCCGGGTAGAGTGGCGCGAGTCTTCTACGAGACGCTGATCGACGATACCGATACGGAGGTCCGGCGGCTGCTCGAGCATTGCGGATTGCCTTTCGAGCCGGCATGCCTGCGGTTTTACGAAAACGAGCGCGCTGTCCGCACGGCGAGCTCCGAGCAGGTCCGGCGGCCGATCTTTCGCGATGCGGTCGATCATTGGCGCCACTATGAGCCCTGGCTCGGGCCGCTCGCGCGGACGTTGGGCGACGTGCTGACAGATTATCCACGGGTTCCGGCCTTCTCGAAGGGCGGGACTTGCTTGCAGTAGCGACAATCGTTCGGGGATGGGGGAATGAAACATGACGCGCAGTAGACGTAGAAAGCTGTCACGCGAGCGGGCGAAGGGGCTTCGCACGGTGATCCGGACCGGCGTGCCTCTTGCCTCCGCGCTGGTGGCCGCCATGCCGGCGGCGCGCGCGCAGCAGGCGCCGAGCTCTGACACGCTGCAGACGGTGGTGGTCACGGCGGAAAAGGTGCAGGAAAACCTGCAGAGCGTGCCGATCAGCGTGGAGGCGTTCGACAACCGGCGCCTCTCGCAGCTCGGTATCGTCAATCTCGATGATTACGTGCAGCTTGCCCCGGCCATCTCATACGTGCGCAGCCAGGGCGAGGGGGACAACGGCGGCCCGGGCTCCGCGATCATCTACATTCGCGGCGTCGTCAGCGGCGGCGATGGCAACCACTCGGGCTCCTCGCCGAGCGTCGGTATCTACCTGGATGAGCAGCCGGTCACGACGATTACGGGAGCCTTGCCCCTGCACATCTACGACATGAACCGCGTCGAAGTGCTGGAAGGCCCGCAGGGGACGCTGTTCGGTGCCAGTTCCGAGGCCGGCACGGTTCGGCTCATCACCAACAAGCCGGATCCGAAGAAGTTCGCCGCGGGCTACAACATTCAGGGCAACAAAGTCGATAATGGAGGTCTCGGCGATGTCGTCGAAGGCTTCGTCAACATGCCGCTGTCGCCCACCGCGGCGATCCGCCTGGTCGGCTGGCAGGAGCACGACGGCGGGTACATCAGCAATGTCGCCGGCACCGATGCGAATGCCTGTATCACCAATGGCGTGCGGACATTCCCCACGTGGGCCCTGTCGGCGGGCGGCGTCGGCCCCGGGGGAGGCACCGGCGAGTGCGCTCCGTCGGCCCCGATCGGCGCCGGCGCCATCACCAACGCGCCCTGGCGCAAGAACGACTACAACACGGTCGACACCACCGGCGGCCGGGTCGCGCTCAGGTTCGACCTGGGAGACAACTGGACGATTTCGCCCACTTTCCAGGGCCAATCGGACACCACGCGCGGGTTCTTCGGCTACGACCCGGCGATGGGCAATCTCGAGGTGGCGCATTTCGGGCCGGAGAGCTCCCATGATACGTGGACGCAGACTGCCCTCACGATCGAAGGCAAGGTGAGCAACTTCGACATCGTTTACGCCGGCGGCTACGTCAAGCGCAACCAGCATTCGATCGCCGACTACGCCGACTATTCCGAGTTCTACGACAAGATGAACGGCTCCGGCGCGTACTACCTGGGCAACGACGGCAATCCGATCATGCCGCAGCAGTTCGTGATCGGCGCCGGCGACTTCGAGATGTGGAGCCAGGAGCTTCGTGTCACGACGCCGCTCGACCGGCCCGTCCATGGGACGGTCGGGGTATTCCTGCAACGCCAGATGCACAACATCTGGCAGAACTACACGATGCCGGGCTACGGCTGGACCAACGTTTACGGTGGCAATCCCGGCGGGTTGGGCTACATCGATCCCAACAACTTTTCGGTTCCCGGGTTCCCGAATACCATCTGGCTCACCGACGAGCAGCGAGTCGATCGCGATCGGGCGGTGTTCGGACAGGCCACCTGGGACATCACCAGCCAGCTGTCGCTCACCGGCGGCGTGCGCTTCTACAAGTACGATAATTCGCTCATCGGCTTTTACGGCTTCAATGCGAACTACTTCACTGGAGAGGGCACGGCGACCTGCTTCGAGCCCTCGATCGTCAAGTACTCGCCCTGCACCGACCTGGATGCCCGCACGAGCGATACCGGCCATGTTCCCAGGGTGAACGTGACCTACAAGATCACTCCGGAAGCGATGGTCTACGCGACTTATTCGAAGGGTTTCCGCCCGGGCGGCGTCAACCGGATCGGCGGCAATGTACCGTACGCGGCGGATTTCCTGACCAACTACGAGGTGGGCTGGAAGACGCAGTGGTTCGGCAATACCCTGCGGTGGAAC
The DNA here is from genome assembly GCA_036278795.1 of Steroidobacteraceae bacterium. Taxonomy (GTDB): domain Bacteria; phylum Pseudomonadota; class Gammaproteobacteria; order Steroidobacterales; family Steroidobacteraceae; genus 13-2-20CM-66-19. The sequence goes on along the minus strand of DASUKK010000019.1, from coordinate 116,179 downwards.
GGCGCGCTCTTCTGGGAGGACTGGAAGAACTTCCAGTTCTCCTTCCTCGGGCCCAACAGTGTCACGGAGATCGCGAACGGCGGCGCCGCGCGCATCAGAGGAATCGAGAACAGTCTGGATTGGCTGGTATCGAGCAATCTGCAGATGAGCGTGGATTTCACGCTCAGCGATCCGGTTCTGACGGAAAATGTCTGCGACAAGGCCGGGGTTACGTCCTGTCCCGACCTGGTGACGACCGGTGATTACCTGCCGGGCGGCCAGATCGTCGGCCCGATAGCCCCCGCGGGAGCGAACCTTCCCGTGGCGCCGAAGTTCAAGGGCAACGTCACCGCCCGGTACTCCCTGGCGACGATCGGCAACTGGAGGCCGTATGGACAGATTGCCGCGATGTACCAGACGCAGACCGCGCAGGTGCTGCGCCGTGATCAAGCCATCGTCGACGGCAATTTGCCGGCTTACGCGCTCGTCAATCTGAAGCTCGGCGTCGACGGCCTGAACGGCATGCACCTGGATTTCTTCGTCAGCAATCTGACGAATCGCCTTGCGCAGCTCTCGCGCTACACGGCGAGCAACCCGAGTGTCAACAACCAGGTGTACGTCCTGCCGGCGCAGCCGCGCACGTTCGGCATCGAGTTCGGACAGGAGTTCTGACGGTCTGACCGGCACGCGGGGCACGGCGCAGCCCGTGCCCTGCGCGTCAGAGCTTGAAAGTCGTGAGCAGGAGGCTGGTCTCGCTGTTGAGCACGCCGGGCATGCGGCTGATCCTAGCCAACACCCGGTCGAATGTCGCGAGAGTGTCGGTGCGCAGCTCCGCGACCACGTCCCACCTGCCGTTCGTGCTGTGGAGGCTGGCGACGGCAGGCTCGCCACGCAACGCCTTGACGACCGCGTCGACCTGATTGCCTTCCACGGCGATCGTCATCAGCGCACGGATCTGCTGCTCCTGGATGTCGGGTTTGAGGCGGACGGTATAACCTGCGATGGTGCCGTCGGCTTCCAACCGCGCCATGCGGTTTTGCACCGTACCGCGGGCGACGCCCAGCTTCTTGGCGAGTGAGGCGATGGAGGCGCGGGCATCGCCGCGCAATAGAGCGAGGAGGCGGTGATCGAGGTCGTCCATCGGTGGCATCGCTTGGTTCACAGGGTCCGGCGGAACACTCTAGCAAATCGTTCAATGTAGTTGGCGATTTGATCAATCGGATGTGCCTTTTGATCAGGTTTTCGGCTGTTTATTGGCCTCGGCGGCGGGGATCATCTCTCCATGGCGGTGCGCTCGTGGCGTGCCGCCCTTCCTCGGGAGAGCGATCATGGTTGACTTCATCGGCATCCGGCGTGTCCAGGAACTCGTCGGCGAACTGGGTTCCGCCGCCTTCATGGCGGGTTTGGCACGGGAGATCGAGGCGGATTACCGCCGCTGGGCGGAGTTCGAGAAATCGCCGCGGCATGCGACCCATTCGCTGGACGGCGTGATCGAGCTGATGCCGGCGTGCGATGGCCGCCAGTACGCGTTCAAATACGTCAATGGCCACCCGAAGAACACCGCCAAGGGTCTCTTGACGGTCATGGCGTTCGGGATGCTCGCGGACGTCGAGACGGGCTACCCGTTGTTGCTCTCGGAGATGACTCTCACCACGGCGTTGCGCACCGCCGCGACTTCCGTTGTCGCCGCAAAATGGATGGCGCGGCGCGACAGCCGGGTCATGGCTCTGATCGGCAATGGCTCGCAGGCGGAGTTCCAGGCCATCGCCTTCCACGAGATGCAGGGCATCCGCGAGCTGCGACTTTACGACACCGATCCGGCGGCCATCGAGAAGCTGCAGGGCAACCTCTCCCGACTCGATCTCGCGGGCCTGCGCGTCGTGCGCTGCCAGTCCACGGCGGAGGCCGTCCGCGGCGCTGACATCGTGACGACCGTGACCGCCGACAAGCGCAACGCCACCATCCTGGCACCGGAGATGATCGCGCCGGGAATGCACGTGAACGCGGTCGGCGGCGATTGCCCGGGCAAGACCGAGCTGCATGCCGACATTCTGTCGCGCGCCGATGCGCGCGTGGTGGTCGAGTTCGAGCCTCAGTCGCGCATCGAAGGAGAGATCCAGCAGATGCCCGCTGACTTCCCGGTCATCGAGCTCGCCCAGGTGGTCACGGGCCGCATGCCGGGTCGCGGCAATCACGCCGAGGTCACCATCTTCGATTCGGTCGGATTCGCGCTACAGGACTTCTCCGCCCTGCGTTATCTGCATCGGCTGCATCAGCAGCGGCGAGGGACGCGCGGTGCCATCGATCTGATCCCCGATCTCGAGGATCCGAAAGATCTCTTCTCGCTGGTGGTCGAGCCTTCGCCGGCGCAGAGGCGGCCGGGGCCGGTCGCCGAGTTGACTGCGTGATGAGCGTCTCGCCGCGCACCGTGACGCTCATCGGCGCTCCCACTGATGTGGGTGCGGCGGAGCTCGGCGCCTCCATGGGGCCCGAGGCCATGCGCGTCGCGGGCATCCACGGCGCGCTCGAGCAGCGGGGGCTCACGGTGCTGGACCGCGGCAATCTCGCCGGGCCCGCCAATCCGCGGCAGGCGCCCATCGACGGCCACCGCAATCTGCAGGCGGTGCTCGAATGGAACCGCCTGGCGCACGAAGCGGTGTACGAGGAGCTGTGCGCGCAGCGGCTGCCCATCCTGCTCGGCGGCGACCATTCGCTGGGCATGGGCTCGATCAGCGCCGTGGCGCGGCACTGCAGGCGCGTCGGGCGCAAGCTGCGCGTGTTGTGGCTGGATGCGCACGCCGATTTCAACACCGGCGAGCTCTCGCCGAGCGGCAACCTGCACGGCATGCCGCTCGCGTGTCTGTGCGGCTTCGGGCCGCAGGCCCTGGTGGAGCTCGGCGGGGCCGTGCCGAGCATCCATCCACAGTGGATACGGCAGATCGGGGTGCGCAGCGTCGATGAGGGCGAGAGGCGGTTCCTGCACGAGCTCGCCGTCGAAGTGTTCGACATGCGCTACATCGATGAGATGGGGATGCGCCAGACCATGGAGCAGGCGCTCGCGGATCTCGATCGCGACACCCATCTGCACGTGAGCTTCGATGTCGACTTTCTCGACCCGGAGATCGCGCCCGGGGTGGGTACGGTGGTCCCGGGAGGGCCGACGTATCGCGAAGCGCAGTTGTGTATGGAGATGATCGCCGACACTCGCCTGGTGGGCTCGCTCGATGTGGTGGAGCTCAATCCGGCCCTCGATGTGCGCAACGAGACCGCGGTGCTCGCGGTGAGCCTCCTCGAGTCGCTCTTCGGCAAGAGCACACTGGTGCGCCGGCAGGTGACGGCGCCGCCGCTCGACCTGGTCGGCAGAAAGCGCGCGACGACAGTCTGACACGGCCACGGCTTGTCCGACGCGGGAGCGTATGCCATGCTCATCCCGGCATCATGCGCTCCACCCGCTCCATCCTCGCCGTCGCGCTGGCTTTTCTGGCCTTCGCCCGATTGCCGGCGGCGCTCGCCGAGCCGATGCATTTCTTCGCCCGGCCGGACAACGGGCTCGCGGTCACCCCGCCGATGGGCTGGAACAGCTGGAATCATTTCGCCTGCAATGTCAGCGCCTCGTTGATCGAGGGTGAGGCCGACGCCATGGTGGCCTCCGGCATGAAGGACGCCGGCTATAGTTACGTGGTCATCGACGACTGCTGGCAGGTCGGCCGTGACGCCAATGGCAATATCCTCGCGGACCCGCAACGGTTTCCGCAGGGGATCAAGGCAGTCGCCGATTACGTGCACGGCAAGGGTTTGAAGTTCGGGATCTATTCCGATGTCGGCGACCACACTTGTCAGATGCGGCCTGGCAGCCGCGGGCACGAATATCAGGACGCGCTGCAATATGCGCGCTGGGGCGTCGACTACCTGAAATACGACTGGTGCAACAAGGGCGGCCTCGACGCCCGTTCTGCGTACGCGACCATGAGCGATGCGCTGCGCGCGACGGGACGGCCGATCGTCTTCAGCATCTGCAATTGGGGCGAGGAGCAACCCTGGCTCTGGGGCGCCCAGGCGGGCGGCAACCTCTGGCGGACCACACAGGACATCCGGGATGCCTGGTCGGGGCGGCGCGACTTCGCTCTCGGCGTGCTCGACATCCTCGACCTTCAGGTGGATCTGGGCGCATACGCGAAGCCGGGGCATTGGAACGACCCTGACATGCTCGAGATCGGCAACGGAGGCATGACCGACGCGCAATACCGCGCGCAGTTCAGCCTCTGGGCCATTCTGGCCGCGCCGCTCATGGCGGGAAACGACCTTCGCCGGATGAGCGACGCGACCCGCGCGACCCTGACCAACCGGGAGGTCATCGCCGTCGATCAGGATGCGCTGGGAATCGAAGGGCACCGGGTGTGGAAGGACGGCGACGCGGAGATCTGGGTCCGTCCGTTGACGGGCGGCAGACAGGCGATCGTGCTGCTCAACCGCGGCGCGCGGCCGCAGTCCATCCGGCTCGACTGGTCGGTGTTGAGCCTGCCGGGTTATCTGCCGCTGAGGTTACGCGACCTCTGGCGACACGAGGATCTGCCGATTGCGAAGGGCAGCCTGACGCTCCCCGTGCCACCCACATCGGTCAGGATGCTGCGGGAAACTCCGGCGCCGCAGCACGGCTGAGGACGCCGCGCTTCGTGGCAGGTCGCGAACCCAGGACTCGCCGCACGCCGCCCGGCAACAAGGCGGATCAGCCGCTTCAGCCGTACGCCGACAAGCGCGCCTTCACCCGTACTCCGGAGCCTGGCCCGTCAATCGTCGCAGGACGCGGCGGTCCGCTCCTCTTCGTCGTGCAGAAGCACGCCGCGCGGCGGCTGCACTATGACTTCCGGCTGGAGCTGGATGGCGTCCTCAAGTCGTGGGCGGTCCCCAAGGGGCCTTCGCTCGATCCGCGCGACAAGCGGATGGCGGTCGCCGTGGAGGACCATCCGTTCGATTACGCTTCCTTCGAGGGCGTGATTCCCGCAAAGGAGTACGGCGCAGGACGCGTCATCGTCTGGGACTGCGGGATCTACTCACCCGACGAGGACCACAAATACTCCTTCGGCGACCGTGCAGAGGCCGAGCAACGGGTCCGCGCTGGGATCGAGCAGGGCAAGCTCAGTATTTTTCTGCGGGGGGAGAAGCTCAAGGGATCCTTCGCACTGGTGCGGACCGCCACTTCGGGACAATGGCTGCTGATCAAGCACAAGGACGCATTCGCCAGCGATCAGGACGTCGCCCTGCAGGACCGTTCGGTTCTGTCGGCTGTCTCGCTCGATGACCTCACGACCGGCGAGTCGCCGCCGAGGCTGGATGCGGCTCGGTTGGTGACGAGCGGACCGGGCGAGGCGATGCCTGACACACTGGCTCCGATGCTCGCGATGACGGGGGACGCGGCGCGCTCGGACCCCGACTGGCTCGTCGAGCCCAAGCTGGATGGTTACCGCGTCATTGCCTTCGTCACCGGGACAGCGGTGCGGCTGCAGTCCCGCCGCGGGATCGACCTCACGCCTCAGTTCCCGGAGATCGTCGCGGAGCTCGCTGCGTTCGGCGCGGATCGGATGATCCTCGACGGTGAAATCGTCGCGCTGGGACCGGACGGGCGGCCGTCGTTCAACGCGCTGCAGAATCGGGCACAACGGCGCGGTGAGAAGGATATCGCGGACGCGCAGCGACAGACGCCCGCGGTGCTGGTGTGCTTCGATCTGCTGCATTTCGCGGGCATCAATCTGCGGTCCGCTCCTTATGCCGCGCGGCGCCGCTATCTCTCGCAATGCCTGTTACCCGCCAGGCACATTCAACTCGTCCATGCCGGCAAGGACGCGGAGGCGCTGTATGCGGCGGCAATCGCGAGTGGCTACGAGGGCGTGGTCGCCAAGCGTCTCGACAGCATCTATCAGCCGGGGCAGCGGGTGGCCGCCTGGCGCAAGGTGCGGCCGGTCCGCTCGGCGGAGTTCGTCATCGGCGGATGCACGAAGGGGAAGGGCGCCCGTGAGCCCCTGGGCGCGCTGCTTCTCGGATACTGGAAGGATGGCTTGCTCGAGTACGCCGGGCACGCCGGATCGGGGCTGGACGAGGCCGCCGTCGCGCAGTTGACACGGCGCACGCGGGAGCTGACGCGCAAGACCTCGCCATTCGCCGAGAAACCGCCGATCCATCGGCCGACGACATGGCTCGAGCCCCGGCTCGTTGCGGAAGTCAACTTCAGCGACTGGACTCCGGCGGGCCTGCTGCGTGCGCCGGTATTTGCGCGGCTGCGGGATGACATTCCACCTGAGTCGATCGGTAGGCCCGAGGAGACGGAGTCCGTCAGGGGCGCGTCGCCGCGGGCGACTTCCGGGAACGGGGCATCATCGAACCAAACGTCTTCGAACGCGACCTGGTCGAAGGGGACATCCTCGAAGCAGGCGCCCTCGAAGGCAACCTCATCGAAGGCAACATCCTCGGGCGCTTTGTCGAAGGCTACGTCATCGAAAGCGGCAGGTGATGGCGCTGACGGCGTGTTGCGACAATTGGCCGGGGCGGGGGCGCGCCTCGATCTGACCGTCGAAGGCACCCGCGTCCGCCTGACGAACCTGGACCGCGTCTATTGGCCCGCGGCGGGCCCCGCCCCGGCGGTCACCAAGCGAGACTTCATCCGCTACCTGGCCGCCGTATCGCGCTTCATGTTGCCGCACCTGAAGGACCGGCCGCTCACCATGATCCGCATGCCCGAAGGCATTGGCGGGGAGCGCTTCTATCAGAAGCACTGGGAGCAGGAGTTGCCGCAGTACGTGGAGACCATCTCCATCTTCACCGACCACCGGGGCGCGAACGAGCGCTACATCCTGGTGAACAACCTGCCGACGCTCCTCTGGCTGGGTCAGAGCGGCACCCTGGAGTTTCATGTCTGGCACTCGCGCGCCAATGCCGCGCAGGACGGGGAAGGCCTGGGCAGCGACTATGCCAGCTCCCGCCAAGCCCTGGAGCACTCCGCGCTCAACTACCCCGACTTCCTGGTGTTCGACATCGACCCCTATATCTACTCCGGCAAGGAGGCGCAGGGCGCGGAGCCGGAGCTCAACGAGAAGGGCTTCGCGACGGGAAGGAAGGTCGCCTTCTGGCTGCGCGCGCTGTTGCAGGAGATGGGGCTGCGCGCAATCGTGAAGACCTCCGGGAAGACCGGCCTGCACGTGTTCGTGCCCATCGACCGGACGGTGACCTTCGATACCGTGAGAGACATCTGTGAGAGGGTGGGCACGCACGTCCTCAAGGCCCATCCGAAGGAGGTCACCCTGGAGTGGTCGGTCGGCAAGCGCACGGGCAAGATTTTCATCGACTACAACATGAACGTGCGCGGCAAGACCTTGGCCGCCGCCTACTCGCCCCGCGGCAGCCCCGGGGCACCCATCTCCATGCCGCTGACCTGGGACGAGCTCGAAAGGGCGGAACCCGAGGACTTCACGATTGGAAGCGTGATACCCCGCTTGGAAAAGGCAGGCGACCGGTGGCATGATTGGAGTTCGACCAAGCAGAATCTGGCACGAATCTTGAGGTCCGCCCCCCCGGCAGGCGGGCGGTAGCCCCGGAGGCAATCATGGCCGCAAGGTCGATTGGATCGCTCACCATCTCGTTCGGTCTCGTCGCGATACCCGTCAAGCTCTATAGCGCGACGCAGTCGGGGAACGCCATTTCCTTCAACCTGCTGCACAAAGGGTGCGGCTCGCGCCTGCGCCAGCAGTACGTATGCCTCAAGGATGGCTCCATCGTGGAGCGGGAGAACATGGTGAAGGGGTACGAGTTCGCCAAGGACCAGTACGTCACCTTCGAGCCGGATGAGATCAAGGCCATGGAGGAGGCCGGCACCCACGCGATCGACATCTCGGAGTTCGTCCCCATCGAGTCGGTCGATCCGGTCTACTTCGACAAGACTTACTACCTCGCCCCCGACAAAGGCGGCGCCAAGCCCTATGCGCTCCTGACGGAGGCCCTCAAACAGGCGAAGCGGTGCGCGATCGGCCATTGGGCGGCGCGCGGCAAGGCCTACCTGGTCATGCTGCGGCCGGTGGGTGACAGGCTGACCATGCAACAGCTGCACTTTGCGGCCGACGTGCGGCCGGCCAGCGAGATCGAGGTGCCGCCGCAGGATGTGAAGCCCGCGGAGCTCACTCTCGCACAGCAGCTCATCAACCAACAGACCAACGAGAAGTTCGAGCCGACGGCGTATACCGACGATCTGCGGGCTCGCATCCAGGCGGCGATCGACAAGAAGGTCGAAGGCCACCAGATCTCCGTGTCCGACTTCCCGAGCGAGGGCGGTGGGAAGGTGATCGACCTCATGGAGGCGCTGCGCGCCAGCCTGGAGAAGGCCGACGCCGCGCGGGCGTCGACCGCCAAGTTGGGTCCACGCCGGGCCCCCAAGCGCGCCGAGCAACCGCAGCAGCCGGCCCGGCAGCCGCAGCAGCCGGCCAAGCCCGCGCGCAAAGCGGGCAAGCGCTAGCGCCGGGAGTCCCCCGGGGCGCTTGCACCTGCAGGAGCGGGTCTCAGACATGCACCGCTACAGCATGCGGGACGTCGAGCGGGTCCTGCAGCTTCCGCGCAGCACGCTGCAAGGCCTGGTCAGGCTCGGCTTCGTCCATCCCAGCCGGGGTCCGCGGCGCCAGTATCTCTTCTCCTTTCAGGACCTCATCATCCTGCGCGCCGCCCGTGCGCTCATGCAGGCCAACATCTCACGCCGCAGGATCCGCAGCTCCCTCGGACAGCTTCGCGATCGCCTGCCGGAGGCCGTGCCGCTGTCTGGGCTTGCCATCTGTGCGGTCGGCGATCGGGTCGTCGTACGCGAGGGCGCGAATCACTGGCAGGCCGACGACGGGCAGTACCTGCTGGGATTCGAAGTCAGCATGCAGAATGGAATCCTGCGGATGATCGAGCACGCGCGAAGCGCAGGCTCTGCGGCGGCGCACGCGGATGGCGCTGCTTCCAGGTCGACCGCCGAGAGCGAAACCGCAACAGAACCCGCAACGGAAACCGACTGGTTTGCCGAGGGACTGCAACTCGAGGGCACCGACCCTGCCGCCGCACTTGCCGCCTACTCCCGGGCGGCGGAAGGTGATCCGGACAACTCGGCGGCCTGGATCAACTGGGGCCGGCTGCTGCACGAGAGAGGAGATGCGCGCGCGGCGGAGAAGGTGTATCGCCGGGCGCTCGAGCACTGCGGCGCGGATGCGCTGCTGCTCTTCAATCTGGGGGTTGCGCTGGAGGATCTGGGCGAGAAGCAGGCTGCTCTGGCGGCATACCACTCCGCCATCTCGGAGGACCCCAACCTGGCCGATGGCCATTACAACCTGGCGCGGCTGTATGAATCGGCGGGGAAGACCCAGCATGCCATCCGTCATCTCGGCCAGTACCGCCGTCTCGTGACGCGGAACGAGCACTGAGCCGGCGGGGCGGACGCAGTGGCAATCTGGGTCGGAACGTCCGGATACAACTACCCCGAGTGGCGGGGCAGCTTCTACCCTGAGAAGTTCGCGACGGCGAAGATGCTGGCGTACTATGCGGAGCGCCTCGCCACCGTCGAGATCAACTACACCTTCTACCGCTCACCCAAGCCGGACATCCTCGCCGGGTGGAGCCGCCAGACACCGGCAGGCTTCAGATTCACCCTGAAGGCGCCGAAGCGGATCACGCACGACGCACGTCTGCGCGACTGCGCGGAGTCGTTGAAGTACTTTCTGGACACGGCGGGCACCCTCGGGCCGAAACTCGGCATGCTGCTCTTTCAGCTGCCGCCGTTCTTCAGAAAGGACCTGGCGGTGTTCGACACTTTTCTCGAGGCTTTTCCGCCCGACACTCGCGCCGCGTTCGAGTTCCGGCATTCTTCCTGGCTCAGCGAGGAGGTATTCGAGCGACTCAGAGCCCGCAACCTGACGCTCTGCATCGCCGACAGCGAGAAGTCGTCCACGCCGGTCGAGATCACGGCCGACAACGGTTACTTCAGGCTGCGCGACGAAGGCTACACACCCGCCGACATCGGACAGTGGGCGCGGACGATCCTGGAGAAAGCGGCGCGCTGCAAGGAGGTCTACGTGTATTTCAAACACGAAGAGGCCGGTAAGGGCCCGCAATTCGCGCGGCTGCTCCTGGATGCCCTCGGCAGGACCACTGGGAGGACGGCGGCTTTGCCGTCATGACCGGCGTGGCACCGCCGATGATCCAGGACTCTCTCTCTCTCTCTCTCTCTCTCTCCGGCCACCGCTTCGGATAGCGGGGAGAGGGAGGCGTCTTTCAGGATTTCCGCCGGAAGAGGTGGCGAAAGAAGACGCGCAGCCAGTGCCAGAATCCGGTCCGTTGCAAGCTGGCGGTCGCCGTCGGGACGGCTGCCTCGGGACTTGCATTCGGTAGCGCCGCGAGCTGCCCGGCGAAAGCCTCGAAGAACTTGTCGGCCGTCGCGGCGGCCGCCGCATCGATCAGCCGGCCGCCGATCTGGGCGAGCTTGCCTCCGACCTGCGATTTCGCCGAGTAGCTGAGCTTCGTCTGAGCAGGGGAAAGCTCCTTCAGCTCGATCAGCGCCTCGCCGCGCGCGAATCCGGCTTGACTGCTCTGGCCATCGAAGAGCAATCGATAGCGCGCCGGCGCCTCGATGTCGACGAGGGAGAGCTTGCCTCGGAAGCGCGCTCTGACCGGACCGACCGCGGCGGTCATGGCCGCGTCATAGGCATTCTCGCCCGCCGCGACCAGGCTCTCACAGCCCGGCACACACCGGCGCAGCACCTCCGGATCGTTGAGCAGCGACCAGACCGTGGCGCGATCGGCCGGCAGGGTTCGCTCGCCTTTCATCTCCATCGGTGGGACCTTTCGGATGAGCGTTCCAGGGCGAGTAGCAGCCCTTGCAACGACTCGATGTTGTGGATGGGCAGCATTTCGTCCACGTGCGGAAGCATGGCCCGCACGCCGCGTGCTCTCGGCGCGAACGCCTCGTAGCGAAGGAGCGGGTTGAGCCAGAGGATTCGCCCGCAGGACCGCTTGAGGCGCTCGGCCTGCTCGGACAGGGCCTCGATGTGCGTGAGCTCCAGTCCATCGGTCACCAGGAGTACGGTGGCGCCGGCCAGTGGCATACGCCGGGCCCAGTCCTGGTTGAATTTCTTCAGGCAGAGGGCGATTCGTGTCCCGCCCGACCAATCCGCCACTGTCCTCGCGACGCGCTCGAGAGCCACATCGGGATCGCAACGCCGCAGGAGCCTGGTGATGTTGGTGAGTCGCGTCGCGAACACGAACGCGCTCACGCGAAGGTCCGCGGCTCGCGGGCCGTTCATGAGAGCATGCATGAAGTAGAGGAACATGCGCGAATAACGCGACATCGAGCCCGAGATGTCGACGATGACGCAGAGCGGCTCGAGTTGCGTGCGCCATCCGCGGCGCGGGAGCTCTGCTACCTCGCCGCCGCGCCGCCCGGCGTCCCGCAACAGTTTGCGAAGCGCGAGTCGCTGGCCCGTCTGGGATGTCGAATGGCGCCGCACACGCTGTCGCGCAAGGAGCGGCTCGAGAGCGGTGATGGCTCGCTGCGCGGCAAGAGATTCCTCGGAAGTCATGGAATCGAAGTCCATCGTGGACAGCCGTTCACGGTCCGACCAGCTCGGCCGGACGTGCAACGCCGGCCGTCCGGGTGGCCCGAACGACTGTGGCGCAACGCGTCCGCAGCCGAGCAGGGCATCGATCAGGCGGCGGCTCGCCGTTGCGCGGTGTGCGCCGCCGCGCGGCTCGCGCGGTGGCGTCATCCGCAGGATCTCACCCAGAAGATGCGGATCTCGCCAGAACACCTGGAAGGCCTGATCGAAGAGCGGAAGGTGCTCGACGCGGCTGGTGAGGCACGCCGCGAGAACATCATGCAGTTGACTTCGCCCGCGGACGCCCGCGATCTCGAGCGCCTGGAGCGCGAGCAGGGCCCGGTCGGTGCCGACGGGCAGTCCCGCTCTGCGCAATACCCGGGCGAAATGCACGACGTTCTCGCAGAGGCGGCCGGCGCCGGAATCGTGAGGTGTCGGTTCCGGCAGCACGTCAGTCCTGCCCGACGGTAGCCGTCGCGCCGGCGATTCTCTCCAGGATCTTCGCCGCCTCGGCTCCCCTGATGCGCGCGAGGTCGTCCTGGTACTTCAGGAGGACCCCGAGTGTGTCATCGATCGTCTGCGGATCGAGCACGGCGCGATCGAGCGCGAGGAGGGCGCGTCCCCATTCGATCGTTTCCGAGAGGCCCGGGAGCTTGTAGAGGTCGAGGGCGCGCAGGTCGTGAACGAACGCGACGATCTGCCGTGCCAGGGCTTCCTTCACGTGGGGCACGCGCAGCCGGACGATCTCGAGCTCCCGCGCCGCCTCCGGGTAATCGACCCAATGGTAGATACAACGCCGCTTCACGGCATCGTGGATCTCGCGCGTCCGGTTCGATGTGATGATGACGATCGGCGCACGCTCCGCCCGGATCGTCTTCAGCTCCGGGATGGTGATCTGGAATTCCGCGAGGATCTCGAGCAGATACGCCTCGAAGGGCTCATCGGCCCGATCCAGCTCATCGATCAACAGCACGGGGCGTACCGGCTGCGGCAGGAGCGCGCGCAGCAACGGGCGGGCGATGAGAAAACGCTCGGAGAAGAGACTCGCCGCCAGGTGCTCGCGCGACTCATGCGCGGCTTCGCCGAGGCGGATCTCGAGCATCTGACGGGCGTAATTCCACTCGTAGGCCGCCAGATTGACGTCGAGTCCCTCATAACACTGAAGGCGGATCAGCTCGGCGCAGAGACTGCGCGCGAGCGCTTTGGCGATCTCGGTCTTGCCGGTGCCGGGCTCGCCCTCGAGGAACAGCGGCCGCTCGAGCCTCAGCGCCAGGAAAACGGCGGTCGCGAGCCGGCGGTCGGCGACGTAGTCCTGCGCGAGCAGCCGTGCGCCCGTCTCCTCTATGGAATCCGGCAGGCGCGGCGGGGAAGTCACGGTAGCTCGCGGGCTCTCGCGGCAGCGACTAGGCTATGGCACGTCGCGCCAGCACCGGAATGAGATGGGCTCTGTACGCGGCGCTCGCATGGATGTCCTCGTTGAGACCATCGGGAGAGATCGTGATCCCATCGCAGGCCCGCGGAGCGAATTGCCGGCTGAGGACATCTTCGAGCGCCTTGACTCTGAAGGCGCACGGACCGGCTCCGGTGACGGCCACACGAACGCCCGCCGAAGTCTGCGCGACGAACACGCCGACGAGAGCGAAGCGGGAGGCCGGTTGCCTGAATTTCACATAGGCCGCGCTTCTCGGGACCGGAAACTGGACCGCGGTGATGAGCTCACCGGCTCCGAGCGCCGTCTCGAACAGCCCCTTGAAGAAGTCATCGGCGGCCACGCTGCGCCTGTTGGTGTGAATGGTGGCATTCAGAGCCAGCACGGCGGCCGGGTAGTCCGCCGCGGGATCGCTGTTGGCCAAGGAGCCGCCGATCGTTCCCCGGTTGCGCACCTGCGGGTCGCCGATGCCCGCTGCGAGCTTCGCCAGCGCGGGAAGCAACTCGATGACGGCACGGGATTCGCCGACCGCGGTGTGGCTCGTCATCGCCCCGAGGGTGACGGACTTGCGGTCGCCGCGGATTCCGCGCAGCTCACCGAGAGCGCCGAGATCGATGAACGCAGTGGGGGCGAGCAGCCCGAGCTTCATCGAGGGCAGGAGGGATTGTCCGCCGGCGAGGATCCTGGCATCAGGCTCGCTCTGCGCGAGCTGCGCCGCTTCGGCGACCGAGGCAGGCCGATGGTAGGCGATGGCGCTCATCGCTTGCTCCTCGCAATGGCTTCCCACACCCGATGGGGTGTCGCGGGCATGTCGATGCGGCTGACCCCGAGCGGCGCCAGCGCATCGAGCAGGGCGTTGATGACAGCCGGCGGCGAGCCGATCGCACCCGCTTCACCGCAGCCCTTGGCGCCGAGCGGATTGTGCGTGCAAGGGGTCCCCGGGGAGAGCTCGATGTCGAGGTTGGGCAGATCATCGGCGCGTGGCAAGGCGTAATCGGTGAAGCTTCCGGTGAGCAGCTGCCCGTCCTCGTTGTAGCGGCAACCCTCGAGCAGCGCCTGGCCAATGCCCTGGGCGATGCCGCCCTGAACCTGGCCTTCGACGATCATGGGATTGATGACATTGCCGAAGTCGTCACTGGCGCTGAAGCGGTCCACGCGAACCGTGCCCGTCTCGGGATCCACCTCCACCTCGCACACGTACGAGCCGGCCGGGTAGGTGAAGTTGGTCGGGTCGTAGAATGCGTTCTCGTTGAGCCCGGGCTCGAGCTTGTCGAGGGGATAGTTGTGTGGGACGTAAGCGGTCAGGGCGATCTCGGCGAAGGTCTTCTTGCGGTCGGTCCCCGCGATCCGGAACTCACCGTTCTCGAACTCGACGTCGGCGTCGCTCGCCTCTAGCAGGTGCGCGGCGATCTTCCTGCCCTTCGAGATGATCTTGTCCACGGCCTTGACGATCGCCGAGCCGCCGACGGCCAGGGACCGCGAGCCGTAGGTTCCCATGCCGAAGAGCACTTTGCCCGTGTCCCCGTGCTGGATGTCGACATCCTCCAGCGAGATGCCGAGGCGATCCGCAACGACCTGGGCGAACGTCGTCTCATGTCCCTGGCCATGGCTGTGTGAGCCGGTGAACACGGTCACCTTGCCGGTGGGGTGGACGCGCACTTCGCCGGCCTCGAACAACCCCGCGCGGGCGCCGAGCGCGCCGGCGATGTTGGACGGCGCGAGACCGCACGCCTCGATGTAGCAGGAATAGCCGATTCCTCGCAAGAGCCCCTTCGCGGCGCTCGCCTGCTTGCGTGCCGGGTAGCCGGCGACGTCGGCGAGATCGAGCACGCGGTTCAGTGTCGCCTCGTAATCGCCGGTGTCGTAGGTCAGTCCGACGGGCGTCGCATGCGGGAAACTGCGGATGAAATTGCGCCGGCGCAGCGCCACCGGGTCGATGCCGAGCTCGCGTGCGGCCAGCTCGACGATGCGTTCCAAAAGGTAAGTGGCCTCGGGCCGGCCGGCGCCGCGATACGCGTCCACCGGCGCCGTATTGGTGAAGACGGCCTGCACGGTGCAGTGTATCTGCGGTGTGGTGTATTGGCCGGCAAGGAGGGTCGCGTACAGGATCGTCGGAATGGAGGATGCGAACGTCGAGAGATACGCGCCCATGTTTGCGGTCGTCCGCACCCGCAGGGCGAGGAATTGCCCCTGCGCGTCCAGCGCGAGCTCCGCGGTCGTGACATGATCGCGCCCGTGTGCGTCGGTGAGGAAGGACTCGCTGCGCTCGGCCGTCCACTTGATGGGCCGGCCGACCCGCTTGCTCGCCCAGACGAGGGCCGTCTCTTCGGCGTAGAGATAGATCTTCGAGCCGAATCCGCCGCCCACGTCGGGCGCGATGACCCTCATCTTGTGCTCCGGCAGGCCGAGCACGAACGCGGTCATCAGAAGCCGCTCGACGTGCGGGTTCTGACTCGTGACATACAGGGTGTACGAATCGTCGGCCGCGGAATATTGGGCGTTGGCGGCACGCGGCTCGATGGCGTTTGGAATCAGCCGGTTGTTGATCAGATCGAGCCGGGTGACGTGCGCCGCCTGGGCGAATGCCGCCGTCACGGCGCTCTCGTCGCCGATGGCCCAGGTATAGCAGACGTTGTCGGGCGCCGCGTCGTGGACGCAGGCGCTGTTGCCCGCGGCGGAAGCCGTGTCGACCACGGCGGGCAGGACATCGTAATCGACATCTATCAGGGCCGCCGCAGCCTTGGCCTGTGCAGCCGTTTCCGCGACCACGAGAGCGATCTGCTCGCCGACGTATCGCACTTTGCCTTCGGCCAGCACCGGGTGCTTCGGCTCCTTCATCGGACTGCCGTCGATCGACTTGATGAGCCAGCCGCAGGGCAGGCCACCGATGCCTGCGAGATCCTCGCCGGTATATACCGCGAGAACTCCCGGTGCATCGCGCGCCCCCGCGATATCGATCGACCGCAGCCGTGCATGCGCGTGGGGGCTGCGCAGAAAATAGCCGTGACTCTGTGCGGGAAGCACGATGTCATCCGTGTACTGTCCTACGCCCGTGAGGAAGCGATAGTCCTCCTTGCGCTCCACTGATCGCCCGATCAGGGGTGCTCGCACGGCGCTCATGACGCTTGCCCTCCGTCCATCGTCTTCGCGGCCATCACGACCGCCTTTACGATGTTCTGGTAGCCGGTGCAGCGGCAGAGGTTCCCTTCCAGGCCATGACGGATCTCCTCTTCTGTCGCATGCGGGTGGTGCAGGACGAGATCGATTGCGCTCATGACCATGCCCGCGGTGCAAAATCCGCACTGCAGCCCGTGACAGGCCTTGAAGGCCGCCTGCATGGGATGGAGCGAGCCATCGCGCGGGGTAATGCCTTCGATGGTGGTGATGTCCTGGCCCGCGAGCTGTGCGGTGAGCACGTTGCAGCTCTTCACGGCGCGTCCGCCCACGTGCACCGTGCAGGCGCCGCAACTCGCCGTGTCGCAACCGACATGCGTCCCTGTCAGGCGCAGATGCTCGCGGAGGAACGTCGAGAGCAGCGTATCCGCGTCGACCTCGGTGGCGACGGATTTCCCGTTGACAATCATCTCGATCGGCACGGCCATGCGACGTCTCCTCGAGCGACGTGACCAGATTGTATAGCGGAAACGCGCGGCACCGCCAAGCGACGGGCAGGAGTGACGCGCCCGGCGACGGCTGCGCCGAAGGTGGAACGGACTACGGGCTGCCTCAGGTCGGTCAGCCCGTCAGCCTCCGCAGTGACCGGCCGCCCTCAGCCTGCGGCCAGCTTCGCGGCGATGCGCGCCACGTGCTCGCCCTGAAAGCGGCACATCTCGAGCTCCAGCACGGTGGGCATGCGCAGCTCGGGGCCGGCGCCGGTCACGCAGCTTGCGCCGTAGGGACCACCTCCGGTGACTTCCCGCAGCGTCGTCAGGTCCTTGAACGTGTAAGGCAACCCGACGATGATCATGCCGTGATGCAGGAGTGTCAGATGGAAGGAAGTCAGCGTCGTTTCCTGGCCGCCGTGTTGGCTCGCGGTGGCGCAGAAGACGCTGCCCACTTTTCCTACGAGCGCTCCCCGGGTCCAGAGCGGCCCCGTCTGGTCGAGGAAGTTGCGCATCTGAGCCGCCATGTTGCCGAAGCGGGTCGGGGTGCCGAAGAGGATCGCATCGTAGTGCTCGAGCTCCGCTGGATCGGCGAGGGGGGCGGCCTGGTCCAGACGAAAGCCGGACGCTCTGCAGACTTCGATGGGCACCAGCTCGGGTACTCGCTTGACCTCGACCGTGGCGCCTGCGACCTTGCGCGCCCCTTCGGCCTGGGCCTGCGCCATCACCTCGAGATGGCCGTAGCTGCTGTAGTAGACGACGAGGATTTTCGGCATGAGTGTTCTCCTAGCGGCGCGAGCCGGCGTGGTGCTCGAGGAACGCCCGCAGCACCGCGTTGTACGAGAGCGGATTGTCGAGGCTGGGAATGTGCCGGGCGGCGCTGATGACGCTGCGCTTTGCGGCCGGAAGCGCCCGGGCCAGCGCATCCGCCGCCCGCACCCGCGCCGGCAGATCGTGCTCGCCGGTGAGAATGAGGGCGGGAGTCGTCAACGACGCGCTGGCCGCCGGATCCCAATGATCCTCGGCTGCCGGCAGCTCTTGCAGCAGGTCATTGCCGCTGTAACGAGCGGTCAGTTGCCCGAGGAGCGCCCGCGCCCGTGGCGAGCGGGTTTCCAGCTGCATGAGGGGATGGCCTGCCCAGCGCCGGCGGAAGGTCGCGATGTCTCCGGCGGCGATGAGCTCGCGATATTCGCCCAAGGGTACGTCCTCGCCGCCAGCGGCTGAGTCGTCGGCGAGATCTCGCGGCGGTCCGTCGAGAACGACGCAGGACAGCCGCTCGGGCGCGATGCGGCACAGATGCAGCGCCACGCGCGCGCCCTGTGACATCCCGACACAGGCGAGCCGATCGAGTTTGAGCTCGTCACAGAGGGCGAGTGCGTCCCGCACGTCGGCGGCGAGGGACGCGCTGCCCGATGAAAGGCCGAAGCCGCGCCGGTCGAATCTGACGAGTCGGAATGAGCCGCCGAGCTCGGCCACCTGCGGCTCCCACATCTCGAGATCGAGCGTCCAACCGTGGATGAGCAATACGGCCGGCCCGCAACCCTGGTCACGGTAGCGCAGCAGGTCGCCCGTGACCGGGAAGTAAAGGTCCGAGGTGGCCGACGGTGGCGGCATCAGTGAATTCGAATAGCGAAAGAGTTTTCGCTATGAGGTTAGAGGCGAGACGGGTTGACCGTCAAGTGACGATCCGCCGGATGCATCAGACTTGCGCGCTCAGGGAGAGACCGGGGATGGCCCGCAGATCGGCGGAGATGCGGCGGCTCAACTGACGCAGCATGCTGAGGCGGTCGCGGACCAGCCTGGCACGGGTGGTCTTGCCGGAGTGGCTCGAGGTGTTGAGTGCGGCGACGACTCTGCCGGAGTGATCCAAAACCGGTACGGCGAGCGCGACGACCCCATACGCGAGCTCGTCGGCGACCGCCGCGTAGCCGGATCGGCGGCACTCGTCGATGAGCGTGCGCAACTGCTCGGGATCGCAGACGGTCCGATCGGTCAGCGCTTCGAGTCGCGCGTTGTCGAAATAATGCTGCAGTCGCTCCGGGCTGAGGCCCGCCAGCAGAACGCGACCCATTGATGTCGCGTGCGCCGGAAAACGGCTGCCGACGTGCGCCTCGAGCCGAAGCAGGGTGCGTACCGAGGCGCGCGCGACATAAACGATGTCGCTGCCGTCGAGCACGCACATCGCCGCCGAATCGCCGGTCTTGCGCGCGAGCTCCTCGAGGTGAGTCTTGGTGAGGTGCTCGATGTCCATCGATTCGAGATAGGCGGCGCCCAGCTCGAGGACCTTCGGCCGCAGGAGGAAGCTGCGTCCGTGACGGGTGATGTACCCGAGATCCTCCAGTGTCAGCAGGCATCGCCGCGCCGTCGCGGCGGGGATGGCGGCGCTACGCGCGATGTCGCTCAGGGTGGGAGCGGGATGCTCCCGCGTAAAGGCGCGAATGACGGCGATGCCTTTCGCGAGACCGCCCATCGCTTCGCGACGGCCTGGAGGGAGTTTGCGTGCAGCCATGACCCACAGTCTATTTCGGTATGCGAAAGGGCGGAAGAGGGTGGGCGTGGCGGGGCTTGACGGACGAAGAGCGGCGGTTCACGATCGATTCGTATAACGAAGAGATTTTCGATATACGAAAATGAAGATCGGCCCTTCCTCGCAACACGCCACCGCCATCTGCGGCGCCACCGACGAGACGATCTGGGTCCGCGGCCGCGACCTCGCCGCGGATCTCGTGGGCAAGATTGGTTTCAGCGACTACTTCTGGCTGCTCGTCACCGGGGTGAGCCCCACGCCGGCACAGAGCCGCGTTCTCGATGCGACACTCGTCGCCATCGCCGAGCACGGGCTGGTGCCGAGCGTGCAGGCGAGCCGCATGACACTCGCAGCCGCGCCGGAGGCGCTGCAGGGAGCCGTGGCGGCGGGCTTGCTCGGCTGCGGCTCGGTGATCCTCGGATCGGCGGAGGCAGCGGGGCGCTTCTTCGCTGAAATCGCGCGCCGGATCGGCGCGGGTCAGGATGCGGAGTCAGCCGCTTCCTCCGTCGTGCGCGAATATCGCTCCGAGCGGCGTGCGATCCCGGGATACGGACACCCTCTGCACAAGCGTTCCGATCCGCGCGCCGAGCGGCTGCTTGCCATCGCGCAGCAGGTTGGGGCGGCGGGCACGCACACGGACGTCGCGCGCACGGTCGAGAGAGTGCTGCCCGATCTCCTCGGCAAGCCGCTCAGCCTGAACGTTTCCGGGGCCATCCCGGCCGTGCTCCTCGATGCCGGCTATCCGCTGCTCGCGCTGAAAGGCGTGCCGCTTCTGGCACGCACGGCCGGCCTCATTGCGCACCTGCTCGAGGAGCAGGTCCGGCCGATCGGGTTCGCGATGTCCGATGCCGCCGCCCAGGCGATCCGTTACGACGGCGATGCGCCCGTCGGGTCCCTGCCGAAGCCATGACCGCCGCCGCCGCACAGCGCACGGGCCTCGCCGGTGTCCTCGCGGGAATTCGCGTGGTCGAGCAAGGCACGTTCATCACGGGGCCGTGCGCCGGAATGATGCTCGCCGATCTCGGCGCCGACGTCATCAAGGTGGAGAGCCCCGAGGGCGATCCCTACCGCAGCTACCAGGGCGGCAGGTATTCGCCGCACTTCCAGGCCTACAACCGCAACAAGCGCGGCATCGCGCTCGATCTGAAGCGCGCGGCTGACCGCGAGCTGTTCGAAGGTTTGATCGGCGAAGCGGATGTGTTCATCCAGAATTTCAGGCCCGGCACCGCGGAGCGACTCGGTGCCGGGCCGCAGCGGCTGCGCGCCTTGAATCCGCGCCTCGTCTATTGCTCGATCAGTGGCTTCGGACCGGACGGACCCTATGCGGAGCGTCCGAGCTACGACTCGGTGGCGCAGGCGCTCAGCGGCTTCCTCAGCGTCGTGGTTGACCCGCGCGACCCGCAGTTTCTCGGGCCGGCACTCGCCGATGCCATCACGGGCATCTACGCCGCCTTCGGCGTCCTGGGCGCGCTGGTGCAACGCGGCCGCACGGGCGAGGGCACGCTCGTCGAAGTGTCGATGCTGGAAGCGATGACGCACTTCGCGGTGGAGCCCTTCGCGGCCTACTTCGCGCTGCGCACCGTGCCGCGCTCGGCGGATCGCCCGCGCCTCGCGCAAGCTTACATCCTGCGGACCGCGGAGAGACGGATGATCGTCCTCCATCTCTCCTCACTCGAGAAGTTCTGGACCGGCCTCGTCGCGGCGCTCGATGCCCCGCAGCTCGCCTGCGATCCGCGCTTCCATACGCGACAGGCGCGCATCGAGCACTACGAGGCACTGCGCTCCGAGCTGATGACCCGGTTCGCGGCCAAGGACCTGGCGCACTGGACCGAGAGGCTGCGCCGCCACGATGTGCCGCATGCACCGATCAACGGCGTCGACGAAGTGGTCGCGGACCCTCAGGTGGGGCATCTCGGGCTCATTGTTCCCGTCGAGACCGCGCATGGTGGTGAGCTTGCAGTGCGCCCGCCGGTCAGGTTCGGGGGCGGGCGCGCCACGAGCGTCCACGCGGCTCCTCTACTGGATGAACACGGTACCCAGATCCGTGAGGCATTGGGAAGCGGCATCAGATGGCCGGTCCGAGGGTGAAGGACCGGAACCCAATATCGAATCCATGACAGGGGGATACCCACGTGCGCACATCACATCTAGGGTGGTTAGCCGCGCTGAGCATGGCGCTCTCCCAGCTCATCGCCATCGTTCCGGCCCGGGCGCAGAGCGTCGCCAGCCTCCAGGAGGTGGTCGTGACGGCGCGCAAGCGTCCCGAGCTCTTCCGCAATCTGCCGATGACCGAGAGCGTGTTCACACCGCAGACCATTGCGTCGGCCCACATCACCAGCGCGCGCGACTTCATCGCGATGGTGCCGAACATGACGCTCGTCCAGACGCAGAACGTCGGGAACGCCTTCGTCACCATCCGCGGAATATCCCAGGCTCGCAACAGCGAGCCGTCGGTCGCCGTGATCGTCGATGGCGTGGAGCAGACAGACCCGGAGCAGCTCGCGCAAGACCTTTATAACATCCAGCAGATCGAGGTGCTGAAGGGGCCGCAGGGCGCCCTTTACGGCCGTGACGCCATCGGCGGGGCGATCATCATCACGACAACCCCTCCATCCGATCACCTGCAGGGCAGCTTCACGGCCGGGGTCGGGAACGGCCCGGCCGAGCGCGCCCGCGGCATCGTGAGCGGTCCGCTCGACTCCGCCGGCACGCTGAAGTACAGCGCCGCCGTCAATTTCTACAACACGGATGGATACCTGGAGAACGTCTACCTCGACCGGAAAGCCGATCCGTACCGTGACTACTCCGGGAGGCTGCGGCTTCTGTGGGAGCCGGGCGGCCGGCTCACGGCGGATCTGCGCCTCTCCTACGATCGGGTGCAGACCACGGCGTACTATTACGTGATCCCGCGCGATGACGAGGCGAACCCGTTCTCCAGCTTCACCACGCCGCCGAACGCGAACGACATCACCAGCCCGATCCAGGTCAACAACGAAGGCACCGACAACCGCGACATCATCGACATCCCGCTCAAGCTCGACTACCGCCCGGGATACGGCACATTCACATCCATCACCGACTACAATCAGACTAAGGAGATCGACACCGGGGATGCGTATGACTTCCGGCCGATCGGCACGTCGATCGCCTACACGGACTTTTTCGCAGGGATCCCGCCGGCGCTCGGCGGCTCGCTCGATGAGAGCCAGAGCCAGTTCATCCGCGTGCGCTCGTGGAGCGAAGACCTGCGCTTCACCTCGCCGTCGAAGGAGCAGTTCACCTGGATCGCGGGACTCTATTTTCTACACAAGGAGCGCTTCATCTCCACGGACAATATCGTCGATCGTGGGCTCGGCGTCCCTGCCGTCTATGAGACGCCACTCGTCGACCCGACCAATCCCTTCGCGACCAACACCAACGTCACGTTCCTCGCCGACGGCCAGAAAAGCAATGCCTGGGCGGCCTACGGCGATATGACGTACAAGCTCACCGATCAGTGGGAGGTCGATGCGGCGCTGCGGTATGACCAGGACAAAGTCAGCGATACGACGCTGACCCCGCCGTACTTCCTCGCAATGGTGCTCGACCCGACGGCTTACACCGGCGAGGTGCGCACGCAGACCTGGGGGGCGTGGCAGCCGAAGATCACCTTGCGTTACAAGCCGAACGATGCCTGGACCGTCTATGCCGACTGGAGCCGCGGCTTCCGCAGCGGCGGATTCAATCAGACGGGTGTGGGCTCCGTTGCGGCGGCGAGCGGGATCAAGGGCGTCAATGATGTCTTCAATGCGGAGATCGCGGATACCTATGAGCTCGGGCTCAAGGGAGACATGCTCGATCACCGGCTGAGCGTCGACGCGGACGTGTTTCACACCCACTCCGACAACGGCTATTTCTTCGTTTTCCTTTCGGCAAACTCCACGCAGAACCTTGGCAACCTGAATGCAAGCTACAAGGGGGCCGAGATCCAGCTCACGGCGTACCCCACGGACAACCTGCAGATCTACGCCGGCTACGGGTACACGGACAGCCGGATCACGAAGATGGCCGATTCCACGGTGCTCGGGAATCAGGCGCCGCTCGTGTCGCGTGATACCGTGAATGCGGGCGTGATGTACGTGCAGTCCCTGCCGGCCGGGCTCAAGGGGACCGCGCGCCTGGACTTCCAGAGCATCGGCCGCACCTGGTGGGACCCGCAGAACTCGACCTCGCGCGATCCGATTTCCCTGGTCAACCTCAACCTCAGCCTGCAGGGCGGCCCGTGGACGGTGAGCGCCTGGTCGAAGAACCTGACCAATAAGATCTACAATGCGGAATTCTCTCCAGGCGGGTTCCTCTGGCGGGCCCTGCCGCGGCGCTACGGGCTCGATTTCGAGTATCGCTTCTGACTGGAGTTACCATGGCCACCCTCGCAAAGCTGCCTTCCCGCCTGCATCACAACGCCTATGTCACGCATGACCTCGAAGCCACGCGCAAGTTCTACGAGGAGGTGATCGGCCTGCCGCTGATGGCGACCTGGTGCGAGATCGATGAGCTCTTCGGCGCCGAGCGGGTCTACTGTCATCTCTTCTTCGGCATCGGCGATGGCGGCGCGCTCGCCTTCTTCAAGTTCGCGAACCCGGAGGACGACAAGCAGTTCGGCCCGGAGATGCCGTTCACGCCGTTTCATCACATCGCGCTGAACGTCGACGGCGACACGCAGGCGGAGATCGAGAAGCGGCTGGCCGACGCCGGCTACCTGCCGCCGCAGACTTTCGTGCTGGAGCACGGGTACTGCCGGTCAATCTACGTGACCGATCCCAACGGACTCATCCTGGAGTTCACCCACGATCATCCGCAGGCGGATGAGATCGCGCGGACACGGCGCGCCAGCGCGCACGCCGATCTCGCGCGCTGGCTGGCCGGGGATCACACCTCGAACAATACCTACCGGCCCGCGTAACGCTCCGGGGATTTCATGCAGCGAAGCACCGATCGCATCCTGACGACTCACGTCGGGAGCTTGCCGCGCACCCAGGCAGTGACGGACGTCCTGTTTGCTCGGGCCGCCGGTCGTCCGGACGAGCCGGGGGCGGATGGCACCATCGCAAACGCCGTCAAGGCGGTCGTGAAGCGCCAGGTGGATGTCGGCATCGACATCGTCAGCGATGGCGAGATGAGCAAGATCAGCTACGCCACGTATGTGTCGGAGCGGTTGTCGGGCTTCGATGGCGACACGCCCCGCGAGCCGGGGCAGGATCTGGTCGAGTTTCCGGGTCTGCTGAAGAAGCTCGCTGAGAGAGGCGCGACGGCCAAGTACCGCAGGCCGCGCTGCGTGGGACCCGTGCGTGTGAAGGACACGAGGCCGGTCGCGACCGATCTCGAGAACCTGAAATCGGCCGCTGCCGCCGCGTCGGCGCGGGAGGCGTTCATGAACGCCGCCTCTCCGGGTGTCGTCGCCCTGTTTCAGCCCAATGATTTCTATTCCACGCAGGATGGGTACCTCGAGGCGCTCGCCGAAGCGCTGCGCAGCGAGTACGAGGCGATCGTCGCCGCCGGCATCGTGCTGCAGATCGATGCGCCCGATCTCGGCATGGGCCGGCACACGATGTACCGTGACCGTACGGAGGATGAGTTCACGGTGCTCGCGGCCAAGCACATCGAGGTGCTCAATCACGCGTTGCGGAACGTGCCCGCGGACCGCGTGCGCATGCACGTCTGCTGGGGAAATTACGAAGGACCCCATCATCACGACATTCCACTCGCGCGGCTGCTGCCCGTGGTGCTGCGCGCCAAGCCGCAGGCGCTGCTCTTCGAGGCCGCGAATCCCAGGCATGCCCACGAGTGGGCAGTGTTCGGGGACGTGAAGCTTCCCGAGGAGAAGGTGCTGATCCCGGGCGTCATCAGCTCGACCACCAACTACGTGGAGCATCCGCTACTCGTCGCGGAGCGGCTGGAGCGGCTGGCGGACCTCGTCGGCCGGGAACGCGTGATCGGCGGCAGCGACTGCGGCTATGGAACCTTCGCCGGCTTCGGGCCCGTGGAGCCGGACATCGCCTACATGAAGCTCGCTGCCCTGGTCGAGGGAGCGAGGATCGCGAGCGGGCGACTCTGGCGCTCTCGAGCCGGCGCTCGTTGATTTTCGGGTCCGAGCGCTTACCATGCAGGACCTGCATGGCAACACGCGCCACCGCGGCGGCGCGCCCGCACGGAGACACTTTTGAACTATCGTAAGTTCGGCCGGATCGGATGGGACGTATCGGAGATCTCCTTCGGCGCCTGGGCAATAGGCGGGGAATGGGGAGCCGTCGACGACGAGCAATCGATCGCCGCCATGAAGAAGGCGCTCGAGCTGGGCGTCAACTTCTTCGATACGGCGGACGTCTATGGTGATGGCCGCTCCGAGCGGCTCATGCGAAGGCTGCGAGAGGAGACGGGCGCGGCGTTCCACGTTGCGACCAAGGCCGGACGGCGGCTCAAGCCCCACGTCGCCGCAGGCTATGACAAGAAAAACCTCACGGCCTTCGTCGACCGGTCGCTGCAGAACATGGGGGCCGATTCCCTCGAGCTCGTGCAACTGCACTGTCCGCCGACGGACACCTATTACCGGCCGGAAACCTTCGCCGCCATGGACGATCTGGTGAAAGCCGGCAAAGTCCGGCACTACGGCGTCAGCGTGGAGAGAGTCGAGGAGGGCCTCAAGGCGATGGAATTCCCCAATGTGGCTTCCATCCAGATCATCTTCAACATGTTTCGCCAGCGGCCGGCGGAGCACTTTCTTGCCGAGGCGCAGCGCCGTGGTGTCGCGACCATCATCCGTGTCCCCCTGGCCTCCGGAATGCTGACTGGAAAGCTGACCGCGGCCTCGCGGTTCGCGGCCGACGATCATCGCAACTACAACCGTCACGGGGAGGCCTTCGATGTGGGCGAGACCTTCTCCGGCGTTCCTTACGACATCGGCCTGCAAGCCGTCGCGGAGCTGAAGTCCCTGGTACCCGGCGGCGCCACCCTTGCCCAGCTCGCCCTGCGCTGGATTCTGATGTTCGATGGGGTCGCGACCATCATCCCCGGGGGGAAGAATGCGGGGCAGGTGGCGGACAATTGCGGGGCCAGCGCGTTGTCCTCCCTGACCGAGCAGCAGATGAGCGCCGTGCGTGCCATTTACGATCGCTATATCCGGGCGAGCGTGCACCAGCGCTGGTGAACCCGGCGTTCCGCGGCCGCTACTCACCCAAAGGATACGGGTTGGGTGAGAGGCCGGTTGGAGTGATGCGGATGAGCGTTTCTGACTACAAAGGCGGCGGTGACGTCGCGCGCCTGTGCGGCCTGCTGAGCGCCCTCGTGCTGGTGGGTATTCTCGCCGGCTGCGCGACGCCGCAGGCTCATCCGCCTGCGCCAGCCCAGGCGCCTGCCAGGCGCATGGTCCCATCCCCGCTTCTTGGAAGCCGCTTCGACGTCATTCCCGCCGAATCGCGTCTCACCATACTCGTGTATCGGGCCGGTGCGCTGGCCATGCTGGGTCACGATCACGTCGTTTCGTGTCGCTGCCTCAGCGGGGCGGTTTACTTGCCGGGCGATCCCTTGCGCGCCGGGTTCGATCTGCGCGTGTCCGTCAAGGGATTCACGGTGGATGATCCGGCCGCGCGCGCCGCCGAGCACAGCAAGGATTTCCCTCCCGATGTTCCACAGGGTGCGCAGGAGGCAACTCGCCACAACATGCTGAGCGCGGCGCTGTTGAATGCTGCCGCCTATCCCGACATCACGCTCCGAGCCGAAGGCCTGCGACCGGCCTCTGACGGGAAGCGTGGCCACGTCGCTGCGCAAGTGCTGGTGGGAGTGGCCGGCCGGTCGCGTTCGATCGCTGTGCCGATCCACTACGACATCCGCGCGGATGAGATCGTCGTCACCGGCGAGTTTCCCCTGAAGCAGACGGACCTGGGCCTCACGCCGTTCAGCGCGGCGGGCGGAGCCCTCAAGGTCGCAGACGCCATGACGGTTCGGCTCAGCCTCGTCGCGAGGCGCGCACATCCCGGGTGAAGCGCAAGAGTGAGGTTACCGCCGATCCGGCAATGCTGCCTCGCTGGCCCAACTCGTCCTGGATACCATGCGAGGTCACTTCGCGGTCGACATTGCCGTAGCGGCGCGGGTATCTTTGCGGCATGACGACGAGCCGCCGGCATTTCCTCCTTCTGGCCGGCGCAGCCGCACTGCGGCCGCGCCGCGTTGTCGCCCGCCGCAGCGGGGCGTCCGCGCACGACTTCACGATCGTCAACGCTCTCGGCGGACTGGACGATCCGAACCACCCCGATATGGGACCGGCGGTCATCACGTCCAGGATGCTGTCCGATGCCCATGCCTCCGGGGAGGCCGCCGTGAATGTCACGCTCGGTTATGTGTCCGGGCCGCAGAAGAATCCTTACGAGTTCTCGCTGGCCGATGTGGCCCATTGGGACCGATTGATCCGCAGCCATTCCTCCGACCTGCTGAAGGTGCTGAGCACCGGCGATATCGCCAGGGCGAAGCGCGGGCACCGGATCGGATTGATATTCGGATTCCAGAACGCCGCCATGATGGGAGACGATGCCAGCCGCGTCGATGTCTTTGCGGCCAAGGGAGTGAAGGTCATCCAGCTCACCTACAACCCCGCCAATCAACTGGGCGGCGGGTCCATGGCGCCGGAGACCCTGGGGCTGACCCCTTTCGGACGCGAGGTCGTCGAGCGGCTGAATGCGCGGCGAGTGATGGTGGATCTCTCCCACTCGGGCCGGCAGACCTGTCTCGATGCGGCGCGCTTCTCGAAGCAGCCGATCTCGATCAATCACACGGGATGCCGCGCCCTCGTCGACCTGCCGCGCAACAAGACCGATGAGGAGCTGCGGCTGGTGGCCGATCGGGGCGGCTTCGTCGGGATGTATTTCATGCCCTTCCTCGACCGATCCGGCCATGCCACGGCTGCCGATGTCGTCGCGCATATCGAGCACGCGCTGCAGATCTGCGGCGAAGATCACGTGGGCATCGGGACGGACGGCGGGACCACCCCCATCGACGATCTGCAGGCGTACGCAGCCGACTTGCGCAAGGAGCATGAGCGCCGCGTGGCGCAGGGTGTGGCCGCGCCCGGGGAGCGCGTGGACACGCACCCCTTCGTCGATGACCTGCGCGGTCCCGGCCAGTTCCGCAAGCTCGCCCGCCTCCTCGCCGCGCGCGGGCATGGGGAGGAGCGCATCGCCAAGATCCTGGGGGAGAATTTCATTCGCTACGCGCGAGAAGTCTGGGGAGCGTAGAATCGCAGCGATGACCGGCCCCGCGCTTCGCGTCCTCGTTCTCGATGACAACCCGCACGATCGACAGCTCACCCTGCGAGAGCTCCGCAAGGAGTTCCCGGATGTCGAGGCAATCGAGCCGCTGGACGACGGCCAATTTCGCGATGCGTTGCGGGACGCGACGTTCGGTATCGTCGTCACTGACTTCAATCTCAAATGGTCGAACGGCGTGGACATCGTCCGCGCGGTCAAGGAGGTGCGCCCGCACTGTCCCGTGATCATGTTCACGGCGACCGGGACGCAGGAGGTCGCGGTCGAGGCCATGAAGGCCGGACTCGACGACTACGTCATCAAGAGCCCGAAACACTATCTGCGCCTCGCCGTGGCGGTGCGGTCCTGTCTCGATCGCGCCGAGATCCGGCTGCGGGCGCTGCGGTCGGAAACCCGGCTGCACACGCTCCTCGAGCGATTGAATGTGGGCGTACTGCGTCTGACGGTGGAAGGAGAAGTCGTCGACGCCAATCGCGCCTGCAAAGCGCTGTTGGATCGCTTCGATGGACACAGCGAAGCTGCCCGCAACGAGCTCCTGGCGGCGATCCGGCGCGAGCTGCCACGGCTGACGAATCGTAACGAGCCGGCAGAGCAGGAAGTCGAGCTCGACGCCCACGATGGCGATTCGGTTTGCGTCTACCTTTCCTTGCTTCGCGTGCGCGTCAACGGTCACGATGCGATCGATGTGCTCGTGGAGGATGTGACCAAGATGCGCCGCTCGACGGAGCGGAACGAGGAGCTGGAGCAGGCGAATCGGGCGCTGGAGGCGTTTGCCTACACCGTCACACACGACCTCAGGGCGCCTCTGCGGAATCTGCAAGGCTACGTTCGTGCGCTGGTCGAGGACTGCGCGCCCGGACTCGGCGAGTCCTGCCGCGGTTACGTCGGCTCCATCGAGCAGATCGCCGTCAAGATGGACGGCATGATCGCCGACGTCCTCGAGTTCAGCAGGCTGGCGCGGACCGATCTGCCGACGCGCAAGCTCCATGTGGAGGCCGCGGTCGAAGAAGCTCTGGCGCTCCTGAACACCACGATCGAGGCGAGGGCGGCCAAGCTGGAGCTGGACCTCGGAACCGATGCCGCCGTCATGGCCCACCAGCAGACTCTCGTCCAGGTCCTCACAAATCTCCTCTCCAATGCGCTCAAGTTCGTGGCCGAGGGCACGCGACCCGAGGTGCGAATCCGCACGGAGCGGCGCAATTCCAACCGGGTGCGCCTGTGGGTCGAGGACAATGGCATCGGCATCGACCCGGGTCAGCAGGCCAGGATCTTCGAGGTGTTCCAGCGTCTGCATGGCGAGGAGAAATACCCCGGGACCGGCATAGGACTTGCGCTCGTGAAGAAGGGTGTGGAGCGCATGGGCGGGCAGGTCGGGGTCGACTCCGCGCCGGGAGAGGGAAGCCGGTTCTGGATCGAGCTTCGAGCGGCCGGGTAGCCGCAAGCAGCCCCGTCGGCTAGACTGCCACGTCAATCAGCGGACCGTCACCAGAACGGATCCGCCTCCGGGGGCTTAAACAGTCGCGCCATCTCGAAGCGGGCGAGCGATCGCTCGGGGGCACATTGTTTGTCTCAGGCATTCCCCGGCGCACGAAAGCACGTGTTGCGGCCGCTGCGCTTACTCCTCATCGACGACAACCCGCATGACCGGGAGTTGGTCGCTCGCGCATTGAGCCAGCATTTCGGCCCGCTGACGGTGCTGGCTGCGCGAGACGCGCAGGAGCTGGAGCAATCGCTGATCGATGGTGAGCTCGACGCGGCCATCATCGACTACGAGCTACGGTGGACCACCGGAACCGAAGCGTTGCGCAGGATCAAGAGCACGCGGCCGGAATGCCCTGTTCTGATGTTCACGGCTTCCGGTAGCACGGAGGTCGCCGTCGAGGCGATGAAGGAAGGCCTCGACGACTATATCGTCAAGACTCCGAAGCACTACGCGCGCTTGCCCTACGCGCTCGTCGCGTGTCTCGACCGGCGCGCGGCTGAACGCGCCTGGGCCCAGTTGGCTGCGGTCGTGGAGTCCTCCGACGATGCCATCATCGGCATGGCGCCCGATGGCCGCGTGACCTCGTGGAACGATGCGGCGGCCCGCCTGCTTGGCCATTCGGGGGCTGAGATCCTGGGGCAATCGATTGCAATGGTCATTTCGCCGGAGCTGCGGGAGGCGGAGGCCGCGACGCTCGCGCGCATCGCGCGCGGCGAGCACGTGAATCATTACGAGACCGTCCGGGTGGCAAAGGATGGGCGCGCCATCCCGGTGTCCGTGCGACTCTCGCCGATCCTGGACAGCGCCGGCGGGGTCATCGGGATCTCCAAGATCGCCCGCGACATCACCGAGCGCAAGCGCGTGGAGGAGGCGCTGCGGCTCGCCGATCAGCGCAAGGATGCATTTCTCGCCACCCTTGCCCACGAGCTGCGCAATCCGCTGACACCGATCCGTTACGCAACCCGGTTGCTCGAGCCGGGTGTTCCGCCGCAGATGGCGAGCGACGCGAAAAAGATGATCGACCGGCAGCTCGCCCAGATGGCGCACCTGCTCGATGATCTGCTCGATGTCTCGCGGGTCACGCGCGGCGTTCTCGAGATCGACCGTGTGCAGCTCGATCTGCGTGACATCATCGGGGGCGCCGTCGCTTCGATGAAGCCGCTCGCCGAGGTTGCGCGCCAGGACCTGACTGTCAGCATGCCGGCCGACGCGCTTTCCGTGAGCGGCGATGCCGTACGTCTGGCACAGATTCTCGGAAACCTGCTCCACAACGCAACGAAGTACACCCCCTCCGGCGGACACATAGCCGTGATCGCGTCCTCGACCGGCGGGGAAGTCATCGTCCGAGTCAAAGACGATGGGGTCGGCATCACAACCGAGGCGCTGCAGACGATCTTCGATCTTTTCGTCCAGGTGGAGGCCCCCGGCACCCGGTCCGCGGGTGGGCTGGGGATCGGACTGTCGCTCGCGCGGGATCTGGTGAGGCTGCACGGAGGAAATATCGAGGCCCATAGCGCCGGTCTCGGACTGGGCAGTGAATTCGTCCTGCGCCTCCCGCGCGCCGGCGAGGCGCCGGCGCTCACGGAATCCGTCGCTGCGCCGCAGAAGATCACAGCGCTCGGCGCCGCCGGTATTCGCGTACTCATCGTGGACGACAATGTGGATGCGGCGACCTCACTCTCATACGTGCTCGCCCTCGCCGGGTATCAGACGTCCGTCGCGCATGACGGAAAGCGTGCCCTCGAGCTGGCCGAGACGCTGCGGCCCTCTGTCGTGCTGCTCGACATCGGACTTCCCGCCATGTCGGGGCATGAGGTCGCGAGGCAGCTGCGTGCCCTCCCATGGGGACGAGACCTGCGGCTGATCGCAGTCACCGGTTGGGGGCACGAGAGTGACCGGGAGAAGAGCTTCGAGGCCGGCTTCGATGCGCACCTCACCAAGCCCATCGACCCGGAGGTGCTGCTGCAGCACATTGCACGCTCCGCACGGAGTGTGGCGTAGCCGGAGAAAAAGCGGGCTCCCGAAGGAGCCCGCAGCGTTTGCGGCGCGCGGCCTCGCGCTTACTTGCCGCCCACGTAGATGACGCCACCTTTCATGACGAGCACCGGATGCTCGGTGGCATGGATGTTCTGTATGGGATTGCCGGGCAGCGCCACGATGTCGGCGTACTTGCCTACCTGCAGCGTGCCCACCGGCGGCTCGTAGCTCTTGTCGTCGCGCTTGCCGAAGATGAGATCGGCGGCGTGCGCCGTGGCGGCCATGAGCGCCTGCGCCGGGGTCATGCCGTTCTTCACCATGAGCCAGAATTCCTGGGCATCGGTGCCGTGGGGCTCCACCGCCGAATCGGTGCCGAACGCGACGGGCACGCCGATCTTCACCGCGTGCTGGAACATGGTCTGCATTTGGGCCGCGGCGGCGAGCGCCTTCGCGCGGATCGCCGGTGGGTAGCTGGAGGCCTTCTGGCCGACCCAGTAGCCGGCGTAGAGGGTCGGTACCAGATAGACACCCTTCTCCTTCATCAGCCTCAGGGTATCGTCCTTGAGGAAGGTGCCGTGCTCGATGGAATCCACCCCGGCCTTGATGGCCATCTTGGCGGCGAGGTCGCCGTGGCAGTGGGCCGCGACCTTGCGGTGCCACGCGTGAGCCTCGGAGACGATCGCGTCCATCTCGGCCTGGCTGAGCTCCGGTACGTCCACCGGATCGGTCAGGGAGAGCACGCCGCCGGAGGGCATGAACTTGATCACCGTGGCGCCGTACTTCATCTGGTAGCGCACCGCGGCGCGGCACTCATCCGGGCCGTTGCATACGCCACGCTCGGGGCCGAACGGCTTCGTCACGTTCGGCGGCAGCGGATCGCTGTCGGCGTGGCCGCCGGTGGAGCCGATGGCGTAGTTGGCCACGATCATGCGAGGACCTTCCACCACCCCGGCATCGATGGCATTGCGCAGTGCCGCGGCGATGTAATAGGTCGAGCCCAGGTCGCGCACGCTGGTGAAGCCGGCGTCCAGCGTCTCCTGGGCGTAATGCGAGGCATAGAGCGCCTGCTCCGCGGGCACCCGCATCAGGTCCTGGTAGAACCCCTTGTACCAGTTGTCCTCGAACTCGTCGCTGAGGTGCACGTGTGCGTCGATCATGCCGGGCATCAGCGTGGCGTCACCGAGGTCGATGACGCGAGCGCCCGCCGGGATCTGCGCGTCCGCGCCGATACCGGTGATCTTACCGTCCTGAACCACCACCACACCGTGGTCGGCGAGCTTGCCGGAGACGGAGTCGAAGATATGGGCGGCCTTCAGCACCACGGGACCGGGCGGCGGCGGCGGATCAGCCAGCGCCAGCGGCGCGGCCATGGCGAGGCCGCAGAGCAGGGAAAGCGATAGCGAAGGGAATCTCACGAGGCTCCTCCTTAGGAAAGGATCTTCCGGTTGCAGTACCGGTATTGGATGGATGCGATGCCCGATCCGACATGTTTGATCGGAAAGCAGGCGCTGTCAATGCGGGCAAGGACTCGACGAGCCGTGCGTTCGGCGCGGTGGGCGATGTTGCTCACTTCGGGACGCTGGCGGCGCCGCCCGGAAAAGGGCCATACTGGCCGCAAAGGGGAGAGCTCGATGAAGATCCTTCGAAGATTCGCCGCAGTGTTGCTGCTGTTCTGCGGGTGGGCGCCCGCGTTCGCGCAAACGGATGGAGGACGGCACGCGACATTTCAGTTGAAGCCGACGCCCAAGACCGTGACCTGGGGCTACTACTCCGCGACCGCGCAGCCGGTGCTGCGCATTCATTCCGGCGACACCGTCGAGATTCAAACGCTGTTGACCTCGAGCCCGAAGCGGCTGGCCGCGGCGGGCGTCCCGGCAAGCCAGATCGAGCAGTCGCTGCGCGATATCTTCGATCAGGTGAAGGATCGCGGACCGGGCGGACACATCCTGACGGGACCCGTCTACGTGGAGGGGGCCGAGCCCGGTGATGTGCTGGAGGTGCGTATCGAGGCCATCCGGCTGGCGATTCCCTACGCTTACAACGGCTTCGGGCCGGGCAGAGGATTTCTCCCCGACGACTATCCGTATGGAAGGATCAAGATCATCCCGCTGGATGCGCGCCGCAATGTGGCGCATTTTGCCCCCGGAATCGACATTCCCCTGCATCCGTTCTTCGGCAGCATGGGTGACGCTCCGCCGGAGGCCGCCGGGCGGGTCAGCAGCGGACCGCCCTGGATGCACGCCGGAAACCTGGACAACAAGTGGCTCGTCGCGGGTACGACGCTCTACATTCCGGTGAATGCGGCGGGAGCGCTCTTCTGGGCGGGTGACGGCCACGCGGGCCAGGGCGACGGTGAAGTGGACATCACCGCGATGGAGACCTCACTCATCGGCACGTTTCAACTGATCGACCGCAAGGACATGCACCTGCTGTGGCCGCGCGCGGAAACGCCGGACTACTACATCACCATGGGCATCAGTGCCGATCTGAACAAAGCCACGGAGATGGCCGTTCATCACATGATCGGTTTCCTGATGCAGGAGAAGCATCTTTCACGCGATGACGCCTACATGCTTTCCAGCGTCGCCGCGGACCTTCACATCAGCGAGATCGTCGACGGCAACGACGTGGTCAGCATGATGCTGCCGAAAGCGATCTTCGGGCACCCCCGATGACGAGCTCCACTCCGATGCGTGTGCGGACGATAACCCTCGAGGAGATCAGGGAAGCGCGTACACGAATCGCGCACGTCGTGCGGCGGACGCCGATGTTTCGCCTCGAGCTCGGACCGGAATACCCGGACATCCGGCTGAAGCTGGAGAATCTGCAGCCGACCAATTCCTACAAGCTGCGCGGTGCCGTCAACGCGGTGACGGTGCTGCCGGACAGCGCTCGCCAGCGCGGCGTCTGGACCATCAGCGCCGGGAATGCGGGCCAGGGCGTGGCGTACGCCGCGCGCAGGGCGGGCGTGCCCTGTACCGTGGTGGTCATCGAGACCGCGCCGGCCTCGAAGATAGCGCGGATGAAGGCGCTCGGCGCGAATCTGGTTCCGGTTCCTTATGCCGTTGCGTGGAAGGCGTTGGCAGAGCGCGCGTATCCGGGCGTCGACGGTACTTTCATCCACCCGTTCGACGATGACGATTTCATCACCGGGCATGCGACCCTGGGGCTCGAGATCATCGAAGACGTGCCCAACGTGAGCGCGGTGATAGCGGCGGTTGGCGGCGGCGGCCTGGTGACGGGTGTTGCGAGCGCCCTGAAGGCCCTGAAGCCGGATGTCAAAGTGTGGGGAGCGGAGCCCGAGACGGCTGCGCCCCTCGCGAGATCATTCGAGCACCAGTCGGCCCAAACATTCAAGGAGTGGCAACCCTCATTCGTCGATGGCGCCGGCGGCATGAGCGTGCTTCCCCGGATGTGGGAGCGCATGCGCGCGGTCGTGGATGGCGCGATCGTGGTCAGCCTGGATGAGACCCGGCGCGCGCTGCGGATGATCGCCGATCAGGCGCGAGTGATCGCGGAAGGAGCGGGGGCCCTGTCGCTGGCCGCCGCCCTGACCGGTCGCGCGGGACGCGGACCGATCGTTGCGGTCGTCTCCGGCGGCAACATCGATCTCGAGAAGCTCTGCGACATCCTGGCGCCGGCCGAGGGCGGCAAGTGATCACGATTTATCACAACCCGGCGTGCGGAACCTCGCGCAACACCCTGGAGCTGATTCGCAACGCGGGCTTCGAGCCGCAGATCATCGAGTATCTGAAAACGCCGCCCGACCGCGCAACGCTGGAAGGCCTCATCGCGCGCATGGGCATTCGGCCGCGCGAGCTCCTGCGGGAGAAGGGAACACCCTACGCGGAGCTCGGCCTGGGCGAGGATCGTTGGAGCGACGCGCAGCTGATCGACCAGATGCTCGCGCATCCGATCCTGATCAATCGGCCCATCGTGGTCACGCCGCAGGGCGTGCGCCTGTGCCGGCCGGCGGATCGGGTGCTCGACATCCTGCCTGACTGATCCGCAGGCGCCACCGCGGCGCGTGTCTTACTTCGTCTGCAGTCCGTTCCACGACCAATGTGGAATGCGCAGGCCGTCGGGCACGTCATTCGCGGACTCATGGTATCGGGCCATGGTCGTCGTGGTCGCCCAACTGAAGTAATCGTGGAGCACTTTGCTCAGCGTCTCGTCGGCGGTCAATCCGGTATCGACAAGAGCCTGATCGAAGCAGGCGATTGCGCGACGGTCCATTTCTTCGTGCTTGCCGTTGCCGCTGTGCATTTTGACGACGGTCGTCTCATCGCCATAGGACTTGGAATACAGGGCCGGGCCGCCGAGCGCCTCGGCCCAATAAGCCGCCAGCCGCTCCACGTGCTCAGGGTGAAAGCCATGACTGAAGGCATGACTGACCACCGCATCCTGCATCACGCGACGATGCCAGGCGCTGGCAAGACGGCGCAGGCCATCGCTGCCGCCTGCTGCTTCGAAGACACTACGCACACATCGATGATCGCGATGCCGCCGGGGCGACGCAAGTCGATGGACACGAATTCGAGCACTCGGCTATTGTGCCCGCACCCCCATGCTCGCTTTCGGACGCGACACAGCCCATTTTTTGCGCGAGAACGCCCGCTGGCTGGCGGGCGGTTTCCTGCTCACGCTGTTCTCGTCTTTCGGACAAACCTTTTTCATCGGCCTGTCCGGCAACGACCTGCGCACGACCTTTCACCTCTCCGCCGGCTCGTTCGGCGGCCTCTACATGCTGGCGAACATCGCCAGCGCTCTCAGCCTGCCGTGGCTCGGGCGCACACTCGATCTGATGCCGGGCTGGAAGGTCGTCCGATTCACCATGCCCGCGCTCGCCGGGGCCTGCGCGCTGGTGGCGGTCGCGCCCAATGTCGTGGTCCTCACCCTCGCGCTCTATCTGATCCGCCTGTTCGGTCAGGGCATGATGACGGAAACGGCCTACACCGAGATCGGCCGCTGGTTCGTCGCCAACCGGGGGCGAGCCATGGCGCTGATCGTGCCCGGCCAGCAGGCCGGCGTGGCGGTCCTGCCGATCCTCGTGGTACTCATCGACAGGGTGAGCTCGAGCTGGCGGGCGGCGTGGTTCGCTGCGGCGGCCCTCATCCTGCTGATCGGGCTGCCGGCGATCGTCACCCTGATGAAGGTCGAGCGAGTGCCGAGATCCAGCGAGGCCAAGGTCCGCGGCGGTCGCACGGCGCGCGACTGGACGCGCGCGCAAGTGATGCGGGATCCCATTCTCTACCTCCTGCTCGCCGGGATCCTGGCGCCGCCGTTCATCTCCACGGTCATTTTCTTTCACCAGGATTACCTCGTGCAGCTTCGGGGTTATGATCGATTGGCCTTCGCCGCCGCTTTTCCACTGATGTCGGTCACGACAGTGGTGTTCGGCCTGGTCTGTGGCTATCTGATCGACCGGCTCGGGTCTTTGCGGCTCTTGCCGTATGTTCTCGTACCACTCGCCTTCGCTTCGGCGGCTGTTGGCCTGGTCACCCCCGTGTGGGGCGTCTACGTGTTCATGTTTCTGCTCGGCATCAGCAGCGGCTTCACGTCGACCCTGCTCGGCGCGCTCTGGCCCGAGGTGTACGGGCTCGCGAATCTGGGGGGCATCCGGGCGATCATCGTATCGGCCATCGTGCTCGCCACGGCCCTCGGACCCGGGCTTTCGGGCGCGCTGATCGACCGGGGCGTCGCACTGCCCACGCAGATGTTGTGGCTTTCCGGCTGGTGTGTCCTTGCCAGTTTCGTGCTGGCCTTTGCCGCCTGGCGGGTGCGGCTGCGCGAGGGGAGGGTACTGCGGTACAGTGAGGCCATATGAGCCTGCTCAGAGCCGCGGACCCCGACACGGGTCACATCGCGCTGCGTCCCAGCTACCCCGTCGCCCTCGGGATGGTGCTGGTGGTACTCAGCTTCGCGGCGACACTCAGTTACTCTCATTTCCTGTTGCAGCCGATCGACGAGCGGGCGTTGGCCATCACGGAAAATGCCGTGCCGAGCCTGCAGCACCTGGCGAACATGCGCGTGGAGTTGGCGCACCTCGGCAAGAGCGTGCGCGATCTCGTCGCGGCCGGCGGCGCAACTCCCGATCCCATCACACCGCGAATCAATGCGGCGCGCGGCCATGTGGACTCGGAGTTCCGGCTGTATCGCGGTTTGGCCGCCTCGACCGCTCAAGCGCAGTGGGTCAACGTGGTCGGTCAGCGCCTCGAGCAACTCGGGCGCGCGACGGATCGCGTCGTGATGACCGCCGGCAGCGAGACGGGACGTGACGCGCTGCAGGAGCTGTTCGAGCCCGCTCTCGAGCAGACCGACGCCGCGGCGGGAACGCTGCAGCGGCTGAACGAGGCCGAGGCACTGGCGAATGCCACCCGGATCGTACAGACCCGCCACCGAGCGACGCTCATTGCGACGTTGCTGGGAAGCGCCAGCCTGGCGATCGCCTTCGTGGCCACATTCCTGGTGCTGCGAGTGTTGCGCGCTCGCGCTCAGCTCACTCAGAGCTACATGCGTGTGCAGCGGGAGCGCAATGCGGAGCTCGAAGCGTTTGCGGGTCGTGTCGCGCACGACCTGAGAGACCCGCTGGGCGCCATCGCGTTGCAGGTATTGGCGCTCACCCGCCGCCATCAGCTCAAGCCCGAGCTGGTTCCCCACTTCAATGCGATCGATCGCCAGCTCGAGCGCACGAATCAGATCATCGAGGCTCTGCTCGAGTTCGCGCGCGCCGGCGCGGCCCCGGCGTTGGAGGCGCGGGCAAATCTCACCGAGGTGCTGAACGCCGTGGTCGCAGGCATACGGCCCCGGCTCGAGACGACCCAGGTGGAGCTCACGGTCGAGCCGGTACCGCCGCTCGAAATAGCGTGTGCCCCTGGCGCGCTCAGCTCCGTGCTGGCGAATCTCGTCGGCAATGCGGCCAAGTTCGTGGTCGAAGGCTCGGAGCTGCCGCGACGCATATCCGTGCGAGTCAGCGAAGAGACTCATACTGCGCGCGTCGAGGTCGAAGACAACGGGCCCGGAATTCCGTCGGAAGCCGAGCAGAGCATCTTCGAGCCTTTCCGACGCCTGCATACGACGCGGCAACCCGGTTTCGGGCTCGGCTTGGCGACGGTCAAGAAAATCGTCGAGGCCTACCACGGACGCCTGGGAGTACGCACGCGTCTCGCCAAGGGGAGCGTGTTTTGGTTCGAGCTGCCCAAAGCGCTTCCGGCACGGGTGCGTACCCTGCACTGACCTCACGAGGGACTGCTTACCATGACTCGCATCCTGAGGCTCCCGTTCGTTCACGCCGCCGCGGGCATCCTCTCGCTGCTCGGCCTGACTCTGCCTCGCCCGGCGCCGGCCCAGCTCGCGGGCACGCCGCAGCAGGTCGCGGACCAGTTGGCTCGGGAAAAGCATTATCCCCGGATGCACATCACCGATCAGTTCCTCGGGCTCAGCATTCCCGACAGCACGCTGGGTCAGACGGTGGGCGTTGCGGTAAATTCGCAGGGCGATCTCTTCGTCTATTCCCGCACGGATCCGCAGGGGATTGCGCGCGGCGGGCAGGCGGCCCGGCTCTTCGAGTGGGGCCCGGGGCCCGGATACAAATTCATCCGGGAGTGGGGCCCGCACAACTACGCCGAGTCGTTCGCGCATGCCGTGCGCGTCGATCGCGAGGACGATGTCTGGATCGTGGACGAGGGCTCGGGGATGCTGGTGAAGTTCAATCCCCACGGACGGGCCGTGGAGTGGTTCGGGCGCACGCCCGAGGCGATCGACTATCTGCAAACCCATCTGGAGCATTTCGGGTCCGGCTACGCCAGGCTGGCCAACCGGCGGGAGCATCCGGTGGGCCAGGTGGGAGAGTTCGACCGGCCGACGGACGTGACCTGGGACTCGCACGGCAACGTCTTCGTCGCCGACGGTTATGGCAATTCGCGGGTGGTCAAGATCTCGCCCGGCGGAAAGTGGCTCAAGGAGCTGGGGACCTACGGCAGCGGCCGCGATCAATTCAACACGCCGCACAGCATTGCCGCGGATGCGCACGACAATATCTACATCGCCGACCGGGGCAACCGGCGGATTCAGGTGTACGACGACAACCTGAACTATGAGCGGACCATTGCCGGGATAGCCGTGCCCTGGGAGCTTTGTATCACCCCCGGCGCGACGCAGTATCTCTTCACCGCCGATGGGACGAGCGGCAAAGTCTATGAGCTGACACTGGATGGCAAGGTCGTCGGCATGGCCCGGACCAGCCTGGGCCACGGCGAGGACAGCACGGGCGATCTCGTCCATGCCATCGCCTGTCCGGACAGCAGGACCCTATACCTGGGCTCCGCCAGCCTGTGGGATGTCCAGAAGATCACGATCCACCCCTAAGCGCGGGTCACTTTACCGCGGCATGTTCCTGCGCCAGCCTCGAATTCAGCGTCCTCGCGGCCGCGGCGGCGTATCTGCGACAGGCGCGCCGGTCGACCAGCGGCGCGGCATTCCCACTCGATCCGCGCCGGACGACTCGTTGCCAGAAGTCGCTGGCGCCGGGATGGGGCGAGAGCAGGATGTCGCAGGGCAATGCCGCCACGGCGGCGATCGAGCGGCGAAAGCCGGCGACGTAGCGCGCGTGCGCGCTGAACCGATACATGGGTGCGCTGACGGCGGCGAGACTGTCAGCATAGACCAGATGCAGACAGTGCCCGTTCTCGCATGATGTCCAGGTCCATGCAGTGCTGCCCGGCGTGTGCCCCGGCGTGTAGTGTGCGGTGACGGCCACATCCCCCAGATGCAGCGTTTCGCCATCGCGGACCACACGAACATGTCTGATCGGCGAATAGTCGGGTACCGAGCCATACTGCGGATCGCCCGGATCGGCG
Organism: Steroidobacteraceae bacterium; assembly: GCA_036278795.1. Lineage (GTDB taxonomy): Bacteria > Pseudomonadota > Gammaproteobacteria > Steroidobacterales > Steroidobacteraceae > 13-2-20CM-66-19. The sequence goes on along the minus strand of DASUKK010000019.1, from coordinate 75,431 downwards.
CCGCCCAGCTCCAGCGCGCGTGCCCCGGCCGCGCTGGCCAGGACTTGCGCGCCGCTTGCGTGTTGCAATGCGGCGATGCCGCCGGCGTGATCGATGTGCGCGTGCGAGTTGAAGATCCATTTGACATCGCGGATGCGAAAGCCCAGCGCGCGGATATGTGTCTCGATCTGCGGCGCCGACTCGGGCAGATCACCGTCGAACAGCGCCAGTCCCTGCCCGGTGTCGATGAGGATCGAGGACAGGCCGTGCGGACCCACGTACCAGGTGTTGCCGTAAATGTGAAACGGCGGCTGCGGCGCATTCCACGCGGCGCGATCGGTGCTGATGCCTTCTGCCGTACCGACCCCGGGAAATACCGAAACGACCGCCAGGACAACGGTCAGCGAGAGACGTGACGGCACGGTGCTTTCCTGAGGGGGCGGCGGGGCGGAAAATTGTACCGGAATCTGGAGCGGAAGTTCGCGAGCGCAGATCAGGTTGGCGCATAATCCCGTCATGAGCCGTCATCTTGCGATTCCCTTGCTGCTGGGAGTGGGCCTGGCGATCACTGCCAACTCGTCGCGCGCCCTGGCGCAGAGCTGGCCTACTTTTGGCGGCGACGTGCAGAGCACCAGCGCCAATCCCCAGCGGACCGGGATCACTGCCGCCAACGTTGGTCGGCTCCAGCGCCGTCAGGTGAAGCTGGATGGCATCGTGGATGCCAGCGCCATTTACCTGCATGGCGCCACCGTCCATGGCGCTCCGCATGACGCGGTCTTCGTGACCACTACCTACGGCAAGACCATCGCGCTGGATGCCGACAGCGGCGCTGTCCTGTGGGAGTACACCCCTGCGAGCTATCGGGACCTGGCAGGAACGCGCCAGTTCACCAACTCGACTCCCGTGGCCGATCCCGACGCGCAATCCATTTACGCCGCTTCACCCGATGGCTACGTCCAGAAGCTGGCCGTCAGCGATGGACGGGTCCTTTGGCGCACCGTGATCACCGAGCTGCCGCTGCGGGAAAAAATGGACTCGCCGCTGAAGCTCTTCCGCGGTCGCGTGATCGCCGTGACCGGCGGATACATCGGCGACCGGCCACCCTACCAGGGGCACGTGGCCATACTCGACAGCGCTTCCGGAAAGTTGCTGCACGTCTGGAACTCGCAGTGCAGCAACCGTGCCGAGCTCATGCGGCCCGGCTCCTGCGCGCAAACGCAATCCGCCATCTGGGGTCGTGCCGGCGCGGTGATCGATCCCGCCGACGGCCGGATCTTCATTGCCACCGGCAACGGCGACTGGAACGGTACGACGGATTGGGGCGACGCGCTCATCGAGCTCGACTCCCAGGCCACGGCGATCCTGGGGAACTACACGCCGGCCAATACGGGGGAGCTCAACGACCACGATCTCGATCTGGGCTCCACATCGCCCGTACTGCTAGGCGGTGATCTGATCGCGCAGGGAGGCAAGGATGGCAGGATCCGCTTGCTCAGCCGGCAGGCGATTGCCGGTGCCGGCGCGCACAAAGGTCACGAGCTGCAGATCGTAGCCACCCCCAGCGGCACCGATCTTTTCACGCAACCTGCGGTGTGGCGGCACGACGGCCAGATCTGGATGTTCGCCGCGGACAACGGCGGCACCGCCGCCTGGCAGGTCAAGAACGGCATGCTCGAGGAAAAATGGCGCAACCACACGGGCGGCACGAGCCCCTTCGAGGCCGACGGCTTACTGTACGTGTACGCGCCTGGTGGCGGACTCAACGTGTATGAGGCGTCTTCCGGCAGACACATCGTGACGTTGTCCTGCGGGTCCGGTCACTGGAACAGCCCCATCGTCGTCGATGGCAAAGTCATCCTGCCGGAGGGGAATGCCAACCGTCGCGACACCCGCGGAGTTCTGGATATATGGACTTTGCCTGCAGGGTAAGCTTCAGGACGTGAGACGCAGAAGCTTCTTCAAGATGATGGCGGGAGCGTCAGCCGCTGCCGCGTTGCCGCCCGGAGCACGCAGCGCGAGTGTCGATCGCGCGATGTCTTCTTTCGATCGGATTCGCCAGACATATGCCCGTTTCTGCGCCACGCCGGAGAAGCGCCGGCTTTTCTACGCGGTGCGCGGCAAGGCGCTCGAGCCGCAGCGGTTGCAGGAATCGGCATGGCGGCCGACGGAATGGGGCCATCCTCCCGGCCTTCCGGTGCCGGGTGGATCCTGGGATGGCGTGCCCATGGTTCCGCCGTTGGCGGGCCTCGCCGGCGAGGGTCCCTTTGAGCCAACCTGGGAGTCGTTGCTGCAGTACCGATGTCCGGAATGGTACCGCGACGCCAAGTTCGGCATCTGGAACCACTGGAGCCCGCAGTGCGTGCCGGAGGACGGGGACTGGTATGCCCGCAACATGTACATCCAGGGCGCGCCGAGCTACAGCGGTCAAATCGAGCAGTACGACTACCATCTGGCGCACTACGGCCATCCCTCGCGCTTCGGGTACAAGGATCTTTGCGCGCAGTGGACACTTCTCGACTGGCAACCCGACGAGCTGATGGACCTCTACGTGCGGGCCGGCGCGAAGCTGTTCGTGGCGCTCGCCAATCATCACGATGGCTTCGATACCTGGAATTCCACGCATCATCCGTGGAACGCGCACAACATCGGGCCGCGGCGTGACGTGATCGGTACATGGGCGCAGGCCGCCCGCCGGCGCGGGTTGCGGTTTGGCGTAACGGTGCACCAGGCGCGCAACTGGTGGTGGTTCCAACCCGCGCACGGTGCGGACCGGTCGGGCCCGTATGCGGGCGTTCCCTACGACGGGTGCCTGACTCTGGCCGACGGCAAAGGACAGTGGTGGGAGGGCTACGACCCGCAGCAGCTCTATGGTCCGAAGCACCCGTTCGATGCGCTTCCCGACATCTCGTACGTCAAAAACTTCTACGACCGTACGCGCGACCTCATCGACCAGCACGACCCGGATCTCCTGTACTTCGACAATGACCGCGTGCCCCTCGGATGGGGCGGCATGTGCCTGGGCGCCTATTTCTATAACCGCGGCCGGCATGCAGGTTCCGTCACAGGCGTCATGACCGGAAAGCACATCCCGACTCACCTGCAGAAGGCGTTGGTGCCCGACATCGAGCGGGGCCTGAGCGGCGACATCCTGCCGCATCCCTGGCAGTCCGAGACATGTATCGGCAACTGGCATTACCTGCGCACGCTCTATGACGCGCCGGGCGAGTTCGGGGCCTACATGCACCCGCGCGATGTCATCCACTGGATGATCGACACCGTGAGCAAGAATGGCACGTTCATCCTCAACGTCCCCGGCAAGCCCGACGGCACGATCGACAGCAAGGAACGATCGATCCTGGAGCGAATCGGCGCGTGGCTGGCCGTGAACGGCGAGGGGATCTACGCCACTCGCCCGTGGAAGATCTACGGCGAGGGGCCGAACTCGATCCACGCCGGATCCTTCCAGGGCAAGAGCATTGCGCAGCTCTCGGCGAGGGATATCCGCTTCACCCGTAACAAGGCGGGCACCACCCTCTACGCGATCGCGCTCGGGTGGCCCGAAGAGCCGCTGCTCATCCGCTCGCTCGGTACTGCGGCGGCCACACGGCCGGGAGCCGTCAGCCGGGTGCAGGTGTTGGGAAGGCAGGGCAGCCCGCGATGGCAACAGACTGCCGATGGGTTGCGGGTCGATCTGTCCTCCATGGGCCCGGCGGCGGACTACGCTACGGTGCTGCGCGTTCACCTTGGATGACGCTCAGCGGCTGCGGGCTGAGTGAGAACGCGATCGCTCCGAATACCGCGGCCAGCACCGATCCTGTGAGAACGCCGATCTTGGCCACGGCAAGATAGGCGCTGCCTGGAAATGCCTGGTCGGCCATGAAAAGCGACAGCGGATCCCCGATACCGCACAGCAGGCCGGCACCGATGAAAGCCAGGCCGGACGTGTCGGCCGGAAGCGCGGCGATCCCGACTTTCGCCGCAAGCCAGGTCGTCAGTATCCAGCCGATCGGCTTGGCAACCGCGAAGCCCAATACGATGCCGGCGAAGACCATCGGCGCCTGCGGCGCACTGAAGTCCGCGTGCAGGGAGACGCCGGCGGCCGTGAAGGCGAACAGCGGCAGCACGAGGTAGGTCGACCAGGGCTCCACTGCCCGCTCCACTCTTTCCGCGGGCGAGAGCAGTCTCTCCGCGGCTGCCCACAGATTGCGGCTCGCCCAATCCCAGACCGGCTCCTGTTGCAGACGGCGCTGCGGATCGCCGGCGGCCTCGAGCTCATGCTCGGCGTGCTCGAGCTCTGCGAGGGCCGTGGCCGCCTGGGCGAGGAGCGGACTCGCCTTCGGCGCCGGCCGCAGGGGCAGGAATGCGGCGAGCGCAATGCCGCTGAGGGCACCGCTCACACCCGCGAGGTGAAGCGACAGCCACAAACCCACTGTTGCCGTGACGTACGGCCAGACCGCGTAGATGCGCCAGCGATTGAAGACCGCCATCGCCAAAATGGCCGCGGCGCCGGCGAGGAGCCACCGCGGGTCGAGAGTATGCGGATAGAAGAGGGCGAGAATGAGGATCGACAGGATGTCGTCGGCGACCGCGTAGGTCGCAACGAAGACCTTCAAGCGCGCGGAAGCGCGCTTACCGAAAAGCGCCAGGACCGCGAGAGTGAACGCAATCCCCGTGTCCGCCGGAATGGACCAGCCGGCCGAAGTCGGTCCCGGGTTGAGTGACAGATAAATCAGGGCGGGTGCGGCGATGGCTCCCAACGAGGCCAGGGCGGGTGCCGTGGCGGCGCGCCAGTCTGCCAGGGAGCCGGAGGTCATCTCGCGCCGGATCTCCAGCCCCAGGATGAGATAAAAGATTGCGAGCAGTCCCTCGGCGCACCAGTTCGCGATGCTCAACGACAGCAACCCCTCCATGGGACCCAGTCCGAACCGCGTGCCGACGAGATGTCGATAGACGGACGCGAAGGGGCTGTTGGCCAAGAGCACGGCCGCCGCCGCCGCCAAGAGGAGGACCAGGCCGGCGGAGGTCGGCAGGTTGGCGAAGGCCCGGGCGGTGCGATGCACGCGCGCGCCCACGGGCCGCTCGAGCGCCTCGAGCATGGAGTGGAAGTCCCATGCGCCGTCGTAGCGCACGCCGTCGATGAAGATGGTGGGCGTTCCGGTCACTCCATTTCTGCGCCCGTCGGCGAGATCCTCTTCGACGCGGCGTCTCAGCACGGAGTCGCGAAGATCCCGCGTGAAGCGCTCCATGTCGAGGCCCAGTGTAGCGGCGATCGCGAGCAGGGCGCTCTCGTCGATGGGCGGCTCGCGCGAGTAGAGCGAGTCGTGCATCTCCCAGTAGCGTCCTTGCCGGGCGGCCGCTTCCGCTCCGATGGACAGCAGCTCAGCGCCGGGATGGGCTCGCTCGTTCGGAAAATGCCGGAACACATAAGCCATTCGCTCACCGAGAGCGCCCCGCAACCGATCGAGAACGTGCCGCAGACGCCTGCAGTAGGGGCAGAGGAAGTCGCCGTAGATCAGGATCGTCAGCCGCCTGCCGCCCGCGCCGCCGCCGCGGATGTGGTCCCGCCGTGAATCGATTGCACGCAGGAGTCGGTGTTCGCGGCCTTGTGCGTTCATGGGCTCGAGCGATCGCTCTCGGCGGCTGGAGCAGCCGCCAGGTGGGGTTAGCGGATGATCTTCATCTGCGCTCCCTGCCTGGCGCCGAGCCGATCGCGGCAGCGAGCTGGTCGAATGTAAACGGCTTGATCAGGGTCCGGGCCGTTCCGAGCGCCGTGGTGTCCGTGCCCGACGCCTCTCCCGTGGCAAAGATCACATCGAGGGTCGGGAAGCGCGACTTCGCATGATTGGCGAGCGCCGTACCGGGCATGTCCGGCAGGCCGACGTCCGTCAGCAGAATATCGACCGGATTCGAGGTGAGGATCGAGAGGGCGGTGCGTGCGTCACTGGCAGACATGATGTGGTGTCCCATGACCGACAGCATGTCTACGGTCGTGTTCCGAATGTCGAGGTTGTCTTCGCACACCAGGATGCGGATCGGCTTCAAGGACACGCTCGGCTGCCGGAGGGAGGGCGAATAGGAGCTCGTCAGCATCTGGGAGCTGCGCTGCGCCGCATTGGCCAGCATATGGCGCAGCTTACGGGCCAGCGCTTCACGAGAATAGGGCTTGCTCAGAAGCTCGATCGATTCACCGAGCCCCGATCCGGCGAACGTGTCTTCGGTGTAGCCCGAAGTGAAGAGCACGGCAAGGTTGGGCATGCGCTCGCGGGCTTTGCGCGCCAGCTCCGTGCTCTTCATGGAGCCGGGCATGATCACGTCGGTGAACAGCAGATCGATCGGCATGCCGCTCTCGACGATACTGAGGGCGCCCTGTGCATCTTTCGCCTTGAGTATCCGGTAGCCGAGGTCGCTCAGCATCGCGACAACCGTCTCGCGCACGTGCTCATCGTCCTCCGCGACGAGGATCACTTCGCTGCCGCCGGTAACGGGGGCTTCGTCCGCTTCGGTGAGGTCGTCTTCGGCCTGCTTCGAGCGGGGCAGGTAGAACCTGATCGTGCTGCCGCGGCCGACTTCGCTCTCGATGTGGATGTGCCCGCCGGATTGTCTGACGAACCCGTAGACCATGGACAGACCGAGCCCCGTTCCCCTGCCTTCCGGCTTGGTGGTGAAGAACGGCTCGAATGCCTGGTCGATGACTTCCGAGGACATCCCGGAGCCGGTGTCGCGTACCGACACCATCACATACTCTCCGCTCGTCACCCCCTCGTGCGCCGCCGCGTAGTCCGAGTCCAGGAGGACATTGGCGGCTTCGATGGTCAGGCGCCCCTGGCCTTCCATCGCATCCCGGGCATTGATCGCCATGTTGAGCAGGGCGTTCTCGACGTTGCCCGGGTCGACCAGCGTGTTCCACAATTCCGCGCCAATGACGGTATTGACCGCAACGCCTTCCCCCACGGCCCGGCGAATGATGTCCTCCATGTCGCGAATGAAACGCCCGAGATTGATCACTTTGGGGGAGAGGGGCTGCCGCCGCGCGAAGGCCAGCAGCTGGGAGGACAGCTTCGCGCTGCGGGCGACGCCGTCGAGCGCAATCTGCACGCGCCTCTCCGCCGCGGCGTTGCCGCTGACGTAACGCTTGAGAAGGTGCAGGTTCCCACTGATGACGTGCAGCAGATTGTTGAAATCGTGCGCGATGCTGCCCGTAAGATTGCCGATCGCCTCCATCTTCTGGCTGTGACGCAGCGCGGCTTCGGCCTTGATGAGCTGCGCCGTGCGCGACTGCACCCGCTCCTCGAGCGTGCGGTTGAGCTCCGTCAGGGCCTGGGCGGCGTTGCGGGCTTCGCTTTCGCTGCGCCGCAGCGCCGCGATCATCGCGCGCCGCTCGGTGATGTCACGCAGGATCACGGTGGCGAACAGGCGTGCGCCACTCTTCCAGCGCGATGCTGACGCCTCGAAATAGCGTAGCTCGCCGGCCGTGCGCGCCGCGATGAGCGTGTTCGGCCGGTCAGTCCCCGTGCCGTCGATCGCGCCGCGCCAAAGTGAAGCCCACTCATCGCCGGTCTCGAATAGAAGCGCGGCGTCGGTCCCGACGAGTCTGGTACCCGGATCGCCAAAGCGCGCGTGGGCCGCCGGATTGGCGAATTGAACCAGCCCGTTCTCATCGACCGTGATGATGATGTCGGGAGCGCTCGCCACGACGGCGTCATACCGCGCATCCTGCTGATCGCGAAGGTAACGAACCCGTCGGGTTGCCGCCGTGACGTCCGTAATGCTGATCACGCATCCCTCGGGGGCGGTCGCCGTCTCGATGGGGGAAACGGCGACATCATGCACGAGGGGCTGCCGCGAGCGGGTGTGCAGCGGCAGCAGCGCCGGCCTCAGGGCGTGGGTGATGATCGCCGAGGTACCGCAGTCCAGCGCTCCGGTGATCGCCGCGGACAGGCGCTGCAGGTCCGCATCGGGAAAAATCTCCGCGAGCCGTTTGCCGCATGCGGTCTCCTCCGAGATTCCGGATGTGTTTTGCATCCAGACATTCCACAGAACGACCCGGCCGGTCCGATCGAGAACGATGAGGCCGCCGTTGATGGCGTTGAGTACCGAGCGCGTCGGTGCCGCGTTATTCGACATGACCTGCGGTCGGGCTTTGGCCGGTGGAGCGCTCGATGTACCCATCGAGCAGCTTCTGCAGCATCACGAGAGAGGGAAGGTCGAGAATCATCGCGAGGAATCCCTGAATGTCGCGCTGCTTCACCGCGAAGTTGATGTAGATGAAGAGCACCGTTTCATCCGAATTGGACATGGCGGCGAAGAAGTCCGTGCCGTCGCCGTGGACGACCTCGGGGAGGGAGATCTTGAGGCTCCGGTGCAGGCTGTTGGCCATCGTGGAGAGGCAGCCGTTCAGGAGGATATTCCCGGTCTCGGCGAGTGCTTCCTGCTCGAGCTCCATGATGTCGTCCAGCGGCAGCTCCGCTCCGACCAGGGCGCGGATCAGCTCCATGCTCCTGACTTCGGGAAAGATGAGCAGGGCGCGTCCGCGGATGTCGCCATCGAAATCCTGGTGGACGCCGACCAGTCGCTTCGCCTCATGCTCCCGCAGGTTTGCGATGGCCTGATCCCGAGTCACGACGGACACCCTGGGGACGGAGAGGAAGACCTCCTCGCGGACCAGCTCGCTCAGGCTCGTTGCCGCATTGCTGACACCCAGATTGACGAGCTCCGTCAGGGCATCGATCTGCAGATCGGTCAAGATAGGGGCATTCAAGGGGGTGCCGCCTTGTGCGCGCTGAGGGTCGAGGTCAGAAACGCGGCCAGGGCGCTTTCGGTCAGCGGCTTGGGCAGAAAAGTCGCGCCGGCGGCCTCCGTCCGCTTGATGACCTCCACCTGGCGGTTGGCCGAGATCACCGCGACGCTGAGCTTCGGGTCGAGCGCACGCAGCTCCGCCGCCAGCGTCACGCCGTCTTTGCCGGGCATGTTGAAATCGACGAGCGCGACGTCGGGGGCGAGCTCCTTCGTCTGCTGCACGGCTTCGACGGCGTTCGCTGCCTCGATGCGCTTCCAGGCAGGGTACAGGGTGCCGAGCACCCTCGCCACCGACATCCGGGCGAGCTTGCTGTCATCGACGATCAATACTGTGTACGACACGAAATTCCTCCACGCGATGCGATCCCAGCGTTGCGGCTATCCGCTGGCTGGCCGTACGCTTCATCCCACCGGTTCGGGCGGGCGTGCGATCACCGGTGCCAGCCACTCTTCGAGACGGGCATCGGCCGGGGGACCGAGGAGCCTCGGCCTGGCAGCCATCAGCACCTGCACCACCGCCGTGTGCGCTCCCTCGCAGGCTCGCCAGTCGATTGTCGCGCCCGGAGTGGCCAGTAGAAGCTGCAACAGCGGCTCGGCGTCCGCTGCGGGACAGGCATTGACGAGCTCGATGCAGCCGCCGTCGCCCGCTCGTACCGTCATTGGAGCATCTCCGCAATATCGAGCACCAATAGAACTCGCCCGTCGCCAAGAAGGGTCGTTCCCATGATTCCCGGTGTGCCGGCGAGCAGACCCTCTAAGGGTTTCAGAATCAGGTCCAATCGCTCGACGATCCGATCCACCCGAAATGCGCCGCACTCCCCGTTGCCGGCCGCCACGACCAACGTCGCCCCCTCGTCATCCGCCAGCGGTGCGATGCCGAGAGCACTCGCCAGGTCGACAACCGGCAACGTACGGTCTCTCAAAACGACCACCTGCGCGGCGCCAACCTTGGATATGGCGGTCCGTGGGACGCGAATCGTCTCGATTATAGCCTCTAAGGGCAGGCCGAACATCTGGCCGCCACCTTCGACCGTCATCACGTGAGTCATCATCACACTGAACGGAAGCGACAGCCTGACATCAGTTCCGCGGCCCGCGACGCTCGCGATGCTGACGTGACCTCCCAGGCGCTCGACCGCCCGCCGTACGGCGTCCATCCCCACGCCCCGGCCGGATATCTCCGTCACCTTGGCTGCCGTGGAGAAGCCGGGGGCGAAGATCAAGTCGAGGGTTTCGGCTTCGCTGATCGTGAGAAGCTGATCTTCCGTGATGAGACCGCGGGCGACGGCCGCCTTGCGGATTCCAGCGAGGTCGATGCCGGCGCCGTCGTCGCTGACTTCGATCAAAACCTGGTCGCCCTGACGTTGTGCCTTGATCCTGAGGTCGGCAGTAGCGGGCTTGCCGGTGGCCACCCGCTCGCTCCGATCCTCCACGCCGTGGTCTATCGCATTGCGCACCACATGCAGCAGCGGCTCGAACAGCATCTCCACGATGGCTTTGTCCGCTTCGGTCTCTTCTCCCTCGATGTCGAGCCGCACCGCCTTGCCCAGGCTCGCCGACATCTCGCGCACGAGCCGCGGGAACCGCTGCAGCACACTGCGTAGTGGCCGTACCCGCATGCGTAGCGCCGACCTTCGCAGCTCGCCGACCAGACGATCGAGAGCCTCATGGCGATCCTTCAGGAGGTCCGACACGGACGGGTCACCCGTTCGGGCGAGCCTCACGACATGGCCGATTGCGTTGTTGACGACCGTGAGCTCGCCGGCCAGGCGCACGAGGGCATCGACCTGCTCGGCATCGATCCTGAATGTGCGCGCCACAGCCTCCCGAACCGCCACAGTATCGGGCGCTGCCGCCAGTGCCATGGGAGCCTCTCCGGTGAGCAGCTGCGCGAGGGCTTCCTGCAGCGGCTGCGCCGAGAGCGCCAGCAGACTCTGCCGGGCCGCCCGAGATATGGCCGCGGAGAGCTCGATGCGGCCACAGAAGCGCAACGCATTGGCCGCGGCCGCGCCCGCAGCGCCGACTCTGCCGGCGATACTCTTCGCCGACCCGGTACCCAGGAGCGCCTGCTGCGCCTGGATGAGCTGCATGACGCGAGGCGGCAGGGATTGCCCGGAGCTCTCGCTGCGGGCGGTGATCGGCACGATCGTGCAATCACCGGCGTGGCCCGCCATGTGAGCCTGCAGTTCTGCAGGGGGAGCGGCGCTGAGGGCAGTCAATCGGAGATTGCAGCGGAAAGGATCCAGCGTATCGAGCGGCCCCCAGGGCTCGAGGGCAGCGAGGTCGAGTGCCAAGAGCCCGGGCAGGGATGTCATGCGCGCCAAAGGGTCCTGCCCCTGATAGAGGCTGTCCGCGGCCGGAACGAAGCGGACCGCGGTGAGGGCGCGTGATGCGGCGGCGCCGTATTTCCGCAGTATGTTGGCCAGCCAGTCGGCCGCCGGGCGCTCGGCGGCGCATGCCGCGACCCGGGCTGCCGGGCTGGCGGAGTCGCGAGGTAACTCGCCGGCTCGCTCGATGGCATCGAGCCACTCCGTGACCTGGTCGAGGTGGGCGAGGCACTGTCCGATGCGTGCGGAAGTCAGCGGGCGAGTGCCCGCCCGCGCTTCGGTGAGGACCTCCTCCGCAGCGTGCATCACACTTTCCATGGCTGGGAAGCCGACGATGGCCGCGCTTCCCTTCAAGGTGTGAAAGGCGCGGAACACCTCATCGAGCCGCTGTGCGTTCCCGGGCGACTTCTCCAGAGCCAGGAGACCATCGCTCGCGGCCTGCGCAAGCTCCCGTGCTTCGACCACGAACTGCTGCAGGAACTCATTCACGGCACGACCCCGCAGAGCATGCGCGCGAACTCCACGAGCTGCTCGCGCTCGACCGGCTTCACCAGGTAGAAATTGGCGCCCGCCGCGCGCGCGGCCGCGAAATCCGCTTCCTCCGACTCCGTGCTCGTCACGAGCGCGGGAATGGAGGCGAGCGCATCCTCTCTCTCCCGCAGAAGGCGCAAGAGCGTGAGACCGTCCATCTGCGGCATGTTGATATCCACCACCAGCAGATCGGCGGCCTTGACGAGAAGGATCTCCAGCGCCTCGAGCCCGTTCAGCGCCTCCTCGACCTGAAAGCCGGATTTCTCCAGTATCGAGCGATAGTAGACGCGCACCAGCGCGGCATCATCCACCACCAGTATCGTCTTGCGGTCGGCGCTCATGATCGCTTCATTTCAGGCCGTTGATAAACGATGGCGTCTGCAAACCGCCGTACCTCGAAAAGTGGCGAGATGCGGCTCATGGATTCGGTATGTCCCAGGCAGATGAAACCGCCCGGGAACAGGTTCTCGTAGAGATTCTCGGCCGCGACCCGGCGCGAGGCGTCATCGAAATAGATGAGGACATTTCGGCAGAAGACGATGTCGAATCGGCCGTGTGGGCCGGTTTGGTCGGGGTTCACGACGTTCACGGAGGTGAAGGAGACGGAGTCGCGCAGTTGCGGGCTGATCCGCCACTGCTCTCCGGGAAGCGCATCGAAGTATTTGCCGATCAGCTCCGGAGGCAGACGCATCAGCGCCCGCTTGCCGTATGTCCCCGTGCGTGCAAGCTCGAGCACGCGAGTATCGATGTCGGAGCCGACGATCTCGATCGCAAATTCGTCGACGCTCGGCCAGTTCTCGAGGAGCCAGATGGCGATCGAGTAAGGCTCCTCGCCGGTCGAGCAGGCGGCCGACCAGATGCGGATCATGTCGCCGGAGTGCTTACCTCTCACGCGTTCCGTCATGAGGTCATTCGTCAGGCACTTCAGTTGGTAGTCTTCACGGTAGAAATACGTCTCGTTGACGGTGAAGGCATTCACGAACTGCTGGATCTCGTCCCCCGTATCGGCGCGCAGGCGGGCGAAGTAGGTCGCAAACGAGGAGCAATCGGTAGCCGCCATGCGGTCGAAGATCCGCCGCTCGACGTAATACCGCTTTGCCTCGGTGAAGATCATTCCGGTGCGCCGGTAGAGGTATTCGCAGAGCCTTCGAAACTCGTCTTCCGTCGGTGCCGGAAGCTCAGCCACGTTTGCCTGCGGCCGTGATGCGGTCCGTCGCGAGCCTGATCGCAAATTCCAGGAAGGGCACCTGCGCAAAGCGCTCTGCACAGCGCGCCAGTGTTGCCAACGCCGCCTGATCGCCGACCTCGGCCAGGACTTCGATGGCCGCCGCGCAGACATTGACCTGCGACTCAGCGGCGAGGAGGGCGCAGAGACTGCGGCTGGCTTCCTCGCCGGGCAGGCTGCGCGCCAGCTCGCAGCTCAATAGCCGGACATCGGCATCGGGATCGCTCAGCAGTTGCGGCAGGAACTCGTGCGCGGCGAGCGGCGACGAGCGCAAGGCGTCGAGGGCGCCCATGCGCAAGGCCGAATCGTCGGAGCGCAACAGGGGGAGAACGCCCGCCATGCTGTCGCGGGTTCCGATACGGACGAGGCTCGTGAACATCGCTTCGCGAACCCGCGGGTCGCTCTCGCCCGGCAGAGCCGCGGCCAGAGCGGTCTCCGCGCCGGGCAGCTCCGCGGCGGCACGGGCGGCAGCCCAGCGCTCTTCCGCATCCGCGCTGACCAGCCCGGTCCGTACCTCGGCGGGACTGGGTTTGAGGTGTTCGGTGGGATGGGTTGGCTTACGGACGAGCGGCACGGGGTACCAGCTTCTGGAGACGTTGGGCAATGCCCGGCAGCGGCAACACGTAGGCGGCGCCTCCCATGCGCACCAGCTCCCCGGGCATTCCCCACACGACTGCAGTCTCTTCGGCTTCCGCGATCGTGGTGCCGCCTTCCCTGCGCAGGCTCGCCAACGCATCGGCGCCATCATCACCCATACCCGTCATCAAAACGCCGATGAGCTGTGTGGGCGGCACGTACTGCATCGCCGAGCGGACCAGCCTGTCGGTGCTCGGGTGCCAGGGGTAATCGGGATCGGATGGCACGGTCATGGCGATGAGGCCGGAAGGGCGTTTGGACACCACCAGGTCGGCATCACCGCGTCCGATGTAGACACGGCCGGCCTCCAGACGTGTGGGTCCCGTCACCTCCACGACATTGACCGCGCAAAGTCCCGCCAGCCGCCTGGCGAGCGGCCCGGTGAATCCCGCGGGCATGTGCTGTGCAACGAGAACCGGCCAGGGAAAGTCCGCCGATAGCGGCGTGAGAAGCGCCTCCAGCGCGGGGGGGCCACCGGTGGAAGTTCCGACGAGCACGAGCCCATCCCCGGTGGCAGGAGGCGTAGCGCGGTCATCGGTGACGTCCGCTGGAGGCTCCTTGCGGCGGCGTGTTGCAGTGCCGCCGCCGGTCCTGAATTGAACCCGCTCCCGCAGCCTATGACTCGCCGGAAGCCGCGCAGCCGCGGCGGTGCGGACCTTTTCCTTGAGAGTCGGGCCGAATTGCTGCATGCGTAACGAGACCGCGCCGCTCGGCTTTGCAACGAAGTCCACGGCACCCAGGCGCAGGGCTTCCAACGTTGCCTCGGCGCCTTCGTCGGTCACCGTCGAGACCATGACGACGGGGCAGGGCCGCTGCACCATGATCCGATCCAGACACTGCAGCCCATTCATCTGCGGCATCTGCACGTCCAGGGTGATGACGTCCGGCTGGAACGTGTCGAGTTGCGCCAGGGCCTCGAGTCCGTTGCGCGCGACCTGAACGGTGAAGTCCGGATCTTCCGCCAGAACGCGACCGAAGAGTTTGCGCACCAAGGCCGAATCATCGACGACCAGAACCTTGGTCACGCACCCGTCCGCTGCCGCTGCGCCTCGAATTTGTCGAGCAACCCCCGTTCCGCGCGGGTCAAGAGCTCCATGGGATCGAGCAACAACACCATGCGATTGGAGGCGGCGAGATTGATGACGCCGCGCACCAGCCGTGATGTCTCCTCCGTGAGCTGCGGCGCGGGCTCGATCGCGTTCGCGCTCGAGCGCAGCACATCCGAAACGCCGTCGACGATGATTCCGGCGCGGTGGCGCTCGGTCCTGACCACGATCAGCCGGCGGCCGTCGGTGTTCTCGAGGGGCGGCATGTCGAAGCGCCGGCGCTGGTCGATGACCGGCAGGACATCACCCCGCAGATTGACGACCCCTTCCAGGAACTTCGGAGTCTTCGGCAGCCGCGTGATCTGCTCCGGAATCCGGGCGACTTCCACGACCGCATCGATGGGCAGGCCGAGCTCATCGCCGCCGAGACGGAAGACGAGGAAGGTCAGCTCTTCACGGGCGCTGTATTCCTCGAGCGCCTGGCTCGCAGCGAATTCTCGTTCACCGGCGGTCAATTTCTGCATCACATCATCCCGAAAGAGTTGCTGCGGGGAGAGGATGGAAATCAACCGCCGGCCGGCCTCGCCGCGGTAGACGGATCGGATCCGGGACTCCCCTCCCGTGCGGGCCGCCAGCGCCGGTGGAATCGGGTCTACGAGCCTCGTGTCCGCGGCGATGACAGCGCGCGCACGATCCGCGACCAGGCCAACTCGCGCACCGGCGACTTTGACCACCACGACCTTCTGCCGCTCGGACTCCGTCTGCCTCGCCGGAAGACCCAGCAGGCTGCGCAGGGACAACAGGGGAAGCAGTGTGTCGCGCACGGCGGTGAGCCCGAGGACGGTGGCCTCCGAGTGAGCTACGGCGATCACACCCGCAGGGGCCGGGATGATCTCCTGGACATCCGCCAGCGGCAGGGCGAACTCCTGTCCCGCGACATCGAATGTCACCAGATTCTCGGTCTCCTGCGCCGCGCGCCTCTCCTCATGCGCTCGAGCCGCGACTCTCGGCTTGCCACCGCTTTGTGGTACACGCGCGCGGTTGGCGAAAGCCGTCTCGAGCATCGCCTCGAGGTCGAGAATCTTGGCCACTTCCTGCCCACCGGCGACCGAGAGGACGCCGCGCAGCCGTTCCGCGCCATCCGCGCCCACTTCCTTGGGGCGGGTGTCGATCTGCTCGGCGCTCGCATATTCCAAGGTGGCCACCGAGTCCACCGCGACGGCGATCGGAGCGCCGATGTCGAGGACGATCGCGCGGGCGCTCGCGATGTCAGAAGCAGCGGACGGCTTGCCGAGGAGTTGCCGCAATCCCGTGATCGGCAGCACCGCGCCGCGCAGGTTCGCGATTCCCAGCAGGGCAGGCGGCCCCTGGGGAACGCGAGCCAGGGCGGGTACGCGGATCACCTCCAGTACGTCCTCGGACCGGAGGGCGTAGAGCTGCCCGGCGACGCGAAAGGTCAGGAAGCGGCCGGCACGGAATTGAGGCTCCGTCTGCACCCGGTCACGCGGTCCGTTGCCGGATCGCCTCCGCGAGGGACGCGATTTCCTCGACGGCGGCCGCGAGATCTTCCGCGCCGCGCGACTGCTCGTTCGCCGCCGCCGCGGCTTCGCGCGATGCCGAGCTCGCTTCTTCCGCCGCAGAAGCCACTTGCTGCGCGGCCTGTGCGATCTCGGCCGTCGCCAACAGGATCTTGTCCGCGCCGTCGCGAATCGCTTTGCTGGCCGTGCCGAGCGCCGTCACCTCCGCGGCAAGCCCCTGCAGACCACCGGAGACGATCTGATTCTTCTGTACCTCGACTTCCGCCATCGCGGAAATCTGCTGCAGATCGCTCTTGAGAATGCCGATCTGGTCGAGGATGCCGCGCACGGTGTCCTTGGCCCGCTCCACGTTCGCCGATGCGTCGCGAGCCAGATTGCGGATGTCGTTGGAGACGACCGCAAATCCCCGGCCGGACTCCCCTGCCCGAGCGGCTTCGACCGAGCCACTCACGGCGAGCATGCTGATCTGGACGGCAACCAGTGCGATGGTGTCGACGATCTTCTCGATTCTGCGCGCCACACCTTCGAGGCGGCTGATGGCGATCGCGCTGGCTCGCGTGTCGTCGAGGGCCTTCGAGACACCTCTCACGAGGCTCTCGACCGAGTGCCGCCCTTCCTCGAGCGCGGCGTCCAGGCTCAGCACGCGCTCCTCGCTGGACCGGGCGTTGGCCTGCGAGAGACGCGCGCTGCGGTCGATCTGGCTTAGGGCGCTCGCCGTCTGGTGAGTCGCCGCCGACTGCACCTGCGCAGCTTTGCTGATCTGCTCAACCGCGGCCATGACCTCCGTCGCCGCGCTCGACAGCTCCTGGACGGAGGCCGAGAGCTCCTCCGCGCTGGCGCTGATCTGCTCCAGGCCCGCGCCGTTCCCTCTCGCCGAGCGCAGCTTCTCGGCCAGTGCGGCCAATCGCTGGGCGGCGATCTGTCCTTCGTCGAGCGACTTGGCCTGCTGTTCGACGGCGCTTCGCGCCTCGCTGGCAGCGGACGATTGCTCCTCTGCAGAGCTCGCGATCTGCTCCGCTCCCTCTTGGGCCTCCATGGCGGAGCGCTCGGCTTCGAGGGCGGCAGTCAAAATGCCGCGGCTGCCCTCCGCGATCCGGGTCATGTCGCCGCGCCGCGCCTGAAAAGTCTCGGTTACGCGCCCCGCTGCGCGGGCTTCCTGCAGCGCGGCATCCGCGGCTGCCCGCAAGGCTTCACCGATTTCCCGGATCTCTTTCTGAATGGTCGCACTCAGGCCCTGAGCCTCCCGGGCGCTCTTGTCGGAGCTCTCCGCCAAGCTGCGAACCTCGTCGGCTACCACCGCGAAGCCCCGCCCTTGCTCGCCTGCGCGAGCCGCTTCGATCGCTGCGTTGAGAGCCAGCAGGTTGGTCTGATCCGAGAGGCGACTGACGACTTGACTGACATCGGCGACCTCCTTCGCGCGTGCGTCGAGCTCTGTCAGAAGCGTGACCGATGTCGCTTGCCGCTGCGCGCCTTGCTCGATGGCTCTGGCGGAGCCTACGATCTGCGCCGAGAACTCGGCGAAGGCAACGGCGAGGGTGTCGGTGCGCCGCACCGATGCATCAGCCTGGTCTCGCGCGGCAGTCAGATCCGTCACCACGCGCTTGATGGCACTCGACTGCTCCTGGCATGCGCCGGCCGCGGTTTCGGCGCCGCGGTTGATTTGCTCCATGGAGCGTCCCAGCTCCCGGGTGGCCGTGGCGGCCTCCGTCAAGCCGCTCGCAAGCTCCTCGGTAGCCGCGGCCAGGCGTTCGGCGGCGGTCTCCTCGCGCGCGCTGACTTTTGCGGCCCGGGTCGCGCTTGTCGCGGCTGCGGCCGAGGGCTTCCTGGGAGCGGTGGGGCGGATCGACTCGCCCTGGGGCGGCTCGATCTTCGATTTCTTTATTAAAGCCATTGGGCCCTCAGGGGTACCGATACCGATGCATGCTATGGGAATCAGGAGGCTTTGGCCAAGGGTTTCGCCGCCCGCAAAAGCCCGGCCCCTCGTATAGGGAGGGGGGCTATGCGATAATACGGGCGTGTCGCACACGATCCGTGAGAAACAGAAGCTCCTGGCCAGGGTGAGGCGTATCCGCGGCCAGGTCGAAGCCATCGAGCGAGCCCTGGAGAATGAAGCGGGCTGCGAGCAGGTCATGCACCTTCTCGCCAGCACGCGGGCCGCCATGGTTGGGTTGACGGCGGAAGTGGTGGAGGACCACGTCCGCACGCACTTGGTGGAGCCGAAGGCGCAATCGCCTGCGATGAGACAAGAGGCCGCAAAACAACTCCTGTCCGTCATCCGCACCTACCTGCGGTGAGGGAGGGCTCCATGAGCGCTCCGAAATCCCTTTTCCAGGAAGCGCACAGCCATGTCTTTCTGGGTGAAGGACATGCGCACGCGGAGCGGAAGGCCTGGGCCGTGATCTGGCTCTGCGGCGCCATGATGGCACTGGAAGTCATCGGCGGCCTGCTCTTCGGCTCGGTCGCGTTGGTTGCCGATGGCTTGCACATGTCCACCCACGCCAGCGCGTTGCTCCTGGCCGCGCTGGCGTATCGCTATGCGCGCCGGCATGCCGGCGATCGCCGGTTTACCTTCGGTACCGGCAAGCTCGGCGATCTCGCCGGGTTCACCTCGGCGGTCATCCTGGCGATGATCGCACTCGTGATCGGATATGCGGCCGCCAGCCGTTTCATCCATCCGGTACCCATCCATTTTCGCGAGGCGATCCCGATCGCCGCTGTCGGTCTCGCGGTGAATCTGGTCTCCGCCTGGCTGCTGTCCACGGGGGGAGATCATCATCACCATCATGGTCATGATCACGATCATGGGCACGATGGGCCGCATCACCACGCTCATGGCTCCGTGGCTGCGAGCCGTGACAACAACCTGCGCGCGGCGATCATCCACGTCGCCGCCGATGCGGCGGTATCGGTGCTGGTGATCGTCGGGCTCATGCTCGCCAAAGCGTTCGGCTGGTTGTGGATGGACCCACTGGCCGGCACGGCCGGCGCTTTGGTGATTCTCAGCTGGTCATTCGGGCTGATTGGCGATACCGCCGGGGTTTTGCTCGATATGAGCCCTGATCGGACGCTGGAGGAGAGCATCCATGGCACCGTCGAGGGCCATGGGGACCGGTTGACCGACCTGCATCTGTGGCGGCTAGGCCCCGGCCACCTCGGAGCGATCCTCGCCGTGGAGACGAGTCAGGCACGAAGCCCCGAGTTCTACCGCGAGAAGCTGAGCCACTTGCCGATGCTCTCCCACGTGACAGTGGAGATTCACCGGGCAGCGGCCGGTTAGAGGGGAGCCGTATTGTCGATGACCAGCCGCAGCAGCGGGCGTGCGGTCAGCGCCTGCAGCCAGTCTGCGCAGTAGGTGCGTACTCCTGGAAGCAGGCCGGCAACTACTCGGGCTTGCGTCAGGTACGACAGCTCGATCATTCTCCGGCGGCCGGGTGTCGCCTTGCGCTCCACACGGAGCACGGCGCCGCGCGGGTCACTCTGATACTGCCCATAGCGCGCACTCGCGAGCCGCTCGCGAGAGACGCATCCGAGAGCTATCAGGTCCTCCCTGTGCCCGCGGTAGCTGATTCGCAGGCCCGGAGCGTGCGCCGACATTCGTATTTGCTCGATCGACAACAGAACGGGGTAGTGCGGACCGTCCGCGAGTTGTACCTCGCGGCGGCGGCCGTGCGGGCAGAAGAACTCTTGCACGGCCCTGATCATTGCAACCCGAGACCCTTCGTTTGGCGGTGGTGGTGGAGTTCGGGTCGTTGCCCGGACTTCTACGTTGGCGCGCCTTCGTGCGGTCTACGGCGCGGAAGACCACCGGGGCGAGCCGCGGCAATCCTGCCCGAGGGCGAGGTCCGCGTATGGGAGCTGCGTCACGAGATGAAGTCTCTAGCGGGGCCTGGAACATGGCCGGATGGCGGCGCATTGAGCTGGAGGAATTCCGATCCCGGGCGATGCCGATCTTCGTTTCTGACGCGGTCAGTATTACGGTGCGGTGATTCCAGCTCGGGTATTGATCCGGCGCACGAGAGAGTAAGCGATTCCGATTGCGACCCAGCTCCCCCCGAGGAGCTTTGCCGCATGATCCATCCCGTAGAGCACATACAGAATCACGCTGAATCCGGCGAGGGGGCAGATGAGATGACGCACCCACGCGCCGCTGCGCTGTCGCACGAAGTAGTGGTGGATGACCGCCAGGTGCAGCAGCGCGAAGCTGGTGAGCGCGCCGAAGTTGACCACGCTGGTGAGATCGTCGATGCGGCGATCGAAGAAGAGGCCCACCAGAAGCGAGACACCGGCCACGAGCAGCGTGCTGACATACGGCGTCTTGAAACGCGGATGTACGGTTGCCAGCACCCCGGGAAGCTTTCCGTCGCGCGCCATCGCAAAGAGCACTCGGGAGACCGCGGCCTGGGCGGCCATGGCATTGGCGATGCCAAATGAGATCACCACCGCCAGGATAGCCGCCAGCCTGAGCCCGCGACCGCCCACGCGCGCCGCAACCTCGTAAAAAGCGCTCTCCGCGGACGAGAAGCGCATCCCACGCGCCAGATCAGTGGCGATCCACGTCTGCAGCACGAACAGCGCGCCGATCAACAGCAGCGATGCCACCGTGGCTCTCGCGATGGAGTTGCGGGTACCGGTGCTTTCCTCCGAGAGCGTGGAGATGCCGTCGAATCCCAGAAACGACAGCACGGCGATCGAGGTCGCGCTGGCGACGGTGGCCAGCGAGAAACCGTGTGGGTCGTAGAGAGGTGTCAGCGTCAGGCCGGAACCCGGGCCTGTGTGAAGCGCCCTCGCTCCGACGATGATGAACCAGGCGAGCACGAGGAGCTCCAGCGCCAGAAGTGCCTTGTACAGGCGCGCGGTAACACGCACGCCCAGAAGGTTGGCCGCTGCGTTGAGGGAGACGAATCCGAGAAGCCAGAGCCACGAGGGAACCGCAGGCAAGAGCGGTTGCAGGGCGGCTGCGGAGAAGAGATAGAGGAGGGCGGGAACCAGGATGTAGTCGAGGAGAATGAGCCATCCGGCCAGGAAGCCCGCGGTCTCGTGCAGCCCGCGCTGCACGTAAGCGTAGACTGACCCGGCGAGCGGAAACGCCCGCGACATGCCGGCGTAGCTGAGCGCGGTGAAGAGCATGCCGACCAGGCCGATCAGGTATGCCAGGACCACCATGCCCCGGGCGTCCCGCCACACGAACCCGAACACCGAAAACGGCGCGATCGGCACCATGAAGATCATGCCGTAGACGATCAAATCGCCCAGGCTGAGTGCGCGATCGAGCTGATCCTCGTAGCCGAATTGCTCAAGGCTCATGTTTGTGCGGCGGGCGGCCAGGCTGAGGTGCCGGGCCGAGTCTAGGGGGCGGGCGGTCCGTGGTAAAGTGCGCTCGAGCCGGCACCGGCGATGTCAATGACCCACCGCCACACGATCCATCAGCAACACTTCGGCTGGGACAACAGCCTGGCGCCGGCGGTGCGCATCGCGCCGGGAGAGTCGTTGGAGTTCGAGGTGCAGGATGCCTCGGGTGGACAGCTCTCGCGAACGTCGGGCGTAGAGGACGTCGGCCGTCTCGATTTCGCGCGGATCAACCCGGTCGCGGGCCCGGTGTATGTGGATGGGGCCGAGCCGGGTGACATCCTCAAAGTGACGGTTCTGTCATTCGCACCGTCCGGGTGGGGCTGGACCGCGAATATCCCGGGCTTCGGCCTGCTGGCCGAGGATTTCGAGCAGCCCGCCTTGCGCCTGTGGCGCTACGACGAACGGACGCTCGCTCCATGCGCCTTCGGTTCGTGGGGCAAAGTCCCTTTGAAGCCGTTTGCCGGCACCATGGGAGTCGCCCCGGCGGCCGCGGGGTGCCACAGCATCGTCCCCCCGCGCCGGGTCGGCGGCAACATGGACTTGCGCGATATCGCCTGCGGCAGTGAGTTGCATCTGCCCGTCGAAGTCGCCGGCGCGCTCTTCTCCGTGGGTGATACGCATGCGGCGCAGGGTGACGGCGAGGTCTGCGGCACCGCTCTCGAGAGTCCCATGCGCGTGGCGCTGCGATTCGACCTCGTGAAGCGCAGCCCACTCGCTTTCCCGCGGCTGATAACCCCCGGTCCGGTGACGCGACATCTCGATGAGCGCGGCTATGTGGCGACCACCGGGATCGGGCCCGATCTCATGGTCGCAGCGCGCGATGCGGTCCGCTCCATGCTGGATTGGCTGACGCGCGACAACGGGATGCCCGCGATAGATGCTTATCTGCTCTGCAGCGTCTGCGGCGACCTGCGTATCAGCGAGATAGTCGACGTGCCCAATTGGACCGTTTCCTTCTATTTTCCGCGGATCGTGCTGGAATGAGGCAGGAAAACCGCCTCATTGCTTCGTAACCGTCGACTAAGGTAGATTGCCCGTCAGGTTGGCACAGCGAATACGGACGGGCTAGCATGTCTTCTCCAGTGAGCGCGTACGATGTCTGAGACGCCGCCGACTGCACCGCACGGGTGATTTCAACATGTTGATCTGGGTGAATCTGCCTCAGGATCCGCCACCGGAGGCGCTGGATGCTCGCCGGGTGACCCATGAACACAACACGTAAGATCCTTGCATTCCTGGTTGCCCTCCTTTGTCTGCCGGCGCTCGCGGATTCTCCCCTGACCACTGCGCCCAAGGACAAGGGCACACCCTCCTTCGCGCAGATACTTTCCGAGTCCAAGGGCTCGGAATGGCGTAAGCCGGATCCCGAAAACCTGCTGGTGATGCGTCTGCCGTCGGGGCGCCTCGTCATGGAGCTCGATCCGGCCTATGCACCCCTGCACGTGGCCAATATCAAGACGTTGGTCAGAGAGCGCTATTTCGACGGTCTGGCGATCGTGCGAGTGCAGGATGACTTCGTCGCCCAGTGGGATGATCCCGAGGCGGATGATGGAGGGAACCGGAGCAAGGTCCGGTCTCTCGGGTCGGCAAAAGCCACGCTGCCTCCGGAGTTCACCCGGCCCATCGCGCCTTCACTGCCCTGGGTGAGGCTTCCGGACGGCGATGTCTACGCCCCTGAGGTGGGATTCTCGGAGGACTTCCCCGCTGCGCGCGATCCCGCCGCAAACGAGACCTGGCTGGTTCACTGTTATGGAACGCTGGCCATTTCCCGCGACAACGCGCCCGATTCGGGCAACGGAAGCGGTCTCTATGCCGCCATCGGCCAGCCACCCCGGCGGCTCGATCGGAATCTGACGGTGGTCGGACGGATCATCCAGGGCATGGACAAACTTTCAGCTCTTCCTCGTGGGCACGGGCCGCTCGGCTTTTACGTTCATCCGAATGAGCGCACGCCCATCCTGGATGTGCGGGTTGCGGCCGATTTGCCGCCGGCGCAGCGACCGGACATCGAGATTCTACGCACCAGCAGCCCCACGTTCCAAAGGCTGCTGGAGGCCTCGCGTACCCGGCATGACGCGTTCTATGTCACGCCGCCCGGCAAGGTCGACATCTGCGCCGTGCCGGTGCCGGTGCGGGATTCGTCCGAGCCCTGAAACGGTCGCTGACGGTTACGCAATCAGCACACGGGCGAGCCTCACCCAGGCTGGGGTCACCGCCACAGCGTAGGCGACGTGAAGCGTCCCGAGGACGAACGGGACCCCCCAGGCAAAGACAGGGTGCAGGCGCCGGTAGCGCGCGGAGTCGACGATCGCGCAGAGCAGGATGCAGGTGTCCAGGGCAAAGAGCGCGTGGATGTTGTCGTTGAAGAATGCGAGGGGTAAGCGGGCGAGCGCTGGCCCGAGCAGTGACGCCGTGGCGAGCAGCATCAGACGCTTGTGCCAGTCGCCCTGTTTGCGCAGGAGGATGGCTCCGGTGATCAATGTTGTAAACACCAGCAGATTGACGGTATCGAAGCAGAGGAGCATCAGGAAGAATGTGGCCTGCGGAGATTGGGGGTCAGCGTGCACCTCGCGGGTGGCCGCTTCCAGGAGCGTGATCATGCCGATCACGACGATGAGCGCGGCGAGCAGGGTCCCGAGGACCCCAAGCCTGCGGTGCAAGGCGGTGCGGTGGCGCGCAATCAAGAGCGCTTGGATGAAAAAGAGCGCGATCCACGCCGTCATGACGACGCCGTGCACGTGCACGAGCGCCGGCAGGGCATGTGTGTCGAACCAGACTCTCAGATAGTAGGAGCGGGCGAACCCGGCGAAGATGATCACCGCGGTGACCAGAGCCGCGCTCAAGAAGTACGTGTGCTCGTTGACCGCAGTTCTGCGCGTGATCGTCGTATTCACTGGATCTCCAGGCTCAGGGCCGCTGCCGAACGGCCTCGCCGCAGGTGGCCGCTTACCCCTAAGAACCGGAAACTTGCCCGATTCCCGCCAATCTGCATCCTGCACCCATGGAGGATATTGCCACGCTCAGGAAATCGCACATCATTGAAGGAGGATGATCCGGCCTGACGTCGGCTCCTGCCGAAGCGTCAGGACCGCCGCATGCGACTCGGCCGTCGCTCGCGCCGAGCGCCGACGGACGGTCTCGATTGCGATGCTCGTTGTCGTGTGTGGAGGTAAAGAGATGGAAATTCCCGGATACGATTACGGCCGACCGACTGCGGCCCGCTCGCCACTTTCGCCGGCGGAGCTGCGGGAAATCGAGCAGGCAACCGGATGGAGCGATGCGGATGCACAGGTACTGCGCCGTCACGAGCAGATCTTCGTCCATCGCGCGGAGAGCATGGTCGACCACTGGCGATCGATCCTCGGGTCGCAGCACCCGCTGGTGAAATCTTTTGCCGGGCCTGACGGCAAGCGCGATGATGAATATGCGGGCAAGGTCAAGGCCAGGTTTGTGCGCTGGGTCGTTGATGTGGCGCAGCGGCCCCATGATGAAGCGTGGTTGAATTATCAGGAGGAGATTGGTCTGCGCCACATGCCGGCCAAGAAGAACGAGACGGACCACGGGCATACGCCGCCGGTGGTCGAGCTGCGCTTCCTGCTGGCCTTCGCGACCGTGGTCACGCTCAGTGCGCGTAAATTTTTCATCGAGTCCGGCGTCACGGGAGAGGAGTTGGAAAGCCTCATGGAGGCGTGGTCTCGGGCCGTACAGCTTCACGTGACGCTCTGGTCGCGCCCGTACGCCAAGCAAGATCTCTGGTAATGGCGGGGGGTTGCACGACCCCGCGCTGATCGAAGGCCCGTAGTTTCAGGGTGGACCAGATGACCCACGCGCAGGAATCTGCCGGACGGGCGGCGGTGACAGTCGTTGCCTGTGAGTTGGCAATCGTTTTCGTTGGCGCAACCCTTCCGACGCCCCTTCGCGCTGGTTGCCGTCGGGTATACGCGGGAAACGGTTTCGCACCCGAACGGGACCT
Organism: Steroidobacteraceae bacterium; assembly: GCA_036278795.1. Taxonomy (GTDB): domain Bacteria; phylum Pseudomonadota; class Gammaproteobacteria; order Steroidobacterales; family Steroidobacteraceae; genus 13-2-20CM-66-19. The sequence continues at coordinate 50,031 of DASUKK010000019.1, read as the reverse complement.
CGCTCGGGATCGGTATGACCTTCGGGAAGGCGACGCAGCCCGTCAAGCGGCCTGGCGCCCGAGCATGACTGCTGTTGCCACTACGATGCAAACATGCGCAGTACGTCCACAGGTAAGCCGCGGGGAGTGAGCGCGGCTCATGCCCGCGTCAGTAAAGATTCCGATTGGGCACCCCTACGCTCTGAACCTCAACAGCTGCCCAGGAACTCGAGGACCCGGTGGGTCATGAGCGCTGCCGCATCCGGAACGAAAGAGGGGAGACTGGAATCGGCGAAATAGTGCTGGTTCCCCGGGTACAGAAACAGCTCCGCCTGCTCGGTCGATGCCACCAAGTCTCTTGCCGCCTCGAGGTCGCCTTCGCCCGCGAAGATCGGGTCGGCATCCATCCCGTGGATCTGCACCGGCAGGCCTGCGGGCCAGCCCCCGAACGCGGACGCGGCGACGCAGGAGTAGAAGAGGAGGGCACCCCGCGCTCCGGCACGGGCCTGCGCGAGCTTCTGTGCCGGCAGTACGCCGAGCGAGAAGCCGGCATATACGAGCACATTGGGTAGCTTGTCCGCCGCTCGCACGCCACGCTCGATGATTTCGTCGAAGCCGATCTGCTCCACGAAGGTCATCCCCTCGTGAATGGATGAGAACGTGCGGCCGCCAAAGAGGTCGGGCGTGTGTACCGGGTGGCCTGCACGGCGCAGCTCGTCAGCGAAGGCGGTGAATCCGCTCGTCTGACCCTGAGCGTGGTGGAAGAGGAGCACTTCAGCCATATCTTGCAATGGATTATGAGCGCAAATTCCGGCCATGTGCTGTAATCCAGATCCAGCCAAGGCTGCGGAGTCAGTCCAGGCGCGCGCGCATGGCGATGACAAGCGTGGTCAAACCCTCGTACCACTCAACGCGGGCCAGGCGCGTCGTTTACTTCACGGCGTGCGTCGCGCTCGTCAATTTCTTCGCCTTTGTTCTCATCGGCACCTACCTCGGCGGCGATGCCATCAACGGTCACATAACCAACGGGGCCTTCTTTCTCTGCGGCCATGGCGTCTGCACGCGCGTTACGGGATCCGTCTGGCACTATAGTTACTGGCACGCCCTGACCACCATCGGACTCGTGTTTCTGGCGGTCACGGAGACGGCGTACTTTGGGTGGCGCGGCAGGTCCTCGAGGGCATGAGCCATACAGCCCGCCGGCGGCCCTATCGCCGGCGGGCTCCACGACTGTGTACGTGATCCGACGCGGTTCGTCGCCGGGCTGGCGCCGTCATCTTCCGGCCGCGGAGACCGTGTCTTTGTAGACTGTGCCGCCCTTCATCACGAACGAGACCTGACGCAGCCGCGCCGCATCTTTCAACGGATCACCCTCCACCGCAATGATGTCGGCGTCGTAGCCGGGAGCGACGCTGCCGATCTCTTTGCCGAGGCGCAGCGATTCGGCGTTCACCGAGGTCGCATCGTCGATGGCGTCCATCGCCGGCTGCCCGATCCCGATGCGAGCGATGATTTCATCCGCCTCGTGCCCGAAGCCGCCCGCCACGGCATCCGTGCCCATGACCTGCTTGACGCCGGCGCGGCGTGCCGCATTGAAGAGACGCTCGTCGACCTTGATGGCATCCTTCATGCGGGTGAACCCGGCAGCGTCATAGTCGCCGTTACCGGAGAACTTCTTCCTGAAACGGATGTAGTTCTGCACCACCAGTCCCACCTGTGGGTCGAAGTAGGTGCCTTTCTTCGCCATCAGATCGATGTCCGCCTGGGCGCCGCCAGTGCCATGCTCGACCTCGGTGCAGCCGGCCACGATGGCGTTGTGCACTGAGCCGTTATAGGCGTGCACCAGTGTGCGCAGGCCAATGCGGTTGGCTTCGCCGCACAGCACTTGAAGCTGATGAAGGGTGAGGATTTCGTTGCCGCCGTCGCGGATGCTGTCGGAGGCGAAGATCTTCACCAGGTCGGCGTGCTCGTATTTCAGCAGGTCCACCTTGGCACGCAGCACGTCGTCATTGCCGACCCGCGGAGAGCCATAGATGTCGTGGTAGGAGGTCAGAATGCGCGGCCCCGGCACGATGCCTTCCTTCACGTACTGCCGGAATACCTCGTCCTGCGGGTCACCCACGCTCTGCACAGTGGTGAACCCCGACATGAGCGTGACCCAGAGATTGTTCACCACGCCCAGCGCGAATTGCGTCTTGCTCTCCCTGGGGTCATACGCTTTGTCGTTCGGCCCGAAATGACGCAGCAAGTGCACGTGGACGTCGATCAGGCCCGGCATCACCGTGGCGCCGTGCAGGTCGTAGATCACCGCGCCCGGAGCGGTCAGGTTCGGCCCTACGGCGGCAATCTTTCCGTTCTTGACCAGGATACGGGTATTGTGCAGCTCCTGCCCGCGACCGGTCAGCAGCTCACCCGCCTCGATGATGGACACTGGCGGCGCGGCTGCCGGTTGCCCCTGGGGCATCGCCACCGGCGTATCGTGCGGCGGCCATGCCGGTCCCTCCTGAGCGAGCGCCGATCCGCCAACTGCGCTAATCAGCAACACCAGCGTCAATCCAAACTTGTGAGTAGTCAGCATCACGGTCTTTCTCCGGGATAAGCCAAAGGTTTTGGCGGCCATTATCACCGCCGGCCAGCCATCTTCAGAAGCGCCGGCAACTGCTCATCGAGCATCGGCTTCAGCGCCTTCAGCGCATCCGTCGTCTGGCCGGAGAGGAGGTTGAAGACGTCGTACGACTGACTGGTGGGCGCCGCATCGGCGCTCTCGACCACCGTCGTCAGTTCCTGCAAACGCATGTTCACGGTCTTCGGGTGCATGTACATCGGGTGCGCCGGATCGACCATCCGCACGAGATTACTCTCGACCCCTTTGAGGGCCGCATCCAGTTTGTCGGCCGCCGCCGCGACGCGCGGATGTCCTTGGGCTTGTTTTTTCACGGCTGCCACCTGCGCGCGCGCATTCTGGATCCGATGCACCGTGTCGGTGACCTTGTCGATCTCTGCGTCGAGCTTCATCATCAGGTCGAACTGCGCCTGAAGATCCTGCTGCGTCACGTGTACGCGCGGATCCTCCCGGATCACGAAGCTCCGTTGGTACTCCTCACCGCCGACGCTCAGCCGTACTTTGTACGTACCGGGCACGGCCACCGCCGCGCGCGCATCGCCGCGCTCCTCGGCCGCGAAATCCGCTTGCGAGAGCTGCCTCGCATTGGGGTAGATCATGTCCCAGACGAATCGATTGGTACCCGGGGCCGCGGAGACCTGCGGCCCGAAGCGCTCGGACGATGTACCGCTGAATTGCTGGATCGTCTTGCCTTGGGAATCCATGAAGGTGAGGGTCACCGGCCCATTTGGCTTCTGCTTCAGATAGTAGGTGACGACCACGCCCTTCGGCGGATTCGACCCGGCGTTGAGGTAGGTGGCAGCCACGGATCCGTCGGCCTGGCGCGTCTCGTGCAGCGCGATGCCATCCTCCAGGATCCGCACGTAGGCCGGACCGCGATTCCCGGCTGCGCCGAGCCTGCTGAAGTCGAATCCCGGGCCCATCAGGCGATAGGTCAGGGGCACGGTGAAAAGATGCACGGAAGATGCCGCGACTTCCGGCGTGATCTCCCGCAGCACATGCAAGCCATCCAGAATCCAGAATGCGCGCCCGTGGGTGGCGGCAATCAGATCGTCGTTCTTCACCCTCATGTCGCGTACGGCGACCACGGGCATATTGCGGCGCAGCGACTGCCAGTTCGTACCATCGTCGAAGCTGACGAATACGCCGCCTTCGGTCCCGGCGTAAAGCAATCCCCGCCGCACCGGGTCCTCGCGGATCACCCAGCCGAAGGCGCCATCCGGGATGCCATTGTCGATCCTGTGCCACGTCTTGCCGTAGTCGGTGGTCATCTCGAAATACGGCGTGTGATCCGAGAGCTCGTGGCGATTGGGAGCGATGTAGACCGTCCCGGGGTCGTGCGAGGACACCTCGATCGAATAGATCCCCGTCCACTTCGGGAGGTCTTTCGGCGAGCGGTCAAGCCATGTCTTGCCCCCGTCGGGGGAATAGTGCACCGACCCGTCATCGGAGCCGGCCCACAATTCGCCCGCCTTGATGGGGGATTCGGCAAGAGAATAGATCGTGCTGATGTACTGGGACGACAACTTCTGCGAGCTGATCGGGCCGTCCAGGCGCATCATGCGGCTCTTGTCGTCATTGGTCAGGTCGGGGCTGATGACCTGCCAGCTGCTGCCCAGGTCTCTCGAGCGGAATACATATTGCGCCGCAGCGTACAGGGTGTTGGGATCGTGCGGAGAGAAGAACACCGGGAAGGTGAAATAGAAGCGGTATTTGACATCGATTTCCGGAGACTGGTACTGGTCCTCGGGCCAGACGGTGATCATGCGCTGCTGGCCGCTGCGGACGTCGTACCGGTATAGATTGCCGCCGCCGCCCTCGGAGCTGCCGACGGCGCCCGCTACGACGATATCGGGGTGTCCGGCCTGCGGGGCGATGAAGCCGCTCTCGGCGCTGCCCACCGTGTAGCAGTCCTTCCATTCGATGGCAGGTCCCATGGTTTCGCTCGGGCAACTGACCGCGTCGTTGTCCATCGGCGTTCCGTAGACCCTGTACGGATACTGATCGTCCACCGCCATCTTGAACATCTCTTCCGTGGGCTGGTTCATCTCTGTCGACCAGGAATCGCCGCCGTTCAGGGTGACGATGGCGCCGCCGTCGTTGCCTTCGATCATCCTCCTGTTGTTCGCAGGATCTATCCACAGGGCATGGTTGTCGCCGTGTTGGTACCGCACCGCCTCGAGCGTGTGGCCGCCGTCCGTGGACTTCCACATCGTGACCTGGGGCACGTAGACGGTATCGGGGTCCTGCGGATCGGCGACGACATGCATGTACCAGAACGCCATGTAGAGAAAGGACCGGCTCTGGTTCATCAAATGCCAGGTGGCGCCGCTGTCATCCGAGCGGAAGAGGCCGCCATGCCTTGCTTCCACCACGGCATAAACCCGGCTGGGCCGCGAGGCGGAAACGGAAACGCCGATTTTCCCGAGAATCCCTGCGGGCAGGCCCGGGTTGTGACTGATATTCGTCCAATGGTCGCCGCCGTCGGTCGTCTTGTAGAGACCGCTGTCGGGTCCACCGCTCGTCTCGCTCCAGGGCTTGCGTACGAATTGCCAGATTGCCGCGTAGATCACTCCCGGGTCGGACGGATCCATCGAGAGGTCGACCGCACCGGCGCGGTCACTGACGTACAGGATTTTCTGCCACGTCTGACCACCGTCTCTCGACCGATAGACGCCGCGTTCGGGGTTGTTCGAGAACTCGTGGCCGAATGCCGCCACGTACACCAGGTTCGGATCGCGCGGGGAGACGAGGATTCTGGCGATGTGGCGCGTGGCCTGAAGACCCACGTTGACCCAGGTCGCACCCCCGTCGGTCGACTTGTAAACACCGTCGCCGGCCTGGATGTCAACGTGCTGGCTGGTCTCGCCCGTGCCGACGTAGATTACTTTCGGGTCGGACGGGGCCACCGCAATAGCGCCGATCGACGACGTTTTGAAGTAGGGGTCGGAGACGTTCTGCCAATAGCGTCCGGCGTCGTAGGTCTTCCATACGCCGCCACCTTCCGTGCCCATGTAGAAGATCAGAGGATGCTTGGGGTCGCCGGCTACGGCCGGTGCGCGGCCCCCTCGAGTCGGCCCGATGGACCGCCAGCGAAGGCCCTGCAGGAAATCCGAGGCGATGCCCGCGGGAGAGGCCACCGGCTGCTGCCCGGCCCCGACGCTGGGGGCCGCACACAGCAATGCCGATGCAGCGACCAGCTCGAGCAGCCCGAGTACCCATTTGTTCGTCATCAAAACACCTCTCGTTTTGAGCTCTCCCGGGCCGGGAGCAGGTTTTCAGCGAGGCAGATCCGCACGTGGATACGAGTAACTATAATTGATTTTCGAAAATATATGTGATGCAATTCTGGCACGGCATTCAGACCAAGCGGCAGGCGAGGGGATACCGGAATGCGATCTCGAGCGGCCTGGTGCCGGATTGCCGGGCGCATCACATGTGCCTTGGTGTTGGGTGGCGCTGTATTGGCCGGCGGTGCGGTCAGCGCGGGGCAGATCGGCGGCGCATCTGCCGCCAGAAGGGCGAAGCGACCCGTCGCGCCTTGTACGAATTCCTTGCAAGTGTCCGCGTGCGAGCACTGGATCACCTACGGCCGCGGACCAGCGCGTTCCAGGATCTACTCCACTTACAAGCTCGACGCCTTCAATCCGGGGATCAGGCGTGCGCTCATCCTGGTCCACGGGGCCAACCTCATGGCCGGGTACTTTTTTCGACACGGGACGGCAGCGGCGGATCTCGCCGGCGCGCTCGATAACACCATAGTCATCTCGGCATACTTTCTGGACCCTTACGTCGGAAAGCGGCGTCCGGCCGAGCCGGAGTGGCTGCGTCAGCCCAATGAGGTCGTCTGGCCCGAAGGCCATGACAGTTGGCGAGCCGGCGGACTGTCGGTGACCGATCCCACGCTCTCGTCGTTTGACTATGTGGACGCGATAGTGCGCCGGCTTGCGGACAGGAAGATCTTCCCCCATCTCAGCAAGATCGTGATTGCCGGATTCTCCGCCGGGGGGCAATTCGTAAACCGGTACGAGATGGCCAACAGAATGGATGGCAGGCTGAACGGTATATCCATGAGCTATGTGGTCGGCGATCCCTCGAGCTTTGCATGGCCGGCCGCGGTGCGGCCGCTGCCGGTGGGGGACGCCAGCCCGAACACCCCGCTCCAGGCATACAAAGAATCAGTCGGGAAGGACGCCACGAAGCCGCATACGGATTTCACCTATGGCCCCTTCGATGCCGCCAAGGCGCCGAAGTATGACGACTGGCCTTACGGGCTGCAAAACCTCAATGGCTATGTTGCTGGGATGTCGGCTGATCAACTGCGGAAGAACCTCGTCACGCGCTCGGTGACTTATGTGGAAGGCCAGGTGGATACGTTACCGATCAGCGGATTCGATTCGTCGCCGAACGCGGAGGCGCAAGGTCCCCAGCGCCGCGCGAGAGGCGAGGCATTCGTCATGTACGTGGATCACTACCTGGGCGGCGAACAGAAGCTGCTCATCGCCCCCGGGTGCTCCCACAATAGCCGCTGCGTATTGACGGCCGACAACGTGCTGCCGCTGCTTTTTCCTCCGCCCCCCGGTCCGATGAAATATCCAACAGGCGGCTTCGGCCTGGAGTAGCCGGCCACCGGCAGCTCGGAGCCGCAGCAACGTGTTAGCATAACAGATCACTGTCCTCATCGCGTACTCAACATGTTCAAGTCAAACCGCATTCTGAAGATACTGGCGGGTGCCGCGGCGTCTCTCGCCGTGCTGACTGCCGCCGCGGCCGCGGTCCCGGCCACGGACCTCACGAGCGCCCTGCATTGGCGCAGCGTGGGCCCGTACCTGGGAGGCCGCGTGACCTCGCTGGCCGGCGTACCCGGTGAGCCCAGTCTCTTCTACATGGCGACCGCCGGCGGCGGTGTGTGGAAAACGGGCGATTACGGGCACAACTGGCAGAATATCTCGGATAAGTACTTCCAGACCGGCAGCGTTGGCGCAATCGCGATCGCTCCGTCGAACCCCAAAGTCATCTACGCCGGTACCGGTGACTCCGCCATCCGCAATACGTTTCTGACGGGCGATGGGATGTACAAATCCACCGATGCCGGCAAGACCTGGAGCCGCATCGGACTGGAAAATACCGAAGTCATCAGCTGGATCATCGTGGACCCGAGTGATCCTGACGTGGTGTACGTGGCGGCGATGGGCCACGTATGGGCTCCCAATCCGGAGCGCGGGGTCTTCAAGACCACGGACGGGGGCAGGACCTGGAAGAAGATCCTCTATGTCAACGAGGACACCGGTGCCGCCACGCTGGCGATGGACCCGAAGAATCCGCAAGTGCTGTACGCCGCCATGTGGCAGGCCTATCGCCGCCATTGGACGTTCTCGAGCGGCGGACCGGGCAGCGGCATCTACAAGACCACCGACGGCGGGGCGCACTGGAACAATATCAGCCGCAACCCCGGGTTGCCGGGCGGCATCTTCGGCAAAGTGGGCCTGGCCGTGGCGCCGTCCGACGCCAACGTCGTGTATGCCTTGGTGCAGGCGAATTACAAGCCCGGCCACCCGGGCGGACTGTTCCGCTCCGACGACGGCGGGCAGCGCTGGAAGCTGATGAACGACAGCCTGGACATCACGCAGCGCGCCTTCTATTACAACACCGTCTATGTCGATCCGAAGGATCCAAACACGATCTATCTGCCCAACGCCGACGTCTTCGTGTCCCACGACGGGGGGAAAAAGCTCGCCAAGCTCCATCCGCCACACGGCGACAATCACGTCTTCTGGATCAATCCGAATGATCCCAAGACGCTGATCGAAGGCAACGACGGCGGGGCGACGGTCTCCCTCGATGGCGGAAAGACCTGGAGCGCCGAGGACAACCAGCCGACCGGCCAGTTCTATCACGCCAATCTCGACGATCAGTTTCCATTCCATATTTACGGCGCGCAGCAGGATCGTGGCTCGGTGGAAGCCTCCAGCGCGGAGCCGGCGGAGTGGACGACTGTCAGCGGCGGGGAGATGACCTGGGTGGTGCCGACACCCGGCAGGCCGTGGGTGACTTACGGGAGCGGATACTATACCCAGGAATGGCGGCAGGATCGGCGCGCGGGCATATCCACCCAGGTGAATACGACGGGCGAATGGAAGTTCGGCTCGGCGGGCGACAAAGTCGATTACCGCTTCGGCTGGATGCATCATCCGAAGGTGTTTGCGCCCCACGACCCGAAAGAGCTCTTGATCGGGGCGAACGTTCTGTTCGAGACCCTTGACGAGGGCGTTCACTGGAAGGTGATCAGTCCCGATCTGACGCGCAACGACAAGAGCAAGCAGCAGCGCCCGGGCGGTCCGATCAGCGCCGACGTGACCGGTGAGGAGGAGTTCGACACCATTTCTTCGATCGCGTTCTCGCCGATGAACGACGATACGATCTGGACCGGCTCGGATGACGGCCTGGTGTACGTGACCACCGATAGCGGCGCCCATTGGAACCAGGTACGCCCGCCGAAGCTCCCGACCTGGTCCACGATCACCTGCGTCGAGCCTTCGCATACGGCGGCGGGCACGGCGTACGTATCGGCGAGCCGGTTCGACTGGGATGATTTTCATCCGTACGTCTACAAGACTACCGATTACGGCAGACATTGGAGCGAGATCACCGGAGGATTGCCCGCAAATCAGTACATCGAAAGCGTGCGCGAGGATCCGGATGACCCGAGCCTGTTGATTGCGGCGACCAGCAGCACGGTGTACATGAGCCTGGACGGCGGAACGCAGTGGCAGCCCCTCACGCGCAACCTGCCGGCTGTACGGGTGAGCGATGTAGAGATCGACCCCGAGCAGCACTCGGTGGTGATCGCGACATTCGGGCGCGCATTCTGGGTGATGGACGACCTGCAGTTCCTCGAGCAGTTGAATTCGGCACAGGTGAGGAGCGATGCTCCTTACCTTTTCAAGCCGCAGCAGGCCTGGCTGGTGACCCGCCGCCGCGGTTCCGAAGGCTCCCGGAACCGCAACCAAGGCAAGAGTCTGCCGGCGGGCGTCACGGTGTTCCTGCATCTGCCGGCCGATTACGACGGCAAGGTGCCGGTCAAATTGAGCTTCACGGATGCCTCGGGCCGGGAGATACGCGGCTATACCCTGCCTGTCGTGAACAAGAAGACGGGGAAGCCGGAACAGAAGCTGCACCCCGGCATGAACCGCTTCCTGTGGGATCTGCACTATCCGAACGCGGTTGACGTCAAGGGCATCTATGAAAGCGAGCACAGCCAGGGGCCGAAGCCCCCGGTCGGCCCGGAGGTGGTGCCGGGCACGTACTACGCCGTGCTGAGCTATGCGGATGCGACGCAGAAGCAGCCGTTCGTGATCAAGCTCGACAGACGGCTTCCCACCACCCAGGCTGAATTACAACAGCGCTTCGATCTGCTGATGCAGATCCATGACTCGATCGGCCGGCTGGATACCGCGCTGAACCAGGCGATCGATGCCCGCGGTGCGCTGGAAAAGGCCATCGCGGACAAGAAGGCCTCGGGCAGCCTGGCGCAAAAGGCGCTGGGCGGCCTCAATCGCGACATCGCCGATCTGGTGGAGCTCAGGATTCAGTCGGACGAGGGCTCGCTGGTCTATGCGGGCAAACTGCGCGCATGGCTGTCCTGGCTGGCGAGCGAAGTGAGCTCATCGTTCCTGGCGCCGACGCCCGCGATGGTGAGCGCTGCCAACACCTACATAGCTCAGGAACATGAGGGGGTCGCGCGCTTGCACGCTGACGTCAAGCGTGCCGACGAGGTGCTGCATTAGGTGCCTCGGTGGATTGAAAGGACTGTCATGCTGAGCGCCCGCCGGTTTGCATTGGCGATGTCGCTCGTGCTGGCCGGCGCGGCGGTGCCAGCCCATGGTCAGGAGGGGCCGGCATGGCCGCCGCAAGATGCGCCTGTGGCGATGCCGCAGGGGCAGCCTGCCCCCGCGGCGCCGGCCGCCCTCATTGAAGCCGGCAGGCTCCTGACCGGACGCGGGCAGGCGCTGCACGACACACGCATCCTGGTGAAGGACGGCAAGATCGCGGCCATCGGCCCGAACCTGACCGCCCCCGGCGCCGTGATCTATGACCTGCGCAACGCGACGGTCATGCCGGGCCTGATCGACGTGCACGAGCATCTGGTGGCCCATTTCGGGCCCGGCGGCAGGCGCGCCCGCAGCGAGACGCCGACTCAGTTCACCCTGGGGGTGATGAGCAATCTCTGGGTCACGCTGATGGCCGGATTCACGACCGTGCAAAGCGTGGGCGAGCCACAAGACGCGGTATTCAGGCGGTACGTGCAGGAAGGCATCATCCCGGGTCCGCGGATCCTGACGTCCTACCATGACATCGTTGGCTCGCCGCAGGTCGGCGACGATGACGTATTGCGTGCCAAGATCGATATGTTGAAATATGAGCACGCCGACCTGGTTAAGATCTTCGCCTCCAGCAGCGTCCGTAGCGGTCTTCACGACACCCTCACTCTGCATCAGCTGCAGGTCCTGTGCGGTGAAGCCAATCGCATCGGCATCCGCACGCTCGTACACGCCTATAGCGGCGCGGTGCGCAACACCGTCATGGCAGGCTGCACCGAAGTCGAGCATGGAATCTATGGCACGCAGGCCGATCTCGATTTGATGGCGAGCAAGGGCACGTATTTCGATCCGCAGGTCGGCCTGGTGCTCCAGAACTACATGCGCTTCTACGACAGGACTTTCGGCAAGAGCGACCGCAAAGCCGCCGACGTCGCGCAGATGACGGCCCTCCTGAAGAGCAACGAGCATCTCTTCCGGGAGGCGCTTCGCACGCGCGGCCTCAAGATAGTCATGGGGACGGATGCTGTGGCGGGAGCCTTCGGGCACCAGGCCGATGAAATCATCGCCCGCATCGAGCTGGGGCAGGCGGCGATGGACGCGATCGATGATGCGACCTCGGTGAACGCTGAATCGCTACGCCTCGGCGGCCGGATTGGAAGCATCGCGGCCGGCTACGAGGCTGACATCATTGCCGTGCATGGCAACCCCTTGGCCGATGCCGCGAGCCTGCGACAGGTTTCGTTCGTCATGAAGGGCGGGACCGTCTACAAGGACGCGGTCATATCCCCATGAGTCGACCTCGGCGGCCCATCGTGCCCGCGTGGGCCGCTGCGATACCAACGATGAATTTTTTCGCTTTAGAAGCCGGAGTGAATCGCGATGTATAAATCTTCGTGCCGAGTGGCTGGCGTTTTGCGCGCCGTGGCTCTCTTCGCCGTGGCGCTGACCGCGGCAGGCGCAGCGCAGGCTGCAACTCGCGCTCCCTGTACGAAAGTCGCCGACTCCTGCACGGAATGGATTGCGCTGGGCCACGGTTCGGCCCGCGCGATGGTCTACACCACTTTCCGGCTGGACGCGCCCAACCGCCGCATTCGGCGCGCGCTCATCATGGTGCACGGGGCGCTGCGCAATCCCGACCATTACTTCAAGACGGCGACGGGCGCGGCTTTCCTCGCCGGCGCGTTGAACGACACCGTGGTGATCGCACCTGCTTTTCGCTCCGCGAACGGCAAGTATTGCAAGGATCACCTCCAGCCCGGCGAGGTCAACTGGAGATGCGGCGGCGATAGCTGGCGCTCGGGTGGGACCGCGATCAGCGATCCGGCCCTCACATCCTTCGACTTCATGGATCAGATCCTGCGCCGGCTGGCGAATCGGAAGATATTTCCCAACCTGGCCACGATCGTCATCGCCGGCCATTCGGCGGGCGGCCAGTTCGTCTCGCGGTACGAGATGGCGAACCGGGTCGGGGATAAGTTAGGGGTCCCTGTCCGCTACGTGGTGGCAAATCCCTCGAGTTATGCGTGGCCGGACGCCACGCGGGCTCTCCCGGTCGGCGATGGCGCGCCGGCGAATGCCGTGGCAGGCTGGAAGGACGAAAGCCCGCATACCAACTTCAGCTACGGGCCGTTCGATGCGGCCAAAGCACCGGCTTACGACAAATGGCCCTACGGACTCGAGCAGCGGACCAGCGGCTACACGGCGGGCATGAGCGACGGGCAGCTCAAGCAACAGCTCGCCTCCCGTACCGCTTATTACCTCCTGAGTCAGGTCGATACTCTGCCGCTCGGCGGATTCGACAGCTCTCCCAACGCCATGGCGCAGGGTGCGACGCGTCGCGCCCGCGGCGAGGCTTTCGTTAAATACGTGCGCGATCATTTGGGCGCGACGCACAGCCAGATATTGATCGTGCCGGAATGCGGCCACAACGACCGCTGCGTCTACACGACGGACGACGTGCTCGCGGTGATATTCCCAGCCGAAGGCAAATGAGCCGAAGGGTGGCCGGGACAGCTTCTGGCTGTCCCCGCCCGTAAGCCACTGACCCGTCTAGCTTTTTGCTTTGCCCGGGCAGGCTGACACCGGGTAGGTGCTAATATCGCGGTTTCCCCGCGATTCAGTACCTTTGATGACCGCGCACGAGCCTTCCGCTCACCCGCACCGTCGCGCAGCGGTGCTGTTCGTCTTCGTCACCGTGGCGATCGACATGCTGGCCTTCGGCATCATCATCCCGGTGCTGCCCCACCTGATCGTGGAGTTGATCGGCGGCAGCATCGCGAAGGCGGCGGTCTGGTCCAGCGGTTTCGGCACGCTCTTCATGCTGGCGCAGTTCGTGTGCTCGCCGATCCAGGGCGTGCTGTCGGACCGCTTCGGCCGGCGCACCGTGATCCTGATTTCGAGCTTTGGGCTAGGCGTCGATTTCATCGTCATGGCGCTCGCGCCGGTGCTGTGGGTGCTGTTCGTCGGCCGCGCGATATCGGGCATGTGCGCAGCCAGCTTCAGCACGGCCAACGCTTACATCGCCGACATCACCCCGCGCGAGAAGCGAGCCGCGGCGTTCGGCACGCTCGGCGGCGCGTTCGCGCTCGGTTTCATCGTAGGCCCGGCGCTGGGCGGTTTCCTGGGACATCAGTGGATCCGTCTGCCGTTCTGGGTCGCGGCCGGATTGTCGCTGCTGAATTTCTGCTACGGCTTCTTCGTGCTCCCGGAATCCCATCCGAAAGAGCGCCGCAGCACGCACATCGACTGGCGGCAGGCCAATCCGCTCGGCTCGCTCAAACTGCTGCGGCGCTACCCGCAGGTGTTCGCGCTGGCCGCAGTGCTTTTCCTGCTGGCGCTGGCGCAGTTCGCGCTCAATTCGACGTATGTGCTGTACACGGATTATCGCTACGGCTGGGGGCCGCAGATCGTAGGCTACAGCCTGGGGATCGTGGGCCTGTGTACCGGTGTCGTGCAGGCCCTGCTGGTGCGGCGCTGGATGCCGTGGCTGGGCGAGCGCCGCATGATGCTGGTCGGTGTGGCCTTGCTGGCCCTGGGCTACGCGGTGTTCGGCTTTGCGCCGGAGGCGTGGCTGTTCCTGGCGGGGATTCCATTCCTGTGCCTGGGGGGACTGGCCGGACCCGCTGCGCAATCCATGATCACCCACCAGGTCGACCCTCGCGAGCAGGGACGCCTGCAAGGCGCGCTGTCGAGCCTGCAGAGCCTCGCCGGCATCGTCGGACCGGCCCTCTTCGCCAACGTCTTCGCGCTGTTCATCGGCAGCCACGCGCCGACGCGGCACCTCCCTGGCGCGGCGTTCGTGCTGGCGGCGGTCCTGGCCCTGACTGCGCTGCTCCTGACCGAGCGCGCCACACGGGGCTTGCGCGTGCACTCGCAGGTTGCCGAGCCGAGCGCGACCTGACGCCGCTCAGGAGGAGGGCTCGACGATCAGCACCCGGTTCTTCGTGCCATGCATGCGGATGCCGGAAGGCGAGAGCCGGACCGGATCGCCGTTGAGAAAATACCTGGCGTCGGGTGACGCTTTCGCCTTCAGGAAGAAGCTCCATCCTTCCTCCTTCGCGTCGATGTCGTAGACGATTCTGTTGCCGGATCGGGAGCGCGAAAAGGAGATGAGATTGGTGCCGACGGGGAGATCCGCGATACTGATGTCCTCCCAGCCGGCAGGAAGGTGAGGCTCGAGCACGATCGTTTTGGCGTCGGCGCGCGGTCGTATTCCGAATACATCCTGGATCAACGGTAACACGATACCGTAGCTGGTCCATGCGATCGTGAAGCAGCCATGGTCGGGCATCATCTCCGACATTGAGCCCGGCGCCACGCGGTTGAAGGTCTGGGCGATCTTGTCCACGTACTCCATCGCCTGGTCGATGCGGCCGTATTCTCCCTCCGCGACGGCTTCCACCCCGGTCGAAATCGTCATCATCGCCTGCCTTTCGACGGCCGAGAGGTAGGGGCCGTATTCTCCGCTGTTGTCGCGCCGGATCTTGTCCAGAAGCCGGATCGCCCGCGCCCGCGGCGCGATCCCGGTTTCCATCGGGGTTGCGATGACCCAGTTGTCGTTGATGATCCAGGCCCTGTCTCCCTCCGGCATGGCGGAGTATTGCGCCTTCATCCGATCGTAGCGGGCAATCAGCGCCTCATCCCTGCCCGTCAGCTCGTCGGCCCCCTTGAGCCCTATCTGCCTGATCGATCCTTCGACGGCGCTGACCGCCTGCGATCTGCTTCCGTAGATGTCCCCATAAGTACCGTCTCGCTGGATCCAGAATCGCTGGTTGATTCTGCCCTTCAATTCGGCGGCCAGCCTGGCGTACCGCTCTTCTGCGCTCTTGTCGTCGAGCGCTTCGGCAAGGTGTGCCGCGGCTTGCAGAGCCTGCTGCGTGTAAACCGCGACGTCGATCAGCTCTGAGTTCAGGCCCAGAACTTCCATGATGCCGTAGCCTTCCGGGAACAGGTCCCTGTTCCGGTCCATCCTGCCCATGAGCCAGTCGATCCCGCGCTTCACTTCGGGATACATCTCTCGCGCAAAGTGCCGGTCCCCCGTCCATTCGAATACCTTGCCTACCGTCATGATGAACTGCGCGGTTTCCTGGGTATTCCCCGGATTCGTCACCTGCCCATCCGGCGTTATCTCGTGCGCGATCCGGCCGTTGCCGTTCGCCTTGTACGATTCGTCGCGGAGCAATCGGAGGGTGTTTTCGACCGGCTCGAAGTCACCGGCCGCCGTGAGGGCTTGCAGGGTGTACGTCTCGGTTCCGAACCACCAGGGATATTCCATGAATCCGGCACTCACACCGCGGCCGACGCCGGGAACGTCCCTGAGCAGCCACGCCACATCGATCCTGCTCCAGTCATAGACTTCCTGCAGGCGCCGGTCGGGGATGTTTATGCGGGCTCGATCGATGAGCGCGCGATACAGGGCCACCTTCCTGGCCAGCAGGTCGACATGCTCCTTTGCCAGGCGATCGTAGGTCGCAACGGCGTCGGTCTCTCCGGCGGTCGAGCCTGAGAAGACGAGGGTCAGACTGGAGCTGGCGTGCGGGCCGACCGTCACCGTATAACTGGACGCAGCCGTGACACCGCGGCCGTTCGTGTGAATTGCGGCCGGATGTTCGATGCGATGCGTTTTCGCCGGAGGCAGCAGCGCGCCCCAGACACAAAACCAGGGGTTGTATGTGTCTCTGGCGATGAAGATATCCTTGTCCGCGCGCCATTCGACGGCATCCTGACCATCGCGGATCCCGAGGCGATCCGACTTCCACCCCGGGCGCAGATCGGTCTTGACGGACAATCGAATGCGCACTCGTCGCGTACGATTTGACGCATTCCTGAAGCGGTACTCGACGATAAGGCCCTGCTGATGATCGGGACTGAACTGGAATCGATCGATGTCCAGGTCCGGCAGCACCGCGCCGTATTCGAAGAGGCTGCCATAGGGATAAGTGATCATCTCCCGGCTTGCCGCCAGCGGAATTGCCTTGCCCGTGCCGATATCCGTGATTTCGGCCTGGAAGCCGTCAATGAGCTTGATGGGCGGGAGCCACAGTCCGCCCATTTCGCCGGGGATGTGGTGACCCATATCCGGGAAGTCTCCATCCTGTGTTCCGATCAGATACGTCCTGTCGCCCGCGGTCACGTAGGGCTGGCGCCCGGTCCGGCCCTGGTTGCTGATTCCCGCGAGAATGGACGCCGCGTAGTCATTGGCAATCGGCGGCGGGGTGGCTGCCGCGTCGGATGGAACCTGCGCGGCACGAAGCTCGGTCGCAAAGACCCCAGCGAGGAGGAGAAGCGCAAGAGGGGCGGATGACCATCCCGGTACTGCGCGCGCAGCTCTGCTGCCGGTGCAAACGGAAATGGGGTCGTTCGGGCGGTGGGCTGCGTCGACCGTGTCTTTGATGGTGTGTTCTCCCAGGGGTGATCCGAGCGCTGTCTGGCCGATATCAGCCGGCCGCGACTACGTGAACACGTTGTCGCCGGCCGGCAGAGGCTCCTCGTCCTGCCGGCGCATCAGTCTTTCCAACAGCGGAGTGATCGCGGTCGCCACGATCGCACAGGCCAGCGCAGCCGCGCCGAGACCCCAGAAAAGACGGGCGTAAATGAGCAGTGTGGCGGTGGCTGCCACGGTAGCGCTTGGAATGCTCGCGAGGCCGGCAATGGCACCGCCGGCATAGAGGCTGATGCCCGTCCCGAGGAACCAGGCGCCCATGATGATGCCGCGGGAATGCTCCGGCACGAGCTGCGAGACCATGGACAGGCCGAGCGCGCTGATCAGCAGCTCGCCGAGAGATTGCGCCGCGAAACCCGCCACGAGCCACCAGGACGAGACTATTCCCGCATGGGCGGTGAGACTGCCGGCCGCATAAAGAAAGAACGCGATCGCAAGGAGATACAGCCCGGCCGCATATTTGGTCGCGATCGAGAAATCTCCACCTTTCGTCCTGGCCATGCGCTGATAGAGCCACGCGAGCGGTATGGCCAGCAGAATGAGCCAGAACTGGTTGAGATCCTGGAATTGGGCGGCGGAGACCGGGATGCCCATTATGTGGTGCTCGACGTTACGCAGGGCGAAGAGGGTGAGCGAGGTATAGATCTGTTGGTTATAGATCGACCACACCGACGCCATCGCGATGAAGATGATGCAGGCAATGACCCGGCTGCGCTCGTGTCTCTTGCCCGTGAGTAACAGGTGCGCGAAGACGCAGATCAGGAGAAGTACGAAGAACCACACGACGCCGATCGCTGCAAGGCGATAGCGGATCACGTCAGAGAGGAGATAGGCGATGGCCAGCGATATCGCGACGACGGCCAGGAGCTTGCGGGCGTGCAGCTTCTTGAAGTCCGGGGCGGTCCCATAGGCACGCAGATAGCGGCGGAATGCACCGTAGTTGAGGAGTCCGAGGGTGAGACCGAGGGAGCTGAGGCCGAAAGCCAGATGCCAACTGTCGAAACGCAGGGGGCCGAGCACGATCACCCAGGTCGGATGATCCTTGATCCATGGAGTGAGCAATATCGAGACGAAGGAGCCGACGTTCTGCGACACGTAGTAGAAGGTGAACAGGATGTCGAGCTTGGAATGCTCACCTTCGTATAGACGGGAGATCAGATTGTTCGGGTTGATCTTGAAGAGCCCATTGCCGAGCGCGATGAGCCCCATGGCGGGAAACAGAGTCTCATCGAGCGGGACGGACAAGAGGAGGTAGCCGAGAGCCAGCGTGATGGCCCCTAAAACCAGAGTCCGCCGCGCGCCCAGCACGCGGTCACCGATGTAGCCACCCAGCATCGGCATGGAACAGGCCAGTGCGGAGAAAGTCCCCCAGATGATGTCTGCGCGCGCATCCCCGACGCCGCGGCGCTGCACCATGTAGAGCACCAGGATCGAGGCTATTCCGTAATAGCCGAATCGCTCCCACACCTCGACGAAGAACAGCGCCAGGAATGCCTTTCGAGGATGGCGATCGGCCTGGGAAGCGCTCGATGTCATGCAAGTGCCTGTATCGGGAGTCGTGTGGTCCCCACCCAAAGCTTACGCTCCAGCTCCACCATTGTACCTGCGCGGGCGAAGGGACATACTTAGCACAAAACGGCCCGACTCCGGATCGGATGCTCGAAACCAATCAGTCTGCGGCGGTAAGCCGATGTTGGGGTGGGTTTACAAGCATGAGCGCTTCATGGAGGAATCCGAGCGCTGTGTAGAAGCGACGGCCCGGTCGGGGAGGCCCGAGGATCGTTCGCTCGCCACCGGCATCCTCGAGCAGCCGGTCGCCTATCGGCGATGGCTATCGGAACACGATCGTCTCATCAGGGGCGTCTCGGAGCAGGGGAAGCTCGAGCGACAGTTGCATGCTTTGAGACGTTCTACCTTCGGTCTCATTCACCGCAAGGCTCTATTTGGCTACCTGCGCGATCAACATGTCGTGGGCCTGCGTCGGCAACATCTGTTCGCACTGTTTTACGGGACCCGGGATTACGTCGGCAGCGTCGTTGCCGAGCATGGAAACTATCTGCGCTCCGAGTCGAGTTACCTCTGTACCCGCTTTCTCGCCGAAGAGCTGATGCACGACGGCGCGATGCATGCGCCGCTGCTGCTTTACGAGGAGTGGTACGCCGATTACTTCAGGGTCTTCTGCGACACCGCCCTGGCCGAAACGCCGGAAGAGAAAGAGCACGCGACGGCATTATTGGCGCTGCAGCCGCTTCTCAAGCATCGCCTGAACGAAGCCCGGCAGGCGATCCTGGAATCGCCCAGCGGGACAAGCGGTCCCTGGCGGGAGTGGCAGATCCGGCAGCCGACTGGAGATACGGTGAGGCTTCGCCTCGCGTTCGGCCCCCGATGATTGCCCGCTGCAGAGGTCTGCCCGGGCATAGCGCCACCCCAGGCCATTCAGTGTCTCAACACTGACTTCGCATTTGAAACGTCGGATTGCAAGCGCGAGATCGCGGTATTCGCCTGTTTCATCTCCATATCCGCCACCTGTCTTTGCGACGGCGTAGGCGCCACGAATGCCATGTTCACGGATTTCGTGATGAAGCCCAGCCAAGCGCGCAGTCTTGGCGGAAAGTTCAGCGGGCCTTCCAATGTCGTGATCTTGAAGTCCACGACGGAGTCGATATCACGATTCAGGCCGGCCAGGGCCTGCTGCGCCCGGTGAGCCGATACACTCCTGGCGCTCAGCGCCTTCTGCAGCGCGCCGCGTGCATCGATCGCCCGGTTCAGATTGGTATTCAGCCGGTCGATCGTATCGTGAATCTGCATCAACAGGTCGAAGCGCTGCTGCAATTCGGCTGTCGTGGTGCTCAAATTGGGGTCGAGTTTGACCACGAATGGCTGTTTTTGAGTCGTGTTCCGATAGGTGAGCACAGCGTAATACGTCCCCGGCATCACCTCGGGCCCGGCAGGCGAGCTGACACCGAATATCGGGTCGATGAAAATCCCTTTCACTTCCGTCGCGTCGGCGTAGCGCAAGTCCCATAGAAAGCGGTTCATGCCAGGATGCACGGGCTCATGCTCCGCCCGCGCCGGCAGACCAAACCCGGACTTGGTGGTCTTTGCCTTGTGTGACGACAGCGTGAAGCTGCTGATCACCCTGCCGGAGGGATCCGTGAAGCTCAGCTTCACCGGCGTATTACCGTCATAGCTCTGCGGCAAATGGAAGTAGACTGCCGCACCTCCCAGCAGGTTCTCACCTCCGATGTCGTTGCCATGCAACGTGAAGCTGCTGCGCGTGACCAGCCATGTCTGCTGCGGCTTGAAGAGATACGGCGTCTCGCCGGACACGTTGGCCGTGCGCAACTGTTCCAGAAGCTGCAGGTCGTCCAACACCCAGAACGCGCGACCGTAGGTGGATATCACCACTGCATGCTGTTCGGGCTGGATCGCTATGTCGGTCACGCGCACGGGCGGCAAATTGAGAGTCAAGCGCTGCCAGTGAGCGCCTCCATCCACGCTGAAATGCACCGTTGCATTGGTGGCCGCAAGCAGCAGATCGCCGTCGTTCGGATCCTGGCGCACGCTCTGGACGTACTGATCGCCGGGCAATCCGCTGGTGATTTCGGTCCAGTGCTTGCCGTAATCGGTGGTTTTGTACAGGTAAGGCTTGAAGTCATCCCATTGATAGCGGCTGGCCGAGAGATAGGCGGTGCCCGGATCGGTATGCGAAGGCTCGATGCAGGTCACCGTGATCCATTGTGGCAGTCCCGCAGGTCGTACCTGACTCCAATGAGCGCCTCCATCCTTAGTAAGGTAGACCAAGCCGTCATCGGAGCCCGTCCAGATGATGTCGTCATTGAACGGTGAGACGGCGATCGAGGAAATCGTGTCGAAATTCTCCTCGCTGGTCACATCCGAGCTGATCGGACCGCCCGGCCGCTGCTGCTTGCTCTTGTCGTCACGGGTGAGATCCGGGCTGATCGCCTTCCAGTGATTCCCGCGATCCGTCGATTCGAGCAACACCTGCGCGCCCAGCAACAGCGCGTTGGAATTGTGGGGTGGTATGACCGCGTTGTTATAGATCCAGTTGTAGCGGTACTTGAGGTTGGCCGCCGGTACGCCGAACTTGTATTGTGGCCACGGGCTGATGTCGGTAATCAATCCCTGTCCGATTCTCCGGTTCTCCCGGTATTCCTTGCCGAAATACCCGTCGCCATAGGTTATCCACGGCTGCCCCGGGACGGGCACCAGCCAGCCTTCCTCGCCGCCCTGGACGTCCTTCCAGACAGGAGGTAGCAAACCGGCCGGCACTGCGCTCGGTCCGTACATCGAGCCTCTATCCTGTCCGGCGCCGTATACGCGAAAGGGAAACTGGTCATCGAGATTGACGTGATAGAACTGGGCAGTCGGTTGATTCTCCGTGGTGCTCCAGGTCTTGCCCCTGTCGAGCGAGACGGCTACGCCGTTGTCATTGCCCTCGACCATGATTTGCGGGTTGTCAGGATTTATCCAGAGCGCATGATTGTCCGGTGCGCGTGGCAGGGTTGAGAACGTTTTTCCGCCATCATGAGAGACGTACAATACGACGGCCGTGATATACAGGGTATTGGGATCCTTGGGATCCAGCCAGACCCGCCCGGAATAGAACGCCCGCTGGGATATCTCCTGCTCGGCATTCACCATCTTCCAGGTTGCCCCTGCATCGTCCGACCGGAACAGCGCGCCGGCCTGACCGGCCACCCGGGCCTGAACCATCGCATACACTACATCAGGATCGGACGGCGCAACCGCCAGGGATGCTTTGCCTATGATGCCGGTGGGCAGCCCGGGGTTGTGGGTGATATTGCTCCAGGTCGCGCCGCCGTCGGTGCTCTTGTAGATTCCACTGTCCGGGCCGCCGCTCGAGAATGTCCAGGGACGCCGTGACATCTGCCACATCGAGGCATAGACCACCTGCGGATTGCGCGGGTTCATCGCCAAAGTGGCCGCCCCGGTGTGATCGTTGACGTAGAGAATCTTCTTCCATGTCCTGCCGCCGTCCATGGTCTTGAAGACTCCACGGTCGGCATTCGGTCCAAACAGGTGCCCCAGGGCGGCCACGTACACGACGTCGGGATTGTTCGGATCGACGAGAATCCAAGTGATGATGTGTGTTTCGCCCAGCCCGATATAGCTCCAGGTCTTGCCCGCATCGGCGCTCTTGTACATCCCGTGACCGGTCACCACCGTGTTGCGCGGGGCGGAGTCGCCGGTGCCCGCATAAATGATCTTGGGATTGGAGGGCGCGACGGCTATCGCCCCGACAGAGCCGCTGGTATCTGGGTTGAAGTATTTGTCCGTGACGTTCTTCCAGTGGTTACCGTAATCCTCGGTCGTCCACACCCCGCCGTCGGCAAAGCCTGCGTAATAGAGATTGGGCTTCCCGGGCACACCTGCCACCGTGGTCACGCGCCCGCCGATGTACGGTCCTATATTGCGCCAGTGCAATGCGCCGGCGAGCTGCGCGGGGGATACCGGAGCACCGTAAGCCACGGGCAAAACAAGTATCAGCGCGAAACCAAGCAGTGTGGCCGGATGACGGCGTGGGTCAAACATGACGAACTCCAAAGGGTTTGTTGCTCACGCGTAGTCCGGGAAGCCGCCAGGAGGACGAAAGGTGTACGCCCTTCCGACGGGGCAGGAGCAGCGAGGCGCTTTGCCTATTTCGGCGTGTACGTCGAACCGGGTGAAGCGGCGAGGGCGCTCAGGCCTCTGCGGTGGGCTGCGTCGGGACGCCATGATATGCGGCATTGGCGGAGCGGGCGCTTCCGTCAACACCGGGACTGTGGTGCAAAGTGACTGCCTGATGCCACCAGAGTCTGCTTGCAGCGCGAATGAAATTATCCTGGGGTCCGATTATGAAGGGTAATACGAGCCCCATCGTGCGTCAACGTGCGCGGCCTTGCGCGGAAAAGGCCGGTTCTGTTTCACCGAGTGAGTAGTTGGGGTAACACGAGCGATCGGTCCCCCTTTTGCCCGCCGAGGACGTAATCGCCCTGCGAACATTGCGAAGCAGGCCTTGCTGCCGCAATGTGGACGCGATCTCGCTGGCCGTTGCGCGTCGTATCCGAGCATCCGACCGGTGAACTCATGGGTGAGCTCGAAATTGTCGCTATCGATGCGGTCATGCATCATGAGAAGCCAGTGCGCGCACCGCTCCTCGGCGGAATGCATCATTGCAGGCGGACGCCTCTGAGATTTGCGTGATGAGCGCCTGGGTTCGGGAGTCCATGATCTGGAGGAGCCGAGTAGTCTCCGAGGCGAGGTGTTCCCGGAACTCGCGGGCTCGCATGCAAAGCGACGACGAGCGCTGCCAGGCACGTAGCTGCACCTCGGGCTTTAGTTGCCGGCACTCTGCTTCGCCAGGGCCGAGCATTCAGACCTGTCGAGCAGCTTTAAGACGGACGCGATTTGGGCTCGTCTGTAATAATCGAGCGGGGGCGCGCGCGCACCAGTTCTCGGGAGCTCACCCGCACTCGGCTGACTCCCCATCACAAACGAGGGGATTGAGCTCGATGTCAAGCGCTGCGGTGATTCTGGATCCCTGGGGCCGCGGATCTTCGGTACTGCCGCTGCCGGCGGGGGTGGCGGCCGGCTTTCTGGTCGCGATCCTGGCGATCGTGCGCACGGCTCGCGGCCAGGAAGCGATGGCTCGGGCCCGCGCTACCATTTCCGAGATGCAGGCTGAGGAGCACAGTCTGCTCGGCGAGCGGCGCCTGGAAGAGCTCGATGAGATCGCCGTTCTCCTGAGGAGAATCCATACGTGAACGCGGATCGCGGGAACCCGAAATCGCGCGTGAAGTGCCTGATCGTGGATGATATGGAGGCGAACCTCGACGTTCTCAGTGCCCTCCTGCAGCGCGACGACGTCGAGCTTCTCCGGGCGCGCTCGGGCACCGAAGCTCTCGAACTCCTGCTCGCGGATGAGGTGGCTCTCGCGCTGCTCGATGTGCAGATGCCGGAGATGAACGGCTTCGAGCTCGCCGAGCGCATGCGCGGTACCATGCGGACGGCTCACGTGCCCATCATCTTCATCACTGCCGGGGCGCATGATCAGCGCCGCCTCTTCCGTGGGTACGAGATCGGCGCGGTGGACTTTCTCTTCAAGCCCATCGAGCCTCACGTCCTCCTGAGTAAGGCCGAGGTCTTCTTCCAGCTCTACCGTCAGCAGCAGCAGCTCGCGCGGGAGCTCGAGGAGCGCACCGAGAGATTGCGCCTGAACGAGATGTTCACGGCCGTCCTCGGGCATGATTTGCGCAACCCGCTGAACACCATCGTCAACTGTGCCCACCTGCTCGAGCGGCGACCGGATGAGGCGACTGCGCGCGACGTCGCGGCGCGCATCGTGTCGAACGGAAGCTGGATGAGCCGCATGATCGACGATGTGCTCGACCTCACCCGCGTGCAGTTCGGTGGCGGATTGCCGATCCGGTGCGAGCCGATGGCACTCGATGTGCTCGTCGAGGAAGTGGTGCAAGCGCATCGGGCGAGCCATCCAGGGTGCTACATCGAGATTTCCCGTGAGGGCGCGCTGGCGGGGTCGTGGGATGAGGATCGCCTGCGTCAGGTTCTTTCGAACCTCATCGGCAATGCACTCGAGCACGGCGCTGGAAGCGATGAGATCCGCGTGCAGCTCGACGGCACCGCAGAGAAGACTGTCACACTCTCTATCATTAGTCGCGGCGTCATCCCGGATGAAGTCCTGCCCCGGCTGTTCGACCCCTTTCAGCAAGGGTCCGTGGGCAGTGGTCGCGGGCTGGGCTTGGGCCTGTACATCGTGCAACAGATCATCAGCGGGCATGGCGGGCGGGTGAAGGTCCAATCCGGCGTGGCCGGGCGCACGGTGTTTCGGGTCACACTGCCACGCAAACCTGCTGTCGAATAGCGCAAGAAGAAAAATGGGAGGCCGGCGGCGTCTGTTGATCACTCTCGTGATCGCTCTCACGATCGGGCTGCCCGGTCGAGCCCTTGGGGATGATGTCGTTCAGGGTTGGTGCCCGCGACCAGTGCCCGGCAGCGTGGTGCCGGAGCCGAAGGATTTGCGCAGCCGCAACGGCATCCTCGAGCTCGATCTCGCCATCCACGATTTCAAAGCGAAGGACGGTTCGATCCGCTACTGCTATCGGCTCCCCGACGGAACGCAATCTCCGACGTTGAGACTGCATCCGGGTGACCTGCTCATCCTGCATCTGACGGACAGTCTGATCGACTTCGCCACCGCGGTCGGTGGCGCGAACGCGATGCACGGTTTCGCAACGCAGGGGTCCGGGATGCCCGCGATGAAGATGACGATGGATATTGAGCGGACCTCGTCTGATCCGTGCACCCGCCGGGCGATGTCTCCTGTCGCAACGAACCTTCACTTCCACGGGCTCACCGTCCCGCCGGTGTGCCATGAGGACGATGTGCTGAACACCTCGATCCTCCCCGGTGACCCCCCGTTCGAATACCGGTTTCGCATCCCGAGCAACGAGCCTCCGGGTCTTTACTGGTATCACCCGCACATCCATGGCTTCAACGAGGCGGCGGTGCTCGGCGGCGCATCCGGCGCACTGATCATCGAGGGCATCGAGCGCGCCAATCCCGCCCTTGCGGGTCTGCCGGAGCGGGTCTTCGTGATCCGCGATCAGGACCTCATGAATCCCAACGCGCCGCCTTCGAAATCAGAGCCCGTGGTTCCGAAGCTCTTCATCGACCACGATGGAGACGTGGCGAACAATGGCACCGGCTTCGGGCAGCCGGCAAAGGATCTCTCGATCAACTACGTACCGGTGCCCTACCCGGACTATCCG
The DNA here is from genome assembly GCA_036278795.1 of Steroidobacteraceae bacterium. GTDB lineage: Bacteria > Pseudomonadota > Gammaproteobacteria > Steroidobacterales > Steroidobacteraceae > 13-2-20CM-66-19. The sequence continues at coordinate 24,354 of DASUKK010000019.1, read as the reverse complement.
CCCGCCCGCATCCAGATGAGGCCGGGCGAGCGGCAGCTCTGGCGCGTAGTGAATGCCTCGGCGATCACCTACCTCAACCTCGCCGTGCTGTTCCGCAATGTTCCCCAGCGGCTCGGAGTGGTCGGGATCGACGGCGTTCCGCTTCGCTACGGCGGCAGCCCGGCGCCGCCGATCGTGGAGGTGGACCACGTCGGCTTGCCGCCGGCGGCGAGGGCCGAGTTCGTCATCGACGGGCCGCCGCTCGGCGTTCCCGCATTGCTTGTGACCCGCACGGTCGATACGGGACCGGGCGGGGAGAACGATCCGAACCGCGCCCTGGCATCCATTATCGTCTCGAAAGAGGCTCCGGAGCCGCAGTCGGTGCTGCCGGCGCACCCGAGACCTCTGGCGCCGGCGAGGCTGCCCTGGCTCGGCGCGGTACAGCCGGTGCGGGTGAGAAGGCTTTATTTCTCCGAGAAGCTCAAGAACCCGGACGATCCGACCAGCGCGACTGAGTTTTATCTCACCGTCGACGGCCAGACCCCGAAGCCTTTCGACCCGAAGTCCCCGATGCCGAACATCGTCGTGAGGCAGGGCACTGTGGAGGACTGGATCATCGAGAATCGCACCGCCGAGCTGCACGACTTCCACATCCACCAGCTTCATTTCGAGCTGGTCGCCTGGAACGGTGTTCCGGTCCACGAGCCCTTCCTTCGCGACACGGTAAACGTGCCGTACTACAACGGCCGGATGCTCGAGTATCCCAGCGTGCGGCTGCGCATGGACTTTCGCGACCCAAGCACTGTCGGCACGTTTCCCTATCACTGCCACATCCTCGATCATGAGGATGCCGGCATGATGGGGACCATTCGCGTATTACCGGCCGGCGCTTCCCCTTCACCGCACAAAAAAGCCGGGTCGTCCCGCGCGGATCGATGATCGCCTGGACACGCGGCGGTAACAATGGTCCACTACAAATAGGCCCCGAAAACGTTTAACTAGCAGGGAGATCTCTCATGGCGGTCCGCCGCGGTTTTGGTCCCCGACTCGCAAGCCGCGTGCGCTTGGGGCTCGGGACACTTGCGCTGCTACAGATGTCCATCGGCCCGGCGATCGCGACCGCGCCGGCCCCGGGCCGTTCGGCCTCGAGCGGCGCGTTGTCCGATGCCGACAGCCATACGGCCACTCCGATCAAGCACGTCATCGTGATCATTGGCGAGAATCGCAGCTTCGATCATGTCTTTGCGACCTACGTACCCAAAAAGCCCGGCGTGACGGTCCACAACCTCCTCTCCGCGGGCATCATTACCCTGGATGCAAACAGGAACGCCGTCCCTGGGCCGCGCTTCGAGAAGGCTCATCAGCTCGCCGCCACGGACATGGGCGCGAGTGATCCGTTCCTGCTGAGCCCGCCGAAGGCACCGTTCCCGAGCGACCATTTGCCGGCACCGCTCGTGGGTGGCCCAGCGGTGTCCTACATTCCGAACGAGTGCGGCTCGGGCACCCCGATCACGCGGTGCGCGGCAAGCCTGAAGCTCGCGCAGCAATCGGAGAGCGGCCTGCCGGCGTCCTATTACCGCGAGCTGCTCACCGGCGGTACCGGCCAGACCCCAGGAACACCGGACAAGCGCATTTCACACGTGAACGCGCTTCCCGCGGGGCCTTATCAGCTCACCAACGGCTCGACATTCGTTTACGACGACTACTCCCAGAGCCCGCTGCACCGCTTCTATCAGATGTGGCAGCAACTGAACTGCAGCGTTTCGCAGGCCAGGCCGGACAATCCTTCGGGCTGTGACGGGAAGCTCTTCTCCTGGGTGGAGGTGACCGCGGGTGGTGGCACAAATGGCACGACTCAGCCTGCTCTCTGCGATCCGAATCATCTCACTCCGAACTGCTTCAGCACCAACTACCGGCCGGGCGCGAAGACGACCGGCGAGGGCGCGGCCGCGCTGGGCTTCTACAACGTGCAGAAGGGCGACGTGCCGTACTTCACGAGGCTCGCCAATACGTACGCGATGAGCGACAACTTCCATCAGTCCGTCATCGGCGGCACCGGCGTGAATCACATCATGTTCGGCCACGGCGATATGATCTGGTTCAGCGGTCCGACCGGAAAGCCGGCCGTGCCCCCGAACGGGGTAGAGGTCTATTCGGGCACGCCCGATGCCGGCGTCGTCCATGAGATCGAGAATCCCAATCCGGCCGCCGGCACTAACAACTGGTATACCGCGGACGGTTACGGAGTGTCGCAAAATTCGGGCTCTCCTCCGCCCTATAAAAACTCGCCCGCCTACGGCGGCGGCTCCTACACCGAGTGCTCCGATCCTCATCAGCCCGGTGTACGGCCGATCCTCGATTACCTCGCGCACCTGCCGCGGCCGATCGATCCGCATTGCCAGGCGGGACACTACTACCTGGTCAATAACTACAATCCGGGCTATTTCGGCAACGGCAAGAACGCCTACACCGACCACAATCCGGCCAACACGCCTTTCACCATTCCGCCATCATCGACACCGAGCATCGGTGACGACATGAACGCGCACGGCATCTCCTGGAAATACTACGGAGATCAATGGAAGAACTACGTAAACGATCCATACCAGCGCAACTTCGGCACCCCGGGCCCGAAGGCGGACGAGTACTGCACCATCTGCAACCCCTTTCAGTACGACACGTCGATCATGTCGCACCCGGAGGAGGTGGCGGCGCATATCCAGGACTCCGTGAACCTGTACTCCGACATCGGGAACGGCATGCTGCCGGCGGTGTCCATTGTGAAGCCGAGCGGCTACACCGACGGCCACCCGCAGTCATCCAAGCTCGACCTGTTCGAAGGGTTCGTGCAGAAGATCGTGGATCAGGTGGCAGCATCGCCCTATGCAAAGAACACCGCCATCCTCATTACCTTCGATGAGGGCGGCGGCTACTACGACTCGGGTTACGTGCAGCCGCTCGACTTCTTCGGCGATGGAACGCGCGTGCCGCTCCTCGTGGTATCCCGGTACGCGAAGCGCGGATACATCTCCCACGCGTACACGGATCATGTCTCCATTCTCAAGTTCATCGAGCGTAACTGGCACTTGCCGCCGGTGTCGCACCGCAGCCGGGATAATTTCCCGAATCCCGTGACGGCCGCGGGCGATCCGTATGTGCCGCTCAATACTCCGGCCATCGGCGATCTGTTCGATTTGTTCGACTTCCCGCCTGGAGCATAGGCCTGAATGGGGCGCCCGGTCCTCACGCCAGCCGCTGCAAGGGAATTCGTCCCCAGGCGGGCGTTATCAGCGCAGACCTTTCCGGGCATACCCGTGTGTACGCTCGGCAACTCGAACGGCACCACCGTACATTCCATGACTTCACGACGTGGCAGCTCCTTGCCGTGGTGGCTGAAGGTGACATCGTTTTGTCGACCTCTCCGGTGCGCATCGCCAATCGCGATGCGACGATGCACATTGCCGAGCGGCAGCTTGCCGTAGCGGTGAACGAAGGCAAGCTCGGCGGCTCTCCGTTCGCTCCCCCCCGGATGAGGGTCCACTCACTGGAAGGATGTGCCGGGAAGTCTGCGTGAGGCGCTGAGAAGACCGGGGCTCGACGGCCGTGCCCCCGGGCGCGGGTCGAAGTGCGATTATCGGCGCACAGGTCTATGCTCTCGGAGCGAGAAGGGCGAACAGTACCGTCACGGCGGACTCGTTGCAGGCCGCGAACCGGCCAGCTTTTGCAGCGCAGCTCAGTGGCGCTCCATCCGATACAGAGCCCCCACATGGGTCGGAATCCACCATGAGTCCCACCGATCAAGATCCCAGCCTCGTGCCGGCAGCGACACCCTCGGGTGCGTCGGATGAGGCGTCCGCCCCGGTCGACTTCACGGCTCGGGCGACGCTTGCCTTTCCCGTGGTAGGCATCGGCGCCTCCGCGGGAGGCGTCGAGGTGCTGCGGACCTTCTTCGCGGCGTGCTCGCCCGAGAGCGGCATGGCGTATGTCGTCATTCAACACCTCTCGCCCGAGCACGAGAGCTTGATGGCGGAGATCCTGAGCCGATGTACCGCGATGCGCGTGCGTCAGATCGAGGAGGGCATGCGCGTCGAGCCCAATCGCGTCTATGTGATCCGCCCCGGCCATACGGTGACGCTCGTGGGCGGGACGCTGCATCTCGGCGAACCAGTGGAGAAGCGCGGCCATCGCCGCCCGGTCGATGACTTCTTCCGCTCCCTCGCGCGCGAGCAGCGGGAGCGTGCCATCGCCGTTGTGCTCTCCGGCACCGGCACCAACGGCAGTGCGGGCGCACAGGCGATCAAGGCCGCAGGGGGCCTGTGCATCGCACAGGATCCCGACACCGCCGAGTTCCCCCAGATGCCCCAGAGCCTGATCCATACCGGCTACGCCGATCAGGTGTTGAAAGTCGAAGACATCCCGGCGGTCCTGCTGCAGTACACGCAGCATTCCGCCCTCGAGCTCTCTGGCGCGGGGGGTGCCCGCACGGCGCAGGACCTCGAGCGCCATCGCCAGCAGTTGAGCGAGGTGATCGCGATCGTGCGCGCCCGCACCGGGCACGATTTCGGCTCCTACAAGCCGCCGACGGTGCTGCGGCGGATTCAGCGCCGCATGGGGCTCGCCGGCATCACGCGGCTCGAAGACTACGGCGCGCGCTTGCGGGAGAGTCCGGAGGAGGCGGCCGCGCTCGCCAATGATTTGATGATCAACGTGACAGGATTCTTTCGTGACCCGTCTGCATGGGAGGCGCTGCGGGAAGCGGTGGTGCAGCCCATGGTGGCGCAATACGAGCCAGGCAGCGGTCCGCTGCGGGCCTGGGTGGCGGCCTGCGCCAGTGGCGAGGAGCCCTACACGCTAGCCATGCTGATTGCCGAGGAGGCCGAGCGGGCGGGCAAGACGGTGGAGGTGAAGATCTTCGCCACCGACACGGCGGATAAATCCTTGGGCTTCGCCCGCGCGGGCGTCTATCCGGGCGGTATCGAGGGCAATGTGTCGCCCGAGCGGTTGGAGAAGTTCTTCGAGAAGGAAGAGCACACCTATCGCATCAGGAAGGCGCTGCGCGAGCAGGTGGTCTTCGCCCCGCAGAATCTGCTGAGCGATCCGCCGTTCTCGCGCGTGGACATCGTGACCTGCAGGAACCTTCTCATTTACCTCGAGCCCGAGGCCCAGCGGCGCGTACTCACGCTGCTGCACGTCGCGCTGCGCGAGGGAGGGTATCTGTTCCTCGGCAATGCCGAGACGCTCGGCTACGCGGATACGCTCTTCGAGGTGGTGAGCAAGCGCTGGCGCATCTACCGCCGCATCGGTCCGGCACACCGCTTCGCTGAGCTGCCGGCTCTCGCTGCGGCCATGCCCGATGTGAGTAGAGCCGCGCGCGCGGCAGCGGCGCCGATCGTGCGGCCGTCCACGACAACCCTGATTCGGGCGGCGTTGCTCGAGGAGCTGCCGCCCACCGCCGTGATCGATGCCAACGAGCGCCTCGTCTATTTCCAGGGCGACACCACCTCGTTCCTGCAGCACCCCTCGGGTGAGATCACCCAGAACCTGCTGGAGCTGGTGTGCGTCCCCCTGCGGTCGGCGGCACGCAGTGCCTTGCGTCGGGCCATGGCCGAGAAGCGTCCGGTCACGGTGGAGGCCGGGTCGGGTGAGGACGGCACCCAGGTCGCGATCACCGCCGCGCCGTTGAAGCATCGCCACCCCACCCAGCATTTCCGGGTGAGCTTCCAGCGCATGGAGCAGGGTTCGGTAAAGGGGGCGGCGGCTTCGGCGCATTCGGCGCCAGCGGGTGCCGAGGAAGATATGAAGGCTCTGGGGGGAGATCCCCTCCTCGAGGAGGAGCTGCGCCAGGCGCGGACCGAGCTGCAGGCGAGCGTGGAAGCCTTCGAGGCCTCCACCGAGGAGCTCAAAGCCTCTAACGAGGAAGTCACCTCGGTCAACGAGGAGCTGCAAAGCGCGAACGAAGAGCTCGAGACCGGCAAGGAGGAGCTGCAGGCCGTGAATGAGGAGCTTGTCACGGTCAATGCGCAGTTGCAGACCAAAGTGCTGGAGCTCGAGGCCTTGACGGATGATCTGCACAATCTCTTGAGCAGCACGGACCTCGCGGTGGTGTTTCTCGATCCGGAGCTGACCGTGCGCCGCTTCACGCCGGCGACGCGTGATCTGCTCGAGCTCATCCCCGCCGACATCGGCCGCCCGCTGGCGCACCTGGCGCCGAAGTTCACCGGTGGCGATCTCATGGCCGAGGCCAGCCAGGTGATGTCGAAGCTCGTGCCCCTCGAATCCGAAGTGTTGAGCCACAGCGGCCGGTGGTACCTGAAGCGTACGCTTCCCTATCGCACCGAGGACAATCGCATCGCCGGGGTGGTCATCACCTTCACCGACGTGACGACGCGCAAACAGGCGGAGCAGGCGATCGCCGCGAGCCAAGAGCGCCTCCGAGCGGTAATCGAGCAGCTGCCCGCCGCCGTGTTGGTGGCCGAAGCGCCCTCCGGAAAACTGCTGCTCGGCAATCGCGAAGCCGCGCAGCTCTTCAATCAGCCGTTTCCGCTGCCCTTCATCGGTCACAGCTGGACCTTGGCTTATTCGATGTTTAGAGGGTTACATGCGGATGCGCAGCCCTACGAGCCGCGCGAGTGGCCGCTGGCGCGCGCCTTGGCGGCGGGCGAGGAGGTGCTCGATGAGGAGCTCGAGTTCGTACGCGCCGATGGCAGCCCCGGAACGGTCACGATGAGTGCCGCGCCGATCCGCAATGCGGCCGGTGAGATCACTCTGGCGGTCGCCACCTTCTGGGACATCACCCGCCGCAAGGCTCTCGATGCTCGCTTGCAGGAGGCGCTGCAGTCGGCACGGCAACTGCAGGCCACAGCCGAGCACGCCAATCGTGCCAAGGATGACTTCATCTCCACGGTCAGTCATGAACTGCGTACCCCGCTCAACACGATTCGGCTGTGGTCGCGCATGTTCATGGCCGGGACGGTCTGCGGGGAAGATGTGGTCAGGGGCGGTGAGATGGTAGATCGAGCGGCTCTGGCTCAGCAGCAGTTGATCGATGACTTGCTCGATGTCTCGCGCATGGCGAGCGGTCAGCTGCGTCTGACGCCACGTGACACGCGGTTAGCGGCCGTCGTGGAGGCCGCGATCGAGGCGATCCGACCTGCTGCCGAGAGTCGAAGAATTTCCCTGGACGGCGAGCTCAGTACCGAGGTGGGGAGCGTCTACGTAGATCCCGATCGGATCCAGCAGGTGGTCTGGAATCTGCTCGCCAACGCGGTCAAGTTCACTCCGGAGGGCGGCCGCGTTGCGGTGCGCCTGCGGCGGGTGAACGGTACCGTGGAGATCGAGGTGTCCGACACGGGCAAGGGCATCCGCGCGGATTTTCTGCCGCATGTCTTCGATCGATTCCGCCAAGGGGACGCCGGCGCCGCGCGCCGCTTTGGGGGACTCGGCCTGGGGCTCGCTATCGCCAAGCAACTGGTGGAGCTGCACGGGGGGACGATCACGGCGCACAGCGAGGGTGAGGGAGGCGGAGCCACCTTTACCGTTTACCTGCCGCTCGAGAGGCGCTATCCCAGCCCGGAGGAAGCCGAGCCGGCCGTCGCTCAGCGCGAAGCCGGTGAATTGAGCGGACTCGATGTGCTGCTGGTCGAGGATGAGTCCATGGCTCGCGAGGCGAGCAAGCGGCTTCTCGAGCAGTACGGCGCGCAGGTGCGGGCGGTAAGCTCGGCGGCGAGTGCCCGCGAGGCCTTTGAAATTCGCCGCCCGCATGTGATCGTGGCGGATATCGGGATGCCGGACGAAGACGGTTACGCGCTTATCAAACATCTGCGTCGCATCGAGGAGGAGCAGCACACCGCGCGCGTGCCCGCCGTCGCCGTGACGGCATTCGCACGCAGCGAGGACCGTCAGCGCGCGCTCGCAGCTGGATTCGATGAGCATCTGCCCAAGCCCGTGGACCCGGAGCGACTCATACGCATACTCGCACGGATGATGCCGGGGGAGGGCGAATAGCTTGCCCGCTGAAACCGCCCTTGCCATCAGTCCCGAACTCTGCGAGCGCGCCCAAGCAATCCTGAAAGCGCTGAAGGATGCCGGGCTGTCGATCGTCACGGCGGAATCCTGCACCGCCGGCATGATCGCAGCCGTTCTCTCGCGGGCGGATGGCGCAGGTGAAGTCCTGCATGGAGGCTTCGTGACCTATACGAAGGCCCTGAAGACCTCGGCCCTCGGCGTCTCCGCGGACCTGCTGCGCGAGAAGAGCGCCGTCAACGAAGAAGTCGTGACGCAACTCGCAACGGGCGCGCTGAGGCACTCGCCGGCTTCTGTCAGTCTCGCCGTCAGCGGCGTGCTCGGGCCGGAGGAAGACGAGGACGGCAACCCAGTGGGACTGGTTTATTTCTGCTGCGTGAGGTTGGGGGCACAGCCGGTGGTCGTGAAAGAAGAATTCGGGCGGAAGAAGCCGGAGCAGCTTCTGCAGCTCACGCTCAGCCGCGCCTTCGACCTCATCGAATCGTGCGTCGACGAGTCCCGCGCCTCGTAGGAATCTGTCGCCGCACGGCGAACGAGCCATTCTTCAAGCGTGCTCTTTTGACATGCTGCCATTGCGCGCTCGTCAGGCCCAGACCACAGCTGCTTGTGGCGGGGAGGGCATCCGATCGTCAATCGGCTGCTTTCAGGTTGCGTCGTGTCTCGACGCTAGCTGTCGCGTCACTTCGGATGCGACCACCGCCACCATTTTGCTTTCCGGAATCCTCGCCAACTGAGGGAACGTTTTGCCGGAAGCGAGCATGCCTCCGACGGCATACCATCCTGCGCAATAGAGCTCGCGGTGCATTCCCGTGGTACCGGTGCCGAAGGTGAACTTCGTCGCGAGCTCGCGCCCTGAGTCACGTAAGAACGGCGCTATACCTCTCATGACCGCCATATGTCTCGTAACACATTTCCTGAACCAACCGGGGTCGCTCGCGAGCTCAGTGTAGGCTGCGTTCGATAATCCTGGCACCAGGGCCTTGTTCGCGTGCATGGCCAGTCCTTCCAAAAAGACCGTTTCGCCAATCGGCGCGCCGAAGCTGTTCTTGACCGCCGCCAGCTGGAAATTGACCGAATGGGACATCTCGTGGGCGAGCTGGACCTCGAGCCTCGGGTTCTCGACTGGCATGACGATCGTCGGTGGTTGACCGTTCATCGCCGGTACGGTGTACTCGTTTCCATCGAATTGACCGACAAAGAGCGCGACCTTCGTATGGATGCGGTCGCCATCGGTCACATACAGCCTGTTAGTGGCGGCGAAGAGCACGCGTGCATCCTTTTCGGCAGCCGCCTCGAGAGTTTTCAATTTGGGAATCAGCACCGCGTAGCGTGCCCACGCTGCATCGAGCTGCGTCCGCGCCAGCGCGTCCCCCTCGGGTGTCGGGGGAACGGCGGCAATCCCGTACTCCTTCTTCCACAGAGTCCAGCGCGCGCCCTCACTCAGACCCTGCGCGTCGCCGTAGAACTTCTCGAATTTCGGGACACGATCGACGATATCGAGCACGTGGCCTGGCTCTGCGGCGATCAGCGGTGGCGTGGCACACATCAATGCGACGGCGAGTAGCGCCGGGCGAGTGAGGTGCGTTCCGGTACCGCGGGTCGGTTGCTTGCTGCGCCTGGACGGGGCGCCGCGAAGAGGGGAGGCCGCGGCCTCCTTTGAAGCGAAGAGCGGATATTTGATGAAGGCAAATGCGCTCTGCAACATTGACGTCATACCTCGGCTACTCTATCGCCCGATTGCGGGCGCAAGCATCTCACAGCCATGAGCGGATGCCGATGCCTAGGTCTGTAACAGGACTAAATATAGTCCTTTAAAACCGTCCACCCGGGACGCGCGCCAGGCTCTGGCGGCAGCGCATGGAGGAGGCGGTGGCGCCGAATGGTCAGCTCCTGGTAGCCATCGTGCCCGAGCTCAAAGGCATCCCCGGTCCGCAGCCTGTGTTTCCGAGGTCGGTCCGGTCTGCTTCGATGAGCCGATCGATAAAGCTTTTTCCCGCGACCACGGCAAGTAATCCGGGGCCTGCGGCGGCCGGCATGCTTGACGGCCACCATGGTCTTGGCAGACGATGGCAAAATGCAAAGGTTGCATGCTGCAACTGTACGCGCCTGCAGCCCCATCGACTGTGCGGCGGAAATCCTGGAGGCGGTACCGGCTGCGATCCGGTTTATCCGTGCGCAGATGCGATGCCAGCGCGGTCGCGACCTGTCGGTACCGCAATTCCGCACGCTCGCCTTCATCCACAGCCATTCTGGAACCACTCTTTCGGCGGTGTCCGACTGGCTTGGGCTGTCTCTGCCAGCGACCTCGCGGCTGGTGGGGGGCCTGGTGAAGAAGAAACTCGTGAGCCGCCGAATACCTCCGGGAAACCGACGGGTAGTCGCACTCTCGATCAGCGCGCGCGGTGACCGGACGGTCGCCGCGGCACGGCGCGCTACGGTGATGCGGCTCGCAGCAGTCGTCGCGCCTTTCAGTGATGACGAACGGGAAACGATCCGGAGCGCCTTATCCGCGCTCCGGCAGGAATTCGAGGCGGTGGCAGCCCTCGGTATGCCCGCAAAGGAATCCAGATCAATCGGCCGTGCGGGCGGCCGTCTGAAGTCCGAAAGCTTCGGTGGAAAGTAGTGAAAGCGATGCGCCGGAAACAAACTGCGTCCACGCTCCCTTTCCGTGCCCGCACGCTCACCGTCGGAGCGACAGTCATGATTTGCGGGTGTGCCGTGGGACCGAGCTATCATGCCCCGGCCCCGCCGTCGGTCACGACCTATACCTCTGCACCCCTTGCCGCGACGATTTCCCCGGCGCCGGCCGCCGCCGCGGTCCAGACGCTCGAGTACGGCGCCGCCGTGGATCCGAAGTGGTGGCGCGATTATGGCTCCCCGGCGCTTGACCGGCTAGTGGAAGCCGCGCTTGCCCGCAACCCCGGGCTGGATGCCGCCGAAGCGACGCTCAAAGAGGCGCGCTACAACATGAAGGCCGCGGAGGGCATCTTTTACCCGCAGGTGTCGCTTGGCCTGAGCGCCGAGCGCCTGAAACAATCAGGCGCGGGCAACGGCGGTGTATTCACGCCACCCGTCTTCAACCTCTACACCGGCGAAGTGTCCGTCAGCTACGATCCGGACGTGTTCGGCCTGAACCGTCTGGTCTCCCGCAATGAACAGGCCCAGGTCGATGTCGCCGGCGACCAGCTACAGGCGGCCCGTCTGACTCTCGCCGGCAACGTGGTGAATACCGCTTTGAACTTCGCGGCTCTGGAGGAGGAGATCGCCGCCGAGCAGAACGACATCCGTGATCAGACGCAACTCCTCGAGCTGACACGCAAGCGCTATGCGCTGGGCGCCGATTCGGAGCTCTCGGTGCTGACTCAGGCCGTCCAGCTGGAGAGCAGCCGCGCCGTGCTGCCGACGCTGGAACAGGCGCGCGACCAGGCGCGCCATCTGTTGGCGGTCTATCTGGGGAAATTTCCGGCCGAGGCGCGTACCTTCAAGCCCCCGCAGCTGACGGAGCTGCGGCTGCCGAGCCGGCTTCCGGTGAGCCTGCCTTCGAGCCTGGTGCGCCAGCGGCCCGACATACGCGCGGCCGAGGCGCAGTTGCGCGCGGCCAACGCCGCGGTAGGCGAGCAGGTGGCGCGCATGTATCCGTCGTTGCAGCTCACGGGGGCCTTCGGCACCCAGAGCAATTCCTGGAGCAGCCTGTTCGATCCCGCGGGTCGCGTGTGGGACATAGCGGCACCCCTGGTGCTGCCGCTGTTCGAAGGCGGCACCCTGGAGGCGCAGAAGCACGCGGCCGAGCAGGCCTATGCGGCGGTATTCGCCGATTACCGCTCGACCGTGCTCAATGCCTTCAGCAGCGTAGCGGACGTGCTGCGTGCGCTGCAGCACGACGCGGTCGCGGCTGCCGCGGAGAAGCGCGCCCTGCGGGACGCCACCCGCGCATTTGCCCTGGTCGGTACCCAGTACCGGAGCGGCGCGGTGGACTATCTCGGTCTGCTCACCAGCGAAGTTCAGTACGACACTGCGCACATCGCCTACATCCAGGCTGAGACACGCGAGCTGACCGACACCGCGGCGTTGTACGTTGCCCTTGGCGGCGGCGATCGGCTTGCAGTCTCCCCAAGCCCGCACTCCGGCGGCCCACAGGAATCCCGCAAATGATCCGGTCTGAAAGGAAACTTCCGCTACGCACCGCCGTGGTGGTGCTTGTCCTGCTCGCATGCCTCTTCGGCAGCAAAGCGTGGCTGGACCACCGGGCACACGCCGCTTCGGCGCAGCCCGGCGCGCCCGCGGTGACCGTGTCGACGGCACGGGTGACCACCACAACCTGGCAACAGCAGATCCATGCGATCGCCAACCTCGTAGCGGTGTCCGGCATCGAGCTCACGCCGCAGCTCTCGGGCCAGGTCACGGGAATCTACTTTGAATCCGGCGACTACGTGCGCAAAGGCCAGCGCCTGATCCAGATCGACGACTCGAACCAGCTTGCCCAGCTCAAAAGCGACGAAGCATCGGCCAAGCTCGCGCAAATCAACTACCGCCGGGCCGAAGGCCTGTTGAAGGCGAATGCCACCAGCCAGGGGAGCTTCGACAGCGCCCAGGCCGCTTACGCCAGCGCCAATGCGGCGGTGGCCAACGACCGGGCCACGCTCGCGAAGCTGGCGCTCAGCGCGCCGTTTTCGGGGTGGATGGGCGTACGAGAAGTCAGTCTGGGTCAATATCTGACGCCGGGCACGCCTGTGGCTGCGCTCAACGTCTGGGACCCCCTGCGCGTCGAGTTCACCGTACCGCAGGACGAATTCGCGCTGGTGCAAAAAGGCCAGGAGGTGCAGATCAGCGTCAACGCCTACCCCGGCAAGCGGTTTCCCGCGCACGTGATCGCCCTGGGCTCTCAGGTGGATCCCGGTACCCGCAACGTCACCGTGGATGCCACCGTCCCCAACCCCGGGAATCTCCTCCGGCCCGGTATGTTCGGCGAGGCGCTGCTGCTGGCGGGCGAGCCACACAGCGTGTTGGTGGTGCCCTCCGTGGCCATGACCTATAACACCTTCGGCGATTACGTGTATGTGATCGAGCGCAAGGCTGACAAGAGCGGAGCGCCGGCCGCGATCGCCGTCGCGACGCCGGTCCGGGCCGGCGCAACGCGCGGCAGCGTGACCGAAATCCTCTCGGGACTGAAAGCAGGGCAGACGGTGGTGACCGCCGGACAGGTCAAGCTGCACAACGGGATGCCGGTCGAGATCCGCAACGTCCCGGCCGGCGGCTGAAGCGGAGGGCGGCATGCGGTTCACCGACATCTTCGTCCGCCGCCCGGTCCTCGCGACGGCGCTCAACCTCGTGATCCTGCTGCTGGGCCTGCGGGCCTGGATGGGAATGACCGTCGAGGAGTATCCACAGGTGACCAGTACGCTGGTCACCGTGACCACCGCCTATCCGGGCGCGGATCCCCACACCGTGCAGGGTTTTGTCACCTCGCCGCTGGAGCAGTCTGTCGCTTCGGCCCCCGGCATCGATTACATGACCTCCTCGAGCGCCGAAGGCACGTCCACCATCACGGTGTACATGAAGCTCAATTACGATCCCAACGCGGCGGTGGCGCAGATCCTGGCCAAGGTGCAGCAGGTCCAGAACCAGCTGCCCACCGGCACTCAACCGCCGGTGATCAACGAGACCGTCGGCGACACGACCGCGCTCATGTATCTGGCCTTCTACAGCAAGACCCTCAACCAGCAGCAGGTCAACGACTATGTGCTGCGGGTGGCGCAGCCGAAGATCCAGGGCGAACCCGGCGTCGGCCAGGCGCAGATTGTTCCCGCGGGCACAGGGCCGAGCGGCAACAGCTTCGTCTTGCGCGCCTGGCTGGATCCCAACAAGCTGGCAGCCTATAAGCTTACGCCTGCGGAAGTGTCGGCGGCGCTGGCGAGCAACAACTATGTCAGCGCCGTGGGCCAGACCAAATCCCAGTACATCACCCGGGCCATCACCGCGGAGACCTCCCTCGACGATCCCGCGCAGTTCAGCCGCATGGTGGTGGCCAACCGCGGCGGGACGCTGGTGCGGCTGCAGGATGTGGCGCGGGTGGAGCTGGGGGCGGAAAACTACGATCAATCGGTGTTCTACAACGGCACGCCGGCCGTGTTCATCGGCGTGTTCCCCACGCCCGGGGCCAACAGTCTGACCGTCGCCCAAGGTGTGCACCAGGCCTATGCCGAGTTGACCCATTCGCTGCCTCCGGCCATCCAGGCGGCGATCCCCTACGACGGCAGCACCTACATCCAGAAGTCCATTCACGAGGTGATGGTGACGATTGCCATCACGCTGGCGGTGGTGGTGGCGGTGATTTTCCTGTTTTTGGGCTCGCTGCGCTCGTTGCTGATTCCTGCGGTGGCGATTCCCCTGTCGGTCACCGGTGCCGGCGTCCTGATGATCGCCATGGGCTACTCCATCAACCTGCTCACGCTGCTCGCGGTGGTATTGGCCATCGGGCTGGTGGTGGACGACGCCATCATTGTGGTGGAAAACATCCACCGCCACGTCGAGGAGGGCACGCCGCCGCTGCGGGCGGCGCTCATGAGCGCGCGGGAGCTGGCCGCTCCCATCATCGTGATGGCCACGACGCTCGCGGCGGTGTTTGCGCCCATAGGGCTCACCGGAGGGCTGACGGGAAGCCTGTTCTCCCAATTCGCCTTCACGCTGGTGTTCACGGTGGCGGTCTCGGCAGTCGTGGCGCTCACCTTCTCGCCGATGATCTCCTCCAAGGTGCTGCGGCACAGCAAACCACGGGGCCTCGCCCACGCGCTCGACGTGCAGTTCAATCGCCTGCGCCAGGCCTATGACCGCTCTCTGTCGGCGGTGCTCACGGCGCGCTCCGCCGTGCTGGTGGTCGTGGCGGGTGTACTGATCGCGATTCCGGTGATGTTTCTCGCCGTTCCCGGTGAGCTTGCGCCCATCGAGGATCAGGGGCTCATTCTGGCGGCCGTCACGGCCCCGGCGACCGCCACTCTCGGCTATCTGAACAAGTATTCCGTGCAGCTGCGGCGGATGTTCGACAGTTTTCCCGAGACCAAGCAGGTGTTCCAGATCAATGGCCTTTCGCTGACAGGTGGCGGCGGCAATTCCGCGGTCGAAGGCATCAAGCTCGCGGATTGGAGCGAGCGCTCACGCACCCAGATGGAGCTCCTGCCTCCGGTGCAGGCGAAGTTGAACCAGGTGACCGGCGTGCAGGCCGCGGCCTTTGAGAAGCCAACTCTGCCGGGCTCACCCACCGGCTTTCCGGTGCAGTTCGTGCTCACCTCCACGAGCTCCTACGACAGGATCAACCAGGTGGCGAACAGCTTCATCGGAACAGCCATGCAAAGCGGGCTCTTTGCGTTCATGACCAAGGATCTGCAGTTCGACAATCCGCAGGTTGCGGTGGACATCGACCGAAACATGGCGGGTGCCATGGGGATGAGCATGGCTGACATCAGCCAGAACCTGGGCGCCCTGCTCAGCGGCAATTACGTCAACCGATTCGACCTCAACGGCCGCAGCTATGAGGTCATTCCCCAGGTGCCGGACCGGTATCGCGCCGATCCCTCGCTGCTCGGCCGCTATTACGTCAACAACAGCAGTGGCGCGCTCCTGCCTCTGTCGACGCTGATTTCGACGCATACCAGTGTGCAGCCGGAATTCCTGCCGCAGTTCCAGCAGCTCAATTCGGCGACCGTCGAAGGCGTAATGGCCCCCGGCGTGACCCTCGGCCAGGCGCTCTCGTATCTCAAGACCGAGTCGGCCGCGAAACTGCCCAGCGGCTTCAGTTTCGATTATGCCGGTCAGTCGCGCCAGTATATCCAGCAGGGCAACACCTTCCTCGTGACCTTCATGCTGGCGATCATTCTGGTGTACCTGCTGCTCGCCATGCAGTTCGAGAGCTTCCGTGATCCTCTGATCGTGATGGTGACGGTGCCGATGGCGATCTCCGGGGCGCTGCTGTTCATGTACTTCGGCGCCGCGACGCTCAACATCTACACCGAAGTCGGGATCGTCGCGCTGATCGGACTGATCACCAAGCAGGGCATCCTGATCGTACAATTCGCCAACGTGATCCAGGAAACCGAGGGACTGGACCGGCGCGCGGCGGTAGAGAAAGCCTCCAGCATCCGCCTGCGGCCGATCCTGATGACCACGGGCGCCATGGTGTTCGGCGCAGTCCCCCTGATCCTCGCCACCGGCCCGGGCTCGGTGAGCCGTTTTGACATGGGCCTGGTGATCGCCGCGGGCCTTGCGATCGGCGCGCTGTTTTCCCTGTATGTGGTGCCGGTGATCTATGTCTACCTGGCAACGGTCAAGGAGCGGCGCGCGCAGCCCGCGGGTGAGTCCGATAAAGCCCCGGATGACGGCCCGCATGGTGCGCCGGAGCCAAATCGTTAGGCCCCACGAACCACGATCGCCCGCGTCGCCTCGTTCGACCTCGATCCCGGGCTATGCCAACTCGAACTGTTTCCCGCACGCATCCGCCTGGTTGCCGAGACCCTGTACGTGAGCATCCGGGATATACAGCGCCCGGATGCTGACCCGGTCCACGTGTCGGGACGTCAGCTCTCCGCCAACGGGTCTCTTCGCCCGTCCGTCGCGCGCAAATGCTCGATCTCGCCGATCCGGCGCTTGCCGGTACTGCCGCTTCGCTCCGCAACCGCTGCGATGACGACCTCGACGAGTGCCGGACAAGGAACCATCGAGTCATAAGGCGATGGCGCATCTACGTCACAAGTCAACACGAGGGTTGCGACTCGTGCGATGGGCGACAAGAGCTTGTCGGTGAATAGAACGACGGAAGCCCGCCGGGTCTTTGCCAATTCGGCGAGCTCGATGATGTCGCTTTGGTATCTGCGCAGGTCGAACGTCACCAAGACATCGCGCCGCCCCAGATCGACGAGCTGATTGGATATTGAGTTCCCTGTGCGAGGTGATCGGTGCGCGAGAGCTATTCTGCGGAAGTCCGCTGCCAGCTATGGTTCTTCCAACATGAGCCCGGGCGCCGTCACACCTTGCGGCGAACATACGGCTGCCGCGTGGCACTCATACGGTTCAACTCCATGGGAACGGGCTGTTGGAAACAGGGTGCAGCCGCCCTTCCGCGAATCGCGAGAAGCGGAACGGTTCCAATAGCTCGCTTCGGTTACCGCAAATCTCCTCTGCCACGAGTGCTCCGACGCCGATCATCTTGTAGCCGTGGTTCGAATCCGCGATTACGTACACATTGTCGCAGAAGCGGTCGAAGACCGGGAAGTTATCGGCAGTGAAGGACCCGATGCCGCCCGAGGGCTCGCGCTTAAACTTCGATAGCTGGCCCTCGAAGCGCTTCTGACAGAAGGCGAGAGCAGAGCACCACATATGGGCGAAGTCCGGCCCTACGACGAAGTCGGGTGACTCGGGGCCATATGGATCGATCTTCACGGTCGCCGGATCGGCGGTGACTTTGAACGGCATGGCACCGCCCTGCACGCCGCCGAAGTGAAAATCCGGCTTGTAGTAGATGCCCCACAGCCGGTCGGTGATCAGTGAGCCGTCTGCATCCGAGAACAGCGGTGCGTCACTGTCTACGTGAATTACCGGCGGCATGCGACCGTCGTTCGTACGCTGCAGTGTGGGATCCACTCCGAGCGTTCCTTCCTGCAGAGACCAGAAGGTCCACATCGGTACGTTATCGTGCATACGCCCGTTACGATCCTTGATGCGGATCGCCTTTGGAAGCTGCAGCATATCCCAGATCTGCTTGACCCAGGGTCCTGCGCCGACTACTACGAACTCGCAATCGATGTCCCCCTTGTTCGTCACAACGGTTCGGATAGCGCCGGTCGAGTCCTTGCGAAAACCGGTGACCCTGATGCCCGTCAGGATGCGCACGCCCTCGCTCTCAGCCTTCCTTGCCAGCGCGTGGATCGAGGCAGCGTTGTTTGCATACCCGCCCTTCTTCTCGTGAAGCACCGAGGTGATTCCCTTCGCCTGCCAATCCGAGAACAGCCCCTTCATGTAGGCTGCGGATTCCTTGGCGCCCTCGATGAAGACCGACTCGTAGCCGATGTCCTTCTGCTGCTCGGCTATGCTCGCCACCTGCTCGTGCATGGGCTCCGGACTGACCTGCATGTAGCCGACCGGATGATAGCTAAATGCCTGTGGATCGCTCTCCCACACCGAGACGCTATGCGCCATGAGTTGCCGCATTGCTGGCTGATAGTAATTGTTGCGGATCACACCGCACGCGATCCCGGAAGCCCCGGCCGCGATGCCGGTCTTGTCGATAACCAGTATGTCCTTGCCGCTACCCTGATCCTTGCGTCGCAGCGCCGCACCGAGGTGCCACGCGGTGGAGAGGCCATGGATACCGGCGCCGATTACGAGAAATCGTGTGTGATGCGGAAGGCTCATGGCAGCTCGATCCTCGCTCATCTCTATAGAAGTGTGTGTATTGATGCTCTAAGGGGGAGCCCCAGCATAAGCTGTTTCCTGAGCCGAAGCGACAATCGGCTCGAAGCATATGAGTGCGCGGTACCCGAAGTTGATTAATTGCGGCGAGAGTCATACGATTTGCGCCATGCCCGCATCTGGATCTGGACAAGGACCGAAGCGATCAACCGGCGACGCGACCCAGGTAGCAGCAGTGGGATTTCTCCTCATTCCGGAGTTTGCCCTGTTGTCATATGCGGCCGCAGTCGAGCCGCTGAGAGCCGCCAACCGTCTGGCTGGCCGACCGCTTTATCGTTGGTGGCACGCAACCCCCGCGGATAAACCTGCTATCGCATCCAACGGGGCTGCGGTGTTGCCTGACTTCAAGTTTGGCGCGGATTTTGGCGCGCTCGATCTGATGCTCGTGTGCGCTGGAGGCAATCCGGCGACCTTCAATGATCGGCGGACGTTCGCGTGGCTTCGTAAGCTCGCCCAGCGGGGTGTCGCCCTCGGGGGAATCTCGGGAGGGCCGTTCATCCTGGCCAAGGCGGGCCTGCTTCATGGGCGACGCTGCACGATACACTGGGAGCACGCGCCGGCCTTACGAGAGGCTTATGCGGATATTCAACTCACGGGATCACTGTTCGAGCTGGACGGCGATCGGATCACCTGCTCGGGAGGCATCGCAGGGCTAGACATGATGGTGGCCCTCATCACCCGCGACCATGGCTATCAGCTGGGGGCGGCCGTGAGTGATTGGTTCTTGCACACGCAGGTCAGAGAGGGCGCAACGCCCCAACGTATGGA
Source organism: Steroidobacteraceae bacterium (assembly GCA_036278795.1). Lineage (GTDB taxonomy): Bacteria > Pseudomonadota > Gammaproteobacteria > Steroidobacterales > Steroidobacteraceae > 13-2-20CM-66-19. The sequence goes on along the minus strand of DASUKK010000019.1, from coordinate 5,127 downwards.
TATACGATACAGGCTCGGTGTGGCCGATGAAAAGCTCCTGAAGGTGCTCAACGTAATGGAGTCGAACCTCGAGATGCCTCTGCCGCGCGAGCAACTTGCCGAACTGGCAGGCGTCTCATTGCGTCGCCTCGAACGCGCTTTCCGTAACCAGCTCGGACGTGGGATTCACGAGTATTATTTGGCGCTGCGCCTCAGGCTTTCCCAGCAACTCCTGGGTGAGACATCGCTTTCCATCATGGAAGTCGCATTGGCAGCCGGGTTTGCGTCGGCAAGTCAGTTTGCGCGTGCTTTCCGGAAAGTGTATGGAGTCTCTCCGCGGCAGATCCGCCGACGCGAGTGGTTGGGCGAGCGAGGATCGCCGCGGGCAGCGCTATGAACCGACGCCCGCCCTGGGCGTTGATTCCACCCAATTGGCGCAGCCGGCGGACCCGCCCTCAGGATGTCGCTCAGCCGCACCGTTAGGTCGGCTTTGGGCAAATGCGGCCGGGCGATTCCGGCGATCATGCGCTGATGGGAGGACTACGACGACGCGAAGGCGGAAGGGGGCGGCGCACGGCCTCCGGCCGGCTCCGGCAGCTGCCTTGGCGGACCGTCAGGAACCCTTACGCGCCCATGGAGGTGCTCACGGCGGACCAGGTGGAAGCTATCCATCTAACGTCTCTGCGCATTCTGAATGAGCTGGGCGTCGAACTGATGTCGCCGCCCGCTCGAGACATCATGCGGGCCGCCGGCGCTCAGGTCGACGACGCTAGCGGCATGGTCCGCATTGGTCGGGATCTCGTGGAGCAGGCGCTCGCGACGGCGCCGTCGTCTTTCACCTTGACTCCGCGCAATCCCGCCCGACAGGTTACGCTCGGCGGCAATCACATCAATTTCGGACTGGTTGCGGGGCCGCCCAACGTCCATGACCGTGAGCGTGGGCGCCGGTCCGGAAATTTGAGCGACTACTGTGACTTCATCCGCCTCGCCCATTACTTCAACGCCATCCATCTGATTGGCAATCAGGTTTGTGCTCCGATCGAGCTGCCCGCGAACTCGCGCCACCTCGATACGTACCGCGCGAACATTCGCTATTCGGATCTCGCGTATCACTGCACCGCGATCGGCGCCGGGCGGGCGTTGGATGGGATCAATATGATGGCGATCGCGCGCGGCCTCACGCTCGAAGAGATGGCGGCGAGCCCGGGCGTGATCACCATCATTTCGGTCAACAGTCCGCGCCGCTTCGACGAGGCGATGGCGGACGGGTTGGTTGCGATGGCCACTCACGGCCAACCGGTCGTCATCACGCCCTTCACGCTGATGGGAGCCATGGCGCCGGTTTCCCTGGCCGCCGCGCTGGCGCAACAAAATGCCGAAGCGCTCTTCGGCGTCGTCCTCGCACAGGCCGCTCGGGCGGGTGCGCCCGTCATGTATGGCGCCTTCACGTCGAACGTCGATCTGCGCTCCGGCGCGCCTGCCTTCGGCACACCGGAGAACGCCAAGGCGAACGTCGCCGGTGGACAGCTGGCGCGACGCTATCGACTGCCGTATCGCACTTCCAACGCCAGCGCTTCCAACGTAGCCGATGCTCAGGGTGCGTATGAGACCGAGATGTCCCTCTGGGGAGCCATTCTCGGTCACGCGAATCTCATCTACCATGCGGCCGGATGGCAGGAGGGGGGACTCACCGCATCGTTCGAGAAGCTGATCCTAGACGTCGAGATGCTGCAGCTCATGATGCAGTTCCTCGAGCCGGTGAAAGTGAATGAGGCCGAGCTCGGCTTCGAAGCGATCAAGGGGGTCAAGACCGGCGGGCACTTCTTCGGCGAGCCGCATACCCTGGAGCGCTACGAGAGCGCTTTCTATGAGCCACTCGTCTCGAACTGGCAGAGTTACGAGAACTGGCAGCTGGCCGGCGGCCACGATGCGACGGAGCGCTCGACCGAGATCTGGAAGCGCGCGCTCGCCGAGTATGAGGAGCCGGTGCTCGATCCGGCGATCGCCGAGGCCCTCGACGACTACGTGGAGCGCCGGCGCAGCGAAATCGGCAGCGGCGAGCCTTGAGGCGCTCATGGGCGGGGCCAAGAGTCCCGTGGCCAGAGTTAGAGCGCTACGAAGAGCTCCGAAGCCGCTGCCAGGTATCCTCGACGCGAGGCAATATGCGTTCGATCTGCGCCTCGTTCATACGCCATTTGGATGCTGCCGGAGCAGTTTGCGTGTACCGGGAGTGCGGCAGCGGATTCTGCAGATGGTGCGTGAGTGCCGGATCGACCTGGACGTTGGCGAAGGTCAATATCCGCCTCACCGAGCCGGCTACGTCGGTAATGAGATCGCTGTAGGCCAGCCGCAGTGACCGCTCGGGATCCAGGGCCGCGATGTCTTCCAAGATGATCCGGTTGGTGCTCTCCCATTGGAAGGCGGCTATCTCCTCCAGAGGTCGATTGCTGAGTTGCTGATAGCCCGGTGGCAGCAGCAGTGACCAGGGGCCGTCGAAGCCCGACACTTGCCTGTATGTCTCGAAGCGCCCGGAGCGCCACGCTTCGATGATGCTACTGATGTTTTCGCGTGGATCCCGCCAGAGAAACACGAAGCGCGCCCCGGGGAAGATGCGGGCGAAAAAGGGGATGCGCAGCGCATTCTTCGGGGTCTTCTCCAGAAAGATCCGGTCGCCGTCCGGATCCGCGGGGTTGCCGGCATTATCGACCAGACGCGCGACGATCTGATCGATGATGTCGTCGCGATGGCTATCCGTCGCCTGGTCCGCTCGCAGCCGGTTCGAATCAACGCCCGGCGCGCCGGGTCGCAGATCACTATGGTTTTCAACCAGCCAGTGCGCCTCGCCGCCGACGCTGCATAGGTGCTCACTGCGCGCCAGAGCCTCGAACAGCAGAGTGCTGCCGGACCGGGGCGCAGCTACGATGAATATCGGGCTGGTTAATGCCTTCGGCGGAGTATCCCATCTGCGCCCATATCGGTCGGACGGACGATGCGAGATGGCCGTTTGCGTCTCCTTCGCATATCTGAAGCCGCTGGCTTCCAGGAATTGCGCCAAGGGGGTCATGTGCGGCAGATAATGTCGCCATCGGCCAACCGACGCTTGATTCAAAAGTTGGCGTACCGGCCGGCGGCCGGGTGTCTGAATGGCGCGCTCCGTTTTGTGCAAGTCCAGGCAGGCCGGGTCCCAGTCTAGCCCGCAGTAGGTGAAGAGCGCGCGACAGGCGCTTTCAGGATCGGCGATCAGCTCTTCATAGCGCACCTCGTGGATCGGAATCGGCAGGACTGTGCGCCAATGAGCCATCAAGCGCTCGTGTTCCAGAAAGTAATGCCCGAAGTCCTCCAGTGTAGTGGTGTAGTCAAACTCGGGTTCGAATACTTCCGCGAAGCAGGAAATGGCGACGTCCAATGGATCGCGACGACAAAAAACGATGCGCGACTCAGGAAAGAGTTTCGCGATCAGGCCGAGATGCAGCGAGTTGAGCGGCATCGTGTCGGTCACGCGCAGCGGCCCGGGCCCGGCGAGCCGGTCGACGACGGCCAGATAGTCGTTGGCCAGCTCGTTGAGCGCATGGGAGTCCATGAGCGCCATGCATTCGGGGTAATCGGGCCGCAGCATCTTCACGATCCGCGGGACCTCCTGCAACTCCCCGGCGCTGAATACGCGTGGGTGCCTCGCGAGAATCTGTGCGGTGAGGGTCATTCCAGAGCGCGGCAGACCGACGATGAACACCACACGCCGTGAATCGCTGATGCGCGTATTGTCCTGCGTGCACAGCTCGCGGCTGAAGGCCCGCATGAGCCGGTCGCTGAGCCTGGCGATACCGCTAATGTCGAAGTTGGCTCGACTGCGCTTCAGGAGCCGCTTCGCCGCCGCGAATTGGCCGAAGGCCCCCTCGTAGTCGGTGGCCCGTTCGTAGTGCTTACCCAATCCGCGATGGAGCTTGATGCGGTCTTCCTCCGTGACATCGCGTACAGTCACCATCTCCTCGGCCCGACGTACGATGGCGCTTTCCGGAATGTAATCGCGAATGGCTATCAGGTTGGCCAGTGACGACGCGTGATCCGGGTCGAGGCGCTGCACTGCGAGATATTGCTCTGTGGCCTCGGGAAACTCCCCACGCTGCTCCAGCAGAACGCCAAGCTTGTGATGGGCCAGCGAAGACCGCGGATCGAGCAGTATCGTTCTCTTGTAGAGCAGCAGTGCCTCGTCAAGCGAGCCGTTTTCGCTCAGCGCCTGCGCCAGGTTGTAGGCGATAAATGCCGCATCGGGATTCAATTCCAGAGCACGCCGGTACAGGGCGATTGCCTGCCGTAAATCACGGGTCATGGTCACATTCGCCAAGTTGTTGAGCGAAGGGACGTGGTCCGGATCGATTTGCAGCGCCCGCTCGAAACAGAGCGCAGCCTTGCGCTTGTCGTTCAGATCCGTGTAGACCTGCCCCAGATGGCTGTGGGCGCGCGGGTCGGTCGGGTCGATCTCGATGGAGCGCTCCAACAGTCGCAGCGCCTCTCGAGAATTGCCGCTTCGCCGGGCAATCAGACCCAGGTAGTGGAGCGCGGCGGGCTGATTGGGATTCTCCGCCAGCACCCGGCGATAGACCGCGGCGGCGAACCCGAGCTCGCCGCGCTTCTGACGAGCGAAGGCGGCTTCTACCTGGCGGTTGACCTCATCGCGGGATCGTTTGTGCGGGTCGGTCACTGGCGTAGCGTCTCGCTGAACGAGCGCTCTATTCGTTCATCGGGAGCGGGAACATATAGCAATATCGGGAAACGCTGTAAAGCTGGTCGGCCATCTTGATGTTATCCGGGATAGTGAGGCGTTCGCACGCCGCCCGGCAAAGCGTCGCGTTCTGACATGGTGCAGTCGCGTCTGCATAAGAGTCCCGCACGGCTGCGGGGAGATAATGCTGCACGTCTTGGTGGGACTCCGGAATAATTTAACCGCGCCATTGGCGCTCGGACCCACGCTGCGACGTTCCGATGACCGAAGATATAAGGTAATCGTTAGGGGCAAGCATGCATCGACAATTACGGCACCTGGGCGTACTTCTCGGTTGCATTCTCCTCGCGAGCCCCATGCTGGCGCATGCCGACGCCGCGCAGATCCTGCCGGTGCAGAGCTTCCTCTCCGGACGCGCGCTACCGGCG